>CANMWJ010000001.1 GCA_947501565.1 uncultured Marinobacterium sp.
GCCAGAGCCAGAGCCAGAGCCAGAGCCAGAGCCAGAGCCAGAGCCAGAGCCAGAGCCAGAGCCAGAGCCAGAGCCAGTATCTGTTTCAGCTGTAACAAAGACGCCTGAGCCTGCAGCGCAAGCGCCGGTAGCGACTGCGCAGGCAGAAGAGAAAACTGCCGTGATGAACTGCATTATCGTGCAGGTTCAGGGATTAAGCCTGGCGGTACCTGTCGATCAGGTTGAAGGCGCATCTGCGCTGGAAACCCTGACCCTGGATCTGGATCTTCAGCATGACTGGGTGTTAGGTACCTTCAGTGCGCTGGGTATGCAGACACGTGTTGCGGATACCGGACAGTGGATTCTAGGCAACCGTTTCGATGCGTCTCGTGCCCACTACCAGGAGGTACTTATTCTGAAAGGGCGTAAGTGGTCACTGGCTTGCGATGCTCTGGTAAAATCGATGCAGATGTCCCACAAGGATATCCAGTGGTCCGGTGACGCTAAAAGCCGTCCTTGGCTGCTGGGTACCAATATGGCTGAACGATGCGCTATCCTAGATATTGATCGGTTTATTCAGCTGTTTGATGACGCACTTTAAGGTCGATACCTGATCAAGGCGCCATTATTTGGCGTCTGACTCATTTTGGAATTTATTGGGATTGTTGGAGCACTCTGTGGCAGAGATCTCTCTTTTGACATGGCTTTTAGCGCTGATCAGTGTGGCGGCACTGACCGGCTGTGCCTTGTTATTCAGACGTTTGCGACAGCATGAACAGCGCTATCAGGTGTTGATCAATGTCCTGCGGAACGAGATTAGCGCAATCACCAATAGCTCCATTGGCATGGGGCGCCGCGTGGTGGAGATTGAACAGAAGCTCAATATCACCGCCGAAAAACAGGCCGAGCTGGAAAACCGGGATCCTGGAGCCGTGGCGTTTAATCAGGCGGCGCGTCTGATGGAGATGGGCGCGGACGTGAATGATCTGGTGGAAAGCTGCGGTATCGGGCGGCCGGAAGCCGAGTTGATGGCGTTGTTGCATAAGGAGCTGAAAGCAACGGACGCGATTGGGCACGACCGTTAGGTCATTCGATAACGCCCTTTTACCCTACATCTTCACCTTTCAGACTGTACGCAAAAGCGATTACTTCTGCGATCGCGCGGTACAGCGCTTCCGGAATCTCCTCCCCCAGATGCAGCCGGACCAACAGGTCCACCAGTTCCGGGCTCTCATGAATATGGACACCGCTCTCCTCCGCCAGCGCGATGATCTGCTCGGCGATAACGCCCTGGCCTTTGGCGACGACGGTAGGCGCGACCTGAGCGTTGAAGTCATACTTCAGCGCGACTGCTTTGTGTCGGTTTTCAGGCTTGCTCATGTATGGATATCCACAAGGCGTTTATCAATGGACTCTTTCTGGCGGTGAGGTGCCTTACCGTGATAGCTGCTTAACTCTGCTTCATTAAAACCGCGTTGCTGCAGCTGGCCGCCAAAGTCCTCCAGCTTTTGCTGAATTTGCTGATGGGTGCGTTTGTGAGAGCACCAGAACTGTATCTGTACTTCATCGTCTGCATTCAGCTTAAGTTCGGCATCCACCGACCCCTTCTCTTCAAGCTCAAAGTGCAACCGCACGCGCCACTGGGTGGTAAGTGTGCCCTCTGCGTTGCGACTAGCCTCCTGACTGATGCGTAACTCAATGTTATCGACGTTATTACGCTGCATGACGGGGATATCGAGCTGCATAACACGTTCAAAACTTCCGTCGGGCTGCTCTTTCCATTGCTGCAGGGAGCTGAGCTGATTGCTGGTGAGGCGCGACTGTATTGACTGTATCAGTTGTTCCAGTCGTCCGCGTTGCTCAGCGGGTAGCTCCGCCGCGTGTTGCTGTAGCTGCTGCAGCACCGCTTTCATATCGCGTTTTTCGACTTTGCCGGAAAGGGCGATATTCGACTCGGTCTGTAGGCCTCCCAACTGTACGTTGCTTTGCACCGTGCGCGGTGCCTCTGCGTTGCCTGGTCGTAAGCCAAATAACTGCAACATTGAGCGTACGACACTGGACAGGTTTGCCGAAGCGTTTTGCTGCGTTGTTGCTTGCAGTTGCGAGAGTGCATCGCCGACAGGTTGCTGCAGGGGCAGTGCGTTGCGCAGTGCGTCCTGGATGATGGCCTGCTCGTTCGCCGTTGCAGTTTTATTCGCTGTGCTGGATTCCGGTACCGCCGTGAATTGCTGAGGGGAGACCTGCGTCAGCTTGATTGTCGTATTGGGGGGCAGCGGAGATTCGGAGCGAAGCGTCAGGCTGCGGCCATCACTCAATAGTAGCTGAAGGTTGAAGCCCGTTTGGCCTGAAGCGGAGGTCGCGGTGGTTTGTGGTGCCGCGCCGGCTGGGCTCTGTGCCGTGTTAACGGGGGATACCGCAGGGCCAGTGGTCTGAGCCTGTTGAGGCACGCTGGTCGGGCCAGGGGGCGTTGTCGCTGCCGCCGGTTGTGCACTGGCACCGGGTGAATTTGTTGCTGGCGAAGTTGGTGTTGCTGCTTGCCCAGCAGCTGAAGCTACAGGCGGTGTTGAGGGCGTCGTTGGTACTGGCTGCGCCGGGCGGCTGGCGGTTGCGCCGGCGGGTATCTGACCGCTGCCTTGGGATGATACCGGTACGGTGCTCACCTGTGTTGCCGCCGCAGTAGTGCCTTGGGATTGCGTTGCGGCTGGGGGCGCTGGTTGTTGCATGCCGGTTGCACGTGCATTGTTTTGTTGTGCCGATTCACCCGTGGTGGATGGTATTCCGGGCGTAGGCTGTGCCGTGTTGGCAGGTGCGCGGGATGCGGTTGCCTGACTCCCCTGTGCCGAGTGAGCTGTCGATTGAACTGTCGGAGTGCTGGCTGGCCCCGAGTTGCGATTGCTGGGCAGCGTGGGGGATGTTCCTGTTGCCTCTCCTGTCGACAAGGGGCGAGCATAGGTGGCCGCGCTGTTGGTTGCAGGTTGTGGAGTGGCGGGGAGCTGCAGCGGCGTATTTTTGATGACAACGGCGCTGATACTGGTGCCAGCAGGTAGTTGTAACGGGGACCCTGATACCTGGCTGAGCTGGATCTGGGCCGGTAGTGTTGGTTGCGGGAGTGCTGTCGTGGCGGGTTTTAGCGGCAGGGGTGTTCCCGGTTGCACAGTGACCTGTGCCACAAGCTTGCCATCCTGGCCGCGACTGAGCTGTATCTGACTACCGTTTTCTGGCTGCTGTTGAGTAATTAGCTGCACATTGCGACCATTGATCTCAACCTGAACCTGAAAGCTGCCCGCAGGGTTTTGGGTGGGTGTGCTTTTCACAACAGTACCAGAGACGGATTGGCTCCCTCGTAATAAGTCGGATAATAACTGACGGGATTCCGCCGGGCTCTCCTTAACAGATAAAGAAAGCGTGAGGTTTTGAGGAAACAATACTTTTCTCCGAACGGACTGCTGCTGCACTGGGCGCGAATTCGTATATAATGAGCCGCTAAATTAATTATTCGGCCACGCCGTATAAAAGTATAGGTATTAGCCGGGATTCCGGCTTGAGGTGAAGGTTTTGTCAGACCCGCTGTTGAGAGTAGAACAGCTCTTCTGCGAGCGCGATGATCGCGTGTTATTTGAGAATCTTAATTTCTCGTTGGCAGCGGGCGAAGTTATCCAGATCGAAGGGCAGAATGGCAGTGGTAAAACCACGCTGCTGCGTATTCTCGGTGGTCTGTCGCGTAACTTCGAGGGAGATATCTTCTGGAAGGAGGAGCCCATCGGTGATGTTGCCGAAGATTTTCGCCGTAATCTCCTCTATTTCGGGCATCAGCCCGGCGTTAAAGCGATCCTCACTCCGGAAGAAAACCTCAACTGGTATGCCGCTATGCACCCGGCGATTGATCCGGAACGCATTCTCGATGCACTGGAGCAGGTTGGCCTGAAAGGATACGAAGACGTACCTTGTCACATGCTGTCCGCAGGGCAGAATCGCCGTGTCAGCCTTGCTCGCCTCTACCTCAGTAGCGCTCCCCTCTGGATTCTGGACGAACCCTTTACCGCAATTGATAAGCGTGGTGTGGCTGAAAAAGAAGCACTGATTGCGCGGCATGCGGAGCAGGGTGGAAGTGTAATTCTGACCACGCACCATGAGCTTTCAATGGGTGACCGTGTGCGGAGTGTAAATCTCGATAAACTGGCCGGAACTTCATGAACGATATGCAGACTAAAGAGCCGGTGTTGAATCGCGATCAAACCATGGTTGGGCTTTTCCTGGCAGTACTCAAACGTGACCTGCTGCTGTCTTACCGTCGTCGCAGCGATCTGGTCAATCCGCTGATCTTTTTCCTGATGGTCGCAACGCTCTTCCCGCTAGGGGTGAGTCCGGAACCGGAGTTCCTGGCTCAGGTCGCTCCGGGCGTGGTGTGGGTTGCGGCACTGCTTGCGACACTGTTGTCGATGGACGCGGTGTTTCGCTCTGATTTTGAGGATGGCACGCTGGAGCAGACGCTGCTGAGTCCGCAGCCGCTGTTTGTGGTTGTGCTCGGCAAGGTGATCGCGCATTGGATGCTGACCGGTTTGCCATTAACGCTGTTGGCGCCGCTGCTGGGAGTGATGCTGTTTCTGCCCGAAGGGGGTATGACCGGCCTGATGCTGAGTTTGTTGTTGGGTACGCCGACGCTGAGTCTGGTTGGTGCCATAGGTGCGGCGCTGACCGTGGGCTTGCGTAAGGGCGGTGTGTTGATATCGCTGCTGGTGTTGCCGCTGTATATACCGGTATTGATCTTTGGTACCGGTGCCGTGCAGGCAGCCGTGACCGGCTTGCCGTTGGCAGGTTATCTGGCATTGCTGGGGGCGATGCTGGCGTTGGGTATTGTGATGGCTCCGCTGGCAATCGGAGCTGCATTAAGAATTTCCGTGAGCGGATAAGGTTTTGTATGGCTGAGAAGAAAAAATGGATGCCTCGCTGGTTTTATCAACTGGCATCGCCTCGCTGGAGTTACGAAATCATGGGCAAGCTGCTGCCATGGTTTGCAGTAGCTGCTGCGTCGCTGCTGGCTGTTGGGGCAGTTTGGGCGTTGCTGTTCGCACCGGCTGACTATCAGCAGGGTAACAGTTTCCGCATCATCTACATTCACGTGCCATCTGCAATCCTGGCACAGTCCTGCTACATGCTCATGGCGGTAGCTGGTGCGATCGGCTTGATCTGGAAGATGAAGGTGGCCGATATGGTCGCCAAATCCTGTGCACCGGTCGGTGCGACAATGGCAATTCTGGCACTGGCGACTGGCGCGATCTGGGGTAAGCCCACTTGGGGTTCCTGGTGGGTGTGGGACGCACGCTTGACATCGATGCTGATTCTTTTGTTCCTCTACCTCGGTGTGATCGCCCTGAACTCCGCGATGGAGAGTGAAGCCACAGCCGCTCAGGCGACAGCCGTCCTGGCACTGGTAGGCCTGGTGAACATCCCGATCATCAAATACTCCGTGGACTGGTGGAATACCTTGCACCAGCCAGCCACCTTCACACTGACCGAACGTCCCGCCATGCCCGCCGAGATGTGGATGCCACTGTTGGTGATGGTGATCGGTTTTTATTGTTTCTTTGCCGTATCTCTGATGATGCGCACCCGCAACGAGATCCTGCACCGTGAGCGCCGTGCAAGCTGGGTGCGTGAATTGATCGAAAAGCAGTGAGGTTAACGTGAGCTTCGACAGTTTTTCAGACTTTCTGGCCATGGATGGACATGGCCTTTATGTATGGATGAGTTATGCCATCGCCGTTGTCTTGTTTGTCATTAACGTGGTGAGCCCTGTTATGCGACGTAAACAACTGGTATCCGAATTGATCCGCCGTATGCGCAGGGAGAAAAACGCATCATGAATCCTAAACGTAAACAACGCCTGATGATCGTCCTGTTTATTGTCTTCGGCGTAGGTATCGCAGTGGGGCTGACCCTGTTTGCGTTGCAGCAGAATATCAACCTGTTCTACTCGCCGACCCAGATCGTGAAGGGTGAGGCGCCTGAAAATACCCGTATCCGTGCTGGCGGTATGGTGGTTGAGGGAAGTGTAAAGCGTGATCCGAACAGCCTGAAAGTTCAGTTTGGTATGACCGATTACGCTGAGAGCGTGACTGTTGAATATACCGGTATCCTGCCTGACCTGTTCCGTGAAGGTCAGGGTATCGTGGCGCAGGGTGAGATGGATGGAAACGGTATCTTCCAGGCGTCAGAAGTTTTGGCAAAACACGATGAAAACTACATGCCACCGGAAGTAGCCGAGGCGCTGGAAAAAGCGGGTCAGATGCCGAAACCAGAGGCAGAGGTGTTTAATAAATGATCCCTGAACTCGGACAATATGCACTGATACTTTCGCTCTGTCTGGCGGCGTTGCTGGCGACAGTCCCTCTGGTTGGGGCTACAACCGGCAGCCAGTTGTGGATGGGCTACGCGCGTCCACTGTCGAAAGGGATGTTCCTGTTTCTGGTGATCAGTCTGATCTGCCTGGGATACGCCTTTGTTACCGACGACTTCTCGGTGGCTTACGTAGCGACGAACTCTAACACCGCACTGCCAGTGTATTACAAAATCAGCGCAATCTGGGGCGGACACGAAGGTTCCCTGCTGCTGTGGGTGGTTATTCTCGGTGGCTGGACCTACGCCGTTGCCGTGAAAAGCCAGAACCTGCCGCAGGATATCGTTGCCCGTGTATTGGGGGTGATGGGGATCATCTCCGTCGGTTTTATCCTCTTTACCCTGATGACCTCCAGTCCATTTGAACGTCATCTGCCGATCTTCCCGCAAGAAGGTGGTGACCTGAACCCGCTGCTGCAGGATATCGGTCTGATCATTCACCCACCGATGCTCTACATGGGTTATGTTGGCTTCTCAGTGGCCTTTGCGTTTGCGATTGCGGCTTTGTTGAGTGGCAAACTCGATGCAGCCTGGGCGCGCTGGTCACGCCCGTGGACAAACATCGCTTGGGCTTTTCTGACCGTAGGTATCGCGCTGGGCAGCTGGTGGGCGTATTACGAGCTCGGCTGGGGCGGCTGGTGGTTCTGGGACCCGGTAGAAAACGCCTCATTTATGCCATGGCTGGTGGGTACTGCGTTGATCCACAGCCTGGCTGTGACCGAGAAACGTGGTGTCTTTAAAAGCTGGACCGTGTTGCTGGCAATCTTCACTTTCTCGCTCAGTCTGCTAGGTACCTTCCTGGTGCGTTCTGGCGTGCTGACGTCGGTACACGCCTTCGCGTCTGATCCGGAGCGTGGTTACTTTATCCTCGTATTGCTGGCGATCACCATCGGTGGCTCCCTGCTGCTGTATGCAGTGAAAGCGGCCCATGTGAAAGCGGAATCTAGCTTCGAACTGGTTTCTCGCGAATCCTTCCTGTTGCTGAACAACATCCTGCTGGTGGTTGTCGCGATGATGGTATTGCTGGGTACGCTCTACCCACTGCTGATGGATGCGCTGCAGCTCGGCAAGATTTCCGTAGGTGCGCCTTATTTCAACGCGCTCTTTATCCCGCTGATGTCCATACTCGTGGTGCTGCTGGGGGTAGGGGGTATCACACGTTGGAAACGCACCGATCCTAACTACCTGATCGCTCAGCTGTGGTTACCGTTACTTGCGGCTGTGGTTGTCGCAACGCTCCTGGCGCTGTTTGGTGGTCACAGCTTTGAATGGAAGGCGCTGATGGGCCTGGTGTTGGCTCTGTGGGTTGTGTTTGCCGGTCTGCGGGATATGTACAACCGTGTCGCGCAGAAAAAAGACAAACTGGTGGCGCTTACCCGTCTGTCACGTAGCTACTACGGTATGGTGCTGGCACACGTGGGTGTTGCAGTAACGATCGTCGGTATTGCGATGGTCTCCATGTACAGCGAAAACCGCGATATGCGTATGGGACCGGGTGACCGTCTGGCGTTTAAACACTATGAGTTCGTGTTTGAAGGTGCGCGTCAGGTGCAGGGACCGAACTATACCTCTGACATGGGCCGCATTGTGGTGCTGAAGGATGGTGAGCCATACAGCGTGATGTATCCTGAAAAACGTCTGTACACCGCTCGCGGTAACGTTATGACCGAAGCGGCAATCGATCCGGGCCTGTTCCGTGACCTTTACGTCGCGCTGGGCGAGCCGCTGGAGAATGGCGCCTGGGCGGTACGTATGCAATACAAACCGTTTGTGCGCTGGATCTGGCTGGGTGGTCTGTTCATGACCTTTGGTGGTTTCCTGGCGGCGAGTGACCGTCGTTACCGCAAACAGGCAAAACGTGAGAAGCAAGCATCTGTACCCGGCGCTGAAGCGCAGGTTGCATGAGGAGAGTATAAATAATGCGCCGACTAATTCTGTTTGTACCTTTGGCGATCTTTTTTGTGCTGGGGATCTTCCTCTACCAGGGCTTGCAGATCGATCCAACGAAATTGCCATCTGCTCTGATCGATAAACCGATGCCGAAGTTTGAGCTGACGTCCCTCTATGATGAGCAGACATTGTTGACCGAAGCAGACCTGAAGGGTAAGCCTGCCTTGCTGAACGTGTGGGCGACCTGGTGCCCTTCTTGTAAGCAGGAACATGCTCAGCTGAATAAGATCAAAGAGGAAGGCTACGTCATCTATGGCATTAACTACAAAGATGAACGTGGTAAGGCGAAAGAGTGGCTGCGCCGCTACTTAGATCCTTACGCGGCAAATGTGTTTGATGAAAAGGGCGCGCTGGGCCTGGATCTGGGCGTGTATGGCGCGCCGGAAACCTATGTACTTGATGCGAATGGTGTCATCCGCTACAAGCACGTGGGTGTAGTCGATGAGAAGGTGTGGCCGCAACTGCGCAACCTGCTGCAGGAGCTGGCTGCCAATGGTGGAGGTGCCCAGTGAAACGCTGGTTAGTAACCCT
The DNA here is from genome assembly GCA_947501565.1 of uncultured Marinobacterium sp. Lineage (GTDB taxonomy): Bacteria > Pseudomonadota > Gammaproteobacteria > Pseudomonadales > Balneatricaceae > Pontibacterium. The sequence goes on from CANMWJ010000001.1 coordinate 8,857, forward strand.
GCTGGTTCTGTTCTCTGCGCAGGCGTGGGCAGTTATCGACGCTTACGAGTTTAAAGATGAGGAAACCCGTGCGCGTTTCCATCAGCTGACTGAGGAGCTGCGCTGCCCGAAATGTCAGAACCAGAACCTGGCTGACTCGAATTCGCCGATCGCTACAGACCTGCGAGGCGAGGTCTACCGTATGCTGGACGAAGGTGAAGACGACAGTGCAATTGTCGATTTCATGGTTGCCCGCTACGGTGAGTTTGTCCTCTATCGTCCGCGTGTGAATGTAGACACCTACTTGCTGTGGTACGGCCCGTTCGCTTTGCTGGCGATCGGTTTCGTCGTGGTTATCGTTATGACCCGTCGTAAGAAACGTCAGCAGGCGACACAGGACACAGACACGTTGAATGACAATGAACGTCAGCAACTAAACTCTCTTCTAGATCAGGATGCCGATAAATGACCGGTTTATGGGGCGGTATTGCAATATTGACCGCAATTGCCATCAGTTTTGTCTTCTGGCCGTTTCTGCGTGCGCGAAAGCTGCAACAGGCGGAACAGGCGGTAGATCGAAAGGATCAGAACGTTGGAATTTTCCGTGAGCGATTGGCAGAGCTGGAAGCGGAGCGTGAAAGTGGCAGTCTGGGTGCGGACGAGTTTGAGCAGCTGAAAGTCGAGCTGGAGAAAAACCTGCTCCATGATGCGCAATCCGAAGAGGAACAAATTAAACCGCTGACCCTGCCAAAAAGTTCTCTGGTGACCGTTGCGCTACTTGCACTGTTGATCCCCGCGTTGGCATTTGGCCTCTACGGCAAGTATGGTCGCGCACCTGACCTGCAACTGGCCCTGAATGCTGAGAGCAGTATGAAAGGCGAGCGTGAGAGCACGATTGAAGATGCGGTTGCATTGCTTGAGGCTGAACTGCGCCAGCGTCCGGACAATCCGGAAGGTTGGTACATGCTGGCGACAACCTACATCGGTGTTCAGCGTTACGATGAAGGTTTAGCTGCGTTTAGTAAAGTGCTTGAGCTGTTGCCGAAAGAAGCACCACAGTACCCGGGAGTAATGGGGCAGTATGCTCAAGCGATGTTCTTCGCCAATGGCGGCAAGATGACCGACGAGGTACGTGCCCAGGTCGATCGTACTCTGGCGATGGAGCCTTATGAGATCACCACACTGGGGTTGTTGGGAATCGACGCTTTTGAGAACCAGAACTATCAGGCTGCGATCGACTTCTGGTCCAAAGGTTTGATCAATGCGGACGGTGAAGCTGCTGCTTCGCTGCGCTCCGGTATCTCCTCCGCGATGGCCCGCCTGAAAGAACAGGGTATTGATGTTGCAGAGCCCGACGTAATGAAACCTGCTGAGATTAAGGTGCGTGTAAGCGTAGATGAAGCGCTGGCGGCACGTTTGTCTCCGGATCAGATCGTTTTCGTTTTTGCCCGTCCGGTGGGTGGACGCATGCCGTTGGCGGCATCCCGTTTGCAGGTGTCCCAGTTGCCACTGGACGTCGTGCTGGATGACAGTATGGCGATGTCGCAGCAAGCACGTCTGTCGCAGGTGAACGAGGTTGAAGTCACTGCGCGGATCTCTCTCAGTGGGCAGCCACAGGCGGCGCAAGGTGATCTGTTTGGTACTTTGAGTCCGGTTCCTGTACGCGGAGAAAATACGATCCTGTCGCTGGTTATTGATCAGGTCGTCGACTAATTTTATAGTTTCAGCAACTTTCTATAGAACACGAGGGCGCTGCGTACAAATGGAGATCGGATTGCGTGAATGGCTGGTAGTCGGTGGCGTTATTGTCATCGCGCTGATTATCCTTGACGGTTGGCGGCGAATGAACGGTAACCGTCGACGTCTTAAGATGGATATCGATCCCACCGCTGCGGATCTGCCGGAAGAGCCTGTACGTTCCAATCCCGAGCTGCCAAACGGCGGTGCCCGGGTTGTCGGCGACGATCCACTGTTTTCTGATCTCTCTGGCAAGCCGGAAACCACCGTGGCAGACGAGCAAATGGGACTGCGTCAAGAAAATGACGCAGCACCGTTGCGTGTTGAGGAGGCGTTTTCCTCCGAACCTTCACCGGGCATTGCTCCCTCGGCTGATGATGTCGCGCAGGATCTGCAACATAACAGCGAAGAGCTCAATCCGGTGGAGACCGAAGAGCCTTCTCGTGAATCAACGTCGGTTGAGGAAGAGATGCCGCTGGAGGTTGTGGAACAGCACCTCAGTGATAACGAGCACTTCGACGAGCTGCTTGGACCTGCCCGTGTTGTTCGTGCGGATCATGTTGAAGAGAACAAGCCGGAACGAATCGAGCCGGTATTTTCTGAAAGCACGTTGTCCCCAAATGAGCGTATTGAACCGGTGTTCAGTGCAGAAGGGCTGAGTACAGTTGCACCTGACCAGGCCGAGATAGCTGAGCACCGAGACGAAACACCTGTTATCGCTCCTGAAGCCCCTTCATCTGAGCCTGCTGAAGCGGTGACTCCTGATCTATCTGATAATGTCGGAGTGCCTGAAGCGGAAGCTCAGCAAACCTGGCAGCGCCTTGAAACGGTAGATGACGCCGGTGATGCAGGTGAGATTCTTAGCGCTGCGCGTGTTGTACAGGTCGCCGACGAGGCTCCAGTACAGAAAGTTTCAAACGAATCTGAATTCGATCTGGATAAGCCGATCCCACTGGATTTTGGCGCCCAATCTGTTGCAGAAAACCCTGAACCTGCAGCCCAGAAACCTGTGCCCAAACGTAAGCGCCGCAGCTCCTGGCGTCACGTGGAACCGGAAGCTGAGGTCGTTCAGGATGCTCAGCCTGCCGAAAAGCCTGCAGCTGCAGTGACAGAAACAGTTGCTACAGAGGCAATTACGCATCCTGCTGAAGCAACGATTGAAACGCCAGAACCGGCCGAGGAGAGTTCAGCGGCCGCGCAGGAACTGTTTGCGGAACGCCCGTCGCTGGAAAAAACACCGGAACCGGAAAGTGTGTTGGCGATTACCGTCCTGGCAGGACAGCAGAATGACATTGCTGGTGAGCAGTTGCTGCCGTTGGTAAAAGCCTGCGGTATGCGCTACGGCGATATGAAAATTTTCCACCGCTTCGAAGATGGCCTTAACGAAGGTGCGGTCCAGTTCAGTATGGCCAATGCCCTGAACCCAGGTACTTTTGATCTGGAGACAATGGATCAGATGTTCACACGTGGCCTGACCTTCTTCATGTCTATGGAAGAGCCGCGTGATGTGATGAACGCCTTTGAATGTATGCTGGCCACTGCCGAAACTGTGGCTAAGCACATGGGCGCCGAACTTCTTGATGAGAATCGCTCGGTTCTGAGACCTCAGACCAAAGAACATTACCGTCAGCGTATCCGTGACTTTGAGATGCGCAACCTGTCCCGACGCGCGCACTAAACGCGCGTCCACTCCCTTCAATTTATCTGCTAACCAATGGGTCCAACTGTGTCTGTAGAGCAGGAAGTCCAGTCGCTGCGTGATCAGCTCAATCATCACAACTATTGTTATTACGTTCTGGATAATCCAGAGGTGCCGGACGCAGAATACGATCGTCTGTTCCAACAGCTGAAAGCACTGGAAAAGGAAAATCCTGCGTTAGTGAGTGCTGACTCGCCAACGCAGCGTGTCGGTGCGGCACCGCTGGACGCGTTTAATCAGGTGCAGCATGAGATGCCAATGCTGTCGCTGGATAATGCCTTCAATGATGACGACATGCAGGCGTTTAATCGCAGGGTTGTGGATAGACTGGATCTGGATGGGCAGTCAGAGATTGAGTTTGCCTGCGAACCTAAACTGGACGGCATTGCTATCAGCCTGTTGTATGAAGACGGTGTACTGGTGAGGGGAGCAACTCGCGGGGACGGTACCGTTGGTGAAGATATCACGCTGAACGTACGAACAATTCCCACTATCCCACTCCGCCTCTCTGGCGAGAACTACCCAGCACGTCTCGAAGTGCGCGGTGAGATCTTCATGCCACGTGCGGGTTTTGACGCATTGAATGCCCGCATGCGCGCGGAGGGTGGTAAACCTTTCGTAAACCCCCGTAACGCTGCTGCTGGCAGCCTGCGACAACTGGATCCGCGTTTGACGGCGCAACGTCCATTGGAGATGTGCAGTTACAGCGTGGGGGTTGTTGAAGGTGGCGAGATTCCGGCGAAACATGCGGATATTCTGCGCCAGCTTAAAGCCTGGGGTTTTAAGCTGAACAGCCTGCTGGAAGTGGTTAGCGGTGTTCAGGGTTGTCTGGACTATTACGAACGTATCGCTGCGTTGCGGGCTGAACTGCCGTACGAGATCGATGGGGTAGTATTCAAGGTCAACGACTTGGCTCAGCAACAGGCACTGGGATTTATTTCCCGTGCACCTCGTTGGGCAATCGCCCACAAGTTTCCGGCCCAAGAAGAGATTACCGTCGTGCGGGCTGTGGAGTTTCAGGTTGGACGTACTGGTGCTGTTACGCCGGTTGCACGTCTGGAGCCTGTGTTTGTAGGCGGTGTGACTGTATCGAACGCCACCCTACACAATATGGATGAGATCGCACGTCTTGATTTGCGTGTGGGTGACAGTGTGGTTATTCGCCGCGCCGGTGATGTTATCCCCCAGGTTGTGAAGGTTGTTACAGAGCGGCGTCCTGCGGATGCGGAGCCGGTTTCTATTCCTTCCAGTTGTCCGGTGTGCGGCTCTGACGTAGAGCGCGTACAGATTGTGAAACGCAGCAAATCGGGTGCTCAGACCACTGAAGGAGCCGCGTATCGATGTGTGGGTCGCCTCTCATGTCAGGCGCAGGCTCAGCAGGCGATTATTCACTTTGCATCCCGTAAGGCGATGGAGATCGACGGTTTGGGTGAGAAGATCGTCGAGCAGTTGGTGGAGCTGGAACTGATCCGCTCACCCGCCGACCTGTTCCGCTTACACCCCGATCAGCTGAAAGATCTGGAAGGCTTCGCAGAGCTGTCTTCGCAAAAGCTCTGCACCGCAATCGCGGATAGCCGCTCGGTCTCACTGGCCCGTTTTATATATGCACTTGGTATCCCGGATGTAGGGGAGGAGACCGCACGTACACTGGCAAGCAAATTGGGGAATTTACAGCGTATCCGCACGGTATTGCCGGAGATCCTGAGTTGGTTGCCGGATGTTGGCCAGGAAGTAGCGGGGGAGATCAGTCACTTCTTTACTGACGAACACAATGCTCAGGTGTTGGATGATCTGATCGCGCAGGGCATCGTGTTTACCGACGAGGGAGAGATCGCAGCGGATCTGGCGGGATCGATCTCGCTGGCGGGTTTGATCGACCGGATGAGTATCAATGGTGTGGCGAAAGTAGGTGCACAGAGGCTGGCGGACTATTTTGGTAGTCTGGACGCACTGCTGGCGGCGGATCTCGCAACACTGGACCAGGTGCCCAAGTTATCTGCAAAAGCGATCAACGGCGTACTGGATTGCCTGGATGATGCTGCCTGGGTGGAGCGTATTCGCCAGATCGAAGCTCAGCTTCTCATGTTTGGGATGCACTGGAGTTGTGAGAGCCAGGAAGCCGATGTGAGTGATCAACCTCTGCTGGGTAAAACCTATGTACTGACCGGTACATTGGAGCAGATGGCACGAAGCAAGGCTAAAACCTATCTACAGAACCTGGGTGCGAAAGTCAGCGGCAGCGTATCGAAAAAGACCGACTGTGTGGTTGCAGGCCCGGGAGCCGGGTCCAAACTCGCCAAAGCGCAGGAGTTGAACATTCCTGTGCTGGATGAAGATCAGTTTGTCGCACTGTTACGTGATTACAATATCGAGCCGGAGTAAACGATGATTATTCCGCATGCTCAGCTGAGCCCGGATGCGTTGCAGGGATTATTGGAAGAGTACGTAACCCGTGATGGTACCGATTACGGTGACCATGAGATGAGCCTGGAATCTAAAGTTGCTCAGGTGCGTCGCAAGCTGGATACCGGCGAGGCGGTTATTCTGTTCAGCGAAAGTAAAGGTGTCTGCAATATAGTATTGAGTAACCTGCTGGACTAAGTCTTAGTGGCTGGTCCCGGTCGTATACTTAAGGTATCTGTTTCAAAGATACCGTTGTGGAGCGCTCTATGGATCAGTTAGAACAGATTGTCAGCCTGATTGCCCTGACTATGGGCGTTGGCTGGGCCAGTGGTATCAATCTCTATGCCACAGTATTGATGCTGGGTGTGCTGTCCAATATGGGGCATATCACACTACCTGATGAGCTTATGGTGGTGAGTGATCCACTGGTTCTGATGGCCGCCGGTTTTATGTACTGTGTGGAGTTCTTTGCGGATAAGGTCCCCGGTGTAGATACAGGCTGGGATGGCTTGCATACTTTTATCCGTATCCCCGCAGGCGCTGCATTAGCCGCCGCTGCCGTAGGGGATATCTCGCCAGCGGTAGAGATCGCGGCTGCACTTGTCGGTGGCGGCCTTGCCGCTACAACCCATGCTGCTAAAGCGGGCAGTCGGGTGTTGATCAATACATCTCCGGAGCCCGTGACAAACTGGACCGCGTCGGTGTCGGAAGACCTGGTTGTACTCGGCGGGTTGTGGACCGCACTTAACTATCCCGTGTACTTCCTGATCGCTTTGGTGCTCTTTATTGTGCTGATGGTTTGGCTGTTGCCGAAGATCTGGCTGGGCGTTAAGAAGGTTTTTGGCGCAATTCGGCGACTGTTTGGTGGAGCGCCAGTGGCAGAAGAGAAGGATCCGGTCCCGGCGGCGAAGGATATTCAGTCGAAATCTCTGGAGCAGGGCGTCAGGCCCAACGCTCCAGATTCGGGCCGCTAACCAGCAGGTGAAGCAGGTCGGTGCGGGTGATTATGCCTACGACCTTATCCCGCTCATCAACCACCGGCATGGCATTGATTTTATGCTCTACGAAGCTTTGCGCGACATGGCGAACCTGAGTGTCGGGCGAGGCTGCAATCACCTGCTGTGAGTAGATTGTCTCAATCGACTCAGGGGAGTTTTTCCCCGCATTCAGAATATCGCTGCCGGATAGGATACCGAGCAGCTGCTGATCGTCGCCCACCACGATCAGGTGGCGAATCCTCAGTTCCTCCATCTTGCGCCAGGCGGCGAAGATAGTCGCACCTTTGGTAATCACATGCACAGGTGTTGTCATGATGTGAGAAAGGACAAGAAGGCGTCGGTTGGGCAGTGTTTGGGCCTTTTCCTCTGTATTCACGTACGCTTTTGCAGCGGGACGTGAAGGCGTATCTTTGCGGCGTCCGGTATCGATACGCTGAATGAATCTGTCTTCGGCGCGGTTTCTGTCTTCAGGGTCTGCGGTACGGTGTGCGCCCCGTAGCTCTGTCAGCTCCTGTACGCCACGCGGCGGGAACTCGGAACTCGTGGGAGTTTGTATTCTGTAGCCATGATCGTAAATAACTAGTGCCATAGCGTTACTCCTGCTCACTGATAGTCGTCATATCGTTTTGCGGATCAGGTTTTTAATAATAAAGCGCGCCGGGTTAAGCGCGTCCAGCAACTCTTTCTCGACCGGTGCGGGTTCGTTACAGATCAACGCTGCAAGTACCTCTCCGCACAGCGGTGCCGTTATTAATCCCTTCGAACCGTGTCCCACGTTGATATAGAGTCCTTTCAAATGCTGGGGAGGCGCACTGTCAAATTTCCATTTTCTGTCGACGCGTAACTTGGCGTAGTCCTCAACAAAGGCTTCGTAGTCGGGGACGCCACCCGTTATCGGCAGGTAGTCTGCTGTACTGCAACGATAGGCTGTTTTGCCCTCAAGTTTCGCTGTATCAATCTCATCTGCCAGCGTTGGTACCGAGTTCCTTAGCTTGGCCAGGTTTTTGTCATGATCTTCTGTACGCACCTCTAGTGAAAGGTCGTGCAGGTCGAACGTTGCGCCGAAGCAGTATTGCCCTTCACGGCTGGGCGACACGTAACCGTCAGCGCAGACAACGGTGTTTAGTTGTTTATCGGCAGCAGCGATCGTGGTTTGACCGCGAATTGGCTTAATTGGCAGATAGGCGGTTTGATCAAGCTGCTTCGTCTCTGCTGCTGTACACAGTATAACGGTACCGGCTTTAATCGGGTCGCCCTCGGCAAGTTGAATCTGCCAGCTGAGATCATCCGGGTTTTGTGTCAGTGAGTGGACCTGCGTATTGCAGCGGAGATCGATCAGTGGGTGCTTGAGCAGATACGCGCACAACTCCTGTGGTGCAACCCATCCGCCCTTGGGCATATAGAGCCCGGGAGCGCCGACCTCCATACCGGCCAGCGCTGATGCTTCATCATGTGCAATGGCTTGCACAATGCTCGCGTCAAACTGGGTTTTCTCGATCAATGCTTGCTGGCGATCCAGCTCCTTATCGTTCGCGGCCAGCTGTAACAAACCGCAATCAGACCAGAAACTTCTATCCGGGTCTGCTTCGCGCAGTAGACGGTCGCTGTACAGCAAACCACTGAGATGAAGTTGCCCCTGCGTGTTATGAGAGACCGGCAGTTTGGCGTATAGTGCGCCTTGTCTGTTCCCCGAGCCCTCCTGGGCGATCTCTGGGTTACGCTCCAGCAGTGTGACCTTTATACCGCGTTCGGCAAACGCGCGTGCAGTTGCGCAGCCCGCAACACCAGCCCCGATGACGATGATCTCTTCAGGGCGCGTGGTGCTTTCAGGCCTGTCGTACCAAGGTGTTTCGCTGGCATTCTCGCCCGTAGCGGAGTTACCGTCAGCTCGAAAAACCGCTGTAACCATCTCTCGCTTTTGACCAAAGCCTGGGACCTTCGCTATCTCGAAGCCTACGTCCTGTAATCCACGCCGCACGAAACCCGCTGCAGTAAAAGTCGCGAGGGTCGTGCCAGGGGCACTTACGCGGCCTATCTGTGAAAAAAGAGCAGAGTTCCACATCTCCGGATTTTTCGACGGAGCAAAGCCGTCCAGGAACCAGGCATCCACCGTAGCTGACATCTGCGCGTATGCCTCGGCAGCATCCATCAGCATCAGCGTGAGATTGACACGTCCACCGTCCAGACGCAGGCGATGAAAACCGGGTACGGGGAGCGGGTAGCGTTCAATTAACTGTGTACTGCCACTGCTGAGTTCGGGCCAGTGACTTAATGCCTGCTGTAGGTCGTCTTTGCGCAGTGGATGTTTTTCCACGCTGATAAAGTGCAGCTGGGCGTCGGCCGGGGCTGTCTTTAACCAAAGCTCACGCGTAGCAAGGAAGTTCAGGCCGGTGCCGAAACCGGTTTCAGCAATGGTGAAAGTGTTCTCGCTCAGCTGACGGAAACGGGTTTCGAGCTGGTTTCCTTGCAGAAACACATGTCGGGATTCCGCCAAACCTGCTTGTACGTTGAAGTACATATCATCAAACGTGGTCGAAACAGGCGTATCCTGTTTCCACTCGATGTGTGCAGGGCTGAGTTTCGAATTTTCAGGCATAAAAGGCTCAGATAGGGTGACAAAACAATGATCTTGGTCTACCCGTTGGACATATAAACGTCATTATACGTTGCTTTGCTATAAAAGCGGGAAGTGAATTTATGCTATACGCAAAAAAGGCCACCTTTTGGTGACCTTTCGTGGCAATTAAAACGCTTTTCGTCCAATTCCGTGGTAGTGGAATCCGTATTCGGCCATCTCGCCCGGATCATAGATATTACGTCCGTCCAGCAATAAGGGGCGACGCATATTAGAGACGATATTGTCGAAATCACGCATGCCATATTCTGGCCACTCGGTGATGAGCAGTAGCGCATCAGCGCCCTGTGCGGCCTGTTCAGGTGTGCTACACAGTACGAGATTGTCCGCGTCTTTGTAATACTCTGCCAGATTCTGCAGGGCAAGTGGGTCGTGCACCCGCACCTCAACGCCTTGTGCCATACAGGCATCGATGGTTGCCAGGCTTGGGGCGTTATGGATATCCGCGGTACCCGGTTTGTAGGACGCTCCCCAGATTGCCACTTTCTTACCCTTCAACTTGCCTTCGCAATGGCGCCAGAACTTGCGGAAAAGTGTCTCTTTCTGCAGTTCGTTGATATCCAGCACTGTTCGTAGCAGGGAAGAGCGACGTTTTTCCTTTAGGAAGTCAGAGAAGAGGAGTAGGTGATCAGAAAACTTCTCGCCCCCAAAACCACACCCCGGGTTGAGGAAGTGTTTTCCGATACGGGTATCGCCAGCGATAGTGTCACGTACGGTCTCTATATCAATACCCATGCTATCGGCCAGGTTCGCTAGCTCGTTAATGTAGCTGAGTCGCATTGCGAGCATGCCATTCAGGGCAAGGCTGGCAAACTCGGCTTCTTGCGAGGTCATGATGCGGATACGCTGGTTTGTGCCCATCAGTACGCGTGACATTGCAGTAATCCTGCTAATCGCCCACTGTGAGTCGCTGCCTATTACGAGTTGATCAGGGTGGATGAGGGAGTCGAGAGCCCGCCCGCCTCGTAGTGAGTCAGGAATATACACGACCGTGCGCTGTTCATCGTGACCCAACAGGTTGTTGAGGCGCTGCGTGCCGCCTATTCCAAAGATGCTCTGGTTAAGAAAGAGTAAGCGCCCCTCATTTCGCGCTGCGACATCGGTGATGATCTGAGCGGCAAGATCGAACTCATGTGATGCCAGGTTCAACCAATGGATATCCGCGCCGGATGGTGGATGGTTGGGATCGTACGCCAGCAGGCGTCCAGAGTCGAACTGACTCTGCAGGAGGCCGCGCAATCCCGGTTCGGTGACAGATATACGGCGGCTGTCCAAATCATTTGACGAGATAGGGATGTAAACCGTGTTGCCCGCGCGGGCGAGTACACCCGCGGCACCTAATGCGGACATGTTGTTTCCGTATATAATGATCTTCATCGCTTAGGTATCCTGCAGACCAAGAGTTTCATTTATTAATTTTAATGTCGACATATCCATCTGTTCCTTCAGAAAGTGGTTGCCGTGCAGGACCGCTAAAGTTTCTCCGGCCATTATCTTACCTAGCTCTACACCCCATTGATCAAAAGGGTTGATATTCCAAATGACCGATTGGGTATAAACCTTATGTTCATAAAGTGCGATCAGCTGCCCTAGCGCAAAGGGTGTGAGTTCATCCAGTAGTATGGTCGTGCTGGGCTGGTTGCCGGAGTAGCGTTTGTAATAGGGTACGTCATCAACTTTTGGTAGTGCATGATCACCAAACGCGAGCACCCTTGATTGTGCAAAGCAGTTAGAGAGAGCCAGGATATGTTGCTTGCGCAGGATTTCGCTGCCTTTCTGTTCTTCGATATCGTTATAGCGGCGGGCTGGAGCTATGAAGTCGCACATTACTTTCTCAGTCCCTTGGTGTAGAAGCTGGTAGAAAGCGTGTTGTGCGTTTGGACCGATCTCACCCCAGATAATTGGGCAGGTCGAGTAATCAACGTTTTTTTGGTCTAGTGTTGTATGCTTGCCGTTACTCTCCATCTCCAGCTGCTCTAGATAGGCAGGGAATCGGGCCAGACGACCATCATAAGGTAGCACCGCATGTGCATGTATATCGAGGAAGTTGATGTTCCAGATACCGATAAGCGCCATTAGCACTGGGATGTTTTTCTCAAGTGGAGCCGACCGGAAGTGCTCGTCCATACAATGAGCGCCCGCGAGTAGCTCGCAAAAACGAGGAAAACCAATCTGCAGGGCTATCGGGAAGCCTATACAGGACCACATTGAATAGCGTCCGCCTACCCACTCCCAGAACAGAAGTTGATTGTCCTCGCGGATTCCAAACTCCGTCATTTTTTGGGGATTAGCGGAGATTCCGATGAAGTGGTTCTGCAGCACCAGCTCTTCACTGACGTTACTGCGTTCCATTATCCAGTCCTTGGCTGTTTCCGCATTTGCCAAGGTGTCCAAGGTAGTAAATGACTTAGAGGCAATAACAAAGAGGGTTTCGGCTGGCTCGAGTTTTCTCAGCAGCAGCGACAACTGACTGCCATCCATTGAGGATACGAAGAACACTTCCAAAGGATGACTGGCAGGACAGGGGTAGTCGCACAATGCCCGGTTGGTCATTAGTGGGCCGAGGTCCGATCCGCCAACACCGATATGGACCACATTACGAATAGGTCGACCGCTATGCCCTCGAGCCTGAGCGCGGTGGAGTCGGTTTACCAGATGCTCCATGTGCGTTAGTTGACTATGGATATCATCGACAATATCTTGGCCATCAAGGATCAGGGATCGGTGTTTTGGTAAGCGCAGTGCCGAATGAAGTGCAGGGCGATCCTCAAAAGTGTTAACGTGTTGACCCTCGAAAAGGTCATCGATTTTGCCTTCCAATCCTTTGGAGCGTGCCAAGTTTGTGAGCAATGTTAGTGTTTCCGGAACGATTCTCTGCTTAGAGAAGTCAATGAACAGATCCTCGTTGCGGAATGAGAAACGCTCGTGGCGCTGCTTATCCTGCTGGAACATCTCATAAAGATGCTTTTTTTCGATCTGTTTGGAATGCTCTGTCAGACGTTGCCATTCGGTGCTTTGCTTCAGATCCATAAATTACACGCTTAACTGCTTGATCAAAGAACGGGTCTGTTCCTTTGTTTCGGGGTGCTTTAGAGCGAAGTTAAGCACCGCTTTGACATAACCGGCTTTGTTGCCGCAATCGAAAGTCTGGCCGGACATCCGGTAGACACTCATCTCCTGCTCTTTCAGTAGATTGTCCATCGCATCGGTCAACTGGATTTCGTTACCCGCACCGGGTTTGGTATCTTTAAGTAGCTCCATGATGCGAGCAGGGAAAACATAGCGACCAACTACGGCTAGGTTGGAAGGGGCTTCGTGCGGAGCTGGTTTTTCAACAAAACCACTGACCGTGGTGCTGCTGCCAGCATCCAGATCTGTATTACAGTCTGCGATTCCGTATTTACTAATATCTTCATCTGCTACCCGTTCTACCATGACCTGGCAGGAGGAGTTTTCAGTGAAGTTAACGATCATCTGGGTAAGATCGTGTACATCGCTGTCATCGCAGTCGACTAGAACATCGGGAAGTAAGACTGCGAAAGGGTCTTTGCCTACAGCTGCTTGTGCGCATAACACCGCATGACCTAAACCTTTAGCTTCAGGTTGACGGATTGCCATCACAGTAACGCTTGGTGGAAGGATATCACGTACACTTTCAAGAATTGCAGTCTTTCCCTTCTGCTCAAGGGTCGACTCCAGTTCATAGTGTTTGTCGAAATGGTTTTCAATCGCTTCCTTGCCACTGCGGGTGACTAAAATGATCTCCTTGATACCGGCTGCAATCGCTTCTTCAATAACCAGTTGAATCGCTGGCTTATCAACTATAGGTAGCATCTCTTTCGGGATTGCTTTACTTGCAGGGAGTACGCGAGTGCCTAGACCGGCAACAGGGATCACTGCCTTCCTTACCATCATATTTGCTCCGTAATACAGGTGTTAGCGACCATAGTAAGCATTGTTTCAGTCTCGTTAAAGGGGGGGAGGTAAAAATACTGAAGTTTGTGTTTCGGTATTGTGTTTGGGTCAACAAAAACTGGTAGGGCTCGTTTGCAGATCTGCTCTTAAAACGGGGGGCATCCTAGATGAAAGTTATGACAATATGACTAAACCCCTCATTGAAAGAGGTGTCTGCATTACGTGGGGGCAATATCCAGAGTGTTTTTAGGGATCTGGCTAGAGAGGGAGGTGGGATTGTTGGGGAGGTGGGTTAGTAGTTGCTTTGATGATCGTAAAGAGCGTTGATATTTGGATAGATGGCGTTGGTGCTGATTTATTTTTAATAATTTCTGAATTGATAATACAGTTTGCCTGGGTGTGAATATAAAAAATATGGTTTTTCTTGCTGCTTTATAAGAGATAACGGTCTTATAATGAAAAATTCTTAAGTAATAGTTGTGCACTGAAGCAGATGTTTAAGGTGCGGGATGTTTCAGGTCGGGGTGTATGCAACCAGTAGGCGCGTTAGGTCCCAATGTTGGGGCGCTTTTTCATTTATGCATTGAAAGCAGGAAGCCCTCAAAGGGGCTTCCTTATGCGGTATTAACTAGCGTTTAATGCTCTCGCCTCGTCCGATACCGTAATAGGTGAGCCCAAGCTTATTCATGCGCTCCGGGTCGTAGAGGTTGCGGCCATCAAAAATAGTCTTGCTACTCAGCCTACTTTCTATCAACTGAAAGTCTGGTGCATAAAACTCTTTCCATTCGGTGCAGATCACAAGAGCATCTGCATTTTGCAGAGCGGATTCTTTGGTTCCAGTAAGCATTAAGTCGTCGCGATTGCCATATAAACGTTGTGCTTCATTCATCGCTTCAGGATCAAATGCTTGCACCTTAGCCCCTGCTGCCCACAGGGCCTCCATCAACACTCGGCTAGTAGCCTCGCGCATATCGTCAGTATTAGGTTTGAAGGAAAGTCCCCAGACTGCAAAGGTCTTGCCTTTGATATCGTTGCCAAAGTGTTTCCGGATGTTGCTGAAAAGCTTGGTTTTCTGGGTATAGTTTACTGCTTCAACAGCTTCCAGTAGGCGCGGCTGATAATCGACGCCGTGAGCTGTTCGTACCAGGGCTTGGACATCTTTAGGGAAGCATGAGCCTCCGTAGCCGGCACCAGGATAGATAAAGTTGTAGCCTATGCGAGAGTCAGAGCCGATACCGATGCGGACTTTCTCAATATCCGCGCCTAGCAGCTCGGCTAGATTTGAGAGTTCATTTATGAAGGAGATTTTAGTAGCCAGCATGCAGTTTGCGGCATATTTGGTGAGTTCGGCAGAGCGCACATCCATTACGATCATGCGACGGCGACTGCGGCTGAACGGATCGTAAAGCTCGTGCATTACGTCCTCTACTTCGGTGCTGTCTGTGCCGATTACGATGCGGTCCGGTTTCATGCAGTCTTCTATAGCAGAACCTTCCTTAAGGAATTCCGGATTAGATACGACATCAAAAGTTAGTTCGGAGCCCCTCTCGTTTAGTGTGGCTTGTAGTTGTGCGGAGACCTTGTCCGCAGTCCCTACGGGAACGGTGGATTTGTCGACAACGATGCGGTGTTCATTCATATGGGTGGCGATCGTCTTGGCAACTGCAAGCACGTATTTCAGGTCTGCCGAGCCATCTTCATCAGGTGGTGTGCCTACAGCAATAAACTGAACCTTGCCATGATCTACGCCCTGTTTCGCATCGCTAGTAAATTGTAGGCGGCCTGCCGCATAGTTTTTTTCAACCAAGGGAGTTAAGCCTGGTTCGAAAATCGGAATGATTCCGTTCTTCAGATTTTCAATTTTTGTTTCATCAACATCGACACATACTACATTGTGACCAAGCTCTGCAAAAATTGTTGCTTGTACCAACCCGACATATCCAATGCCAAATACTGTGACTTTCATTTGAATTCCTTAACATCCACCGGGATAACCGGTATCTGAACCACATGAAAAAAGAGGGCCTGTTAATAACAGTGCTTAGTTTAGCCTTGAAGCATAATCTTTCTTTACAGCTCCAGCTGCAAGCCTGAAATAACAATATATTGATCTAGCGTATCATTCTACTTTATCACCTGCATGTTTAAATGCAGTGTCACATTGGTAGTAAATAGGTCTTAGCTCAGAAAAAATGCAGATATTCCAATTTGTATTTTTTGTAGTGATGGTGTCGCGTTTAATGTTTGATTGTATTTTCATTGGTGCAAGATTAATTGCTGGCCTGTAGTTGCTTTAGGTGGTGCAAGAAGTAGGGTATAAGTGTTCCGATGTGTAGTAAGGGGAGGACGTACTTGTTGGTATGACAAGCTGAGGAGCTATGCGCCTTTTTGGAGAGATTTTTGGGTGGTTGTTCGTTTTGTGAGCAAGTGGTTGCTCAAATCTTTTTAAAGATATCGATGGGGTGATACGTGGTGGGCCCAGCAGGACTTGAACCTGCGACCAACGGATTATGAGTCCGCTGCTCTAACCAACTGAGCTATAGGCCCAAAGCGGGCACCAATGATACCTTGTTCGGCATCACCGGTGCAATAGACTGAAATAAAAGGAATTTTATTCGTCGAGGAAGCTGCGCAGGTGCTCTGAGCGGCTTGGGTGACGCAGCTTACGCAGCGCTTTTGCTTCGATCTGACGGATACGCTCACGTGTAACGTCGAACTGTTTGCCCACCTCTTCCAGAGTGTGGTCGGTGTTCATGTCGATACCAAAGCGCATACGCAGTACTTTGGATTCACGTGCAGTCAGCCCGGAGAGGACTTCCTTGGTTGCTTCGCGCAGGCCTTCACCTGTTGCGGAATCTACCGGTGAATCGATAGTCACGTCTTCGATGAAATCACCCAGGCTGGAGTCTTCATCGTCACCGATAGGTGTTTCCATGGAGATCGGTTCTTTGGCGATCTTCAGTACTTTACGGATCTTGTCTTCCGGCATGTCCATGCGTTCAGCCAGTTCTTCCGGGGTCGCTTCGCGGCCCATCTCCTGCAGCATCTGGCGGGAGATACGGTTCAGCTTGTTGATCGTTTCGATCATGTGAACCGGAATACGGATGGTGCGCGCCTGGTCTGCGATAGAGCGGGTGATCGCCTGACGAATCCACCAAGTAGCGTAAGTGGAGAACTTGTAACCGCGACGGTATTCAAACTTATCCACTGCTTTCATCAGGCCGATGTTGCCTTCCTGGATCAGGTCCAGGAACTGCAGGCCACGGTTGGTGTATTTCTTGGCGATAGAGATAACCAGTCGTAGGTTGGCCTCAACCATCTCTTTCTTCGCACGGCGAGCGCGGGCTTCACCGATCGACATGCGACGGTTAACTTCTTTCAGCTCTGCCAGTGTCAGGGCAGTGTTGTATTCGATCTGAATCAGCTTCTTCTGAGCGCGTTTCAGTTCGATCAGATTGCGTTTAATCGCGGTAGAGTAATCCGCCTTTTCCGCAACCAGGGTGTCGAACCATTCAACGTTGGTTTCGTTACCCGGGAACTGTTTGATAAAGGTCTTACGCGGCATTTTCGCGCGTTGCGTACAGATGCGCATGATGGTGCGTTCCTGCACGCGAATGCTGGAGATTGCAGAACGAACACGATCAACCAGCGCGTCGTAATAGCGCGGAGACAGTTTGATCGGAGAGAATGCAATGCCCAGCTCAACCATGGCATCGCCCGCTTCGCGGGACTCACGGCCATGATTTTCGCAGGCAGTGAGGTACGCTTCCATGGTCTCACGGATCAGGCCAAAACGCTGCTTAGCTTCTTCCGGATCTGGGCCGCGATCTTTTTCTTCTTCATCGTCATCATCGTCGTCGTTAGCGTCGGCCTGGGTGTTGGCCGGGACTTCCGCGGTGTAGGTTGTACCGTTATCCGGATCGATATAACCGCTGAAAATGTCACTCAGACGACCGCCGTCTTCCTGCAGGGTGCCATCGTACGCTTCCAGAATGGTGGTAACGGAACCTGGGAAGGACGCGAGTGCGCTCATGACTTCGCGAATGCCTTCTTCGATACGCTTGGCGATATCGATCTCACCTTCACGCGTCAGCAGTTCTACAGTACCCATTTCACGCATGTACATGCGCACAGGATCCGTAGTACGGCCCGCGTCGGATTCTACGGCGGCCAGAGCGGCTACTGCTTCTTCGTCGGCGTCTTCTGCGGAATCGCCTTCGGTCATCAGGAGGGTTTCTGCATCCGGAGTGTCTTCGGATACTTTGATACCCATATCGTTGATCATACGGATGATATCTTCGACCTGATCCGGATCGGCTATATCTTCCGGAAGATGGTCGTTGACTTCAGCGTAAGTGAGGTAACCTTGCTCTTTACCGCGGGCGATCAATTCCTTGAGGCGCGACTGCTGCTGCTGAGAAGTATCGGACATATAACCCTGACTTGATGACAGTGAATGATGGAAAAATTAGCAGGCAATTATAGCTATCGTTGGGCGTTTTTTCTACAAAAAGAAGGCGCTAATAGTGAAGCCTGATGATTAAAAAATAGACCAGATTTTAACAAGTTGCGATTATTCGGACCGGCCGGGGCTGATTGTTGAATGTCGCTTAAGCAATAGCTGGTTCAGCTCCGCTTTCTCTTCCGCTGTTCGGCTGAGTTTCTGTTTCAGCTCATCCAGCCTGAGATCGTCGATACGTATCTCAAGTTTTGGCAGTGCATCCTGCAGGATTCGCTCGGCTTGCTCAATGTTTTCGACTGGATCGGCGTAGGTTATGCCGTTCAGTGTCATCAGGTAGCTGCTGAGCTGTGGCTCTTCCTGCCAGTCGACATACAGCGTCCCCAGTGTGGCTTTGGGGTGGCTTTTCAGATAGGTCGCCAGTGCATGCAGAAGTGCGATGTTCGGTTCTGGTAGCTGTTCCAATCGCGCGGGTAGCTCACACAGTCGGGCGAGGGTAGGGTAGTGCAGGAGCAGCGATATGATGCGCTCACTCAGTTCCACGCTGCGCCTTGCGCCCGTGGAGCTAGGGCGCTTGGATCGGTTTGTCTGCGGGCGGTGAGCAGGAGTCGCTTCGTACGCTATATCTACAGCGTACTCTTCCGGGTAATAGCCTATGTCTTCAGGGTAATCGGACGTAGTGGGCTCTGACTCAGCTACTGGCGCTGGTTCTGGTGTCTGGGTCGCAGAGTGCAAATTAACCACGCTCTCCAGCTGATCCTGAGAAAGGCCCGTTAATTCACTGACGCGATCCAGCATCATCTGCTTGAGAATGCCGTTTTTCATGCTCTGAATAGCGGGCAGTGCTGCGCTGCTGAAGCGCGCGCGGCCGCTCATGCTGTTCAGATCAATATCTTCTGACTGGCTTTTAAAGAACCAGTCATCCAGAGGCAGGGCTTCCTCGTCCAGACGTTTCGTGAAGGCTTCTTGTCCCTCTTTGCGCACCAGGCTATCCGGATCTTCGCCTTCGGGTAGAAAAAGAAAACGTGCTTCCTGGCCATCCTGAATGACGGGAAGGGTTGTGCTGAGTGCGCGCCCTGCAGCGGTACGCCCGGCTTGGTCGCCGTCAAAGCAGAAGATCACCTCTGGCACCATTTTAAAAATGCGTTCCAGATGCTGAGCGGTGGTGGCGGTACCCAGTGTGGCAACGGCGTAATGGATGCCGTATTGCGCAAGGCCTACCACGTCCATGTAACCTTCGACGATCAGTAACCGTTCCAGTTTATTGCTGTGTCGGCGTGCTTCGTAGAGGCCGTAAAGTTCCCGACTCTTATGGAAGGTGGCTGTTTCCGGAGAGTTCAGATATTTGGGTTTGTCGTCGCCAAGTACGCGACCGCCAAACGCAATCACCCGACCGCGTTGGTCGCGGATAGGAAACATGATGCGGTTACGGAAACGGTCGTAATCGCTGTTGCGCTCTTCGTTGTGGATAAGTAAGCCGGCTTGCTCCAGTTGCTTGCGATGCTCGGCGTCGTCGCCGATATGTGTCAGCAGGTTGTCCCAGCCAGGTGGTGCGAAACCTATTTCGAAGGCTTTTGCTGCTTGTCCGGAGAGACCGCGTGATTTTAGGTAGCTAACTGCCTGATCACGACTTGGGTTACTGCGAAGCTGCTGGCTGTAATACTGCGTGGCTTTTTCCAGTAGGTCGTAAAGTGATTTTAGCTGCTGCTGTTTCTGGCGGTTCTGTTGCGACTCTTCGCGAGGAACCTCCATGCCGGTCATTTTGGCGAGTTCTTCTACCGCCTGGGGGAAGTCCAGGTGGTCGTACTCCATCAGGAAGCCCAGAGCGTTGCCGCCTGCGCCGCAACCAAAGCAGTAATAGAACTGTTTTTCCTGGTTAGCAGTGAAGGAGGGGGTTTTCTCTTTATGGAAAGGGCAGAGGCCTGAGTAGTTCTTGCCGGTGCGTTTCAGCTTTTGAACACGGCCGTCCAGCACGTCGATAATGTTGACGCGCGCAAGGAGATCGTCGATGAAATGCTGGGGAATGCGTCCGGCCATGTAATTGCTGCTGCTGAAGGTTCAGCGGCAGTTTAGCTGGACAGGCGCTGCTTTACGAGCTTCGAAGTTTCGCCAACGTCGGCGCGGCCCTGAATCTGGGGTTTTAGAATCCCCATGACCTTGCCCATGTCCTGCATGGACTGGGCGCCGCTGGCGGAAATTGCCTGATCGACCAGGTTGCCGATCTCTTCTACGGTTAGCGGTTGCGGCAGGAAAGTTTTAATCACCTCCATCTCCCGTCGCTCTACGTCCGCCAGATCCAGGCGGTCCGCTGCTTCATATTGCGAGATCGAGTCGCGACGCTGTTTGGACATTTTGTCCAGCGTCGCAAGGACTCGAGCATCATCCAGCTCGATGCGCTCGTCAACTTCGATGCGCTTCAGTTCGGCGAGAATCAAACGGATCGTACCCAGGCGCTCCTTATCTTTGGCGCGCATGGCAGCTTTCATCTCAGTGGTGATCTGCTGCTTGAGGTCGGACATCGTAGTTTCTACCTGTGAGCTGGTGAGGATCTAGATCGCGTGGATTAGTACAGGCGTACGCGACGAGCGTTTTCGCGAGAAACTTTCTTCGCGTGACGCTTAACTGCTGCAGCTGCTTTACGCTTACGTACGGAAGTTGGCTTCTCGTAGAATTCGCGACGGCGAACTTCTGCCAGAATACCTGCTTTCTCGCAAGAACGTTTGAAGCGACGCAGAGCTACGTCAAATGGCTCGTTATCTTTAACTTTTACCGCTGGCATGGGTATAAAAACCTTTTAATTGAGTTAATCCACTTTGCTCATTTTCAGAGCATCGCTACAGCCGCAATTTGGACGCACCTGTAGCGAGGGCCGAAATTCTAATGGCGGGATGGTGCGATGTAAAGAGCAATTTCGTGAAATTCTCGTGCAATTGCTGGATAATAGCGCTCCCGATCATCAGTTAAAGTTTAGACAACAAAATGCGTGTATTAGGAATCGAAACCTCCTGCGACGAAACCGGTGTTGCGATCTACGACAGCGAACAGGGCCTCTTAGGTGATGCTTTATATAGTCAGGTGAAGATGCATGCAGAATACGGTGGTGTCGTACCTGAGCTGGCATCGCGAGACCACGTTCGTAAATTGATCCCGCTGATCCGCGAAACCTTCCAACAGGCTGGCCTCGAGCATGGCGATGTGGATGCGATTGCTTACACCTCCGGTCCGGGGTTGATCGGCGCATTGATGGTTGGTGCCTCAACGGGCCGCGCAATGGCGCTGGCCTGGGATAAGCCGGCGATCGCCGTACATCATATGGAAGGTCATCTGCTGGCGCCGATGCTGGAGGATGAACCGCCCGCGTTCCCGTTTGTTGCGTTGCTGGTCTCTGGTGGACACACCCAGCTTGTGCGCGTTGACGGTATCGGTCAGTACGAACTGCTGGGTGAATCCCTCGACGACGCTGCCGGTGAAGCTTTCGATAAAGCGGCTAAGATGCTGGGGCTGGATTATCCCGGTGGCCCTGAAGTGGCGCGCTGGGCTGAAAAAGGCGACGTTGGCCGTTTTAAATTCCCGCGTCCGATGACCGACCGTCCCGGTCTGGACTTCAGCTTCTCTGGTCTGAAAACCTTTACCCTGAACACCGCTAACGACCACCGTGATGCGGATGGCAATCTGGATGAGCAGACCATCGCCGATATCGCTTGTGCCTTTGAGCAGGCCGTGGTGGATACCCTGGCAATCAAATGCCGCCGCGCTCTGCAGCAAACCGGTCTGAAACAGCTGGTGATTGCTGGTGGTGTGAGTGCCAACCAGCGTCTGCGTGATCGTTTGGGGGAGATGGTGAAAAAAGAGCGTGCGGGTCTGTTTTATGCGCGTCCGCGTTTCTGTACCGATAACGGTGCCATGATAGCCTATGCCGGTTGCCAGCGCCTGATGGCCGGGCAGCGTAGCGACCTGACGATCCTTTGTAAGCCGCGCTGGCCCTTGGATACGCTCGAGTCTGTCTGATACTTGTACAGTATTTGGGGGAGCTGGTGGTCAGAAACGGCTTTCAGTTCCCTGCATCAGCCTGCGCAGGTTTTCCCGATGTGTAGTGATCAGCAGGATGCAGATCAGCATTACTGGCATCAGGAGCTCGGGTGCCAGTATCCAGGCGATCAGTGGCGAAGTCAGGGCGCAGCCGATAGATGCCAGAGAGGCAATTCGGCCTATACTGATCAGGATGCCCCAGACCAGTATCTGAATGACACCCAGTGGTGGTGAAAGCGCAAGGCAGGCGCCGAGAGCAGTTGCAACTCCTTTGCCACCACGGAAGCGGCTAAAGAGTGGGTAGAGATGACCCAGCAGCGCTGCTAAGGCGCACCAAAGTGCAGTTTCCTGCGGTAACTTCAGCCAGTAGGGCAGCGATACCGCAACCCATCCCTTGCCTATATCACCCAGTAATGTGAAGCCCGCCGCAGCGCGACTGCCGATACGCAACACGTTGCTGGCGCCAGGGTTACGCGACCCCTGTTGACGGGGATCGGCGATGCCCATAGAGTGGCACACCAATACAGCACTCGGCACTGAACCTAACAGGTAGGCAATCACTACCGTCATAGAATTCAGCAACTCGAGTTCCGGCATAGCATGATCCAGCAGGTTGAGAAGTATGGATATAGTCTACATACGCGAGCTAGAAGTGGAAACGGTCATTGGAATCTACGACTGGGAGCGTGAAATCCAGCAAACGGTGAGTATCGATCTTGATATGGGAACTGACATACGTCAGGCCGCCGCCACGGAAGATGTGGAAAATACCCTTAACTATAAATCGGTATCAGATCTGTTGATCGAGTTTGTGGGTAAAAGCGAGTTCCAGCTGGTGGAAACCATGGCCGAAGAGATTGCCGAACGTGTGATGCAAACCTTCGGCGTACGCTGGATTCGTGTGCGAGTGGGGAAACCCGGTGCAGTGCCTGCGGCGCGTGATGTGGGTGTGATCATTGAACGGGGAGAGCGCTTCTAATGGCGCAGATCTATGTCAGTATCGGCAGCAATCAGGATCGCAGTCGTTATATTCGAGCCTCGCTGGATGCGTTGCGGGCGGCGTTTGGCGAACTAACGTTGTCCTCGGTGTATGAAAGTGAAGCGGTAGGTTTCTCTGGGGATAACTTTTACAACCTGGTGGCGAGTTTTGAGACGACGCTTTCTGTGGGCGACCTGTCACGTGCGCTGAAACAGATTGAGGATGATAACGGCCGCTGTCGGCAGGGACCGAAGTTCAGTGGCCGTACGCTGGATATCGATATCCTGACTTACGATCAGTTGGTTGGTGATATCGACGGTGTGCAGCTGCCGCGCGACGAGATCACCAAAAACGCTTTTGTGTTGCTGCCGTTGGCAGAGATCGCCGCTGACGTGAAACATCCGGTCAACGGTGAAAGTTACGCCGCGCTATGGCAGGCGTACGACAAGTCAAAACAGTCGCTGTGGTCGGTGGACTTTAGCTGGGAGGATCAGCTGATCTCTAAGGCCTGATACCCTTCATATCCGCTTGTACAGCGCCGCTCAGCTATGCAACGAGCGGCCACCATCTACGGCCAAGACTTGGCCGGTTACAAAATTAGCGCCAGCCAGAAACAGTACCGCATCCGCGATATCTTGCGGCGTCCCACTTCTTTCCAGCAGTGTTTTATCCAGAACCTTCTGTTGTGCTTCATCGGATAACGCTGCGGCAGCTTCCGGCCAGAGGATCGGGCCAGGGGATACGCCGTTGATGCGTGCTTCAGGGGCCAGTTCCTTGGCGAGGGTGCGGGTCATCATCTCCAAACCGGCTTTAGCGATGGAGTAGATCGGGTAATCGGGAAGTCCGCGTTGTGCGTGGATATCCACAATGTTGATCACGGCCCCGTTGTTGCGTTTGAGAGCGTCACTCAGGTTGGCGGTCAGGAAGTAGGCTGCGCGTAGGTTGCTGTTGATCAGGTCATCCCACTGCTGTTGGGTGCTGCCGTTAAGTGGGGTGGGGTAGAAACTGGACGCATTATTGATCAGCAGGCTCGGCGTTTGCTGCTGGTTGCGCAGGTTGATCGTCAATTGTTCGACTGCACGCATATCATTCAGGTCGGCCTGAAGCAGGGTGGCGGACTGGGAACGTTGAGTATTCAGCTCGTCGGCAAGGGCTTGGGCTTCGTCTGCAGAGCTGCGGTAGTGGATCAGCAGGTCGTAGCCAGCGCGATGCAGGGTGCGGCAGATCTCAGCGCCGATGCGGCGGGCCCCGCCGGTAACCAGTGCCAGTGGGTTCGCAGTCGCAGTCATCGTCGTTCTCCGGTTATATCGCTTGGGTTAAAGCTGTCTTCTACGCTGTGATTCAGATTCTGGAGCAGATCTCTGTGCGGCGACGCGCAATTTCTTCGCCCAGCGCTTTACCTTTGAAGCCCTCTTTTATCAGTTCCGCTGGCATCAAGGCGTTAAGTCGCTCCAGCAGAGCTTCGAAGGTATCTGCGAGCTTTTCGCTGGTGTTATCCAGGGCGCGGCAACAGTGCAGGATGCCGACCAGTCTTTGCGGGCGTCGCAGCAGATCCAGAGCCTGGATGATCTCAAACCGTTCCGGGCCGCTAAGTTGATCAAACTGGCTGAGAGCTGTATGCCAGCGGCGGACCTGCTGGGCCTGTTCCTGCCAGGCTTTTGGCGTGCGCAGGCGCTGACAGAAATCCTGAATCTGCTCTGCAGCTTGCTCTGTGGTTTGCTGTGCTGTGGCGAGTGCCATCAGGCAACTAAATACTTCCAGCCCACCTGTGCTCAGTGGTTGTACGGCTCGCAACACTTCGTTGAGGCGTGTGCCATCAGCGTCGGAGCTGAACAGGCTCTGCCATTCAGGAAACAGCACTGCGTTGGCGCCACAGCGCTGCAACAGGTCGATGTAGGTGTAGGGGGTATCTTCCGCCAGTGCACGTTCCGTCTCTTTCCAGACGCGTTCGGCGGTGAGGTGTTCCAGCTCATCGCTTTCTGAGAGTTTGCGCATCAGTTGCAGGGTTTCATCGGCTACCTGAAAGCCAAGATGCTCGTAGCGGGCTGCGAAGCGCGCGACGCGCAATACGCGCAGGGGGTCTTCCTCGAATGCGGGGGAGACATGGCGAAGGATGCGCTGCTCAAGATCCTGGCGACCGTGGTAGGGGTCGATGATCTCTCCCTCTTCACTCTGAGCCATGGCGTTGATGGTCAGATCGCGACGGCACAGATCCTCCTCCAGTGTGACATCTGGCGCGGCAAAGTACTGAAACCCGGTATACCCCTTGCCTGACTTACGCTCGGTACGTGCCAGAGCGTACTCCTCGCCCGTTTTAGGGTGAATAAACACCGGGAAATCTTTGCCGACGGGCTGGAAGCCCTGTTCGAGCATCTGTTCAGCGGTAGCACCAACGACCACCCAGTCCTTGTCGTAGACCGGGAAATTCAGGAGTTGATCGCGGACAGCGCCTCCCACCAGATAGATCTGCATCCGATATGCTCTCGTTCAGCTTTTACTTTTCACACTGTTCCGGGAAGTCGACACGCCAGGCTTCGTAACCGCCGTTGACGCTGTAGACCTCATCGAAACCCTGATGTGCTAAGAACTGCGCGGCCGACTGGCTGCTGATCCCGTGGTAGCAACAAACCAGCAGGGGTTTATCCATATCGGTTTCTTGCAGGAACTGGTGCAGGTTATCGTTATTGAGGTTCACTGCGCCGGGCATATGGCCCGCCAGATAACTCTGTTGGTCGCGAATGTCGGCGACAATGGCATCCTGCTTCAGCAGCTCTTCGGCCTGCGTGGTGGAGATACAGTTTATTTGATCCATTGGATTACCTTTACGACAAATGTTCGATTAGACGTCGCGACGCAGAATGGCACAGGAGCAGCTGAATAGTGCTCTGTCCTCCAGTCGCATCGCGGTGAGCTGATTACCCCAGATACAACCGGTATCCAGCGCGAATACGTTGTCACTCTCTGCGTAGCCCTCAAGCGCCGCCCAGTGGCCAAAAAGAATCGGGTAGCGGTCCGCTTTTCGTTCGTGGTGAAACCACGGCTGGAAACCTTCCGGTTGAGTGTCCAGGCCACCTTTGGCTTTGAGCTCCAGTGTGCCCGCGTCGTCGCAGAAGCGCATTCGGGTAAAGTAGTTGGTGATCAGGCGCAGGCGGTCCCAGCCGGTCAGCTCCGGGTGCCAGCGGTCTGGCTGATTGCCATACATGTTGGCGAAATACTCTTCAGCCAGTTCGCTCTGTAAAACCTCTTCGACCTCTTTTGCGCGCTTACGTGCGGTTTTCAGCGACCAGGCGGGTGGAATCCCCGCGTGCACCATGGCATAACCCAGTTCTTTATCCACAGCCAGCAGTGGCTGGTGGCGTAGCCAGTGCATCAGCTCTTCCCGGTCGGGTGCATCCAGAATCGCTTGTAGGGTGTCACTGCGGCGCTGGTGGGTTTTGCCGTAATGTACAGCGAGCAGATGGAGGTCGTGATTGCCCAGTACGATGGTGGCGCGTTCGCCCAGTTCTTTAAGAAACCTCAGTGTGTCCAGCGAGTTGGGGCCACGGTTGACCAGATCGCCAGCGATCCAGAGCCGGTCTGCATCGCTGAACTCAATCTGTTCCAGCAGTTGCTGCAGTTGGTCGTAACAACCCTGTATATCTCCAATCGCATAGGTAGCCATGGACGGTTCCGGTGTATGAAGGTGGATGATGTGGCGATAGTATCAGACGTGGCCAAAACCAGCATGCCGGATCAAGGCCACGTCGTTGTCTGAAGATTTAGTGCAGGGCGTTGGGTGTTGCCAGGGTGAATGGATTGATCGGCGCATTGAAGGTTTCACCGTCATCACAGCGCATCTCATAATGCCCCTGCATGCTGCCGACGTTGGTCGCCAGCACGGTACCGCTGGTATAGCTGTAACTGTCTTCAGGCGCGATGATCGGTTGTTCACCCACTACGCCCTCACCCTCGACTTCCTGCGAGTGTTCGTTGCCATCAACAATCAGCCAGCGGCGACTGATTAACTGTACCGGCTGGTCGCTATGGTTGGTGATGGTGATGTGATAGGAGAACACAAAACGTTTGCTGTCCGGATCCGATTGCTCGGCCAGATAGTTCGTTTCTACCTGTATCTGGATGTTCTCTTCCAGGTTTTCGATCTGCATAGACTGTGATTAACCGTTTTTCTTCTTCTGCTGATAGAGATAGTCGCTGATACGAACAAATTGCTCAAGTGTCAGGCGTTCCGGGCGTAGGCCAGGATCGATCTCCAGAGCTTCCAGTTCATCACCGCTCATCATCGGTTTCATGTTGTTACGTAGGGTCTTACGACGCTGGCTGAAGGCGGTGCGAACCACCGTTTTCAGGGTTTCGACATCCTGCGCTTCAAATGGCAGGGTTTCGTAAGGTGTCAGGCGAATAATCGCGGAATCTACCTTCGGTGCCGGATCAAATGCACTCGGTGGCACGATGAAGAGTGGCTCAACCTGGCAGTAGTACTGGGTCATGATCCCCAGTCGACCGTAGTTGTTTTCACCAGGCCCCGCTGCCATGCGGTCGACCACCTCTTTCTGCAGCATGAAATGCATATCCTGAATACGCCCGGCATGACTCAGCAAATGGAAGATCAGCTGGGTGGAGATGTTGTAGGGCAGGTTACCCACAACGCGCAGTCGGCGGTCATCCTCGCACAGGGTAGCAAAATCAAACTTCATCGCATCGGTTTCGAAGATGCGGAACTTGTCACCGTAACGGAAGAACTTGGTGCGCAGTATCGGCGGCAGGTCGCGGTCAAGCTCGATTGCATCCAGCGCACCGGCTTCGGCCAGCAGCTCCTCAGTCAGGGCGCCCAGGCCCGGGCCGATCTCAACCAGGTGATCTGATTCGTGGGGTGCGATAGCACGAATAATACGGCGGATCACGCCATGATCGTGCAAAAAGTTTTGCCCGAAACGTTTGCGGGCTTTGTGCATAGCAGGTTTTTTGCTCATCAGAATCAGGTCTTCGGTTGTCGGTTTGCGGCCATGGATGCCGCGTAGTCGATTGCTGTCAGGAGACTGCCTTCATGTGCATTACCGGTACCGGCCAGATCCAGAGCGGTGCCGTGGTCGACAGAGGT
This sequence comes from uncultured Marinobacterium sp., assembly GCA_947501565.1. Taxonomy (GTDB): domain Bacteria; phylum Pseudomonadota; class Gammaproteobacteria; order Pseudomonadales; family Balneatricaceae; genus Pontibacterium. The sequence continues at coordinate 36,788 of CANMWJ010000001.1, forward strand.
GCGGATAATGGGCATGCCCAGCGTAATGTTCACTGCCTGACCAAATCCCTTGTATTTCAGCACCGGTAGTCCTTGGTCGTGGTACATGGCCAGGGCCGCATCTGCATCCGCCAGGTACTTTTCGGTGAACAGGGTGTCGGCGGGCAGCGGGCCGCTGAGGTTCATGCCTTCGGCACGCAGCTCATCCAGGACCGGTTCGATCACGTCGATCTCTTCCCGCCCCATATGTCCGCCTTCACCTGCGTGTGGATTCAGGCCTGCCACCAGGATGTGAGGGTTGGCGATGCCGAAATCGTTGCATAGGTCTTTGTGCAGTACCTGCAGTACTTCGCGCAGCAGTTGCGGCGAAATGGCGTCGGCGATTTCGCGTAACGGCAGGTGGGTGGTCACCAGTGCGACGCGCAGGCCTTCTGTGGCGAGCATCATCACCACTTTGGAGGTGTTGGTCAGCTCTTCCAGAAATTCGGTGTGGCCGCTGAATGGGATCCCCGCATCGTTGATCACCCCTTTATGTACCGGGGCGGTTACCAGTGCGTCGAAGCTTCCATCTAAACAGCCCTCGGCGGCGATGCGCAGGGTTTCCAGTACGTAGGGACCATTGGCTGGATTCAGCTCACCGGTGACTGCTGGGGCTGCCAGCGTAACCGGGTAAACGGTCAGGCTGCCTTTAGGCGTGGCCTGCGGTTTACGCTCAGCGGAGTAGGTCTGGATTGTCAGTGGCAAGCCCAGCGCCTCAGCCCGCTGCTGAAGCAGGTCAGGATCGGCGATCACCACCAGTTCATGATCGTGGCCCTGCTGTGCGATCTGAATACAGAGGTCGGGGCCGATACCGGCAGGTTCACCTGCGGTAACGGCCAGTCGGAGTATGCTCAATCTGGGACCTATTTACTCTTTGATCTCGATGTAGGCCTGCGATTGGATCTCACGCATCCAGTTGCTCAGCTCTTCGTTGAAACGGCGTTTTCGGATGGCGTTACGGGCCTGGTTTTCCAGCATCTCGCTGCCGACATCTTCGGTGCGACGATCACTAACGCGCAGAATGTGCCAACCAAAACGGGATTTGAATGGCTCTGAGGTCTGGCCGATCGGGGTGCTATCCATCACCTGCTGGAACTCCGGCACCATCTGTCCGTCCTGAGTCCAACCCAGCTTGCCACCTTCGGAACCGCTGGCCGGATCGTCGCTGTACTCTTTTGCCAACTGTTCAAAGCTTTCGCCCTGGCTCAGGCGTTGAGCCAGCTCGTTTATCTTGCGACGGGTCTGTGCCGGGTTACGGATCTCGGTTGTTTTCAGCAGGATATGGCTGACCTGGGTTTTCTCGATCAGCATCTTGTCGCCGCCGCGCTTGTTTTTCACCTGCACGATGTGGAAACCGCCCGGCGTACGGATCGGTGAGGAGATAAAGCCAATCATGGTGTCTTTCAGTACTGAGCTGAACTGGCGTGGCAGTTCGTTCAGTTTGCGCCAGCCCAGATCACCACCCTTCAGCGCGTTGGGCGCATTGGAGTAGGCAATGGCTGCCTGGCTGAAGTCGCCGCCTTCACGCAGTTCATTGTACAGTGCGCGGGCTTTCTGCTCCGCTTCCTGAATCTGGGCAGGGGATGCCTGGTTCGGAACTGCAAACAGTATGTTGCTCAGGTGGTATTCCGGGTGGGCTTTGGCTTTCCCCTCTTCCGAGTCCATGTAGTTGCGCAGGTCCTGCTCAGTTACGCGGATACGTCGGTTGACCAGACCGCGCTGGACCTGAGAGATCAGCAGTTCACGGCGGATCTGTTCGCGTACAGCATCAAAGCTGCGTCCGTCGCGCTCCATGGAGTCGCGGAACTGATCCAGAGTTAGTTTGTTCTGCTGGGCGATATTCTCCAGCGCCAGTGCCAGCTGCCGGTCGGAGATACGGATGCCCTGCTGTTGCGCGATCTGTAGCTGCAGACTGTCGAGAATCAGGCGGTCAAGTACCTGCTTTTTCAGGATGCTTTGCGCTGGCATCCGGGTACCGCGTTTACGCAGCTGTTCGGTCACCATCGCCATACGGGCATTGAGTTCGCTTTCCAGTACCACACCGTCGTTAACGATCGCTACGACGCGATCCAGTGGAATCTCTTTCGCACTGACGCAGAAAGATAACAGAGTACCTGCAAATGCTGTGGAAATCAGCTTGCCGAGCTTAGTATTCATCTTGCTCATCTCGTTCTTCAAAACCCGTGATGTCATTGAGGAATCCTGTCTTGCTACTGCTTAATGACCCCAATCCTTTCAGAACGAAGCGCAGGAAGATTCCGTTATTGTATTCGTCGGTGCTGCTCAGCCAGCGGCGACCGGTCAGCTGCAGTTTCCAGCAGCAGCTTTCATATTCGATGCCCAGTACGGTTTCGAGATCTTCCCTGTCCTCAAGGTTATGCTGCCAGCGGCCCAGGGCAGTCCATTGGGTGCTGAGTGGCCAGATAAAGTGCAGATCGGCCTGGTCACGCACGTTCTCTTCGAAGCGATAGCTGAAGTTAAAGCGACGGTCTGCGTCTGACTTATAGTTCAGGCGGATGTTAGCTTCCTGCATATCCAGATCCGAATAGGCTAACACATTGTCAACTGTGATTCGCAAATGGCGGTTGTAGTTCCATACCGCCTCCATGGCGATATTGGACTGACCGGAAGTTTCAGGGTTGCCGCTGAGGACAACATCGCGGTCATCCATGTAATACGCCTGACCAATGCTGAAACGGGCGCGCTCAAAGCCATCATTTTCCAGGTAACGGCTGGTGAGGCCCAGTGAGATCTGCTGCGCATCACCGATGCGATCGCGACCACTGAAGCGGTTGTAGCGGAACAGAGAGCGATAGTCGAAATCCAGCAGCGCGGTGTCGAAGTTAGGCGCGTCGCTCTGGTCTTCGTCGGGCACATAAAGCATAAACAGGCGCGGTTCCAGTGTCTGGGTTATGCCGTCTTGCAACTCACGTTCAAAAATCAGACCGCTGTCGAGACTGACAATAGGGACGTTGTATGCCGGTGTTTCGTCGGCGTTGGCCAGCTGGTTATTAAGTTCATACTGCGTTGTCCACAGGCGCACCCCCGGGGTGATATACCCCCAGCTATTGCTGAAACGCTTTGAAAACGCTGGTGCAAAGTGCACGCGGTTACCGGTAATACGATCGCTGCCGGTCAGTCCTTTTTTATCACGGTCAAAGAAGACGTATTCCGCCTGGTAGCTCAGGCTGGTGAAGTTAAGGTCGTAGTCGCCGTTTAGCTGCACCTGTGGCAATCGGCGATAGGGTTGCGTGCCAGTCACCAGGGTTTGGTAACTGTGCATACGCGCCAGGACGTTCCAGTTGTCTGTGTAGTAGCGCAGTTCGCCGATGCGATCCAGATTGGATTCACGTTCTACCTGTAGGCTGGTACCCAGATCGTCAAAATAGGCATCGTCGCTGACCGAGGTGTAGTCGATTCTGGACTGCCAGCCCGTCCAAGGGGTGCCAGTATGCGTCACGTTGGTCAGCCAGCGATCTTTCCCGGCCAGCTTGTCATCCGGCAGGTAAGCCAGTGCAAAACGGTTCCTTGACCGCTCGTTCAGGTAGCGGAACTCATTTTCCAGCATGGCGCCACGTTCACCAATCCAGCGCGGTGTCAGCGTATTGTCGTAGTTCGGTGCCAGGTTGAAGTAGTAAGGGACCGATATGTCCGCGCCGTTGATCTGCGCGTAGCTGATCTTTGGATAGAGGAAGCCGCTCTGGCGACGGTCGTCGATCGGGAAACTCAGGTAAGGCGCATAGAAGATTGGTACCGGACCAACTTTCAGGGTGGCATTACGCGCCACACCGAATCCAGTCTCTTGATCGAGTTTGATGTTATCTGCTGACAGCATCCAGTCTTCGTTACCCGGGGGGCAGAAGGTGTAGGTGCCCTCTTTCAGGTCCACGGTGTCGTTGGAGTGACGCTCAATCGCTTCGGCCTGACCACGCAGATGCTCCTGATGCAGCACAAACTCGGCATTCTTGAAGGTCGCTTTATGTTCGCTCAGGCTGATCTTTGCATCGTCGGAGGTGACCAGTACCCCAGGTTCGCGGTAGACCACGTCGGTTCGGAAATGGGCACTGTTGTTGCCCTGGTCAATATCCGCTTCTTCCGAAGATAAACGGCGAATGCCCTGGCGCAGGTTAACACCCTCACGCAGACTGGTCAGGCCGCCCAGTTCCGCCTTGGAACTGCCCGCGTCCAGATAAACCGGGGGATTGGCTTCCGCTTCATCGCCGTGAACTTTAAACTGTGGCTCCACATAACTACCCTGACAGACCTGATCGCGCTGGGTTTGTTGCACCCAGTCCAGCGAGCGGTAGCGAGACAGAGACTTGGCATCGGTTGCCAGAGGTTCGGCAACGCTGGAGCTTTGACCTGCAGCAGGTCCAAGCGTTGATCTTGGCGCGGGCACTGTGCCGCATTTCCAGCTACCATCGGCAGCGGCTGCGCAGTTCCAGATCTGATTGTTGGGGAGTGAAGACGAAGAGGCGGCCATTCCGTAGCCCGAGTGGGCAAGAGCTGCGACGGCGAGAGCAACACTGTACGGTAAGGGTTTAATCGAGGGCATACAAAAGAAGTTCCTTGTGGCTTAACACCGGGCCGCCCGGTTTCTCGCCGACCCTCTGGCGCGTAACATGCGTCAGGCCGTGAATAATAAAACATTCAAGCGATTATACGCTAGAGGATCAGACTGAATGGACCCACGTTTACGTGAATTAAAACTCTGGGTAGAACAAACATTTAACGATCTCGGTCTGGCTCTTTCAGATCAGTGGCAATGTGAGTTGGTGTCCGGTGATGCCAGCTTCCGTCGTTACTTCCGTGTATTGGACCGGGGACGCAGCTGGATCGCCGTCGACGCGCCGCCGGAGAAAGAGGATAGCCGCCCGTTTGTCGCGGTGGCCCAGGCCTGGTTACCGCTGGGGGTTGCTGTACCAGAGATTGAAGCGGTTGATCTGGAACAGGGGTTCATGTTGCTGGAAGATCTTGGCGACGTTCAGTACCTCAGCGAGCTGAATTCAGACTCGGCAGATCAGCTGTATGAGCTGGCATTTCAGCAGCTGGTCAAGATCCAGAGCTGTCGCGACCTGGATGGCGAGGCGTTGCCCCCCTATGACTATGCGATGCTGGACCGTGAAGTGCTGCTGTTCCGCGACTGGTTCCTGAAAGAACTGTTGGGATTGGAACTCTCCGAGGATGAGGAGCGTCAACTGCGAGATCTGTTCGAACTGCTGATCAGCGCCGCGCTGGAGCAGCCGCAGGTGTGTGTGCACCGTGACTATCACTCTCGCAACCTGATGCTGTGCGATCAGGATCGTATCGGTGTGATTGATTTTCAGGACGCGGTGATGGGGCCGGTGACGTACGATCTGGTTTCTCTACTGCGTGACTGCTACATCGCCTGGCCAGATGAACGTCTGGAGATCTGGACCGCCAGTTTTGTTGAGCGCATCAGGCATATCGATGGTATAGGCAATGTCCCACCCGAGCAGTTCCGCCGCTGGTTTGACCTGATGGGGATGCAGCGCCATCTGAAAGCGGTGGGTATCTTCGCCCGTCTGAAGATTCGTGATGGCAAAGCGGGTTACCTGCCGGATATTCCACGTACCTTCGGTTACCTGCTGAAGGTAGGTGCGCAGTACCCGCAGACACAGGCGACTATAGATTGGCTACGTGCACGGGTGGTACCCCAGATGTACAGCAGCGGCTTGTTTGACGAGGCGCAGCTGGATCACTGGCTGAACGGTGAGGAAACAAAGGTAAGCGCATGAGAGCAATGATATTGGCGGCCGGTCTGGGCACACGCATGCGTCCGCTGACATTGAATACCCCCAAACCGCTGCTGAAGATCGCCGACAAACCGATGATTCAGCACCATATCGAGCGTTTACGACATGCCGGTTTTACTGAACTGGTGATCAACCATGCCTGGCTGGGGGAGCAGATTGAGGCGGTATTGGGCGACGGTTCAGAGCTCGGTGTCGATATCCGGTATTCCGCTGAAACCGAACCGCTGGAGACGGCGGGAGGTATCGTTAAAGCGCTACCGCTGCTATCTCCGGATGGTAAATCCCCCTTTGCGGTGATCAACGGCGATGTCTTTTGCGATTATCCCTTCGAGCAGCTGCCGTGCACGCTGGATGGCCTGGCTCATCTGGTGTTGGTGGCGAACCCGGATCACAATCCGAATGGGGATTTTGTACTCGGCGATGGTCGGGTACTACCCGATGGTGCAAGTGCGTACACTTTCAGCGGTATCAGTGTGCTGTCGCCGCAGTTGTTCGTAAATGTGACAGCCGGAGAGAAGGCACCGCTTGCTCCGCTGTTGCGCAGTGCGATCGCACAGGGCGCAGTCAGCGGTGAATATTACGACGGTTATTGGGTTGATGTGGGTACGCCACAGCGGTTGCAGGAAGTAGATCAATTGGTGAAGGAGAGATTGACGCATGGCGTTTGATCCAGAGTCGGCCGGTCGCGGGCTGGCGGAAACGTTTAAGGCTCATCGTACAAGCATATTGCTGGGCGCGATTGTCGGGTTGTTTACGGGCGGTCCTGCCGGACTGGTGTTCGGTGGTTTATTTGGTTATCTGGTCAGCCGTCTGTTGCGTAAGGCGGTGTCTTCGCTCAATCCGCAACAGGCATTTTTCCGCGCTACCTTCTCCGTGATGGGTAAGCTGGCGAAAGCCGACGGCCGCGTTTCCGAGCAAGAGATCGCTTTTGCCCGTGCGGTGATGGAACAGATGCGACTTGATGACACCCGCAAAGCGGAAGCGATCGAGTTGTTTAACGAAGGTAAACAGCCGGACTTTGAGATTGCCAGCGTGCTGAAACCGCTGGCGATTTACCTGCGTCATCGCCCGACGGTGCGTATGATCTTTGTGGAGATTCAGCTGCAGGCTGCATTTGCCGATGGTGAGGTGAGCAAGCCAGAGCTAGAGATTATCCAGCAGGTGTGTGCTTACCTGCAGATGACCGAGCAGGAGGTCAGTGCGCTGGTATCCCGTATGCAGGCGCAGCAATCGTTCCATCAGTATGGGCAGCAGGGATTTGCCAACGCAAACCCAGAACAGATGATCGACGATGCGTATGCGGTGCTGGGCGTTGAACGTTCTGCCAGCGATGGCGAAGTGAAAAAAGCCTACCGCAAACTGATGAGCCAGCACCACCCGGACAAGCTGGTGGCCAAAGGGATGCCGGAGGAGATGGTGCAGGTTGCCAAGGAAAAATCTCAGGAGATTCAGGCCGCGTACGAGCTGGTACGCAAGATGCGCAAAGCACAGGCCTGATGGCGTCCTATCGCTAGGTAATTTAAATGCTATGGGGGATCAGATCGGATCGGGTCCCCTGCGTCCCGGGGCCTGTTCTGAGGCTGCCGGATTCTTCGATTGCTCCTCTTTCATCTGCATTTTGAAGCGTTCCAGTACGTAACGTCGCAGCAGGCCGGTAACCTGCTGACGTAACCAGACGCTTTTCTTTTCCCAGTCCAGATTGTTATTGCTCAGGCGACGCTGATAGTAATGAGGCAGCTGGTGGCGTTTGGCCCAGCGTTTCCGCTGTTTAGCTTCATCTTCAAATGCAGTCAGTGAGCCCGGCGCACGCTGAAAGATATCCAGCACCGGCATCTGCAACTGTGGAAACAGGTCGGCCAGATCGGGTGCGGAGGGATCTGTGGGTTGTACCGTATCCAGCAATACCAGCCCCAGCATTGGCTCGCTTGCCTGAACACTGTTGGCGAACTGCGTGGCCCAGACTGCACCACTGCCGATACCCATTATCACCACCACACCGTTGCTCCGCTGTTTCATCTCGCTGACCGCGGCTGAACCCAACAGCTGAAGCCGTTCGGAGTAGGGCGTGCGGGGTTGTTCTGGTTCCTGTACGGGTTCAGGTTGTGGTGTCGGCGGTGGGGCAACCGGAGGTGTGGTTTCCGCCGTTGCCTCTTCGCCCTCTGCAGGTTGAGCCGGTGGTGTAACCACGGTCAGTACGGGCAGCGTACGTTTCGGAATCGCTGTGCCAGGTGGTGTTGGCAGTTGAACGGAGAGCGTATGCCAGCCCTGATCGCTCAGCCACAGACGCAACGCGCGTGCGGTATCTGGCCAGTCGGCATGGGTACCCTCGTCAGGGAAGATGATCACGCTGCCCAGGGCTTGTGTCTGGCTTTGTGGATGATATAGCGCCAGTGTGCGATCTTCGTCGGTTTCCAGCCAGACAACCTCAGTTTCCGGACTGTTACTTTTCACCAGATCCTGCAGGCGGCTCAGATCCGGTGCAGGTTCGGTGCGCGGTCCCGTCACAATCGGCGTCGTCGAGGCCGCTGGGGCTTGGCCGTCTCCATTACCTTCCCCGGCAGTGTCGCCTTCGGCAGTGTCGCCTTCGGCTGTATCGCCCGCAGGTGTATTAGTTTCGGCTGGCGGTGTCGCAGCATCCCCTTCGGCTGGATCCCCATCAGCAGCAGGTGCTAGGGGTGCCGCCAGCGAGAGAAGCAGCAGGGGGAGAAAGACCGGTCGAAGCAATCGATTACGTGTGATCATGCAGAGGATTATCGGTAAGGGACACGGATGAGGCAAGAAAGCTTTATCCCAGATTCGGCTCAGGTACAATAACGCCTGAATTTTAGCCATCTACTTTTAGAGAGCCGCAATGTCTGATTTCAAAATCGCTCCGTCTATCCTGTCCGCTGATTTCGCCCGTCTGGGTGAAGAGGTTGATAACGTACTGGCCGCCGGTGCCGATTATGTTCACTTCGATGTGATGGATAACCACTACGTACCGAACCTGACCATCGGGCCAATGGTATGTAAAGCGCTGCGCAATCACGGCATTGAAGCCCCGATCGACGTGCACCTGATGGTGAAGCCGGTTGACCGCATTATTGGCGACTTCGTTGAAGCGGGCGCATCAATCATCACGTTCCACCCGGAAGGCTCCGAACATATCGACCGCTCCCTGCAGATGATCCGTGACGGCGGCTGTAAGTCCGGTCTGGTGTTCAATCCGGCAACGCCGCTGAGCCATCTCGAATATGTGATGGACAAGGTAGACATGGTGTTGCTGATGTCCGTAAACCCGGGTTTTGGTGGTCAGAAGTTTATTCCGGGTACGCTGGATAAACTGCGTCAGGCGCGTGAGCTGATCGACAACAGCGGTTACGACATTCGCCTGGAGATCGACGGCGGTGTCGGCATCGGCAACATCCGTGAGATTGCAGAAGCGGGTGCTGATACCTTTGTTGCAGGTTCCGCGATCTTCAATACCGATGATTACAAAGCCACCATCGACGCGATGCGCGCCGAACTGGCCAAAGTAGGTAGCTGATGCGTCATCTGTTTCAAGGACAGGATCCAGAGCTGGTCCTGTTCGACCTGGACGGTACGCTGATCGACAGCGTACCTGACCTGGCATCGGCTGTGGATAAGATGCTCGCGCAACTGGGCCGCGAGTCGGCTGGTATCGAATCTGTCCGCCACTGGGTAGGAAACGGCGCTCAGATGCTGGTGTTGCGCGCACTGACCGGCGAACAACAGCCACAGTTCAGTGACGTGGATGAAACCCTGTTTGCACAGGCGTTTGATCTGTTTATGCAGGCCTACGGCGACGATGCGGCTCATTCCAGTACCCTCTATCCCGGTGTGGTTGAGTGTCTGGAAGGTTTGCAGGCGCGCGGCGTGAAGCTCGGCGTGGTTACCAACAAACCGATCCAGTTTACCCATCCATTGCTGGATGAGTTCGGTTTGAGCCCGTTCTTCAGCGTGGTGCTGGGCGGTGACAGCCTGCCGCAGAAAAAACCGGCGCCGGAGCCTTTGCTGCATGCGATGGCAGAGATGGGTACCAGCGCCAGCCGTACCCTGATGGTGGGTGACTCCAAGAACGATATCGGCGCTGCACGTGCTGCGGGCTGTCCGGTTGTCGCTGTGCCATATGGCTACAACCACGGTGAGCCGATTGACGCCCACAATCCCGATCTGTTGGTCGCAACGCTGGATCAGCTGCTCTGATCCGGCGTTAGCCTTCCTCTTCCTGCGCGTTCGAGCGTTTAGTTAGATCTCTTCGGCTTCCTCAAACAGGATACGACGCGCCGTATTGGTTACCGCCAGTACGCCGGGGTGCCGGATGCGTCGCTCCAGCGAGATCGCGTAAAAACGTTCGCGAATACTCTCGATCCGGCCGATGCTCTCGACGGAAAACTGCCGTTCGATCTGGGGCTCCAGCACGCTTGGCCCGCAGAACAGTCCTTTACCCGCCTGCCCGAAGGTTGCCAGCAGGGCGTGATCAACACACTCCACCACGATATTGGGGCGGATCCCCTGACTGTCGCACCACTTTTTCAGGCTGGAGCCGATCATGGTGTCATCCGTAGGCATCAGCAGCGGTGCGCCGTGCAAAGACTTTGGAAAACCCTGTCGGTAGCTTTCAGCGACTTCCGGTGCGGCAAACAGTGACATCGCACAATCCCCCAGCAGGTGGTTGTACGCGCGGATGCTGAAGCCAGCGTCCACCGGACGGTCGGTGAGCACCATATCGACGCGGTGGGTGGCGAGGTCCGCCAACAAGGTTTCCATGTTGCCCTCGCGGCACTCAAGGCGTACCGGTTCGTCCAGCTCCAGCGCCGGTTCCAGCAGGCGGTAGGCAACCAGCTTGGGCAGTACGTCGGCGATCCCTACGCTAAACAGGCGTACCGATTGGCTGGGGTTGAGCAGCTGCTCCTGCAGTGACTCACCCATGGCAAAGATCTGCTCGGCGTAGTCCAACGCTTGCTTGCCCGCGTCGGTCAGGATCAGGCGGCGCCCCTCTTTTTGCAGCAGCGCCACACCCAGTGTTTGTTCCAGCTGCTTCAGCTGCCCGGAGATCGTTTGCGGTGTGAGATTAAGTTTTTCACAGGCCCGCACGATAGATCCTTCCTGAGCGACTATCATGAAGTAGCGTAAGTGCTTGAAGTTAAGGTGATGAATCATATTTCGAAAAAGTCGAAGTAAAGTTACATTAATTTCGAATTTTATTGTGGTATTGCTTGAGTATACTGAATTCAGGAAATGAGTTCTCCCCCCCGAACGGTCTGGCTGCTGGGACCAAAAATTACAGCAGGCTCTTATCACAATGCTATTCACCACCCCGGCCAGCCCGGGGTTTTTTTTTGAGGCAAATATGCGGATTATTCAACGCTTTATTCGCCTTGAATCAGCCAGTGGTATTTTGCTGATTGTGGCGATGGTCCTGGCAATGCTGATGGCGAACACGCCGCTGGACCTCTACTACGAAGTGATACTCGACCTGCCTGTTGAGGTGCGTGTTGGCGCCCTGCATCTGGATAAACCCCTCTTGTTGTGGATCAACGACGGCCTGATGGCCATTTTCTTCCTGTTGGTGGGGCTGGAGTTGAAGCGGGAGCTCATGGTCGGGCAGTTGTCCGAGCCCAGCCGTATCGTGCTGCCGATGATCGCCGCACTTGGCGGTATGCTGGTGCCTGCGCTCTGTTTTGCTCTGTTTAACTGGCATGACCATGTTGCCTTACGTGGCTGGGCGATCCCCACCGCAACCGATATCGCTTTTGCGCTGGGGATACTGTCGCTGCTTGGAAGCCGGGTGCCGGTGGCACTGAAGTTGTTCCTGATGACGCTGGCGATCATTGATGATGTGGGAGCGATTATTATTATCGCCCTGTTCTATACGTCGGACCTCTCAGCGCTGTCACTGACGTTAGCCGCCATAACCATCGCCATTCTTGTTCTGATGAACCGCTTGGGTGTAACGCGCATCGCCGCGTATGTGCTGGTGGGAATTGTTCTCTGGATCAGCGTGCTGAAATCCGGTGTGCACGCGACCTTGGCGGGAGTGGTCCTGGGGTTTGCCATACCGCTGACCTGTAAACGCAGGCCGGAATTTTCCCCATTGCGGGTGTTGGAGCAGATGCTGCACCCCTGGGTGGCGTTTGCCATCCTGCCGTTTTTTGCCTTTGCGAATGCAGGGGTACCGCTGGCGGGTATATCGCTGGATATGCTGTTTGCGTCAGTGCCGGTCGGGATCATGACCGGACTCTTTATCGGTAAGCAGGTGGGGGTATTTGGGTGCACCTGGCTGGCGATTAAACTGCGGATAGCAGAGCGCCCGGATGGCGCAGGTTGGGGCGCAATCTATGGTATAGCTCTGCTTACCGGGATTGGGTTTACCATGAGCCTGTTTATCGGTTCATTGGCCTATGAAGGTATGGATGACCCTTATATGGGCGCGGAGCGCCTAGCGATTCTGTTAGGCTCAGTATCCTCCGCCCTGGCGGGGTACTTAGTGCTACAAAGGTCGTTAAAACAGTGAGCGGCGGATATTACGGTTGATTCACACCCGGCACTGCTATATGGTCTCCCTATCCATTCATTGCTGAAATTAAGCGATCAACCGTGAATTCATACGAGTCTCTGCAAAACGTCGGTGCTTTGCCCCGTTTGCCGTACATCGGCGAGCGATGGCGATGGTGTGCCTGAAACGAGTTTTGTTCCGCTCGTTGCAGTGATCTCTCAGTTCAGCTTCCTCTGACATCTACTGTCTACCTATACCTGTCCGGGGTTGTGCCTTTATTGGGGTCATTGCAGCGTTTCTGATCTGCACACCGAATTAAAGCCCGAGAGATAAGCATGACCCCTGAACAGTTTGCCGACCTGGCAGCACAGAACTACAACCGTATCCCTGTTGTCCGTGAGGTTCTGGCGGATCTGGATACGCCGCTTTCCACCTATACCAAACTGGCCAATGCGCCTTACAGCTACCTGCTGGAATCCGTTGAAGGCGGTGAGAAGTGGGGGCGTTACTCCATCATCGGCCTGCCGTGCCGCACCGTACTGAAAGTATCCGGTTACGACATTACAGTGGAGACCGACGGTGCAGTGGTCGAACGTCATCACAGCGAAGACCCGCTGGCATTTGTTGAAGAGTTTCAGAAGCGCTACCGCGTACCGGATCTGCCGGATCTGCCGCGTTTCAACGGCGGCTTAGTGGGCTACTTCGGTTACGACTGCGTACGTTACGTTGAGAAACGCCTGCAGGACAGCACGCCGGAAGATGTGATCGGCACGCCGGATATCCTGCTGATGGTTTCCGACGAAGTCGTGGTGTTTGATAACCTCAGTGGCAAACTGGTGTTGATCTGCCTGGCCAACCCGGAATACGACGGTGCCTACGAACTGGCGCAGCAGCGCCTGGATGCGCTGGTCAACCGCCTACGTTTCAGCGTGCCGCTGGAACGCCAGCGCAAAGGCCGTGAGGTGGACGAGAACGAATTCAAATCCAGCTTCGGCGAGCAGGAGTTTATGGATTCTGTGGATCGCATCAAGGAGTACATCCTCTCCGGTGACGTGATGCAGACCGTGATCTCCCAGCGTATGTCGATCCCGTTTGAGAGCCGTCCGCTGGATCTCTACCGCGCCCTGCGTAGCCTGAACCCATCGCCTTACATGTACGTGCTGCATCTTGATGACTTCCATGTAGTAGGCTCATCGCCGGAAATTCTGGCCCGCGTTGAGGATGGTACCGTCAGCGTACGTCCGATTGCCGGCACCCGTCGTCGTGGTAAAACCGACGAGGAAGATAAGGCGTTGGAGCAGGAGCTGCTGGCGGACCCGAAAGAGATCGCCGAGCACCTGATGCTGATCGACCTGGGGCGTAATGACGTAGGTCGCGTTGCCGAGATCGGCGGCGTTGAGCTGACCGCCAAGATGGTGATTGAGCGTTACTCCCACGTGATGCATATCGTCTCCAACGTGAACGGCAAGCTGAAGCCGGGAGTGAGTGCGATGGACGTGCTGCGTGCGACGCTGCCTGCCGGAACCCTCAGCGGCGCGCCTAAGGTGCGAGCTATGGAGATCATCGACGAGATGGAGCCGGTAAAACGTGGCGTCTATGGCGGTGCGGTAGGTTACCTCTCGTGGAATGGCAATATGGATACTGCAATCGCGATCCGTACCGCCGTGATTAAAGACAATACGCTGCATATTCAGGCCGGCGCCGGTGTGGTGGCGGATTCCGTGCCACGACTGGAGTGGAAAGAGACCATGAACAAAGGCCGGGCGATCTTCCGCGCGGTGGCGATGGTCGAAAAAGGTCTGGATAATCTCTGATTCTCAGCACAGGAAAAAACAATGTTGTTAATGATCGATAACTACGATTCCTTCACCTACAACGTGGTGCAGTATCTGGGTGAGCTGGGTGCTGAGGTTGAAGTACATCGTAACGATGAGATCTCTATCGAAGAGATTGAAGCAAAACAGCCAGAACATCTGGTGATCTCCCCGGGGCCATGCACGCCGAATGAGGCGGGTATCTCCGTGGAAGCGATCCATCACTTCGGCGGTAAACTGCCGTTGTTCGGTATCTGCTTGGGCCACCAGAGTATTGGCCAGGCGTTTGGCGGTAAGATTGTGCGCGCTAAGCAGGTGATGCACGGTAAGACCTCTCCGGTGTACCACAACAACACCGGCGTATTTGAAGGATTGGCCAATCCCGTTGAAGTCACCCGCTACCACTCGCTGGTGATCGACCAGGCGACCCTGCCGGATTGCCTGGAGGTGACCGCCTGGACCCAGAACGAAGATGGCAGCATCGACGAGATTATGGGTGTACGCCATAAAGAACTGGACATTGAAGGTGTCCAGTTCCACCCGGAATCGATCCTCACCGAGCAGGGCCACGACCTGCTGGCGAACTTCCTGAAACGAAAAAAATAACAGGTTGGTAAGTTGCATGGATATTAAACAAGCTTTGGCTGCGGCGGTTGAACGTCGTGACCTGACATCTGACGAGATGAAAGCGGTGATGCGTCAGATCATGACTGGCGAAGCGACCGAAGCGCAGATCGGCGGTTTCCTGATCGCCATGCGTATGAAAGGCGAAACCGTTGACGAGATCAGCGCGGCGGCTGCCGTAATGCGTGAACTTGCGGTGCCAGTATCGATCCAGAGCGCTAACGCGGTGGATATCGTTGGTACCGGCGGTGACGGTTCCAACCTGTTTAACGTCTCCAGCGCGTCCTCTTTTGTAGTGGCGGCTGCAGGCGGCAACGTAGCGAAACACGGTAACCGTTCCGTATCCTCCAGTTCCGGTGCGGCCGACCTGCTGGAAACGGCGGGGGTGAACCTGGCGCTGAACCCTGAACAGGTGGCACGTTGCATCGATGAGATCGGCGTGGGCTTTATGTTTGCGCCACAGCACCACAGTGCGATGAAATATGCGATCGGTCCACGTAAAGAGATGGCGCTGCGTACGCTGTTTAACGTGCTGGGTCCACTGACCAACCCGGCCGGTGCCAAACACTATCTGCTGGGTGTGTTTGACGGCGCCCTGTGCCGTCCGCTGGCGGAAGCGCTGCAGGCACTGGGTGCCAAACATGCGCTGGTGGTTCACGCCGAAGACGGTCTTGATGAGATCAGCCTGGCGGGTAACACCCAGGTGGCTGAGCTGAAAGAAGGTGAAGTAACCGAATACACGCTAACCCCGGAAGATGCGGGTATCGAATGCCAGAGCCTGGATGGCCTGCAGGTACACAGCTCAGACGAGAGTCTGGCGCTGATCCGTGCTGCATTTGCCGGTGAGAACTCGAAGGCGATCGATATGATCTCCCTCAATGCTGGCGCAGCGATCTACGCCGCGGATCTGGCATATAGCCTGCAAGCGGGTGTGGCGAAAGCGAAAGAAACAATCCTCTCCGGCGCCGCAGCGGCGAAGGTTGAGGAGCTGGCGCAGTTCAGCCAGGGATTTAAAGGTTAAGTGATGTCTGATACACCAACGATTCTGAAGAAAATTCTGGCGCGCAAAGCGGAAGAGGTGGCTGAGCGCTCTGCCAAGGTTTCCATCGACGATCTGAAAGCGCAGATCGAAGCGCAAAAGGGCGGCGACACCGACCCGCGTGGTTTTGTCGATAGCATGGCACGCGCTATCGCTGAAGGCCGCTCTGCGGTGATTGCGGAAGCGAAAAAAGCGAGCCCATCCAAGGGCGTGATCCGTGAGAACTTCGTACCGGCGGAGATCGCTCAGTCCTACGAAGCGGGTGGCGCCAGCTGCCTGTCCGTGCTGACCGATGCGGATTATTTCCAGGGCTGTGAGGAGTACCTGCAGCAGGCGCGTGCTGCTTGTTCCCTGCCGGTGATCCGCAAAGACTTTATCGTTGATCCGTATCAGGTGTACGAAGCCCGTGCGATCGGTGCGGACTGCATTCTGCTGATTGTGGCAGCGCTGGAAGATCAGCAGATGGCTGATCTGAACACGCTGGCCCACGAGCTGGGTATGGATGTGCTGGTGGAAGTGCACAACGGTGAAGAGCTGGCGCGTGCGCTGCCGCTGGGTAACCGCCTGATCGGTATCAACAACCGCGACCTGCACACCTTCAACCTGTCGCTGGATCACACTTTTGAGCTGCTGGATCGCATTCCGGAAGACACCATCGTGGTGACCGAGAGTGGCATCCACACCCAAGATGATGTGGCAGTGATGCGTGAACGCGATGTACACAGCTTCCTGGTGGGTGAAGCGTTTATGCGCGCTGACGACCCGGGTAGCAAGCTTAAAGAGCTGTTTGAATAAGATAATAAAGATAGCAACTCAGGCTCGCGCAAACGGGCCAGTTCTTTGCTGGAAGGCTAAAGTCGGAGATAAGCAACGTGGATATGAGTGCAAAAGTTAAGTGGGACGGTGATGTGCGCTTTCAGGGCACAACCGGTTCCGGTTTTGATGTAATGATCGACGGCGAGCTGAAACAGGGCCCGCGTCCGATGGAACTGATGTTGCTGGGCTTGGGTGGCTGCACCAGCTACGACGTGGTGGGTATCCTGAAGAAAACCCGTCAGGACGTGGTGGACTGTGTGGCTGAGATCGACGCCAAGCGTTCCGATGAGATTCCTGCGGTATTTACCGATATCCACGTGAAGTTTGTGGTGAGCGGTCGCAACCTGAAAGAGAAACACGTTGCCCGTGCTGTGAAACTCTCTGCAGAAGAGTATTGCTCAGCGTCTCTGATGCTGGAGCGCGGTGGTGTGAACATTACGCACAGCTACGAGATTGTTGAGGTCGAGTAAGTCTCAGACCTGCAAAAATCGTCAAGTGCAAAGCCGGTTATCAACCGGCTTTTTTATGTCTGCGTCCTCTCGCGTGCTTAATCCGGTACACAGCAGCTGGAATGGCTCCCGCCCTTTTTTATTTACGGGTCTTTACTCAAATCCGCTTGAAGGCCGCCCAAGCTTTGCTAGGCTGTACTGATACCGAGGATTTGCAGTAAGGCTCCGGAAGACTTCAGTCGCTGTCTGAAGACGTTATCGGACCGGAATTCGATATCCGTCCGGACCTTAAATCGCCTGTACTCATAAGAATAAAATACAGGAAGATTTAACGATGAATAGGATGCAAGCCAGGACTGCCATCGTTCTCTCTTTATTCATCCTGCCTGCTCAGGCAGAGCATGTACCTCTCTCACTGCCCAGCAACGCCGTCATCCTTACTGTCACCGGCAATATCAGTCGCACCAATGTCCGTGATCAGGCTCATCTGGATCGGTCGATGCTGGATGCGCTCCCTC
Organism: uncultured Marinobacterium sp.; assembly: GCA_947501565.1. GTDB lineage: Bacteria > Pseudomonadota > Gammaproteobacteria > Pseudomonadales > Balneatricaceae > Pontibacterium. Next base: position 54,342 of record CANMWJ010000001.1, read on the forward strand.
AACACCAGATTGATACCCACACGCCCTGGACGGAGGGGCAAAACCGCTTTCAGGGCGTTCAGGTCGCCTCTCTGTTGCAGCACCTGGGCGCTGATGGTCAGTATGTCACCGTTCAGGCGCTGGATGACTTTACCGCACGAATACCTTTGGCGGATCTGAAAAAGTACAACGCATTGCTGGCACTTAAGAAGGACGGCAAGGTGATGTCGATACGCCAGAAAGGACCGCTATGGCTGATCTTTCCGCTCAAGCGTTATCCCGAGATCGATCAGGCGGTCTATCACGACCGGATGGTCTGGCAGCTCAATTCGATAGATGTGAGATAAGACGATGCGTAGGACACGATTTGTCCTGCTGATGCTGGTGGTGCTGACCTTTGCGGCTAGCGCGGTGGTCGCTTTCCATCGTCATAAGCAGACAGCAGATATTCTCGCCGTATCCGATAAGACCTCAGCCTGGACACTGATAAGTCTGGAGACCGAATACCTGAAGTTTATCCAGGCGTTGCAGCGTTATGCACTCGAAGAGGGCGGCAGTGATCCGTTGCGCCAGCGTTTTGAAATTCTATGGAGTCGCATCGACGTGGCGTTGGAGGGTAAAGAGTCGACGATGCTGCGGCAGAACCCGGACGTCAGACGCTTGGTTGACGCGATGCGGGTGGCATTAGCGGAGCTTGAAGGGATGGTCTTTGCGCTGGAACCGGGTAAAACACCGGCCTATGAACGTATTCGGGACCGACTGGAGCCTTTCGCACTGCCGTTGCGGCAAGCTGTCGGCAGCCATTTTCGTGGTCGAGAAGCATACGCCAATAGGGACGCTGCCGACGAGGTTCACCAGGAGTTTGGCGTTTACCTGTTCGGATTGTTTCTCAGTGGCATGGCAATGATCGTGTTCCTGTTACTGGAAAGCCGTAAGAGTCGGCGTCAGGCGTTGCATGATAGCCTGACGGATCTGCCCAATCGTCTGCACTTTTCCAGCCACCTGAAGGCAACACTGCAACAGGCAGAATGTGAATCGTCCATATTCGCGGTTCATGTGATCGATCTGGACGGTTTCAAAGAGGTGAACGATACCCTCGGGCATGCGGCAGGCGATGTACTGCTGAAGCATGTGGCGGATGTGCTGAGCCAGGATATGCGTGCCAACGATTTAGTCGCCCGTTTGGGAGGTGATGAGTTTGCCATCATCCAGACCGGGATTCAGAGTGCTGACTGTGCTGCCAAGCTTGCACAACGGATCAGCGAGAGTATCGGGCATGAAGTGGATGTGTTCGGTAACAGCTGTATGGTGGCCGCCAGCATCGGTATCAGTATCTATCCCCAGGATACTGAAAATCCGACTCAATTACTGATTAACGCCGATATGGCGATGTACAGGGCAAAAGCGTCGCGCAATCTTAATTTCTGCTTTTTCGAGCCGCAGATGAACAGCGCTATTTTACGGCGTAAGGCACTGGCTGATGACCTGCGTTATGCGATCTCCAACGACGAGCTGACGTTGGTATACCAGCCCGTTATCGATCTGAACAGCAACCGTATTGTATCGGTGGAAGCGCTGCTCCGTTGGCAACATGACCTCTACGGCGAGATCTCACCACTGGAACTGGTGTCGGTTGCAGAGATGTATGGTCAGTCGATTGCTCTGAACGAGTGGGTGCTGGAACAGGCTTGTGCGCAGATGAAGCGGTGGCGGCAATCGTGTCTGCCACCGATTCAGATGGCGGTGAATATCTCTCCTGGCATGTACGCCCGGGGGCAATTGGTGGAGTCGGTGACGCGGATACTGCAGCGTAATGGCTTGCGCGGAGAGGACCTGATTATAGAGGTGACCGAAGATACCACCATGCGCGATATTGATGCGTCGCCGGAGATCCTGCAGGGGCTCCGGGCGCAGGGAATCGAGCTGGCTTTGGATGATTTCGGCACCGGTTACTCATCCCTCAGTCATCTTAAACAGCTGCCAGTCCAGCGTCTCAAAATCGATAAATCCTTTGTTCAGGATCTGGGGCAAGCCCCGCACGACACCCAGTTTATCCACACTATCATTCAGCTGGGGCAGAGCCTGGGGATGAAAATTGTTGTCGAAGGCGTGGAAACGGTCGAAAACCTCGGCCAGATGCGCAGCCATTCCTGTGAGATGGTACAGGGTTACTATTTCTGTCGTCCGTCCGGGCCTGAGGAGATTGCACGCCGGCTTGCGCAGCAAAGTCCTGAGGAGCGCGGTGCGGTTGGGCTGTGCGAGCCCGAGGAGCATTGTGCGCTGGTATCTGAACGCTGAAAACAGATGCTGCTGTTGTACTGAACTCCCTGTCTTTTATCCGACTCAAAACCTATACGTACGGTTGCCTTAAGCGGGAGGCGATGTGATCTATCGTTTCGGTTGGGTTTTAATTGTGATGCTTGGGCTTAGCGGTTGTGCCACCCTCGACCGCGACGCTTGTTTGGCGGGTGATTGGTACCAGATCGGTTTGAGCGATGGGCAAAACGGTTACCCTGTTAAGCAGCAGAACAAGCATAACGAAGCCTGTGCTGATTACGGCATCGCGGTGGTCGAAGCGGATTATCTGCGCGGACACGCCGACGGTCTGGTGGATTACTGTACGCCGGAGAAAGGCTACCGGGTGGGATTGAATCGAGGGCATTACGCGAATGTGTGCCCTGATGAAACTGAAGCCGCTTTTCTGGATGCTTACCGCGAGGGGCGTCATCGCGCTTTATTGCGCTGCCTGGATGAGATCGAACGTGATTGGTATTTCTACGGCCATCACGGATATTACGGTCGCCATTACTATCCGTTTACGCGTATCCGCTCCCTGCACTGCTATTGAGGCAGTATGACCTTAAGCAGATGCTTAAGTCGCTGAGCCCGCCCTGTATTCCCCTTGTACACAGGCTGCACTGTGCGTATAATGCCGCGTCCTTGAAAATTAACCTCCTTGCTTTCGGTAACATCACCGAAGGCTATCAACCCGTAAGGAGCTGAAATGCGTCATTACGAAATCGTATTCCTGGTTCACCCGAACCAGAGCGAACAGGTTCCGGCAATGATCGAGCGTTACACTGGTGTTATCACTGGTGCTGACGGTCAGATTCACCGTCTGGAAGACTGGGGCCGTCGTCACCTGGCTTACCCAATCAACAACGCTCACAAAGCACACTACGTTCTGATGAACATCGAGTGTGGTCAGGAAGCGCTGGACGAACTGGAAAACCTGTTCCGTTACAACGACGCTGTGCTGCGTAGCATGGTTATCCGTCGTAAAGAAGCAGTCACTGGCGATTCTCCTATCAAAGCTGCAGAATCTCGCGAAGACCGTAAACCACGTCGCGACGAGAAGCCTGAAGCTAAGAAGGAAGAAGCACCTGCTGAAGCTAAAGAAGCTTCTGCTGAGTAATCACCTGACTAATTCTGAGGAGAGACCAAATGGCTCGTTTTTTCCGTCGTCGTAAGTTCTGCCGTTTCACAGCTGAAGGTGTTCAGGAGATCGATTACAAAGATCTGGACACTCTGAAAGGCTACGTTACCGAAACTGGTAAAATCGTACCTAGCCGTATCACTGGTACTAAAGCTCGCTACCAGCGTCAGCTGGCTACCGCTATCAAGCGTGCGCGCTTCATCGCTCTGCTGCCATACACTGACAGCCACCAGTAAGTTGTGAATAAGCTGCCGTCAGTGAACAGATGGCAGAGAACTGAATAAGAGGTTTCCGAGATGGAAGTAATCCTGCTCGAAAAAATTGGTAAGCTGGGTAACCTGGGTGACAAGGTTGCTGTTAAAGCTGGTTACGGCCGTAACTTCCTGATTCCACAGGGTAAAGCTGTTCCTGCTACCGAAGCAAACGTTGCAAAATTCGAAGAGCGTCGCGCTGAGCTGGAAGCAGCTGCTGCAGAAGCTCTGTCCGCTGCAACTGCACGCGCTGAAGCTCTGAACGAAAAAGAAGTTACTATCGTTTCCAAAGCTGGTGACGAAGGTAAGCTGTTCGGTTCTATCGGTACTAAAGATATCGCTGATGCGGTAACTGCTGCTGGTACTGAAGTTGAGAAGAGCGAAGTTCGTCTGCCGGAAGGCGCTCTGCGCAACATCGGCGAGTTCGACGTTGATGTTCAGCTGCACCCAGAAGTAACTGCAACTATCAAGCTGACTATCGTCGCTGAATAATTGCTGCCGTACTTCGGTAAAAAAGCACCGCTTGGGGTAACCCAGTGGTGCTTTTTTATTTTCTGAGAGTCCGTAAAATACACAACGCTGAGTTGTGAAATCCTCCTCCGCATTGGCCATACTTAGGCCTCATCGTATTACGCTGTTATCCACACCCGGTGTTAAACCGGCTACCTGTACCGAGTTGTTATGGAATTTACCGAGCTAAGCCAGGACGACCTGGCAGACATCAAAGTACCTCCTCACTCCATCGAAGCCGAGCAGTCCGTGCTGGGTGGTTTGATGTTGGATAACAATGCCTGGGATACCGTGGCCGAGATCGTGGTGGAGGATAACTTCTACCGTCACGATCATCGCCTGATCTTCCGTACCATGACCAAGCTGGTGAACAACGGCCAGCCGTTGGATGTGGTGACCCTGTCGGAGGAGCTGGATCGTATCGGTGAGCTGGATAACGCCGGTGGCTTGGATTATCTGGTAGACGTGGCGCGTAACACGCCAAGTGCTTCCAATATTCGTGCGTACTCTGAGATCGTGCGCGACCGCGCGCTGCTGCGGCAGATGATCAGCGCAGCCAATGAGATTGCCGAATCGGCGTTTCATCCCGACGGCCGCGCATCGGATGAGCTGCTCAACGAAGCGGAAGCCAAGATCTTTCAGATCGCCGAGGATCGCCCAACCCAGGGTGGCCCCGAAGAGATCAATCCACTGCTGAAAAAAGCAGTGGACCGTATCGACTACCTGTTTAACAACGACAGCGATATGACCGGTGTAACCACCGGCTTTGACGACCTGGACGGTAAAACGGCAGGTATGCAGCCGTCCGATCTGATAATCGTCGCCGCACGTCCGTCGATGGGTAAGACCACCTTCGCCATGAACTTGGTGGAGAACGCCCTGATGGCGACCAACCGCCCGGTACTGGTATTCAGCCTGGAGATGCCCGCAGACCAGCTGGTCACGCGTATGTTGTCTTCCCTTGGCCGTATCGATCAGACCCGTATCCGTACCGGTAAGCTGGAGGATGACGACTGGCCGAAGCTGACCACTGCCGTCAACATGATGCGTGATAAACCGCTGTTTATCGACGATACCGCCGGTATCAGCCCGAATGAGATGCGTACCCGTGCGCGCCGTATCGTGCGTGAGCATGGCGATCTAGCCATGATCATGGTCGATTACCTGCAGCTGATGCGGGTTAAGACCGGTAACATTGAAGGCCGTACGGCGGAGATCTCCGAGATCTCGCGCTCTCTGAAGGCGCTGGCGAAGGAACTGGAGTGTCCGGTAGTGGCGCTGTCGCAGCTCAACCGTTCCCTGGAGCAACGACCAAATAAACGACCGGTTAACTCCGACCTGCGTGAATCGGGCGCCATCGAGCAGGATGCCGACGTGATCATGTTTATCTACCGTGATGAGGTCTACAACGAGGATTCACCGGATAAAGGCGTGGCAGAGATCATCATCGGTAAGCAGCGTAACGGTCCAATCGGTACCAGCCGCCTGGCGTTTATCGGTAAATTTACCAAGTTCGAAAATCTGGCGCCGGATGTTTACGCCCAGTATGCGGGTATGGACGACTGATACGAACGATCAGTAGAGACGGCTTAGATAAACGTTGTGAGCACAAAAAAGGGTATCCGAAGATACCCTTTTATCATTACTCGCAGAGCGTCCCGATCAGGTGCTCTTTTCCATCTTGTCACGAAAGCCTTCAGGTACAGCGATCACTTTGCGCTGGTCGTAATCGAAGAAGACGATACCGGTTTTAGCGTGCGCAACTTCCACGGCCGTTTTCTTGTTGGACATCAGGTAGAACAGGTCGCAGCCGTATTTGTTGAAATCGCCGACAGCAACGCTGATCTGAATCTCGTCACCGTAAAAACCCTCTGACTTATAAACGATCGCAGAGTCGGTCATGATGATACCGGCGCCTTCCACGTTCATCTCAGTGTAGTGGTAGTGTTCCAGAAAACGTACGCGGGCTTCATGCACCATCGACAGCACCGCGTCGTTGCTCAGGTGGCCACCGTAGTTAATGTCACTGATACGAATCGGCAGCTCAGTGGTGAAGGTGTAATGCTCTGGCATATCGATCTTAATGCGTGCCATGATAAATCCTTATACTTGATACAAAATCGCTACATGGATGATGGTATAAAAAGAGGCGTCTTGGGTCTATGAATCCCTATAGAGAATGGATATTTCCCCGTTTGCTGGACTGGGCGTCCGGCAAGATGGATGCAGAACGCGCGCACCTGATCGAGCGGGCGGAGGGGCAGGTGCTGGAACTAGGGTCGGGCACCGGGGCTAACTTCAGCTTTTATACTGAGCAGATGCACCAACTCTGGGCCCTGGAGCCGGATACGGCAGTGATGGCGCTGGCAAACGATGCGCGGGCGCAGCTGCCTGCGCAGCAAGCTCGGAAGATTGAGTTACTGTGTGCAGACGGGCATAAATTGCCCTTTGCTGACGACAGCATGGATACGGTGATCTGTTGTCTGGTGCTCTGTACGGTACCTGATCCTCAGCAGATGCTAAGCGAGGCCTACCGGGTGTTGAAACCGGAGGGGCAGTTGCTGGTATTTGAGCATGTGGAGGCGGATCACAACTCGCCGCGCTTGCGTCGCTGGCAGCACCGCCTTAATCCGATCTGGCGAAAATTCGCCTGCGGCTGCGAGCTGATTAGGCCAACCCGCAAGACGATTGAAACTGCAGGGTTCGAATTTGAGAGCCTGACAGAACACCGGCACCCGGATTTTCCGGCGCTGGTCTCACCGATCATTCTCGGATCGGCGCGACCACGTTTTAAGGATTAAGCTGTCTGCTTATCCCCGATAGTGGCGGATGCCGTCCACCATGCCGGAGGTAAGCTGATCCAGTTCAGCATCGCTCATCACGTACGGTGGCATCACGTACACCAGTTTGCCGAATGGGCGGATCCAGAGACCGCGTTCGATGAAGAGTTTCTGGATCTCCACGGTGTTTACTGCTTCTTTCATCTCAATGACACCGATCGCACCCAGACAGCGGACATCGGCAACACTCTCTAGGTTACGCGCTGCAGCCAAGCCACTCTTCAGTTTCGCTTCGATGCGCTGCACGTTGCCCTGCCAGTCGTTTTCCTGCAGCAGGCGCAGACTGGTGTTTGCGATGGCGCAGGCCAGTGGGTTACCCATAAACGTAGGGCCGTGCATAAAGCAGCCTGCACCACCTTTGGAGATGGTTTCGCCGATCTCGCTGGTGGTCAGGGTTGCGGCCAGGGTCATATAGCCTCCGGTGATCGCTTTACCCAGACAGAGGATATCCGGCTCAATCCCAGCGTGTTCGCAAGCGAACAGTTTGCCGCTACGGCCGAAACCGGTAGCGATCTCATCGGCGATCAGCAAGACATCGTATTGATCACAAAGTGCGCGGGCGTGTTTCAGGTAGTCAGGTGAGTAGAACCGCATGCCACCTGCACCCTGTACGATCGGCTCCAGAATCAGGGCCGCGATCTCTTCGTTTTTCTGCTCCAGCAGTTGCTGCAGTTCCTGGATATCGCTCTCATCCCACGGCTGATCGAAGGTGGTCTGTGGCGCAGGGGCGAAGAACTGCTGTGGCAGCATACCGGCAAAGATCTCGTGCATGCCGGTCACTGGGTCGCACACCGACATCGCACCAAAGGTATCGCCGTGGTAGCCGTTGCGGATGGTGAGCAGCTTATGTTTGCCCGGCTTGCCGCGTGCGTGCCAGTACTGGATCGCCATCTTCAGCGCCACCTCCACGGACACGGAACCCGAGTCGGCGAGGAACACCTTATCCAGAGACGCCGGTGTCATCTCAATCAGTCTGCGACTCAGCTCGATCGCGGGTTCATGGGTCAGGCCACCGAACATCACGTGGGAGACGCGATCGATCTGAGCGTGCGCGGCCGCGTTCAGCTCAGGATGGCCGTAACCGTGAATCACCGACCACCAGGACGCCATACCATCGATCAGCTCACGGCCGTCCGCCAGTTTGATCTTCACGCCCTGCGCCGATTCCACCGCATACGCCGGAGGTGGATTGATCATGGAGGAGTAGGGGTGCCAGATATGTTGCTGGTCGAAGGCGATCTGTTCCTGACTGATAGTAGACATGGCGCGTGTGGATTCCTGAAAACTAAAAACGGGCTCTATTAGAGCCCGCTTTGGAAAGGACCGCAAGAAAGCCGATCAATCCGGTTTGAACACGCCGCCGCTCAGTGTGGCTTTGACTGTTTTGAACAACAGCAGACTGATCACCAGGGTAACCAGTACCAGAGAGATCCACGACAGGATGCCGAAGAAAGGGCTTCCGCTTGCCTGGTACATCGTCTGGATCGCGATGGAGGCCGCTGCAAGAGGGAACGAGTAGGCCCACCAGGAGAGGAAAAACGGAATACGGCGGAAACGCTCAATCTGTGTAAACAGCAGTAATACCAGGAACATCGCCGAGTAGAAGAGAATTCGGCTGAAACCGTCGATCTCGCCACCGTTCAGTTTGGTGTAGGAGAGAAAGCCTACCGCAGGCGGTGCAATCAGAATAAACAGTGTCGGCAGCAGTTTCTCCGGCAGCGGATCGTGAAAGAGCACGCGGTTGAAGATCAGTGTCTTGAGTACGATCCAGTACACCAGACCGATGCTGAAGAAGAACCAGCTCAGCTCGTAAAAGCCGTGCTCAACGCCACTGATCGGCACCAGAATGTTGCCGACGACCGGAATGAACCATGCGGGAGTGCTGTGCTGAATCTGAAATTTAGGGTGGTGGATCCACTGGGTAATCACATGCAGCGTGAAACCCAAGTGCATGATGCAGCCGATCGCCCACAGATACAGTGAGAGATCTGCAGAAATATGCAGTGTTGCGATGCTCAGTAGCAGCAGTGAGATGGAAAAAGCCGGAAAAAAGCTAATTTTTATCGGATGATGAAATTCTTTCAGGCTCGTTTCAGGAAAGCGCAGTATCTTGAGCACGTACCCAAGGGAAACGGCCAGAAAGAGACAGGCAACCAGAATGATAAGGACCTGACCGACCAGAGCCGGAAGTTCAAGTACCACGGCAGCTTTCTGCCAAGCAAGGGACAGGCCTGAAGTGCCCATGATCATTGCGAAGAACGCGATTGGGAAATGTTGAAGCTTGGATGAAGAGGATGATGTGGCTGTCTCGGCCATTGGAGCCTCCGAGTTAAATTAGAAGTGTCTAATATAGTAATTGAGTTGCACGCTAAGGCCAAGTGAAAAAGAATTTAATTCATCTGGGACTACACTGAATAGCTCAGAAGAATAAGAAAACAGGACGGCGACAGGACAGGAGAAGCCGCCCGCAAGTGTCGGAAACAGGATGTAACCGGCCACTGAATAACTAAATGAAACCTTGAAACAACCAAAGAATACCAAGAAAGAGGGTGAAACCGATGGCTACTACTAAATCTACTCTGAAACCTGTTGTTGCAGCTGTAAGCATGGCGTTTGTTGCGGGTCTGGCAACTGTTCCAACCGTAAACGCAGCTGAAAACCCATTCGCGACCAACCAGCTTTCCTCCGGTTACGCTCAGGTTGCTCACAACCACAAGCCAGCTGAAGGCAAGTGTGGTGAAGGTAAGTGTGGCGGCAGCAGCAAAGCTTCCTCCGAAGGCAAATGCGGTGAAGGTAAGTGCGGTGGTGACAAGGCCTCTTCCGAAGGTAAATGCGGTGAAGGCAAGTGCGGCGGCGACAAAGCTTCTTCCGAAGGCAAGTGTGGTGAAGGCAAGTGCGGCGGTAGCAAAGCGTCCTCTTCTGAAGGTAAATGTGGTGAAGGTAAATGTGGCGGTTCCGCTAAGAAGCCAGCTGAAGGCAAATGTGGTGAAGGTAAATGTGGCGGTAAAAACTAATCACGCCGCGGTTTAACCTGCATCGGGGTCCTGCTGTCAGGGCCCCTTATTTTAGAGTTGAGGGCAAGAGAGATGAGAGAACAGGGTTATCCCGTGACCGGAGCTGGCGTTGGTTATCGCCGTTGCATGACCGACAGCCTGAAGGATGTTGATCCTACCGAGATCGACTTTCTGGAAGTTGCACCGGAGAACTGGATTGGATTGGGTGGTCGTTACGGCCGTAAATTCCGCGAATACGCAGAGCGTTTTCCGGTAATGACCCATGGCCTGTCGCTTTCACTGGGTGGCCCTTCACCTCTGGACCTGGACTTCCTTCATAAGCTGAAGGCGTTCATCAAAGAACACAATATTCGTGGTTACTCAGAGCATCTGAGTTACTGCACCGACGACGGTCACCTCTACGACCTGATGCCGATTCCGTTTACCGAAGAGGCTGTGCGGTATGTCGCCCAGCGCATCCGTCAGACCCAGGACGTACTGGAGCAGAAGATCGCTGTCGAAAACGTATCCTATTACGCCGCGCCCGGTGCTGAGATGAGCGAGCTGGAGTTTCTGCTGGCCGTACTGGACGAAGCGGACTGTGACCTGCTGCTGGATGTGAACAACATCTACGTGAACAGCGTGAACCATAAATATGATCCACGTGAGTTCCTGGCAGCGATGCCCGCTGATCGCATCATGTACCTGCACGTCGCGGGTCACTATAACGAGGCGGAAGATCTGATCGTTGATACTCACGGTGCGGATGTGGTTGATCCGGTGTGGGAGCTATTGCAACAGACCTACAGCCAGTTTGGCGACGTACCAACCCTGCTGGAACGTGACTTCAACATCCCACCGATGGCGGAGTTGCTGCAGGAGGTGAACAAGATTCGTGGCTATCAGCAGGAATGGAGGCAGCATCATGACCGCACCATCGCATAACGGGGACAATTTCCAGACCCTGCAATACCAGTTCGCGGCGCATGTCCGTAACCCTGAGCAGAATGTGCAGCCGGAGGGGATCGAAGATCGCCGCATGAATGTCTACCGCGAGCTGTTTTACAACAACGTTGAAGGTTTTCTGGCTGGGAACTTCCCGGTACTGAAAGATATCTCCAGCGACGAATACTGGCATCGCATGGTGCGTGACTTCTTCGATAAACACCGCTGCCACACTCCTTACTTTCTGGAGATCGGGCAGGAGTTTATCGAATACGTCAACGGTGACCGTGTAGTCGATAAAGAGGATCAGCCCTTTATGGCTGAGCTGATCCACTATGAATGGGTTGAGCTGGCGCTGGATAGCTCGGAGATCGAGCTGCCAGTTGAAGGGGTAGATCCAAACGGGGATCTATTGGCGGCGCATCCCGTGCAATCTCCATTGGCCTGGTCTCTGGCGTACCAGTACCCCGTGCACTGCATACGTCCGGATTTCCTGCCGCAGGAGCCCGGCGACCAGCCAACCTACCTGATCGCGTACCGTGATCGACAGTACGACGTGCGGTTTATGGAAACCAATCCGGTCACTGCGCGTTTGCTTTACCTGTTGTCGGAGTCCCCGGAGATGACCGGGTTGGAGGCCCTGCAACAGATCGCCACCGAGATGCAGCATCCCGCCCCTGAACAGGTGATTGCTGGCGGACTGGAAACCCTGGAACAGCTGCGGGCGAGCGGCGTGATCCTGGGCACCGAAGTGTAGCAGTGTAAAGGATTGAGGAGATCACCATGGCTAACGCACTAATTAATACCTACAACCGGGTACACGATGTACTCAATTACACCCGTCAGATGGATGGCCTTGCACCGCTACTGTTGCGTTTGTATCTGGCTCCTGTATTGATGCAGGCGGGTTACAACAAGCTGTCGCACTTTGAAGATACGGCGGCCTGGTTTGGCAATCCGGAATGGGGCCTCGGCCTGCCGATGCCGGAAGTGATGGCTGCATTGGCTGCCGGTACTGAGTTCTTCGGTGGTCTGGCGCTGATTGTTGGTTTTGCTACCCGCTGGATCTCGATCCCGTTGATGATCACCATGATCGTGGCGGCCCTGACCGTACACTGGGAAAACGGCTGGTTGGCGATCTCTGATGCGAGCAGCTGGCTGGCGAACGAACGCGTGATGGAAGCCGCTGAGCGCCTGGACCGTGCTAAAGAGATTCTGCGCCAGAACGGCAACTACAGCTGGCTGACTGGACGGGGTTCGGTGGTGATTCTGAATAACGGTATCGAGTTTGCAGCAACCTACTTCATCATGCTGTTGGCGCTGTTCTTCACCGGTGGCGGTCGTTACTTCAGCGTTGACTACTGGTTAGCCCGTCGCTTCCGTCCGCAGGATGTTGCCTGAGCCATCGCGACATGACATGTAGGTTGGCGACGAGCGCAGCGACTCCTAACTCAACCAAACTATAAAAAAGGGTGCCAGATGACACCCTTTCTTTTTGTATGATCGTCAGCTCAGAGACTGCGTTCAAGCTCCCGCTGCAACGCACGTTTGCCATCGTTGTCCTCTTCCAGCGCATCGAACATCTCTTCAATCACCGGGCCACAGCTTTCAGTGGCCCCCATCATCTGTTGCCAGAGCTGTTTCAGACTGTCGCTTTCATCTTCGCGCAACGCCTGTTGATCGCGCAGACACTGCATATAGTTCTGCAGATAGGTGCCGCTGACTTCACCTTGCTCCATCAGCTGCTTACCCAGCTCTTTCATCCAGGCTTCCGCTTCAGCGATCTGCTCTTCAGTGTTGTTGGCCTGCGCCGGTTGCACCAGCAGTGTGGCGCTGAACAGCAGCGTCAGGATGGGTTTGATCGGCCTCATAAACGGGCATCTCCACCTTTGTTTCCTTTCTTTGCAGCATAGAGCGCCTGGTCTGAACGCTCAATGAATGACTCTACCGTATCGTCTTTTTGCAGTTCACTCATACCGATAGAGCACTGGATACGCTCGTTCCGTTGCTGTAGGCGGGCGCGAATGCGTTCGGCGGTGCGGCTGGCGCCTTTCAGATCACAGTGGGTGAGCAGCAGGACAAACTCGTCGCCACCCCAACGACCGGCGATATCGTCGTCACGCACAATGTCGTTCAGGGTCTGTCCCACCTGGCTGAGCACGGTATCACCGAAGGGGTGACCGAAGGTATCGTTCAGCTCTTTGAAATGGTCTAGGTCCAGCACCATCAGCACCGCCGGAATCTCATGGCGGTGGCAGTTGGTGATACGTTTGCGCATCAGCTCGCTCAGGCCATGGCGGTTATAGACACCGGTGAGGGCATCAAACAGGGCCATCTCTGTAAGCTGAGCTTCCCGTTTCTGTAACTGCATCACCAGCTTATGACGGGACAGTACGCGATCGACACGCACCAATAGCTCCTCTTCGGAGAAGGGTTTGCTAACGTAATCGTCTGCGCCCAGGTGGAAGGCCAGCAGACGGCGCGATGGATCGTTGAAGCCGGTCATCGCCACGACCGGTGTGCTGCTGACGGCCGTGTTTTTGTGGTGCCGGATGTTGTGCAGCAGTTCCAACCCGGTGTGTTTCTCGTCCAGCAGCAGGTCGGTGATGATCAGGTCGTACTCTTTAAACTCGACCGCTTCGAGGGCGTCGTAATAGTTGAGGTGCCAGTCCACCGACATACCACGTTGCTCAAGCATCGCTTTGACCAGCTGGCCGTTGGCCGGGCTGTCCTCGACCAGCAATACCTGATCGGAGAAACGGTAGTCGCTTTTACGCAGCAGGCGGATGATCCCTTTGATCAGCTCATTGGGGCGGTGACGATCCAATACGTCGGTGATCCCCTGATCAACCGCTTCCTTCACAAAGTTGAAGTCGTAATCGGAGGCGATCAACAACACCGGCGTAAACTGGAATTTGGGCATCGACCGGATATGGCGCAGCAGGGGCAGGTAGTCCGTCGGTTCCAGGTAGCGTGCCAGGGTGATCAGGTCGTAGTTATGTTGTTTCAGGGCCTGCAGGGTTTCGTGACCGTTGGTGCAGCAGTCTACTTCGCAGCCGATGGGTTGTGTCTGGCTTTTGATCAGCTGGTGGAAGGCCCGGTTCGGATCAACAGTGAGAATACGCATTTAGTGAATACCTGCCTGGATTACTGCTAAGAGGCGTTTCCTTCGCCTTCGCGCAAAGTCTCAATGGTTTCGACATAAATTCCCTCGTCGGTAATTTTCCAGCGTACATCCAGATTATGTAATTTCACACCATAAATTCGGTCTGAATCATTTTTTTTGTACGCCGGGCGTGGGTCGCAGCGCAACAGTTCGCTGATCTGCAGATCAAGCGCTTCGCCATGGGTACGTTGGTAGTGCGCGCAATGGATTTTCGCCTGCTCGGAGAAATGTACCGGCAGGTCCAGCAACTCGATACGGTCGGCAACGGCAAATTCTGCGTCGGCTATGACATCCGAATAGGGCAGATATGGCTTGATGTCGAGGATCGGAGTGCCATCGAGCAGATCGGCGCCGCGTACGTCGAGATAGACCTGTTTGCCCTCAATACGCACCTGTTCCAGCTTGACTGGCGACAGGCCGATCGGATTGGGTCGGAAAGGTGAGCGGGTGGCAAAGACGCCCAGCTTCTTGTTGCCGCCCAGGCGAGGAGGGCGAACCAGTGGGCTCCAGCCCTTGTCGACGCATTCACTGAATACGAACACCAGCCAGATGTGACTACAGGTTTCCAGGCCGCGCACCGCTTCAGCGGAGCTGAATTCGGGTAGCAGTTCGATGGTGGAGATGATGGAGTTGGCGAGGCCAGGCTGGCGCGGGATGCCAAATTTCTCCTTATAGGCACTGCGCACGATTGCGACAGGTTGCATGCTCAATGCATCGGTCAAGGCTGGTTCTCCGGAGTAGTGTATCGGGCGCGACCCACAGTGGGTCGGAGCGCCCATTATATCAAACCGCGAATACCGTCGAACAACAGCTTGATGCCCGCCAGCGTCAGGAGTCCGTAACAGATGCGGTAGAACCACTGATCATCCATACGGTGATGCAGGAAACTGCCCAGATAAACACCCAAGGGTGCCAGCGGTGCTAACACCAGAGCGGTGAGAAGCGTGCTGCTGGTGAACTGACCCAGCCAGAAGTAGGGCACTAGCTTGATGTAGTTGACGGTGGTGAAAAAGATCACGGTGGTCCCGACAAAGGCTGACTTATCAAGTTTCAGCGGCAGTAGGTAGATGTTTAGCGGAGCGCCGCCTGCATGTACGCCAAAACTGGTGAAGCCACCGATGACGCCCCAGAAACTGCCGCGGACGACACTGCGGGACTTGGCTTCGTTTGCGCCTTTGCCACGCAGATGATTGATCACGAAGGAGAGCGCAACCAAACCGATCATCAGTTTGATCTGGGCGTCGTTGAGGTAGTGAAAGCTAAAGGTGCCGAGCAGGATGCCAAGGAGTGCGGCAGGCAACAGAATCGACAGATGGCTCCAGTCGGCATAACGACGAAAGCGCAGCACGCCAAAGATATCCATCAGGCAGAGGATCGGCAGCATGATCGCAGCGGCCTGTACCGGAGAGATCACAAACGCCATCATCGGTACAGCCAGCAGCCCGAGACCGCCTCCAAAGCCGCCTTTGGAGATGCCGGTAATCAGAACGGCAGGGATGGCGAACAGGTAAAACAGGGGTTGATCGATCACAGGTGATTCACTTTCTAGGAATGAAAACTCCGGCTTCTGACATGCTAAGAAACCGGAGCTTGGGTGGGGCAGGGTGCCAGTTCAGCCAGGTGAACTGTAGCCCCAGGGGATCAGTTCAAGACACCGCGCAGGTAGTCTTCGATAACAGATGGATCAAGGGTGTTGTGCTCCAGCGTCAGCGAGAGATAGCCGTCACCACGGAAGGCGCGATCCAGTTCCAGCAGTACGTGGGTGCAGTCGGCTTCCGGTACGAAGGAGACCTCAATCTCTTTGATACCGAACAGTCCGCCACTTTGTGGGCGGAACTCCAGCTCCTGATAGGCGCCTGCCGTAGATTGGAAGCCGTCGCCGCGAAGGTATCCCTTCTCAACATCGGCACTGTGAAGGTAGTAACCGCAACTTTCCAGTGCTCCCACAAACACCCGCATCGCATCGGTTGGCACCACGTTCAGCGGATCCTTATCGGATGCGTCCAGCGCCATATCGATCTCCAGACCGGTTGCGATCCATACCTGGCAGCGGTTGTCGTGGCAGTTTAGCGCCGTGATCGGTGTTTCGTGCGGCAGCACACCTTTAAACGGGATAGACAGTACCTCGCCCGGCTCCAGCGTACGCTGATCGGTCAGTGACCATTTCGCCAGTTTAATGTTCTCCTGAAACTCGCCGTCTTCGGTTTCCACCTCGGCGCGGGTCACCAGCGCGAGTTCAACGCCGGAGATATCCTGCTCAACGTCACCCGCAGTGATTTTAATGCTGGCCTGGAATGGTTGGCCCGGCATCAGGGTGTCTGTTTCCAGAATGGTATCGACCTTCGCGGCACCGATACCTACGCTGGCGAGAAGTTTCTTAAACATAGGAAAATCCTTCTTGTGATTAACTCGAATTCGGTACAGCTGCTTACACGTTTTGCAGCTGTGGCCTGAGATCGCTTTGGTCGCGCCACTTGTCGCCGGGTGGCTGGTAGTCCCGGAAGGACTTCAAAATCTTATCTACAGATTCTTCGACGATCAGCATCTCAGCGTATTCTTTGCGGATAAAGGCTTGTTGCCGGGCATGGTGGATAAACTCCAGCAGCTTATTATAGAAGCCGGCTACATTGTAGAGCGCGCAGGGTTTATGGTGGATACCAAGTTGCGCCCAGCACCAGACCTCAAACAGCTCCTCCATGGTACCGGCGCCGCCGGGCATAGCGATAAATCCGTCGGCCAGTTCCGCCATGGTGGCTTTACGGTGGTGCATGTCCTGTACCGGGATCAGCTCGGATAGCTGCGGGTGAGCAAGCTCTTTCTCGGCTAGCAGCTCGGGCATCACACCGATCACTCTGCCGCCCGCACTCAGCGCGCCATCTGCCACGGCCCCCATCAGACCGACGGTGGCACCGCCGTAGATCAGTTCAATATTGTTCTCGGCAAGGCTGATGCCCAGGTTGTGGGCCGCTTGCATATAGTCGGAACCTTCCGGACCGGGTGAGGAGCCACAAAATACAGCAACTTTCATGGTAGTCAGTGAGCCTTTCTCTGTCTGATAGAGTCCATAGTATCGGTTTACCTATGTTGAAACTATATGACGGTTTGGCGCCGTCTGTATAACGGACTCAGTGATCCTTTGCCGTTCGGACCAGCACCCAGACGGAGATTCGTGTCGCTCCGGCTTTGCGTAATGCCTTACAGATCTCGCGTACGGTGGTGCCGGTGGTCATGACGTCATCAACCAGGGCAACGGAGCCTGTGGGGAGTGGTTTGCAATCGAAGACGTTGCGCAGGTTCTTTTGTCGGGTGTCCCGATCCAGAGACATCTGGGCTGACGTGGCGCGGGATTTGGTGAGCAGATCGCGGGCGACCGGGATTTGAAGATGCTCACCCAATAGGTCGGCGAGAATCTCCGCCTGGTTATACCCGCGTTCGCGCAGGCGTTGTCGGTGCAGAGGCACAGGGATCAGAAGGTCCGGTTTGGGCTCCTTGGTCAGGCTTTTCACCATCAACTGGGCCAGTGCGGCCATATAAACCGGTCGATTGTGGTATTTGGTCTGCGCGATCAGCTGGTCAATCGGAAACAGATAGTCGAACAGGGCTTCAACCCGATCGAACGTGGGTGGTTTTCGCAGGCACTGACGACAGAGCCGGTTGTGAAGTTGCGGCAGTGCACAGCAGGGGCAGCGCGCATGTATCCAGGGAAGGTCCCCCTGACAGGCGTTGCAGATTCCCTCAGCGGGATCGGTAGGGCCGTGACATAAAATGCATTGGCTAAAAAATGATCTGTGGTAATCCTTGGGTGTGATCATTGGTTGACAGCTCCCTCTGTCCCTTTAAAATTGGCTCAATGTGAGCGTGCGGCGTTGTAGCTATCCTTAGCTCCGTCGCAAACTGAAGGATTCTCCGGGGGAAAGAAACACGATGCAAGATAAAACCGCTATCCGTCATGACTGGACTGAAGCAGAAGTACGCGCTCTGTTTGAGCTGCCGTTTAACGATCTGATGTTCCAGGCGCAGACTGTGCATCGTCAGTACTTCAATCCCAATGAAGTACAGGTAAGTACCCTGCTGTCGATCAAAACCGGTGCATGCCCGGAAGACTGCAAATACTGTCCGCAGAGTGCCCACTACAGCACCGGCCTTGAGAAAGAGCGCCTGCTGGAAGTTGAGCGCGTGGTAGAAAAAGCAAAGCAGGCAAAAGCTTCCGGTTCTAGCCGCTTCTGCATGGGCGCAGCCTGGAAACACCCGCACGAACGCGATATGCCGTATGTACTGGATATGGTGCGTCAGGTTAAAGAGCTGGGTCTGGAGACCTGCATGACCCTGGGTATGCTGGATCAGGACAAAGCGGACCGCTTGGCGGACGCTGGTCTGGACTACTACAACCACAACCTGGACACCTCGCCAGAGTTCTACGACAAAATTATCACCACCCGTACCTATCAGGATCGACTGGATACCCTGCAGCACGTGCGCGATTCCGGCATGAAGATCTGCTCCGGCGGTATTCTGGGCATGGGTGAAACCGCAACCGACCGTATAGGCCTGTTGCGTCAGCTGGCCAACATGCCGGTACAGCCGGAAAGTGTACCGATCAACATGCTGGTTAAAGTCGAAGGTACGCCGCTGGAGAACGCGGAAGACCTGGATAACCTGGACTTCCTGCGCAGCATCGCTGTAGCGCGTATCATGATGCCAGCGTCCCACGTACGTCTGTCTGCCGGTCGTGAATCCATGAGCGATGAGATGCAGGCGATGGCGTTTATGGCCGGTGCCAACTCCATCTTCTACGGCGAGTGTCTGCTGACCACGCCGAACCCGGAAACACACCGTGACCTACAGCTGTTCAAGCGTCTGGGTATCAACCCGGAACAGCGCATCTCCGAGAACGACGAGACTCAGGAGCAGGCGATCATGAACGACCTGCAGAAGCAGGCAGACAGCCAGCACTTCTACGAAGCCTGATCGCACCATTCCTGCGCAGGCCCTTTGGTATTTTAAGGGCCTGCCACTCTCCTCAGTTGATCGGATCTGTTTATGTCATTTGATCAGTTACGGGATGAACTGACCGCCCGTAAAGCGCAATCCCTCTACCGCCAGCGTCGTATGCTGGAAAGTCCACAGGAACCTGAAGTGCAGGTGGATGGTAAAAACTATCTGGCCTTTTGTTCCAACGATTACCTTGGCCTTGCCAATCACCCCGATGTGATCCAGGCGCTGAAAGACGGTGCTGATAAATACGGTGTCGGCGGTGGTGCCTCTCATCTGGTGAACGGCCACAGCCAGGCGCACCATGAACTGGAAGAGGCGCTGGCTGAGTTCACCGGACGACCGCGTGCCTTGCTGTTCTCCACCGGTTATATGGCCAACATTGGAGCGGTAAACGGCCTGCTCGATAAGCGCGATGCAGTGTTTCAGGACCGTATCAACCACGCCTCCTTGCTGGACGCCGGCCTGCTTAGCGGCGCCCGCTTTCAGCGTTACCTGCACAACGATGCCCAGAGCCTGGAACAGAAGCTGGCGCGCAGTGAAGCGCGCCGTAAGCTGGTGGTTACCGATGGCGTATTCAGCATGGACGGCGACATCGCCGAATTGCCTGAGATCTGCGAGAGAGCGAAAAAACATGATGCCTGGGTGATGGTGGATGATGCTCACGGCTTTGGTTGCGTTGGCAAAGGCGGACGCGGTTGTGTTGAGCATTTCGGCCTGGGGCAGGATGACGTGCAGGTGCTTGTGGGTACGCTGGGTAAAGCCTTTGGTACTGCAGGGGCGTTTGTTGCCGGCAGCGAAGAGCTGATCGAAACACTGGTTCAGCACGCCCGCACCTATATCTACACTACAAGCATGCCACCCGCAGTCGCGATGGCGACCCTGACCAGCCTGAAAATCCTGCGTGACGAAGAGTGGCGCCGGGAGAAGTTGGCGGCGCTGATCAAGCAGTTCCGCGACGGCTGCGAACAGCTAGGCCTGGAGCTGATGGATTCACCAACACCGATTCAGCCGATCATGGTTGGCGATTCTGCCGAGGCGATGCGTATGAGTGCGGCGATTGAAGCGGAAGGGATCTTTATCGGTGCGATCCGTCCACCGACGGTACCTCAGGGTAGTGCGCGCTTACGCGTGACCTTCAGTGCGAGCCATACAGAAGCGCAGGTGACCCGTTTGCTGGATGTACTGGAGAAGGTGAGCCGATGATTGAGTTATACACAGAGCAGCGGGGCAATCCTGATAAACCTGAACTGGTGTTGTTGCATGGCTGGGGTATGAACTCCAATGTCTGGCAGTCGGTGTTACCGCTGTTGGAACCCCATTTCAGCATCACTCTGATCGATCTGCCTGGACTGGGTCAGTCGCCTGCACTGGACAGCTTCATCTTTGATTCGGTCGTGGATGCACTGCTGGCTGCCGCGCCAGCGCGCGCACACTGGTTGGGCTGGTCCCTGGGTGGTCAGCTGGCGGTGGCTGCAGCCGCTAAAGCACCTGAGCGCATCAGCGCGTTGGTGATGGTGGCGTCGAACCCATGTTTTGTTGCCCGTGATGACTGGGCCAGCGCGATGGATACCGAAACCTATACCGGTTTCAAAACTGCTCTGGATGAGAATCCTGCCAAAACCCTGACCCGCTTTATTATGCTGCAGACACAGGGAGCAGAGGCCGGGCGCGAAACCCTTAAGCTTCTGAAACAGTTGGTTAAAGCGGATTCCCCCACCGCGCTGGCGCCTGCGTTAACCTTGCTGGAAACCGATGCGCGTAGCGCACTTGGAGAGCTGTCTCAACCCGTACTGCTGCAGTTTGGTGAAAAAGATCTGCTGGTACCGGTGGCTGCTGCAGAGGGGTGTGCACAGCTCAACCCGTCTGCGAAAACGTCTGTCTTTGAAGGAGCGGGGCATCTGCCATTTATCTCCCATGCCGACCAGTGGTGTGGCGAGGTGGTCAGCTTCCTGTCCGAGGTCCCTGCATGAGTCCGGCGTCTTTCGACAAAAAACGCGTCGCAGACTCCTTCAGTCGTGCCGCCTGCACCTATGACTCCGTTGCAGAGCTGCAGCGCGATGTGGGCCACGAGCTGCTAAAACGTTTGCCGGAGACAACACCCGATATAGTGATGGATCTGGGCAGTGGTACGGGGTACTTCACACCGTTTCTGAAACAGCGTTATCCACAAGCGTTTACGATCAGCCTGGATCTGGCCGAAGGGATGTTGCATTACTCCCGTGAGCAGCGTCCGCTGGACGATACCGTGTGGCTGTGTGGTGATGCGGAGTCTTTACCGTTGGCAGATAACTCGGTGGACCTGATCTTTACCAGTCTGGCAATCCAGTGGTGCGAGCAGACCGATAAGTTGTTTGCAGAGATCGCACGTGTTCTGAAACCGGCTGGGCGTTTTATCTTCAGTACTCTGGGGCCTGATACCCTGCATGAGTTGCGCACCGCCTGGGCCGATGTTGACGATCAGGTACATGTGAACCGTTTTATCGACTGGGAAGAGCTGCGCAGGGATCTGCCCGATCTCCTGCATGTGGATAGCTTCGAGACCGAATACCGCGTCTGTCGTTATACACGTTTGCGCGAACTGACCAACGAGTTGAAAGGGATCGGTGCGCACAATATGAATGCCGGGCAACCCTCGGGCCTGACCGGCCGCGCACGCGTACGCGCTTTTACCGCCGCTTACGAAGCGCAGCGTCATGCGGACGGTTATCTTCCGGCTACCTACCACGTCTACTATGGCGTGTTCTCCAAACAACAAACCAATTAAGCGATTTAAACGATGGCAAAGCGTAGTTTCTTCATTACCGGTACCGACACTGACGCGGGTAAAACTGTTGTGACAGCTGGTCTTCTGGCTGCCGCCAATAAACTCGGTAAGCGCACTATCGGTTTGAAACCGGTTGCGGCAGGCTGCGAGCGCACAGAGGAAGGGTTGCGTAACTCCGATGCCCTGCTGTTACAGCAGACCGCCAGCGTTGAACTGAGCTATGAGCAGGTCAATCCGATCGCATTTGAACCGCCCATTGCGCCGCATATTGCCGCGATGGATGAGAACCGCGTGCTGTCAGGTGATCGTATTGCTGCATTTTGCCGTGGCGCAATGATGCAACCTGCTGATCTGGTGCTGGTGGAAGGAGCGGGCGGCTGGCGTGTACCGTTAAGTTACCGCGAGACCATGGCGCAGATCCCCAAATCGTTGCAGGTACCAGTGATTCTGGTGGTGGGTATGAAGCTGGGCTGTATTAACCATGCCCTGATGACCGCCGAGAGCATCGCACGTGACGGCATTCCGCTGGCGGGTTGGATCGCCAACAAAGTGGACCCGGAGATGAGCTGTTACGATGAGAACCGCGACACTATCGTTAACATGCTGCGTGCGCCGCTGCTGGCGGAGGTTCCTCATCTTGAGGATCCCACCCCTGAGCAGATCGCAGAGTTTATTGATGCGGATCGCCTTTTCGCTGGCTAATTTCTGTACGTTTCCCGCTTTTGATCTACAATACTTCGTTGAGATCATCTGATAGCTCGCAGTAATAGGTAAAAGGAAAGGGGAACAACTATGAACGTCAGCAATGCGTTGCAGTCCGGCGTGATCGGTATCAACCGGACACTGGATAATGTGGCCAAAGCGTCTGGCGATCTGCACGGTAGTGGTAAGCCGGAGCAGCCTCAGGAGGCAACCGGACGTGAACCGCAGTCTCTGTCTGCCGTAAAAGATACTACCGTTCAGGGAACTGAAGCGGCCACTACCAAGGTGGTGACCGAGACCTCTGAGGCTGAATCGCCGGAGAAAGTCGGCGGTAATATCAATATCCACGTATAAACGATGGAACTGTCTGGCGTAAATTCCACGACTCTCTACTCCTCAGCGGTGGGGCGCCCCGCTGCTGAAACAGCTGTGCCTGCGACTCCACCGGCCTCGCAGAGTGCAGCGCCACCTGCCAACGAAAAACTTCCCTCCGAATCGCACGTCCATGCTGCCGATAAAGCCGCGCCCAGTGCAGATGACAAGACGGCCAAATCTGATGAGCAGCAGGAGACGGCGAGCGGTCTTACACAGGAGGAGCTGCAACAGGTTGAGCAGCTGGAGACACGTGACCGGGAGGTTCGCCAGCACGAACAGGCTCACGCCAGCGTTGGCGGACAATACACCGGTGCCCCGCAGCTAGACTACACGCGCGGCCCGGATGGTCGTTTGTACGCAACCAGCGGTGAGGTCAGTGTCGACACCTCGGCCATACCCGATGACCCTCAGGCCACTATTGAAAAGATGCAGACGGTGATTCGCGCGGCTTTGGCGCCAGTTGAACCGTCCTCTCAGGACCGGCAGGTTGCGGCCAAAGCACAGGCGATTCTGGCAGAAGCGATGGCGGAAGTGGCGCAGGGGGAGGAAACCCAGAAAGGTGAAGATGAGGACTCTGCAGAGTCTACAGAGGAAGCGCAGGGTGTAGCGTCGGGAGATCAGTCCCGTTCAGCGCTTGATACCGCACCGGATAAAGCGACAGAAAACAAAAACGGCATGGATAATAGCGAGGCGCTTGCCGCGAGAGCGCCGCAGTCCGAAGGTCCGTTACGCTCGTTTAGCGAGCAACAGTTGGAAGACTCTCCACTGCTGGGGGCGTCAGTCGAATCGCTGCATAAGGAGATGGAGCGCAGGCTGGTGGATACCGGCGTGTTTACTAAAGTCTTTCCCGAAGGCAGCCTGGTTCAGCAGCAGGTCTGATCCACCGAACCCTTTCGCCGATTTTCCTCAGCTACTCTTCTCTTTTACTTCAGCTTTGCAAGTATCCCAATACCAGTTTGCCAAACATGGCTGGCTGCTCTGCGTGGGGCCAATGGCCCGCGTTCTGGATTACCTTGTAAGTAGCGTTCGGGAAAAGCGCGAGTACCTGATCCCGATGCTCTGGCAACAGGTAGTTGGAGTTGCCGCCTTTGATAAATAGCATCTCGTCGGTATACGGAGTGCCGGAAGGGGCTGCGCCGATCTGCGCATATTCGTCATGCAGAACGTTGAGGTTCATGCGCCAGCAGAACTGTTTTGCTTCGTTGCGGTAAAGGTTTTTCAGCAGGAAAGCGCGTACACCCAGCTCATCCACATGTGCTGCCAGTTGTTTGTCGGCATCACCGCGGGATTTCAGCTGGTCCAGCTGAACGGCGTACAAGCCAGCAAACACGTCCTGGTGGTGGGGTTGGTATTCCACCGGAGCGATATCCACAACAATCAGCTTGCGCACTTTCTCCGGATGGTTCAGTGCCAGCTGCATGGCGGCTTTTCCGCCCATGGAGTGTCCCAGGATATGGGCGCTTTCCAGATTTAATTCCTCCATCAACTCGATGATATCGGTAGCCATCGCAGGATAGTCCATTACCGGATCATGATCAGAGCGGCCGTGGTTACGCATATCCACCGCGATCACCTGAAAGTGCTCGGACAATCCCTTGATCTGGGTGCCCCAGTTTTCATAGGTGCCGAACAGGCCGTGCATGATGATCAGGGGGTCGCCTTCGCCATAAATCTGGTGGAAGAGTTTCACGGAATCGATCTCCGGTTTATGGATGATTGGAGGTGGGCGTACCAGCCGGTACGAGTGACCGGCTGGATGAATAGAGTTGCTTAAGGAAGTCTTACAGGATTTCCAGCAGCTCTACATCAAATACCAGTGCGGAGTACGGAGGGATACCGCCTGGGGAACCCTGAGCACCGTATGCCAGGTTGTATGGGATGTACAGGCGCCATTTAGCACCTTTGGTCATCAGCTGCAGCGCTTCAGTCCAGCCAGCGATTACGCCGCCAACAGGGAATTCAGCAGGCTGACCGCGGTCGTAGGAGCTGTCGAACACTTTACCGTCGATGAAGGTGCCGTGGTAGTGAGTACGTACTTTGGAGCTTGCAGATGGCTTTTCACCGTTCTCTTCGCCCGCTTCAACGATTTCGTACTGAAGACCGGATTCCAGAGTCACAACGCCTTCGCGCTTCGCATTTTCAGCCAGGAACTCTTCACCTGCTTTAACAAACTCTTCAGCCTGTTTTTTCTGTGCTTCCTGGATACGCTCGTTGATTACGTTGAACGCTTCCTGAATTTCGTTAACTTCGATGCGCAGAGCTTCGCCGTTGAAGGAGTCGCGGATACCTGCAGCGATAGCGTCCAGGTCAACGCCTTCAAAGCTGTTGCTTGCCAGCTGGTCGCCCATCTGGCGGCCAACACCATAGCTGGCTTTTTGTTCAATAGTTTCCAGTTTCAGTTCGGACATGTGTCTTTCCAGAAGTATGGCGGCGAACGGATTGCCCGCCGGATTAGTTATTCAGAAACAATGTGGGGTCGACGCGCACATTATTCAAGCTTACACCCCAATGCAGATGTGGACCGGTGGAGCGCCCCGTTGTACCTATAGTGCCCAGTTTGTCGCCGGTGTTGAGTTTGTCGCCTGGTTTTACGTCGATTCGGTCCATATGGCAGTACATGGTGGTCAGCCCCTGGCCGTGATCCATGATGACTGTCTTACCGTTGAAAAAATAGTGGCCAGTGGTCAGTACGGTGCCAGCAGCAGGGGCTTTGATCGGGGACCCTTTAGGTGCGGCGATGTCCAGGCCACTGTGTGGATTGCGCGGCTGGTTGTTATAGAAACGCTTCAAGCCGAACGGGCTGCTGAAGCGTCCTTTGGCTGGCAGTTCGAACTGTACCGGAGGCTGATTGACCTGATCCCAGTGTTTAAAGGCTGCAACCATCTCTGCCTTTTCGCGGCGCCAGCGTTTAACCTGCTCAGGATCAGGATTGACGTGTTTTTTGTTTTTGATTTTCAGATACTGGGCGCGGTAGGCCTTATCGTTGATGGTAAAGCCGTACTTCAGACCGCCTGCAGACAGCACCAGATCTTGCGAGGCCTTGGCTTTGAGGGGGATGCCAACAACCGCCAGCCACTTGGCGCGTTTTTCCAGTCCGGTGCCCTTTGCGTCGAGCACCATCACCCGGTTGCCGCGGAAATCTACGCTGGGCGCGGTGGCACCATTGAGTCCCGACAGGGGGATAATAGCAATGCCGCCCGGCACGCGTGATTCTTTCGGCAGTACACTGGCGAAAGTGGTGCTGCTTAACAGCAACGCCAGCGCGGAAATAAATATACGCATCAGTTGTTCTCCGTGGTGATCCGATCAACGGTGCAGGTCAGGTTGCCGTGCTGCAGGCGGGTATGAATCTGGTCGCCGACCTCTACCTCACTGCAGTCATGTAGCACGCGACCGTTGCTGTCCTGAGTAATGGAATAACCCCGCTCCAGGGTGGCCAGGGGGCTAACGGCGTGAAGTTTGCCCGCATTGGCCTTTAGCTCCATACGGGCGTGCAGCAACTTCTGCTGTACCTGTTGCTGCAGATGATCATTGAGTCGCGCTAGTTGTTGCCTGTATAGATTGATGCGCACATCGGGACGTTGGGATTCCAGCCGTTGCTGAAGCTGGCCCAGACGGTTGCGTTGCATCTGCAGTCGGAACGACAGTGCCTGGCGCAGGCGAAGTTCAAGGTCATCCAGACGCTGCGCTTGCTGGCGCAGTTGGTCGCCCGGATGACGCAGGCGCGCGCGCATGGAACTCAGCCGTTCCTGCCGGTTTTGCAGGCGTTGGCGGATCTGCTGATGCAGGCGTTTCTCCGCCTGCTGTAAGCGCAGCCGCAACTGGTGCTGATCCGGTGTGACCAGCTCTGCCGCAGCTGATGGGGTTGGTGCACGCAGGTCAGCGACAAAATCGGTGATAACGACATCCACCTCGTGGCCGACCGCGCTGATGATTGGGATGCGGCTGTTAAAGACCGCACGTGCGACGCGCTCTTCGTTAAATGCCCAGAGGTCTTCCAGCGAACCGCCGCCACGGCCGACGATCAGTACATCACAGGTGGCGTGCCGGTTAGCCAGATCAATCGCACGTTCCAGCTGAATGATCGCCTCTTCACCTTGCACGGCAGAGGGGTAAAGGCTGATCGGCAGGCCTGGAAAACGACGTTTCATCACGGTGAGCATATCGTGTACCGCAGCGCCGCTTGGAGACGTGATCAGGCCAATATGGGAAGGATGGGTCGGCAGTGGCTGTTTGTGCTGGCTGTCAAACAAACCCTCCTGTTGCAACCGGGCTTTGAGTTGCTCAAACGCCAGTTGCAGACGCCCGCTGCCGCTCTCTTCCATATGTTCGCAGATCAGCTGATAGTCGCCGCGGCCTTCGTACAGGCTTACCTTGGCGCGCACAATTACCTTGTCGCCATTTTTCGGCTGATATTTCAGGTAGTGGTTACGATTGCGAAACATCGCGCAACGTACCTGAGCGCCGCTGTCCTTTAGTGTGAAATACCAGTGGCCAGAGCTGGGGCGCACGAAGTTGGATATCTCGCCCTCCACACTGATGATCATGAACGATTTTTCCAGCAGCGAGCGTACCTGACGGTTCAGATCGCTGACGGAAATTGCGCGGGTGGTGTGGGGGCTGTCTTTATACATGAGGCTCATCTTAAACGATGTTTCAGCTCGGCTAAATCACCGCTTTAGATCAACAGGTTTTTTATCTGTCTGTCATGTAAAAGCAGGATTATTTTCTGGTGAATTTATCGTGAAGGAATGCACAGGATAGATTGAGCAAAAAGTCTAATGGCTGTATAATTCCGCTCTTAATTTTTTCAACGAAATACAGGTTGGCTGCGAATGTTGCGAATCGCTGAAGACGCACTTACTTTTGACGATGTGTTGCTGGTTCCGGGCTACTCCGAAGTACTGCCCAAGGACGTTTCCCTGAAAACCCGTCTGACCAAGGGAATTGAGCTCAATATCCCTCTGGTGTCTGCGGCGATGGACACCGTGACCGAATCTCGTCTGGCGATTGCGATGGCTCAGGAGGGTGGTATCGGTATCATCCATAAGAACCTGACTATCGAACAGCAGGCTGAAGAGGTTCGCCTTGTTAAGAAATACGAAGCGGGCGTGGTAAATGATCCGGTAACCTGTACTTCTGACATGACCGTTGGCGAACTGCGTGAGCTGGCTGGCCGCATGGGCTTCTCCGGCTTCCCAGTGATCGACAATGGCGAGCTGGTCGGTATCGTAACCAGTCGCGACATGCGTTTCGAAAACCACCTGGATGCGACTGTTGCTTCCATCATGACTCCGAAAGAGCGTCTGGTAACAGTTGAAGAAGGCGTGGACAAAGACAAAGTTCGCAACCTGCTGCGTAAACACCGCATCGAGAAGATTCTGGTGGTTGACGAAGCGGGCAAACTTGGCGGCATGATGACCGTTAAGGACATGAACAAAGCTAAGGCATACCCGAATGCGGCGAAAGATGGCCAGGGTCGCCTGATTGTTGGTGCTGCAGTAGGTACTGGTCCTGAAACCCCTGATCGTGTAACTGCGCTGGTTAACGCGGGTGTTGACGTAATCATCGTTGATACTGCGCACGGCCACTCCAAAGGTGTAATTGATCGTGTAGCCTGGGTTAAGGAAAACTTCCCTCAGGTGCAGGTTATCGGCGGTAACATCGCAACGGCTGAAGCGGCGATTGCCCTGGCGGAAGCGGGTGCGGATGGTGTGAAAGTGGGTATAGGCCCGGGCTCTATCTGTACTACCCGTATCGTAGCAGGTGTAGGTGTGCCTCAGATCAGCGCTGTAGCCAACGTTGCTACCGCGATGGAAAAATACGGCGTGCCGGTTGTTGCTGATGGCGGTATCCGTTTCTCCGGTGACCTTTCCAAGGCGATCGTAGCGGGTGCATCCGCGGTGATGGTTGGTTCCATGCTGGCCGGTACTGATGAAGCACCGGGCGAAGTAGAGCTGTTCCAGGGTCGTGCCTTCAAGTCCTACCGTGGAATGGGTTCTCTGGGTGCGATGGGTCAGTCCTCTGGCTCCTCCGACCGTTATTTCCAGGACGCCAAAGCAGGTGTGGAAAAACTGGTACCGGAAGGTATTGAAGGTCGCGTACCTTGTAAAGGTCCGATGGCCGGTGTTGTGCACCAGCTGATGGGTGGTGTACGCGCGTCAATGGGTTATACCGGCAGCGCCGATATTACCACCATGCGTACCGTGCCACAGTTTGTACGTATCACCAACGCGGGTATGGCGGAGAGCCACGTTCATGACGTGAGCATCACCAAAGAAGCGCCTAACTATCGCGTCGGTTAATAACTTATCCATTATGACTAATGGGGTGGTGTGAAACCGCCCCATTTTCGTTTTTAGATACTCCACTGGAGTGACAGTAGATGACACAAGATATTCATGCTCAACGCATTCTGATTCTGGACTTCGGTTCCCAGTACACTCAGCTGATCGCCCGTCGCGTACGTGAGATTGGCGTATATTGCGAGATTTACGCCTGGGATCTGGAAGAACAGGATATTCGTGATTTTAATCCGAAAGGGATTATTCTGGCGGGTGGCCCTGAGTCGGTAACAGAAGGTGAATCACCGCGCGCTCCAGAGGTGGTATTTGAGCTGGGTGTTCCTGTTCTGGGTATCTGCTACGGCATGCAGACCATGGCAACGCAGCTGGGCGGTAAGGTAGAAACCTCTAACAAGCGTGAATTCGGTTATGCGCAGGTACGCCTGGACAGCAGCGCAAGCCGCCTGCTGGAAGGTATCGAAGACCACGTTGCCAACAACGGTTCGCTGCTGCTGGATGTGTGGATGAGCCACGGTGACAAGGTAACCGAACTGCCGGAAGGCTTCGGTATTATCGCCTCCACCGACTCTGCACCAATTGCAGCGATGTGCCACCCGGAGAAGAACTTCTACGGTGTACAGTTCCACCCGGAAGTGACCCACACCAAACAGGGCGGTCGTATTCTGGAGCGTTTCGTGCGTGAGATCTGTAAAACAGAAGCGCTGTGGAACCCGGCAAACATCATCGCTGACCTGATCGAGAAGGTGCGCGAGCAGGTAGGCGAGCAGAAAGTACTGCTGGGTCTGTCTGGCGGTGTGGACTCCTCTGTTGTGGCGGCACTGCTGCACAAAGCGATCGGCGAGCAGCTGACCTGCGTATTTGTGGATAACGGCCTGCTGCGCAAAAACGAAGGTGATCAGGTGATGGACATGTTCGCGAAGAACATGGGCGTACGCGTGATTCGTTCCGACTCTGAAGATCTGTTCCTGGGTCGTCTGGCTGGTGAAAACGATCCTGAGAAGAAGCGTAAGATCATCGGTAACACTTTCATCGAAGTATTCGATGATGAAGCAGCTAAACTGACCGACGTTAACTTCCTGGCGCAGGGTACTATCTACCCGGACGTGATCGAGTCTGCAGCAGCTAAGACGGGCAAGGCGCATGTGATCAAGTCCCACCACAACGTGGGTGGCCTGCCAGAAGATATGAAGATGGAACTGGTTGAACCGCTGCGTGAGCTGTTCAAGGATGAAGTACGTAAGATCGGTCTGGAGCTGGGTCTGCCGTACGATATGGTTTACCGTCATCCGTTCCCGGGTCCGGGTCTGGGCGTACGTATTCTGGGCGAAGTGAAGAAAGAGTACGCGGATATCCTGCGTGAAGCGGATGCGATCTTTCTGGAAGAGCTGCACAAAGCGGATTGGTATCACAAGACCAGCCAGTCCTTTGCGGTATTCCTGCCGGTTAAGTCCGTAGGTGTTGTCGGTGATGGCCGTCGTTACGAGTATGTGATTGCACTGCGTGCGGTAGAGACCATCGACTTCATGACCGCGCGTTGGGCGCACCTTCCGTACGAGCTGCTGGAAACCGTATCCAGCCGTATCATCAACGAGATCCCACACGTATCTCGTGTGACTTACGATGTAAGCTCTAAGCCGCCTGCAACTATCGAGTGGGAATAATCCCCGTCGATTTTTTGGCATAATAAAAAGCCCGCATTGTTGCGGGCTTTTTTCTGTCCGACGATTAGCAAACTCCTTATTCCGAACCTGGTATGAACAGTACGACTGAAGAACAACAGAACACACAGGATGAGCACCGGATGCAGATGGCACTGGAGCTTGCCGAGCGTGCCGCTGACTTAGGTGAGGTGCCGGTGGGGGCGTTGGTGGTGCTGGATGGCGAGGTGATCGGTGAGGGCTGGAATCACCCGATCAGCGGACATGATCCTACTGCCCATGCTGAGATCATGGCGCTACGCGCGGCGGCAAAAAAGGTGGAAAACTACCGCCTGGTGAATGCCGACCTCTACGTGACCATTGAGCCCTGTACCATGTGTGCCGGGGCGATTGTGCATGCCCGTATCCGTCGTGTAGTGTACGGTGCGACAGAGCCCAAGTCGGGGGCTGTATGCAGTAATGGCCTTGTGTTTGATCAATCCTGGATGAATCACCGGGTAGAATCCGTCGGGGGCGTGTTGGCTGAGCGCTGCAGCGAACGGATCAGTCGCTTCTTTCAGCAACGCCGTGCGGAAAAGAAAGCTGCAAAGCGCAAGAATGCAGACGCCTCAGATGGTGCTGAGGGCTTAAAGCCTTAAAGGCTTAGCGGAGTTTTCTGGCCGGGAGCGGCAGCTCTTTCCGGGATCGGCTCGGCATCCTGCTGGCGGTTGGTTTCCCGGATCTCGCTCAATTGGGTTTCCCAGCGGATCAGTTCCAGATAGCGACGGATATTCTTAACATAAACGACCGGTTCGTAACCGCGCGCGTATCCTCGCTTCAGGGTTTTGTAATACTGCGGTTTGGTAAGTAAAGGCAGGAACTTGCGCACATCCTCCCAGCTGTCGGGATTCTTACCTCCGCGTTGGGTGAGTATGCGGGCATCTTCCAGGTGGCCATAGCCGATGTTATAGCTCGCCAGGCCAAACCAGACTCTATCCTCTCCCTGGATCCGCTCCGGGATTTTTCCGATGACCTTTTTGAAGTATTTGGCTCCGCCGCGGATGCTCTGTTCTGCATTGGTACGATCGCTGACGCCAACCTCCTTGGCAGTAGCCTGGGTCAGCATCATGATGCCGCGCACGCCTGTGGGTGAGACCGCTTTTCGGTTCCAGTGGGACTCCTGATAGGCGATCGCCGCGAGCATCTGCCAGTCGATACCGGTATTTTTCTCGGCTTCAAGAAAGTACGGCTTTAGTGCAGGCAGGCGCTTACGCATGTGGTTGCGGAAGGTGACCGTGTCGAAAAAGCTCAATCTGTTCTGGCGGTTGAAATACTTATCCTTCAGTGACTCGATCAGTTGTTTGGTTTCCTCTCGGGCGAAGAAGCGTTCCATGGCCAGTTTGAGGGAACGGTCGGGGTGTGGTGCGTACATCCAGGCCAGCGGTTGTGCCTCGGTTAGAGACAAGCTCTTGTTCACGCCTGGGAAATAGGAGCGGTGTGATTCGTAGGTCACTGTATCCATGATGGTGAAGTCGATCTCACGCATGTGTACCTTCTCCAGCAGATCTACGGCCGAGTCAGTACGGCTCTCCTGCCAGCGAATCTCAGGGAAGGTTTCTTGCAGGGATTGCAGAGCTTCCACATGGCTACTGTTCTCGGGTACGACCAGCGTCCGACCGATGATATCGGTGATCTGTTTGGGCGGCAGGCGGCCCTGTTTTATACGATAGATCAGGGCTGATTTGGTATAGAGGTACGGAGTGGAAAACGCGAACTGCTCCTCGCGTTTCGGCGTGATTGTCAGGTTTGCACCGGCAATGTGCGCGTCGCGATCTTTAATGATCTTAAAGATATCACCAAAGCTTGGTGCCAGCGTCACGTCCAACTCAACGCCAATATGCTCGGCAAATGCTTTAGCCAGTTCGTATTCGAAGCCAGCGGGCTGACCTTTTTCCAGGAAATAAGTGCTGGGCGTGTTGCGGGTGACCATTTTGAGTGTCCCCGCCTCACGGATCGCCTGCAGCTCTGTTTTGCTGTTATAGCTGAGAAAAGCGGGGATACAGAACAGAAGAAGTATCCCCACAGCATGCGCGATATCTTTTTTACGGCTAAGATCGAACAACATAAGCGTGCTTTTCTGGTATCCCATAGGGGGTTTCAGGTAAAATTACGTCCTTATTTTCTCCTGTAACCACGGCTTGCCCGGCAACCTTCAAGAGGCTTGTAAAAAACATGCTAGCATTGCGTGGAGCGCCTGCTCTTTCTGCTTTCCGTCACGAAAAGCTGCTGTCTGCTCTTCAGTCCAAAGTCCCAGCTGTCACTTCGTTGTACAGCGAATTCATGCACTTTGCTGATCTGGAGCAGGATCTATCTGCAGACGAACAACAGGTATTGGACCGTATCCTGCGTTACGGACCAAAAGCTGACGTTGAAGAACCTGCAGGTCAGCTGTTTCTGGTTGTTCCTCGTCCGGGCACGATTTCACCGTGGTCTTCCAAAGCAACCGACATCGCCCATAACTGTGGTCTGAGCAAGGTGAAACGCCTTGAGCGCGGCGTGGCGTACTATATTCAGGCATCCGGCGATCTGGATCAAGCGGCACAGGACGCAATTGTTGCTGAACTATACGACCGTATGGTCGAAGCGGTTCTGCCAAGCATCGATTCAGCGTCTGCTCTGTTCGTTGAAGAATCCCCGGCGCCCCTGACTACTGTGGATATTCTGGGTGGTGGTCGTGCAGCGCTGGAAGCAGCCAATACCGACCTGGGTCTGGCACTGGCAGAAGACGAGATCGATTACCTGGTGACCAGCTTCAACGAGCTGGGCCGTAATCCGACCGATGTTGAACTGATGATGTTTGCGCAGGCTAACTCTGAGCACTGCCGTCATAAGATCTTCAACGCTTCTTGGGATATCGATGGGGAAGCACAGGAGAAATCCCTGTTCGGTATGATCAAGAACACCAATGAACTGGGCGGTGACAACGTACTGTCTGCGTACAAAGACAATGCATCCGTAATCGTAGGTGCAAAAGCGGGTCGCTTCTTCCCGAACCCGGAAACCAAACAGTACGGTTACAACGAAGAAGATATCCACATTCTGATGAAGGTGGAAACTCACAACCACCCAACCGCGATCGCTCCACACTCCGGTGCTGCGACCGGTTCCGGTGGTGAGATCCGAGACGAAGGCGCAACCGGTAAAGGTTCCAAGCCTAAAGCGGGTCTGACTGGTTTCACCGTATCCGATCTGAACATCCCGGGCTTCGAGCAGCCGTGGGAATCCAAGTACGGCAAACCTGACCGTATCGTCAGCGCACTGGACATCATGATCGAAGGTCCGATCGGTGGTGCTGCATTTAACAACGAATTTGGTCGTCCGGCGCTGACCGGTTACTTCCGTACCTTCGAGCAGAAGGTGAACGGTGCGGCGGGTGAAGAGGTGCGTGGTTACCACAAGCCGATCATGATCGCCGGTGGTTTGGGTAACATCCGTGGTGAGCACGTCGAAAAAGGCGAGATCCCTGTAGGTGCCAAGCTGATCTGTCTGGGCGGTCCTGCGATGCAGATCGGTCTGGGCGGTGGCGCGGCGTCCTCCATGTCCTCCGGTACCTCTTCCGCAGATCTGGATTTTGCTTCTGTACAGCGCGATAACCCAGAGCTGGAGCGTCGCTGCCAGGAGGTAATCGACCAGTGCTGGCAGCAGGGTGACGAGAACCCAATCGCCTTTATCCACGACGTGGGTGCAGGTGGTCTGTCCAACGCATTCCCTGAGCTGGTAAAAGACGGTGAGCGTGGTGGTCACTTCGAACTGCGTAACGTAAACAACGATGAGCCGGGCATGTCTCCGCTGGCGATCTGGTGTAACGAAGCGCAGGAGCGTTACGTTATGGCGGTTGAGCCAAAAGATTTGGCGCGCTTCGAAGCGATCTGTGCCCGTGAGCGCTGCCCATACGCGATTGTCGGTGAAGCAACCGAAGAGCACCACCTGACGCTGGGCGATACTCACTTCGAGAACAAACCGGTTGACCTGCCGATGAGCGTACTGTTCGGCAAGCCGCCTAAGATGCACCGCTCCGTAGAGCGTAAGACCTACGAAGTGCCTGCATTCGATGCATCTGCGATCGACCTGAAAGACGCAGCAGAGCGTGTGATGAAGCTGCCAGCCGTGGCATCCAAGTCCTTCCTGATCACCATTGGTGACCGTTCCATCACCGGTACCGTTGCCCGTGACCAGATGGTTGGTCCTTGGCAGGTGCCTGTTGCGAACTGCGCGGTAACGACCTCTTCTTACGACACTTATGCTGGTGAAGCGATGGCGATGGGTGAGCGTACCCCGCTGGCGCTGGTCGATTCTCCTGCATCCGGCCGTATGGCGATCGGTGAAACCATCACCAACCTGGCATCCGCGCCGATCAAGCAGATCAACGACATTAAACTGTCTGCAAACTGGATGTGTGCAGCGGGTCACCCGGGTGAAGATGAAAAACTGTACGACACCGTGAAAGCGGTAGGTATGGAGCTGTGTCCTCAGCTGGGTATCACCATCCCGGTAGGTAAGGACTCCATGTCCATGCGTACTGTTTGGAACGACGGTGAAGACAAGTCCGTAACTGCACCGATGTCTCTGATCATCTCCGGTTTTGCACCGGTGACTGATGCACGTAAGACTCTGACACCACAGCTGCGTACTGATCAGGGTGAAACCGACCTGATCCTGTTGGATCTGGGTAACGGCCAGAACCGTTTGGGTCTGTCTGCGCTGGCGCAGGTATTCAATGAAGTGGGTCAGGATGTACCGGATGTGGATAACCCTGAACAGCTCGCGGCATTCTTCGCGGCGGTTCAGGAGCTGAACGCTCAGGATCTGCTGCTGGCATACCATGACCGTGCCGACGGTGGTCTGTTCACAACTGTGGCTGAGATGGCATTCGCCGGTCGCGCCGGTGTAGACCTGAACCTGGATATGCTGGCTGCTGACAGCAGCGAATTTGCAGCGGCGCTGTACGCGGAAGAGCTGGGCGCAGTGATTCAGGTGAAACGTGAAAACACCGAGCAGGTGCTGACCGAACTGAACGCTGCAGGTCTGGGTGAAATCGCGAAAGTGGTTGGTTCCCTGAACGAAGACGATCAGATCTGTGTTCACTTCGACGACGAAGAGATCTACGCAGAGAGCCGGGTTCAGCTGCAGCGCTGGTGGGCGGAAACCTCTTACCAGATCCAGGCGATGCGTGATAACTCCGAATGTGCACAGCAGGAGTTCGACGGTCTGCTGGACGCTGAAAACCCAGGTTTGCACGCAGAGCTGAGCTTTGACATCAACGAAGATGTGGCAGCACCGTTTATTCAGACCGGTAACCGTCCGAAGATGGCTATCGTGCGTGAGCAGGGTGTTAACGGCCAGATCGAGATGGCTGCCGCCTTTGATCGTGCAGGCTTCGACGCAGTTGACGTACACATGAGCGACATCCTGGAAGGTCGTCGTGAGCTGGATGAGTTCAAAGGTCTGGTAGCTTGTGGTGGTTTCTCCTACGGTGACGTACTGGGTGCAGGTGAAGGCTGGGCTAAATCCATCCTGTTCAACAGCCGTGCACGTGACCAGTTCCAGTCCTTCTTCAACCGTGAAGATACTTTCGCACTGGGTATCTGTAACGGTTGTCAGATGTTGTCCAACCTGCACGAGCTGATCCCAGGCACTGACCTATGGCCACACTTTGTGCGCAACCAGTCCGAGCAGTTCGAAGCACGTGTTGCGATGGTGGAAGTTCAGGAAAGTAACTCCATCTTCCTGCAGGGTATGCAGGGCTCCCGCATGCCAATCGCCGTTGCACATGGTGAAGGTCGTGCAGAGTTCAAAGATGAAGCGCACCTGGCAGGTCTGCAGGGCAGTGGAGCAGTTGCACTGCGTTATGTGGATAACTACGGCAAAGTGACTAGCACTTACCCTGCGAACCCGAACGGCTCTCCGGATGGCATTACAGGTGTGACCTCTGCCGATGGTCGTGTGACTATTATGATGCCGCACCCTGAGCGTGTATTCCGTGCCCTGCAGAACTCCTGGGCGCCGGATGCGTGGGATGAGGACGGCGCGTGGATGAGGATGTTCCGTAACGCGCGTGTTTGGGTTAAGTGATAATCTGAATACACTCTGCTAAGTAATACACTGAAAGGCCGACTAATTTTATTAGTCGGCCTTTTTGTTATTAGAGGTTTTTTCTATTTAATATGAATTTTCATATAAAGGAGTTAACACTTTACTAAATAATAAAGTTTATAGGTTGTTATGTTTTTATGAAGAATTCTGGATTTTAAGTAAACATAACGTTAATAGTTAAAGCCTGTTTCTTTTTCCGTAGCGGAGTTTCTTTCATTTACTCCCTGTACATGCCTCATGCCTCATGCCTCATGCCTCATGCCTCATGCAGCCGTTGCCGTGCTGCCGGTTCGATAGACAATTCTATTCCGCTATGGGGTAGGATTAATTAGATGGTCGATAATTAATAAATTACCAATAAGTGTAGTTATATATTGTATGAACGATTGTTTTTATTTATTTAATATATAATTCTATAGTCTGTTTTTGATTTTGTTGACTTAAAAATAAACGGGGGGTAGGGTTTGCGTTGATTTTTACATGGATTAAATAAGGGATTGATGATTGTGAAAAGGATTTTATTCCTGCTATCAGCATTGCTTGTCTTTACTGCTTCTCTTTCTGGATGTGGTGGCGGTGGAGGAGGTGGTAGTAGTAGCTCCTCATTTACCAGCGTTGGTTCGTCTTCCTCTTCGGGAAGTTCTTCCTCTTCCTCTTCGGGAAGCTCAAGCAGTACACCTGCACTAACACCTTCGTTGTCTCTTGCGCTGACAGATAGCACAGGAAACACGATTACTGGTGTCACTGACTACCAATCAGGGCTCGTTAAGGCGACCCTGTTGGATAAAAGTGGGCAGCCAGTATCTAGCACTGTGATTACCTTCGAGGTAACTGATACCACTATGGCTGTTCTGAATCCATCGTCTGGGACAGCATTGACTGACAGTAGTGGCAAAGCGCAGATAAGCCTTGGCGTAGGAACTGCAGTTGGGGCTACTACAGTTACGGCAAAAGCTAGCGTAGATGGTACTGAAGTTACACAAACACTTTCCTTTTCCGCCAAGCTAACTAACTTAGATATCGGTAGTGGTGAGAGTACTACTTATACCGATGGGCAATTAACAACGGGCGTGCCAATTGTGGGGGCGTTATCTGCTGGTGGAAGTATTGATGTCATAGCATCTGTGGTCAATGCTGATTCCAATAATGTGCTTTACGATCAGTCAGTGCAGGTTAGTTTTACCTCTGCCTGCGCCAAAGATTTTTACGATCATGATGGTGACGCATCAACCGCAGATGTTGCTAAAGCAACTATAGATTCAAGCGCGACAACCGTTAATGGCCTCGCGCGTGTAACGTATCGGGCAAATGGCTGTGTTGGTGAGGATGTGGTTACCGCAACGATCCCGAACGGACAGCTGGCTACGCTGAAGTTTGATGTGTCAGAAGGTGACGCGGGTTCGTTGGAGTTTGTATCCGCTACTCCGGAACTTATGGCTATAAAAGGTACAGGTAGTTCGGAGCGCCCTGAGACTTCAACTCTGCTATTTAAGGTCAAAAATGTGAATGGCCAGCCGTTGTCAGGTAAAACAGTTGAATTTGCGCTTTCGACTGTATTTGGTGGCCTGGAGCTTGTGAAGAGCAGTGATATAACCGACGCGGATGGTATTGCTCGTGCCGTTGTAAATTCCGGAACAGTTGCGGGTGTCGTGAGTGTTAGTGCGACACATACTACATCTAGCAATACCAAACTGTTTACTAGCTCAAAGGAGCTGGTGATCAGCACGGGCCTGCCGGATGCGGACAGTATTTCCCTTTCTTTTTCCAGCCTTAACCCTGAAGCTTTTAACTACGATAATGTAGAGGTTACGGTCTCTGTTCTGGCGGCGGATCACTTTAATAACCCAGTGCCTGATGGGACTGCGTTCTACTTTACCGCAGAGGCGGGTTCTATCGATCCAAGCTGTGTGTCCAGTAAGGGGGGGTGCAGTGTTACTTGGCGCTCTTTGAACCCTCCTGCAGACGGGCGTGTAACTGTGCTTGTTCGTTCCGTCGGAGAGGAAGCTTTTGCAGATACGAACGGAAGTGGATTCTTTGATGCTTCTGAGCTTTCCAGTGTGCTTCAGTTGGCAGAAGCGTATCGTGATGATAACGAAAACAATGTATTTGATTCAGTTTCCGAAACGTTTTTCGACTACAACGGCGATCTTCAGTGGAACGATGTGAACAATGTTTACAACGGTTCCTTATGCTCGGAAGCTGCAAAGTCCGCAGGGCATTGTGCTGCTCTGACCCCTGGTATGAATAACTCGCTTCCCGAAGTAACTGATAGCGGTATCTTAGTGATGTCTACTTCGGCCTTGGATATTACGGCGACAAGCGGAGTGGTCGGTGGAGTTGTTGAAGTAAGCATCAATAGTACGAAATCAGTGACTTTTCGCATCGCAGATTCGAACGGGAATGCGCCTCCTAGCGGTACCGTTGTTGAATTTAGTACTACCGCTGGTGCCATTATATTCGGAGAGAAATATACCGTGACAGAAGGCATAGAAGCAGTTTCTCATACGGTTGTGCTTTCTGGGGGAGAAGAGGTTAAGAATGGTGTGCTGAAATATACGGCTAAGACACCAAAAGGTATTGAGACCTCGAAAGCCATTGATGTCCAAGTAAAATAAGCGGTTCCGGGGCGAATGGCCAAAGTACATACGCCCCATCCCTCTTTTCATTCCAGCAAGTGAGTTGATACTAATTTAAATATTTACATGCAGTTCAGTGCCAGGTCTTGCGATACAGGATGTATATATTGGGTGTTAAGGTCACTTTGCGATCTTCATGAGTTGGTTTTGGGCTGGTTTACTAATCCGTCGGCAAGTTTAGCCGCCACCAGTTCAGCATTCCGCCTTTGAGCTCATAAGCTTCTATTCCGGCACGACGTAATTTACGTACAGCGGGTGTGCTGCGATGGGCGCTGAGGCAGATGCAGATTACGGGTTTATCAAGGGCCGTGAGGTTTATAGAAGACGTTGAAAATCTGTGCAGGGGGAGGCTGACACTGCCGGTGATATGGCTTTGATGCCACTCCGTAGACGTACGTACATCAATCAGGTGATAGTGTTCAGCGAGCTGCTCTGGTGGGCAGGGCAGTTGTGCAGGATCGATACATTCGACTTTGCCAAGGGGAAGCCACTCGAGCCAGCGTGGGAGTTTCATGGGCGAACGTAGATGTAACCTTTCTGCTGCAGGTCGACAATGGTTGGCAGCCCGGCTTTAACGACATCCTCTTCCTCGACCTCGTAGAGGTCATCTCGGGTAACCTTATAACCATCCAGCGAGTTGCCGCAGATAATAAATTGCACATCACCCAGGCGTAGAGAGTCCAGCGTCATCTGTTTACCCTCATCTTCGACAGCGTTCATAAAATATTCGATAGCTTTGCCGTGAACCACTACTTTGATGTCGATACGGCCTTCGCCAACTTCGCCCAGATGATTACTGATATTGGTCATCGTCTCGGAGATGCGGTGCGAATCACCATAATTCATATGGTAAACGACTTTCTGCTCCTGATATTTCTGCGCAAGTGCGCTTGTGCTCAGGCCAGTCAGTAGGACGAGTGATGTCAGTAATGTGTGTAGTGGTTTCATCTTCGTTATTCTTCTTATAAAGAAAGAGGGGCGCAAAGCCCCTCAGAACAGATTACTGCTTAACCTGTTTAATGCCGTTGATGGTAACTTCAACGCGGCGGTTTTCTGCAAGACAGGTACGGGTGTCTTTTTCACAGGTTTTAACCGGGGTGGCTTCACCAGAGTAATCGGTCAGAATCAGGTTACGGTTCACACCTTCAGCAACCAATGCATCGGCAACTGCATCTACGCGCTTGCGAGACAGTGCCATGTTGTAGGCGCTGGAACCCAGTTTGTCAGTGTGACCGCTAAGAGTGATGCTCTTCAGCGTGGTCAGACTGCCGATGTAGTCGGTGATCTCAGCAACGCTTTTCACTTCCGCGCTGTCATAACCGAAGTAAACGATGTGCTGCTCTTTAACCAGCAGGTTTTTAACAACTGGTTCTGGGGCAGGTGCCGGTGCTGGTTTTGGCGCAGGCGCCGGTGCAGCTTTTGGCGCAGGTGCCGGTGCAGCTACTACTGGTGCTTTATAGCCGTCACAACCTTTGATCGCATTATCTGCCTGCCAGAAACCGTGGTGCCAGCAGCCACCAAAGCCGGTACGCCAAACCGTATCAGATGGTGTAGTTGCATAACCTTCGTTCGTTGGGTGAGCCTGAACATTTACAGCAGCACTGGCTGCTAACAAAATTCCGGACACAATAGCGATCTTTTTCATATTGCTTTCCTTGTACATGGCGGATGGTGTTTCTTCGTTTAGATCAGCGCAGTACACATCAAACTTCCTGAACTTATGCTTAACTAGATACTTAAGAGAACCCTAATTAAGATTGTTCTGATGTGATTCTAGCGCTAATGATTGTCTTATAGGATCCTTCTTTAGTGTCAGGGCAACACTTTTTTATAAGGCTTTACCGTTACCTTTTCATAAACCCCGGCGGCAAAATAAGGATCAGCATCAGCCCAGCTTTGGGCTGCTGCAAGTGAATCGAATTCGGCAATAACCAAGCTGCCGGTGAAACCTGCGTCACCTGGATCTTCGCTGTCGATCGCTGGCAGAGGTCCAGCGGCAAACAGACGTCCTTGTTGCTTCAGCTCCTCAAGACGCGCCAGATGATCAGGTCTGGTTTTCAT
Organism: uncultured Marinobacterium sp.; assembly: GCA_947501565.1. Taxonomy (GTDB): domain Bacteria; phylum Pseudomonadota; class Gammaproteobacteria; order Pseudomonadales; family Balneatricaceae; genus Pontibacterium. Next base: position 96,090 of record CANMWJ010000001.1, read on the forward strand.
GCGATCTTCCAGACTGTTCTCTACATCCTCTGCGATAATTGCGTAATACACGGTTGTTTCTCCGGTTCTAGTCTTGATTGTCGGTGTTCTGTATGTGGCGGGAGAGATAGATCCCCTGAGCCAGAATAAAGATAAGCGTCAGGCCTAACATGCCGAACAGCTTAAAGTTTACCCAGATCTCTTCGCTGAAATTGTAGGCTACAATCAGGTTAACAATCCCCATCGCTACGAAAAAGATCACCCAGGCGACATTGAGATTACGCCATGCGAAGCTGGGTAGTTCGATGTTACTTTCCATTAAACGCTGTACAATCGGCTTTTCGCCGATAAACTGGCTGCCCAGAAATGCGATTCCGAAAAGCCAATTCACCACGGTGGGTTTCCACTGGATGAAGGTCTTATCCTGCAACAGTACGGTTGCGCCACCCATGACCACAACGAGAACTAATGTCACCAGTTGCATGTTTTCGATGCGATGTGAACGAAACCATGTATAGGCCATCTGTAACAGCGTGGCGGGGATCAGCACTGCAGTAGCAATAATAATGTCGTCGGTTGCTTTGTAGACCGCAAAGAAAATGATAACCGGCAGAAAATCGAGTAATAGTTTCATAGTACTTACTGTGACAACGGAAAGCCCAAGTATAGAGTTGGGAAGGAAAGTTATAAATAGTAATGGTTGCAGCTTTACCAAAATATGACCTCCACACCCATAGCACGGCTTCTGATGGTACTTTGCCTCCGGAAGAGTTGCTGTCACGAGCCGCTGAACGTGGTGTTGAGCTGTTATCGCTCACTGATCACGATACCGTGGCCGGCATTGATCTGTTAAAAGGCCATCCTCTACTCGATACGGTGCGTTTAATGTCGGGGGTAGAGCTGACTGCGAGTTGGTCTGGCCGCATGGTTCATATTGTAGGCCTTAATATAGATACTCAATCGGCGCAGCTGCGTCGTTATTTAGAGGGGCTGGAACGTTTAAGGAATGAACGTGCTGAAAAGATTTGCCAACGCCTGGTAAAAGCGGGTGTGCCGGATAACGAATTGCTCGCCAAAGCGAAAAAAATCGCGGGTGGCGGCAGTATAGGCAGACCGCATTTTGCACAGGTTTTGGTGGAGGCTGGCGTGGTCAACAATGCTCAGGCTGCATTTAAAAACTATTTGGGCACCGGAAAAACCGGAGATGTAAAGATGCAATGGCCTACTTTTAATGAGGCCATCGATGTAATTCGCCGTGCGGGTGGCGAGGCAGTATTGGCGCATCCGACAAAATATAAGATGACGTTTACTAAAATCAGAACATTGGTAACTGATTTTGTGCAGGCTGGCGGTGCTGCCATTGAGGTATCTTATACCGGCATTACGCCAAATCATCAGGCGGATCTGGAGAGATTGGCTGCGCAAAAAGGGATTTTGGTTTCCGCTGGTAGCGATTTTCACTCACCAGGGCAGAGCTGGACCGACGTAGGAAAGTTCCCCGCGGTCAAAGATCCCGAAAGACATATATTGACCCAGCTGCTTTAGCCCCCTCAGCTATCGCGTTAAACTGATAAGTAAATTTAAAGTTAGGAAGCCGCCGTGAGTCAGTTTTTTCAGATACATCCTGATAATCCTCAGAAGCGCCTCATTAAGCAAGCCGTGGAAATTATCCACAAAGGTGGTGTGATTGTTTATCCAACAGACAGCGCTTATGCGTTGGGTTGTCACTTGGGTGATAAGTCGGCGCTGGAAAAAATAAAGCGAATTCGCCGTTTGGACGATAAACATAACTTCACGCTGGTGTGTCGCGATCTGAGTGAAGTGGGTACCTATGCGAAGGTGGGTAATCAGGCGTACCGTATTATGAAAGCACATACGCCGGGGGCTTATACCTTTATTCTCAAGGCGACATCTGAGGTGCCACGGCGCTTGCTTCATCCCAAACGCCGTGCGATCGGTTTGCGTATTCCTGATAATAATATTGCGCTGGAACTGCTGCAGGAACTAGGTGAACCGTTGATGAGTACTTCATTAATTCTGCCAGGTGAAGTTGATCCGATGACAGATCCTTATGATATTCGGGATACTTTGCAGCACGATGTCGATCTGGTAATTGACGGCGGGTATTGTGGTATGGAAGCAACGACCGTTGTAAATCTGGTTGACGAAAGTCCAGAAATAATTCGGGAAGGCGCCGGTTCACTGGAAGGATTTTAAGGTGTTATAAACACCATCTTTAACGTTATAATTGTTCTTGTTCCGAGATTTTTTAAAAAATAAATTTTTTTTAAAAAAATTTTTGGCATTTTTGCTATCTATTAACTATAAAGATATCACTTCTTAGTTTGATTCATTGGTGAACAGAAAAATGTCCGATTTCCTGAAAACGTTAACCCGTAAAAATTCCCTGCGTAAACAGTGTGCAGAGCTGTCTGTAGCGGAGGTTGAAAAGGTGTTGGCGGATCTGACTGAGATTGTCGAAGATAAGCGCGCTGAAGAGGAAGCTAAAGCAGCGGCGGAACAGGCGAAATTTGAAAAGATTAACGCTATTCGTCAGACCATGCAGGATGCGGGTATTGATATCGATGATCTGATGGGGTCAGTAGACGTTGCGCCTAAGAAGAAGGTGCAGCCTAAATACCGTATCGTAGATGCTGATGGTGAGACCCACGAATGGTCCGGCCGTGGTCGTACTCCGGTTGCTTTCCAGCAATACTTTGAGGGCGGTAAAACTAAAGAGGACTGTCTGATTAAAGATTAATCAGAAGTTCTGTTAGAATATCGAAGCTCGCGAGATTTTCTCGCGGGCTTTTTTATTTTCTGCCGGAAGTTAACGGGTATTGTTACATCCGGCTAACAGATTGTTGTTATAAAACGAGGCGTCATTAAATGGCTGATGAAAAGCTACACAAAGTACTGGCGCGCTCCGGAATAGGCTCACGTCGTGAGATGGAGCGTTGGATTCAAGAGGGGCGTATCGCTGTCAATGGCGAGACGGCTACACTTGGAGACCGTATTGGGCCGCAGGATGCGGTTAAAGTAGATGGTCGGGAAGTAAAACTGGTATTCGGGCGTGACGCTCAGCGTCGTGTGCTGATCTATAACAAGCCGGTGGGAGAGATCTGTACCCGTCACGATCCTGAAGGGCGTGCGACGGTATTCAGACACCTGCCACCATTAAAGGAAGGGCGTTGGATTGCGATTGGTCGTCTGGATATTAATACGTCTGGCTTGTTGTTGTTCACAACGGATGGAGAGCTGGCCAATGCGTTAATGCATCCCTCTGCGAATATCGACCGAGAATACGCAGTGCGTGTTTTGGGGGATGTGAGTGAGGCGATGCTGGAGCGGCTGACCGAAGGTGTGCTGCTGGAAGACGGTATGGCGCGTTTCACGGATGTTCAGTTCTTTGACGGTGAAGGCGCCAACAAGTGGTACCACTGTGTTGTGATGGAAGGACGTAACCGTGAAGTACGCCGCTTGTGGGAGTCACAGGAGGTGCAGGTAAGTCGTCTGAAGCGTGTGCGCTACGGGCCAATCTTCCTGCCAAGTGATGTGCGTGCGGGGACCTGGCGCGAGATGACGCCGAAAGAGGTGAAAGAGCTCACTAAGATGATGGAGCTGGCACCGAAGAAGTCGCGTGCGATGTCTACTGCGGAGAAAGAGCAGCTGAAACGTCGTTATAAACGCCAGCGCACCCGTCGTTCGGAAGATCGCAAAAAACCGCAGTAAGTGATTGGCACTTACCCGGCAATAAAAAAGCAGCCTAAAGGCTGCTTTTTTTGTGTCTGTCGACAGTGTTACGACTGGGCGTCCAGAGACTCGCCATTGACGTTGTGGCTGTCCGCGCCCATGAGGTACAGGTATACCGGCATAATCTCTGCCGGAGTCGGATTCGTCTGCGGTGGTTCGCCCGGGTAAGCCGTCACGCGCATTTGGGTGCGGGTAGCGCCTGGGTTGATACAGTTGACGCGGATGTTACTGGTGTTGTCCATCTCATCGGCGAGCACCTGCATCAGACCTTCGGTGGCAAATTTGGAGACGCTGTAGGCGCCCCAGTAAGCGCGTCCTTTGCGGCCGACACTGGATGACGTGAAGATGATTGATGCGTCATCTGATTCCTGCAGTAGTGGCAGCAGTGCCTGCGTCAGCATAAAAGCGGATGTAACGTTAACCTGCATCACCTGATTCCAGATAACTGGATCGTAGGATTCCAGTGGTGTACGAACGCCCAAAGAGCCTGCGTTATTCAGCAGTCCGTCCAGGCGGCCAAACTCCTGCTCCAGGGTGTTGGCCAATTCCATGTATTCGTGTTCGGTGGCGCTTTCCAGGTTCATCGGCACAATGGCTGGTTGTGGATGGCCGGCAGCTTCGATCTCATCGTACAAGCTTTCCAGCTTTTCCAGTGTGCGGCCAAGCAAGACAACTGTGGCACCGTGGGCTGCATAAGCTTTAGCAGCTGCACGACCAATCCCGTCTCCGGCACCTGTGACCAGGATCACCTTGTTGCTGAGCAGTTGTTCCGGGGCTGTATAGTCGAACATAGGTCCCATTTCCTTTATTAGGTGTTAACTATTCAGCCATTTCAGGCTGTATAGATTGATTTGAGCAACGGCATGATCTCAGATGCGCATTCTACGTAGTGGTCTGCCTGCCAGGATCTTGTATCCGTATCCTGATCGATATAGCCGTAGAGTGCACCGATCGTCGTCATACCTGCACGGCGTCCGCATTCAATATCGCGGATATGGTCGCCCACGTACCAGACGTTTTCGGTGGCGCAGCCGATCTGCTGACACGCCAGAAGCAGAGGCTCCGGGTGTGGTTTGCGCTCGGTAACATGATCCGGGCAGATGATCGTTGCAGCCCGCTCCAAAAGGTTCAGGCCACGCATCACCGGCAGGGTATAGAGCTCGGGCTTGTTTGTGACCACGCCCCAGGGAACCTGCAATTCATCCAGCCAGTTGAGCAGATCGCTGATGCCTTTAAAAGGGACCGTATCTACGTCGAGATGTTCCAGATAACCGGTTAGCATTTTCTGGTGCAGCTCGGGAAACGCGTCATGCTCGGGAGTAATCTCAAACGCTGCACACACCATTGCTCGTGCACCATTGGAAACGTGTCCGCGCAGGAAATCGTACGTGACGGCGGGTTTGCCTTCCGCTTCCAGTAGTTGGTTGATCACCCAGTGAAAGTCGGGAGCGGTGTCGAGCAGGGTGCCATCCAGATCGAACAATACGGCGTTCGGACGCTGAGTCATTATGCTGCCTTACTCTGCTGGCTTACGCGTAGCGATCATGTAGTTAACGTCCACATCCTTCGGATTCAGGCGGTAAGCCTTGGTCAGTGGATTGTAGACCAGACCGGTCATATCAAAGCTTGTCAGGTCGCTTTGGCGAATCCAGGTGCCCAGCTCTGAAGGACGGATAAACTTCTTAAAATCGTGGGTGCCTTTCGGAACCAGTTTCAGAATCTGCTCGGCGCCCATGATCGCAAACAGGTAGCTTTTTGGATTGCGGTTGAGTGTGGAGAAAAAAGCGTAGCCGCCCGGTTTCACCAGTTTGGCGCAGGCATTCACAATGGAAGATGGATCAGGAACGTGCTCCAGCATCTCCATGCAGGTTACTACGTCGTAGCTTTCCGGTTGTTCAGCAGCAAGCTCCTCGACAGTGATCTGGCGGTAGCTGACGTTTACGCCGCTCTCCAGTCCATGTAGCTTCGCAACCTTCAGCGGTGCTTCGCCCATGTCGATGCCGGTTACCTCTGCGCCGCGCTGTGCCATGGATTCCGACAGGATGCCGCCGCCACAACCTACGTCCAGCACTTTCTTGCCTGCGAGGCGAGCATGACGATCGATATAACCGACGCGCAACGGATTGATGTCGTGCAGGGGTTTAAACTCGCTGTTGCGGTCCCACCACTTGCTGGCGAGTTGTTCAAACTTGGCGATCTCTTCCTGATCGACATTCAATTGCGGGTTATCGGTCTGATTGGTCATGGTTTCAACAGGTCTCCAAATTTGCGGCCTAGTTTATCATCGGCACTGAAGTGAGCATAGCGTGGCGGTGTTGTGCTGCGATCTGTATCCGGACTTACAAATGAAGAATAGGGCTGAGAGCGTCTCAGATGCCGCAGGAGCGATTTTCTCATTTTGGGTGGGTGTTCTAATGCCTTCATTTTACAGGCATTAAGTTTCTCTTGTGGTATACTCGTCCGGTTATAAGTAGTCGGTGGAAACCTGCCACCGTCAGAGCAAATCGAAGGATAGTGAATGGGTGATCTAGCCAAAGAGATTCTGCCAGTAAATATCGAGGATGAACTCAAGCAGTCCTATCTGGACTACGCGATGAGTGTCATCGTCGGCCGTGCGCTGCCGGATGTCCGCGATGGACTGAAACCGGTGCACCGTCGTGTGCTGTTTGCGATGAATGAGCTGAGCAACGACTGGAACAAACCGTATAAAAAATCTGCCCGTGTGGTTGGTGATGTAATTGGTAAATACCATCCCCACGGCGACAGTGCAGTGTATGACACCATCGTACGTATGGCGCAGGATTTCGCCATGCGTTACACCCTGGTTGACGGTCAGGGTAACTTCGGTTCGGTTGATGGTGATTCCGCTGCTGCCATGCGTTACACCGAGATCCGCATGGAGAAGATCTCCCATGAACTGCTGGCCGACCTGGAGAAGGAAACGGTCGATTTCGTGCCGAACTACGATGGCACAGAGCAGATCCCGGAAGTCCTGCCGACCCGCGTACCTAACCTGCTGGTGAACGGTTCTGCCGGTATCGCGGTAGGTATGGCCACCAACATCCCGCCGCACAACCTGAGTGAAGTGGTTAAAGGTTGTATCGCGCTGATCGAAAACGGTGATCTGACCGTTGATGAGCTGATGGAATACATCCCGGGCCCGGACTTTCCGACCGGTGGCATCATCAACGGTCGCGCCGGTATCCTGATGGCGTACCGTACAGGTCGCGGTCGTATCTACGTGCGTGCTAAACACCACGTGGAAGAGGACGAACGTGGCAGAGCGGCGATCATCGTCACCGAGATCCCGTACCAGCTGAACAAGGCGCGACTGATCGAGAAGATCGCTGAGCTGGTTAAAGACAAAAAGCTTGAAGGTATCAGCGAACTGCGTGACGAGTCCGATAAGGACGGTATGCGTATCGTGATCGAACTGCGTCGTGGTGAAGTGCCGGAGGTTGTGGTCAATAACCTGTTCGCACAGACCCAGATGGAGAGCGTGTTCGGTATCAACGTGGTAGCGCTGGTGGATGGCCAGCCACGTACGCTGGACCTGAAATCGCTGCTGGAAAACTTCATTCGTCACCGCCGTGAAGTGGTGACCCGCCGCACCGTATACGAGCTGCGCAAAGCGCGTGAACGTGGCCATATTCTGGAAGGTCTGGCGATTGCGCTGGCGAACATCGATCCAGTGATCGAAATGATCAAGACTTCGCCGACCCCGGCAGATGCTAAAGAACGTCTGATCGCTGAAGCATGGGCGCCGGGTAATGTGGTTTCCATGCTGGAGCGCGCCGGTGAAGATGCTTGTCGTCCAGAGGATCTGGACGAACAGTACGGTCTGCGTGACGGCCACTACCACCTGTCTCCTGCACAGGCGCAGGCGATTCTGGAATTGCGTCTGCACCGCCTGACCGGTCTGGAACACGAAAAGCTGATCGCTGAATATCAGGAACTGCTGGAACGTATCGCGGAACTGCTGGAGATCCTGGGTTCTCACGAGCGCTTGATGGAAGTGATCCGTGAAGAGCTGGAAGCCGTGCTGGAAGAGTATGGCGATGAGCGCCGTACCGAGATCATGGCATCCCGTCAGGACCTGACTGTTGCTGACCTGATCACCGAAGAGGATATGGTAGTGACCATCTCCCACGGTGGTTACGCCAAGACTCAGCCGATTGCCGACTACCAGGCGCAGCGCCGAGGTGGTAAGGGCAAATCTGCGACCTCGATGAAAGATGAAGACTTCATCGAACACCTGCTGGTGGCGAATACCCACGACACCATTCTCTGCTTTACCAGCCGCGGTAAGGTGTATTGGCTTAAAGTGTACGAGATTCCGCAGGCAAGCCGCACAGCGCGCGGCCGCCCGATTGTAAATATCCTGCCGCTGGATGCGGATGAACGTATCACCACCATCCTGCCGGTGAATGAATACAGCGAAGATCGCTTTGTCTTCATGGCGACTGAACTGGGTACCGTGAAGAAAGTTACGTTGAGTGCTTTCTCCCGTCCGCGTACCTCAGGTCTGATTGCACTGGATCTGAACGAAGGCGACCGTCTGGTTGGTGCCGCTATCACCAACGGTGATGACGACGTGATGCTGATCAGCAGCGCGGGTAAAGCGATGCGCTTCGACGAAAACGACGTGCGCCCGATGGGGCGTACAGCACGTGGTGTACGCGGTATCCGTATGGCGGATGATTGCCGTGTCATCGCACTGATCATCCCGCAGGAGGATGGTGTGATCCTGTCCGCGTCGGAGAACGGTTACGGTAAGAAGACCAACATCGCTGAGTTCCCGGTGAAAGGCCGTGGTGGTCAGGGTGTGATTGCACAGCAATGCTCCGAGCGTAACGGTGAACTGGCTGGTGCTGTTCAGGTCTTTGCCGGTGATGACGTAATGCTGATCAGTGACAAAGGCACTCTGGTACGTACCCGCACCGAAGAGATCTCAGAACTGGGCCGTAATACCCAGGGTGTGACCCTGATCCGGGTCGCAGAGGGTGAGAGTCTGGTGGGGCTGGCACGTATTGAAGAGCCTGATGAGGTTGAAGGCGCTGATAGCGACGATGAGACTGACAACGTCGAGCAGGGTTCTGCCGATGAGCAGAATCAGCCCGTTGAGACGCCTGATAACAGTGACGATGAGTAAATAAAAAGTGCGGCCTGTGGCCGCACTTTTTATCTGTACACAGATTATTTGAAAGCAAGATTGATATGACACGTAAGCACAACTTTAGCGCGGGACCGGCTGCACTGCCGGAAGCAGTTTTAGCAACAGCTCAGCAGGAGCTACTGGACTGGCACGGTAAAGGTCTCTCTATCATGGAGATGAGCCACCGTAGCAAGGAGTTCGTCTCTGTTGCCGAAGGCGCCGAGCAGGATCTGCGTGAGCTGATGGGTATCCCGGACAACTACAAGGTCCTGTTCCTGCAAGGGGGAGCGACTGCTCAGTTCGGTATGATCCCGTTGAATCTGCTGGGGGATAAAACCAAAGCCGATTACATCAATACCGGTGTGTGGTCTAAAAAGGCGATTAAAGAAGCGCAGCGTTACTGCGAAGTGAACATTGCTGCTACCACCGAAGCGGACAACTTCACCAAAGTGCCAACTCAGGATGAACTGAAGCTGGATCCGGAAGCGGCTTACGTGCACTACACGCCGAACGAAACCATCGGTGGTCTTGAGTTCGACTACATCCCTGAAACTGGTGACGTGCCGCTGGTAGCGGATATGTCCTCCAACATCCTGTCGCGTCCGATCGATGTCAGCCGTTTCGGCATGATCTACGCAGGCGCGCAGAAGAACATCGGTCCTGCGGGCCTGACCGTGGTTATCATCCGTGAAGACCTGTTGGGCAATGCGCTGGATTTCACGCCAACCATGTACAACTACGCTGTACATGCAGAAGCTGATTCCATGCTGAACACGCCGCCAACTTTTGGTTGGTATCTGGCAGGTCTGGTCTTCAAGTGGCTGAAGGTGCAGGGTGGCGTTGAGGCGATGGCTGAGCTGAACGAACGTAAGGCGAAGAAGTTGTACGACTACATCGATAACAGTCGCTTCTACAGCAATCCTGTGGCCCTGAATGGTCGCTCCTGGATGAACGTACCGTTCACCCTGGCTGACGACAGCCTGGATAAGGCCTTCCTGGCGCAGGCTGAAGAAGCCGGTTTGCTGAACCTGAAAGGTCACCGCTCTGTGGGTGGCATGCGTGCGAGCATCTATAACTCTGTTCCGGAAGCATCCGTGGACGCGTTGATCGCATTTATGCAGAAATTTGACGCTGAACAGAGCGCATAAGAACAAAGAAGAGCCGTTTATGAGTGAACAGGAAAAGGAACTCGGAGTCCTCCGTAACCAGATCGATTCCATCGATAAACAGATCCACCAGCTGCTGAATGACCGCGCCCGCTGCGCCCAGCAGGTGGCTGAGGTGAAAACAAAGTTTCAGGGCGACGAAGAGGTGGTGTTCTATCGACCGGAGCGCGAAGCACAGGTTTTGCGCCGGGTGATGGAGCGTAATGAAGGTCCGTTGCCGGATAAGGACGTAGCCCGTCTGTTCCGCGAGGTGATGTCTGTCTGCCTGGCTCTTGAGGAGCCGATGCGCGTGGCATTCCTGGGCCCTGCCGGTACTTTCACTCAGCAGGCGGCCCTGAAACACTTCGGACACTCTGCGGTGAGCGTGCCGCTGAACTCAGTGAGCGACGTATTCCGGGAAGTTCAATCCGGTAATGCCCATTACGGTGTTGTGCCGATCGAAAACTCGTCGGAAGGCATCGTTAACCATACACTGGACCTGTTTAAACGCTACGACGTGACTATCTGTGGTGAGGTTGAGCTGCCGGTCCATCAGCATCTGTTGCTGAAAGAGGGCGCGGATCTGTCCGGCGTGACCCGTGTTGTTGCCCATCACCAGTCCCTGGCCCAGTGCCGTGCCTGGCTGGACAGTAAGTTGCCGAATGCCGAGCGTGTGGCGGTGATGTCCAATGGTGAAGCTGCACGTATGATCGCAGACGGCGATGGCACCATGGCGGCGATCGCCGGTGATATGGCCGCAGAACTTTATGAACTGGCGATCGGTGCGCGCAATATCGAAGACCAGCCAGATAACCGTACACGCTTCCTGATCGTCGGTAATCAGGTGGTGGATGCGAGTGGTTCTGACAAAACGTCTATTCTGGTCTCTGCCAAAAACAAACCAGGCGCGCTCTATCAGCTGCTGGAGCCGTTCTACCGTCACCAGATCAGTCTGACCCGCGTTGAGACCCGCGCCCTGAGCAACGGCTGCATGTTCTACATCGATTTCGAAGGGCACAGTTCTGACGAAGCCGTGAACAAAGTACTGGAGGAGATCGCCTCCGGTAGCGACGAGTTGAAACTGCTGGGTTCATACCCTTGCGCAGTGCTGTAAGGAGTGCCCTGTTATGAGCTGTGACTTTAAAGCCTTAGCAACGCCGGGCGTGCAGGGATTGCACCCGTATTTACCGGGTAAGCCGGTGGAAGAGCTTGAGCGCGAACTGGGTATCAGCGATATCGTTAAGCTGGCCAGTAACGAAAATCCGTTAGGGCCGGGACAGCAGGTATTGTCAGCGATCGAGCAGGCAAGCAAAGAGCTGACCCGCTACCCGGACAGTAACGGTTTTGAGCTCAAGCAGGCGTTATGTGAACGCTTTGCGCTGAGTGCTGATCAGCTCACTCTGGGTAATGGATCCAACGATGTGTTGGATCTGGTTGGGCGAGTGTTTGTGCAGTCGGGTGATGAGGTCATCTACTCCGAATACGGTTTTCTGGTGTATGCGCTAGTGGCGCAGTCTATGGGTGCGAAAGCGGTAGTAACACCCGCTCGCGACTGGGGGCACGATCTGGAGGCGATGGCTGCCGCTGTTACCGAAAAGACCCGCGTGATCTTCATCGCCAACCCGAATAATCCGACCGGTACCTGGGTAACCGAGAGCCAGTTGCGCAACTTTATGGCTCAGGTTCCTGAGCATGTAATCGTGGTCTTGGATGAGGCCTATACCGAATATGTCGGGCATGTGGATTTTCCGGATGGTTTGCGCCTGCTGAACGAATATCAGAACCTGATCGTTACTCGCACTTTTTCCAAAGCCTACGGACTTGCTGCGTTACGTATCGGTTTTGCCGCAGCCAATGCATCCATCACTGATCTGATGAACCGTGTACGCCAGCCATTCAACGGCAACGCGCTGGCGCTCGCAGCTGCCACTGCTGCCCTGTCTGATGAAGATTATCTTGCGCGCTCCGTGGCGCTGAACAATGAAGGTATGGCGCAGTTGGAGTCGGGGCTGGAAGCGCTCGGACTCTCCTGGATTCCATCTGTGGGTAACTTTATCACCGTGGATATGAAAACTGACGCGATGCCGATCTATCAGGCACTGTTGCATGAAGGCGTGATTGTACGTCCGGTGGCAAACTACGGTATGCCGCAGCATCTGCGTATCAGTATCGGTCTGCCGGAAGAGAACCAGCGTTGTCTGGATGCACTGAATAAGGTGTTGTCGATTTGAGTAACCTGGTTGAAAGAGTACTGATTATTGGGTTGGGGCTTATTGGTGGGTCCCTGGCTAAAGCGCTGCGTGAGCAGGGCTGTTGTGGCACTGTTGTTGGTTATGACCGCGATCGTGACGAGATGCTTGCCGGCTTGCAGCTGGGGGTGATCGATCAGGTGGCTGAGAATCTGGCAGCGGAAGTTGAACAGGCCAATCTGATCGTACTGGCGGTGCCAGTTAAGGCGACCGAAGAGGTGCTGTCGCAGATTAAACCCTACCTTTCTATTGAGACGGTGTTGACCGATGTGGGTAGCACTAAGGGTAATGTGGTGGAAGCTGCACGACGTGTCTTTGGTGAGATTCCGGATACTTTTGTGCCGGGTCATCCCATCGCAGGATCAGAAAAGAGTGGGGTTGCGGCAGCGAATTCACAACTCTTTAATGGTTACAAAGTCATAATTACGCCCCTTCCTGAATCCTCTGCATCCGCGACCCGCATCGTTGAACAGATGTGGCTGCAAACAGGCGCAATCGTGCTGGATATGGGGGTGGCGCGGCATGATGAAGTGCTGGCAGCTACCAGCCATCTGCCGCACATTCTTGCATTCTCGCTGGTTGATACGCTGGCGAAGGAAGAGGAAAAGCTGGATATCTTTCGTTATGCGGCGGGTGGTTTCCGTGATTTCACCCGCATCGCTGCCAGCGATCCGACCATGTGGCGTGATGTGTGTCTCGCCAATAAAGAACCGCTGCTCAAGCAGCTGGATAGTTTTACCCAAGGGCTGGCGCAGTTGCGCGAGGCCATTGAGCAGGGCGACAGTGAGATGATGTTGGGCACATTCACCCGTGCCAAAGCCGCCCGTGAACATTTTTCCCGAATTCTTTCTGGTACTGCATATTTAGATAATATGAATACTTCAAACGTTGTTTTCCGCGCTCAGCCAGGTGGCTCAGTGACAGGCACCATTCGCGTGCCAGGTGATAAATCTATCTCCCACCGTTCCATCATGCTGGGCTCTCTGGCCGAAGGTGTGACCGAAGTGACCGGTTTCCTCGAAGGCGAAGACGCTCTGGCGACGCTGCAGGCGTTCCGTGATATGGGCGTTGTCATCGAAGGCCCACATCAGGGCGAAGTACGCATTCACGGCGTAGGTCTGCATGGTTTGCAGGCGCCTCCGGGACCGCTGTATGTGGGTAACTCCGGTACCACCATCCGTTTGTTGTCCGGCCTGCTGGCGGCACAGTCTTTTGACACCGAACTGAGCGGTGATGAATCCCTGAGCAAACGTCCTATGGAGCGTGTGGCGAAGCCGCTGCGCCTGATGGGTGCTGAGATTGAAACGGGTGAGGGTGGTCGTCCGCCGCTGAAGATCAAAGGCGGCCAGTCCCTGCAGGGAATCCACTACGATATGCCGATGGCGAGTGCGCAGGTGAAATCCTGCCTGATGCTGGCGGGTCTTTACGCTGAAGGTACAACCAGCGTGACTGAACCAGCGCCGACCCGCGATCATACAGAGCGTATGCTGACCGGTTTCGGTTACAGCGTGGGTGTGGATGAGAGCACTGTGTCTGTTCAGAGCGGTGGCAAGCTGACAGCAACGAACATCGATGTGCCTGCTGATATCTCCTCGGCAACCTTCTTCCTGGTTGCTGCTGCGATCACCCCGGATTCTGACCTGACGTTGGAGCATGTGGGTATCAACCCGACCCGCGTAGGCGTACTCAACATCCTGCGCCTGATGGGGGCAGACCTTGAGCTGCTGAATGAGCGTGAAGTGGGTGGTGAGCCGGTTGCCGATATTCGTATTCGTTACGCGCCACTTAAAGGTATTCGTGTGCCGGAAGATCAGGTGCCACTGGCGATCGACGAGTTCCCGGCGCTGTTTGTTGCCGCATGCTGCGCGGAAGGTGAAACCGTTATCACCGGTGCGGAAGAGCTGCGTGTTAAAGAGAGTGATCGTATTCAGGTGATGGTTGACGGCCTGAAAGCCGTTGGCGCGGATATCGAAGGCACGCCAGACGGTGCAATTATCCGTGGAGGTCAGCTGACCGGTGGTGAGGTCTTCGCCCACGGTGACCACCGTATCGCGATGTCTTTCTCTATCGCCGCTTTACGTTCTAGCGGTGAGATCAAGATCAACGACTGCGCCAACGTGGCAACCTCTTTCCCGACGTTTGTGGATCTGGCGAATGAGGTGGGGCTGACTATTCACAAGGGAGAAGCCTGATGTCAGGTACAAGTGAGAATGTAGGCGTCATCACCGTTGATGGCCCGAGTGGTTCCGGCAAGGGCACCATCTGTCAGCTGCTGGCCAAAGAGCTAAGCTGGCAGTTGTTGGATAGTGGTGCACTGTATCGACTGGTGGCTTTGGCTGCACATCATCATGGTGTATCGCTGGACGATGAAGAAGCGTTGGTTGTATTGGCGGAGCATCTTGATGTTCAGTTCAACGCTGAGGACGATAGCGACCAGGTAAAAATCATTCTGGAAGGGGAAGAGGTCACCGATACTATCCGCACCGAAAAAGTGGGTGGTGATGCATCGGTTGTCGCAGCTATTCCTTCCGTGCGTGAAGCACTGTTGAATCGCCAGAGAGCATTTGCTGCTGAACCCGGTCTGATCGCCGATGGACGCGATATGGGGACAGTTGTGTTCCCGGATGCGCCGCTGAAAATCTATCTGGATGCCAGTGCAGAGGAGCGTGCCAACCGTCGCTATAACCAGTTGATAAACAAGGGGCTGGGTGCTAGTCTTCAGGCTATATTAGAGGACATACAGGCCCGTGACGCACGTGATATGAATCGAGCAGTTGCGCCTTTGAAACCGGCGCAGGATGCCATCATTCTTGACACAACCAAACTGACGATCGACGAAGTGCTGGCTGCAGTGCTGGAAGAGGTGCGACACAAGGGGCTCCGCTAACACAGCTATCAGGGGTGAGGACCGTACAGCTATGGGCGAAAGTTTTGCAGAACTTTTCGAGGAGAGCCTTCAGGATCTGAACATGGCTCCCGGAGCTATCGTAACCGGCGTTGTCGTCGCGATAGATAGTGATTTCGTGGTTGTGAATGCGGGCCTCAAATCTGAGGGCGTGATTCCCAAATCTCAGTTTCTTAATGACCAGGGAGAGCTGACCATCGCCGAAGGTGATGAGGTACAGGTCTCCTTGGAAGCGGTTGAGGATGGTTTCGGTTCTACCGTCCTGTCCCGCGAAAAGGCTAAACGTGCCGAAGCCTGGAAAGAGCTTGAGAAAGCCTTCGAACAGGAAGAGATTGTTAAAGGCGCGATCACCGGCAAGGTACGTGGCGGTTTCACCGTCAACGTCAACTCCATCAATGCATTCCTCCCCGGTTCTTTGGTCGATGTGCGACCGATGCGCGATACCTCCCATCTGGAAGGCCAGGAGCTGGAATTCAAGTTGGTGAAGCTTGATGCCAAACGTAACAACATCGTCGTATCCCGCAGGGCCGTGCTGGAAGCTGCTTACAATATTGAGCGCGAGAAGCTGCTGGAGCAGCTGGAAGAGGGTTCCGTTGTTAAGGGTATCGTGAAAAACCTCACTGACTACGGTGCCTTTATCGATCTGGGTGGCGTTGACGGCCTGCTGCACATCACTGATATCGCATGGAAACGCGTGAAACATCCAAGCGAAGTCCTGAAAATCGGTGAAGAGATCAATGTGAAGGTATTGCGTTTCGACCGTGAACGTAGCCGCGTCTCTTTGGGGCTTAAGCAACTGGCTGACGATCCGTGGACCAAGTTGCAGAAAACCTGCACGGTGGGCAGCCGCGTCAAAGCACGTGTGACTAACCTGACCGATTATGGTTGCTTTGCTGAGATCGAATCCGGTATCGAAGGTCTGGTACATGTCTCCGAAATGGACTGGACTAACAAGAATGTTCATCCGTCTAAGGTCGTGCAGATTGGTGACGAGATCGAAGTTATGATCCTTGATATCGATGAAGAGCGTCGTCGTATCTCTCTCGGTATGAAACAGTGTCAGCAGAATCCATGGGAACAGTTTGCATCGACTCATAAGAAAGGCGATCAACTGGCTGGCACGATCAAGTCGATCACTGACTTTGGTGTGTTTATCGGTTTGGACGGCGGAATCGATGGCCTTGTGCATCTGTCTGATCTGTCCTGGAACGAACCGGGTGAGGCAGCCGTGAAGGGCTTCCGTAAAGGTGACCAGGTTGATGCGGTTGTACTGTCCATCGATCCGGAGCGTGAGCGCATCGCGTTGGGGATTAAGCAGCTGGCTGAAGACCCATTTGCAGATTTTGCTAACCGTTTCCATAAAGGCGCTGCGGTGAAAGGTACTGTGCTGAGCGTAACGCCAAAACAGGCGACGGTGCAGCTGAGTGAAGAGATTGAAGCGGTTATGAAAGCGTCTGAAGCCTCCCGCGATGGCATCGCCGATCTGACGGCAACGCTGAAGGTGGGAGACGAGGTCGAAGCGGTGATCGCCAGTGTGGATCGTCGTAACCGTGTGATCAATATTTCCGTGAAGCAGGCTGAACTGCATCAGGAAAAAGAGGCGATGAACTCCCTCAAACAGCAAAACGTGGATCTTTCCGGTCCGACGACCATCGGTGACCTGATCAAGGCGCAGATGAAAAAGGACAAATCCTGATAAGGGGAGAGCGTTGCTCTCCTTTTTCGTTTGAATCGCCTGCGTTGTCAAAGGAATGGAGGCGACCAAGAGAAGAAGCGAAAATCCAGAGGCTAGCCATGACCAAATCAGAATTAATAGAACGTTTGGTTGATCGACATGAGCAGTTGTCGGTGAAGGATGTTGAGTTGGCTGTAAAAGCGATGCTCGACCAGATGACTGAAGCGTTATCCCATGGGGATCGGATCGAGATTCGTGGATTCGGTAGTTTCAGTTTGCATTACCGCGCGCCACGGATCGGGCGCAATCCAAAAACCGGTGAGTCGGTAGAGCTTGAAGCTAAGCATGTACCACACTTTAAACCGGGAAAAGAACTCCGGGAACAGGTAAACTCCAGCCTGGAACAGGGTATCTAACATTCAAGACGGATTTTACAAAGAGGTCTAATTTAAGTGCGTTGGATTAAAGGCGCGATCTTAGGATTGCTGTGTATCGTATTCTTGTTTGTGGGCGTGATGTTCACAATTAATAACACCCAAATGGTGACAGTTGATCTGGTACTGGTGCAGTTACCGGAGGCAAGCCTGTCGCTTTGGTTGGTTGCGACCTTCATTCTCGGCGGTGTGCTGGGGATGGCGATCAGCGTGGTGAGCGTTTTGCTGCTGCGTACCCGACTGCGTGCCGAGCGCCGTCGTGTTGTAAATGCACAGAAGGAGTTGGATCAGCTGCGTACAGCTGGTTTGAAAGATGCCGTCTGAGATTAACGACTACCTGTTGATCGTACCGCTCTTCCTGGCCGTCGCTGCGGGCTGGTGGCTAGGACGCAGAGATCGAGTCAAAGCCGAGGGGCAGACTCAGCGTCTTTACAGTAACGTCAGCCGTGATTATTTCACGGGCTTAGACTACCTCCTTAACGAGCGAACTGATGAAGCCATTGAGAGTTTCATCAGGGCGCTCGAAGTCAATTCAGATACTATCCCGGCGCATCTGGCGCTGGCGAAACTTTTCCGCCGTAAAGGCGATGTCGATCGGGCAATACAGATTCACCAGAATCTGCTGGTGCGGCCCAACCTTAGTCGAAGTGAGTTCTTGCGTGTGCAGATGGCACTGGCGCGGGACTACTACGCAGTTGGTTTACTGGATCGTGCAGAGAATCTTCTACTGGAAATTGTCCGGCAGCGTCCTCCAAAGCCAACACTGGTTAAAGCACAAAACCTGCTTATCAGTCTCTATGAAAAAGAGTCTGAGTGGCAGAAAGCGCTGGATGTTGCAGCTCAATTAGCACCTGAGGAGCGCAAAACTGTTCAGCGTGAGCTGGCACACTACTGTTGTGAGCTGGCAGAACAGAGTATCAATAACCATCAGTACAAAGATGCGGTGCAACACCTGAAGCAAGCGGATAGCTATGATTCCACTTGTGTCCGGCCTTGTATGATCAATGCACGTATCGCAATCGATCAAAGCCAGTGGAAAGCGGCAATCAAACACCTGAAACAGGTGGTGGAGCGTGACCCCCTTTTCGTATCCGAGATTCTGCAGATGCTGCGTTACTGTTACGAGCAGCTGGATGCGCTGCCCGAGATGAATCTCTACCTGCGGCGCTGTATGGGATCTGCTCCTGCGACCAGTGTCATGCTGGCTGTCGCAGACAATATCAAGAACGAGCAGGGGCTCTATGTGGCGGGAAGTTTTGTCACTGAGGAGCTTAAAAAACGCCCATCGGTGAAAGGCTTTAATCGCCTGATCGATATGCATATCGAACACGGAGCGGAGAGTGCGCGGGAGAGCCTGCGGGTACTGCGCGGATTGACAGGGCAGTTGGAGCTGTCAAAACCTAACTATCGCTGTAATAATTGTGGCTTCTCAGCCAAGACCCTGCACTGGCAGTGCCCCTCTTGTAAGAAGTGGGGTGCAACCAAGCCGATCCAAGGGTTGGAAGGCGAATAATTACTAACTTGAGAGAGACTGAATGAGCACAGATTCCAAGCGCGTTATTGTTGCGCTCGACTACCCGAATCAGGCCGATGCACTGGCGATGGCCCAGCGTCTGGATCCATCCCGCTGCCGTGTAAAAGTGGGTAAGGAGCTGTTTACCCGCGCAGGCCCTGCTGTGGTGGAAGCCTTGCATGCGATGGGATTCGAGGTGTTTCTGGATCTGAAATTTCATGACATTCCCAACACCACGGCAAAAGCGGTACGTGCTGCGGCAGAGATGGGTGTATGGATGGTGAACGTTCATGCATCAGGCGGCCGTCGTATGATGGAAGCAGCACGCAACGAGCTGGAACAGGTAAACGGTGCCAATACCCTGCTGATTGGTGTAACCGTACTGACCAGCATGGAGCGCCAGGATCTGGCAGATCTCGGCCTGGATATCGAACCGTTGGAGCAGGTGAAACGTCTGGCGAAGCTGACCGAACAGAGTGGCCTGCATGGTATCGTGTGCTCTGCGCAGGAGGTGGTGCCGTTGCGTGAAGTGATCTCCGAGGATTTCCAGCTGGTTACACCGGGTATCCGTCCGGCAAATGCAGAGGTAGGGGATCAGAAACGAATCATGACACCGGCTGACGCAATTAAAGCGGGCAGCAACTACCTGGTGATCGGACGTCCAATCACGAAAGCGGATTCTCCGGTTGATGCGTTGGCTGCGATCGAAGCAGAGCTTGCACCGTTGATCTGATGGTGCGCTTCTGTTAGAAATGAAAGGGCTGGTTACGGAATAACCGGCCCTTTTTAATTCTACACGGAGGTGTATCTATGCACGTACCTACCCTAGTGCGCGCCGTTCTGGCTGCGTTTGTTTTACTTCTATCTTTTCCTTCGCTGGCCGAAAACGGTCCGGTTAACCTGAATCAAGCTTCAGCAGCGGAGATCGCTGCGGTGATGAAAGGTGTTGGTGAAAAGAAAGCTCAGGCTATTGTGGCGTATCGTAGCCAGTTCGGTCCGTTTTCAACGGTGGATGAATTGGTAAAGGTGAAGGGGATTGGACCGGGCACGGTCGATAAAAACCGTGACCGGTTGACCGTCGAATCTGCGGAGCAGGCCTCGCCAGAACTGTCTCAGGTCAAACCTTAATCGCGCGTTACGGGCCACAACCAGGCGGCGCCGCGGACTCCACTGGCGTCGCCGAACATAGCCGGTACTAATTGCGTTGAGACCTCGTCGGAAAACACGTACTCCTGCCACAGCTGCGGTACCGCCTCATAGAGCGACGTCTCGTTGGATAAACCGCCCCCTAACACGATAACGTCCGGGTCCAGCAGGTTGATCACCGACGCGAGGCTTTTCGCCAGGCGGCGGTAGTACTGTTGACTGAGGGCTTGCGCCAGGGGATCACCATCGCGTGACAGCGCCCAGATCTCTCGGGCGGTCAGTTCCTTACCACTGAGAATTGCATATTGACGGCTGAGTGCGGGACCGCTGAGCCAGGTTTCAATACAGCCCTGCTGGCCACAATAGCAGGGGGCAATCGCAGACTCTGCTTCGTTGGGCCAGGGCAGCGGGTTGTGACCCCACTCACCGGATATGGCGTTCGCGCCACGTAACACACGCCCATCAATCACCAGTCCGCCACCGACGCCAGTGCCCAGGATGACGCCGAAGACGATCTCCGCGCCTGCGGCGGCACCGTCGGTTGCTTCGGATAGCGCCAAACAGTTCGCGTCGTTGCTGAAGCGTACAGGCCGGTTGAGACGGTTTTCCAGGTCTTTGTCGAGGGGCTGGCCGATCAGGCAAACGGAGTTGGCGTTTTTGACTAAGCCTGTGGCGGGAGAGAGGGTGCCGGGGATGCCGATGCCGACAGTGCCGGATTGACCGGTTGTCTGTTCCGCATCGTGTATCAGCCCAACAATCGCATCCAGGGTGCCCCTGTAATCACCCTGTGGAGTATCAATCCGTCTGCGAAACAACTCGTCGCCGGTATCGCTCAGGGCGATCGCTTCGATTTTGGTGCCGCCCAGATCAATACCAATACGCATGGTTACAATATAAATGCCAGAGTCAGTGGAATGGTAATCAGACTTCCCATATTACCGAGTAATACAATGGAGGCAACCTGATCCGGCTCCTGGTTGTACCGCTCTGCCACCATATAGTTGAGCACGGCAGGTGGTAGGGCTCCGAAAAGAATCAGGTAACCGAACTGGGTGTCACTCAACTGCAGAACCGGTTGCAGCAGCAGGGCGATGATCACACCACTCAGCGGGCAGAGAATTGCACCCAGAATGCCGGTGCGCCAGCGGCTGAAATCGACACTGGTCATGCGCACGCCAAGGGCGAATAACATCAGTGGAATGCAGACATCACCGAGCATGCCGATAAAGGTGGCCGCTGCGGTTGGCAGCGTCAGGTCAAACCCACTCCAGATCAATCCCAGAATCGAGGCCAGAATCATCGGCATCTTGAGCAAGTTGAGCGGATTGGTGCGATGGTCGAGCATGTAGATGCCGACACTGAAGTGGAGGGTATTTTCCACCAGGAAAAGTACGACAGCTGCGGGTAGTGCCTGCTCACCAAACGCCAGTACAACCAGCGGCAGACCCAGATTGCCACTGTTGCTGAACATCATCGGCGGAAGAAACGTTTTGGGCTGGATGTTGATCAGACGGCACAGAGGCCACATGAGTAACCCGGAGCCCAGTACAATGATCGCCGCGCCAACCGCCAGTTCCTGAAAAGCCCCCAGGTCGAAGGACTTGGCCGACAAAACAGAGAAGATCAGGGCCGGACAGAACACATCCATATTGATCTGATTGGCCACTGACATATCCGGCCGCTTGGTACGGCCGTAGAAAAAGCCCACTGAGACAATAGCGACCAGTGGGAAGACTGTCATGAAAATCCGCTCGATGAGCGACAGTGTGGTACCGTCCATGACAGTCCGTCCTTATACAGTTATCAGCTGTAGTTCTTGCCGGTTGGTACGACCAGTACCGGCACTTTGGCGCCGCGCATCACCTGTTGGGTGGTGTGGCTGTGGTGACCGAAGGTGTTTTCGGCACCGATCACGATCATGTCGGCATTTATATCATTTGCCTCTTTCAGGATCGAATCGGTGTGGTTGCCTTCAATAACGACATGCTCAACATTCAGTTCGACTGGGGTTGGCAGGCTGCTCAGTTCATCCGCGCAGAAATCTGCGACACGCTGGCGCATCTGGTCCTTGATCGCGTCGATACCCTCATCGTGCATCTTCTTAACCAGGGATTCGTCCAGATAGTTCTGGATCAGCGCGTGGCCCATCTCGCCCATAGGTTCGACCACGTGCAGCATAATGATCTTGGCATTGAACTGCGCTGCCAGATTCGCCGCATGACGGAAGACCGGGCGGGTGTGCTTACCCAGAGAGGTGGTATAGAGGATAGTATTGATCTGTGGAAGTGCCATTGTCTGTTCCTCAATAGCGGTATCTCAGGCCGATGCGGCCTGGATACGTTGGTTTTCTTCAGTACTGGTGGTTGCGCTGAGCTTGGGTTGTGTCACCCGGTCCACCAGATAAACGATCGATTTGTAGTCGATGCCGCTGTGATGGCTCAGGCCGATCTCACAGGTCCGGCTGGTGGAGTAACCCTGTTGGCAACTGCTGACGCTCGCTTTCAGCGTGCGCAATGCCGAGGCATTCAGCTCCGGTGTGCTGAAACCTTTGTCACCGGCAAAACCACAGCAGGTGATCTGATCCGGGATCACCACCTGGGTAGAGCAGGCGTTCATGATGCGTTTCAGCTTCTCGGCCTGGCCCATGCGCGTCGCACTGCAGGTGATATGCAGAGCAACCGGTTCATTGACCGGATTGAACAACAGGCGCTCCATCAGGAACTGGTCGATAAAATCGACGGTGTCGTACAGTTTGATCTGCTCGCTGATGTTCTCGCGCAGGCGCAGTGTGCAGGGGCTGGTATCTGAATACACAGGGATCTGCCCGCCATTGGTTGCCTTCATCAGAATCTGCTCGATCTCCGATGATTTCGAGTCTGCTGCATCAAACATCCCTTTAGATTGGAACGGCATTCCGCAGCAAAGTTTGTCCAGTTCGTCCGGGTAGATCACCTCAAAACCTGCTTTGCGCAGCAGCGCTTCGGTTTTGTCTGCCAATGACGTACGGTCTTCGTCGCCACGGGCAGGGCCCATGGTGCGACTGGCACAACTTGGCAGATAAACCACCTTTGGCGCACCAGGATTAACCACCGGCTTTTGGGTGTCGATTTTAGGGGCCGCAGTCGGCATCGACGGCGTCCACTGCTGCACAGCTCCGCCGGATACTTTGCGGGCAAATCCGGTCACCGCAGACATCGTCTTGGTGCCCATCACCGCATGAGTGGCGTCAGCCACGGTGAAGGCAGCTTTGGTTGCTTTGGTGATGCCGCCATAATGGTCGGCGACCCACTGTGCCAACTTGGTGTGGTTCTCATTGTTACGGCTGCGGATCGAACGGGTCAGGTTGCCGGTATTGATCTCGACCGGACAGGTTGTGGAGCACAAACCGCAGGCTGCACAGGTGTCGGTGCCCTGATACTGGTACTCCTTGCGCAACTCCGCCAGACGTTCACTGTCTTCTCCACTCGCTTCCAGGCGGGCAATTTCACGCCACAATACGATACGCTGGCGTGGACTCAGGGTCAGGTCGCGTGACGGGCAGGTCGGTTCGCAGAAACCACACTCGATGCACTTATCCACAATCGGATCGGCAGCGGGCATCGGTTTCAGGTTTTCGATATGCACCTGTTTGTTGCGGTTCAGGATCACGCCCGGGTTGAGGATCTCCTGTGGATCCAGCAGCTCTTTCAGCTCCCACATCAACGAGTAGGCTTCTTCACCCCACTCCATCTCAACGTACGGAGCCATGTTACGGCCTGTACCGTGTTCCGCTTTTAGTGAGCCGTCGTATTTACCGACCACCATCTTGCCGACGTCATCCATCAACCCTTCGTAACGCTGGATCTCCTCATCGCTATCAAAGGCCTGGGTGAATACGAAGTGCAGGTTACCTTCCAGCGCGTGGCCGAAGATCAGGGCTTCATCGTAGTGGTATTTGTGGAAGATCTGGTGCAGGTCGTGCACCGCGTCTGCCAGCTCTTCTACCGGGAAAGCCACGTCTTCGATGATCACGGTGGTGCCGGTCATACGTACCGCGCCTACCGCCGGGAACAGGCCTTTACGGATCGCCCAGTATTTGGCGTACTCTTTCGGATCTGTGGTGAACTCAACCGGCTTAGATGTTTGCAGGTGGGCAATAGAAGCTTTGATCTCCTCTACCTGTGCCAGCAGTTTGTCTGGATCGCCGGAGCGGGTTTCGACCAGCAGGGCGGCGGCGTCTTCCGGTAGTTCGCGGATAAAGGCGGGCATCCCCTCTTTATTTTCCACGGAATGAAGACCAGCGCGGTCCATCAGCTCAACCGCAGAGACCGGTGTTTTCTTCAGGATCGCAACCGCTTCACAGGTGGTGCGGACTGTATCGAAAAAGATCAGCGCAGAGGCTTTGTTTGGGTGCTCGTCGACGGTTTGGTAGGTGATCTCGGACATGAAGCCCAGGGTCCCTTCGGAGCCGATCATCAGGTGCTGCAGAATATCGATCGGGTCTTCATAGTCGACCAGCGCATTCAGTGAGTAACCGGTGGTGTTTTTCAGTCGGTACTTATGACGAATGCGGTTGCTCAGTGTTTCGTTGGTACGGGTCTGGCGAGCCAGTGCATCCAGCGCATCCAGCAAGCCTTTATGGGACTGGCGAAATCTAGCGACAGAATCGGCATTGCCGGTATCCAGCTGAGTACCGTCGGCCAGCACCAGCTTCATGCTTTTCAGCGTGCGGTAACTGTTCTGTGCCGTGCCGCAGCACATGCCACTGGCGTTGTTGGCGGCGATACCGCCGATCTTGGCAGCGTTAATCGATGCTGGATCGGGCCCGATCTTCTTGTTGAACGGTGCCAGGTATTTGTTTGCGTGTCCGCCAATGACACCCGGTTGCAGGGCAATCGTGGAGGCGTCGTCATTGATTTCGTAACCGGTCCAGCCGTCACCCAGCTGAATCAGTACAGAATCGGTAATCGCCTGTCCGGACAGGCTGGTGCCAGCGGCACGGAAGGTCACCGGGATACGATCTTCGGCGGCCAGTTTTACGATGCGGGAGACCTCGTCAGCGTTTTCAACGCGAACGACAATCTGTGGAATCAAACGGTAGAAGCTGGCGTCGGTACCGTATGCCAGTGTGCGGAGGGGATCGCTGATCAGACGTTTTTCAGGAATAAACGCCTGCAGCTGTTCATGAAACGCCTGATATTGCTGTTTCATAGCCTATTAACCTCACCAACTCTCGTTCTGCTCAGGCAGATATTCTTATAGGGTGCTTTAAAAAGGGGCCGCTACCACCAAATATTGGGCGTAGTGGGCGGCCAAAAGGTTTGGATTTGCCGTGATATGTGCCGGCGACATCCTTTTTTGTCCCGGATGTCGCCGGCGTATTTTTACTGATTAGCTGTATGCGATGGCTGGCAACCACAGCACCAGTTGCGGCCAGAACACCAGAATCAACAGGCCAATCAGCTGCAGGATGATGAACGGGATAACGCCGGTGTAGATGTCGCGCAGCTTCACGTTTGGTGGGCATACACCCTTCAGGTAGAAGAGCGCGAATCCGACCGGCGGTGTTAAGAACGATGTCTGCAAGGCCATCGCCACGAGCATCACGAACCACACCAGTTCCGGGTTATCCACAACACCGTAACCGTCGATATCCAGACCTAGGGCTGAGATCACCGGTGCCAGCAGTGGCAGGATGATCAGCGTGATCTCGATCCAGTCCAGGAAGAAGCCTAGCAGGAAGATCACAGCCAGAATAAAGAAGATGATGCCGTACGGACCAAATGGCAGACCGGTCAGGAAGGACTCGATCAGCTCGTCACCACCCAGCTCACGTAGTACCAGGGCGAAACAGGTCGCACCGATAAAGATCGCGAATATATACGCGGTGGTGTTCATGGTGCCGCCAACAACTTCTTTCAGAACCTTGAAGTTGAACTTACGGTTGTACATCGCCAGCAGCGTTGCACCGAATGCGCCTACACCGGATGCCTCGGTCGGTGTTGCGATACCTGCAAAGATAGAACCCAGTACCACGAAGATCAGCAGCAACGTTGGCAGAACCGCCTTCATTACGTTCAGGAAGACACCCATGGTGATCGGTTTTGCATCCGCAGGAATTGGCGCTGCATCCGGTTTTACGAAACCGGTGATCAGGATGTACAGGATGTAGAAAGCACCCAGCATCAGGCCTGGAATGACCGCACCCATGAACAGGTCACCTACAGACAGACCCAGCTGGTCAGCCATGATTACCAGCATGATGCTTGGTGGAATCAGGATACCCAGGGTACCGGCAGAGGCGATAGTGCCCAGTGCCAGTGGCATGGCATAACCCTGTTTAGTCATGGATGGCAGCGACATTACCGCCAGCAGGACAACAGATGCACCGATGATACCGGTGGATGCTGCCAGGATAATACCGATCGCGGTCACGGTGATCGCCAGACCACCACGTACGCGGCCGAACAGCTCCTGCATGGACTGCATCAGACGTTCTGCAACGCCGGACTTATCCAGCATGATACCCATGAATATGAACATCGGTAGGGCCACCAATATCCAGTTATCCATGATCTTCCAGAGGCGGTTAACCACCAGACCCAGTGTGGTGTAATCCAGACCGGTCATAGTGTCCATGTAAATATCAGCCAGGTATCCGATACCGGCAAAAATTACGCCAATACCACCTAGTACCCAGGCTACAGGGATACCGGTAAACAGCAATGCGATGAACGACAGGAACATCGCAATGACAAGAATCTCATTGATCTCCATTAAGCATCTCCTCGCAGCAGCAGTGTCAGGTCACGGATCAGGCGGGAAACCATCGCCAGTCCAAGCAGGGCAAAAGTAATTGGAATGGTACTTTTGATCAGCCAGCGCCACGGGAGGCCGGATGGAGCGTCGGAGTGTTCGTTGATACGCCAGGAGTCGGCAACAAAATCCAGACTGTGGAAAAAAACGATAGCGATAAACGGCATTACCAGGACCAGAATACCGATCACCTCGATCAGACGCTTAGTCTTAGCGCGGAACGAGGAGTAGAACAGGTCAACACGGATGTGGGAATTGGTGGTTTGTGCATAGGACAAACCAAACATCACACCAACGGCATAGAGATGCCATTGCAGTTCTTCCAACGCGATCAGTCCGCTGGCAAAACCTTTACGCAATACAACCTGAAGAATAATAACCAGCACCAGTACCACATAGGCCCAGGCGACGGTTAAGCCGATGCGCTGAATAAAGCGATCAATGCCATCGGCCAGCGGCACTGACGGAAGCTTTTCATTTTCAGTCACAAGAATACCCACCCTTAATACACAATCTTTATAGTTATCTTCCCGACTGGCGGGAATGCAGACGGGCCCGAAGGCCCGCCTGATGAAGCGCCTGCAGAGCAGGTCAGCTTAGGAGTGCGATGTCATTACTTCTTCTGAGCACGTGGCAGGAATGCGTTTGCTTCCCACAGGTCGTAACCTTCACGGAAGGTGCTCATGTCATCCCATACTTTCTTGAAGAAAGGATCTGCAGCGGTTTTTTCTGCAACCACTTCGTCCCACTTGTTCTTGAAGGTATCCAGCATGGTCTGGTTCCAGTAGCGGATCTCTACACCGTTGTCAGCAGCTTTCTTCATTACTTCGAACTGCATGGATTCGCCTTCAGCGATCGCGTTGGTCATAGAAGCTTTACAGGTGGTTTCAACCATTGCCTGCTGGCCTTTAGACATCTTGTTCCAGGTGTCTTTGTTGATCAGAAGTTCGAATACGGTTGCCTGCTGGTGCCAACCTGGGAAGTAGTTGTACTTAACGATCTTGTGCAGACCCAGACGCTGGTCGATTGCTGGCTGGGAGAATTCAGTCGCGTCGATAGCGCCTTTCTCCAGAGCACCGAAGATCTCACCGCCTGGCAGCTGAACGGTACCTACACCCAGTTTTTCCATTACGGAAGCACCCAGACCGAAGAAGCGCATGTTCAGGCCTTTCAGGTCTTCAGGTTTCTCGATTGGCTTGGAGAACCAACCGGAAGTTTCAGGAGAGATGATCGCACAAGGAGTTACTTTTACGTTGTAACCCGCGTTGTCGTACATCTCCTGATACAGGTTCATACCGTTGCCGTAGTACAGCCACGCCATGTACTCACCCGCTTCAGGACCGAAAGGTACAGCGGAGAACAGTGCAGCCGCTGGCATTTTGCCCTGCCAGTAGCCCGCAGTGGAGTAACCGGAGTTCACTTTACCGGAGGAAACAGCATCCAGAATTTCAGGAGGGCTTACCAGTTTGCCCGGCTCGTAAATCTTCATTTTTACTTTGCCGTCGCTCACGGTTTTCAGCTGATCAGCAACCCAAACGATCGGAGTACCTAGTGCAGGCAGGTGTGAACCGAACGCGATAGGTGTTTTCAGCAGCAGCTTGTCAGCAGCCTGAGCCGGAGCAGAAACAGTCGCAACAGCGGCGGTTACTACCGCAGCGGAAATCAGGGTTTTAGCAAACTTTTTCATGACACATCCTCTAGATGTTTATTTTTTGTTATTCGGGACCAAAAGGCGGTGATCATGGGTCACCAACCTTGCTGCTGAATATTGGTAATACCAATTTACCAGCGCTTGGTTTTGTACTGTATTTTTTTTAATCAGTACTTGTCAATAATTTTTTGTGGATAATTATCATGTGGCGTAAATATTGACCTTTACAAATAATTGGTCGAAAGTTGAGCAATCGTTATTGAGTTGACTAGATTGGTATTACCAATTTTAATATCACCTAGCCATAACGGCTTACAACGAGCGTAGGTTTTTCTTTGCTGAGAGGTTACGCTTGGGATTACACTATTGGTCTTACCAATCAGCTAGGGGAGTTATTTCGCATGGCATATCAACGGGTTAAGCAACCTAAAATCTCGGATGTGATCATGGAGCAGCTGGAAGCGATGATCCTCGAAGGGAGTCTCAAGCCGGGACAGAAGTTGCCGCCGGAGCGGGAGATGGCCAAGCAGTTTGAAGTGTCCAGGCCCTCCTTGCGTGAAGCTGTGCAGAAGTTGACGGCAAAAGGAATGTTGATCAGTCGGCAGGGTGGCGGCACTTATGTTTCGGAAGATATCGGTGGTTCTTTCTCCGATCCGCTACTGGAGCTGTTCCGCACTCATCCCGAGGCGCAGTACGACCTGCTGGAGTTTCGACATGCGCTGGAAGGTGTGACCGCCTACTACGCAGCGCTGCGCAGCACGCCCGCAGATAAAGAGGCGATTCAGCAGTGTTATGCGGATCTTGAGCGTTATCACGAGAACAAGGAGTTCGACAAAGAGGTATACGCGGATGTGGATTTTCACCTGGCGATCGCCGAATCCACCCACAACATGGTGTTGTTGCATATGATGCGTGCGCTGTTCAGCCTGCTGCGCCAGCATATCTGGGACAACCTGCAGAACATCTATCCCAAGGCGGACTACCGCGAAAAGATCCATTCTCAGCACAGAGTGCTGATGGATGCCATACTGTCCGGTGAGCCTGAAAAAGCTAGGAAAGCCGCGCATCACCACCTGGCTTATGTCGAGGACGCACTGTTAGAAGGGCAAAAGGAGAATACCCGTCTGGAGCGTGCTTTACGTCGCGCGAACATCACTCCCGAGTCCTGATTGTATTAAAACTACAAAAATGTAGTCAGTAATCACCCCTGTAGACTGTTTGAACATAATTTTGTAGTATTACTACATACATAATAACTACACACGAAGATGGATGCCTTTATTGCGGTGCAGCATGAGTGCTGGTCTGCAGGTGTTAGGGCTAACAAGAATTCCCGCGAAAAAACAGAGTGGAGAAGGCAAAGTGCAAGATTTCATCGAAGATATCGATCCTGTAGAAACGCAAGAGTGGCTGGATGCCCTGGAGTCGGTTGCCAAAAACGAAGGCGACGACCGCGCGCGTTTCATCCTGGGTGAACTGGGTAAAAAAGCTACCGACATGGGTGTAGCGTCCCAGACAACCCTGACTACCCCGTACCGCAATACTATTGCTCCAAAAGACGAAGCTCGTATGCCGGGCGACCTGTTCATGGAGCGTCGTATCCGTTCCTTCATCCGTTGGAACGCAATGGCGATGGTTATGCGCGCCAACGACAACAACGAAGGCCTGGGTGGTCACATCTCCTCCTTCTCCTCCTCCGCTACGCTGTACGATATCGGCTTCAACTACTTCTTCCGCGGGAATGAAGGTGAGCACGATGCGGACATGGTGTTCTTCCAGGGACACATTGCACCGGGTATCTACTCCCGTGCCTACCTGGAAGGCCGTCTGACTGAAGAGCAGATGGACAACTACCGCCGTGAAGTAGACGGTAACGGTCTGTCTTCTTACCCACACCCTTGGTTGATGCCTGATTTCTGGCAGTTCCCAACAGTATCTATGGGTCTGGGTCCGATTCAGGCGATCTATCAGGCGCACGTAATGCGTTACCTGTCTGCACGTGACTTGATCAACCGTGCTGACCGTAAAGTATGGGCATTCCTGGGTGATGGTGAGTGTGATGAGCCGGAATCCCTGGGTGCTATCGCTCTGGCGGGTCGTGAGCAGCTGGAAAACCTGGTCTTCGTAATCAACTGTAACCTGCAGCGTCTGGATGGTCCGGTTCGTGGTAACGGTAAGATCGTTCAGGAACTTGAAGGCGTATTCCGCGGTGCAGGCTGGAACGTAGTTAAGTGTCTGTGGGGCCGTCACTGGGATCCGCTGTTCGAGAAAGACGACAAAGGTCTGCTGCAGAAGCGTATGGACGAAGTCTGCGACGGCGAGCTGCAGAACTACAAGGCGAACGGTGGTGCTTACACCCGTGAACACTTCTTCGGCAAGTACCCTGAACTGCTGGAAATGGTTAAGGACATGTCTGATGAAGAGATCATGAACCTGAACCGTGGTGGTCACGACCCATACAAGGTGTATGCAGCGTACCAGTCGGCGATGAACCACAAAGGTCAGCCAACCGTTATTCTGGCGCAGACCGTTAAAGGTTACGGTACCGGTAAATCCGGCGAAGCGAAGAACGACACCCACTCCATGAAGAAAGTGGCGCTGGACGATCTGAAAGATTTCCGCGATCGCTTCAATATCCCGCTGTCTGATGATCAGCTGAAAGACGTACCTTACTACCGTCCATCTCCGGACTCTCCGGAAATGAAGTACATGTTCGAGCGTCGCGAGAAGCTGGGTGGTTTCTACCCAGTGCGTCGTACCGAATTCGAACAGCTGGAAACACCAGAGCTGGAAGCGTTCTCTAACAACCTGAAAGAGAGCGGCAAGCGTGAGATGTCTACCCAGATGTCCCTGAACCGAGTGCTGAGCACGCTGGTTAAAGACAAAAATATGGGTGACCGTGTGGTACCAATCGTACCGGACGAAGCACGTACTTTCGGTATGGAAGGTATGTTCCGTCAGCTGGGTATCTATAGCTCCGCAGGTCAGCGTTACGTACCACATGACTCTGACCAGATCATGTTCTACAAAGAGTCCAAAACCGGTCAGATCCTGGAAGAAGGTATCAACGAATCCGGTGCATTCTCCGCTTGGCTGGCGTGTGCGACCTCTTACGCGAACAACAACTGCACTATGGTGCCGTTCTACATCTTCTACTCCATGTTTGGTTTCCAGCGTGTAATGGACCTGACCTGGGCAGCAGGTGACTCTCAGGCACGTGGTTTCCTGATCGGTGCGACTTCCGGTCGTACAACCCTGAACGGTGAAGGTCTGCAGCACCAGGATGGTCACAGCCACCTGATGGCTCAGATGATCCCGAACTGTGTATCTTACGACCCGACCTACGGTTACGAGCTGACTGTAATCGTTCAGGACGGTCTGCGTCGCATGTATAAAGATCAGGAAAATGTTTTCTACTACGTCACTACGCTGAACGAAAACTACGCTCACCCAGCAATGCCTGCTGGTGCCGAAGAGGGCATCATCAAAGGTATGTACCTGCTGGAAGAAGGTAAGTCTGCAGAGAAGAAAGTACAGCTGATGGGCTGTGGTTCTATCCTGCGAGAAGTACGCGAAGCTGCGACTATCCTGCGTGAAGAGTACGGTATCGAAGCGGATATCTGGAGCACCACCTCCATCAACGAACTGCGCCGTGAAGCGCAGGAAGTTGAGCGCTGGAACCTGCTGCACCCGACCGAAGCTCCACGTACCTCCTACGTTGCACAGTGTCTGGAAGGTCGTGACGGTCCGGTTATCGCGTCTACCGACTACATGCGTATGTACGCAGATCAGCTGCGTGAATACATCCCACGTAACTACAAAGTACTGGGTACCGACGGTTTTGGTCGCTCCGATACTCGCAGCAAGCTGCGTGAGTTCTTCGAAGTGAACCGTCACTACGTTGTCCTGGCAGCGCTGAAAGCACTGCAGGAAGAGGGCAAGGTTGAGGCTGCTGACGTTGCCAAAGCCATGCAGAAGTTCAACATCAATCCGGAAAAACCGGCACCGTGGACTGTTTAAGTCGACTGAACTTCTAACGGCTAATTGGAGGATAACGAAGTGAGCAATATTGAAGATATTCTGGTGCCAGACCTGTCCGGTTCAGACGACGTAGATGTGGTTGAAGTGCTGGTGAAAGCTGGCGACAGCATCGAAGAGGGCGACAGCCTGATCGCACTGGAAACCGACAAAGCATCCATGGAAGTACCAGCTCCTAAGAGCGGCGTGGTTAAAGAAGTGATCATGCAGGAAGGTGCGACCTGTAACGAAGGCGACCTGATCCTGAAGCTGGAAGTGGGTGGCGGGGCGGCTCCTGAAGCGGCGCCTGCTGAAGAAGCTCCTGCTCCGGCGGCTGCGCCAGCACCTGCAGCGGCCCCAGCAGCAGCTCCTGCGCCTGCGGCGGCTTCTGCGGTTGAAGAAGTACGCGTACCTGACCTGTCCAGTTCCGAAGATGTGGATGTTGTAGAAGTATTGGTAAAAGCCGGTGACAGCATCGAAGAGGGCGACAGCCTGATCGCATTGGAAACCGATAAGGCGTCCATGGAAGTGCCAGCACCAAAAGCGGGTGTGGTTAAAGAAGTGATCATGGCTGAAGGCGGCACTTGTAACGAAGGTGACCTGATCCTGATGCTGGAAGTGGGTGGTGCGGCAGCAGCACCAGCTTCCGCTGCAGCACCTGCGGCAGAAGCGCCAGCAGCTCCGGCAGCAGCGGCTCCTGCAGCAGCACCGGTAGCTGGTGGTGTTGAAGACGTACTGGTACCTGATCTGTCCGGCTCTGAAGATGTGGATGTGGTTGAAGTACTGGTGAAAGTCGGTGACAGCATTGAAGAGGGCGATGGCCTGATCGCGCTGGAAACCGATAAGGCATCCATGGAAGTTCCTGCACCTAAAGGTGGTGTAGTTAAAGAAGTGGTTATCGCTGAGGGCAGCACCTGTAACGAAGGTGATCTGATCCTGAAACTGGAAGTGGCGGGTGCGCCAGCACCAGCGGCTCCTCAACCTGCAGCAGCCCCAGCTCCGGCAGCCGCACCTGCGGCGGCACCAGCCCCAGCAGCTCCGGCACCGGCAAAAGCAGACAAGTCGGTTGATCTGAACTCTCTGGAGAAGAAAAACCGCTCCGTACACGCAGGCCCTGCAGTACGTGCCGTAGCACGTGAGTTCGGTGTTGAGCTGGCGCTGGTAAGCGGTACTGGTCCAAAAGGCCGTATCCTGAAAGAAGACGTTCAGACCTACGTGAAAGCGGCGCTGAAACAGCTGGCTGAGAAACCTGCAGCTGCAGCGGTTACTGGAGGTTCCGGTATTCCACCGATCCCAGAAGTAGACTTCAGCAAGTTTGGTGAAGTGGAAGTTGAGAAACTGTCCAAGATCGCCAAAGTTACCCGCGACAACATGTCTCGTTGCTGGCTGAACATTCCGCACGTGACTCAGTTCGATAAGGCTGATATCACTGAGCTGGAAGAGTTCCGTAAGTCTATGAAGGATGAAGCGGCTAAGTCTGGTGTTAAGCTGACCCCGCTGCCGTTCATGATCAAGGCGATCGCAACCGCACTGAAGGCGTATCCGAAGTTCAACGCATCTCTGCATGCAGACGGTGAGCACATCGTTTACAAGAAATACGTGAACATCGGTATCGCAGTAGATACGCCAAACGGCCTGATGGTTCCTGTGATCAAGGATGCGGATAAAAAGAGCATCTACGAGCTGTCTCAGGAAGCGATCGAACTGGCGGGTAAAGCGAAAGACCGTAAACTCAAGCCAAACGAGATGCAGGGCGCATGCTTCACCATCTCCAGCCTGGGTGGTATCGGTGGTACTGGTTTCACTCCAATCGTGAACGCGCCGGAAGTAGCTATTCTGGGTGTTTCCAAAGCGGATATCGAACCGCGCTGGAACGGTAAAGAGTTCGAACCACGTAAGATGCTGCCTCTGTGCCTGTCTTACGATCACCGTGCGATCAACGGCGGTGACGCTGGTAAGTTCCTGACCTATGTGAACAACCTGCTGAGCGATATCCGTCGCCTGGTCCTGTAAGGCCGCAGTAACACTTTCCAATCCCTTGGCTCAGCCCTCGTTTGAGGGCTTCTTTTTCCGGGGATTAAAGTAGATAAAAGCCCGTGTTCTGGAGACAGGACACGGGTTTTTTGTTGCACATAAAAAAGCCAGCTCCGGGGCTGGCTTTTCTGGCTGTGATCTCATCGTCTGTGCAATGAACTCTGCGGGACTAATGCCGTAGCAGGGCATCCAGTTCATCCACCAGTTCAGACCAGTCGGAATCGGATTCAATCGATTCCCGCAGGAAAGTAGACTGTGACGGGGTCCAGAAGGTAGCTTCTGTCAGTTTGATGTCACCGCTGTAAAGGCGGTGGGTATGGATGAATTGCTCGATCTCCTTATCGCTGCTGGGTAACCCTAACTGATCAAACAGCGTATTCATGGTATGTGCGAACGTATCCATCACAACCTCCAAACGTTTTGTGTCGTTTTGAAGTGTTGGTCAGGGGAGTAGTACTGTCAAATCCGAGTGATTCGGTAGGGTACTTGCCGGGTTTATTGGCTGCTTGCTTTTCTGCGTTTGCCCAACAGCTCCTTACCGCCCACACATAGAAGTGCGCCAACCACCACCAGTGAGGAGTTGGCCAGCGGACTGTCGATGCCGCCGCTTAACTTCATTGCGATGCCTGCGATCAGCAAACCGCCAAAGAAACAGAATGTGGCGTTCAGCAGGTTCATGATAATGGCATGTAAGGAGCGATCGGTGCTGCGTACCAGCAAAATAATTGCCGAGATAAGGAATGCGGAAAGGGTAATCCAGGAAGGGAGTGAGTCTGACATCGTAACAAATACTTTCTTTATGGTTATTGTGTCTTGTTTGTACCATTTGAGCCACGCCTTGTGAAGTTGCCCGTTGGTCGGTAGCACGCGCCAGCACCGTCCAATTGCGTTATCATAGGGCGCAAATTTTTCAGTGATTTCAGAGAACAAGTTTCATGAGCAAGAAGACGGTCCTGACCGGTATCACCACCACAGGTACCCCGCACATGGGTAACTACCTGGGGGCGATCAAACCCGCTATCGATGCGAGCCTTAATCCAGAATACAGCAGCTACTTTTTCCTGGCGGATTATCATGCGCTGATCAAGTGCCACGATCCTGAGCGTGTAGCGCGCTCCTCCCGTGAAGTGGCGGCAACCTGGCTGGCACTGGGTCTGGATACCGATCACACCACCTTCTACCGTCAGAGTGATATCCCTGAGATCCCGGAACTGACCTGGATTCTGACCTGCATGTGCTCCAAGGGCCTGATGAACCGTGCCCACGCGTATAAAGCATCTGTAGATGCCAACCGCGATGCGGGCAAGCAGGATCTGGACGACGGCGTGACTATGGGTTTGTTCAGCTACCCGATCCTGATGGCGGCGGACATCCTGATGTTCAACGCTGACATCATTCCGGTGGGTAAGGACCAGATCCAGCACATCGAGATGGCGCGTGATGTAGCAGGCCGCTTCAACCACACCTACGAACAGCTGTTTACGCTGCCGGAAGCGCTGGTGGATGAGCAGACCCAGCTGATTCCGGGTCTGGACGGTCGCAAGATGTCCAAGAGCTACGACAACACCATTCCGCTGTTCTGCTCCGCAGACGAGCTGCGCAAATTGATCAATCAGATCGTGACCGACACGCGTGCGCCGGGCGAACCTAAAGATCCGGATGACAGCACCCTGTTCCAGCTTTACAGCTGCTTCGCTGACGATGCAGAGCAGGCGCAGATGCGCGAGAAGTTCCTGGGCGGAATCGGTTGGGGCGACGCGAAGAAAGAGCTGTTCGAGTTTATGGACGCAAAACTGAGCGGCCCTCGTGCACTCTACAACGAACTGATGGCTAACCCGGCTGATGTGGAAGAGGTGTTGCAGAAGGGCGCTGTGAAGGCGCGTGAAAAGTCTGCTCCACTGCTGGAAAAAGTGCGTGTTGCCGCAGGTATTCGTCCGCTGACCTACGTCGCGGAAAGCGTGAAAACCGAGAAGAAAAAGAAAGAGGTGTCTGAAGAAGCGCAAGCACGTGCTGAACAGGGCCGTCGCCGTGCAATTCTGATGCAACTGAAACCTCAGCTGGATGAGGTGCAGGCTGCCAGTGATAAGAACGCTGCAGCGCAGGCACTGATCGCCAGTAAAGAGGAAGAGGTTGCTGGTCTGAAGAAAAAAGCGAAACAGAAAGCGCAGAACGAACTGGATCTGCTGCGTGAAGAGCTGGCTGATCTGCTGGCGTAACAAGCGATCGCAACCGGGGATATAACCATGTACACCACCTTGATCAGTGCGGCTGAGCTGAAATCAAATCTGTCGGATGACGACCTGTTGGTCTTTGACTGTCGCTTCAGTCTGGCGGATACCGCTTACGGTCAGCGGGTGTACGGTGAGGGCCATATTCCCGGAGCATCTTTCCTGCATCTGGACGATGATCTGTCCTCGCCGATCACACCGCAGACTGGCCGTCATCCACTGCCGGATGTGGATAAGCTCGCTGAACGTTTGCAGCAGTGTGGTCTCAATGCTGACACTCAGGTGGTGGTGTATGACGACTGTGGCGGTGCGATGGCTGCGCGGGCATGGTGGTTGTTGCGCTGGTTAGGTCACACATCAGTGGCGGTTCTGGATGGTGGCTTCCAGGCGTGGACCGCGGTGTCTGATGAGTTGGAGCAGGCCACTCCTGCTGCGGTTGCCGGAAACTTCGCCCCTGATCTGCAAGCGGAGATGAACCTCTCTGTCGCGCAGCTGCTGGCAGCGCTTGATGAGGAGACGGTGACGCTGGTCGATGCCCGCGGCGCGGAACGCTATCGCGGTGAACAGGAGCCGATTGATCCGGTGGCGGGGCATATTCCGGACGCATTGAATCGTCCGCTGACCGATAACCTGGTTAATGGTTGCTTCAAACCGGCAGAGCAGCTGGCTGCAGAGTGGAAAGCGGTGCTGGGTGATACGCCTTTGGATCGGGTTGTACACTACTGTGGTTCTGGCGTGACCGCCTGCCATAACCTGCTGGCCCTGGAGCATGCTGGCCTGACGGGTTCGCGCATCTATGCTGGCTCCTGGAGTGAGTGGATTCGCGATTCCGCGCGGCCTGTTGCGACGAACTAAACGTACTTCTATCCAACTAAGGCGCAAGATAGCGATTCGCTATCTTGCGCTTTTATCTTTTTAAATATCTTCGCCATTAACAGCTGGCTATACTGCTTGTGGTTTGTTGAAAAGCACAAGGAGTCGCCCACATGCCCGCTCGTCCGCAACTTGGTATTACCGCAGAAGCCAACAGCAGCGCGTTGTTTCTCACCTTTAACCAGCTTAGCTACGATGGCGCCATCGCGCAGGTGCTGAACCTGCTGCACAAAATCCCTTCTATCGAAGCGGAGTATCGTGCCAAGTACCCTGAAGCTCAGTTCCATATTGTGGCTGCGCTAGGCAGCGGTTACTGGCAGCGTATCCATCCTCAGAGTGCACCGGCAGAGCTAGCGCCGTTTCCTGCGCTGGAAAACGGTGACTTTGTTGCGCCTTTCACGCCGGTGGATCTGTTCTTCCATATCCGCTCGGAGCGCAAAGATCTTAACTTCCAATGCGGTGCAGAGATTACCGAAGCGCTATCACATGGGGCGGCGCTGGTGGAGCAGGTGGAGGGCTTCCGCTATCTGGATAGCCGTGATCTGACCGGTTTTGTCGATGGTACCGAGAATCCGCAGGGTGAAGACCGGTTGAATGTTGCTGTGGTGGGTGATGAGGATCCGGATTTTTACGGTGGCAGCTACATCCATATTCAGCGTTATGTACACAACATGTACCTGTGGAACCAGCAGCAGCTGAAAACTCAGGAGGATGTGATTGGACGTACCAAGGAAGAGAACATCGAATACCCGGGGGTGGAGAAAGCGCCAACCGCGCATACCAAGCGCACCTCGTTAAAAGATGAGGCGGGCAACTCGATCGAAATTCTGCGCCACAGTATGCCCTATGGAGATATGAAGGAGCGCGGGTTGTTGTTTGCCAGCTACTGCCGTACACCGCGTAACTTTACGTTGATGCTGGAGAGCATGGTAAATGGAGACGGAGAGGGGCATACCGATCACCTGCTCAAGTATACCCGTGCAGTCACCGGTGCAGCGTTCTTCGCGCCTTCCGTTGAGGTGCTGGAGAGTCTGGGTGCTTAAACGCACCCCCTTAAGCAACGTGCTTTAAGCTTCTTTCTCCAGCGGGCGCTTTAGATAGGGGACGAGCAACGCGTCCCCGAACAGCACCATAAAGTGGAACAATACGCACACCAGCAGCGCTTCGCCAATCGGGTAGTTAAGCGCTGCCAGTACACTGACTGCCACCGGCAGTGTCTTCTGCGCACCGGTTAAAATCACCGCGATCGCCGCTTTCCATTCCAGTTTCAGGCCAAGACTGGCCAGCCAACATAGAATCAGCAATGCCACGTGTACCATCGTGACCGAGAGTGCGATCGCGATCAGCGTACTGAGATCCAACGCCTGGAACACCTCAGATGAGTCAGACAGCGCCATCCATACCGTCAGGATAACGCAGGTGGAGGGCAGGTATTGCAACACGATGTGTTTGGGATTGAGGGTGAGTATCCGGCGCAGACCTATGCCGATCAGAAACGGCAGCAATACCAGCATCATCAGCTTTTCGAGCAGTGGTAGTGGATCGATGGTGATTTCGCCCATGTTATCCAGCGTCAGGCTGAGCATAAACGGAATGGTGAAGATGCCGATGATATTCAGCGCCAGAGTCATTACCAGTGCCCACAGGCTGTACCCCCCCGCCAGTTGGGTCATCACGATGCAGGTTGAAAGGGTGGGCGGAACCGTTGCTTTGACGACCAGACCCAGTGTCATACCTGCACTCAGGCCAAAAAGAGATGCGGCACCGACACCGATAAACGGGCTGATCAGAAGGGCGATGACGGCTGTAGTGATCAGTGCCAGGGAAAACTGTCGGCCACGTGGCAGCTCGTGGAGGTTGGTCTGGAAGCCGTTCACAAGGAAGATTGTGACTACCATCCAGGGGATCAGGCCCCAGCTTTTTATCAGGCTACCCGGTTCCGGAATCAGCCAGGCAATAACAAAGGACAACGCCAGGCCCGCTGGCAGAAAACTGTTATTCACGTTTGCTTCCTTTTACGTCCGAAGGCCCTATGCATCGCGCATGGAACGCTGCTGCTCGAGGGTGCGCGCAGTATGTCATAAAACGGACGTCTAAGAGTCATCAGGTTGTTAAATTTCTCAACTAAGCTAAGATTGTATGTAGCAAAACTACAAAACTAGTAATAACTACAATAATTAATACAGAACAACATAGCAGGAGCGAGTGGATGTCAACCGAGTTGAAGAGCCGTACGATCGCCGTACTGGCAGTAGATGGTGAGAATTTTTCAGTGAATGGTCATTATGAAGCCCATGCACGTAAAGCAAGCTGGTACACCATCACTCGTAGCCGGGATGGCAACGTGATCGTCGACAAATGCGCTCAGTTCCCTACGCATGACAGCATTCGTGCGTTGATGCACTGAGCATCTGCACAAGCGAGATTGCTTGAGCTGAAAAAGCGACACTAAAAAGCCGGGCCTGAATCAGGCCCGGCTTTTTTATGTCCGGAAAACAGTAGCAGATCTTTACTGTTCGGTTTCGTTTGCGCTGAACATACCTTCAAACAACGCGGACGACAGGTAGCGTTCACCGGAATCTGGTAGTATTACTACAATATTTTTCCCTTTGTTTTCAAGATGTTGGGCGATTCTTTGCGCCGCAACTACCGCAGCACCGCCGGAAATGCCGACCAGAATGCCCTCTTTCTGCATCAACGTGCGGGCCATATCCATCGCATCTTCATTGCTGACCTGTTCAACCTGGTCAACCAGATCCATATCCAGGTTCTTAGGGATGAAGCCTGCACCGATACCCTGAATCTTGTGCGGAGCGGGTTTCAGCTCTTCACCGTTACGCGCCTGCGTAATCACCGGAGAGTCTGCAGGTTCCACCGCAACGGTAGTGATCGCTTTACCCTGGGTCTGCTTCAGGTAACGGCTGGTACCGGAGATGGTGCCACCGGTACCTACACCGGCAACCAGAATATCGATCTGGCCGTCGGTATCACGCCAGATTTCAGGACCTGTAGTTTTCTCATGAATCTCCGGGTTGGCCGGGTTTTCGAACTGCTGCAGCATCAGGTATTTTTCCGGATCGCTATCGACGATCTCCTGAGCTTTTTCGATCGCACCTTTCATACCTTTGGCAGGTTCGGTCAGCACGATTTCAGCACCGAGTGCTTTCATCAGCTTACGACGCTCCAGGCTCATGGACGACGGCATGGTGAACATGATCTTGTAGCCGCGGGACGCCGCCACAAAGGCCAGTGCGATACCGGTGTTACCGCTGGTTGGCTCGACCATCACCATACCCGGTTTCAGGCTGCCATCTTTTTCTGCCGCCCAGATCATGTTGGCACCGATACGGCACTTCACGGAACCGGCCGGGTTGCGGGATTCGATCTTACCGAGCAGGTTGGCTTCAGGGGCGATCGTTTTCAGGCGGACCAGCGGGGTGTTGCCGATCGTCTGGGAGTTGTCTTCAAAGATGTTCATACGTTTAGTACCTGATGTCCCATGGGCAAACGCTATATATTCTGCAAGATCACTTATAACCAGTAGATATATAGCGGAGGCTTGTTTATTTCTTGTTTGTAGATACAGGTTTTAGCGCATATTGGCTGAGGGGACAAGGGAGAATATGGATAAACCCGTAGAGTTCCGTGGTGTTTAATATTAGGCAATGCTGATATTCTTGCGGGTCTGAACATCCGCTAACTTAATCTGATCACTGAGGTTTCTATGCGCTGGTTGATGAAGTTGCTTGCGCCGCTGCTTTTCTGGATCGCTTTTGGGCTGTTTCGCGCATCCATTCGTAAACGCTCAGAGCGTAAACATCACTTTGTAATGAAGCTGTTCCGTTACGCGGCGGATAATGGAAGCTGTCGCGCATTGTCGGTCTACGGTCACCTGCTGCACTTCCGTGGTGACGGAGTAGACAACCGGATTCAGGGCGGGATCTACCTGCAGCGTGCTGCGGATATGGGCGATGTGAAAGCACAGTACCAGATGGGTAAGATCTTTGAGGAGGGTTTTGAGCACTACTTCCAGTCTAATGCCGGGAAAGCGCTGGATTACTACACCCGCGCAGCCGATCAGGGCCATCAGCTCGCGCTGCAGCGCCTGATCGATGTCTACAGTCAGGGCGAGTTAGGCGAAGGTGTGAACGAAACAGAGGCAGAACGCTGGCGCAGTCGCCTGCCCGAATTGCCAGTGGGCAGGCGCTAATCCTTATCCGGTGGCGGCAGGTGGTGTTGCCAGGCGTGGTAATGCGATAAAAAACGGTCCAGTAAGTTGTCCAGCTCTTCGGCCTGAACAGGGGCTTGCGCCAGACGCAGGATTTCCGCCACCGTTTCGGCGGTGCAGAGGTGGTCTTCGTCAGGGTTTCGCCGCAACTTATAACGCGTGGTCGTGGATGGATTCAGCGCCAGTAATGGCAGCCCTTCCAGCCAGGGGCTTTTGCGTACGATTTTTCGTACCTCCTTCCAGGTGCCGTCAGGCACGATGATCAGAGGTGTTTTATCATCGTCTTGTGCAAACGCACGCGCACGGGGTTGCAGTTCGGGCCGGTCTGCCGGAAACAGCAGCCAGGGCTGAAACTGATCGTTTTTCAACATATCCAGCAGGGCGGCGGGTGGTTCTTTACGCTGCCAGATAAATACCTCGGTATTGGGCAGCAGGCGTTTAATCAGTCGGCTGGTGTTACTGAGGCGCCCCGGTTCATTTTCATGCAATAGTAAAACAAAACGTACCGGTGCTGTTGTGGTGGTTACTTCGTCACAACAGCAGTATGCGCGGGGCAGTGCGCAGC
This sequence comes from uncultured Marinobacterium sp., assembly GCA_947501565.1. Classification (GTDB taxonomy): domain Bacteria; phylum Pseudomonadota; class Gammaproteobacteria; order Pseudomonadales; family Balneatricaceae; genus Pontibacterium. The sequence goes on from CANMWJ010000001.1 coordinate 138,435, forward strand.
CCGCGCAGGCTGAGTCTGTATCGGTCATTTACGTTCTTTCAGGTGTACGCTGAAGTTGAGCAGTTGATCGCTTTTGCCCGCTACTTTGATGGTCCACTGGGCGCGACCGGAGTTGAGCACTTCGAACGGCAGGCTGCTGTTTTCGATCTCCCACTGCTGACCAAAGTTTGCTTTGAGTACCAATGTGGCGGGTTGTTCGCGGGCATTACTTACACGCACTTCCTGCGCCACGATATGGCCGCTGTAGGTTTTGGTGAACTGGGTTTGCTGGCGCTGGATGCTCAGGTCAAACGCTTGCCCCAGCGTGATCTCCACTGGGTCATTTTTTGCTTTGTGATTCAGGTTGCTGCCACCGATAAACTGCAGTGCACCCTGTGCATCCGGTCGGAATACGCGGATACTGCCGGCTGGCATCGGTTGGCCCAGCCCCTCCTTCTCACCGTTTTTGAAGCTCAGACGCAGGCTGGGTTTTACGCGGTGTTTCTGGCTGTCCTGATGGGCGCCCACATAAAACTCATGGTGGAAACGGCGTTCGATGGCGAGTTTGTCGCTGTTGATCAGGCTGATCTGCTTCTGCTGGCCAGTATCCAGATCCACTTTCTGGGGTAACTGATAGAGGTGGAACGCTTCCATCTGCACAGGAGAGGTGCTTGGAGCGTCCGCCATCGCTGCCATCACTTCCCGCGGAGCGGACTTATAGAGGCGGTGGGGCTGCTGCACTTGGCTGACGATACCGGCCATCAGCTGTACGTGGGTGTTTGGGTAACTGCTGCCGCTGTTGTTGTTCAGCGTCGCCATACCGGAGAGGTTGGCGCGATCGCCTTTATCATTCAGGGTGAGGACGTAGTTCATATTCCAGCTCAGGCCGCTGCTCAGGTAGCTGATCTGGGCGGGCTGAGGCGCGGATGTGCCCTGGCTGCGGAAGGTGAGACTGGGTTGGGTCAGAAGCTTGTCGGGGCGGCTGGGGAAGATAAAACGCCATTGTGAATTGAGCGGAATAGTCTCAACGCTGTTGTTACGCGCAACCAGTGCCTGCCCACCGGCAATGCTCAGCAGGGTGACGGTGTTGATCACCTCTTCGCCGGTGGCCGGATTGGTGCGCGCCAGCTTCAGTTCTTTGTTGAGGTAGTACTCCAGCAACGCCTGCTGACTGAGCAGGCGGCTGTTAAAATTCTGTTCCAGAATGGTGCCTGCGTTCTTAATACGCAGGGTTTCCGGTTGCAGTTGCTTGCTGACATCTTTGATGGTCACCACCTGATCGGACTTCAGGGGTGGAAGGTCGCGCACCTCCCGAATCAGCGCCAGGTTCTGGTTGTAGAGGGTGATACCCAGTGACTGGCGCTGATCGATGCCGACGCTGACACTGTCGGCAGCCTGAGAGATAGTGCTGCCAGCAGTGAGTGTGCCGATCAGTAACGCAGGCAGGTAGTGGGGGTGTTTCATCTTAATCACCTTGTTCATTCCTTCGGTTCGCCAAATGATGGCGGCAGATCCAGGGCTACACGAAATCCCCAGTCGTTCTGTTTGGCCTGCGACGGGTGCCGGTAACGGCCCGCCGGACGCATCAGGCGCATAATATCGAACCAGGAGCCGCCGCGCATGACCCGGCTGTCGCAAGCGTCGCCGATACGTGCTGAGCCGTCGGTGGGGGCTCCTTGATAATCCGGTTTGTAACAGTCCGCAACCCATTCGCTGACGTTGCCTGACATATCGTATAAACCCCAGGCGTTAGCACGCAGGGAGCCTACAGGAGCGCTCTGGCGCCCGTCCCAATCGCTGCCGCACTCATCGCAGACGGCGTAACCAAATGTTGGTCGGTTGCCCCAGAAAAAGGTTGTTGTGCTACCTGCACGGGCGGCGTACTCCCACTCCGCTTCAGTGGGTAGACGGTAGGGTTGGCCGGTTTGTTCCGCCAGCCATTGAGTGTAAGCCTGCGCATCATGCCAGGTGACGTTGATAACCGGGCGGCTACCTCGTCCCCAGCGTTCATCGTCAGGCAGTGGGCGCCCGGTGTCTTTGGCAAAGCGATCATATTGCGCAAAGGTCACTTCGTAACGGGAGAGGGCAAATCGGTGCTGAATAGTGACGGTGTGAACAGGGTATTCGTTGTCGTCACCCTGTTTGTGGCTGTCGCCCATTTTAAAGCTGCCTTGTGGCAGAGCGACCATATCCGGTCCGTAAAGAGTGCCTTTGATCTGGTCGCGGAACAGCAGGGTGCGTGGCGCTTTAGGTTCGCCCAGCAGGTCTTCGAGGCTCAGTGTTTGCGCTTGTGGTTCCGTTTCATCAGCGGCTGTATCGGTTACCGCAGTGTCCAGGGGGGGCGCAGCGGACTCTGAGGCCTGGGTTGGGAGGGTGTCGGGAGTTTGCGGATCATTGGCAACGCTCTGCGCTGCGATATCAGTGACCACGGGCTCCTCAGCCATACACTGTGCCAGCAGGTAACCCAATACAATACCGACAATGAATGTCGCCATCAGGCGGGGCGAGGGTAGTTTTTCCGACAGCGCTGACAGCCGTGACGGACCGGAGTCCTTATCCGACGCATGAGGTGTGGTCTTGTGCTGAGCTGGTTCGGAGATAACCTCTACTCTGTTCTGAGGTTCGTCTGCCGCGTCTGCTTCGACCGGGGTTTCCGGATCGGGCTGAAACAGTGCTTTGATCAGTGCCACACAGTTTGCGTGCCTGTCAGCTGGGTCAAAGGCGAGTGCGGCTTGTAACTGCTGCCACTGCAGGTCACTGAGCTGTGAGGGTTTAGTCAGGCGACTTGGATCACACTGGTTGGCATCCTGGGTTGAGGCAAAAGGAGGGTGGCCAGTCATCACCTCGTAGCTGATGCATGCCAGCGAGTAGAGATCTGACAGGCGGTCGTGGCCGCCTTCCTGATGGCTTTCCGGTGCTTGGTAGAGTGCGTAGCGTTGGGTGTGTGGAATCTCAGCAGGCAGGCGATCCAGTACCTCGCGCAGGCCGAACCCCGTAATTTTGACGCCGCTGCCCCGGTTAATACGAATCAATGCCGGACAGAGCGCGCCGTGGGTCAGGTGTTGGCTGCTGAAGGCCGTATCCAGTGCGACTGCGATCTGCAGCAGCAAGCCTTTCAGATGGTTCTCCGACAGTTTTTTAGTTTTTCCCTCTTTCAGCAGGGAGGCCAGTGAAGTGGTGTCCAGCGGTTCGCTGGAGATAAAAGTGAAGTGATCGCCTTCAGCAAAATAGCCGTGCAGCCTCAGCAGGTGTTTGTGGTTTAGCTTCTTACCGTAGGTGATGTGGCGCTTCAGAGCCTCAAGCGCAGCAGTGTTGGCGATCAGCTGTGGGTTGATGCACTCCAGCGTAACCAGCGGGCTGCCCTGTACACTCAGATCTTCCGCGCTCCAGAGTTCACCCAGTGGGCTGCTGCCAAGATGAGTACGCAGCAAAAAACGATGATGCGAAGGACCGATCTGCTGGCCTTCCGACAATGATGCAATGTGTGGGGGAGGGGAATTCTGAGAAGACTCCATCGACCAGCTTGTCCTTGATATTTTTCTTTATCTTAGACAACGCTGGCCGTGGATGTATAGGGCTGACGAAGTGTCAGTCAGATCAGGCGGAGGTATCCAGTTCAGGGAAACCCTTCACCAGTTCATCGACCGCTTTCATCTGCGCCAGGTAAGGCTCCAGCTTGTCCAGTGGCAGTGCACATGGGCCGTCGCATTTAGCAACGTTTGGATCCGGGTGCGCTTCCAGGAACAGACCTGCGATACCCTGAGAAAGACCTGCACGGGATAGCTGTGCAACGAGTGCGCGTCGACCGTCGGCAGAGTCGGAGCGACCGCCAGGCATCTGCAGTGCGTGGGTAGCGTCAAACATCACCGGATAGCCAAACTCCTTCATGATGGAGAAGCCCAGCATATCAACGATCAGGTTGTTGTAACCGTAGCAGGAGCCGCGTTCACACAGAATCAGGTTGCTGTTGCCCGCGTCCTCACACTTGTTGAGGATGTGTTTCATTTCGTGCGGCGCCAGGAACTGCGCTTTCTTAATGTTGATCACCGCGCCGGTTTTCGCCATCGCCTGTACCAGATCGGTCTGGCGGGACAGGAATGCTGGCAGCTGGATGATGTCGCAAACTTCAGCTGCAGGCGCACACTGGTATGGCTCGTGGACGTCGGTGATGATCGGTACGTTAAAGGTCTTTTTCACCTCTTCGAGGATCTTCATACCCTCTTCCAGGCCCGGGCCACGGAAAGAGGTCAGCGATGAGCGATTCGCTTTGTCAAAAGAGGCTTTGAATACGTAAGGGATGTTCAGTTTGGTGGTGACTTCAACGTAGTGCTCTGCGATCGACATGGCCAGATCACGGGATTCCAGCACGTTCATGCCGCCGAAAAGAACCATCGGTTTATCGTTGGCGATCTCTACGCCACCGGCAACAACGGTTTTCTGCTCCATACTGTCTCTTTCCTTCGGATAGGGTAAAAATACCGATTATACGCCATCAGAAGGAAAAAGCGCGGCATAGCGTTCAATCCACTCCAGTGCGGCATCCTCTTCGCTCAGCGAACGGCCCTGTTCCTGGCAAACGTGCAGCCGGTATTGATGAATCCGACAGAGTTGCTCAAGCATACGGACACGCATAGAGGCGTCGACGCTTTCAAAATTGATCCCCACTTCAAAACCACTGTCCAGCTTGCGACACCAGTTGATCCGACCCGACACAGAGATCGATGGCGCAACAAAAGGCACGCACAATGCGACGTCTGTTCCTTCGTTTAGCATCGTCTGAGAGTGGCAGATCAAGCCGAGGCGCTGGCTGAAATTGGTGAGAGGGAGTGGATGACTGAGCTGTTGCAGCTCAATCGGAATGTCGTCCGGATGACGGATGTAAACCTGCAGGTTGCTCATGACAACCTCCCCTGTTTCTCTGTACCCTTGTTATTACATCGGCAGGGATTTAGGTCACTAAAATCTATGACTCCTGTTTTTAGGTATAACCGGTATCCGGGGAAAAGCAATGGCGATTATGAGCGATGAGCAACTGAATGAGTTTAATCAGGCGTGCCGGACGCTGATCGCGGATAAAAAAACGCTGTTGCTGGCGACTGTAAATCCCGACGGTATCCCGGAAAACAGCTATGCGCCTTATGTGCAGGATGAACAGGGTTGCTTCTATATCTTTGTCAGTCAGCTGGCGGGGCATACCCGCAACCTACAGATGGGAACGGACTGCAGTGTCCTGTTTATTCGGGATGAGCAGGAGAGTCGAAACCTGTATGCGCGTGAACGGGTATCGTTTCGCTGCGCAGTAAAGCAGGTAGAAGCCGCTGATACGCGTTATAACGGGATGCTGGATCGTCTTGAAGAGGTGCAGGGACAAACTGTGTCGATGTTGCGAAGTTTGCCCGATTTTCTGCTGTTTCAGCTAAAACCCACCTCTGGAAACTACGTGGTGGGTTTTGGTAAGGCGTTTGCGGTTAGTCCTGAAGACTTCAGTCTCACCCATATAGACGCGGATCGTCTGAAGGGCGGCTAGGCTCCCACAGACTCCTCTCTCAGACGCCTATAAACTCCACCACCACGGTCTTCACGAGAAAGGCCGCCAGCCCCAGACCCAGTGCGAAGAACAGCACTGCGGTGCCAAATTTGCCTGCGTTGGATTTTTTCGCCAGGTCATAAATGATGAAAAAGATGAAGCACGCAAATACTGCAAGCCCGATGTTGAGCGCGATCGCTTCCATTTCCGCTAGACGCATGGCCAAAACCCCGAAATCAGTTGTTGAACGAAAAACTAGAAATTAGTGCGCGATTGTACCGAAACCGGAACTGATCGAACAGTGTACAAAAAATGTAAATTTAGGCGTGGATCTGACCCGATCCAAAGAGGGAGTGTCTGGCAGAGAATGGTGGTGAGGGGTGGATTCGAACCACCGAAGCTTGCGCGTCAGATTTACAGTCTGATCCCTTTGGCCACTCGGGAACCTCACCGTGCCAAAACGAGGGCGTATCATATGGACTTCACTCCTGCCTGTAAAGTCCAAAAAGCGGTATTTTCGACTTTTTTTTTGCGACTAAAGTGCCGGAAAAATTTTTCGATATTGAGGAAAAAAAAAGATTTCGGCTTGATTTTTGGCAAAGCCGCGCCGTTCTTAGCGTCCTGAGAATGCGCTCAAAAAAAGACATAGATATAGGGGAAAATCAATATTGCATTCTTGGGATTCAGAACTATATTTAGTGCGAATCGGGTACAGGGGTACTACATCTTGTGTAGGGGCAAGGTAGAACTCTACTGGTTGTCGTTTGAGCAGTAGTGGCGGAATTTCAGTTCTCAGTCGATAAACACTGCATTGCTACAATATCCAGTTTTTTATTTTCGTTTTGCATTTGAGTGGAAGGTCTGATGCAACAAGATCTAATGGTTACAAAAAGAGACGGTCGACGGGAGATTATCGACCTGGAGAAAATTCACCGGGTAGTTATCTGGGCAGCGGAGGGACTGGACGCTGTATCACCGTCTGAAGTAGAGCTGAAGGCTCACCTGCAGTTTTACGAAGGCATCAAGACCTCGGATATCCACGAAACCCTGATCAAATCCGCAGCGGACCTGATCTCCGACAGTGCACCAGACTATCAGTATCTGGCCGCGCGTCTGGCGATCTTCCACCTGCGTAAGCGCGCGTTCGACAGCTTCGAACCGCCGCACCTGTTCCAGCACGTTACCAAGATGGTAGACGAAGGCCGTTACGACCGTCATCTGTTGGAAGATTACTCCGAAGATGAGTGGAACGAGCTGAACGATTACCTTGATCACAGCCGTGACATGAACTTCTCCTACGTTGCAGTAAAACAGCTGGAAGGTAAGTATCTGGTTCAAAACCGTGTGACCGGAGAGATCTTCGAAAGCCCTCAGATTCTGTACATGCTGGTATCTGCATGTCTGTTTGCTGGTTACCCTAAGGAAACGCGTCTGAGCTACGTGAAGCGTTTCTACGATGCGACCTCGCTGTTCAAACTGTCCCTTCCGACGCCAATTATGTCTGGCGTACGTACGCCGACCCGTCAGTTCAGCTCCTGCGTACTGATCGAGTGTGGCGACAGTCTGGATTCCATCAACGCGACCGCATCTTCCATTGTTAAATACGTTTCCCAGCGTGCCGGTATCGGTATCAACGCAGGTCGCATCCGTGCGATCGGCAGCCCGATCCGCAACGGTGAAGCGTTCCACACCGGTTGTATCCCGTTCTACAAACACTTCCAGACAGCGGTGAAGTCCTGCTCTCAGGGCGGTGTACGTGGTGGTGCAGCGACCCTGTTCTACCCGATGTGGCACCTGGAAGTAGAATCCCTGCTGGTTCTTAAGAACAACCGTGGTGTGGAAGAGAACCGTGTACGTCATCTGGACTACGGTGTTCAGCTCAACAAGCTGATGTACACCCGTCTGATCAAAGGCGGCAATATCACCCTGTTCAGCCCGGACGAAGTACCGGGTCTGTACGATGCGTTCTTCGCCGATCAGGACGAATTCGAGCGTCTGTACGAGAAATACGAGCAGGACGACAGCATCCGTAAGAAAACCATCAAAGCGGTTGAACTCTTCGGTCTGCTGGCATCCGAGCGTGCCTCTACCGGCCGTATCTACATCCAGAACGTCGACCACTGTAATACCCACAGCCCGTTCGATCCGATGGTGGCGCCGGTTAAACAGTCCAACCTCTGCCTGGAGATTGCACTGCCAACCGCACCGCTGACAGATATCAACGACGAAAACGGCGAGATCGCCCTTTGTACCCTGTCTGCCTTCAACCTGGGCGCACTGGAAAATCTGGCCGAGCTGGAAAACCTGGCCGACCTGATCGTACGTGCACTGGACAGCCTGCTGGACTACCAGGACTACCCGATCAAAGCGGCAGAGATCTCCACTATGAACCGCCGTCCGCTGGGCGTTGGTGTGACCAACTTCGCCTACTATCTGGCGAAGAACGGCGTGCGTTACTCCGATGGTTCCGCTAACGGTCTGGTACACCGCACCTTCGAATCTATTCAGTACTACCTGCTGAAAGCGTCCAACGAACTGGCGAAAGAGCAGGGAGCATGTCCGAAGTTTGACGAAACCGTCTACTCCAAAGGCCTGCTGCCGATCGACACCTACAAGCGTGAAGTGGATGAGTTCTGTGACGAACCACTGCACCAGTTCTGGGAAACCCTGCGCGAAGATATCCGCGAGTTTGGCCTGCGTAACAGCACCCTGACAGCGCTGATGCCGTGTGAGACCTCTTCTCAGATCACCAACTCCACCAACGGTATCGAGCCACCACGTGGTTTCGTATCCGTGAAGGCGAGCAAAGACGGCATCATGAAACAGGTGGTGCCGGACTACACCGAACTGAAGAACCAGTACGAACTGTTGTGGGATATCCCGAACAATACTGGTTACCTGCAGCTGGTGGGTATCATGCAGAAGTTTGTCGACCAGTCGATCTCTGCGAACACCAACTACGATCCTGCTAAGTTCCCGGGCGATAAAGTACCGATGAAACAGCTGCTGCAGGATCTGTTGACCGCCTACAAAAATGGTGTGAAAACCCTCTACTACCACAACACCCGTGACGGTGCGACCGACCAGCACGACGATGCAGGTGGTTGTGAAGGTGGTGCCTGCAAACTGTAATCAATACAGTTGCAACCTCCGCATGGTCTCTGAGACCGGGGCCATGCGGGCCGACGTTCTTAAGATATTTTTCAGGTAATTCAGGAAAACGATGCCGTACTCTACGTTTAGCCATAGCGATCATGATGCCACCAAGGAACCGATGTTTTTCGGTCGCAGTGTTAACGTTGCCCGTTATGACAGACAGAAATATCCATTCTTCGAAAAGCTGATCGAAAAGCAGCTGTCTTTCTTCTGGCGTCCGGAAGAGGTTGATCTCAGCACCGACCGTAAAGACTTCATGCAGATGCCGGAGCATGAGAAGCACATTTTTCTGAGCAACCTGAAATACCAGACCCTGCTCGATTCCGTGCAGGGCCGTTCTCCGAACATCGCGTTCCTGCCGATCGTTTCCCTGCCGGAACTGGAAACCTGGTTTGAGACCTGGGCGTTCAGTGAAACCATTCACAGCCGCTCCTATACCCACATCATCCGTAACATCATCACTGAGCCGTCCGAGGTGTTCGACACCATCGTGACCAATCAGGAGATCATCAAGCGTGCGGATTCCGTGACGCGCCTGTACGACGAGCTGATTGAACTGGTTAACGTCTACAACACGGTGGGTGAAGGTGTACACACCATCGATGGTCACATCTACGACTGCTCCATGCGTAACCTGAAGCGCAAGATGTACCTGACCCTGGTAACCGTCAACGTACTGGAAGCGATCCGTTTCTACGTCAGCTTCGCCTGCTCTTTCGCGTTCGCCGAGCGCGCCATCATGGAAGGTAACGCCAAGATCATCAAACTGATCGCCCGTGATGAAGCCCTGCACCTGGCCGGTACTCAGCAGATGCTGAACATCATGGCCTCCGGTGCCGATGATCCTGAGATGAAAGAGATCGCTCAGGAGTGTGAAGAGCAGGTTTACCAGATCTTCCGCGAAGCGGCGCAGCAGGAGAAGGATTGGGCAGAGTACCTGTTCAGTGCCGGTTCTATGATCGGTCTGAACGCCAAAATTCTGGCTGACTATGTTGAATACATCACCAACGTTCGTATGAAGGCGCTGAATCTGGAGCCGATCTTTGGTGAGCGCCAGAACCCACTGCCATGGATGAACGCCTGGTTGGTCAGCGATAACGTGCAGGTCGCGCCGCAGGAGTCTGAAATCAGTTCGTATCTGGTTGGCCAGATCGACAATGAGGTAGGTGACGATGACTTCGACGGTTTCGATCTCTAAGAAACAGGAAAACGCCACTATGTCTGGTATCCCTCGTATCAAGGTTAATAACCATCATACGTTTTATTACCAGTACGAATTCTCCCTGCTGGACGCGATGGAAGCGCAAGAGATTAATGCGCCTTACAGCTGTCGCGGCGGCTATTGCGGATGCTGCAAAGTCCGCTTGCTGGATGGTGAAGTAGAGCAGGTGCAGGACGCGCTCTTCGACCTGACCGGGGATGAGATTCTGGCGTGTTGTTGTGTGCCTAAAACACATGTCGAGATCGAAATTCCGGAAGAGTAATCCCCTCTGCGGATGACCGAGTCAAAGAACCCCGGGCGTGCGAACGTCCGGGGTTTTTTGTGTCTGTGAACTAGCTGGCTGTGACTAAGTAGTAGGTTGTTGAAATGCAAGCGTTCAAGATTTTCTTCACAGAAAATTTTTATTCATTCAGTTGTTGACATCCATCAAGTGATTTTTCATTGAAAGCTGTGTAGGTCTTCGTAACTGGTTGATTCTTATAGGGTAATTTGTTTGTGGGTGTATTTTGTGCAATGTGCTGAAAGCCCCGTAATACCTGCGTTCTCAGCATCTACCCAAAAACAATCACCAGAGTTATCCACAGTATATGGGGGTAACTGCATCGGTGTTTAGCTGGACAAAAAAACGGTATTTTCCAGAGCAATATCAGCACGGGTAGTTACGTTCACAAGCGTCCGCTGTGAAGCCCTTTGCGACCCTCAAGAAGCCCTCCCGGCCGTACGTGCCATACTTTGGTTATCATCGGCATCTGAACCCGGAGGCCATCATGCCCACGACTACCTCTGAACTTGTAAAGCTGGTGGGAAATACCCCGCTGATCTATCTGACGCGCGTGTCTGAACAGACCGGTTGCAAAATTTACGGCAAAGCGGAGTTTCTTAATCCGGGAGGGTCGGTAAAGGACCGCACCGCCTGGGGGATTCTGCGAGACGCGATCAAGGCGGGCAAACTGAAGGCGGGTGGTCGCGTGGTAGAGGGCACGGCAGGGAATACCGGTATCGGTTTGACGTTGCTGGGTCGATCGCTGGGCTTAACCACCACCATTGTGATGCCGGAAACCCAGACCCACGAGAAGATCGATACTTTGCGTTTATGTGGTGCTGAGCTGAAGCTGGTACCCGCGGTGCCCTACGCGGACGACAACCACTACATCAAGGTGTCGCGCCGTGTGGCTGAAGAGTATGCCGATGCACAGGGGGGCAACGTGATCTGGGCCAATCAGTTTGATAACACTGCCAACCGCGACATCCATCGGGAAACCACCGGCGAGGAGATCTGGCGACAGACCGAGGGTAAGATCGATGCGTTCAGTTGTGCTGTTGGTACCGGGGGAACATTGGCGGGCACCGCGTTGGCGTTACGGGCACACAACCCCAACGTGAAAGTGTATCTGACAGATCCGATGGGTGCGTCCCTCTACCACTATTACCGCGATAACGAGTTCAGGGCTGAAGGTGGTTCGGTCATGGAAGGAATTGGTCAGAGTCGGGTAACGGCAAACCTGGAAGGATTCACGCCGAACGGCGCGTTCCAGATACCGGACAGCGAAGCACTGCGTTGCCTGTATGATCTGCTCAAATACGAAGGGCTGGCGCTGGGGGGCTCCAGCGGCATCAACGTTGCCGGTGCTGTGCGGGTTGCCAAAGGGTTGGGACCGGGGCATACGCTGGTGACCGTGTTGTGCGATGGTGCGGCGCGGTATCAAAGCAAACTGTTCAATCCGCAGTTCCTGCAGGAGAAAGGATTGCCCGTTCCGGATTGGATGTGATGACGGCTTAATTTTGGCTGGCAAGCGGAGTTTGAGCTGGGGAAAACCATTTCGCACTGTCTCTGGGCGGTGTCAAAAAATCGATAAAAATGCGCTGTCAATAATTGACAATCTACTAAAACTACCGCTTTTTTGTCTGTAAAACCCTATGAAAAACAAGCAGTTTTAGTGCTGGTCGTAAAATGCGCAATCTGTCCGGATGCCAGCATTTATGCGGACTTGAACGGACTGTTACATACTCATCCACGAGTTTATCCACAGAAAGTGTGAATAACGGATGACGGAAAGATGAAGGTTAAAATAACCGGTCTGAGGTGTCGCTCAGACCGGTTGTGTTATGTGCTGTGAAGGTGCGCCAGCGGCGAGATCAGTTGCTGCGTGGCAACAGATCCGGTTGGTGCTCGGCCAACACCTCTTCACCAAACCATGCCAGATCCTCGTGCAGGTTAACCACCTCACCGACAATGATCAGTGCCGGTGCTTCCAGCTTCGCCTGCGCTTGTTTGTCGACGATGTTTGCCAGTGTACCTACGAGGACTTTCTGCTGCGGCTGTGTGCCACGGGAGACGATCGCCACCGGGGTGTCCGCGTCTTTGCCGTGGGCAATCAACTGGCTGCTCAGATGCGGCAGGGTGTGCAAACCCATGTAGAAGACGATGGTCTGGTTGGGGTGCACCAGCTCTTCAAAGTTAAGGTCGGAGGTGCGGTTCTTCAGCTGGCCGGTGACAAAGCGGACCGACTGGGCGTGGGCGCGGTGAGTCAGAGGGATACCGGCGTAGGTGGAGCAGGCACTGGCGGCGGTGATGCCAGGGACCACCTGAAACGGAATGTTGTGTTCTTTCAGCTTCTGCAGCTCTTCACCACCACGGCCAAAGATGAAGGGGTCACCGCCTTTGAGGCGCAACACACGTTTACCCTGCTGCGCATATTTCACCAGCAGATCGTTGATTCCCTCCTGAGGAACGGCGTGGTTATCGCGTTTCTTGCCGACAAACACCATGTCCGCGTCGCGGCGGCAGAGGTCGAGCACCTTCGGCGAAACCAGTGCGTCGTAGAGCACGATATCCGCCTGCTGCATCAGGCGCAGCGCTTTAAAGGTCAGCAGTTCAGGGTCGCCCGGGCCGCCGCCCACCAGATAGACCTCACCGGTGGGGTGGTCGTTTTTGTCCGCCAGTTTTGCTTCCAGCATCTGCTCAGCTTCTTCATGGCGACCGGCAAAGACCTTCTCGGCGATCTGCCCCTGCAGGACCTCCTCCCAGAAGATACGACGCTGGTTGGTGGTAGTGAACCGTTGTTTTACGGCGTGGCGGAAACGGCCCACCAGTTCGCTCAGGTTGCTGTAGCTGTTGGGGATCCAGGTTTCCAGCTTGGCGCGCAGCAGGCGGGCCAGAACCGGCGCTTTACCGCCCGAGGAGATGGCGACCACGATGGGGGAGCGGTCCACGATAGCGGGAAAGATAAAGGTACAGAGATCCGGGGAATCCACCACGTTGACCGGCAGGTTGCGGCTGGTGGCGTCGAAATGAATACGGGTGTTGAGTTCGTTATCATCGGTTGCTGCGATCACCAGGGCTTTGCCGTCCAGCAGGGCGGTGTGATATTCGCCGATAAGTGCTTCGCCCTGATGCTGTGCGAGCAACTGCTCCAGCTCAGTGTTGATCTCATGCGCGATGGCGGTGACGCGCGCACCTGCCCGGGTCAGCAGGGTCGCCTTACGCAGGGCGACACTGCCGCCGCCGACCAGCAGCACAGGTTGATCTTCAAGTTTAAAAAAGAGTGGCAGGTAATCCAAAACAAGCTCTCCTGAGGATCGGATATCTGACGTCGTTGCCGGATGGGTTAGGAAATGGGTTACTAATAGGAATAGTGTATCAGACGCGATGCAGCAATAGCGGAATCCTGAACAGGGGAATGGATTTGCTGCGGATATTAAAAAAGGGGCGCCGTTGCCCCTTTTTCTGTGAATCGCTTATTTGAACTTCAGCGGTGTCGCCGGATGCAGGCCGCATTCGCGGTTTTCCGGGTTTTCCCACCACCAACGTCCGGCACGTACGTCCTCGCCCATGGAGATGGCGCGGGTGCATGGTGCGCAACCGATGCTTGGGTAGTGCTTGTCGTGCAGTTCGTTGTATGGCACTTCGTTGGCTTTGATGTACGCCCAGATCTCTTTCTCGGACCAGTCAGCCAGCGGGTTCAGCTTGTGCATGTTGTTGCCTTCATCCCACTCTTCGAACTGAATCTCGTCGCGGGTGACAGACTGTTCGCGGCGCAGGCCAGTGATCCATGCTTTGTTGCCGCTCAGGGCACGCTTCAGTGGCTTGATCTTACGTACGAAACAGCAGCCTTTACGCAGGTCCTGAGATTCGTAGAACGCGTTGATGCCGTTGTCCTGAACGTAAGCTTCCACGTCAGCAGATTCCGGGTAGTACACCTGTACCTGAAGGTTGCTGTAGGCTTTGCGCACGTCCGCCAGCAGTTTCAGGGTTTCTTCCGGCAGGCGACCGGTGTCCAGCACGAACATCGGGATCTCTGGCGCAAACTTGGCCAGCAGGTCGGTCAGCACAACGTCTTCTGCGCCCAGGCTGTTGGCCAGCACGATGGAGCCATCGTAGTCGGCAACGGCTTTCTTCAGCAGAGCTGCGGTAGCGTTGATCTTAGCCTGCAGCTCCGGGGTAATTTGCTCACTCATCTATTAAACCTCACCTCACTCAAAAGGTTATGCCATCCGGGCATAACCTGTGTAAGGCCACACCGTCCGGGTGTGGCCCGTAGCGCCGGTTACTGACGATAAACCGGGCGGCTGTCGTCTTCGCAGCCCTGGTAGCGTACGCTGAATTCGCTGAACGCGTTGAATACTTCGTCGCTGAAACGATCCGCTGGAATCTCCAGTGCGTCGAAACCGCAGCGGGTCAGGAAGTCCAGACGGTCATGGCTCACATCGCCAATCGCACGGATCTGACCTTTGAAGCCAGCACGTTTCAGCAGGCGCGCGATAGAGAACGCGCGGCCATCACGCAGTGCCGGGATGAAGATCGCAATCAACGGGAACTGGCTTGGATTTTCCAGTACACCGTCGATCTCGTCATCACCGGTCAGCTGAATAGCCACCTCACCGTCGTGGTTGATCAGGGCATCGCTGTTTTCCTGATAGAACGCCAGCGGCACAATGATATCACCGGCTGGCAGTTCATTGTTTTCCAGCGCTTCTTCGCCGACCAGCTGCCAGCTATCGTTGTCGACCAGTTCGCGATTAATGAGCAGGGGCATAAACATTCTCCTTAAACGGGGTCAGGCCGATGCGGCGTACGCAGTCGATAAAACGTTCGCCTTCGATACGTTGTTCAACAAAGACAGACAGTACTTTCGCCAGGGTGTCGGCCACTTCGTCGGCCGCAACCGCTTTACCGATCACTTTACCCAGAGACGCGTCTTCACCGTCGGAACCGCCCAGGGTGATCTGGTACCAGTCTTCACCTTTCTTATCTACACCCAGGATGCCGATGTGGCCCACGTGGTGGTGGCTGCACGCGTTGATGCAACCAGACATGTTCAGTTTGATCTCGCCCAGGTCGTAGAGGTAATCCAGGTCTTCAAACTTGGCGTCGATCTGATCAGCGATGCCCAGGGTCTTAGCGTTTGCCAGCGCACAGAAGTCGCCACCCGGGCAGACA
This sequence comes from uncultured Marinobacterium sp., assembly GCA_947501565.1. GTDB lineage: Bacteria > Pseudomonadota > Gammaproteobacteria > Pseudomonadales > Balneatricaceae > Pontibacterium. The sequence goes on from CANMWJ010000001.1 coordinate 153,759, forward strand.
GTCATGTCGGTCAGGGTATTGATGTTGGCGCGTGCCAGGTTCGCTTCTTCCAGAATCTGCCACAGCTCGTACAGATCCTGCTGGCGTACGTCTGCCAGTACCAGGTTCTGGTTGTGGGTGGAGCGGATCTCACCAAAGCTGTACTTGTCGGCCAGATCGGCGACCAGATCCATCTGCTGGTGGCTGATATCACCTTTAGGTTTCAGGTGCGCCTTCAGGGAGACGATGACCGCGCGGTAACCGGCAACTTTGTGCTCAACGGTGTTCTGGCGAACCCAGTGCGCGAAGCTCTGATCTTCGGCCAGTTTAGTTTCCAGAGAACTGTCGTTAGCCGCGCTAGCGTCGTATTCGAACGGCTTGAAGAAACCCTGTACACGTTCGATCTCGGTTTCGGTCAGCTGCAGGTCAGATTCTTTGATCTGTTCCCACTCGGCTTCAACCAGTTCACGGAAGGCATCTACACCCAGCGCGTTTACCAGAATCTTGATACGTGCCTTGTATTTGTTGTCGCGACGACCTTTCAGGTTGTACACGCGAACAATCGCTTCCAGGTAGGAAAGCAGGTCTTTCTTCTGCAGGAACGGACGGATCTGTTTGCCGATCACAGGGGTACGGCCCAGGCCGCCGCCAACCAGCACTTCAAAGCCCACTTCGCCTGCATCGTTTTTCACGATGTGCAGACCGATATCGTGCACCTGAGATGCTGCGCGGTCAGTTGGACCACCGGAGATGGCGATCTTGAACTTACGCGGCAGGTACGCGAATTCCGGGTGCAGGCTGGACCACTGACGGATGATCTCGCAGTACGGGCGCGGATCTTCGATCTCGTCGGCGATCACACCGGCAAATTGGTCAGTGGTGGTGTTACGGATACAGTTACCGGAGGTCTGGATCGCGTGCATCTGCACCTTCGCCAGCTCTTCCAGGATATCCGGTACATCTTCCAGCTTCGGCCAGTTGAACTGGATATTGGTACGGGTAGTGAAGTGACCGTAGCCTTTGTCCCATTTACGGGCAACGTGGGCCAGGGTGCGCATCTGCTGGGACGACATCATGCCGTACGGTACCGCTACGCGCAGCATAGGCGCGTGGCGCTGTACGTAAAGACCGTTCATCAAACGCAGTGCCAGATATTCATCATCCGGCAGATCACCAGCAAGGAAACGGCGGGTCTGATCGCGGAACTGCGCGACACGCTCATTTACCAGTTGTTGGTCGACTTGAGTGTATTGATACATGATTCGACACCTTGCTCGGCCTCTACGGGCCGATCACCTCACTTTAATTAGTGTTTTTTGGGGTTAGCCTGCCAGAACGAAGCGCAGGCCGATGGCTAATAACAGAGATCCCATGATGGGTTGCATCACCTTCGGAGAAAGTCGTGCACCCAGATGGCTACCCAGGAACACACCTGGCAGGGATCCGATTACAAGATATGCGAGCAGTGTCAGATCGACATTGCCCATCTCATAGTGACCTGCACCGGCAACGGCAGTCAGTACCACCGCGTGCAGCAGGTCAGTACCCACGATCGTCTGCATCGACATACGTGGGTAAAGAAGAATCAATAGGGCTGTGCCCAGCGCGCCAGCACCGACCGACGACAGGGTTACCAGACCACCCAGCGCGATACCGGTTACGACGGTGATCACCGGGCGCCAGCGGCGGCCATGGCGGGCAAATGCGGTGTCCTGCCACTCCAGCGCCTTGTTGCGGATCTTGTTCCGCAGAAAAACGGCGATAGAGGTCAGCACCAGGGAGATGCCCAGCGTCAGGTTCATCAGATGTTCAATCTGCTCCAGTCCCTCAAGACCTTTCAGATAGTGCAGGGTGAGCAGGCTGCCCGGGATACTGCCGCCGAGCAGAAGTAATACGACACGATACTCGACCAGCTTTTTCTTCGCGTAGGAATAGATGCCGCCACACTTAGTGATAGCCGCATATAAAAGGTCGGTACTCACGGCGGTCACCGGAGGAATGCCGAACACAACGATGAGAATAGGCGTCATCAGGGCACCACCGCCGATGCCCGTAAGGCCGACGATAAACCCGACTACCAATCCTGCAAAACTGTACGCAAATTCCATAGGTGCACCTACCACTAATAAACGAGCGGCATAATAGTGCAGGTTTTATATAACGTAAAATAATAAATCGAAATTTTCTTATTACTTTTGGTGCTTTTTAGCAGTTGCTTATATAATGTTCGAAATCAGCAGTCATAAATACCCAAAAGTTATAGATAAATTTCTATTTATTCTTTTTTGTTTTATGGGATGGCTGTAATAATACGCTGCACATAACGTAGGGGGCGTATAAATGCTGCGAACGCAGGGTTTGTAGGCTTGATAGAGTAAAGAATAGAAGAAAGGGCGCGCATCTAATGTCATCCTTGCCAGAGCACCGTTTGACCCATCTTCGGCAGCTCGAAGCCGAGAGTATTCATATCATCCGTGAAGTAGCATCTGAGTTCGAAAACCCAGTGATGCTTTACTCCGTTGGTAAGGACTCCGCTGTCATGTTGCATCTGGCGCGTAAAGCGTTCTTCCCGGGTAACCCTCCGTTCCCGTTGATGCATGTAGATACTACCTGGAAATTCCGTGAAATGATCGAGTTCCGTGACAAGATGGCGGAAGAAGCCGGCATGGACCTGATTGTGCACATCAACCAGGAAGGTGTGGACATGGGTATTGGTCCGTTCACTCACGGGTCTAAAAAGCACACTGATGTCATGAAGACTCAGGGGCTGAAGCAGGCGTTGAATAAGTACAAGTTCGATGCTGCTTTTGGCGGTGCCCGTCGTGACGAAGAGAAGTCCCGTGCGAAAGAACGCGTGTTCTCCTTCCGTGACGAGAACCATCGCTGGGATCCAAAGAGCCAGCGTCCGGAGCTGTGGAACACCTTTAACACCCGTATCGACAAGGGTGAAAGTATTCGCGTATTCCCACTGTCCAACTGGACTGAGCTGGATATCTGGCAGTACATCTATCTGGAAGAGATTCCGATTGTACCTCTGTACCTTTCCGAAGAGCGCCCGGTTGTGGAGCGCGATGGCTTGCTGATCATGGTCGACGACGACCGCATGCCACTGGAAGAGGGCGAAGTTCCTGAAATGAAGAAAGTCCGTTTCCGTACCTTGGGCTGCTACCCGCTGACCGGTGCGGTTGAATCTGAAGCTGCAACACTGCCTGAGGTTATTCAGGAGATGCTGCTGACCACAACCTCTGAACGTCAGGGCCGTGCCATCGACCACGACAGTGCAGGTTCGATGGAGCAGAAGAAGATGGAAGGTTACTTCTAACCGCGTGTTAGAGAACTCCTCAGGCAAATTTCAACGGATTTCAGAAGAGATACAGTTATGAGTCACCAGAGCGATCTTATCGCAACCGATATTCAGGAATACCTGAATCAGCATGAAAACAAAGAGCTGCTGCGCTTCCTGACCTGCGGCAGCGTTGATGACGGCAAGTCCACCCTGATTGGTCGACTGCTGCACGATTCCAAAATGATTTATGAAGACCAGCTGGCCGCTATTCAGAATGAAAGTGCGCGCATCGGTAATGCCGGTGAAGAGCTGGACCTGGCACTGTTGGTCGATGGTCTGCAGGCCGAGCGTGAGCAGGGTATCACCATCGATGTTGCTTACCGCTACTTCTCTACCGACAAGCGTAAGTTCATCATCGCCGATACGCCGGGGCACGAACAGTACACCCGTAACATGGCGACCGGTGCCTCCACCTGTGACCTGGCGATCATCCTGATTGATGCCCGTTACGGCGTACAGGTACAGACTAAGCGTCACAGCTTCATCGTGTCTCAGCTGGGTATCAAACACACCATCGTTGCCATCAACAAGATGGACCTGGTGGAGTTCAGCGAAGAGCGCTTTGAAGAGATCAAGCGTGACTATCAGGAGTTTGCCAAGGATCTGGATCTGCCGGACGTACAGTTCGTGCCGATCTCAGCCCTGAAAGGTGACAACGTAGTCAGCCTGTCTGAGCAGACTCCTTGGTACACCGGTACACCATTGATGGAGCAGCTGGAAACCGTTGAGATTGCCAGCGATCAGAACTTCGACGAACTGCGTTTCCCGGTTCAGTACGTAAACCGTCCGAACCTAGACTTCCGTGGTTACTGCGGCACCCTGGCATCCGGTATCGTTCGTCCGGGGGATGAAGTGACTGTACTGCCATCCGGCAAGTCCAGCCGCGTGAAATCGATCGTGACCTTCGACGGTGAACTGGACGAAGCGTTCCCGCCGATGTCCGTGACCCTGACCCTGGAAGACGAGATCGATATCTCCCGTGGTGACGTACTGGTGCACTCCAGCAACGTCCCTGATGTGACCAACCGATTCGACGCCACCGTTGTATGGATGTCTGAAGGTGAGCTGATCCCAGGTCGTCAGTACGATGTGAAACTGGCGACCTCTACCGTTGCCGGTGGTATCAGCAACATCCGCCACCGTGTGGATGTGAACACCCTGGAGAAGTCCGAAGTCAGCACGCTGGTTCTGAACGACATCGCGCGCTGTGAGATCACCCTGGAGCGTCCGGTGATCGCAGACGACTACAAACAGCACCACGGTACCGGTTCCTTTATCATCGTGGATCGTCTGACTAACGCTACTGTAGCGGCAGGCATGATCATCGATGATGGTTCTCAGGCGCTTGCTAGCAGTGATCTGGAGATTCACGCAGAAGGTCAGGTAAGCGCGGCAGATAAATCCCGTCGCTTCGGCCAGCAGGCTGCGACCGTTGTCGTATCCGGTGGCACTGTAGCGCAGCGCAACACCGTGCTTTACAGTGTTGAGAAGAAACTGTTTGATGCGGGCCGTGCGGTTTCCGTACTGAACGAAAATACACTGGCGGCAGATCTGCAGGGTAACCTGCCTGCGATCGCAGCACTGCTGAACGCCAATGGCTTGCTGGTACTGGCATCTGCGGATGCAGCGCTGGCAGGTGAAAACGTACTCAATGTATCCCTGACCGGAGAAGATGCGGACCTGCGTCTGGCGCCGGAACAGGATGCAGCGCAGCAGGTAGCAGGCGTACTGGATCTGTTGCAGCAGCATAAACTGGTCTGATCGAATTTCCTCGCTGGTCCTTACGGTGAGGGATGACACAGTTTATGGTGTAAGCTGGTGTTAGTGTTACAAGAAAGCGGCCGCAGTGCCGCTTTCTTGTTCACATTGAGTTGCGTCAAACAGGAAGCTCTATCGGAGACCCCGGATTCTCGATAAAATTAGCATCCTCTAATCTTATTCCCGACATCATGTGCGGGTATCGAACAGCTGCAACGAAACGATATGACAGAGTACCTCTTAATCCTGATCAGTACGGTGCTGGTAAATAACTTCGTACTGGTTCAATTCCTCGGCCTGTGTCCGTTTATGGGCGTCTCCAACAAACTGGAGACCGCTATGGGTATGTCGTTGGCGACGACTTTCGTGCTGACGCTCTCCTCTGTCTGCAGTTATCTGGTGTACGCGTATCTGCTGCAACCGCTTGAGCTGGGTTACCTGCAAACCATCTCCTTCATCCTGGTGATCGCCGTCGTGGTGCAGTTCACCGAGATGGTGGTGCATAAAACCAGCCCGCTGCTCTACAAGGTACTGGGTATCTTCCTGCCCCTGATCACCACCAACTGTGCGGTGTTGGGTGTAGCGCTGCTGAACATCAAAAAGCAGAACGATTTCCTGGATTCCATCGTCTACGGCTTCGGCGCGGCGGTGGGTTTCTCCCTGGCGCTGATCCTGTTCTCAGCGATGCGTGAGCGTATCGCCGTAGCGGACGTTCCGGCGCCGTTCAAAGGTTCCGCCATCGGTATGGTCACGGCGGGCCTGATGTCCCTGGCCTTTATGGGCTTTACCGGTCTGGTTCAGTTCTGAGGCGGAGAGATAGATGAACGCTGTAATCATTGCCATCTTAGTACTTGCCGTACTGGCGCTGCTATTCGGGCTGCTGCTTGGGTATGCCTCTGTCCGTTTCCGTGTGGAAGGTAACCCGATTGTCGATCAGATCGACGAACTGCTGCCACAGACCCAGTGTGGTCAGTGTGGTCATCCCGGTTGCCGTCCGTATGCAGAAGCGATCGCCAACGGCGAAGCGATCAACAAATGCCCGCCGGGTGGTCAGTCCACCGTGGACGCGCTGGCGGACCTGCTGGATGTGGAAGCGCCTACGCTGGATGCGGAGGATGCCGGTGAACCGGTCAAATCCGTTGCTTATATTAGAGAAGATGAGTGCATCGGCTGTACCAAATGCATTCAGGCCTGCCCGGTAGATGCGATCCTGGGTGCGGCGAAACAGATGCACACCGTGATCACCTCCGAATGTACCGGTTGTGATCTCTGCGTAGAACCTTGTCCGGTTGATTGTATTGATATGGTGCCAATTGAAACCACGCTGGGTACCTGGAAATGGGATATGCCCAAGCCGGGTGTCGAGCTGATTGCGACCGATCGTGGTCGGGGTGAAGCCTTCGCTGACCAAGGGGAGGCTGCCTGATGACTCGTTTGCACAGTTTCCACGGTGGAATTCATCCACCTGAGAACAAACGCCAGTCCAACGGCGCACCGATCGCACCCGCGCCGATCCCGGCACAGCTGGTTCTACCTCTGTCCCAGCACATTGGCGCACCCGCTGAACCGCTGGTCAAGGTCGGCGACCGGGTATTGAAAGGCCAGGTGATCGCTGAGCCGATCGGCCGCATCAGTGTCAGCCTGCACGCGCCAACCTCGGGGACCATCGTTGAGATCGGCCCGCGTCGCGTGCCGCACGCGTCTGGTATGGAAGGCCCTTGTATCGTCATCGATACTGATGGCCAGGATGAGTGGATCGAACACGCGGGGCTGGAGGATTACACCCAGTACAGCAAATCGGAGCTGATCAACTATATCCGTAATTCCGGTATTGCGGGTATGGGCGGTGCGGGTTTCCCGACTGACGTGAAACTGCACCTGGGCGACGACCATATCGTCAACACCCTGATCATCAACGCGGCCGAGTGTGAGCCTTATATCACCGCAGACGATATGCTGATCCGTGAACGTGCGGCGCAGATCCTGGGTGGTATCGAAGTGATTGCCCACCTGCTGCAGCCGAGCCATATCCTGATCGGTATCGAGGACAACAAACCGCAGGCGATCCGGGCACTGGAAGACGCGGTACGCGGCAACCGCCTCAATATCGACGTGGTGGTTGTACCAACCAAATACCCGTCCGGTGGCGAAAAACAGCTGATCAAGCTGCTCACCGGGGTAGAAGTACCTAGCGGCAAGATCCCGGCGGATGTCGGTATCGTGTGTCAGAACGTAGGTACCGCCAACGCGATCTACCGCGCCGTACACCACGGCGAACCGCTGATCTCCCGTGTGGTGACGATCACCGGTGACGCGGTAAATCAGCGTCATAACCTGGATGTGCTGATCGGTACGCCGTACAAAGACCTGCTGAATGCGTCTGACGTGCGTCGCGACGAGCTGTACCGCTTGGTGATGGGTGGCCCAATGATGGGCTTCACCATGAACAGCGAAGAGATTCCGGTGGTGAAGACCACCAACTGCATCATTGCGGCAACTGAAGAGGAGATGCCTCCGGCACCGCCTGCATTGAGTTGTATCCGCTGTGGTATGTGCGAACAGGTCTGCCCGGCTGAACTGCTGCCGCAGCAGCTGCACTGGTTCGCCAAGGGCAAGGAGTACGAGAAAGCCAAACACCACAATCTGTTCGATTGTATCGAATGTGGCGCCTGCTCCTTTGTCTGCCCAAGTAACATTCCACTGGTGCAGTACTACCGCAATGCCAAAGCCGAGATCCGTCAGGAGGAGGCTGAGAAGCAGAAAGCGGAATACGCACGTATGCGTTTCGAGGCGCGTCAGGCGCGTCTGGAACAGGAAAAAATTGAGAAAGAGTTGCGCCGTAAGGCCCGTGCTGAAGAAGCTGCTAAGGCGCAGGCGTCTAAGAAGGATAGTGCTGCCGCTAAACCGGCTGCTGCGCAGGATAACGTGAAGGCGCTTAAGACCGCCGCAGCGGTGGCGCGAACCAAGCTGAAGAAAGCGGAAAAAGCTTTCCTGGCGGCGCAGGAGAGCGGTGCGGATAACCTGGCTGAACTGGAAGCTGCGTTTAAGGTGGCTGAACAGAAGGCGCAGGACGCCCAGACTAAACTGGAGCAAGCCGAGAAAGGCGGTGCCCCAGCCGCTGCAGGCGCGCCGGATATCAAAGCGCTGAAAACTGCTGCCGCCGTAGCCCGTACCAAGCTGAAGAAAGCGCAGACGGCGCTGAAAGCTGCCGAAGAGAAAGGCCAGGATGGCGTCGAGCAGCTGCGTGATACTGTGACGGAGCTAGAAGCCAAGTCTGAGGCGGCACAAAAAGCCTACGACGATGCCCAGGCTGCACCGGCTCCGGTCGCCGCACCTGTGGATATCAAACAGTTGAAGACTGCGGCTGCGGTCGCACGCACCAAGCTGAAACAGGCAGAAAAAGCACTGGCGAACGCACAGGATTCCGGTGAAGGCGATATCGCCGCACTGGAAGCCAAGGTCAAAGAACAGCAGGCCAAGGTAGAGAGTACGCAGAAAGCGTTCGAAGACGCGGAGCAGGGCGGCGGTGCTGCGCCTGCGACACCGGCCATCGATCTGGCTCCATTGAAAGAGGATATGGAGAAAGCGCTGGCCAAGGTGGAGAAAGCTGAAGTCGCTGCGAAGAACGCCGAAGAGAAAGGCCTGCCGACCGCTGAGAAGATGCGCGCCGGTGTGGATAAGCTGCGCGGCAAATACGAAGAGGCGAAGAAAGCCTTTGAGGATGCGCAGGCGCAGAACGCTAGTGCTGCTCCGGCTAAGCCAGCCATCGATCTGGCGCCGTTGAAAGAAGATATGGAGAAAGCGCTGGCGAAGGTCAAGAAAGCCGATGCCGCTGCGAAGAATGCCGAAGAGAAAGGCCTGCCAACGGCTGAGAAGATGCGTGCTGGTGTAGAGAAACTGCAGGGTAAATACGAAGAGGCGAAAAAAGCCTTTGAAGATGCCCAGGCACAAAACGCTGCCTCAGCTCCCGCACCGACCGTTAATCTGGACGAACTGAAGGCGGACATGGAAGCGGCACGCGGCAAAGTGGAAAAAGCTGAAGCGGCTGCCAAGAACGCCGAAGAGAAAGGTTTGCCAACGGCTGAGAAGATGCGTGCCGGTGTTGCGAAACTGCAGGGTAAATACGAGGAGGCGAAAAAAGCCTTTGAGGATGCCCAGCAGCAGAATGCTGCCTCCGCGCCCGCGCCCGCCGCCAACCTTGCAGAACTGAAAGCGGATATGGACGCAGCACGCGGCAAAGTGGAAAAAGCCGACGCGGCGGCAAAAAATGCCGAAGCTAAAGGTTTGCCGACCGCCGAGAAGATGCGCGCAGGCGTTGAAAAACTGCGTGGAAAATATGAAGAGGCCCGCTCCGCGTATGAAGCGGCGGGGGGTGTTGTGGAGAACAACACCGAAGCTGACACCGTAACCCTCGATTGAGTAAGGACCGACTGATCAATGGCTTTAATTCGATCCAGTTCTCCCCACCTGCATAAGGTAAACAGCACCGGTGACGTGATGCGCACGGTGCTGCTGGCGACCCTGCCGGGTCTGGCCGCGATGACCTTCTTCTTTGGTTGGGGCACCCTGATCAATGTGATCTGGGCATCACTGCTCGCTGTGGGGTTTGAAGCGGCAATCATGAAGCTGCGTAACCGCCCGGTCAGCTTCTACCTGAAAGACTACAGCGCTGTGGTCACCGCTGTGCTGCTGGCGCTGGCACTGCCGCCGTTTGCGGCCTGGTGGGTCACCCTGGTGGGTGTCTTTGTCGCCATTGTGGTGGCCAAACACCTGTACGGTGGTTTGGGCCAGAACCCGTTTAATCCGGCGATGGTGGCCTATGCTCTGCTGCTGATCTCCTTTCCGGTTGAGATGACCCGCTGGACCGCACCCTTTGTGCTGGTGGATGCGGAAAGCAGCTGGAGTGTGCTGAGCCTGGGCGATACCCTGGCGATGATCTTTGGCGGCCTTGATGCCTCCATGATCGACACTTATACCGGTGCGACACCGCTGGACGCCTTGCGCCACCGTGGTGGCCTGACCACCGAAGAGGCGTGGCGTCAGGTACCAGTGCTGGCAGACGGCATCGGCGCATGGCACGCGGTGAGCGCTGCCTACGTGATGGGTGGTGTGTTCCTGCTCTACCGCAAGGTTTTTACCTGGCATACACCGGTGGCAATGCTGGGCTCGCTGGCGGTGCTGTCGACCCTGTTCTTCGCGGTTGAACCTGATTACTTTCCCGATCCGTTTTTCCACCTGACTGTGGGTGGCACCATGCTGGGCGCATTCTTTATCGCCACCGATCCGGTAACGGCTGCGACCAGTAACAAGGGTAAAATCTACTACGGCATCGGTATCGGTCTGCTGATCTTTGTTATCCGAACCTGGGGTGGTTATCCCGATGCGGTGGCCTTTGCGGTGTTGCTGATGAACCTGACCGCGCCGTTTATCGACCAGTACACCCAGCCGCGTACCTACGGGCACGCTAAAGCGAACCGTGGCATGAAGGGAGACGCCTGATGGAGATGTTTTCTGCGATTCGCACCAGTACGCTGGGTATCACCATCTTTGCGGTGGTGACGGCCGGTCTGATTGCGGTGACTCAGGTATCCACTAAGTCCCTTATCGAACACAACGTGCGTGAAGCTCAGGCGAAAGCGCTGTACGAGATCGTGCCGCGTGACAGCATTGAGAACGATCTGCTGGACGATACCGTGGCGTTTGTAGCACCTGAACTGCTGGGCCATGAAGAACCGGCAGATGCCTACCGTGCGCGTCGTAACGGTGAAGTGAGCACCGTTATCATGCCTGTGGTTGCGCCGGACGGTTATAGCGGTTCGATCAATATGATTGTGGGTATCAATCGCGACGGCACCGTTGCTGGCGTGCGCGTACTGGAACACAAGGAAACACCGGGATTGGGTGATAAGGTCGACCTGAAAAAATCCGATTGGGTGCTGAGCTTCAACGGCCTGACCAGTGAGGGTGACAAAGACCCGAACTGGGCGGTGCAGAAAGACGGCGGTCAGTTTGACCAGTTTACCGGTGCGACCATTACACCACGTGCTGTGGTGAATGCCACCGGCCGTGCGCTGGCGTATTTCCGAATCAATAAGGCGGCGCTGCTGGGGCCGGCTCTCAAGGGGGCGAACTGATCACTATGGACGCTAAGAAAATTACGCTGGATGGTCTCTGGGACAACAACCCTGCGCTGGTGCAGCTGCTGGGCCTCTGTCCACTGCTGGCGGTCACCGGTTCCGTGGTTAACGCCATCGGCTTGGGCCTGGCGAGTACCATCGTATTGCTGGGCTCCAACCTGACCATCTCCGCTTTCCGTCAGTTTGTACCAACCTCGGTACGTCTGCCGATCTTTGTGATGATCATCGCATCCTTTGTAACCGCGATTGAGCTACTGATGCAGGCGTTCACCTACGAGTTGTATCAGATCCTCGGTATCTTTATCCCACTGATCGTAACCAACTGCGCGATCATGGGCCGTGCGGATGCCTTTGCCAGCAAGAACCCAGTGCCGGCGTCGTTGCTCGATGGCCTGATGATGGGTGTTGGTTTTACTGCCGTGCTGGTGGTGCTGGGCGCGATGCGTGAAGCGTTGGGTTCCGGTACGTTGTTCGCCGATATGCAGCTGCTGTTTGGTGCTAGTGCCGAAAGCTGGAAGATCGTTCTGGTGGATGATTACCCAGGCTTCCTGTTCGCGGTATTGCCGCCGGGAGCGTTCGTGGGCATGGGTCTGCTGATCGCGCTGAAAAATATCATCGACGATCGTCTCAACGCCCGTCGTCAGGCGGCCACGCCAGATACGCCAAAAACTACAGAACGCGTTCGCGTTACCGGTTAATTACCGCTTCGGAGGTACCTCGCATATACTGCGAAGGTGCCTCCATCTGCTTGAAATTCCACATTGTTTTCACACTGAAGATTCGATAGGCTGAGACCTTTCTGCAACTTGCTGCACAAAGGGAGCTGTGGTGTGAGCAGTCCTATACCTGTCGTGATCTGTGATGACTCCAACCTGGCCCGTAAGCAGATGGCCAGGGCGCTGACCCACTGGAACGTCGACATCACTTTCGCGGAGCACGGTCTTACCGCTTTAGAACAGATCCGCGCCGGGCGTGGCGATGTAATGTTCCTCGATCTCAATATGCCGATCATGGACGGTTATCAGGTGTTGGAGCGGATTCGTCGAGACGATCTGCCCACCATGGTGATCGTTGTTTCCGGTGATATTCAGCCAGAGGCCCGCAAGCAGGTCATTGAGATGGGCGCGCTGGATTTTATCCAGAAACCGTTCACCGAAGAGATCGTCTCTGACGTACTGCGCCGTTATGGCTTGCTCAGCGAACTGTCCGGCGAAGCCGTCGAGTCTCAGGAGAGCGATGATACGGTTGCGTTGCCCGATTATTATCAGGAGATCGCCAACGTCGCGATGGGACGTGCAGGTGATCGTCTGGCCCGCTTCCTCAACTCCTTCGTGCACCTGCCTGTACCTGATGTAAAAACCATCAGCCGCCATACTCTGGAACAGAAATTTAAGACCTCGGCAGAACTGAATGACCGTATTGTGTCGCAAGGGTTTGTTGGGGCAGGCATTGCCGGTGAGGCGTTGCTGACGCTACCGCATGATTGCTTTGAACCTTTGGCCAAGCTGCTGGAGGTGGAGTTCCGGCCAACGATTGAGCTGGAGAACGAGCTGCTGATGGATGTGGCGAACACCCTGATCGGCGCCTTCCTGCAGACCTTTGCCAAGCAGCTGGATATTGAGTTCAGCTTCGGTACGCCGGTGATCCTGCCGCCGTTGAAGCAACTGCCAACCCAGGGCGGTCACTGGGAAAAGACTATGGCCATTACCATCGAATATGGATTGCACGAACGCCAGATCAGCTGCGAGCTGATGCTGGTATTCAGCGAAGACTCTCTGCCAGCGTTACGTAAACTGAGTGACTTTTTCTGATGGAAGCGAATAAACAAAGTCTCAACATTGAAGAGGTCCACTGGCATCTGGGGCTGCTGCAGAACCTGGATGTAGGCCTGATCGTGATGGACAGCCAGTATCAGGTGCACCTGTGGAACAGCTTTATGTCCAACCACTCGGGTGTGGGCCCCGCCACAGCACGTGCAGAGTCGCTTTTCAGTTTATTCCCCGATCTGCCAGCGAAATGGCTGCGTCATAAGATCGACAGCGTGTTTCAGCTGAAAAGCCCGGTGTATATCACCTGGGAGCAGCGTCCCTACCTGTTTGAGTTTAAGAGCCAGCGCCCGATTACCGGTGAAGCGGCACTGATGTACCAGAACGTGACCCTGATTCCGCTGACCTCACCCTCAGGTGAGGTGGAGTACGTGGGCATTATCATCTACGACGTTACCGATACCGCAGTGAGCAAGCTGGCCCTGCAGGATGTAAACGCACAGCTGCAGGACCTGAGCCGGGAAGACCGTCTCACAGGCCTCTACAACCGTGGTTACTGGGAGGAGCTGCTGGAGCAGGAGCTGAGCCGTTACCTGCGTAATCAGGAAGCCTGTAGCCTGATCATGCTGGATATCGACCACTTCAAAGCGGTGAACGACACCTATGGTCATCCGGCGGGTGACGAGGTGATCCGACAGATCGCCGGGTTATTGTCCAAACATGCACGTAAGACCGATTTTGTCGGGCGTTACGGCGGTGAGGAGTTCGGCGTTATCCTGACCGGTACCAATGCCTCGCAGGCCGAGACGGTGGCCGAGCGTTTGCGCCGTGCCGCAGAGATGGTTGAGGTGGAGTACGAAGGTCAGTCTATTACCGTGACCATCAGCCTGGGTATCGCTGAACTGCAGCCGGAAACTCAGAATCATGAGCAGTGGGTGGCACAGGCTGACCATGCGCTCTATCGCTCAAAAGAGAACGGCCGTAACCAGTACAACGTTTTCGGCCACGGATGACTGTCAGCGGGGGCTGCTTTATGATGGCGGCCTCCAAGTACGAAATGCTGCCTCAGCCGCTGCCAGAAGATCGTTATGAACAAACAGAAACGCCACGAAATTTTTGCCCGCCTGCGGGATGACAATCCCAATCCCACCACCGAGCTGGAATACAGTAACCCGTTCGAGCTGCTGATCGCGGTGATCCTCTCTGCGCAGGCAACCGACGTTGGCGTCAACAAAGCTACCCGCAAACTTTATCCTGTCGCTAATACGCCGGAAGCGATCTATGCGCTGGGAGTGGATGGTCTGAAGGAGTACATCAAAACCATCGGTCTGTTTAACGCCAAAGCGGAAAACGTGATCAAAACCTGTCGCATGCTGATCGACCTGCACAACTCTGAAGTGCCACAGACGCGTAAAGAGCTGGAAGCGTTGCCGGGAGTGGGGCGTAAAACGGCCAACGTGGTGCTGAATACAGCATTCGGTCAGCCGACCATGGCGGTGGACACTCATATCTACCGCGTCTCTAACCGCACGAAGATTGCACCGGGTAAAAACGTCAACGAAGTGGAAGATAAGTTGCTGCGCTTCGTGCCTAAGGAGTTTTTGCAGGATGCCCATCACTGGCTGATTTTGCTGGGGCGTTATGTGTGTACCGCGCGTAAACCCAAATGCGGTATCTGCCTGATCGAAGATCTGTGCGAATACAAAGATAAGACCGAATACGCCAGCGAATAATTCAGCCTGCGGGCGGCGTTAGCGGGAGAAGAAAAGCGGCGTATACGCCTGTATGCGTCGATCCCCGAAAAAGGACTGGTCCAGATGTTTGGACAGGAACGCTGCCTCAAGCCGGTCGATATCCATCTCCACGAATGCCATCACCTTATCCGGGTTGCCGTCGTTGTTTAAGGTGATTTTCTGAATACGTGTATCCCCTTTGAGCATATCGACGATGTGCTCTTCTGTGATGTGTGCTGGCAGGTTACTGAGTGTAATAACCATGGTGCACGGCTCAACGTTGGGTTTTCGTAGTCTCGACAAGCGGTGCCGCCGGTTGAGATGGCAATCACCGGCGTGTCGGTTCACAAAAGTCAGTCCGTTGTCACTTTTAAGTATGGCCTACTGCACCCACTTTGATAGTGGAAAAGGCACGTATTATCTGGGGGTATTCTGACTCAGCTGAAGAAGAGCGGGGCGTAGGCTTCCAGGCGTCTGTCCTGCAGAAAATGGCCGTTAAATCGGTCGACCATCCGGTTCAGCTCGACCCGGCCGATCTCCTGAAATTTTATCCACGCCAGCACGTTGTCAGGATTCCCGTCATCGCTGAAATGGATATGTTCGATACGCTCATCGTTGGGGAAAAGCTCGCAGATGTCGTGCAGGCTGACATCGTGCGGCAAGTTGCTGAGTGAGAGGATCATGGGCTGTCTTCCTTGTTGGGAGGCCTATTAAAACGCAGGGTTGTGACAGACAGCTTGCATGATTGTTTTTATTTGAGCGCTGTTCCGGAACTGAGGGCCTCAGCTGCGATAGATCGGTTCAATCAGGTGCCAACCGAAGCGGGTCTTGATCGGCCCGTGCACCGTGAGCAAGGCTTTCTTAAAAACCACATCGTCAAAGGCCTTCACCATCTCGCCGCGGCGGAACTCACCCAGGTCGCCAAAACGTTTCTTGGACGGGCAGGTGGAGTACTGTTTGGCCAACTTGCCGAAGTCGGCGCCTTTATCCAGTTGCTGTTTGATCTTTTCTGCCTCTTCCCGGGTTTTTACCAGGATGTGACGGGCGCTTGCTTTTGTTGCCATGGGATTAGTTCCGAACAGGGTGTTGGGCCCGCCTTAGAGACGGCGGACCTTGAATTTACGACCTTTGATTTTGCCTTGCAGCAGGCGGTCCAGCGCTTTGCGTGCCATCGGACGTTCTATGGCGACGTAGGAGAAAAAGTCGTAGATATCGATCTTACCGACCTGCGCGCCGGGAATGCCCGCGTCGCCCGTTAAAGCACCGAGCAGGTCGCCGGGACGTACCTTCTGCTTGCGACCACCCGCGATGCAGAGGGTGACCATGGCCGGGCGTTCCGGTGCCGCGTTGCTGGCAGGGATCTCGGCCGCATCGGCGTAGTTCGCTTCCTGCTGACAGTAGTCTTCGATCGCGTGCACCTTGTGTACCTCACGCGGTGTGGCCAGGCTGAGGGCGATACCCTCTTTACCCGCACGACCGGTGCGTCCGATTCGATGCACATAAACCTCAGGATCGTGGGGCAGGTCAAAGTTGACCACCGCGTCCAGATCGTCGATATCCAGACCTCGCGCCGCCACATCGGTAGCGACCAGAATCGAGCAGCTGCGGTTGGCGAACTGCACTAGCACCATGTCACGGTCTTTCTGCTCCATATCACCCTGCAGCGCACGTGCGGAGAAACCGGCGTTGTAGAGGTGCTGACTCAGCTCCTGACACTGCTGTTTGGTATTACAGAACACCACGCAGGAGGTCGGACGATGATGCAGCAACAGTTTGACCAGGGTGTCGGCCTTGTCGTTGCGATCGACCTCGTAGAAACGCTGCTGGATTTTGCTGTCGCTGTGGATCGACTCAACGCTGACCTCCACCGGATCGGTCTGGAAGTCGGCGCTCAGCGCTTTGATCTCTTCCGGGTAGGTGGCGGAGAAGAGCAGGGTCTGGCGATCAGATGGAGTCTGGTCGGCAATATCACGGATATCCTGATTGAAGCCCATCTCCAGCATCCGGTCCGCTTCATCCAGCACCAGTGTGTGCAGGTCGGCCAGGCTGAGGGTTTTCTTACGCAGGTGGTCTTTAACCCGGCCCGGTGTGCCAACCACGATATGTGCGCCGTGCTGCAGGGAACCGATCTGTGGACCGATCGATTGACCGCCACACAGGGTCAGTACCTTGATGTTGGGCAGGTAACGCGCCAGGCGGCGCAGCTCTTTAGCAACCTGTGAGGCCAGCTCACGGGTCGGACAGAGCACCAGCGTTTGCACGCGGTAGCGCTTGGGCTGCAACCTGCTGAGCAGGCCGATACCAAAAGCGGCGGTCTTGCCGCTGCCGGTTTTCGCTTTGGCGATCAGGTCTTTGCCCTGCAGAATTTCGGGCAGGCTCTGGGCCTGAATCGGTGTCATCTGCTGGTAACCCAACTCTTTCAGGTTATGCAGTTGGGTTTCGGGCAGATCAAGGATGGAAAAACGCGGCTGGTCGGTCACGGTGTACTCGTTGGTTTGGCGATCAAACCGCGTATTTTAGGCGCTTGCGGCGGGGCTATAAAGCGAAACTGTGGATAAATATCCGCCAATGGCTGTTTATGCTGATGAATTTTGTTCCGGATGGAAAAAGAGATTTTCAAACCGCGTCGCAATGCAGCCCGGAATGAGAAAAATGCTCTGTTAATATGTTTACTAATTTATAACGGTTCAGGAACATTACAGTGCTGGCAATACTGGCGATCACGACGCCTATCTTTCTTCTGATCGCGCTGGGTTATCTCGCGGTACGGGTTGGCATTATCCCCAAATCTGCAATCGGCGGTATGGCGGCCTTTGCCGTCAACCTGGCGCTGCCTGCCTTATTGATTAAGGCGCTGTCGGCGCGTCCGGTGCTGGATCTGATAAATCCTTATTACCTGATCGCCTTTGGGGCGGGGTCGTTGCTGGTACTCGCGGTTGGCTTGGTGGTGGCGTTAAGGATGCGCGCCGCGCCACTGGATCAGGCGGCATTCCAGGCGTTGGGCGGATCGCTCTCCAACAGTGCGTTTGTCGGCCTGGGGATCGTCAGCCCGATCTTCGGCACCCTGGCGGTAACCGGCGTTGCCCTGTCGATGCTGGTGGATCTGATCCTGTTGATTCCGGTGACGGTGGCACTGGCGGAGTGGGCAGGCCAGAAGGAAGGTTCGGCCCGCGAAGCGTTTCTGAATGCGCTTTACCGCACCTTTACCAACCCGTTGGTGCTGGCCATCTTTACCGGGATGTTCGCGTCCTGGTTACAGTGGTTACCGCCAAAACCGGTGATGACGGCGGTGAACATGCTGGCGGGCACAGCGGCGCCACTCTCCCTGTTTGTGATCGGTGGCATGCTGGTGGGGATCTCGGTACGGGGGCAACGTGTCGATCTTGGTCAGATGGTGCTCTTTAAGCTGGCACTGCATCCGGTGGTGGTGGCGCTGATCGTCTGGTGGTTGCCGCCGTTTGATCCGATCCTGCAGGCCTGTGTGATTGTGCTGGCATCGATGCCAATGGCGGGGGTGCTGCCGATGATCGCGCAACGCTACGGCCAGGAGCAGCTCAGTGCTGCGGCGCTGGTCACCGCTACGGCACTCTCTTTCTTCAGTATCAATCTGGTGCTCTGGTTGTTGGGAGAGCAGGGTATGTTGCCCGCTGGCTTAAGTTAAGTGCGCTGGTTGCAGAGATGCATGCCTGTCTGTGCAGCCCTTGTTTTGGGATGTTCCGTCTAAAACGAGTACTATGGGCGCCATGAGCCAATGGTACGTCTATATCCTCTGCTGCGCTGACAGCAGCCTCTACACCGGTGTCACCACTGATCCCCAGCGTCGCCTGCGTGAGCACAATGGGGAGCTTAAAGGTGGTGCCCGCTATACACGCGTCCGCCAACCGGTTGAGCTGGTCTATCAGGAGTCACAACCTGATCGCTCCGCTGCCTGCAAAAGGGAGGCCGAGATAAAAAAGCTTTCCAGAGCGGCCAAGAAAAAACTGATTGGCGACAAATTTCCTGCAAAAACCTTATAAGAATCATGTGATTAACGTATTAATCTATGCTATATCCCCATATATTTGATAGTCATTATCGGTTACGTATCAAAGGTTAAGGGGAACAGGGTTTGTCGCTGCAGACAGAAGACACATTAAACGCCGCCGACGGAGTGATCCGGGAGCTGGCGTTGCACCGCTCACTGCTCAAGCAGTACAAAAGCGCGGTAGACAGCAGTGCCATAGTGTCAAAAGCCGATGCACAGGGAGTGATCACCTACGTAAACGACGAGTTCTGCCGGATCTCCGGCTACAGTCGTGAGGAGCTGATTGGGTCAACGCATGCGACCGTGCGTCACGAAGATTCGCCCCCGGAGCTGTTTCGTGAGATGTGGCAGACCATCTTACGCAGGGAGATCTGGAAAGGTGTGATCAAGAATCGCAGTAAGGACGGTCACACCTACTATGTCGATTCGGTCATTGTGCCGATGCTCGACCCGCAGGGGAAGATTACGGAGTTTATGTCGATCCGTAGCGACATCACCGACCTGATCGAGAAGGACGGTCTGATCGCACGTCAGCAGACCGATCCGATGACCGGGTTGCCCAACCGTGAAAAACTGCTGCACGACCTTGAAACCGAGGTGGAACATTCGCTGCTGCTGATCAACATCCGTGACTTCAGCGTGATCAACGAATATTGCGGTTACGAAGTGGGCGATAAGGTGCTGAAGCAGTTTGCTGACAGCCTGTCGGCGATGCTCGATGATGAGATGACGCTGTACAGTCTCGCGGGGGATGAGTTCGTTATCACCACGCCATGTTTTACCGACAGCGCCGCCTTTAACGAGTTCTGTGCGCTGATGTCGAAAAAGATCTGCGATACTCAGTTGAAGGTTGAAGCACAGGAATTCAGTCCACAGGTGGTTATTGGCGGTGGCTCCGGCCGCAATGCCTATATCGAAGCGGATATCGCCCTGCGCAGCGCTCAGGATAAAGGTCTGCCCTACGAGATCTACGACCAGGATTCACAGCTGAAGAAACGGATCGAGACCAATATTCGTTGGGTGGGCAGCGTACGTGAGGCGATCGACAACGATCGTATCGAGGTGTACGCACAGCCGATCATTGATGCCAAAACCGGATGTATTACCAAATACGAGTGCCTGATGCGCCTGAAAGAGGATGATGGCACGGTATATACGCCCTATTTCTTCCTCGAACCTGCCAAACGGGCGCATCTCTACCACGGTCTGACCCAGATTATGATCGAGAAGGCGTTCCGTTTCTTCGCCACCCGGGAGGAGGATTTCACCATCAACCTGACGGTGCGGGATATTCTCAGCGAAGAAACCGTGGATATGATTCTGCACAACGCCGCAAAATATGATCTGGCCGAGCGTTTGATTCTGGAGATCGTCGAATCTGAGGGGATCGATAACTACGAGCAGGTGAGCAGGTCGATTGCGCGGGCTAAGGAGATCGGCTGCCGCATCGCGGTGGATGATTTCGGGACCGGGTATTCCAACTTCGAGTACCTGCTGAAGCTGGATATCGATTGCATCAAAGTGGACGGTTCCCTGATCAAACACCTGGATACCGATCCCAACACCCGCCTGCTGGCGGAGACCATCGTCAATTTTGGTCAGCGCTTAGGCGTGGATACCATCGCCGAGTTTGTTCACGATGAGAAGGTGAAACAGGCAGCGATCGATATTGGTTTTGACTACCTGCAGGGTTACCTGCTGGGAGAACCGATCCCACTGAACCAGATCGATATCTTTCATAATCTGCCTGGATGAGGCCACAGAGCTGCGTTAGTTAGCGCGGCTCTCCTCAGCCCGGGCACAGATAAAGTCCACAAATGCCCGCACTTTGGCGGGAATATGGCGGCGGTCCGGGTAGAGCATATGGAAACTGCGTGTTTTCTCAGTCCAGCCCCGCATCACTGGCTGCAGGGCTCCCCGTTCGAGATCGTCGTGAATCACATGGAAAGGCAGGTTGGCGATACCGATACCCGCCAGTACTGCCTTGTGCGCCATATTCAGCTCGTCCACTACAAAATGACCGCTACTCTGTATGCTGTAGGCGTCACCCACATCCGATACCAGCTGCCATTCGCGGATCGGTTCGGTACGGATCAACGCATGTTGCGCCAGCTCTTTGGGGGATTCGGGTTCGCCGTTGTGCTCCAGGTATTCCGGCGCGGCGCAGAGCATAAACTGGGCGTGACCGATCTGTCGGCAGATCCAGTCATTGAGTTGAATGTCACCCAAACGAAAGGCCACGTCGATGGAAGCATCAACCAGATCGATCGGGTGGTTGCTTAGGGTAACCTTGAGGTCGATCTCCGGGTACTCCTTCATAAAACTGAAGAACCAGGGGGCGAGCAGGTTGTTGGCCAGGTTCACCGGCGAAGCGATTCTCAGCACACCGGAGGGGCGTGCCAACTCACTGGCAAGTTCTGTGGTCACCTCATCCATGCCGTTAAGTAGCGGCTGACAGGCGTTAAAGTAACGTTCGCCACTTTCGGTCAGGGTCAGGCGGCGGGAACTGCGGTGTAGCAGCTTGTAACCCAGCTTCTCTTCAAGCTGGGCAATGCGGCGGCTGACGGTCGCTGTAGGCACTTCCAGCCGACGGCTGGCGGCACTGAAGCTGCCCTCCTCGACCACCTTCACAAACAGATAAAGCCCTTCGAGATCGATCATCTTTTCAAAAATGAGAATTAAGTTTGTTGAAACAGGGGATGTTTCTCAAAAATGTCAGTTGTTACTATAACACTCGTTGATGGGAACACACAGCCAACGAGACTCATTGGCTCCCTGTACCCATACCCTTATTTCGAAGCACTTTTCGGGACCTTTCAGGCTTAACGAGCACCTTTCCCCGGTGTCTCAGCTTGTAATACTTTCAGCCCCGCCATTTGGCGGGGCTTTTTTATGCCTCAAATTTATGGATCAAATGTAGGGGCCAATGTTGGGAGTCGCTTCGCTCGTCGCCAACCTACTCTTATCGTAGGTCGGCCATCGCGCAGCGATGCCCGACATGTTTAACGCACCACCGGCGCAATAAATTTACTCTCCTTAATCGCTTCGCTCTCTCCCTGCTTAACCCTGAAACTCAATTCCGAACGCGATGGCAGGTTATTGGCGTACGTGCACACCCGATACGGTTGCCACTGGTTAAAGAACTGTTCGCTGATATTCGGCGAGCCAACCAGCTGGGTGTCAAAGCCCGCATCCACAATCACATTTACAGGCGTTGAGCGCTGGGTATAAACCTCCAGCTTGAGATGGTAGAGGTTGCACAGACGTCCATCGGACATCTGCTGATAAAGATCCTGACGGTCACGGCGCACTTCCAGCAGCAACTCCGTGCGGTTGGCAAAGCCATAGAGTACGGCCGATGTGGATGCCAGAATGATCAGAAGGTAGGTCAGCATGCGTGGACGGAACAGCGGCGAGGGCAGGTTACGCAGCTGATTCTCCGACTGAAAGGCGATCAGGCCACGACGCAGACCAAGCTTATCCATCACCGCATCGCAGGCGTCGATACAGGCGCCGCAATCGATACACTCGTACTGCAAGCCATTGCGGATATCGATGCCGGTCGGGCACACCTGTACGCAGAGGCTGCAATCAACACAGTCACCCTGGCGTACATGCTGACCGTTATCGCTATCGGTCTGAGCAGGTGCTTTGCCGCGCATACGGGGTTCGCCACGGCCCGCGTCGTAGGTGACGGTGCGGGTATCCGGGTCAAACATCACGCCCTGAAAGCGGGAGTAGGGGCACATGTGGAAGCAGACTTTCTCACGCACCAGGCCGCCGTTTACGTAGGTCAGCGCACTCATGGTGACAAGCCAGAACAGAGTTGCCAATGAGAGCTGCAGGCTCAGGCTATCGCTGAGCATTTCGCGAATCGGAATAAAGTAACCGGTGAAGGTCAGCGCGGTAGCGACAGAGAGCAGCAGCCAGAGGCCGTGTTTGGCAAGTCTCCGGAACAGCAGGGCACCTTTCAGTGGCATCTGTTCCTGTTTACGGCGCAGGCCTGCACGCCCCTCGGTCAGGTCTTCAATACGGATAAACAGCCAGGTCCAGATACTCTGCGGGCAGGCAAAACCGCACCAGAGTCGTCCCCAGCCCACCGCCATAAAGAACAGCAGTGCGGTACCGGCAATCATCAGGCCCGCCATTACCGGCAGGTCGGACCAGGAGAAGTGGGTGCCAAACAGGGTGATACGGTGCTGAGCAAAATCGAACAGTAGCCAGGGGGCGCCATCCACCTCAACCCAGACCAGCGCAAAAAACAATGCCAGCAAGCTACCGCTCACCAGGCGGCGGATATTCTGATAACGACCCTGCGTCAGACGTACGTGTATCTTGCCACCAACAGCAGTGGTGGTTGAAGGCTGAGTCGGCGGGTGGTTGTAGACGGGGATCTGCTCCATTACGGGCTCCTGAAATTTTGCTTGTGGGCTACTCTAGGTCAGTGAGAAAATAAGAACAGGTATAAAAAAATAAACTTTATAGGGTACAGATTGGCGATGTCTGAATTCTTGTACTCGGCGCTGGAGCAGTATCTGGCCGAAGGCATAGCGCAGGGACGCTGGCAGGCGGGGGAGCGCTTACCCTCTATCCGCTCATTGGCGCAGGAGCAGGCGCTATCGAAAACGACGGTGATGCACGCGCTTAGCCGATTGGAGGCGCGTGGTCTGATCGAGGCCCGGCCAAAAGCGGGTTACTTTGTGCGTGCGCGCCACAAAACGATCCAGCCACCCACAGCCCCGGCGCATACGGCCGACCCAACCCCCGTATCTGTATCGGCGGTAACCCAGGATCTGATGTGCCGCAGCGCGGCGTTCGATATCCTGCCGGAGGTGGAGGCGAAAACCGGACAAGCGCCTGGTTTGCTGCAGCTGAATCGCACCGTCGCCCGTGAACTGCGTCGTCAGCGTGGTCAGCAGCACCAGTATTATGATGCGCTTGCCGGAAGTGAGCCGTTACGTGATGCGCTGGCGCGGCGTTACAAGCGGCAAGGCTGCTTGTTGGAAGCGGACGATCTGACGGTCACCGCAGGTTGCCAGCAGGCGCTGTTCTTTTCGCTGATGTGTCTGTGCCAGCCGGGAGACCTGGTGGCGATTGAGTCGCCGGGTTTCTACGGTGTACTGCAGCTGGCAGAAACGCTGGGGCTGAAGGTGCTGGAGATCCCTTCAACACCTGATCAGGGGATCGATCTTGATGCGTTGGCCGCGAGTGCCGAACGCTGGTCGATCAAAGTCTGTGTGGTAACACCCTCCTATGCGACACCGTCCGGTGCGTTGATGCCGCTGGAGAATCGCAAGCAGATACTCAATCTGGCACAGCAGTTTGATTTTCACATTATCGAAGATGACATCTACCGTGAGCTGGCATTCACCCGGCCATTGCCGCCTATCCAATCGTTCGACAGCGAGGGGCGGGTGTTATTGTGCGGTTCTGTATCTAAAACCCTCTCCCGTGAACTGCGGGTGGGCTGGGTTTCCAGCCGGAAGTACCGTGCCGAGCTCCAGCGCCTGAAGTTGGTAACCTCGCTGGCTGGCAGCCGTTATGTCCAGAATGGCCTGGCGGCATTTATCGAAGATGGCGGGTACGACCGTCACTTGCGCCGTTATCTGCCCCAGTTACAAGCGCAGCGGGATGAACTGATCAGCTTTATTCAGGATAACTGGCCAGTCGCTTGTGCGTTCCATCCGCCTGAGGGTGGGTTAACACTTTGGCTGCAGTTACCGGAACCGATCGATACCATGAAGGTCTATGCTTTAGCACGTGACCAGGGGATCTTGATAACCCCGGGCGTGCTGTTCAGCGCCAGCGGCCGCTATCCTAACTGCCTGCGTTTGAGTTACGCACACCCCTGGACGGAGGAGCGGCTGAAAGCACTGGATAAGTTGGGTTTGATCATTTCGGCGCTTATATGAGCGGGGGACGAATATTAGTCAATTGAAATGTTATATTGTAACAACTAGTATGAGTGCACTTTCCAATTCAGGCGTCGTATCCAGACAGACACAGGAGTCTTAACCATGCGCAATAAAGTGATCTTTTCCACCGCAACACTGGCGGCATCTCTGCTAGCAGCGCCTGGCATACAGGCGGAGGAGCAGATGGGATCGCTTGGCAGCCACGAACACGGTGTGGCGGAGCTGAACGTCGCGATGGATGGACCTTTCCTGGAGATTGAGCTGGTTTCCCCAGCCGCGAATATTTTTGGTTTTGAGCACGAAATCCGTAACGCGAAACAGCAGGCGCAGGTCGACAGTGCGACTGCGGCGTTAAAAGCCGCGGATAAGCTTTTCAGCTTCACGCGCAGCGCGGAGTGTAGTCTTGGTCGTGTGGAGCTGGAGTACCAGCAGAGCAAAGATGAGCATGGCCACGAAGAACACGGTCATGAGAAGCATGACGAGCATGGCCACGAAGAACACGGTCATGAGAAGCATGACGAGCACGGCCACGATGATCACGGTCATGAGAAGCATGACGAGCACGGCCACGATGATCATGGCCATGAGAAGCATGACGAGCATGGCCACGACGACCACGGTCATGAGAAGCATGATGAGCATGGCCACGATGATCACGCTCACGAGAAGCATGATGAATCTACCCACAGCGATATCCGTGCTCAATACTTCTATCAGTGCGCTAAACCGGGCAAATTGCTGCGTATGGATACCACACTCTTCCAGCAGTTCCCGGCGATGGAAAAGATCAACGTTCAGTTGATTACACCGCAGCTACAGACCGGTAAAATCCTGAGCAAAGAAAAGAGCAGCATCTATTTCTGATAACGAATAAGGAGCAACGGGTGCAGGCTGCAATCACGCTGGAACAGCTCGAGTTCGGCTGGACAGCCGACCAACCTCTGTTATCGATCCAATCTCTGCAGGTAGCACGCGGTGAGCGCGTGTTTCTGCAGGGGGCGTCCGGTAGCGGTAAAAGTACGCTGCTCAACCTGATCGGAGGCGTGCTTGAGCCGCAAAAGGGTGCCGTCCATCTTCTGGACGTCAGTCTGCACGCTCTGAATAAGTCCCGCCGAGATCACTTTCGCGCCGACCATATCGGGTTTGTGTTCCAGATGTTCAATCTGTTGCCCTACCTGAACGTACTGGATAATGTCGCTTTACCCTGTCGCTTCTCGCGCGCCCGCCGCGACAAAGCACAACTGCGCGATGGCAGCGTTGAAGCCGCGGCGCAACGTTTGCTCGACCATCTGGAACTCTCTGATAGCAAACTGCTGCAACGTCCTGTGACCGAGCTGTCCATGGGACAGCAACAGCGAGTGGCGGTAGCGCGTGCCCTGATCGGCTCCCCCGAGATACTGATTGCTGATGAACCCACTTCGGCATTGGATGTGGCCAACCGAGATCGTTTTCTGGAGCTGCTGCTGTCTGAATGTGCACAGGAGCAAACCACGCTACTGTTCGTCAGCCATGATCCGGGGCTGCAAAGTCATTTCGACCGGGTGGAGAATCTTACCCAACTGAATGGGGTAACCACTGCGGAGGAAGCCCAATGATCCTGCTGCAGCTTACCGCCAAAAGCCTCTGGCACCGCCGTTTTACCGCGCTGCTCACGCTTTTTACCATCGCTGTCAGCGTGATGTTGCTGCTGGGTGTGGAGAAGGTGCGTACCGAAACCCGTAACAGCTTTGCCAATACACTCTCCGGTACCGATCTGGTGGTGGGCGCGCGCAGTGGACAGATCCAGCTTCTGCTCTATTCGGTATTCCGTATCGGTGACGCGACCAGCAATATCAGCTGGGAGACCTACCAGAAAGTAAGTAAGCAGCGTCAGGTGGCCTGGACCGTGCCGATTTCGTTGGGGGACTCCCACCGGGGTTACCGGGTGCTGGGTACCACCCAGGATTACTTCAGACACTACAAATACGGCAATAAACGCCCTCTGGTTCTGGCACAAGGCGTACAGTTCAGCGGGCTGTACGATGTGGTGTTAGGGGCCGAAGTGGCCGACAAGCTAGGCTATAAGCTGGGCGACAAAATTGTGGTTTCCCATGGTATGGGTAGCACCAGCTTTGCCAAACACGATGACAAACCTTTTACCGTGGTTGGTATCCTGGAACGTACCGGCACACCGGTGGATCGGACCCTGCACCTGAGTCTGGAGGCACTGGAAGCGATTCATATTGACTGGAAAGCGGGCACCCGTATCCCGGGCCAGACAGTCTCGGCGGAAGAGGCGGCAAAGCTGGAACTGCAGCCGGAGCAGATCACCGCTTTTCTGGTGGGCATGAAATCCAAGGTGGCGACCTTCCAGCTGCAGCGCGTGATCAACAGTTACCGTAAGGAGCCTTTGCTGGCGATTATCCCAGGGGTGGCACTGCAGCAGCTGTGGGATATGGTGGGTATTGCCGAAAAAGCGCTGCTGCTGGTTTCTGCATTTGTCGTAGTGGCAGGGCTGGTGGGGATGCTGACGGTGATCCTGACCAGTCTTAACGAACGCCGCCGCGAATTGGCTATCCTGCGTTCAGTCGGTGCGCGGGCGTGGCAGATCCTGTTGCTACTGACGCTGGAGTCGGCATTGCTCACGTTGATGGGGATCGGGCTGGGGATTTTACTGCTCTACGGTGGCATTGCCGTCGCCCAGCCAATACTGGAAAGTCAGATGGGTGTTTTTGTACCTCTGAGTCCTTTATCGCTTTATCAATGGAAACTTCTGAGCCTTGTTGCAGTCTGCGGTATATTGGTGGGATTAATTCCCGGTTACCGCGCCTACCGTTATTCGGTGGCGGATGGTATGACGATCCGAATCTAGTTTTTGAGTACTGCCATGTTCCGTTCGATCCTGATTGTGTTGTCGCTGTGCGGCCTGTTATCCCAGAACCTTGTCGCGGCTGAAACCGTCAACGGTGAAACTGTAAAACAGGTGGAGTGGGAAGCATTGATGCCACCAAACTTCACGCTTGATGACCTGATGGATACCAGTGAACTGGATACGCTGGACGATCTCGATCCGCGTGCGGCGGACCTGATGGATCAGATGCAGGCTGCGTTACGTTCAGCCCCTGTGGTGCCAGAGATGGCCGATCAGATGATTAAAATCCCGGGATTTGTGGTCCCTGTCCAGGGGGATGGTAAGAACGTAACAGAGTTCTTCCTGGTGCCGTACTTCGGGGCCTGTATCCACGTACCGCCACCGCCGTCCAACCAGATCATCTACGTACGCTTCGAGCCGGGTACCAAGGTAGAGAACCTCTACGATGCGATCTGGGTGACCGGAAAACTGATGCTGGAAACCACCACCAACCAGTTGGCATCGTCCGGTTACAGCATGGATGCCTTTGTGATCGAGCCTTACGAAGATCTGCCGGAAGAGGAAGCGCAGAACTGATCTATTCGATCGTGTATCGTAGGTCAGCCATCGCGCAGCGATGCCTGACACCATCGCCGGATTACTTCTCGATCCGGTCCTTATCCGTATAACTGATCAGCTCTGAGAGTTTGGCTGCCGCTTCGCGCAGGGCGGGGCGGTGGGCTTTCATCGCTTCCAGATCCTGCCGCACGATCGGGGCGTGGCAGAACAGGCTGGCCACCAGATTGTTATCCGCATTCACAATTGGCACCGATACACCCACCATACCGTCGATAAACTCGCTGTTATCCTCACCGGATTGTTGCTCCGCGATCCGCTCCAGCTCCACTTCCAATGCGTCGGGATCGGTGATGGTGTTGCGGGTGAACTGCTCCAGCGGCAGGTTCTGAAGAATCCGCTGGCGGCGGCCTTTCGGTAGGGTGCTGAGGTAGAGCTTGCCACTGGAGGTGCACCAGGTCGGTACCCGTCCGCCCACCGGAAGGTGGATACGCAGCGGCCAGTCGGATTCCACCCTGTCGTAGTAGATCATCTCGGTACCATCGGGGATTGCGATGCCGCAGGTTTCACCGATGGTTTTCGACAGGTTCTCCAGAATCGCCCGACGCTGGGCCTTGTAGCGGCTGGCGTAGAGCGCGCCCATTGCAGTGCGGTGGAAACGGTCGCCGGGGATCAGGTTGCCGCGCATGTTGGTCTGCAGGAAGCCCTCCGCCTCCAGGGTGTTTACCAGACGGTGCGCCGTGGGTTTGGGGATATCCAGCTGGAACGCCAGATCGGTCGGCGACATCGGCTGTTCGCTGGTGGCGACGGCTTCGAGAATCTCCAATACCCGTACAATCGACGACCCTTTTTCGCGGCGGTTACTGCTCATGCATCTGTCCTGATTACTGATAGTTCAGGTCTTATTATAAGGGTGTGAACGATAAAAGGGACCAGTTATTAAAGGCGCTATAAGGGCTCTCATGCTTGATACCGCAGAGTTGATGTTGGGGCTCAGAGTGTTTGTTAACTTTAGAAAAAAGACCACCCGGGCGGGTGGTCAAAGAGGTGACGTGACGCATCGCACAATGGGATATGCGAGAAAGCACTTGTCGCTAAAGCAATGCATACGTCAGGCAACGGTGGCGTCCTAGCCGAGCAGAGCAAAATCCTTTCTGAACCGGATTAAATGGTGGATTGCCGGTGCGGGGATAGCGCGCAGGGCGGGTACGGCAATCCACATATCAGGCCTTAGCTTGGGAACGCGAAGGATACGCCTTCACGTACGCCGCTGGATGGCCAGCGCTGGGTAATGGTTTTGCGCTTGGTGAAGAAACGCACTGAGTCCGGACCGTATGCGTGCAGGTCGCCGAACAGGGAACGCTTCCAGCCACCGAAGCTGTGGTACGCCACAGGTACCGGCAGCGGTACGTTGATACCCACCATGCCCACCTGGATGTGGTCGGAGAAATAACGCGCCGCTTCACCGTCACGGGTGAAGATGCAGGTGCCGTTGCCGTATTCGTGGTCGTCGATCAGTTTCATCGCTTCTTCCATGCTGTTGGCACACACCACCTGCAGTACCGGACCAAAGATCTCCTCTTTGTAGCTGGTCATCTCCGGGGTTACGTTGTCGATCAGAGTGGCACCGACAAAGAAACCGTCTTCATAGCCTGCAACCTGCGGGTTACGGCCATCAACCACCACGTTGGCACCGTCGGCTTCTGCACTGTCGATAAAACCGGTCACTTTGTTCTGGTGCTCACGGGTGATCACCGGACCGAAGTCGTTGCTGCTGTCGGTGTAAGCACCCACTTTCAGCGGCTGCATCGCTTCGCTAAGCTTAGCCACCAGGGTGTCCGCTGCTTCGTCGCCTACGGCCACAGCAACAGACAGCGCCATGCAGCGCTCGCCGGAGGAACCGAAGGCTGCGCCCAGCAGCTGGTTTACGGCGTTATCCATATCCGCATCCGGCATGACAATCGCGTGGTTTTTAGCGCCGCCCAGCGCCTGGCAGCGTTTGCCATTGGTGTTGGCAGTGGCGTAGATGTACTCGGCGATCGGTGTAGAGCCGACAAAACTCACCGCTTTTACGCGCTCGTCGGTCAGCAGTACATCGACCGCTTCCTTGTCGCCGTTCACGACGTTCAGCACACCTTTGGGCAGGCCTGCTTCGTGCGCCAGCTCTGCGATAAACAGGGTAGAGCTTGGATCACGCTCAGACGGCTTCAGGACAAAGGTGTTACCGCAAGCGATCGCCATCGGGTACATCCACAGTGGCACCATCGCCGGGAAGTTGAACGGGGTGATACCGGCAACCACACCCAGCGGCTGCATCTCGCTCCAGGAGTCGATGCCCGGTCCTACGTTACGGCTGTGTTCGCCTTTCAGCAGTTCCGGCACACCGCAGGCGTATTCCACGTTTTCCACACCGCGCTGCAGCTCACCTGCCGCGTCATGAGCGATCTTGCCGTGCTCTTCGCCGATCAGTTCGCAGATCTTGTCGGCGTTTTGCTCCAGCAGTTCCTTGAAGCGGAACATCACGCGGGCACGTTTGATCGCCGGGGTGTCACGCCACTCCGGAAAGGACGCCTGTGCGGCAGCGATCGCTTCCTCAACGGTGGCAGCGGGTGCCAGTGCCACCTCTTTTTCAGGCTGGCCGGTCGCAGGGTTGTATACAGGTTGGGTACGTGCGCTTTCGGTGATCAGTGCGCCGTTAATCAGATGTCCTACAACGGTAGTCATTGTTCTTACCTTTCTTATATTTCAGTGTTTGTGCGTAAATTCAGTTTGTGGTGCAAATCAGGTTCAGTTACCCGGTACCGTTACCAGAGCGAGCGGTACAGCTCGACCAGCTCCTCGGTAGTTGGTACACGCGGGTTGTTGCCCGGTGAACCGGACGCCAGCGCCTGTTCCGCCATGGTTGGCATCAGGTCGAAGAAGATCGCTTTGTCGATGCCGAATTGAGCCGGGCTTGGTACCTGCAGTTCGTTGTTCAGCGCGGTCAGCTCGTCCAGCAGTTTGGCGTTGGCGACCTCGGTGCTGTCTTTCTCGCAGGCGGCACCGATGGCGCGGGCACAGTCGGCGTAACGTTCAGCGGCGGCCGGGATCGAGAACTCGGTCACGGTTGGCAGCAGCATGGCATTGGAAAGACCGTGCGGTACGTGGAAGGCGGCACCGATCGGGCGGCTCATGCCGTGTACCAGCGCTACGGATGCGTTGGAGAAGGCGATACCCGCCAGGGTAGAGCCCAGCATCATCGCTTCGCGGGCTGGACGGTTTTCCGGTTCGTGATACGCGGTGCGCAGGTTGGGGCCGATCAGTTTCATCGCGGCCTGCGCCTGACCATCGCTGTATGGATTGGCCTTCTGGCTGACGTAGGCTTCCATGGCGTGGGTCAGGGCGTCGATACCGGTATCGGCGGTCACACGTGGTGGTACGCTCATGGTCAGCTCGTAGTCGATCAGTGCGGCTACCGGCATAAAACCCAGGCCCACGCAGAGCATCTTCTCGTCGCGGATCTCGTCGGTGATGATGGTGAAGCGGGTCGCTTCGGAACCGGTGCCGGCGGTAGTCGGGATGGCGATCAGCGGCAGGCCCTCCTCGCAGACATCGCGCGGGAACTTGTAGTCGCGCATATCGCCGCCGAATTTGCCGAGAATGCCGATCGCCTTGGCGGAATCGATCGGGCTGCCGCCGCCCAGGGCAATGATGGAATCGAAGTCGCCTGCGCGCACCCGCTCCACACCGGCGGTGATGGAGGCGGAGGTCGGCTCGGGTACGGTATCGGCGAACACGTCGCTGAGAATGCCGTTGGCTTCCAGTACCTCTTCAATACGGCGCACGTAACCCAGCTCCACCATCATCTTGTCGGTGATGATCAGCGGGCGGCTGCAACCCAGGGTGGCGAGGATCTGAGGAATCTCTTTGCTCGCACCCGCGCCGGTCTGCATGATGCGTGGCAGGACAATACGGTTAGTCATAATCAAAACTCTCCAGTTAACACGTTGTTCTTATTGCCCGTAGGCGATACTCGGTAGCCAGGTGACGATCCCCTGCCAGTGGAAAACGATCGCCAGACCGACCAGCTGGATCGCGATAAACGGCAACACGCCACGGTAGATGGTGCCCACGGTCACACCCTGCGGTGCGACGCCTTTCATGTAGAAGAGGGCGAACCCCACCGGCGGTGTCAGGAATGAGGTCTGCAGGCACACCGCAAACAGGATGGTGAACCACACCAGATCGAAGCCCAGGTTGCTGACCACCGGCGCAACCAGCGGCAAAATGATCAGGGTGATCTCGATCCAGTCGAGGAAGAACCCCAGAATGAAGGTGCAGGCCAGGATGATCAGTACGATCACGGTTGGGCTGAACGGCAGGCCAGTCAGGGCGTTTTCGATCAGCTCGTCGCCGCCCAGACCCCGCAGGATCAGGGAGAAGGCGGTGGCACCCAGCAACAGGGCGAAGATAAAGGCGGTGGTTTTGGTGGTTTCACTGCATACCTCCTTCAGCACCTGCAGGTTGAGGCGTTTTTTCCACAGGGCCAGCATCGTGGCACCGAATGCACCCACGCCGGAGGCTTCGGTGGGGGTCGCGATACCCGCAAAGATCGAACCCAGTACCGCCAGAATCAGACCGGCCGGGGCCAGTACTGCCATAAACACACGCAGGATCAGGCCGATCCTCACCGATTCGGCGTTTTCAGGGGCAGGCGCCATGCTTGGGCGCAGGAAACCGATCCCCAGGATGTAGGCGATATAGAGGCCGCCCAGCATCAGGCCGGGGAAGAGCGCACCCAGGAACAGATCGCCCACGGAGATCCCCAGACGGTCGCCCATCATCACCAGCATGATGCTTGGCGGAATCAGAATGCCGAGGGTACCGGTGGAGCAGACGGTGCCGCAGGCCAGCTCTTTGCTGTAACCCTGCTTCAGCATCAGCGGTACACCCAGCAGCGCCAGCAGTACCACCGAGGCACCGATGATGCCGGTGGAGGCGGCCAGCAGCAGGCCGACAAAAGTCACGGTGACCGCCAGCCCGCCGCGAATACGGCCGAACAGGCGCACCAGGTTGGACATCAGGTCTTCGGCGATGCCGGAGCGGTCCAGCATTAGGCCCATAAACACGAACATCGGCAGGGCGACCAGCACCCAGTTGGTCATGGTGTCCCACATGCGTGGCACCACAATCGATACGTACTGCCAGTCGATGCCGATCCAGGTATCAGCCCAGGCATCCAGTGCAATCGACAGCGCGGAGAAGATCAGTGCGATACCGCCCAGCACCCAGGCGACGGGGAACCCGGTAAACAGCAGCAGGATAAAACCGCCAAACATGGAAATGGCGAGGATCTCGTTAATCTCCATCTCAGGCCTCCTTTTTCAAAAACAGCAGCGCGCAGACGCGGGACAGGCGGGATAGTGTGGCCAGCGCCAGCAGGGCAAACCCGATAAAGAGCACCGACTTGATCAGCCAGCGGTAGGGCAGGCCACCCGGCGCTTCGGACACCTCACCCAGCTGCCAGGAATAGAGCACGAACGGCATGGCGTACCAGAGCACCAGCACGATAAACGGCACCAGTAGGAAGAGGATGCCGATCAGTTCGATCCAGCCCTGCAGACGCAGGCTCATATGGTCGTGGATCAGGTCCACACGTACGTGGTCGTCGGCGACAAAACAGTAGGAGAGGCCAAACAGCCAGCCGATGGCGTAGAGGTGCCACTGCAGCTCCTCAAACTCGATACGGCCTTCGCCCAGCACATAGCGCATCACCACGTTGAGCATGATCACGCCCATCAGCAGCACCCAGACCCAGATAAACTGCTCGCAGATGCGGTTGACCAGACGGTCGAAGAAGCGAGA
The DNA here is from genome assembly GCA_947501565.1 of uncultured Marinobacterium sp. Classification (GTDB taxonomy): domain Bacteria; phylum Pseudomonadota; class Gammaproteobacteria; order Pseudomonadales; family Balneatricaceae; genus Pontibacterium. Next base: position 187,667 of record CANMWJ010000001.1, read on the forward strand.
CAGCGTGGTTTCCGGCAGCGCGGTGTGGTGCGCGATCTGATCCAGCTCGATATGCGGATGCTCATCGAAGACCAGCGTATCGGGCTTCGTGTACTGCGCATTGTTGGCAGTGTGATTCATCCTGTACTCCAAAAAATGCAATAAAGGCTAAAAGGGGCCTGGATCGCTGGCGGGCGTTTCCAGGCCAAGGTCATGAATGACACAACAGCTTCAGTGGTGGGTGACGGGCCGGAGAGAGTGGGCTCCGGCCCGGACACCCGGGACATAGGAGATGGCGTACGGATCAGAAATCGCGTGGCAGGTATGCCAGGCGTTTCCAGTTTTTGTACTCGGTCATGAACGCCTGCTGGGAGGCGTAGATCTTGGCGAAGTCTTCATCCTTCTCTGCCTGCGTGGTCATCACCTTGTCGGTGATCGCTTTCAGCTCTTTCAGCAGTTCAGGATCCAGTTTGCGGGCAGTGACGCCTTTATCCGGGAAGCCGGCGATGATCTTGCCCTGCAGCGCTTCGCCGCGCGTCAGAGCGCGGAAGGTACCGGCGGTGCACGCCATATCGATCAGAGCGCGTTTATCCGCAGGCAGGCCGTCCCACACCTCTTTGTTCACAACCAGGTGGGAGGCGGTGAAGGTCTGGTGCCAGCCGGGGAAGTAGTTGTTCTTGGCGATCTTGTGGAAACCCATCTTCTCGTCGATAGCGGGCATGGAGAACTCGCTGGCGTCGATCGCGCCTTTCTCCAGCGCCGGGAAGATCTCACCGCCTGGGAGTACGGTCACGGATGCGCCTGCTTCCTGCAGTACCTTGCCGCCGAGACCAGCGAAGCGGATCTTCAGGCCTTTCAGATCATCCACAGAGGTCAACTCCTGCTTGAACCAGCCTGCGGTTTCCGGGCCGATCACGGAGCAGAGCACCGGGTGTACGTTATGCTTGGCGTACAACTCTTCAGCCAGTTTCTGTCCCTCACCGTCGTACCACCAGGCCGCGTATTCCCAAGGTTCCATGCCGAAAGGCACGGCGGCCAGCAGTGCGGCAGCTGGAACCTTACCCTGGTCGTAACCCAGCCAGGTATAACCGGCGGAGAGCTGCTTGTTCTTGATCGCTTCAGTTATGCCGAAAGGCGGGACGATCTTGCCCGGTTCGTAAACCTTGAACTGAATCTCGCCATCACTGGCCGCTTTGATCTGCTCGCTCACCAGGTTGATCGGGTCGCCCAGCGCGGGCAGGTGGGTACCGAATACCGCCTGAACCTTCCAACGCACTTTATCCCCCGCAACCGCCGTGGTGGTTGTCGCACCGGCAATCAGCGTGCCCAACAGTGTGGCTGATACCGCAGTTTTTACTTTTGCAGACAAGTTACTCATCGAACGAACCTCATCAGGTTTAGCGTTTGCCCGTCTCTGGCAAACTGAAATTATTATTTTGATACCTGTGGTCTCAGTTTGAGATCTTTTTTAGGTTAAAAGACGAGCAAAGCGTAAGTCAATACTAAAGTGAGATTTAAAATTTCATTATTTAACAGGTCATGCCAGTTGTTAAAATGGTCGTATCTGTCAGGGATATCCCGAGCTTTTGCTGGGAAATGTCGATAAAATGCGCAAACTTTGGGCAGAGGAACTGGGCTAGAGGAACTGAGATTGTGGAACAGGTTGTTGAGATAATTCTTGCGTCGGGACGCTCGGCGATCGATATGGCGCTCTACATCCTGATGCCGATCATGGTGGTGATGCTGGCGGTGATGAAGCTGCTGGATACCAAAGGTGTGCTGGCCTTTATGGCGCGCCTGATGACCCCGTTCGTGAAAGTCTTTGGCGTACCCGGTCTGGGTGTATTCGCACTGCTGAAGATGCTGCTGGTGAGTTTTTCTGCGCCAGTCGCAACGCTTAGCCTGATGCACAGCAACGGTATGGCGCGCCGTAAGATCGCCGCCACTTTTGCCATGTTACTGCCGATGTCCCAGGCTAACGTGGTATTCCCGATGATGGCGGTGGGGCTGGATATGCCGATCGCCATCGCCACCTCCCTGATTGGTGGTTTCTTCTCCGCTGCACTGGCTTATTACGTGTTGATGCCCGCCGGTAAGGACAACGAACCGGTGGTTGAACCCACCTATCCCGACGCTCACAGCAAAAAATCCGTGGTACAGATCCTCTCTGACGGCGGTCAGGAGGGGATGCGTATCACCCTGGCGATGCTGCCGATGCTGATGCTGACGATCTGTCTGGTGAACGGCCTGCGGGCTACCGGTACCATCGAATGGATGAGTGAACTGCTGGCGCCGCTGATGGCGCTGTTGGGCCTGCCGGAAGCGGCGGTGCTGCCGATTGTCACCAAATATATCGCTGGCGGTACCGCATTTATGGGGATCACCCTGGACCTGATGGATCAGGGGCTGATCACCGCGCAGGAGCTGAACCGTATGGTGGGATTAGTCACTAATCCGCTGGATATCGTCGGTGTCGCAGTGCTCGCTGCCGCAGGAGCGAGGGTATCCGAAGTGGCCCGCGTGGCGGTGATCGCCGGTCTGGCGGGTATCGCCCTGCGCAGTGTAATGCACCTGATCATCTTCTGATTCGAGCAGCGTCCAAACCGATTTAAAACCAACTGGTCCGAATTTAACGGTTCCCGTTAGCAGCTCCCGAATTTTGCGTTAAGCTTTTTGTTAACGTTCCCTCAATATTGAGTATTCGGGAGGTAAGGCCGATGGGCGACGAGGTCCGGACCTATCATGGCAGCTGCCACTGCGGCGCCGTGAAGTTTGAAGTTGATACCAATCTGCAGCCGGTGATGCGCTGTAACTGTTCCATCTGTAAGCGCAAAAGTGCGCTGATGCATCGGGTGGATCCCGAGAACTTTCGCTTGATTGAAGGTGAGGATCAGGTCTCCCTCTACCGTTTCCATACCGAGCGCGCCTCCCACTACTTCTGCCATGTCTGTGGCATCTACACCCACCACCATCCGCGCAGTGATCCCAGCAAAGTTGTCGTAAACGTGGGCTGTCTGGAGGAGGTTGATCCGCTGGAATTTACCGACGTGATGCTGATCGAAGGGAAGGATTTCGACTAGAGTCGTTTTTCGCGCCAGCATTGGGGTAGTATGGCTTTTTGATTCAGCATTCTTTTTGTTTCAGTTTCTATAGTGGCCGTTATTTATCCATGCACTATCCCGATACCAAACTGCCCAAGGTGGGCACGACCATCTTCACCGTGATGTCGCAGCTGGCGAACGAAGCCGGTGCGATTAACCTGTCACAGGGTTTTCCTGATTTCGACGGTCCCGAGTTTCTGCGTAAGCGCGTGGCGCACTACATCGAACACGGTGCCAACCAGTACGCGCCGATGACCGGTATCCCCGCCTTGCGCGAAGCGATCGCCAATAAAACTGAACGCCTTTACGGTCGTAATACCTGCGCCGAGAGCGAAGTCACCGTTACCTCCGGTGCGACCGAAGCGCTGTTTGCGGCCATTGCGGCAGTGGTGCAGGCGGGGGATGAGGTGATCGTCTTCGATCCGGCGTACGACAGCTACGAACCGGCAATCGAACTGAACGGCGGCCGCGCCGTGCATCTGGCATTACCACCGCCAAGCTTCAATATCGACTTTGAGCAACTGAAAGCGGCGATCAGCGATCGTACCCGTATGATCATCATCAACTCGCCGCACAACCCGACCGGTGCCGTACTGAGCGCACAGGATCTGGATACCCTGGCGGAGATCGTCCGTGACAGTGATATCCTGCTGCTCTCCGACGAGGTGTACGAACATATCGCCTTTGACGGTCAGCCCCACCAGAGCCTGCTGCGCCACGACGAACTGGCCGCCCGCAGTTTTGTGGTCTCCTCCTTCGGCAAGACCTTCCACACCACCGGCTGGAAGGTGGGTTACTGTGTGGCTCCTGCACCGCTCAGTGCGGAGTTCCGCAAGGTGCACCAGTACCTGACCTTCAGCACCGTAACCCCGGTGCAGCTGGCGCTGGCGGATATGCTCAACGAGCAGCCGGAGCACTATCTGGAACTGCCCGAGTTCTACCAGCAGAAACGTGATCTGTTCTGCGAGCTGATGGCGGGCAGCCGCTTCACCTTTGAAAAAACGGCAGGCACTTATTTTCAGTTGATGGACTACAGTGCAATCAGCGACCTGCCAGATACCGAGTTCTGCCGCTGGCTTACCACTGAAGCCGGTGTAGCGGCGATCCCGATTTCGGTGTTCAGCGAAAGCCCGATGGATACCCGTCTGGTACGTTTCTGTTTCGCCAAGAGTGATGAAACCCTGCGTGCGGCGGCAGCTAAGCTGTGTGAGATCTGAGAATGACGATGCAAGACCTGAGAGTAACCCTGGTGCAGGCGGACTTGCACTGGCACGACCCGGCCGCCAACCGCACTCAGTTCGAAGCGATCTTCGCGGAACTGAAAGGGCAGACCGACCTGGTGATCCTGCCAGAGATGTTTACCACCGGATTCACCATGGAGCCGGAACTGCTGGCTGAACCCCACGGCGGCGACACTGCCCAGTGGCTTAACAAGCAGGCGAAAGAACTGGATGCGGCGATCGTTGGTAGCGTGGTAACGCAGACCGACGCGGGTTTTCACAACCGCCTGCTGTTTACCACTCCGGAGGGCGAACAGAGTTTTTATGACAAACGCCACCTGTTCCGTATGGGCTGCGAGCACAACCACTACCAGCAGGGCACGGAACGTCTGGTGCTCAACTACCGTGGCTGGCGCATCATGCCTCAGATCTGTTACGACCTGCGTTTCCCGGTGTTCTGCCGCAACCGCAACGAATACGACCTGCTGCTCTACGTCGCCAACTGGCCCGCACCACGCCGCAACGCCTGGCGCACCCTGCTGCAGGCTCGTGCCATCGAGAACCAGGTGTTTGTAGCGGGTGTGAACCGTGTCGGCACCGATGGCACCGGTCTGGAGTACAGCGGCGACAGCCTGCTGGTGGACTTCAAAGGCGAACTGCAGATCGATGGCGACGAAGGTGAAGCCTTTGTAAAAACTGAGACGCTTAACGCGCAGGAACTGCTGGCGTTTCGCGAGAAGTTTCCGGCCTGGATGGATGCCGATGAATTTGAGCTGCGCCTTTGACGCCAGCTCAATCTGACGCAATGCTTATAGCATCCTTGCCGTAAGAAATTACCGTTATTCACCCCGCACAGGCGGGGTCTGCTAAGGAACCGCTATGCGAGTGTTGGTGATAGGTGCAAGCCGGGGAACCGGTTTGCAGGTGGTGAAAAAAGCGTTGGAAGAGGGCCATGAGGTCACCGCCTGCGCCCGCAAAGTGAACGAAATCGACCTCAGACACCGTAACCTGCACCTGCAACGGGCCGACGTGCTCGACTTCTTCGCCCTGCAACGTACCGTCCCCGGCCACGACGCCGTCGTTCTCTGCCTGGGGGTGTTACCCACCTTTGAAAAAGTCCGCCTCTTCTCCGAAGGCACCCGCAACCTGATCGATGCCATGCACGCCGCACGGATCAAACGTTTGGTGGTGGTGACCGGTGTCGGTGCGGGAGACAGCCGCGGACATGGTGGATTCCTCTACGATCGCTTGTTCCAGCCTTTCGTCCTGCGCACCATCTACGAAGATAAAAACCGTCAGGAAGGGATCATCCGCAAGAGCAACCTGGAATGGACCATCGTACGCCCCGGTTTCCTCACCAACGGCGACGAAACCTGCAGCTACCAGACCTACACCAACCTCAACGGCGTAGTGGCCGGAAAGATCTCCCGCGCTGACGTTGCCCACTTTATCCTCGATGAACTGCAAAACGGCCAGTACGTGAACGAAACGCCGTTGGTGTGTTACTGAAGCGCTGATTTTTGTTTCGCTCCGAACCGCGCAGGCCATGCAGGGTTCAGTAGCCAAGCGTATTGCACCGCGAGAGATACCACTCCTCAAGTCTAGGAGCCATATGGCTTGAATCCAACTGGTACATCATATTTGAATCCTTTTCTTCCTAGATTTACCCTCCAGTACACCCCTTTTCTACCCTTTCGATTTCCAGTGGCAACAAATACTGGATATTGCATAGTCTTTCTTTGAAATCTTAGACCTAAATTGGTATCGGGTTTCCCGGATATCCATACTCCATTTATATGGTAGTAGAGTCGTCCTTTGTCATAATCTATGGCTACACCAAATATGTCATCTTTTTTTCGTAGAGCGTGTTCTCCGTGTTCAATAAGCTTTATCCCAAAATCGCCAAAATGATCATTGTGTGCATCGTTTGTTAATGTGATATTGGTGTGAGCATTAAAGGAAAAAAGCTTAGTGGTCTTTCCGTGAGCCTCAAAGTAGTAACGTCCAGATGAGTAGTTCTTTGATAATGTCCACGGTGTTGCAGCACCTGCTTTGTGATATTCCGCGACTAGCTCCTTTCTTACTATTGACCTCCAAAGCCTAGATGTCATTGTTACATTATGCCTGTTATTGATAATTCTTGTGGATAGAGGTTGGGTACTGGTCTTGATTTTTTCTTTCTTAGAACTGCGGTTAGGATAAATAGAGCTAATAGGTGGCGTGTTTTTTCTTTTGTATGATAAGTCTTGAGCACTGATAGGGGCTTCGATTTTTGGCCACGAGCGGAGAGTGATTGGCATTAGCGGTTGTAGTGCGGATGGTAAATAATGGCTTTCTATTTTAGGATAGTGAATATGAAGCTTTGATACTTCCCATTCCCCTTCTATAGTGCTTGGATTGTTATTGCTTATTTTTTTCTTGTAGCTGACGTTTCCTGTTATCAGTACTCCGTGATTTAAAGCATGCTTCAAGGCCGGAAGACTTTCGGCAAGTTTCCGTGCCCAATTCGGTGTCTCTGTGATTTTTCCGTTTGCAATGATGAACGAACTTCCAATGCCTTTCTTTCTTGCGGTAATAAAATCAATGTTGAATTTTCCAATCGGAATACATGGCTTTGATGAGTTAATCCTGAATAAGGACTTTACTTCATCATCTAATGTCATATTTAGCCCATCTGGATTTGAAATTGATTCATCAGAGTACTTGTATTCCCCTTTCTCTAGTATAGTTATGTCAGAAAAGCCAGAGTTGTATAATGCGTTCCACAGAGCGAGCTGAGTTGAGAGGTAATGAGATTTGTACTTCGTTCGCTCTGACATATCTACATCATAATATTGCGCGGAAAAAACAGTATCACTTTTTGTAGGTATAGATTTTGAAAGGGCCCTATTATCACCTCCTGCCGCCAGGTTAATAGGAAAACAAGCTAGGTTTGAACGCCATTTGTCGCTTTTAATATATGTAATTAGGGCTTTCTCTGCTTGGTTGTTTTCTAAGGTTGGTGCTGATGTCCTAAATAGTAGTTCATTAATTCGACGTAAATCTCGTTGGTTCCTAACGTCAAGCCTAGAACGTTCAAGCTGGTAGTATGCTAGTCTCTCTACAATCCACTCATCTTCTCCACGTATCAATACGGCAGAATCCTCTTCCACTTGGTCGATAAATTTTAATCTGTAGAATAGCTTCCTTGCTTCTTCTAGCTTTGCCCATTCTGGTATAGCTACAATTTCTGTCTCATAATTGACCTTCCAAGCTTCATGTCCGGCAACTTTTTCATCTAACTTAGAGAAACTTGTGATTCTCTTGAGAGCCCTGTCTCCAAAGGAAAAACATTCATTTACGTATGAGTCGATCCCCATTTCTAAATAGCCCTTCCATGTTAATGTGAATCTCTCTGCATTTCTTCTTCCTTGGTTTGTGTTTAGATATACGTTCTCATGTTTAAAAAGACCGTTCTTTGCAAAGAACCTCCACTCTTTTAAGGACTCGTCTGATTTTTCTTTTTGTCCCGAAATTGATTTGACAAGAAATGTCCTGGAATACAAATTGGGCTGGAGGCTTGACGCAATACCAGGTAAACCTCTTCGTTCGGATTTCATCGGGTTTCGTCTACGAGGGTATACACAGTTAGCATATGAGTTTCTCTTATCTAGAGATATTTGTAACTTTACTGCTTCCTGCATTGCTTTGGCAGAAATAGCTCTATTATTTCCAGGTATATAGTCCCTATCCCAAGCCCAGTAAAGCCCACCTGAAGCTAAGATCAGTAGGAGAACTGATGAGATAAGAGCAACGTTTGAGAAGCCTTTTTGGCGAGAGGTGAGATCACGAGAATGAGGTGCAGGTCTACTGCTATTCAGGTCCATTGAATAAAATTCCTTGTAAATATCCTAAGACTATATTAGGAGAGATGCCTCTACCTTTAACGTAGTCGCATGTTTAACCATAATCATAAACTATCGAGGGATAAAGAATAGGGCCCTTCTTTATGCAAGGACATACCCGAAGTTTTGTGTTACTGGAAAGGTACGTCTAATACCCTTAAGCCTTCTCAGATAGCACGTAGGGTGCAATAGCGAAGCTTATTGCACCTATAACAAAAGAGATTCGGCTGAAGCCTAACCTTTGACGATAAACTCCAGATTTTTCAAAACCTCTTTGGCGTTAAATGCCCAAGGGTTCTGAGAGGGCTTCTCTCCGCGACCTAGGGTAACCTCCTCTTCGAAGTCATACTTCAACGTGAGCATGGAGTTAAATTTGGGTTTTCCGTTTACGAAGATGAAGTGGTCATAGCTGTTGGTTAGTGTGATCTCTGCTGCCCTGTATCTCAACATCGCTTCACACTTCTCATCGGACGTGTAGTCGTTACAACTTAATTGAATTACGTAACGATCTTCAGAGACTTTCCTGTCTTGATAACCATTGAGTCCGAGGATATCTGAGCGACCGTATTGAGTGGAGCAGCCGGTAAGAATGGCTGCAGCAAGTAGAATTCCCAGTCTGAACATGTGTCTTCCTTGTGGTTTTGTGATTACACCCCCGACAGGATTTCTGGGGGGATATCTATTTTATCAAGCTGCGGAAAGGTAGGGTGAAACATTGAGGTATATTGCACCGTAAGGGTACCCTTACGGTGCGCTACGTTGTTCTGAGAGTTGAATGGACTTGCGAGCCTGAAAACTTATGACTTGTTAATATAATCTTCATAGCTTTCGCAGTGTCGTCTAGCGGCAAGCGCTGAGGTTTCAGTGTTACGGATCTCGTGGTTTCGGGTCCAGTCCTCACAGCGTTTGGCTAGCTTGCGACCCTCTGCGCTGTTTTTACGTCTTTCGCGTGCCAGTGCAGCCAGCTCCTCTTTGCGCTTAGCTTCTTTTTCGCGCTTGTTGAGCTCTCTCTCTACCGCCCGGCGTATTGTGCTGGTGAGGTTCACCTGGGGACCGTTGCTAGAGCTCTGAACTTTGACCTCGTCACTTTTGGTCAGGGGTAGATGTTCCCCATACCTGGCTTTCAGTTCTTCGGTCAGTAAGTTACCAGCGACGACGCCAATAACGATGACAATGAGAAGACCCAGGAAGCGTAATACTGCGAGCATATTCGAAAATCCTTTTTTAAATGCTGAATCGAACAGCTTTATTGATTGGGATCGAGTCATTATAGGCGGCTGAGATGATTGATGCCAAAAGAGGGCGAAACAGACCCGGTAGAGCTTTGATTCTAAGCAGATTACGTGGGAATTTGCGTGTAGGGTTGCAATGGCGGTGAGGGCGTCATCAGGCTTCGGTGCGTTACGCTGCGCTAACGCACCCTACTAAATACAGCGAAGGCCTCCCGATTATATTTAGGTGCGGGGCCCCAAATTGACTGTATTGCCTCACTTTTAGTTGGAACCAACGCCGCACAAGTGACTCTGACTACCCGCCTGTATAGATTTTGGTTTTTCTAATGGCTCCCTTAGTCCTTAACTGGGCCTTCCAACCACTCAGTACAGTTCCTTATCTGCAGGGTTCCTTACTAAGCAATGAAAAACTTCCTAACCAAACGTATCTACAACCTCAAGTGGTGGTTCTCCCAGCTCAAGACCCTGGCTATTGTTGCGGTGGTCGCGACGGCGATTAGTCTCTATCAGCAACGCAATATGGTTTCAGGCTTTGCGCCTGATCTAATTGTGAATACGTTGTCTGGAGAGCGCTATGATCTGGCCGAGCGGTATAAGCAGGGGCCGATGCTGGTCTATTTCTGGGGCAGCTGGTGTGGCATCTGTAGCCTGACCTCACCGGCGGTGAGTGATATTGCTGAGGATGTTAAGGGTTCCGATAGCAGTGTACTGACGGTAGCGCTCTCTTCCGGGGATAACCGAGAAGTGCAGGCCTATCTGAATAAGCATGACTACACGTTTACCACGTTGAACGACAACAACGGTGAGATCAGCCGACAATGGGGCGTGGCGATTACGCCGAGTATTTTCTACCTCAACCCGAAAGGGGAGATCGTGCTGGTCAGTTCAGGTTTGAGTAGCGAGTGGGGGATGCGCACTAAGCTGTGGTTAGCGCGCTTTCTATAACGAAAAGGGTTGTGGCGTTACGAGCGCTTAATGTCCCAGTAGCGCCAGAACATCGGCACGGCCCGCGTTGGCCTGGGCCTGCATAGTGATCGCCACTTCCTGCTTGATCAGTTCACGGCTCTGCTCGGAGATCGCCTGCGCCATATCAGTATCGCTGATACGGGAACGCGCTTCGGCGCTGTTTTCAGAGGATTCCATCAGGTTGCGGCTCATGCTGTCCAGCTGCTTCTCAGCGGCGGCAAAGCTACCGGCAGAGTTGTTCAGCAGATCCAGAGAGTCATCCAGCGCGTCCAGTGCATCGCCGGAACCCAGTTCCAGAGAGAACAGACCGGCATCCTCCAGTGAACTCATCAGGTCCGGAGTGTTGATATCGGCGCTGCTGTCGCCTGCTTGGATGCTGATATCACCTTCCTCACTCAGCAGGGACTGACCATTAAAGCTGGTCTGCCCGATAGAGTCTTTAATCCCTTCCAGCAGTGCATCGGCCTGATTTTGCAGAGACTGACGGTCGGAGCTGTTCAAAGTGCCGTTACTGGCCTGCAGTGACAGTTCACGCAGCTGCTGCACAGAGTCAGTGATCTGTGCGATTCCACCCTGGGCAATCTGAGTCACAGAAGTGCCGTCCATCACATTGCGCAGACCTACCTCGTTCTGATTGATATCACGAGTGAGTTCAATAGAAACCTGGATACCGGCTGGATCGTCGGAGGCTTGGTTGATGCGCTGACCGCTGGCGATCTGCTGGCTGATATTGCCAAGACGATCGCTGTTGGAGAGAGAGCTGGTAGATGATGCCAGTGAGTTGATGTTGAGTTCCATGGCCGTGCTCTCATTTTTGAGGGGAAGATGAGTTAAGTGTACTACGAAAAAAGTATGAGTAAAGGATGAGCAGTTGGTTTGAATCAATAAATGGATTCAAACGGGGGAGGTTTCCCCGATTGGCCCCTCGTTTGGGCTGGGTATTTGGTTTGAATAGCTCAAATGGTCCAGTTTCTAGAGTGTTGGCTGTGGTGGATTGAAGCGTTTGAGTTGCTGGGCTATTGGTGGATTCAAACGGGTGTTTGGTTTTTGGGTGTGAGCATTATTTCTTTGGCATCGGAGGTGTGATTAGAGGCTGTAGCATCTCTTAACTTCTTCCCAAGGTGTCAAGGGAGAGCGGCTGCGCCTTCCCTTAACGATCCCTCCCGCAGCCCTACTGTTTGGTTGGCTACGCCAACTCCCCTGTGCGTTTCGATTTCTCGTGAGGCTGCGGAACTCGTCGCTTCGCTCCTCAAACAGTACTCGCCTTAAGTCACGAAAAATCTGCAATGCTCGGCTGCACAGAAGGGAGTCAGTTCGGTGCTAATCCTAAACACTGAGTTCTTCTCCAGCGTTTCAATATCACCAGCGTTAGATGTTGGCAGGGACCTATCACCCCTCTACGTAGCTGAGTATCGTAGCTCGAAATAGGTAAAGTGCTCGGTGTTTGAGGACGCGCAGCGGCCGAGTTTCCGAGCGCGCTATTTCGAGTGAGAAACGCAAGGAACCGGACGAAGTCCGGCAAGTAGTGGGGCTGCAGGAGGGATTGTTAAGGGAGGGCGCAGCCGCTCTCCCTTAACGTACGGTATGAAGGTGTGGGGCAGCACGTACTCCAAACTGTGCTTTCAGATGTAAAGACAAAAAATAACCCGCACAAGGCGTGCTATTGTCTTGGGACGAAACGGCTAGTTAGAACTGAACGTTCACCGCCCCAGATCCCTGCACAGCGATATTCTTCGCTTCCTCAACACTCTCACCACGTGCCAATACAACCCCCATACGACGGGTACCGGTCACTTCCGGTTTGCCGAATAGGCGCAGTTGGGTGTTTGGCTGGGCCAGTACCTGCTCCAGATTACCGAACTGGGTCTGCTGAGATTCACCCTCCACCAGAATCACGCTGGAGGCGGATGGACCGTGGAAGTGGATGTTCGGGATCGGCAGGCCGAGGATCGCGCGGGCGTGCAGGGCGAATTCGGAGAGATCCTGGGAGATCATGGTAACCATACCGGTGTCGTGTGGGCGTGGGGATACTTCGCTGAAGTAAACGTTGTCGCCTTTGATAAACAGCTCGACGCCAAACAGGCCGTTGCCACCCAGTGCAGTGGTGACTTTTTCGGCTATCTCTCGGGAGTTGGCCAACGCAGCATCGCTCATCGCCTGCGGCTGCCAGGACTGACGGTAGTCGCCATCGATCTGCACATGACCGATCGGCTCACAGAAGCTGGTGGTGCCGTTGTGGCGGATGGTGAGCAGGGTGATTTCGTAGTCGAAGTCGACAAACCCTTCTACGATCACTTTGCCTGCACCAGCGCGACCACCATCCTGTGCATAGGCCCAGGCGGCGTCTACATCGTCAGCGGTTTTCACGGTGCTCTGGCCTTTACCGGAGGAGCTCATGATCGGTTTTACCACGCACGGCAGGCCGACCACTTCAATCGCTTCTTTATATTCCGCTTCGGTTGCAGCAAAGCGGTAGGCGGAGGTTTTTACCCCCAGCTCTTCGGCAGCGAGACGACGGATGCCTTCGCGGTTCATGGTCAGCTGGGTGGCGCGGGCGGTTGGGATGACGGTGAACCCTTCCTGCTCCAGCGCGACCAGAGTATCGGTGGCGATCGCTTCGATCTCCGGAACGATCAGGTCGGGTTTCTCCTGCTCGATCACGGCACGCAGCGCGTCGCCGTCCAGCATGGAGATAACGTGGCTACGATGAGCAACTTGCATTGCCGGTGAGTTGGCGTAGCGGTCTACAACGATCACTTCAACGCCCAGACGCTGCAGCTCTATAACGACTTCCTTGCCCAGTTCGCCCCCTCCACACATCAGTACACGGGTGGCGGTCTGCGATAGCGGTGTCCCCAGTTGCATATTTCAGTCCTTACCTTTGGTAAATTGCCGGTGAAAATTTTTCACGCATTATAGGGTCCGTTTCTCCGAAGAAGCCAGCACCTTAACCTATACTTTTATCAACCCGCTCTGCCCGGAATCCCGCGATGAAACGTATGGTTTTTACGGTGCCAACTCTTGAGCTGGCATCGACAATTGCTGACGCGATATACGCACTGGGGATCGAAGAAGAGGCCATTCATGTGGTCACCCGCGATCCTGAACTGCTCCGCGATACCAACCTTCTTGAAGCCACTGAGCTGGAGACCACTGATCTTGAAAAGGATATGGATTGGGGGATCGTTGCCGGTGGTAGCGTCGGTCTGCTGGCAGGACTCAGCGTGATCGGCACCGGCCCACTCGGGATAGTGTTGGGCGGTGGTACGGTATTGGCAGGTAGCCTGATCGGGATGGGATTAGGTGGCTGGCTGGGCAAGATGCTGGGGGAGGGTACCCCGTCGCAGGCGTTGGATACATACCACGAAGCGATTGAGCTTGGAGAGGTTCTCATGCTGGTGGACGTGCCGTTGGAAACATTGCCGCAGGCCTTTGGTGTCATTAAACAACATTGTCCAGAAACAACGGTCGAGGCGATTCATCTGACCCATGATCATCAACACGCTGCCTAAATGAAGGGCAGCTACATACCTCGAGTATGCCCTTAAATGGGCTAATTAGTCGGAGTAAAGTCCGGCACGAAGGGGGCTCCCGCTAGCGAGAGCCCCCTTTACTTAGTGTCTGTTGTTAAGGGTGCTCTCTTCTCGATTTTCCGTTCTTTTGGATTACGTCTTTGCTCAATCTGCTCCTGTGTCTCGTGTTTCCCATTCTGCAGAAAAAACGCAGGAACCATCTGTACAAAAAATATTCTTGAACCACGGATAAACAACCAGTTTTCTGCTATTCCTATATATCAGTACCCGATGGAGAAGGAAGGTTGTTTCAGCTAATGGATCTGAGTTCGTCGATTGCGAACAAGGGAGCCGTAGTTGGGATTTTGGAGAATTCGACTGAAGGGAAGGACCTGAAAATGGCTAGAGGACATGAAAGACATCACAGTCACCATGGACTATCGATCTATGGTAAAGAACTGATTCGCCGCTGTGGCGCACATTGTGAGATGTGTGATGCGCAGGGCGTAAAACTGCACATATTCGAGGTGCCACCGATCCCAACCGAAGCGGATCTTGGGCATTGCATTATGATCTGCCAGACCTGTCTGGATCAGATTGAGCACCCGAAAAAAACGGATCCCCACCATTGGCGTTGTTTAACACGTTCCATGTGGAGCACGGTACCGGCGGTGAAGGTCACGGCGCTCGCGATGCTGCAGCGAATTTCCCGCAAAGAGGACTGGGCAACTGAGCTGCTAGAGCAATCCTATCTGGAACCGGAAGAGTCGGAATGGATGGAGGAGCTGGAACTTTGACCGCTGACTTAATCCATCTCACCACAAAGGTTCTGTTGCATCCGCAGGCGTACCTGTGTGCGGTCGCTAACGGTCGCCAGCAAACTGTGCAATTTGCTGAATGCGGCTTCGGGAGTCATATTGCCGCCCGAAATCATACCGATCTCATCCAGTGCCGATGAGGTGGCGTACGTCCCCTGCAGTACGTCTCCTTGTAAGCAGCTGCTGATATTGATCAGTACCTTGCCCGCCTCAGTGGCACGCGCAAAACTCTTCATCAACGCCCGGTTACTGTCCGGCAGATTTCCCACCCCGTAACTCTGAACGATGACCCCTGCGGTCTGCTCCGCTCTTAACATCTGGTCGACGAGCGTAGTTGGCATTCCTGGATAGATCGGCAGCATCACGACTGCTTCATCCCGATAGTTAATCGCCTGAAACTCTGGATTGCCCGCATTGCGAATCAGCGATTTGTGCAGCTCGAAGTGAATACCCACTTGCCCCAGCCAGGGGAAGTTGGGGGAATTGAAGGCATCCAGGCCGGTGGCTTTCACCTTACGGCTGCGATTGCCGCGTAGCAGGCGACCGTTAAAGTAGATGCATACCTCGGGCACTGGATGAAACCCTGCAATGATCATTGAGGTGATCAGGTTATCCAGTGCGTCATTGCGCAGCTCCACCAGAGGGATCTGTGAGCCGGTCACAATCACCGGTTTATTCAGCCCCTGCAGTTGGAATGAGAGGGCAGAGGCGGAGTAGGCCATGGTATCGGTGCCGTGCAGCACAACAAATCCATCGTACTGATCGTAATGCTGGATCAGGGATTCGGCGATGGCGCTCCAGTCGCTCAGCATCAGATTAGAACTGTCGATCAGACGATCAAACTCGATCAGCTCGAATTCGGGCAACGCATCATGTGCGCTGTTCTCCAGTTTCTGGCGCAGCAACGATTCAAACCCGGCAACCGGAATATAACCCTCCGGAGAGGGGCGCATACCGATAGTACCGCCGGTATAGAGGATCAGAACGCGGGGTTTGGATGTCGTCTGCATGCTGTAGACCTTACTGCTGGGCACGGGAGTTGGAAGTCCGGTAAACATAGCGGGAAAGCCGTATGAAGGCGAGCCTTTGCAGATTGCTGATACAAAGGGCTGGACAGTATTTGCTCAACCAAAACGTTAATGTTTAACGGCGTTGTCATATCCAGCTGCTTTGATATGGCACGAGATTGCAGCTGCAGGTGGCGGTTGTAGTACCTGTCAGATTCAGCCAACGGTTTGACAGCTACGTTGCGACTACGTTGGTGAGTTCGAGATCTAAACGTTATGAATATCTTCGTGGGTAACCTGTCCTACCGTATGCAGGAGAGTGAGCTGCAAACCGCATTCGCAGAGTTCGGTACGGTGCAGTCCGCTAAAATTATTCTGGACCGTGAGTCCGGTCGTTCCCGTGGTTTCGGTTTCGTTGAGATGCCAAATGCGACAGAAGGCAAAGCTGCGATCGAATCCCTGAACGGCAAAGACGTTGCTGGCCGCAACATCGTGGTGAACGAAGCGAAGCCGCGTCAGCCTTCCGGCAACCGTCGTCGCGACGCCTAAGCGCCTTTACGGGCAGAGGCAGTCTGTCCGTTAGATTCAGCGCAACAGTATTTCCGGACGCAGGCGGTCTGCCTGCGTTCTCCCCCTTTTTTATAAATATCCTAGCCGACACCTGCATAGCGGTGTCTTAGCGTCTGAGGTTTTGGTAGCCTGCTGACTTATACAGCAGATCCCATCGCAGAAACGCAACCAAAGAGCAGCGAAGCCGTTATGACAGAGGATGTACAAAGCCTTTCCACCAGTGCACTGGCACGCAAGCTGGGTAAATCCAGCAAGCAGATGTTTGCCGAGCTGGAGGCACTGGGCTGGATAAAACGTGAAGAGGATCACTGGGCACTTACAGCTAAAGGGACCTTTGAGGGCGGTAGTTACAAGGAGAGTAAGCGCTTCGGTACCTATGTGGTATGGCCGGAAGCGGTGTGTGAACACCGTGCGCTGACCAGCCCGGAAAGCCAGCTGATGGGTGCGGCTGCTCTTGGCAAAGAAGTAGGGTTATCAGCGGTGACGGTGAACCGGCTGTTGCACGAGCTGGGGTTTATCGAACGCCATATTAAAGGCTGGCGCCTGACCGCTGCCGGGAAACGGCTGGAAGGTCGTCAGACCGAAGACGCCCGTTCCGGAGTGCCTTATGTACTTTGGCCGCCGCAGTTGCTGGACGCGGATCTGTTCAGGAGCAGCGTTGATCAACTGCTGAATGACAAAGCGGATGCTGAGGGGTATCACCTGTGTCTGGATGGACGCCGGGTAAACTCTGATGCGGAACGCCGGATCGCAAACTGGCTCTATCTGGCAGGAATCAGTTATGCCTACCACCGTCCATTGCCGGTCTCTGGAACCGCGCATAGCGATTTCTACCTGCCAGCCGCGCATCTCTATATCGAGTTTTGGGGCGATGGTGATGCCCGTTACCTGGCAGAGAAGATGCGTAAGAAGGAACTCTATCAGCGTTTTGGACTCACCATGATTGAGCTTGAACCCCAGGATCTGGATGATCTGGATGAAACCCTGTCGCGCCGGTTGTTGAAAATGGGTATCGAGACCCACTGATCCGGCACCTGGGCCTGGTGGTTTAAGGCGGGGACGATGCGATATAATGGGCGGATATCCCGACGCCGGTTTACATCTTCCCCCGACGGCTACGCCGCCGCAGGATGCATGGTGAAGCCGTCCGCGAGCATCTCTAAGAGCCAAGCAAGAGCATAATAGGAAACGCATGAATACGTTAACGATCCAGACCCCTGACGACTGGCACCTTCACCTGCGTGATGGTGACATGCTGCCTGAAACCGTAGCAGCCTCCGCCCGCTGTTTTAAGCGTGCGATCATTATGCCGAACCTGGTGCCGCCAGTGACCACTGCGGAAATGGCGATGGCGTACCGTCAGCGTATTCTGGATGCGCGTCCTGAAGGCAGCGACTTCGAACCGCTGGTTACCCTGTACCTGACCAATGACACCTCTGCGCAGGACATCATCGATGCCAAAGCAGCAGGTGTAATCGCCGCGAAACTTTACCCAGCCGGTGCGACCACCAACTCTGCTGCAGCGGTTTCTCAGCTGGAAGCTATGTATCCGGTATTTGAAGTGATGGCGGAGCAGGGCATGCTGCTGCTGGTACACGGTGAGGTGACCGACGCACACATCGATATCTTTGACCGTGAGAAAGAGTTTATCGATCAGAAGCTGACCCACATCGTAAACCGCTTCCCGAACCTGAAGGTGGTGTTTGAGCACATCACTACGGCGGATGCGGCGCAGTTCGT
Organism: uncultured Marinobacterium sp.; assembly: GCA_947501565.1. Classification (GTDB taxonomy): domain Bacteria; phylum Pseudomonadota; class Gammaproteobacteria; order Pseudomonadales; family Balneatricaceae; genus Pontibacterium. The sequence continues at coordinate 205,696 of CANMWJ010000001.1, forward strand.
GAGTGAAGCGTCTGACAACATTGCGGCGACTATCACCCCACAGCACCTGTTGCTGAACCGCAACGACCTGCTGGTGGGCGGCGTACGTCCGCACAACTACTGCTTGCCTGTGCTGAAGCGCAACACCCATCAGGAAGCGCTGCGTGCAATGGTTAAATCCGGTTCACCGAAGTTCTTCCTGGGTACCGACTCTGCGCCGCACGCGAAAGAAGCGAAAGAGAATGCTTGTGGTTGTGCTGGTTGCTACAGCGCCTGGAGTGCGATTGAGCTGTACGCGCACGTATTTGAAGAGCTGGGCGCACTGGACAAACTGGAAGCCTTTGCCAGCCACTACGGTCCGGACTTCTACGGTCTGGCACGTAACGAAGGTACGATCACTCTGGTGCGTGAAGACTGGACGATTCCTGGCGAGATCATTCTGCCGAACGGCAAGCCGATTGTACCGTTCTTCGCCAACGAAACCGTGCACTGGAAAGTGCAGGCGTAACGGGCGTTACACCTTTCTGGAGCAGGTGCCGTACCTTACGGTACCTGCATTCCATGCTGAACAAACTCGATATGCCCCATCCGTTGCATCCAGCCGTCAACATTGGGGAAATCTGCCGGATCAATCTGTTGCCACTCGTAGCGCATCGCCCAAGGGTAGATGGCGAAGTCGGCGATGGAGAGATCGTCACCTAAGACAAACTCCCGCCCTTCCAGCTTCTTATCCAATACCCCCCAAAGACGTTTCGCTTCAGTGCTGTAGCGATCGATAGCGTAGGGTACCTTCTCCGGCGCAAAGCGGTTGAAGTGATGCGCCTGACCGAGGAACGGTCCGAAACCACCCATCTGCCACATCACCCACTCGATGCATTCCAACCGCTGGCGTGGGTCGTCGGGGATAAACTCACCATACTTTTCTGCCAGATAGAGCAGGATGGCACCACTTTCGAATACGCTGATCGGTTCGCCGCGCGGTCCTTCTGCGTCAACGATGGCGGGAATCTTGCCGTTGGGGCTGATCTTCAGGAACTCTTCGGAGAACTGATCGCCTTCCAGAATATTGACCGGGTGTACGTTGTAGGGCAGGCGCAGTGCTTCCAGCATGATGGAGATTTTCTTGCCGTTTGGCGTACCCCAGGTATAGAGATCGATCATTGCGGTTCCCTGTTTATAGATTGACGAAGTGGTTGTAGACCCGGATTAGCTCGTTTTCAGAGAAGCTGACGATGATCAGCTGCTGATCGGGCAGAATCAGGTTGGGATCATCGCCCAGATAACCGCTACGGTAGTTGTAGATATACGTGGTGCTCACCTTCTCCTGCAACAGGCGGCCGAGGAATGAACTGCGTACGCCGTCGATCTTCTCATCTGCCAGTTCAGGGATGGTCGCGTAGAGTTTCTCTTTCTTATCCGTCAGCTGGATACCTTCGGCGAAGGTACGTGTCAGGCCCGATTGTAAAATGCCCCACAACCCCTGCTCATCGCCGTCATTAACAGCGTGGATGTAGTAGACCTGTTTTTCGGTGGGGGAGGGTACGTCCAGCAACTCCTGCAGTTTTATTTTGTTGCCTTCGGGAATCACCACTTTGGTGGCGTTTACAGGTATTTCGCCGGGAGTGACAACAGAGGGGGCCAGATCGCTGGTATCAATGGCAAAGGTCTGTGCGCCGCTCTCTTGGTTCTGGGTGACCACCTCAACAGCAGCTTCGCTGGCGGCCTGTTTGTCGGGGATCTGGATAAGCTGGGAGGAGGTGACGAAATGATCGGCTTGTTCGATCGCGATGCTGGTTTCGGGAGGGGCGGTAATCTGATTGATATGCTGACGTGCTTCGGTGGCAATCGCTTCGGTGACGGCGACCTCTTCCTTCGGTTGCGTGACTTCAGGTGCCGGTGGTACCGGTGGTTGTACCACAGTCGGTTGCTGGGGTTCGGTTTTCATCCGATCCAGATAAAGATAGCCAGCGCCAATACAGACCGTAATGACCAGAACTATAAGAACACGTTGCATCCCTAACCTCTTCCATTTGCCATCTTGCTTAATAATCAACACTGTAGCCTGCAATGGATGACGAGGAAACCTTTGTTTTGTATCTGGATGTTCAGCTTTCTATCGGTGTGGCAGCTGCGCACCATAGAAGGGTATGCGTTGGCGAAATAGCGGCAATCGCTAATGGGTAAAAGTGCCTGCTGAGAGCGCTGAACCCGTTCGTCTATCTGTAGTCAAAATTTCAGATTGCTATATACTGCGCGCCGCACGTGATGAGAGAGGGATATATGGCTTCTGATGATCTTGATTTCACCGATTTGATGATGGGTGAAGGCGTTACGCCAAACAAAAATGATGACCGTGTCGATCTTGATCAGCAACGTGTAAAGCGGGGTGATGCCAGCCTTGAGGAACGCCGCAAGTCTGCACAGGGGCAAGCGCAGGATGGCCTGAGTACACAACATGTGGAGTTGCTCAATCCGTTCGATCCTGTGGAATGGAAAAGGGACGGTGTGCAGGATGGGGTGTATCGCAATGTGCGCCTTGGTAAGTATCAGATCGACGCCCGTCTCGACCTGCATAAGCGGACTGTGCCTCAGGCGCTGGATGAGCTGGTGGGTTTTATTAAGGAGTGCACCCGTTTTGGTATCCGTTCGGTGTTGGTCAATCATGGCCGCGGCAACAATGAAAAGGCCGCGGGTAACGTGATGCGCAGTTATCTCAACCAATGGTTGCCGCAGATGCCCGAAGTGATGGCTTTCCACTCGGCGCAGAAACAGCACGGTGGTTTGGGCGCGACCTATATTCTGCTGCGTAAGAATGAGACGCAACGCCAGGAAAACTGGGAGAAACACCAGAAACGCTGAGCACCACCCCAGCATCTTCTTCAGCATTTTTTAGCCGATTCCTCTGCTGCAACTGCAGTAATGTTCTATAACAAATAGAAGTATTATCAGCAGCAAGTGGCAACAGGGTGGATGCATGGTCGAGAAGATCGAAGAGATACTGCAGTTCTGGTTTGGTGAGATGGAAGACGGCTTTCCAACCAGCGATAGAAATGCGCTCTGGTGGGGCGGAGGCAACGACAATGACCAGTTGATCGAGGAGCTGTTTGGTGCGCGGGTACGGCAGGCGTTGCGCGGCGAACTGGATCACTGGGACATGACCCCGCGTGGGCGGCTGGCTCTGATCATTCTGCTCGACCAATTTACCCGTACCATCTACCGTAGCACCAGCGATGCCTTCGCTGGTGATCCACAGGCACTGTTACTTTGCCTGCAGGGTCTGGAGTCCGGCCACGATCAGGCGCTGGAGTTTGCCGAACGTCAGTTCTTCTATATGCCCCTGGAACATTCCGAGAATCTGGAACATCAGGATATGAGCATCGCCTGTTTCGAACAGCTGGTGCGTGAAGTGCCTCCGCATAAAAAAGTGCAGGCACAAGGCGGGCTCGATTTCGCCCATCAGCACCGCGACCATATTGTCCGCTTCGGGCGTTTCCCACACCGTAACCGGATACTGGATCGCGACTCTACAGCCGATGAGCTGACCTTCCTTAATCAGAACAGCAACCGTTGGGGGCAGTGATCTACTGCCGCTAACCAGCTGACTTTAAAGGCCTAAAATCCCTGTTTCGCCCTATCAGGTTTGCAATGCGCGGTGAAAAGGTTTTTACTCATCGCAGTGACTGGCCGGAAACTTTTGATGAAACACGCAGACGATCAAACACCCCACACAGAAACCACCCCTCATCAGCAATCGAAACTGACGCCCTGGCTGGTGGTTGCGGCGAGTGCGCTGTTCTCCCTACTGGTTTTCGCCAGCCTCAGTGCGAGCGATATGCTGCTGGCGTCGGTACTGCTGGGTGTGGGTCTGCTGTTAAGCGCCGGCTTGGGCCTGTATATCAAGTTGCTCCTGCAGCGTATGGCAGAGCTTCAGACACAGGCGCAGCAATCCTCAGTCCAGATGGTGTCGCTGGCTGAGCAGGCTGAAAGCCGTTCGGTGATCGACCACTCCACGGGCCTGTTTAATCGTAACTATTTCGATGAACTGGTGGACAACGAGTGCCGCCGTGCCGTGCGCGAGTTTTCGCCACTGACAATGATGCTGATCTCGGTGGATTACCTGAAGAATTTTCAGGAAAGTTACGGTGATGAGGCTGCCGAGCAGTGCCTGCAACGGGTCGCGCAGACGCTGAAAGCCAACGTGTCTCGTCCCGGTGACCTGGTGGCGCGCTACGACAGCGAGCTGTTTGCGTTTCTGCTTCCTTCAACCAATGAGCAGGTGGTACAGCTGGCCGAGCGTTGTTGTATTGCGGTGCGTGAGTTGGCGGTTGAACACAATGCTTCACCGGTTGACGATACGCTGACGGTGAGCATCGGTGTCGCCACAATGCAGCCTTCACGTTTGCTGACGGTTGAACGCCTGACCGATACCTGTACTCAGGCTTTGTACCAGGCGCGTAAAGCGGGGGGCGATAAATATGTTGCTACCGTTGAGGGCAACGCCGATATCCCTTCGGCGACCTACTCCCTTTAATCCAATTCCTTTCTGAACGTTTAGATCCTGAACTGAGCGCCGGTGGTCTGCAGATCGCTGGCGAGCACCGATAACTCCTCACTGGAGACGGTGGTCTGTTCCGTGGTTTCCGCATTCTCCTGTGCGCTGGCGCGGATCATCGATACGTTCTCGTTAATCTCTTCCGCTACTACGCGTTGTTCGCTCGCCGACACGGCAATGCGTTGGTTGAAATCGGTGATTGCATTCACTGCCTCAGCGATCTGGTCCAGGGCTGCGTTGGCGACTTCCGCTTTACCCGCCACATCGCGCGCCTGTTTCTGGCTCTCATCCATAATGGCCACCGCTTTTGCTGAACCGCTTTGCAGTGTGTCGATCAGCTCGCGGATCTCTGCGGTTGAGCCGTGGGTCTGGGTAGCAAGCTGGCGCACCTGATCGGCAACGATGGCAAAGCCACGACCTGCTTCGCCCGCCCGGGCTGCTTCGATCGCGGCATTCAGCGCCAGCAGGTTGGTTTTTTCAGCTACAGATTGAATTACGTCGAGCATGGAGGCGATATCGTGGCTGTTTTTATTCAGCTGGGTGATCACCTGGGTGGCCTGTTCTACCCGGTTTTCCAGATCCCGCATGGCGTTGAGGTTCTCAGAGACTACCTCCAGGCCATTATGGGTCGCTTTTTCGGCGCTACGGGCTGCGTCAGAGGCTTGTGAAGAGATCTCGGCAACATCACTGGAGGTGTCTGTCAGGCGCTGAATGGCGCCCGCGACCTGGTCGGTCGCGGAGTACTGCTGCTTCACGGACTCACTGTTCATCACGGAGATTGTGGATAGCTCCTCTGACGCCGCTGCCAGCTGACTTGATGCGTTGACCACTTCGGTAATACTGCCCAACAGGGTGCCGAGCAGTTTATCCAGATCTGTGGACAGTGCCCCGATCTCGGTTTTGCTCTTAATGTCCACGCGTTTGGTCAGGTCCAGGTTTTGTGCGATATCGCTCATCGTGATGCGCACATGATCGATCCGTTTTACGATCGAGCGGCTGATCATCACACACATGCCGATGATCGCAATCACCGCGAGGCTGCTGATGATCAGCACCTGTTGCATCGCTGCTTCCTCATGGTGTTCTGCACGCAGCGCGGAAGCCGCAGAATATTCACCCAACTCCTTCAGCAGATGCTCCGTGGCCTGGTTGAAACTGTCTTCCTCTTTTTCGATGTCGAAGGTGAGTGTTTCTGCCAGTGCACTGTTGCGGTCTTTCAAGGCTGCGAAAACTTCAGCCACGTGTTTCGCATAGATGTGGTGGTTGTCGTCAATCTGGCGAATCTGCTTTTCGAAGTTGATCAGCTTATTCAGATCCTCAGGTGTGATCGCGTGTTCCTCCATCTGCTTGATAAAGGCCAGCGCGCTTTTCAGCTGTTGATTGACGTCGTTGTCCAACGCATAAAACCGGTTTCTGGCGTTTCCGAACGCTTCGCCTGAGTGGGAGGAATCGTATTTAAGACCGTGATGAAGCGCCCGTTCAAAGGCAACCGATTGTTCCAGCTGTTTGACGGTGATATCGGTCACCATCTGTGTCATCGGAATGTTCTCTTCCGCCACGGTGACCAGTTCGTCCCGGATCTGAATCAGTTGGTAGATAGTAGTGGCGATAACGCTGGCCAGAGCAACCAGAATGAGAACACAGAGAACAACAAGCTTGTGCTTGATGGATGCTTCCTGGAATACAGACATAAATCCCTTTCTCCACTAGGCGCCAGCAATGATGAGGTGGCTGAAGCTAATAATGTTGTGGTGTTTGTAGGTAGTGCAGGCTGTTCAACCTAGTGTAGACGCTTTTTGTGAAATGTCGTTACAAAGCAAAACGTTAAACCGCCAAGGGTACAGATATAAAGGGTATAGATATAAAGGGCACTGTGCCGGACTGGACTACGCTTAGAGAGACAGCCCGCTTAGTGGAACGGCGGGAGATCGGTAAGGGGTATATCTATGCGAGCTGAACAACTGGCGCAGCATCTGGTGGCACACCGCGGTTATCGACACCGTTACCCAGAGAATACCTTGCGCGCACTGCAGGCCGCGGTGGAGCAGGGGATTACCCACCTTGAATTTGATATTCAACTGACGGCAGATCGGGTGCCGGTGCTGCACCACGATCTGGATCTCGCCCGTACCTGCGGTTTACATCACAAGATAGTGGAGTTGTCATCGGCTCAGCTACAGCGGATTCGGGTGAGCGAGAAAAAACGCCTTGGTTATCGCGTCTCACCGGAACCGATCCCGACACTGCATGAGGTTATCACCTGGGCAGCCTGCCAACCGGAGCTGCATCTATATGTGGAGGTGAAAGAGGATTCAGTCGCAGCATTTGGTGTGCAGGCGGTTCTGGATAGCGTTTTACCGCAACTGGAGCCGGTAGCGGGACGGACAACGCTGATCAGCTTTCATCAGGAACTGATCGCACAGGCCGGGCCTCTGTGGGATAAGACCGGACTGGTGGTGCGTTCCTGGCCACCGTCTAAAGCGGTTCTGAGTAAGACGCGCCCTAGTGTGATCTTCGTGAATAAGCGCCGGGTGATGCCCGGCAGACGGCTGGATCGAATAGGCATCCCGGTGGTGGTTTATGAGATCGACACCCTTAAACGTGCACAACGCTGGTTGAAGCGGGGAGCCTCGATGCTGGAGACCTTCAGTTGCGGTGAGCTGCTGCAGGACTGGGGGGATCGTTATGGCTGAGCACGCAGCGACCGCAGGCGGCGACTATGATCTGGTGATTATCGGTGGGGGTATCCACGGTGTAGGTGTCGCACAGGCCGCAGCTGCAGCGGGTTACTCGGTACTCTGTCTGGAAAAAGAGGGTTGGGGCAGCGCTACTTCCAGCCGCTCCAGCAAGTTGATCCACGGTGGACTGCGTTACCTGCAGACCGCCCAACTGCGTCTGGTGCGGCGTTGTTTACTTGAACGTGACCTGTTGGTGGCTTTGGCGCCAGAGCTGGTCAGTCTACGCAGTTTCTATATCCCGGTTTATAAACAGGGGCGTTACCGTCCCTGGCAGATTCGCTGGGGGTTGCGCTTATACCATCTGCTCAGTGGTTGGCGCGATAGCGGTCTCTACTCTCTGGTCCCCCGAAGCCGCTGGGCTGACCTGGATGGATTGAATACGGATCAGCTGGAGGCGGTTTATCGCTACTACGATGGGCAGACGGACGATCAACAGCTCACACAGGCGGTGAAGAACTCCGCCGTCGCCCTGGGAGCAACAATGCAGTGCCCGGCGTATTTTGTCGAAGCGGCAAAAAACGGGCAAGGCTACAGCGTAACCTGCAGCGTTGATGGCAAACCCCGTCAGGTACAGTGCCGGGTGTTGGTGAATGCCTCGGGACCCTGGGTCAATCAGACGTTACAGCAGATTGAGCATACTCTGGAGCCCTTACCGATCGACCTGATCCAGGGTACCCACCTGCTGTACCCCGGTAATCTGACCGATCACTGCTTTTATGTGGAAGCGCCACAGGATGGTCGCGCCGTCTTTATTCTGCCCTGGCAGGGGAAAACACTGGTCGGTACTACCGAGACCCAGTACGAAGGTGATCCCGGTGCCGCCCAGCCGCTGGCCCGTGAGGTGGAGTACCTGCGCCGCACGCTGGCGCACTATTTCCCACACTGGCATGCGGAGCCTGAAGCGCAGTTTTGTGGTGTGCGGGTGTTACCCAAGTCCGGGCGCGCAGTATTCTTTCGTAGCCGTGATACCCAACTGCTGTTGGATGATCCGCGTAAGCCCCATCTGGTTTCACTGTACGGCGGTAAGTTGACCGACTACCGGGCGACGTCGGCCAAACTGGTAGAAACGTTGATCCCGACGCTGGGATGGCGCGCATCCAGGGTGGATACGGCGGATTTGCCGTTGTTACCGGTGAAACGCTAGGGTGAGAGGATCTGATCTGGCGTCAGGTCCGGCGTGCAGCCAGCATCGCACCGTGCAGCAGGAGTGACCAGGCGCGGAAACGGGCATTGAGGGACGCGTTGGATGCCGGCAGGAACAGGGTTTCTTCACAGCGTTTCCAGCGCGCGTCACGACACAACAGCCAGGCTGCGCCGCGAGCGGAGGCTTCATACTCATCCAAGCGATGTACGTTCAGTCCGCTCAGGTTCGCCAACCCCTGCGCCATCCAGTCGAGACGACTGAGGCCACCGCTAAGGTTGATGCTGGTGGGAAAGATCCCCACGTCGCGCATCGCATAAAGGTTACGCTGGATCAGGAACAGGATGCTTTCGGCGACCGACAGCACCTTGGATTTTGGATCAAACGGCGGCAGCCCCTGCCAGCCACTTTCTACACTGCACCAGTCGGGCGAACCCAGCCCGCCCACGCCGTTTACAAACAGCGGCAGTGGTTGATACCGCTGTCGCCAGTGATCGCTCATATGGTAGTTCAGGCCCAACGGTAGGCTCGTGATATTCAAGGCGGTGGCCGCTCCATTTACGGTGCCTTCCAGCACCAACAGCTCTTCATCGTCGCTGAATGCCGGGCCGACCAGCAGGGGGGTGCGTGGGCGTTCATCAGCATCAACCTGCAGCGGCATCTGGATGAAGGCACCGGTGCCCATATTGACGGAGACGGCGCTGGGTGAAGGCCAGCCGTTGCTGAACAGCGAGGCGGGCTGATCTCCGCACACCAGCTTCAGCGGGATGCGCAGACCGGCAATCTCCAGCGTACCGTAGCGGAAGCAGCTGGGGCGAATATCCGGCAGGTAATAAGGCGGGATATTAAATAACGACAGCAGACGCGGGCTCCAGTCCCGATCATCCAGCGAGTAGAGCTGGGTACGTGCGGCGTTGACACGGTCGATCAGGTAGGGATGTTCACGGCACAGGTGAAAGATCAGAAACGATGCCAGGGTGCCGCAGCAGAGGCGGTAGGTTTTACTGGCGGCGATCATGGAGGGCGATTTGAGCAGGTTACTCCACTTGCTGGCGGGGGTATGGCCGTTCGGAACCAGGCCTGAGATGCGCTGAATCTCCGGGTGGTGGGGCGTGAGCTGGTCGATCACCGGCTGACCGCTGTTATCCTGCCAGCCGAGTAACGGGGTGAGTGGCTGACCGGTAATTTTATCCCAGTACAGGCAGCTGGAGCGCTGGCAGATCAGCGCTGCGCGAAAGTTAGCGTCACGGGCCCCTGGCGGCAACTGACCCAGCGCATCGGTCGCGGCGATGCGCAGCGAGTCGACTGTCCATTTGGGGTCGAGGTTGTGATAGGACGGGTCGGCTTTCTGATCAACCCGGGCCTGAGCTAAGCTTTCACCGTAAGCGTTGAAGATAAGTGCGCGGCTGGATTGGCCACCCTGATCCAGGACTAGATAGAACGTATCAGACAAAGGCACCCCCTCTGGGTTGGCCTGTATAGTTACAGCATAGCCCTGAGTCCTGAATTAGTCCCGGAGCGCGATCTTACCGGGCGGGTGCTCCATTAGTCGAATATGAGTACAATGCCTGAGCCGCATTGTTGAATCCCTCTCTACGTCGGATTTTTAAAGGCACTCGGGTATTTATGGAGGAAGTTGATGGCCCTTGTTCGTGAATCTGTTATTCAGCTGGCTGAATCTGTTATTCAGCTGGCTGAATCTGCTAAACAGCGGAATCAACGCCAGTTGGTGGTGTTGGCCGGCGAACACGAATGGGGGCTGGAGCAGGCGATGCAGATCCATAGCTGGGTCGAGCCGCAGGTTGATCTATGGATCGCTGCCGCAGCACCTGATAACCGCTCGTTGCTCAAGATGCGCGAATTGCATCGATTTCTGGGTATGGAAACCGATTTTCTGGTGTTTGACGCCCGCACCGGTTTCAACCCCAACGCGTTTGGCCAGATCAGCGGTACCCTGCGCGGCGGTGGTCTGATGCTCTTGCTGTGCCCGGAACTTGATGCGTGGCACCACTTCGACGATCCGGAACACGCGGCACTGGTGGTGGAACCTTTTGGTACTGAATCTGTGGGGCGCCGTTTTATCCAGCGTGTTGCCCGTCTGATCCAGGCGACCGACGACACCCTGATCGTCACGGCGGATGATTGTGATCTGTCCGTTCCTGCCCGTTTGCCGGCCGTTACGTACCCTGCGGCACAGGTCGCTAAGCCTTACGCTACTCAGGAGCAGGCTGATGCGGTTGAGCTGATCGTTAAAACCCTTGGCCGTGGTCGTCGCCCGGTGGTGATGACGGCAGATCGTGGCCGTGGAAAATCCGCCGCGCTGGGGATTGCAGCTGCTCAACTGATCGACAAAGGTGCGCAAACCATTTGGGTCACAGCTCCCTCTGCGGATAATGTCGATGAGGTGTTTGCGCATGCAGCAGGTCAACTGACCCTTGCCGATGTGGATAAAGGGGTGATCACACGAGGGCAATCCAGTATCAGGTACATCACACCCGATGAAGCAACGCGGCGTGATGGCAGCGGTGTGATCCTGCTGGTGGATGAGGCCGCCGCTATTCCAGCGCCAGTGCTGGCGCGGTTGCTGGAAAATTACCCGCGTATTGTATTCTCCTCCACCCTGCACGGTTACGAAGGAACTGGACAGGGCTTTGCTGTGCGTTTCCGGCGCGAGCTGGACCGTCGAACGCCTAACTGGCGTGCCGTGCAGTTGCACCAACCGGTGCGCTGGGCGGAGGGTGATCCGCTGGAACAGTTCGTGTTCGATGCCCTGCTGCTGAATGCAGATGCGCTGAGTGATGCCGAAGCACAGCAGGTTGATCCGGAAAAGATCGAGATCAGCCTGCTGGACCGCGATGAGCTGATCCACAATGAACAGCTGTTGTCGCAGCTGTTTGGTCTGTTGGTATTGGCTCACTACCGGACCACGCCGGGGGACCTGCGCATTCTGCTCGACAGTCCGAACCTCTATCTCTGGCTCGCCCACAGTGGTAACCAGGTTGTCGGCGCAGCGCTGGTGGCAGAGGAGGGGCCTTTGCCGATGGAGTTGGCACAGGATGTCTGGGCCGGAAAGCGCCGGCCTAAAGGTCACCTGTTGCCGCAGACGCTGATCGGTCAGGAGGGCTATCTGGAGTCAGCGCCCCTGCGTTGCGGGCGCATCATGCGCGTCGCGATCCATCCGAGTTTGCAGCGCCAGGGTATCGCGCGGCACCTGATCCGTACTATCTCCGATTTTGGTATGACTAAAAACTGGGATTACCTCGGCTCCAGCTTCGGCGCTACCGAAGATCTGCTGCTGTTCTGGCAGAACATAGGTTTCGGTGCGATCCGGCTGGGAGAAAACCGCGATGCGGTCAGTGGTACCCATGCGGCGCTGGTCTGTCGCTCGTTGTCGGACGCCGGACGCCTGATGTTCAATCACCTGCGCGATCGTTTTACACAGCAGTTGCCGTTGCTGCTGGGTTATAACCTGCGCGACCTGGAGGTGGAGGTGCTGCCGATGTTGCTGCAGGGGATGCGTTTTGATACCGACCTCAGTACCCACGATCATCGCGACCTAGAAGCCTTTGTGAATCACAATCGCAGCTACGAAAGCTGTATCGCCCCTATCCGCAAGCTGGTGATCCGTTCCCTGAAAAATAGTGCGGTCTGGCACGCATTAACCCCAGACGAGCTATCATTACTTGTAGCCAAAGCTCTTCAGCAACGTAGTTGGGAGGAGATCGATCCCCACTCCGGCCGCCGGGCGCTGATGCGACGAATGCGGGCACTGGTGGGTGAATGCCTCAGGTTATCCTGAGGTTTTTGGGGGCACTGCGGGCTCGTCCGGCATGATCAGAGCCTTTTGCAAAGCCCCTGCGGAGCATCGCCTCTTTTTTGCTGTCCCAAATACATAGATAAAACGCACCAGTTAAGGGCGGTTTTGTGGATTTTCGTGAAAGTCCGCTTTTTTCAGCCTTCCTGAAAGACTGTTGATAGGTGTCAAATAACCTGAATCCTGACTGGTTATAGTAAGCGGATGCACAAATTTAATGGAGGCTTCAATCATGACCATCCTGAATGAGTTGCACCAGGATCATATCAACCTCAACAAAATTCTTGCGATTCTGCGCCTTAAAGTTGAGAAACTGCGCGCAGGTAACCACCCTGACTTCAGCTTGATGGCGGATGTGATCGATTACATATCGAACTACGCAGACGCTTACCATCACCGTCGCGAAGACACCCTGTATAAACACTTTCACGGCCGCAGCGTCGAGCTGGACCAGTTACTGATGGGCTGTGAAGAGGAACATCTGCAGATGAAAGCGAGCAGTACCCATCTGGCTGAAACCATCGATGGCATCCTGCATGATGCGGTGATTCCAATGGATGAGTTTACCGATCAGCTGGAAGCCTATCTGGATCAGCAGGATGCGCACCTCAACCGCGAGGAGGGTTCACTGTTCCCGATGATTCAGGGGGTTGCCAACGATCAGGATTGGGAACAGTTGAAGACTGAGCTGCCGAAAAGTGATGATCCGCTGTTCGGTGAAAAGCAGGCCGTACAGTATACCGATCTGTATAAGGCGCTGATCATGGATATGGCAGAGTCCAAGGAAGCCTGATCGCTTAAGCCTAATAAAGGTGCTTTAAACCACTTCAAGCTGGGGTTGCGTGTGGGGAGACTGGTGACCGGCGGTTGCCGCAAAGTTGACCTGATCGCGCCCCGCTGACTTTGAATGGTAAACCGCTTTATCCGCAGCTGCGATTAGGTGGTATGCCAGCTTCTCCAACGAATCCCGTTTGTACTGTGCCGGATAACAGGTTGAGACGCCGATCGAGGTGGTCATCCGGAACGCTTCCGCCTGTTCACTGCGGAATATCAGCAGATTGAATTTCTCACGCAGGTTGTCTGCCAGCTGCACCGCTTGTTGTTCATTACAGTTGGGTAGCAGAATCGCAAATTCCTCACCGCCGTAGCGCGCCACCACATCGGACTTGCGTTGCTGTTGCTTCAGAAAACCACCCACCGTTCGTAACACCCGGTCACCGGCGATATGCCCGTATTTGTCGTTCACCAGTTTGAAGTAATCCAGATCCATAAACAGACAACTGAGCGGATAGTCGCCACGGCTGGCGCGTGAGATCTCACGTTGGATCTCAATCTCAAAAGAGCGGCGGTTATTCACCTTGGTGAGCATGTCGATGATGCTCATACGCTTCATGTTCTCGTAATTGATGCAGTTTTCGATGCAGATCGAGATCACAGAAGCAAAGTGATTGATGTAGTCGTAGAGCAGGGCGCTGGAGTAACGCCCCGGGTCTTTGCTACCCAGATGCAGGCTGCCAATCAGGCAATCGTGGCGGACCAGCGGCAGCAGGGCGCACGACAGAATGTAATGGCTGGAGGGGAATGCGATCGTTCGGGTGTCCTGCTCAGGTTCGCCCGCGAACATCTGTTTATCCGGGTAGAGGGAGTTGAGCAGGCGTTGGTTCTCGACAAAGCGCAGACTGTTGGCCGGTTCCGGCGGAACATAATCGGAGAGCAGGCTGCGGGCGGCCTGCTCGGGATCAAACAGCACCAGATTAACGGCATCGAGACGGAAATATTCGCGGAACTGGACCAGTATCAGGTCGAGCAGCTCGCTGAGACAGGTGCACGACAGCAAGCGAAGCTCCATATCGAAGAAGCTTTTCACGATCGCTTCATTGCGTTCGCTTTTGCTGGCCATAAGGCGCAGCGAACGCTTGAGCTCTCTGTTCTCTCGTTCCAGCGACTGATGTTTCATCCTGTGTCCGGGGATCAAATTCCCTGTGTATAAAGATGTTTATCGGCGAAGCACGCTAAATATAAAGCGAAAAATTTACCTTAGATACAACAAAAATGGAGAGTGTTTGGGTAAGGACAAAGACTGGAGACACCCCGCGCCCGAAGGGGCGGGGTGGAAGGGGCGGGTCAGGCGTATGCCTTGCGACCCAGGTCGAACGCTTTCTGGTTCAGAGCGACAATCTCTTCACCTTTGTGACGGAAACGGTTGAGTAGGTTCTCTTCCAGCTGTTCTGCCGGAAATGGCAGCTGGTCGGAGATCGCACCCAGCATAATGCTGTTGATCAGGCGGCGGTCACCCAGCTCAATGGCGGCGGTGCCCGCATCCAGGTCGTGCAGGTTTACACCCATCTCGCGTATCTTGCCAATCGGGTTCTCCGGGTAATCGAACAGACCGATCGATACGACCGGCGGCTCCTGAGCGAAGGTGTTAACCATCGCCTGACCCTCATCCTTCAGATGGCTGCACCAGCGCAGCGCTTCTGCAGGCTCGAAGGCCAGCATCAGGTCGGCATCGCCTGGCTTGATTGCGGGGGAGTAGACCTTAGGGCCGAAACGTACGTGGGAGGTCACAACACCACCACGCTGCGCCATACCTGCGACCTCGGTTTTTTTCACGTCGTACCCCAGCGACAACGCGGTTGTCGCCAGAATGTCTGCGGCGGTCATTACGCCCTGGCCGCCGATACCGACAACCAAAATATTGGTTACTTCTGTGTTCACTTGATTTCCACCGCGTCGATGTTGGTTACGTTATAGGCCGGGATAATGGCATCCGGTGCACAAGGTTTGGTGCAGAGGTTACAGCCGGTACATGCCGCAGTATCGATATTCACAAACGCCAGCTCTTTCTCTTTGCCGTTTGGTTTCACCACGGTTTCGCGGCGATCTACCAGAATCGCCGGGCAGCCAACATCCAGACAGTTTGCGCAGCCGGTACACTTGTCCATGTCCACTTTCAGTGGCGGCATCTTGCTGTAACGTTCGGTCAGTACGCACGGTTGGTTGGTGATGATCACGGATGGTTCCTTGATCTTCACCTCCTGACGCAGTGCCTTAAACAGCACCGGCATCTCGTACGGGTTCACCTCGTGGATACGCTCGGGTTTCACCCCCAGTGCTTCACACAGCTTGCGGAAGTCGACCTGCATGGTCTCTTCCTTGTGCAGGTTCAGACCGGAAGAAGGTGCATCCTGGCCACCGGTCATGCCTACCGCACGGTTATCCAGCAGCAGGATAGTGACGTTGCCTTTGTTGTAGGTGATATCCAGCAATCCCTGCATACCCATGTGCAGGAAGGTGGAGTCACCGATTACCGCCAGAACGTTTTTGTTTTCATCGCTCTCGGCACGGCCTTTATCCAGACCCTGCGCCACGCTCAGCGACGCACCCATACTGATGGTGGTATCCAGGGCGTTCCATGGATGACCAGCGCCCAGGGTGTAGCAGCCGATATCACCGGAGATGATGGTGTTCTTAACGTGGGAGAGGCAGTAGTAGATACCCAGATGCGGGCAGGCCACACACATGGTTGGTGGACGTGGGAACACCTGCTGCGTTGGGATCAGCTCCGCTTCAGCGATGGTTTCGCCGATCAGCTTGCTCACTTTAGGCGTAATCACCGCCGGTGCCATCTCACCGATCTTCGGTACGATATCTTTACCGTAGACGTCGACACCCGCCGCGCGCAGTTCGGTTTCCAGCAGAGGCTCGACCTCTTCGATAACCACCAGTTTCTCTACACCTTCGGCGAAACTGCGGATCTTCTCGATCGGGGCCGGGCAGCTGAAGCCCAGCTTGATGACAGGGGCATCCGGGAAGGATTCTTTCACGTGGTAGTAAGCCGCGCCGGAGGTGACGAAACCGACACGTTTGTCGCTGCCCTCTTCGATACGGTTCAGCTCGGTTTCCTCAGCAAACGCTTTAAGAACCTTGTCCCGCTCCATCATCATTGGGATACGGTTTTTTGCGTTACCTGGCACCATTACGAATCGCGATGGATCTTTTTTGAAACCCGCGCTGGTGTGGCTTTCCGGTTCGCTGTTGATGACCACACCTTTTACGTGGCAGATACGGGTGGTCAGACGGACGATCACCGGCACTTCATATTGTTCCGACAGGCCAAAGGCGGCGCGGGTCATGTCATACGCTTCCTGCGCATCACTTGGTTCCAGCACCGGCAGGTGGGCGAAGCGGCCCCAGTAACGGGAGTCCTGCTCGTTCTGAGAGGAGGAGAGGCCTACGTCGTCGGCAACGACGATCACCAGGCCGCCGATCGCGCCGATCAGCGTCTGCGTCATAAAGGCGTCGGAGGCGACATTCATACCCACGTGTTTCATCGCACAGAGGGCACGGCTACCGGCCAGAGATGCTCCAATTGCTACTTCCAGCGATACCTTCTCGTTGATCGACCACTCGGAATAGATATCCGGGAAATTGGAGACGTACTCAAGAATTTCGGTGGACGGTGTACCTGGGTAGGCTGCTGCTACTTTAACGTTGGCGTCACGTGCGGCTTGCGCGACCGCTTCGTTGCCGGAAATGAATTGGCGCAGATCCTGGGCCTGGGGTTCAACAGCGTTCAATGTCGGCTCCTTTGATGCACGTTGTGATAATTTTTTGTTGTGCATCTATGTCATAAATGAATCATGTTGAGCCATGGTACGCGGATGCTGATGCGTGGCCTTAGATATAGATCAATAATTGGACAGTAAGTGCGTAGCTCTCCGGATATATGGAATAACTATCTAATAAAAAGAAATAAATGGAATAAAATTCCACATATTTATCTTTATTTGTGATCATGTGCCTTTGGGGTGCGGTAATCTTACGGAATATTTCAAGGTTATGACTTTTGCTTGTCAAAGGGGGGGGGCAGCCGCAGGACGGCTGCGCTGATCCTTCAGTCCAATGGAACCTGGGTATGGTTCTTGACCTCTTTTACCGACACGCTGGAGTGCAAGGCGCTGACTCCCTCAACCCGTCGGATCTGATTGATACGCTCGTAATACTCATCCAGATCGCGGGCGATTACCTGCACAAAATAGTCCGCACTGCCGGTAATGCAGTGACACAGCGGAATCCAGTCGGCAGAGTTCACGAACTGCTCGAAGTCATCGGTACGGGCTTCTTCATGGCTGCCAAGGGTGACCTGGGTGAAGCCCACCACGTTGAAACCCAGCTTGCGGCGATTAAGGATGGCGCGGTACTCATCAACGTAACCTTCCTCTTCCAGCTTTTTCCAGCGACGCCAACAGGGGGTTTCGCTCAGATTGAGTGTCTCTGAGAGTTTGCTGTTACTGATGCGCCCCTCCTTCTGGATGCGCTTCAGTAGGGCTAAATCTGTATGGTCCAGTTCTTCGGTAGGGTTTTCTTTCTTTTTCATGGTTATATCTGAAAAGTCCTGCTCGTTAATGCGGAAAATATAACCTGAATAGCAATTTAATTCCTGTGCTGCTCACTAAAATGATCGCCTTTCAGTATTACTGCTCAGGTGGCCTTCCCCGGTCACCTCAGAAGATGGAATTAACGCGCATGAGCCTGCAGGTTGTAACTCTCTTTTTGCTCTTTTCACTGTCGATGGCGATGACGCCGGGGGCGGGTAATATCACCCTGATGGGGATCTCCAATCGCTATGGCTTTTCGGCTGCCTTGCCGTTTATCGCCGGAACCGGTTTTGGGGTGGCCTTTGTATTTGTCGGTGCTGCCATTGGCATTGCCAGCCTGTTCGAGCGTTATCCGGATCTCTATCTGGCAATGAAGTACCTTGGCGCGGCTTATCTGCTCTATCTGGCGTGGAAGATCGCATCCAGTGCACCGGTGGAGGGTGATGCAGGAGAGCGTTCGCCTGGTTTTCGGGCAGGTGCATTGGTGCAGGTTCTGAATCCAAAAGCCTGGATTGCCGCTTTGATGGCCTTCGCCCAGTTTGTGGATATGTCGCAGGACTACCTCACGCAGGCGGTTACCATCATCGCACTGTTTGGCGTCGTAGCGTTGTTCAGCAACGTGTCCTGGGCCTGTTTTGGTGCGATGTTAAAACGCCTGCTGCGCTCACCGCGGCAGATGCTGATGATAAACCGCTGTCTTGGTGCAACGCTGGCGGTAACCGTGGTGATGATGATCGGCTCACCACTCTGAGCCGATCAGACGATCGGCAGGGCGGTGGTAAATTTCTTCTGATTGAGCACAAAACTGGTGTTTACCGAGCGCACGTCGGTCTGTCGCAGCAGCTCCCGGCTGAGGTAGGTTTCATAGGCTTCCATGCTTTCACAGACGATCTTCAGCAGGTAGTCGTACTGGCCGCTCAGTGAGCAGCACTCCAGCACCTGGGGGCTTGATTGCACGAAGCGGTCAAATTTATCCACCGATTCCGGTCGGTGATCATCCAGCGAGATCTGGGCGTACGCCAGAATCGGCACTCCGATCTGGCTGGGTTCCAATAGCGCCACGTATTCCCGGATTACACCGATCTCCTCAAGGCGTTTCACGCGTCGCCAGCAGGGGGAGGGGGAAAGTCCTACCAGATCCGCCAGCTCCTGGTTGGAGAGGCGAGCATTTTTCTGCAGTTGCTCGAGTATGGCACGATCCAGTCGATCCAGCTTCATAGGTTGATCCTGTCTTAGTAATCCCTTATCGAGAAAGGATCTGCTTATATGGCTATAAATTCAACAACCTTCGAAAAATAATTGCCCGCGCTTCTCTATACACTTTTAAAACATAAGGTTTTAAAAGTTGAGTCGAACCAAGGAGCAGGAAGATGGGCGCAGCAGAAAACAACGTAGCTAAGTATGTCGCCAAGCAACCCGATGCCAGCGGTTATATTGAGTATACCGAACAGGAAAACGCGATGTGGGCCGAGCTGGTGTCACAACAGTGGGGACAGCTGGAGGGGCGGGCATGTCAGGAGTATATCGATGGCCTGAAGCGACTGGCGTTTCCCCATGACCGTATTCCGCAGTGTGATGAGGTCAGCCAGGTACTGACCGAAACCACAGGCTGGAAGGTGAAGCCAGTAGAGGCGGTGATCGGCTTTACTGAGTTTTTCGATATGCTCGCCAACAAGGAGTTCCCGGCGGCGACCTTTATCCGTAACCACGATGAGGTGGAGTACCTGCAGGAGCCGGACATCTTCCACGAGTTCTTTGGCCATACCCCCTTGCTGACAAACCCTCAGTTTGCAGAGTTTGTGCACCGTTACGGCAAGATTGCCGCAGCGGCTGATCCGGGATATCACGGCATGCTGGCGCGGTTGTTCTGGTTTACTGTGGAGTTTGGTCTGATCCATACCGACGACGGCATACGTGCTTATGGTGCGGGAATCCTCTCCTCACCAAAAGAGGTGTTGTACGCCACTGAAAGTGACGTACCGCAACGCAAGCCGTTTGAGCCTGTGGATATGCTGCGTACCCGCTACCGTATCGATATCCTGCAGCCGGTCTTCTTCTGTCTGAATAGCTTTGACGAACTCTTCGCGCTGGTCGATCAGGATCTGCTGGGGTTGATCGATCGGGCCCGTGCGTTGGGAATGCATGCACCGCTGTTTGAACCTAAGCCAGAAGCGCTATCAGCCTGAGAGAGGGAGCAGAACGATGACGATAGTATGTGATCTTTCCAGCGGACGCTGTAAGCCTTGCGAGGGCGGTGTACCCGCACTCACGCGGGAAGAGGCGCAGGTCCTGATGGCACAGCTGGAAGAGGGGTGGCAGATCTCTGACGATGGCAAGCAGATCTTCAGGGATTTCAGCTTTAAGGGGTTCTACCGCACCATGGCGTTTGTGAATGCGATGGCCTGGATTGCCAACAATGAGAACCACCATCCAGATTTCGAGGTGGGTTATAACCATTGTCTAGTGCGTTTCACCACGCATGCGATCGACGGTCTGTCAGAGAACGACTTTATCTGTGCCGCCAAAGTAGATGCGTTAAATCCCTGAGGCTAGACGAGGGATTTGCTGGCGATCACTTCGTAAGCTGCAAATCCCTCTTGCAGCCAGAATGCCTGAGTTGCCTGCTGATTGTGTTCCCAAGCCACCTGAAGGGATTGAGCACCTAAGGCACTGAGTTGTCGCTGTGCTTCCTGCACCAGCTGGTGGGCACAGCCTGAGCGTCGGTGTTCCGGTTCTATCCACAGAGAGTAGAGCACCGCTACCTTAGGCAGTGCGACGGCGGGTTTGTCATACAGATACGCGGAGAGTGTACCGACCAGTTGACCCTGCAGTTCCACCACGAGACAGATAGCATCCTCTGCCGTAATGCTGTGCTGGGCCAGAGTACGGGCGCGTTCCGCCTTGTCGTCGCCATCGCCACCAAAGGGATGGATCTTCGCCACGGTATCCAGGTTCTGCCAGAAGGTGCAGACCTGATCCAGTTCTTCCAGCAGGGCCGGACGGATCAATACAGAGGCGTTATCCATCGTTCAATCAAGCGTCCGCTTTAGGACCGCGTTTATACGCGATATAGCCATCAAGAAAGGCCTCCATCGCTTCATCACTGCACTTGCGGAAGTTCTTGTGACCTGGTTTGCGGAAGTAGCCAGACAGCTCCGATTTGTTGATCTCGTAACCGGCCAGTTCAAAGATCTGGTACATATCCGGATCTTTAAGGTCCAGCGCGATACGCAGTTTTTTCAGCATGTAGTTGTTGTTCATCGGTGTTATCCGGCAGTAGCTATAAACCGGCCATTTTAACGGAAGCTGGCTCCTGATGCCTTCCCAATTCATCAGATCTGTTTGCAGAAGCGATGGTGCTGGCTTGGTTTGTCACGCATGCATGGCATAATGCCGCCCATGCGTTTAGATCGTTTCCTGACAAAACATACCCGAACCAGTGGTAAAGCCGTGCGCCAGCTGTTGCTGGAAAAGCGCGTGCGCCTGAACGGTAAAGTCGTAACTCAGGGGGTAGATCGCATCAACGAGTTCTCACGGATTGAGATCGATGGGGAGATCGTTCAGGGCGAGCAGGCCCGTTATTACATGTTGCATAAACCTAAGGGGGTCGTCAGCGCTACTGAGGATACCCAGCACCGTACTGTCCTGGATCTGTTTCCGCAGGCGCTGCGGACAAATCTGCATATTGGCGGTCGCCTCGATCTCAATACCACCGGTCTGATGCTTATTACCAACGATGGACGCTGGTCGCGTCGCTTGACCCAACCAGAGAAAAAAGTCCCCAAGGTCTATCTGGTGGAGACCGAAGATCCGATCGGTGCGGAATATGCGGGAGTGTTTCAGCGTGGGATCTACTTTGCGTATGAAGATCTGACGACCCAACCGGCGCAGCTGGAGATCCTGGCGGAGCGTCGGGCGCGGTTGACGATCCACGAAGGGCGCTATCATCAGGTAAAGCGCATGTTCGGTTATTTCAACAATAAGGTGATCGGTTTGCACCGTGAGCAGGTCGGCGAACTGAGATTGGATGCAGCTTTAGCGGAGGGGGAATATCGCGCACTCTCTGCGGCAGAAGTGGCGCTGTTTTAGTTTTTCTCGATCTCTGCGATCGGCATGACGTCGAGTCGCCATGCCGATCAATTATCTTTTTCCCGATTATCTCAGGAACAGTTGTTTAGGCACTGCTGGCGTGTACTGTGGGACGATTTCAGGCATGCCAGGCGCAGGTGAGCTTCGCTACGGATGCGGAAATTGTCACATGCCTGTTTTTCCATCGCGGCTTCGCTGCCGCACAGTCTTTCGCATGATTGAACGCTGGCGCTTTGCGCAGGTAGTGAAAAGAGCATGGCAAGTCCCATGAAGAGTGTCACCGTGGATTTGAACAGGGATTTCATGGTGAATTCCTCCGGTCTGGCGTTGAGCGGGTAATTCAACAAGCCGACATATCGAGGATCAGGTCGGTAAACAGCAGACGAACAGAATTGCCCGAAGATTGGGTTTTACAACAGTGAGTAATGTTTGGACTGCACAGCTTAGGAAATGATCCCTAATGCAGTTGATGCCGGACGGCAGAGGGGGGATAAATCAGGACGGCGCTGCCGTCCTGATTAAAGAAGCGTCAGCTTACAGAGTAGTAACGTCTTCAGCCTGTGGGCCTTTAGGACCCTGAGCAACGTTGAATTCTACTTTCTGGCCTTCCTGCAGAGAGCGGAAGCCTTCAGCTTTGATTGCAGTGTGGTGAACGAATACGTCTGGACCCTGTTCCTGCTGAATGAAACCGAAACCTTTCTCGTCGTTAAACCATTTTACGATGCCAGTAGCCATGTTTGGTGTACCTTATCTTTGTAACTGTTTGAATTTTAGACCTTTTATCTAAAAAGATCTGGTTGCTCCGAAATGGTGGTGTTACTTATGAGGCTCAGACGAGGTATTCCAAACGGTACTTCGTATTAGGGCGCACGAACACTGCCGTAATTTCAAGCTGGTTCAGTATACGTCATTACCAGTAACTAGCAACTCTATCCCACAGAAAACTTGCATTTATTTTATTTTTTATGAATGTAACAAGTAACTGGTATTAGGGCAGGTATAGAACCGCTGCGCGGCCTCCATTCAGAGGTTTTTTGCGCAGCTAACAGGCTGTTTTTATTGCGTATCAGGCGTTTTTTGCCATGTAACGTTCAACCGTATCAACGATCGCCTGGGTCTGGGGATCGATCTCCAGATTGATCTTGTCGCCGATCACACTTCGACCAAAGGTGGTCATCGCCAGTGTTTCCGGGATCAGATAAACGTTGAAGCGGTCCTCTTTCACTTCGCCGATGGTCAGGCTACAGCCGTTCAGCGCCACAAACCCTTTTGGCAATATGTATTTCAGCCACTGACTTGCGGTCTTAAACCAGAGTACGCAGTTGTTTTCGCTTTTTTCAATTTCGCAAATACTGACCTGATCGTGAATATGACCGGAGAGCAGGTGGCCGCCAATTTCATCACCAAAACTTGCCGCACGTTCGAAATTGACCTGATCACCGATCGACAGTTCGCCCAAATTGGTTACACGCAGAGTTTCCATAATCAGGTCGAAGCTTACCTGGTTGCCTTCAAATGCGGTGATCGTCAGGCAGGTGCCGTTCACGGCGATGCTGGCGCCCAGTTGCAGGTCGTTGGCGCGCTCTTCTGGCAGTTCCAGCTGCAGGCGCATGAACTGATCCTTGTGCTCAATGGCTTTAACGGTGGCTTTACCCTGAACGATCCCGGTAAACATGTGCTATATCTCTCAAATAACTAATCTAAAGCGGGGGCACCTGCGTACAGCGTTGTGAGAGCCTGTTCAGGTGCCTATGTGATTTCGTGCGCAGAAATAGTGGTTGTACTGGTTTGTAGATCTTTAAGGGCGTAACACAAGCCCTATCAAGAGCAACCTGAACGTCAGGGAGCCACTGAATCTGCTAGCAACAGGCAAAGCGTAACAGTTTATGTCGGATCAAGGGAGTGTGTGATGAAGGTGCTGATTACGGGTGGAACCGGATTTATCGGACAGGCATTTATCCGGGAACGACAACCACACGGTGTTAATTTTACCTGTCTGAGCCGTACGCCTGACAAGGTGAACAAGATGTTTGGCGGCAGCGTGCGTGGTGTTTCATCGTTGATGGAGGTGGACGGCGAGCAGTTTGACGCGGTGATCAACCTCTGCGGCGAACCGATCGCGGACAAGCGCTGGAGCGAGGCGCAGAAGCAGCGCTTAAGGGAGAGCCGGTTGAATATGACCCGCGCGCTGGTGGAATGGATCGCGCTGTCGGAAAAGAAACCCAACGTGATGATCAGTGGGTCGGCGATCGGGTATTACGGCTCTCAGGCAGGTGACGAGTTTCTGGTTGAGGACAGCGCGCATAAACCTGGCTTTACCCATTCACTCTGTGCTGACTGGGAAGCAGAAGCGCTACGCGCTGCGGAGCATGGGGTGCGTGTGTGTCTGATCCGGACCGGCGTGGTACTGGGGCACGGTGGGGCGCTGAATAAGATGCTGCTGCCCTTCAAACTCGGCCTGGGCGGACCTATAGGTACCGGCCAGCAGTGGATGTCCTGGATCCACATCGAGGATGAGATTCGTGCGATTCAGTTCTTACTGCGTCACCACACCCTGCAAGGAGCGTTTAACCTGACGGCTCCGGAAGCAGCGCACAATAAAGACTTTACGGCAACGCTGGGGCGGGTGTTAAAACGTCCGGCGGTGCTGCCATTGCCTCCCTTTGTGGTGGAGGTGATGTTGGGTGAGGGGGCAGAGCTGTTGCTCGAAGGACAGCGGGTGTTCCCTAAACGCTTGCTCGACGCCGGATTTGAGTTCACTTATCCCGATCTGGAACCGGCGCTGGAGGCGGTACTGGCCTAATCAAACAAGTTGTCTACTGGTTCTTCTTGCGGCTCTCGATACGCTCCAGCGTGTCGAGTGCACGCTCCAGCTGATCTTCAATATTCTCCAGGCGTTTTTCCAGGCCTTCAATACGGCGAATGTTACGCTCCTCCTTTTCGATCACCTCCCGCTCATCTTTCTCGATGAACAGCGCGGAGAAGCTGGCGGTCAGCATAGAGAACAAACCCACGCCCATCAGGATCAGCATGGCGCCGAAGATGCGGCTCTCCGTGGTGGTGGGGACAAAATCGCCATATCCGACGGTCGAAACTGTAACCCAGGCCCACCAGATGCCGTCGATCGGATTGTCGAACGCAGGATCGATGCCGGAGATCAGAAAGCCGGAAAATACCAGGATGACGAAACTGATCGCCAGTGTTGTACCCAGGTGGTGTCGGGAGAGCAGCAGGCGCATATCCTGCGAGATGCGGATGAATATCCCCATCATCAGCGCCAGGCGAAGTGTACGGAGGATGCCCGCGTAGTAGGTCTCGACACCAAAGAGTACAGGTACGCCGGCGAGGATGATCACCAGACTCATCCAGTTCTGACGCACATAACGGCGCCGGTCATCCACCAGTGCGCCAAGGATTGTCATCTCCGTGATAAAACAGAGCCAGATCAGCCAGTCGGTGGTAAATGAGAGGAGAGGGGAGGTAACGCCTTTAGCTGCGAGATACCAGTCGATCAGAATCCAGATGGCGGCGAAAAACATCGGCCATTCCAGGCGGCGGCCCCACAACCGGGCTCGGGCGTTCTCGTCGGGGGCTACCCCTGCCAGTCCAACCAGGCGCATCAACGCGGTGTGTTTCTGAAATGGCATCCTTCGCTATCCTTCAGACGTTGTAGACGTCCTGGCTGTAACTGTTGTCCGGCGACTGTGCCGGGTTATGGCGTTCACGAATCCGGCTGACCGCTTCAAGCAGCAGATCGCCTCGCCACAGGTGGGCTTCGCCGTGATTCAGATGATGCTCCATATCCATCAGCAGCAGGTCAAAGGTCTGGCTGGCGGCAGCGATCGCAACATCCTCACTGCTGTAGATCTCCACCTGCGGCCAAAAGTACTGTGCCCATTCTATTACCAGCAGGCGGCTGGCTTCACAATCGTTTTGGGTACAAGCAAGGGCCAGCTGCTGGAAACTTTCACCTTCTGCGACGGCGATCAGATCAACTTCATCGTACTCCGATGAACTCTCAAGCGGTTGCGTGCTGTTCCCGGCGGACTGGCGTTTACGCATCCGGTTGAAGGTGTAAAGCCAACCCAGGCTGGATACGATCGCCAAGCCGGTCAGTAACCAGATGAGTAACGATAGGTTATCCATCTCGTCCGTGCCGGCGGTAACCGGCTGCTCCGCTACAGCGTTATCGGTAGCATTGCTACTCAGCTGTGGAGGTGGCGTTGCCGCTACGACAGCAGCAGGGCGGGCGGCCGAGACGTTAATTAAGGTCGCGGGCAGGCGAGTCTCTTGCTCTTTATCCTGAACCACGTCCCACCAGGGTACGCGGATCTCACGCAGGGTTATCTCGCCGCGTTCCAGGGGCGTGATTGTCAGCTCTTCGGTACGGCTGCTGATAATCCCTTTTTCCGTGAACGTCTCTTCCAGAATGACATTATCCAGCTGGACGTCGGCCAGCTCATTCTTCAGCGAACTGAGCGAAGGCAGCTCGGAGGCCAGAATCCCCTGGGCTTCCAGTGTGATCACCCGTTTGATCCCTTCACCCAACGCGGCACTGTTACGTTGCTGCAGGTTGTCCCGCAGAGCGACGTTTTTTGCCGGAATCCAATACCCCGGATTCTTCTGCTGCGCTTTAGGGAGTACAGCGAGCTCAATCGGCTCTTTCTGCAGAACCTGAGGCAGGCTATCGGGCTGGCCATCGTTGAAGCTGAGTGGTTCCAGTTTGATCAGGCCGCTGTACTTGGGGTAGATCCCGTAGTTCTGTTCCAGCACATGGTAGCTCTGGCCACGCAGCGGAGCCTGGTACTGTTTAGGTTCACCCAGTGCTTTTATCACAGCATCTGAGGTGATGGGATCTGAGAGGGACGCCCCCTTTGGCAGTGGGTTGCGGTGGTAGAGCTTTACATTCAGTAGCGCCTGGCTGTGGATGTAGATCTCGTTGGTGTCCAGCTCTGTTTCCAGAATCAGTGATTGGGAGAGCAGTGCAGGGGCCGCTTTCTCATTGGCCAGTACGTTCAGGCGGATCGGCGACGACGCTTCGTCGCCCACAGGAATTGCGGGAATTGTCAGGCTGCCGTCTCTGAGTGGTCGCAGCATAACCTGCCAGCGTGTAGTGACACGGCGCTCGCCGCTGCTGTAGCTGGAGATACTCATCTGTTTGGAGCCGATGATACGGAAGTTTTGCCCCAGTCCGGACAGGTCGGGGTTCTGTCTCAGTTTCTGATCAGCTTCAATGGTCAGTTGCAGTGCGTCGCCCAGACTGACGGTGTGTTGATTAACATGCGCATTAACTGCTGCGTGCAGAGGGAAACTAAGAAGGGCGGTCAGCAACAACAGCGTTCGCATAAACAACGGGTTCCGGCTTCGGACAGATACAATTCGACTATTATGGGTAAAGCTCCGGTGCTTATCAAACCGGATTCCTTTCCAGCATGTTTGCTGGATAAAGCTTGTGATTAGTAGCTATATTGAAGAGAAGCGATGTCGCTATCTTGTTGATTTATCTGTTACAAGGAAGGTTTAGTCATGCCCAGATACGACAGTGAAAGCAAAGCACAGCTGTTAGCTCAACTGCGTGAAGAGATTGATGAGCGCTTACCGCAGGCCAAAGCTGAAGAGCTGAACACCTTTGCGTCGACCTACTATTCCTCCGCATCACCCGCCGATATCTGCGAGTGGCGACTGGATGATCTCTATGGATCAACGGTGGCCTGCTGGCAGTTCCTGCAACAGCGTAAACCGCAGGAAGCAAAAGTCCGCGTCTTCAATCCCGATTATGAAGCCCAT
Source organism: uncultured Marinobacterium sp. (assembly GCA_947501565.1). Taxonomy (GTDB): domain Bacteria; phylum Pseudomonadota; class Gammaproteobacteria; order Pseudomonadales; family Balneatricaceae; genus Pontibacterium. Next base: position 233,177 of record CANMWJ010000001.1, read on the forward strand.
GGTTGGCAGTCCAGCCACACAGTGGTGGAGATCCTGCATCAGGATATGCCCTTCATTGTGGATTCCCTGCGCATGGAGCTTAATCAGCGCAACCTGACGATCCACGCCATCAACAGTGCAATCCTCACGGTCAAACGGGATGACAAACATCAGTTGCAGGGATTACTGACCAAAGACAGCCGCGCCAAAGGTGCGCAGCGGGAGTGTCTGGTCTCGGTTGAAGTGGATCGCCATACCGATCCTGCCCAACTGGCCGATCTGGAAGCCCGCATCCGGGCGGTGTTTGATGATGTGCGCATGGTCGTTGAGGATTTCGAAGCGATGGTGGGTTGCTGCGACCTGCTGGAGAAAGAGTTTCGCCGTCTGATTCCGCGTATGGACGAGAACGATGTTACTGAAGTCCGTGAGTTTGTGCGCTGGCTGAAGACCCACTTTACCTTCCTGGGTTATGACGAATTCGAGCTGGTGGATGTAGACGGACGACAGCAGTTGCAGGCAGTGATGGGCAGCCAGCTGGGGTTGCTGAAATACTGTGACGAACATTGTCGTGAAACGCTGGTGGATGAAGGTAACCGCGATGCGGGTGATTTTGTCCTGATACCGGATATCCTTTCGTTCTCCAAATCCGCCTCCAAGTCGCTTGTGCATCGCCCAGCGTATCCGGATTACATCAGCATCAAACGCTTCGACAGTGAAGGGAACGTGATTGGTGAGGCCCGTTTCCTGGGGCTTTATACCTCCAACGTGTATATCCAGAGTTCTCGTTTCATACCGGTAGTGCGCCATAAGGTCGATAAGGTGATGGAGCGCTCCGGTTTGCACCGGTTGGGGCATGACTGGAAAGAGCTGTTGCAGATACTGGAGATCTACCCGCGTGATGATCTGTTCCAGATCGGTGTAGAGGAGCTGGTGGATACTGCGATGGGTATCCTGCAGATTCATGAGCGCCGTCAGATCCGGCTATTTTTGAGACGAGACCACTTCGGCCAATTTTTCTCCTGCTTGGTTTATGCCCCTCGTGAGGTGTACAGCACAGAATTCCGTCTTCAGGTAGAGAAAATACTCTGTGATCAGCTGGGCTGTAATCAGGCTGATTTTAATACCTATTTCTCCGAATCTATTCTGGCGCGTACTCAGTTTATCCTGCGTGGCGACGAACCGGTGCGTGAAGATGTGGATGTGCTGGCACTGGAGGATATGATCCGGGATGCCGCACGCAGCTGGAACGACCACCTCTACGATGCTCTGGTTGAGGCGATGGGCGAGGAGCGCGGTATCGAAGCTTATAACTGCTATGGTCAGGGCTTCTCGGGTAGCTATCGCTCCGATTTTTCTGCGCGTACCGCCGTGGTGGATATCGGTCATATGATGCAGCTGAGTGCCTCAGAGCCACTGGCGTTCAGTTTTTACCGAGCCCTGGAGAAAGAACCGGATACCATCAACTTCAAGTTGTTCAGCTATGGGAACTCTCTCCCGCTGTCTGATGTATTACCGGTATTGGAAAAGTTGGGGCTGCGGGTATTGGATGAACACCCCTACCGTCTCAAAGGAGCCCATGAGGAGATCTGGGTCCACGATTTCAATCTGGCCTATATAGGTACGGATCTGATCGACTTTGAAGCCAACAAAGATATCTTCGAAGAAGCGTTTCTCAATATCTGGCAGGGCAATGCGGTCAGCGACGAGTTTAACCGCCTGGTACTGCCTGCACAGCTCGGGTGGCGCGAGGTCAATATACTGCGTGCCTACGGCGCCTACATGAAGCAGATACGCTTCAATATCAGTACCGAAGGTGTTGCTGCTGCGCTGAACAATCAGGTTGGCATTGCACGTAAGCTGGTGGCACTGTTCGAAGCGCGTTTCCATCCGGAGAAGCAGGATGCCGAGAAACAGGCCGAGCTGCAGGCTCAGGTGATGTCTGATCTGGACAGCGTACAAAGTCTTAACGAAGACCGCGTGATCCGTCAGTACCTCGCACTGATCATCGCGACACAACGAACCAACTACTATCAGACAGAGCAGGGCGCATATAAAGGTTACTGTTCATTCAAGCTGCTGCCGGGCGAAATCCCGCATATCCCTCTGCCTAAACCGATGTTTGAGATCTTCGTGTTTGCGCCCTGGATGGAGGGCGTTCATCTGCGCGGTGGTAAGGTGGCCCGCGGTGGGTTGCGTTGGTCGGATCGTAATGACGACTACCGCACCGAGGTGCTGGGTCTGGTGAAAGCACAGCAGGTGAAAAATGCGGTGATCGTGCCGGTTGGCGCGAAAGGTGGCTTTGTCGCGAAACGCCTGAATCCCGAGATGTCGCGTCAGGAGTGGCTGGACGAAGGTGTGTATTGCTACAAAACCTTCATCCGGGGTTTGCTGGATATCACCGACAATCTGGTTGAGGGCGATGTTAAGCGACCTGCCGATGTGGTGGTACATGACGAGGACGACACCTACCTGGTTGTTGCTGCAGACAAGGGGACGGCGACATTCTCCGATATCGCCAACGGTATCTCACAGGAGTACGGCTTCTGGCTGGGCGATGCGTTCGCGTCCGGTGGCAGTCAGGGCTATGACCATAAGGCGATGGGCATCACTGCGAAAGGCGCCTGGGTTTCGGTAGAGCGTCACTTCCGCGAAATGGGGATCAATACTGCGAAGGATGATTTCACGGTTGTGGGGATCGGCGATATGGCGGGGGATGTGTTTGGTAACGGCATGCTGCTGTCCAAACATATTCGTCTGACTGCCGCGTTTAACCACATGCATATCTTTATCGACCCAAGCCCGGACGCTGCAAAAAGTTGGGAGGAGCGGAAGCGCTTATTCGAACTGCCGCGCTCCAGCTGGAGTGATTACAACGCCGATCTGATCTCTAAAGGTGGTGGTATCTTTTCGCGTAGTCTGAAGGCGATCGAGCTGACGCCGCAGATGAAGAAACTGACCGGCCTGAACGAGCCGCGGGTAACGCCGAGTGAGTTGATCTCCGCACTGCTGAAAGCTCCGGTCGATCTGATCTGGAATGGTGGTATTGGTACCTACGTTAAGGCGGAAAACGAAACCCACGCAGAGGTGGGTGACAAAGCCAATGACGGTGTGCGTATCAACGCCAGTGAGCTCAGCTGCAAGGTGATTGGTGAAGGTGGCAACCTGGGGATGACGCAGCAGGCCCGCATGGAGTATGCGCTGCGTGGTGGACGTATGAATACCGACTTCATCGATAACGCAGGTGGGGTGGATTGTTCCGACCACGAGGTCAATATCAAGATACTGCTTAACCAGATCGTGACCGAAGGAGACCTGACCGCCAAACAGCGTAATCAGCTGCTGGAAGATATGACCGAGGCTGTATCTGAGTTGGTGCTGAAAAATAATTACCGCCAGGTGCAGGCGATCAGTGTGGCGGAGTCACGCTCAATGCTAAATATGGCGGAGTACCGCCGGTTTATCAGCCACCTGGAGCAGGAGGGTAAGCTTAATCGGGCGCTGGAGTTTATTCCGGAAGATGATGTACTGGCAGATCGGAAAAATGAAGGTCGCGGTCTGACACGACCGGAGCTATCGGTACTGGTCTCCTACAGCAAAGCGGATCTGAAGGAAGCGTTGGTTCACGCGCGGGTGGCAGATGATCCATACCTGAGCCGCGAGCTGGCTACGGCGTTCCCGGATAAAATGACCGAACGCTACATGGACGCGATGCAGGCGCACCGCCTGAAGCCTGAGATCGTTGCGACTCAGATCGCCAATCACATCGTCAACATCATGGGTATTAATTTTGTCGACCGGCTGCGTGCATCTACGGGTGCGGACGACGCGACGATCGCCCGTGCCTATGTGTTAACCCGCGATATTTTGGATCTGAACCGTTTATGGGAGCAGATCGAAGCGTTGGATAACAAGGTCGATGCTGATGTGCAGATCAGCATGATGCATGACCTGCAGCATCTTGCGAGACGCACCACCCGTTGGTTTGTGCGTAACCGCCGCGCTGAGCTGAACTGTGCCCAGGAAGCAGAATTCTTTACCGCGCAACTGGGCAAGCTGAGTAAAAAGATGGGTGAACTGTTGTGTGGTGAGCCCAAAGATAGCTGGTGTGAGGCCTATGAGCGTTACGTCGCTGCAGGTGTCCCAAAACGGTTAGCCGAGGTTGTGGCTGGCGCGCGCAGCCTATACAGCGCTCTGGGGATATTGGAGGTCGCACGTGAAACCAAAATCAACGCTGACGTGGTTGCTAATACCTACTTCGAACTGGGTGAGAATCTGGGGCTGCAGTGGTTTACCAGCCAGCTGAATGATCTTGAGGTGGATAACTACTGGCAGGCGCTGGCGCGGGAGTCATTCCGTGATGACCTCGATTGGCAGCAGCGGGCGCTGCTGTCCAACGTTCTGGCACGTTATCGCCGTAATCCGGGTATTCCCGAGATGGTGGCGGAGTGGAGTGAGATCAACCGTGTGCGCGTACAACGCTGGCAAGCTGTACTCAATGAGCTAAAAACCGCTGAACGGGAGGATTATGCGATGTACACTGTCGCCGTGCGTGAACTCTTTGATCTGGCCAAGAACAGTGAGTTTGCGGAATAAGTCGATACTGCTCTAGCTTGTTTTGGAATGAACGAAATAGTTTTTGATCTTCAATTGCCCGCTGAGAAATACTTGCGGGTGTATCAAGGCAGTGCCCGCGAAGTGGTGACGCGGGCACTGGATGGGCGCACGGTGCGCTTTCCCGCCGAACTGCTGAAACCCTATCTACTGCATGCTGGGATTTTTGGGCGTTTCCGGATCCGCTTCGATAAAAACGGGCGTTTTCAGGAGATCACCAAGCTTTCCTGAGCCTATCTGTGTGGCGGCGTATCCAGACCCCTACCTTCACTGAGGGATCACAGCGTTATCGGGCTGGTCTGCTCTGTTAATGGTGTGCGCGGTCGCCTATAATCAGCGGCAAATTTTTTCTGCGTAGAGAAGCCACATGCTATATCCACTGGCACGATCCCTGATGTTCCGGTTTGATCCGGAAACTTCCCACGATTTGGCGCTCCGCTCTATGAATCTCGCCACGGAGCTGGGTGTTCACAAGCTGCTGGGCGCGGCGCAACTGAGCGCGCCTGTCGAGGTGATGGGGCTGAACTTCCCGAACCCGGTAGGTCTGGCGGCAGGGCTGGATAAGATGGGGATCGCGGTGGATGGACTGGCGGCGATGGGATTCGGCTTTATTGAAGTCGGCACCGTTACTCCTCGTGCGCAACCGGGCAACCCTAAGCCACGTATCTTCCGTTTGCAGGATCACACAGCGATCATCAACCGTATGGGTTTCAACAACGACGGTGTGGACCAGTTGCTGAAAAACCTGGACCGCAGCTGCTACGACGGCATCCTGGGTATCAACATCGGCAAAAACAAAGATACGCCAAATGAGAAGGCTAACGACGACTACCTGTACTGCATGCGTAAAGTGTACGAGCGCGCGTCTTACATTACGGTAAACGTCTCTTCGCCAAACACGCCTGGGCTGCGTACCCTGCAGTACGGTGAGTCGCTGAACAGCCTGCTGGATGCTCTGAAGACTGAACAGATCCGCCAGGCGAAGCTGCACGATCGTTACGTGCCGGTGGCGGTGAAGATCGCACCGGATATGGATGAGGAGGAGCTGAAATTGGTGGCCGCCTCCCTGAAAGCGTATGAGATGGATGGTGTGATCGCGACTAACACTACTCTGTCCCGTGACGGTGTCGAAGATTCACCACTGGCAGCTGAAGCGGGTGGCCTGTCTGGTGCACCGGTACGTAATAAATCTACCCGTGCGATCCGGATTCTGGCGAATGAGCTGGATGGAGCGCTGCCAATTATCGGTGTGGGCGGTATTACTGAGGGCTTCGACGCGGCAGAGAAGATCGAGGCAGGCGCTAGTCTGGTGCAGATCTACAGTGGTTTTATCTACCACGGTCCGCAGCTGGTGGCAGACTCAGTACGGGCGATTCAGGCGCTGAAGCGTTAAAAACGCTTACGCCGAATCATAAGCCAGATATGGAAGAAGCGCCTTATATCGCTATAAGGCGCTTCTTGCGTTTAATTCGGTTGGAAATTGATTTAGTGAAGTGACGGATTCATCTGGATGGCTGAAACACCTGTCTGGCCATTCCAGTGAGCCTCGCGGCCCTCTCGCCAGCCGCTCATCCAGTGGCTGCGCAGTTCCGAAGTATTTACAGGGCAGTTGTCGCGTGATTTACCGTCAATGCCTGCCTTAAAACCACGGTTGAAAAGGGTAGAGCTACGATCACGTTTCTGTCTCTTCATCTGGTAGAGCCTCTCTGTTCGATTAGTCTTGTTTTTGAGAGCAGATACCAGAGACTTGGTATCCTGTACTCCTGTGAATCCTTCCATCGGGCGACTTCACAGAACTATATACATATCGAAAAAAAACCGAGGGTACGATTTAAATTAGCTATCTTGTTACAGTGCTGTAATAAAACGAATTAGAGTGCTGGTGCAAAAAGCTTGGCGATTCATCGGCTTAGGTGGATGCTACATCGAGCCCTTTTATCATGAATAGTTTTTTCTATTCTTGTTATTTATTGAATTTTATTCATTTTATCCAGGGGTTAACCCTGAACTTAGACGTAGGTATATGACGACTATGAACTTTTTCCTGACCTGTCCCAAAGGCGTAGAGCTGTTGTTGGAAGAAGAGTTACGTGGGTTGGGGATCACCGAATCCCGTCAGACTGTCGCGGGCGTTTATTTTCAGGGGGAGATGGAAGATGCCTACCGGGTGTGCCTGTGGTCCCGATTGGCTAACCGTCTGTTGATGCCGCTGCTGGAAGCGGAAGTAGAAACCGCCGATCAGCTCTACGCGGCTGTACAGCAGATCGAGTGGCTGGAGCATCTACGCTCGGAAGGTACGCTGGCGATCGATTTCAATGGGCGTACCGACGGTATCAATAACACACGCTTCGGTGCACAGAAGACCAAAGACGCCATCGTCGATCAGATCCGTGCCGGTACCGGCCGACGTCCCGCCGTTGAGCGCCAGACACCGGATATTCGCGTCAATGTGCACCTGAACCGTGGCAAGGCCACCATCAGCCTGGATCTGTCCGGTGACAGTCTGCACCGTCGTGCCTACCGTTTGCGTGCCGGTGAGGCGCCTCTGAAGGAGAACCTGGCAGCAGCGCTTTTGATTCGTTGTGGCTGGCCTGCCGTTGCGGAGCAGCGCCCACTGTTTGTTGACCCGATGTGTGGATCAGGCACCCTGTTGATCGAAGCGGCGATGATGGCGGCGGATATCGCGCCAGGTTTGCAGCGCCGTTACTTCGGTTTTTCGCGTTGGCTGCAGCATCGTAAATCGATCTGGAACGAGCTCTGTGAAGAAGCCAAGCAGCGTCGTGATGAAGGGTTGGCGAAGCTGAATTGCCGCTTTGCCGGTCGTGATATGGACTCCCGCGTTTTGCGTACCGCACGTGATAACGCGACGCGTGCAGGCGTTAATGCCTTTATCCAGTTTGATCAGGGGCGTGTGGAAGATCTCAAGCGCAGTGATCTGCCGGAGGCAGATACCGGTCTTATGCTGACGAATCCGCCGTACGGCGAGCGTCTGGGTGAAGAATCGCAACTGATGTTCCTCTACCGTCATCTGGGGGATCTGCTGAAACAGCAGTTTCCTGGCTGGTTGGCGGCGGTGTTTACCGGTAACCCGGACCTGTGCAAAGTGATGGGATTACGTGCTGACAAACAATATAAGTTCTTTAACGGACCGATCGAAAGTCGACTGTTTTTGTATCCGATTTCGGAAACTGCGACTGTTACTGAGGTTGATGAGGAGCAGGCACCGTTAAGCGAAGGTGCGCAGATGTTTGCGAACCGTTTGCGCAAGAACCTGAAGCAGCTCGGTAAATGGGTCAAACGCGAAGAGATCCAGTGTTACCGCGTCTATGATGCCGATATCCCGGAGTATGCGGTGGCTGTGGATATCTATGGCGATCAGGTGTGTGTGCAGGAGTATCAGGCACCGCGCAGCGTGGACCAGGTCAAAGCGTTCTCACGCCTTAATGACGTGATGAGCGCACTGCCGCAGGTGTTGGACATTCCGGTGGCCAGTATCACCCTGAAGCAGCGTAAGCGTCAGGAGGGTAAATCCCAGTATGAAAAACAGTCTGCAACCAAGCACTTCTTTGAAGTGAATGAACACGGTTGTCGCCTGCTGGTTAACCTCAAGGATTATCTGGATACCGGTTTGTTCCTGGATCATCGCGCCGCGCGCCGTCGTATTCAGCAGGAAGCAAAGGGTAAGGATGTACTTAACCTCTTCTGTTACACCGGGTCAGCCTCTGTGCATGCAGCTGTTGGTGGTGCACGGTCGACGACCAGCGTGGATATGTCTTCAACCTATCTCGGCTGGGCGGAGCGCAACATGGAGCTGAACGGCTATAAAGGTAAGGCTCACCGCTTTATCCGTTCCGATTGCTTCAAGTGGCTGCACAGCCAGTTCAAGCCAGAGTACGATCTGATCTTCCTTGATCCGCCGACCTTTTCTAACTCTAAGAAGATGTCCAACGTGCTGGACGTGCAACGCGACCATGTTGAGCTGGTGGAAGCGGCGATGGGGCTGCTGCGCCCAGGTGGTAAGCTGATCTTCTCCAACAACTACCGTCGCTTTAAGCTCGATTACGACGCGCTGGCGGCGTACGAAATTCGTGATATCACCAAGCAAACGCTGGATCCGGACTTTAAGCGAAACCAGCGCATTCACTACTGCTTTGAGGTGATGATCAAAGATTGACCCTTTTTGGCACACTCTCTGCATATATTGCCTATCAAACCCGCCCGGGTTTTGCGTCATATTAGGGACGCATTGCACCTAAATAGCGCTCAGGCCTGTGAAAGCCCGCTACTACGAGCTTTCACAGCGACCTTAAACGGGGCGTAAGCACGGAAGACTGCGTAAAGTCGGGCGACAATAACAAAATAAGCGCACCAAAATGGTGCTCATCGAAGTGGGTGGGCATGTTATTGGTGCACAAGGCCAATATTTAGCAGGAGTTAACTGTGGAAAACGTTAACAGTGCCGTAGAAACGCTCATCCAGAGTTCTAATACGCTGTTCATTCTGATGGGGGCGATCATGGTGTTTGCCATGCACGCCGGTTTTGCCTTTCTGGAAGTGGGAACAGTCCGTCATAAAAACCAGGTCAATGCGCTGGTAAAGATCATCACTGACTTTGGTGTATCTGCCATCGCGTACTTCTTTATCGGTTACTGGATTGCGTATGACGTTACCTTCTTCCAGGATGCTGCGAGTTTGTCCGAGGGGAGCGGTTACGAGCTGGTTAAGTTCTTCTTCCTGATGACCTTTGCGGCGGCAATTCCTGCGATCGTATCCGGTGGTATCGCTGAGCGAGCGCGTTTCTGGCCAATTCTTGCAGCGTCCGCGCTGAGTGTAGCCTTTGTATATCCATTCTTCGAAGGCATCATCTGGAACGGTAACTACGGATTCCAGGCGTGGCTGGAAGAGAGCTTCGGTGCGGGCTTCCATGACTTTGCAGGGTCTGTCGTGGTACACGGTGTAGGTGGCTGGATTGCGTTGGCTGCGGTACTGCTGCTGGGTATTCGTAAAGGTCGCTACCGTAACGGTAAGCTGGTGGCGTTCCCGCCATCCAATATCCCGTTCCTGGCGCTGGGCGCATGGATTCTCTCCATCGGTTGGTTTGGTTTTAATGTGATGTCTGCGCAGACACTGGACGGTATTGCCGGTCTGGTGGCGGTGAACACGCTGATGGCGATGGTAGGTGGTATCGTAACCGCGCTGATTGTAGGTCGTAACGACCCGGGCTTTATCCATAACGGTCCGCTGGCGGGTCTGGTTGCGGTATGTGCAGGTTCCGATGTGATGCACCCAATTGGTGCGTTGGTTGTCGGCGGTATCGCCGGTGTGATCTTTGTGTGGCTGTTCACGATTCAGCAGAACAAGTGGAAGATCGATGATGTGCTGGGTGTGTGGCCTCTGCACGGTCTGTGTGGCGCCTGGGGTGGTATCGCTGCGGGGATCTTTGGCACAGAAGCACTCGGTGGCTTGGGCGGTGTGAGCTTTATGTCTCAGCTGATTGGTACAGTGGCGGGTATTGCTGTTGCGTTGATCGGTGGTTTTATCGTTTACGGTGTGATCAAGAAGCTGGTTGGTCTGCGTCTGGACGAGGAGCAGGAGTTCAACGGTGCTGACCTGAGTATCCACAAGATCGAGTCGACTTTCGTGGATTGATAGCTGGCACGATAACAGCCAAATGAAAAAGCCGGGCATTTGCCCGGCTTTTTTGTGTCTGTGTCTGGCGCCACTTTACATGTCGATATGTTTGGTATGGTGGGATTTGTCGTCTGAGCGGTTCAGATGGCGGAAAGTGAGTAAAAGCAGTCCCAGAACAAAAACGGCGAAGCCCGAATAGATGGCTGCTTCGGTCTCAAAGTATCCCTGCAGGATAATACCGATGATGATGTAGATAAACGGCAGCGCTTCATAAAGAGGCTCTGGCAGCAGTTTACCGCGTCCCCAGAATAGGTAGCCGATATTTGTACGTGAGAGCTGGAGTGGGCGAGGATCAACGCGTCTGTATCTGGAGCGCATAATCCAGACTGCTGCGCCGGTGCAGTAGAGAATGAAACCGCCAATGGCCTGAAAAGCGTCCGTTGGCATCGCGGTATTAATTGCACCTGCCGCTAAACAGAAGTAGGGCAGTGACTCGTATAAAGGTTTGGGTAACACGGGCTATATCTCCTAACACGCTCCGGGGCGTAACCGGTTGTAAGTGTAGGAGAAATTTTGGTATCTGCACAAAAAAGGCCACCTTGCGGTGGCCTTTTTGATCTGTATCAGCTTAATCGGTGATTAGGCTGGGTAGTCGCGCTTGCTAGGGCCAGTGTACAGCTGGCGAGGGCGACCGATCTTGTTCGGGCTGCTGTGGAACTCGTTCCAGTGAGAGATCCAGCCGATAGTACGGGACAGGGCGAAGATCACAGTGAACATAGTGGTCGGGATACCGATCGCTTTCAGGATGATACCGGAGTAGAAGTCTACGTTCGGGTACAGTTTGCGCTGTACGAAGTATTCATCTTCCAGTGCGATCTGTTCCAGACGCTTAGCGATCTTCAGCAGTGGCTCATCTTCGATGCCCAGCTCTGCCAGTACTTCGTCACAAGTCTGCTTCATAACTTTCGCACGTGGGTCGAAGTTACGGTATACGCGGTGACCGAAGCCCATCAGACGGAAGGAGTCGTTAGGATCTTTAGCGCGAGCTACGAACTCTTCAATCTTAGATTCGTCGCCGATCTCTTCCAGCATGGTCAGTACAGCTTCGTTTGCACCACCGTGAGCAGGACCCCACAGTGCAGCGATACCGGAAGCGATACATGCGAATGGGTTAGCGCCGGAGGAACCAGCCAGACGAACGGTAGAAGTAGATGCGTTCTGTTCGTGGTCAGCGTGCAGCAGGAAGATCTTGTCCATTGCTTTCGCCAGTACTGGGCTAGGCTTGTAATCTTCGCATGGGTTACCGAACATCATGTGCAGGAAGTTTTCTGCATAGTTCAGGTCGTTGCGCGGGTACTGGAACGGCTGGCCGATGCTGTACTTGTAGCACATCGCCGCGATAGTAGGCATCTTCGCAACCAGGCGGTATGCACATACTTCACGGTGGTATGCATCGTCGATATCCAGAGAGTCGTGGTAGAACGCGGACAGTGCGCCCACAACAGCAACCATGATGGCCATCGGGTGAGCGTCACGACGGAAGCCGTGGAAGAAGTCGCTCATCTGCTCGTGGACCATGGTGTGGCGTTTGATGGTGCCAACAAACTCTTCTTTCTGTTCTGGAGTTGGCAGTTCGCCGTTCAGCAGCAGGTAGCATACTTCCAGGTAGTCGGAGTGTTCTGCCAGCTGTTCGATTGGGTAGCCACCGTGTAAGAGCACACCTGCACCACCATCGATGTATGTGATCTTGGATTCACATGCAGCGGTGGATACGAAACCTGGATCGTAAGTGAAGCGGCCGTTACCGGTCAGTGGGCGAACGTCAACAACGTCTGGGCCTTCAGTGCCGGAGTAGACAGGGAGTTCGATTGCTTCATCCAGACCGTCGATGGTCAAACGTGCTTTCTTATCAGCCATTACAGGCTCCTATCATTTTTGTTTAGTTATCTGGACTAGTTATTTAGCGTCGCTTACTTCTATATAAGTAAGGTCGCTAAGTCTGAGTCACTTATATATGGAGATAGCCCCATTTTTCAGGCCCACCCAATATAGAGACTGCAGAGCATTTGTCAATGCGACTAATCAGGCGAATTACTGCAATGCAGCAAAATGTGACAAACTTTTAACAATTTTTTATCAGGCGCTGAATAGGTATTTAGTTGTACTCACCGCTGTTGCAGGCTAAGCCCACTAGACAAAGGGATTAGAGGCTTTTCATCGCGTTGTATTGTGGTAGCGAAATGCTTATACTCTCGCACCGAAGTTTATGTGCCTTAAAAGCGCTAAAAGTGCCAGTAAAAAGGGACGTGAGCTTTTTGGACGAGGTACTTATCTTTATAGCACTTCCTAGCAACCATGCCCTGCAAGAGGGCAGCAAAGTGTGACAAGAGCCGTGAATAAGAAAAGACCTGTAAACCTAGATCTGCGAACAATCAAACAGCCGCTTCCTGCGATTACATCCATCCTGCACCGTGCAACCGGCGTAGCACTTTTTGTTGCTGCTGCGTTCATGCTGTATGCGCTGGGTCTGTCGTTGGAATCTGAAGCGGGCTTCAATGAAGCCGTTGAGATGTTCGAGAATGGCTTCTTCGCGAAGCTGATTGCGTGGGGATGTGTATCAGCACTGCTGTATCACTTCTTTGCGGGCATCAAACACCTGGTAATGGATTTTGGCCACTGTGAAGAACTTGAAAGTGGTCAGAAAGCAGCGAAAGCAACTCTGGTTGTTAGCGTTGTAGCAATCCTTCTGGCGGGAGTATGGATATGGTAACTAGCATTACTAGCTTTGGCCGTAGTGGCCTGTATGACTGGATGATTCAGCGCGTTACTGCGGTTGTTCTTGCAGCATACACAATTTTCATGATCGGTTATCTGGCGTTCGGCGCTGAGCTGACTTATGAAATGTGGAGTTCGCTGTTTGAAGGCACAGCGATGCGCATCTTTACCCTGCTGGCGTTGCTGTCTATGGCAGCTCACGTATGGATTGGTCTGTGGTCTGTATCTACTGACTACATCAAACAGACCGGATTGCGTTTTCTGTTTCAATCAGGCTCTGGACTGGTGACGTTTATCTACGTCGTTTGGGGCATCCAGATTCTGTGGGGTATCTAAAAGATGTCTAAGCTGCGTACGCTAACTTTCGACGCAATTGTTGTCGGTGGCGGTGGCGCTGGTATGCGCGCTGCACTTCAGCTGGCTCAGTCCGGTCTGAACACCGCTTGTGTAACTAAGGTCTTCCCGACCCGTTCACACACTGTATCTGCTCAGGGTGGTATTACCTGTGCAATCGCTTCCGCTGATCCAAACGACGATTGGCGCTGGCACATGTACGATACCGTTAAAGGTTCCGACTACATCGGTGACCAGGACGCTATCGAGTACATGTGTTCTGTAGGTCCTCAGGCTGTATTCGAGCTGGACCACATGGGACTGCCATTCTCCCGTACTGAAACTGGTCGTATCTACCAGCGTCCGTTCGGTGGTCAGTCCAAAAACTTCGGTGAGGGCGGTCAGGCTGCCCGTACCTGTGCTGCTGCAGACCGTACCGGTCACGCACTGCTGCACACCCTGTACCAGGGTAACGTTAAAGCCGGCACTACCTTCCTGAACGAATGGTACGCTGTAGATCTGGTGAAAAACGACGATGGTGCCATCGTTGGTTGTATTGCGATCTGCATCGAAACCGGTGAAACCGTATACATCAAAGCTAAAGCGACTGTACTGGCTACTGGCGGTGCGGGTCGTATCTACGCTTCCACTACAAACGCTCTGATCAATACCGGTGACGGTATGGGCATGTCTCTGCGTGCGGGTGTTCCTGCACAGGATATGGAGATGTGGCAGTTCCACCCAACCGGCATCGCTGGCGCGGGTGTACTGGTAACAGAGGGTTGTCGTGGTGAAGGTGGTTACCTGATCAACAAAGACGGCGAGCGTTTCATGGAGCGTTATGCTCCGAACGCGAAGGACCTGGCAGGTCGTGACGTGGTAGCACGTTCCATGATTCTGGAGATCCTGGATGGCCGTGGTTGTGGTGAAGAAGGTGATCACGTATTCCTGAAGCTGGATCACCTGGGTGAAGAGATTCTGGAATCTCGCCTGCCAGGTATCTGTGAGCTGTCCCGTACGTTCGCAGCAACCGATCCGGTTAAAGAACCAATTCCTGTTGTTCCTACCTGTCACTACCAGATGGGTGGTGTTGCTACCAACATCGGTGGCCAGGCAATCGCTCCGGATGCAGACGGCAACGATCACATCGTTGAAGGTCTGTTTGCGTGTGGTGAGGTTGCATGTGTATCCGTACACGGTGCAAACCGTCTGGGTGGTAACTCTCTGCTTGACCTGGTTGTATTCGGTCGCGCAGCGGGTATGCACATCGAGAAGCAGCTGAAGGAAGGTTACGAAGTTAAAGACGCAACTGAAGCTAACCTCGACGAGGCGATGGCGCGTCTGAACAAGCTGAACAACTCCACCAGTGGTGAGAGTGTATCTGCTGTTCGTAAAGAACTGCAGGATACTATGCAGCTGTACTTCGGCGTATTCCGTGACGGCGAAAGCATGCAGAAAGGTCTGGAACTGCTGGCCGGTATTCGCGCTAAGGTTGATAACCTGCATCTGGAAGATAAGAGTCAGGCATTCAACACTGCACGCATCGAGGCGCTGGAACTTCAGAACCTGATGGAAGTTGCGGAAGCAACTGCGATCGCTGCAGAAGAACGTAAGGAGTCTCGTGGTGCTCACGCACGTAACGACTTCACGGAGCGTGATGACGAGAACTGGCTGTGCCACTCCATGTACTTCCCGGGTGAGAAACGTGTTGGTAAGCGTGACGTTAACTTCGCGCCTAAGACCGTTGAAGCGTTCCCGCCGAAAATCCGTACATACTAAGGAGTGTTATCATGCTGGTAAGTGTATATCGCTATAACCCTGAGACTGATGACAAGCCTTACATGCAGGATATCCATATCGATATCCCTGGCGGTAAGGACATCATGGTGCTGGACCTGCTTCAGTTGCTGAAGGATAAAGATCCGTCTCTGGCGTACCGTCGCTCCTGCCGTGAAGGTGTGTGTGGTTCCGATGGTCTGAACATGAACGGCCTGAACGGCCTGGCTTGTATCACTCCGCTGTCCGCAGTGGTAGAGAACGACAAGCTGGTACTGCGTCCGCTGCCTGGTCTGCCGGTTATCCGCGACCTGGTTGTAGATATGACTCAGTTCTACAGCGCGTACGAAAAGATCAAGCCATACCTGATCAACAACACGCCGGCGCCGGCGATCGAACGTCTGCAGTCTCCAGAAGAGCGTGCGGAACTGGACGGCCTGTACGAGTGTATTCTCTGTGCTTGCTGTTCTACTTCCTGCCCATCTTTCTGGTGGAACCCAGACAAGTTCATCGGCCCGTCCGGTCTGCTGCAGGCTTACCGCTTCCTGGCGGACAGCCGAGACACCGCTACTCGCGAGCGTCTGGCGGATCTGGACGATCCATTCAGCGTGTTCCGTTGCCACGGCATCATGAACTGTGTGAATGTTTGTCCGAAAGGTCTTAACCCGACCAAGGCAATCGGCAAGATTCGCAACATGCTGATTCAGCAAGCGACCTAAGCAAAAAGCGGTGCCCCAGGGCGCCGCTTTTTTTGTTCTTTTTGTGCGCAAAAAGAAAGACTCATCGTCCGATGAGAAAAAAATGACAATCCTGTGATATTCACACAAAGAATTATTTAAAGCTTTCTCTGAAAAGCTATAGAATACCTTCCGCCGGTCACAGGGACGCCTGTGGTACGGGTAACATATACGGTAACGTCAAAGAGGGGTAGCTCGCGCCGATGCATAGTCGGTCGGGTTGAGAAGCCCCCTGAGCCAGGGTGATCAAGAATGCAAGAAGGCATCATGGAGTTGATGTGGAAGAACGCACACCTTTACGGTGGCAACCTTTCCTACATTGAACAACTGTACGAAACCTACCTGATGGATCCGAGCGCAATTCCACAAGAGTGGCGCGAAGAATTCGATCGTTTGCCTAAAGTGGGTGAAAACCTCACCCAAGATGTTCCTCACTCACCGATCCAGGAACATTTCCTCTACCTCGCTAAAAACCAGAAACGCGCTGCGCCGACCGCTGTTAGCTCTGTTAGCTCCGAGCATGAGAAAAAACAGGTTCGCGTACTGCGTATGATCAACGCGTACCGCGTGCGTGGTCACCAGGTAGCGAACATCGACCCGCTGGGCCTGCTGGAGCGTGAAGACGTGCCAGATCTGGACCTGCGTTTCCATGAGCTGTCTGAAGCAGACTACGACACTGTCTTCCAGCTGGGCTCCCTGTTCTTTGGGCCGGAAGAAGCACCGCTGAAAGATATTGTCGCTGACCTGAAGAAAACATACTGTGGCAGCGTCGGCGCCGAGTATATGCACATCGTTGACACTCAGGAAAAACGCTGGATCCAGTCTCGCCTGGAGCCAAGCCGCTCCCATCCTGTGGTTGAGCCTGAGAAGAAGATGATGGTCCTTGAGCGTCTGACGGCGGCTGAAGGTCTGGAAAAATACCTGGGATCCCGCTACGCCGGCGCGAAACGTTTCGGCTTGGAAGGTGGTGAATCCCTGATCGTATCCCTGAACTCTCTGATTCAGCGTGCGGGCAAACAGGGTGCAAAAGAAGTTGTAATCGGCATGGCTCACCGTGGCCGTCTGAACACCCTGGTAAACATCTTCGGTAAGAACCCGGCAGAACTCTTCGGTGAGTTTGAAGGTAAGAAGATGGTTGAGACCTCCGGTGACGTTAAATATCACCAGGGTTTCTCCTCCAATGTTATGACTCAGGATGGCGAAGTTCACCTGGCGATGGCGTTTAACCCGTCTCACCTGGAGATCGCGGCACCTGTAGTGGAAGGTTCCGTACGTGCTCGTCAGGACCGTCGAGACGACGCAGTTGGTCAGACTGTTATCCCGGTTAATATTCACGGTGACCAGGCGTTTGCCGGTCAGGGCGTTGTTATGGAGACATTCCAGATGTCTCAGACTCGCGCGTATAAAACCGGTGGTACGATCCACATCGTAATCAACAACCAGGTTGGCTTTACCACCAACAAGAAGGAAGACTCCCGCTCTTCCGAATACTGTACTGATGTCGCGAAGATGGTCTCTGCACCGATCTTCCACGTGAACGGTGATGATCCGGAAGCCGTGCGTTTCGTGACTCAGTTGGCGGTTGATTACCGTAACGAATTCAAGAAAGACGTTGTTATCGATCTGGTCTGCTACCGTCGTCGTGGCCACAACGAAGCGGATGAACCATCCGGTACTCAGCCACTGATGTACGCGCAGATCAAGAAACAGAAAACAACCCGCGACCTGTATGCTCAGCAGCTGATCGAAGAAGGTGTGATCACCGCAGATCAGAGCAAGCAGATGGAGAAGGACTACCGTGCAGCGCTGGAAAGCGGCGAGCACGTAGTACAGTCACTGGTAACAGAACCAAACCAGGAGCTGTTCGTAGACTGGACCCCTTACCTGGGTCACAAATGGTCCTTCGATCACGATACCGGTGTTGACATGAAGCTTCTGCAGGAGCTGGGCAACAAGGTATGTGAAGTACCAGAGGGCTTCTCTGTACAGCGTCAGGTTCAGAAAATTATCGACGACCGTAAGCGCATGTCTGCAGGTGCAATGGAACTGAACTGGGGTATGGCGGAGTCTCTGGCTTACGCGTCTATCCTGGCTGAAGGCCATCCTGTACGTATTACCGGTCAGGACGTTGGTCGAGGCACGTTCTCCCACCGTCACGCGGTGCTGCATAACCAGAAAGACGCAACGACTTACATGCCACTGGAGAACCTGTCTCCAGAGCAGCCGCGTCTGACGCTGCATGACTCCTACCTCTCTGAGGAAGCGGTACTGGCGTTTGAATACGGTTACGCGACCACTACCCCGAATGCATTGGTAATCTGGGAAGCTCAGTTCGGTGATTTCGCCAACGGCGCTCAGGTTGTTATTGACCAGTTTATTACAAGCGGCGAACAGAAGTGGCAGCGCCTGTGTGGCCTGACCATGCTCCTGCCTCATGGCTTTGAAGGCCAGGGCCCTGAGCACTCTTCTGCGCGTCTGGAACGTTATCTCCAGCTGTGTGCAGAACACAACATCCAAGTATGTGTTCCGACTACTCCGGCACAGATCTTCCACCTGCTGCGTCGTCAGGTCGTTCGACCACTGCGTAAGCCTCTGGTAGTGATGTCTCCGAAGAGTCTTCTGCGTCACAAGCAGGCAACCTCTACTCTGGAAGAGTTGGCTGAAGGCACTATGTTCAAGCCGGTAATCGGTGAAACCGATCAGCTTGATCCAGCTAAGGTTAAACGCCTGGTGATGTGTAGCGGTAAGGTCTACTACGACCTGTACAACCGTCGCGCAGAACTGGAAAAAGATGATGTGGCAATTGTTCGTATCGAGCAGCTGTACCCATTCCCTGAGAAAGATCTGGCGCGCGCTATCGCACCTTACACCAACCTGGAATCTGTGGTTTGGTGTCAGGAAGAGCCAATGAACCAGGGCGCTTGGTACTGCAGCCAGCATCACATGCGTTCTGTACTGCACGCCCACAATCCTAATCTGCACCTTGAAGGTGTAGGTCGTCCGCACGCAGCGGCACCTGCTGTAGGTTACGTATCTGTACACCTTGAACAGCAGGAAAAACTGGTTAACGAAGCAATCAACGGTTGATCGGGTGATCGAAAGTAATCACCCGACGGAGCAACGGTAAAGGAAAAAACATGTCCATCGAAATCAAAGCGCCGACTTTCCCTGAATCAGTAGCAGACGGTACTGTTGCAACCTGGCACAAACAGCCTGGTGAAGCTTGTTCTGCAGATGAACTGATCGTAGATATCGAAACTGACAAAGTAGTACTGGAAGTAGTGGCACCGGAAGACGGTGTTGTTGCAGAGATCCTGAAAGGCGAAGGTGACACCGTACTGAGCGAAGAAGTACTGGCAACCTTCACTGCTGGTGCTGCGGGCGGCGCTGCTCCAGCTGCTGCTGAAGCACCAGCTGCAGAAGCTGCACCTGCAGGTGACGCAGACAAGATCGGTCCTGCTGCACGCAAGCTGATCGACGAAAACGGTCTGGATGCTTCCCAGATCCCTGGCACCGGCAAAAACGGCGGCATCACTAAAGAAGACGTTCAGAACTTCCTGAAGAACAAGCCAGCAGCTGCTCCAGCAGCAGCGCCTGCTCCAGCTGCGTCTGCAACTGGTACGGCTCTGAACATCGTATCTGGTGAGCGCGTAGAGAAACGTGTTCCTATGACTCGTCTGCGTGCAACTATCGCTAAGCGTCTGGTTGAAGCACAGCAGAACGCTGCGATGCTGACTACTTACAACGAAGTCAACATGAAACCGGTTATGGAACTGCGTAAGCAGTACAAAGACCTGTTCGAGAAAACCCACAACGGTACTCGTCTGGGCTTCATGTCCTTCTTCGTTAAAGCAGCTACCGAAGCGCTGAAGAAATTCCCGGCAGTAAATGCGTCTATCGACGGCAACGACATGGTTTACCACGGTTACCAGGATATCGGTGTAGCAGTATCTACCGATCGTGGTCTGATGGTTCCTGTTCTGCGTGACACTGACAGCATGAGCCTGGCAGATGTTGAATCCACCATCGCTGACTTCGGTAAGCGCGGTCGTGAAGGCAAGCTGGGCATGGACGACATGCAGGGCGGTACTTTCACCATCACTAACGGTGGTGTATTCGGTTCCCTGATGTCTACTCCTATCCTGAACCCACCTCAGACTGCAATCCTGGGTATGCACAAGATCCAGGAGCGTCCAATGGCGGTTAACGGTCAGGTTGAGATCCTGCCAATGATGTACCTGGCACTGTCTTACGACCACCGTATGATTGACGGTAAGGAAGCTGTACAATTCCTCGTGACTATTAAAGACCTTCTGGAAGATCCTGCACGTATGCTGCTGGAAGTCTGAGTCAGCCCAAAATATAACGAGTGAATTTATAGGATAGGTAAACAGACATGTCACAGAAATTCGACGTGATCGTCGTAGGTGCGGGCCCTGGTGGTTACGTAGCTGCTATTCGTGCGGCTCAGCTGGGCCTGAACACTGCATGTGTTGAGAAATGGGTTGATGACAAGGGCGCTGCCGTACTGGGTGGTACCTGTCTGAACGTGGGTTGTATCCCGTCTAAGGCACTGCTGGAATCTACCCATCAGTTCCACAAAGCACAGCACGCTGACGTGCACGGCATCCAGGTTGGTGGCGAAGTCACCATGGATGTTAAAGCGATGGTTGCCCGTAAGGACAAGATCGTTGGTAACCTGACTGGTGGTATCGGCGGTCTGTTCAAAGCGAACGGCGTAACCCTGCTGCAGGGTATGGGTAAACTGCTGGCAAACAAGCAGGTTGAAGTCACTGCTGCTGATGGTACTGCAGCTGTTTACGACGCTGAGAACGTAATTCTGGCGTCCGGTTCCGTACCAGTGAACATTCCACCGGCGCCACTGACCGACGGTCTGATCCTGGACAACGCTGGCGCACTGGACATCGACGAAGTACCAGAGCGTCTGGGTGTTATCGGTGCTGGCGTAATCGGTCTGGAGATGGGCTCTGTATGGGCGCGTCTGGGTACTAAAGTAACCGTTCTGGAAGCGATGGATTCCTTCCTGGCGGCTGCAGATAAAGATGTTGCACGCGACGCTGCGAAACTGTTCAAGAAACAGGGTCTGGATATCCAGCTGGGCGCACGTGTAACTGGTACCGAGATCGTTGACGGTAAAGAAGTTAAGGTGTTCTTCACTGACGCTAAAGGCGAGCAGGAGATCACCGTAGACAAGCTGATTGTTGCTGTTGGCCGTAAGCCACAGACCAACGGTCTGCTGTCTGAAGATTCCGGCGTACAGCTGGACGAACGCGGCTTCATCTTTGTTGATGAGCAGTGTCAAACGGGTGCACCGGGCGTTTACGCAATCGGTGACTCCGTACGTGGTCCGATGTTGGCGCACAAGGCGTCCGAAGAAGGCATCATGGTTGCCGACATCATTGCTGGCCACAAGGCTCAGATGAACTATGACGTGATTCCGAGCATCATCTACACTCATCCGGAACTGGCCTGGGTTGGTAAGACCGAACAGGAACTGAAAGCGGATGGCGTGAAGATCAAAGTGGGCAAATTCCCGTTTGCAGCTTCTGGTCGTGCAATGGCCGCTGACGACACCGACGGTTTCGTTAAGATCATTGCTGACGAAGAAACTGATCGCATTCTGGGTGTTCACATGGTTGGCGGTATCGCATCTGAGCTGATTGCTCAGGCGGCGATCGCAATGGAATTCTGCTCTTCTGCAGAAGACCTGCAGCTGACCGTCTTCGCTCACCCAACCGTGAGTGAAGCTGTGCACGAAGCCGCTCTGGCGGTGGACGGCCACGCGATTCACATTGCGAATCGCAAAAAACGCTAACCTGACGTTTTAAACTACTCGGCCGGGTATCAATTTCGGGGGTGCCTGGCCGTTGTACGAAAGTTTGTCGTTGAAATCCCATCTGGGCTGCAAAACCGTAACCTCTCCATGCGGCTTTGCAGAAAAACACACTAGTGACAACACAACGGATTAGAGCATGAACCTTCACGAGTACCAGGGTAAACAACTGTTTGCCGAATATGGTCTGCCGGTTTCCAAAGGAATCGCGGTAGATACTCCAGAAGCTGCAGCTGAAGCAGCAAAACAAATTGGCGGTGATAAGTGGGTTGTTAAAACTCAGGTACACGCCGGCGGCCGCGGTAAGGCTGGTGGTGTAAAACTGGTTGACAGCCCTGCGGAAGCGCAGGAGTTCGCTGCAAACTGGCTGGGTAAGAACCTGGTAACCTATCAGACTGACGAAAACGGTCAGCCTGTTTCTAAAATTCTGGTAGAAGATTGCACCGATATTGCTAACGAGCTGTATCTGGGTGCGGTTGTAGACCGTTCTTCTCGTCGTATCGTATTCATGGCATCTACTGAAGGTGGTGTGGAAATCGAGACAGTTGCTGAAGAAACTCCGGAAAAAATCCTGAAAGCAACGATTGATCCTCTGACTGGCGCGCAGCCATACCAGGGCCGTGAGCTGGCATTCAAGCTGGGTCTGGAAGGTGATCAGATCAAGCAGTTCGTTAAGATCTTCATGGGTCTGGCGCAGATGTTCCAGGAAAAAGACCTGGCACTGCTGGAAATCAACCCACTGGTTATCACTGACGAAGGCAACCTGCACTGCCTGGACGCTAAAGTAGCGATCGACGGCAACGCGGTATACCGTCACAAAGATCTGCAGGCTATGCACGATCCATCTCAGGAAGATGAGCGCGAAGCGCACGCAGCTGAGTGGGACCTGAACTACGTTGCACTGGACGGTGCGATTGGTTGTATGGTTAACGGTGCGGGTCTGGCAATGGGCACTATGGACATCGTTGCTCTGCACGGTGGCTTCCCGGCTAACTTCCTGGACGTTGGTGGCGGCGCGACTAAAGAGCGTGTTACCGAAGCATTCAAACTGATCCTGGCTGACGACAAGGTGAAAACCGTACTGGTTAACATCTTCGGCGGTATCGTTCGTTGCGACCTGATCGCTGAAGGTATCATCGGTGCAGTTAAGGAAGTAGGCGTAAACGTACCTGTTGTAGTACGCCTGGAAGGTAACAACGCTGATCTGGGTTCTCAGCTGCTGGCTGAGTCTGGCCTGGATATCATCGCAGCAACCAGCCTGACTGACGCAGCTCAGCAGGCGGTTAAAGCAGCGGAGGGTAAATAATGTCCGTTCTGATTAACAAAGACACCAAAGTAATCTGTCAGGGTTTCACTGGTGGTCAGGGTACCTTCCACTCTGAACAGGCTATCGCATACGGCACTCAGATGGTGGGTGGTGTAACTCCAGGCAAAGGTGGTACTGAGCACCTGGGTCTGCCTGTATTCAACACTGTTGCTGAAGCTGTTGAAGCGACTGGCGCTGACGCTTCCGTTATCTACGTACCAGCTCCTTTCTGTAAGGATTCCATCCTGGAAGCTGCGAACGCAGGTATCAAGCTGATCGTATGTATCACTGAGCACATCCCTGTAATGGATATGCTGGAGTGTAAAGTTAAGTGTGACGAGCTGGGCGTTCGCCTGATCGGTCCTAACTGCCCAGGTGTTATCACTCCGGGCGAATGTAAGATCGGTATCATGCCAGGTCACATCCACCTGCCAGGTAAAGTAGGTATCGTATCCCGTTCCGGTACTCTGACTTACGAAGCTGTTAAGCAGACTACTGACTACGGTTTCGGCCAGTCTACCTGTGTTGGTATCGGTGGTGACCCGATCCCAGGTTCTAACTTCATCGATATTCTGGAAATGTTCCAGAACGATCCAGCAACTGAAGCGATCGTAATGATCGGTGAGATTGGTGGTTCTGCGGAAGAAGAAGCGGCTGCTTACATCAAAGCAAACGTAACTAAGCCTGTAGTTTCTTACATCGCTGGTGTAACTGCTCCAGCTGGTAAGCGTATGGGTCACGCGGGTGCGATCATCTCTGGCGGTAAAGGTACTGCTGACGAGAAATTCGCAGCTCTGGAAGATGCAGGCGTTAAGACTGTACGTTCCCTGGCTCAGATCGGCGACGCACTGAAAGAAGTAACTGGCTGGTAATCACTTACCAACCGGTACTGAGAAAGGGCAGCTTCGGCTGCCCTTTTTGCGTTTTATAGGGCATTGTATTGGCGTAGCCTGTTATACTGCGTCTGCGTAATAACAGGTGCCTTATGATCGACATTCCTCTCTTTCCGCTCCCTGCGGTCCTCTTCCCAGATGAAACGCTGCCTTTGCAGATATTCGAACCCCGTTACCTGCGGATGGTTAAAGACAGCCTGAAAACAGGCCAGGGGCTGGTGCTTGTGCAATCGATGCCCGATCAGGAGCCCAAAGTGCCAACGATGCCGTTTTACTCTGTTGGCTGTTACGGAGAGATTGTCGACTGGAATCCGCTGCCGAATGACCTGCTGGGGATCGAGCTTAAAGGTCAGCGCAAGGTTAAGATTTATGATTTCCGGCGTGAGCACGACAATCTGTACATTGGTCAGTGTGAGTACCTTCCAGACGAGGCCGCGCCCTCGATAGCGGAAAAACACCAGTTACTGGTTCAGTTGTTAAAGGACCTGCAGAAACACCCGATGGTTGAGACCTTGGGGCTGGACATCAATTACAGCAACGCGCGTGAGGTTAGTTACAGGCTGGCCAGCCTGTTACCGTTTACCATCGAGGAAAAGCAGCTGTTGCTGGAGATGGATGATGCGTTGTTGCGTCTGGATGCCATCGAGTCAATGATTCGGGAGCTGGGCGGACAATGAGTGATCTGCAGACTTTGTATTGCCAGGCGCTGGAGCGCAGGGCTGATCTCCTGACGCAGCTACATGCTGAAACGACCGATAGCTATCGTCTGTTTCACGGCACCAACGAAGGCGTAGCGGGTCTGACCGTTGATCGTTACGGTCCACAGTTACTGATTCAGAGTTTCCACGAGCCGGTGGCTGACACTGATCTGGATGCAATTGTTAAGCGCAGTGAAGCTATCTTTACGCCGGATGAGGTGGTCTACAACGACCGCAGTGCGGCAAACTCCCGTCGCGCCGATGAGCGTGCCCTGCGCAAGACAGAACACGTTGCTCAGGAACTGGGTGTTAACTACCGTGTGAAGGGCAAGCATGCGGGTCAGGACCCATTACTGTTTCTTGATATGCGTGTTGGGCGGCGTTTTGTCCTGAACGAAGCCCGGGATAAATCCGTTCTTAACCTCTTCTCTTACACCTGTGGTGTTGGTGTATGTGCCGCGCTTGCGGGTGCAAATCATGTCATTAACGTGGATTTCTCCACCCGCAACCTTGAGGTAGGGCGGGATAACGCTGCGCTGAATGCTCTTGGGGATAACATCGAGTTCGTCCAAAGCGATTTCTTCACCGCCGCCAAACAGTACGCGGGCATCCCGATAAAACAGCGTGTGCGTCGCGGCCAGAAACCACGTCCGTTTCCTCGCCTGGATGAGCAGCAGTTCGACCTAGTTTACCTCGATCCACCGCGTTGGGCAAAGAGTCACTTTGGTACCGTAGACCTTGTACGCGATTACCCCAGTGTATTGAAACCATCGTTACTCGCTGCAAAAGAGGACGGTACCTTGGTTTGCACCAACAATGTGGCAAAGGTTCCGTTGGAGGAGTGGCTGGATATCGTCCAGCGCTGTGCGAATAAAGCGGGACGCCCGATACAGGATCTGGAAATATTGCAGCCAGAAGCTGATTTCCCGAGTCCGGATGGGCAGTTTCCATTGAAGATTGCTGTATTGCGACTGTGATCGAGCGGCTGAGAATCCGGCTCTCAGTCGTTAGGGCTGCCAGCGATACTGGCGCAAAGGTACCTTGCCGTTAAGGAAGACGACACCTTCGGCTTCCAGCAGCGCTTTCTGGCGTTGAAAGGCGGGGCTGTCTTTGGGAAACGATATCTCTCCCTTCGCGTTGATCACCCTGAACCAGGGTAGCTGAGTATCCTTGGGGAGCTGGCTGAGCGTTCTGCCCACCGCCCGTGCCATTCGCGGTAGACCCGCCAACTCCGCCACCTGACCGTACGTCGCAACAGATCCCGGTGGTATTAGGCTGACCACCTGCCAGAACTTTTCCTGATAACTGACTTCGTTCATCTCTCACTCCAGGCCTCATCACTACTTTCAATGATGATGGATGCTCACATAGCCTTCATCTGCTCTGATGGGTGCGAACTGTCGTATGCGGCAGTGTACACAATTCCCAGAATTTGTGTGGGGTGAAAATACCTGATTTAAATGCTAGGGTATTCTCTTAATCAAGCCGTGAGACCTTGTTGATGTCAGACTCTTTCGCCACCCTGGATACGTTAAATTTCGACAACAGCTACGCTCGTTTTCCGGAGCACTTCTATCACCGGGTGGGCGCGGAGCCGCTGCCTGGCGCGCATCTGATCAGCTTTAACCCCGAAGTGGCCCGGCTGCTGGATCTTGATCCCTGCCAGATCAATCCGTCGCAGTTAGCGCATTATTTTGGCGGGGAGGGCGTATTACCGGGCAGTGAATCCATTGCGATGAAATATACGGGTCACCAGTTTGGTTATTACAATCCGGACCTGGGCGACGGGCGAGGCTTGTTGCTTGGTGAGGTGGTGAACCAGCAGGGCGAGCGCTGGGACCTGCACCTGAAGGGGGCGGGTAAGACCCGTTATTCCCGCTTTGGTGATGGACGGGCGGTACTGCGTTCCAGTATCCGAGAGTATCTGGTCAGCGAAGCGATGCAGGGGTTGGGTATACCGACCACTCGCGCATTGTGCCTGGTCGGCAGCGAGCAGATGGTGATGCGTAATGGCATGGAACCTTGTGCGGCTGTCCTGCGTGTTACTCCTTGTCATATCCGCTTCGGCCATTTCCAGTATTTCTATTACAGCAAGCAGCACGATGATCTGCGTGTGCTGGCAGATTATTGCATCGAGCGTTATTACCCAGAGGTGGCAGACGCTGAGAACCCTTATCTGGCGATGTTTCAGCAGATCTGTGATCGCAGCGCATATATGGTCGCCTTATGGCAGGCTTACGGTTTCGTGCACGGTGTATTGAATACCGACAATATGTCTATTCTGTGCGAAACCTTCGACTACGGGCCTTACTCCTTTATGGACCAGTATCGTCCCGACTACATCAGTAACCAGAATGATGAGACCGGTCGGTACGCGTTCCGCCAGCAGCCGGATATCGTGCAGTGGAATTTGACCGCATTGGCTGAAGCGCTGTTACCGCTCGTAGATCAGGAGGATCTGAAGGACACCTTGCGACAGTTTGCGCCTAAGTTTGTTGCCTACCGCAATCAGCGTTTTGCTGCGCGCTTGGGGTGGCAAAGCAAGCACCCAGACGATGCAGGTCTGATTGAGGCGCTGCTGGATCTGTTTACGGAGCACAAGGTGGATTTCAACCGTTTCCTGCGTAGCCTCTGTGATTACGATGGCAGTATTGAGGAGCGCGAACGCTTGCTGCCATTTGTCTCAAATACAGATGCTTTGACAGATTGGCTGGAGCAGTACGATCAGCGTCTCACATTGGAAGCCGCCAGTACGCCGATCCGCCGTCAGCAGATGCGCTCGGTCAATCCGAAGTACCTGCTGCGTAACTACATGGCGGAGGAGGCGATCCGTGAGGCGCATCAGGGAAACTATGTGCTGGTGAATCAGCTGCTAAGGGTGTTGCGGCATCCCGGAGACGAGCATCCGGATATGGAGCAGTATGCCGGAGAACCGCCGCTGTGGGCGGGTGCCATCAACCTGACCTGTTCGTCCTGATAAAGTGCTGACGACAGCCATTGCTCAGCGAGGCTGTGCAATGGCTGTCCCCGTTGATTCAGTGGGCGTCAGGGATAAGCGTCAGCAGATCAGTAATGCCTATATCCACGCCCTGTTGCGAGAGCAAGGTGGTCAGTTGGCCGCGATGGTGGGTCTGGTGATTAAACAGATGCTGAATCAAAGCGCCAAAGCGTTTCTGTGAGGGAACGCCCTCCATATTGCTGTAATGCAGGACCATATCCAGATCATCGGTCTGCATCTCATCGCACCATTCACGAATCACAATGTCCAGTGCCTGGCGTTCAAACTGTAGAGATTCCAGATCGTCGTAGAGAATGTCGTTCAGGGCCTTCGGAGTTGCGATCGCTTCCAGCGGGTGCAACGATCGGAAGCCGTTGGGGTGGGTGGCAAAGCGCTTCAGCCAGATAATATCCCCGATCAGCAGGTGATTCAGGGTGCCGATGATGGAACCAAAAAAAGCACCCTGGTCCGCACGCAGGTTCTCCTCGTTGAGGGTATATGCGGCTTCAATCAGGGTATCGTTCATCCATTGGTTGTACTGCGCCATCAAGCGAAAATTCTGTAATTCACTCATCGCTTTGTCCTCGGTAATTCAGTTCTGCGACTGTCCTTTCGCTTTGATCTGATGTTAAGGCGGAGCCAATCAAAGCGATGACAGAGTCAGTCTAGTTCACCTGAGAAGAGGGCGTCATGGATGCATCGTTGGGAAGCTGATCCCGGTCAGGAAATGCTGCGATTCAGATGCGGTGGGGGTCCAGTTCGATATTGGTGACGCGCCTGCCCAGCACCACGATCCGTCCTTTGTAACGGTCATCGCCTGTCGAGGTAAACTCAAATACGTATGAACGCCAAAAGCGCAAACGACCGACTTCATCACGCTTGAGCCAGAAGGCGCGTAAACCGATGCTGTCGTCCAGAAGCTGAAGGTCCATCTCTTTGCAGTAACGACGGGTATGTTTAAGTGCAATCTCCTTGACCTTCTGTGCGTGCCACCAGTGCAGGCAAAACAAAGAGACCAGCGTAAGCCAGAAAAGGTCATGCAGTTCTATATACATCGGGTTACTTCCTAACAGGCATCTTTCCATAAAAGCCGCGTAGCGGTGCTACTGAGCTTTATTAACATTTCTACATTAAACACCTGAATAGCGCCCTGCAAGCTACGGTAGAACTGATATTCAGCGATTCATCAGATATTAATTTTGGATGTTCAAGTGATTGTATTGAGTATTTAAAAGAAGAGATTTACTTAAAAGGTTATGAATACGATGGCTTAAATTCAGAATTGGCGAATTCGTCAGATTTTCGTCTATCTGATGCGACAGACTGTTTTATTTCGATTTTTTCGCAACGATCAGGAATTCGCGGTTGCCGTCGCCGCCTTTGATTGGGCTTTCGAAATAATCCTGTACCTGCAGGCCAAGTGATTGGCAGCAGGCTTTAATATCGCTCTCCACCTTTTGGTAAAGGGAGCTATCGCGAACGATGCCGCCGCTACCGATACCTGCCTTACCCACCTCGAACTGAGGTTTCACCAGTGAGATCAGGTGCCCTTCAGGGCGGATCAGAGGGGCCAGTGAAGGCAAGATCTTGGTTTGGGAGATAAAGGAGACATCCATAACGGCCAGATCAAAGCCGTCGCTGTGGCTGTGTTGCAGAAGCATCTCTGCGGGCAGATCACGGCCGTTGACACCCTCAAAGCAGAGTACGCGCGGGTCCTGACGTAAACGGTCGATCAGCTGGTCGTGACCAACTTCGATACCAACTACCCTGGCCGCCCCGGATTGGATCAGACAGTCCGTAAAGCCGCCGGTTGACTGACCCACATCGATGGCGATCAGGCCGGGTACGTCCAGCTGGGTACGCTCCAGTGCACCGAGCAGCTTGAGCGCGCCGCGTGAAGCAAAACGATCCGCTTCATCTTCCTCCACCTGAAACAGCGTATTCGGATCCAGTTTAAGGCCCGGTTTGCTGATCACCTGCCAGCCCTTATTGGTCTGTATTGAAACGCGGCCACCCTTAAGCAAACGCTGGGCGTGGGTGCGGGATTGGGCGTGACCTTTTTCGGTGAGTAGGATGTCTGCGCGTTGCATAGAAGGTTCCGGTTTAAAATCGGAGGGCATTATAAACGCCGACCGATCTGAAGGCGATCGAGTTGCTGCATCTGAGCAGGTTAGCTCAGCTGGCTCATCAACAGGTCGTGGAAACCTCGGGGATCAGCAAAGAACGATTCGTGCGGTAACCGTGTGAGTTGATCGTCTCGTTCCAGCAATAAGCAGGGTACACCCTGGCTCATCACCCGATGTTGCAGCTCAATAGCGCGTTTTTGGGTTTGCCGCGCTGTTGTGGTCAGTGTCTGGTCGTATGTCAGCGCGCGGTGGAAATCGATTGCAGCAATACCTATACGTGTTGCAGCGTCCACCATCACCGAGCTGTCACTGATTACTTTGCCTTCCTCAAAGCGCAACTGTTGCAGGGCTTGCAGGTAATCCAGCTCACGGCCAGGAGCAAGTTTGGTCACCGCAGCCATGGCGAGTGCCGTGGGCCAGGAGTCAAAAATCAGCGATGAGTTATAGAGAAGGTTCTCGCGATAGGCTGCAGAAAACGTCTGGCCGGATAGATCGCTGATACGCTGGTCAGCCTGCATAACGTAGTCGGAAAAACTGTTGCTCATCCAGCGAGTCATCTCCCCGGTAAAAAGGGCGCGGTGCAATAGTTCAAAAGGTACATCGGTCTGTTTACAGGCTTGATAGGTGGCGTCGACTAAAGGGGCACCCGCCCAGCACCAGCCGCAGAGCGGATCGGTAATGTAGATAACTTTGCTCATGAAGATTCCTTGCGTTCGAGGGGCCATTGTAGCAACAGCTAACAGCTCTGTGTCCGGTAGAAAAAAGAAAGCCGCCTGGGGAAGGCGGCGAAATAGGGTCTTATGAGAACTCTGATATGAGCGTCAACTGCGCAATTGAGGGGTGCTGCAGCTGATGTAAATAAAGATACGTGATCGGCCTGAAACGAAACTGAAAATAGCTGGCGCCAGGGCTATAAAAACGAGCGCATAACCACCGTTGTGTGGCTTGGTCTGAAATACGATTCGGGGATAGGTAAGAGAAAGATATAGAGGGTGGGGTTGGGCACAAAAAAAGGGACCCGAAGGTCCCTTTTTTCGATCAAACGTTACGTTCGATTATTTAGTCTGAGAAGCCAGAGTACCGTTCTGACGCTCGAAGTATTCGCGAGTCAGCTTGAATACTACAGGGCTCAGGATAGCGATTGCGATCAGGTTAGGAATCGCCATCATCGCGTTCAGGGTATCTGCTACCAGCCATACGAAGTCCAGGCTCAGTGCCGCACCCAGAGGGATCGCCAGGATCCACAGGATACGGTAAGGCTTGATCGCTTTAACACCGAACAGGAACTCTACACATTTCTCGCCGTAGAAAGACCAACCGATGATGGTGGTGAAGGCGAAGATTGCCAGAGAGATAGCAACCAGGTAGTTACCGATGCCAGGCAGTGCGTCTGCAAATGCTGCAGAGGTCAGTGCCGCGCCGGACTCACCGGAAGTCCATACACCGGAAGTGATGATAACCAGACCGGTTACAGTACAAACGATCAGAGTATCCAGGAAAGTACCCAGCATCGCGATCAGACCCTGACGAACTGGATCTTTAGTCTGTGCCGCCGCGTGAGCGATTGGCGCAGAACCCAGACCTGCTTCGTTAGAGAATACACCACGTGCCACACCGAAGCGGATAGCCGCCCATACTGCAGCACCTGCGAAACCACCTTCAGCAGCGTGACCAGTGAATGCACTTTCGATGATCAGGGCGAACGCAGGACCAATCTGGTCAGCGTTGATGGACAGAACCACCAGACCTGCAACGATGTAAGCAGCCGCCATGAATGGAACCAGTGCACCGGCAACAGAGCCGATACGCTTGATACCACCCATCAGTACCGCACCAACCAGCACCATGGCGATCAGACCAGTTACCAGAGTTGGTACAGCGAAGTTAGCTTCGATTACCTGAGCGATAGAGTTGGACTGTACGGTGTTACCGATACCGAAACCGGCAATCGCACCGAAGATAGCGAATGCTGTGCCCAGCCAAGTCCATTTTTTACCCAGACCGTTTTTGATGTAGTACATCGGACCACCAACGTGGTTACCTTCTTCATCAACTTCACGGTATTTAACGGCCAGAACAGCCTCGGAGTATTTGGTTGCCATACCAACCAGAGCGGTCAGCCACATCCAGAACAGGGCACCAGGGCCACCCAGGAATACAGCTGTTGCAACACCTGCGATGTTACCGGTACCTACGGTAGCGGACATTGCAGTCATCAGAGCTTGGTAAGGTGGAATCTCACCTTCGCTCTCCTCGCCTTCTTTAGCGTGCGTGCCGCCGACGAGCAGTTTGAAACCCGTGCCGAGTTTCAGGATTGGCATCAATTTCAGACCCAGGCTCATAAAGAAACCTACACCCAAAATCAGGATCAGCATTGGCCAACCCCATACGATACCGTTAATTTCACCAATAATGGATTCAAGAGCTTCCATCAGAAGGATACCTCCCCTTGTTATTTTTATAGTCGCTGGTTGCCCCGGGAAAGGGACTTTGGCAAAGGGTTCTTGCCAAAATTATTTTTTGATTGGATAAATATTTCCAATAAGAAACAAAGTATCTCTTATTGAATAATTTTTCAATTGGAAATTTTTATCGCGATATCAAGAAAGTGTTGATATTCCTTATCAGGAACAAAAGAGCCACCAGTCAACCAAGCTATATGTGTACTATTTTTCAAGCACTTACGGAGTTGATGCGAGTCAAGATAGTGCTTACCTACTTCTGTGTTAAGCATAGTAGGCCCAAGGCAACTAATTGCTGCTGAAGGTTCCACTTCAATATCTTGGAGTGTTTTCAGCTTTAACAGCTGCTGGTAGAGCTGTGTATCCGTTGCCGTATACACACCTGACAGCAGATCGCGGGTTGCATCACACACCCACTGCGACGCGGTGCCGACCGCCAATCCGTCGGCATCCGTATCGATCTGCAAGTCAAAGTCGTAGATCGGTGTTGGTTCCGATCCGGGTTCGCCTGCCATACCAAGTAGCATGCAGGGCGCTTGTACCGGTTCGGCGAAGAAGCAGTGTACGTGCTCGCCAAACAAAGATTTCAGGCCGAAGGTGATACCGCCCGGGGCACCGCCTACACCGGCGGGCAGATAGACAAACAGGGGATGATCGGCGTCTACCGGGATACCGGCATCCGCCAGTTGTCGCTGTAGCCGCAGCGCTGCGACGGCATAACCCATAAAGAGGCGCGGCGAGTTTTCGTCATCGACAAAATAGCTCTTCGGATCGGCGTCGGACTCTGCACGCCCTGCAGCTACCGCAGCACCATAATCCGCATTGTGCTCGACGACGGTTACACCGCGCTTACGCAGGCGCTCCTTTTTCCAATCCTTGGCATCGGACGACATATGGACCACTGCATTGAAGCCCAGTGCGGCACCGATGATGCCGATACTGAGGCCCAGGTTGCCGGTGCTGCCAACTGCGATCTGATGCTCGGCAAATAGTGCTCGTGCGTCTTTTGCCGTTAGTTTCCGATAATCATCACTGGTATCGGAGATAAGGCCTTTTTCCAGCGCAAGCTTTTCAGCAAAACAAAGAACTTCGTGAATACCGCCGCGGGCTTTGATGGAACCGGCTACCGGTAGAGCGTGATCTGCTTTCAGAAACAGTTGACCAGCAAGGGGATTAATCTCGGTATTGAGAACCGTGGCTTCTATAAGGGGGGATTCGATCAGTCCGTCGGCTGCGGACAGTTCGGGGAATAGCTCGATCAGCAGTGGCGCAAAGCGCAATAAGCGGGATTCGGCTTCAAGTATCGCGCTTGCATCAGGGGCATCGGGTGCGGCAGCTGCGCTCTGATACATCGGGTTGAGCCAGACTAAAGGCTCCCCTGCGCTTATCTGTCGTTTCTCTTGCGCAGTTATGTTCAGAGTGGTCATCGCTATTCCTCTCCCAGTTGATTAGACTATTGTCTGAATAGAGCGCCCTTAAAACAAACGATAGTTTCTTAAAGGCTGTTTAGTTTTACTAAACGCTACGCCTGTGCAGGTCATTGATGACTAAACTCAACTCCCGAACGCTTGCTTCCCTGGTCCACTTCGAGGCCTGTGGCCGTCTGCTTAGCTTTTCTGACGCGGCCAAGGAGCTGTCCGTAACTACCGGCGCGATCAGTCAGCAGATTCGCAAGCTGGAAGATGTGCTGGGGATGAAGCTGTTTGAGCGCAATCCGCGCGGAATCCTGTTAACGCCAGAAGGAAAAGAGCTGCTGTTGGTGACGCAGCAGTCGGTAGAGGCGATCGAAGCCGTACTGGAGATGTTGCAGAAAAGGCAGGGTGAAGATGTGGTGCGTCTGAAGTCTACGCCGTCTTTTGTCTTTAAATGGCTGATTCCCCATCTGCGTGCATTTAACCGTAACCATCCGGATATTCGTGTGGAGACCTTTGCGGATGCGGCGCTACTCGACCTGAACAGTAATGACTTCGATCTGGCGATCGACTACAGCAATGGCCAGTATCAGGACTTTGACGCACAGCTGCTGATGCATGAGAGTCTGGTACCGGTGACCAGTCCCAACTATATGCCTGATGCGGACTGGAGCGACCCGGAGATCTGGAAGCGGGTATCGCTGTTGCACGATTCAATGCCCTGGCCCAACTCACCGCGCGATGCGGAGTGGCGGTACTGGCTCGATCAGAGCGGACTGACGCAGGTGGTCAGCTCCTCCGGCCACTACTTTAACCGGGTCGATATGGCGATCGCGGCGGCAGATGCGGGTTTGGGAATCGCCCTGGCGCGTAGTTCCCTGATTAAGGACGAGCTGGAGTCTGGGCGCCTGATTGCGCCGTTTCCGCCGGTGCAGTCCTGCTGTGACTACTATCTGCTTCTGCCGAAAGGGACCGCAGACGTCGCCAACGCCCGCGTACTGCGTGACTGGTTAAAGGTTCTGGCTCAACGCTCCGGTACCGGCAGCTCCTGAGTCTCTTTAACCTCCTCCATCACGATGTAACTCTTGGAATTCTTCACACCCGGCAGGGTCAGCAGCATCTCACCCAGCAGCTCCCGGTACTGGGACATATCGCTGATACGTGCTTTCAGCAGATAATCCGAATCACCGGAGACCAGATGACACTCCTGTATATAAGGGAGTTTGGCGACCGCCTGGTTAAAGAGGCCAAAGGCATCCGGTGACTGGTAGGAGAGGGAGATCTCCACAAACACCAGCATGTTGTAATCCAGCGCATCGGGATTGATGCGGGCATGGTAGCCTTCGATGATGCCGTCCTTCTCCAGACGCTTTACGCGCTCCATACAGGGAGTGGTGGACAGGCCGACGCGATCCGCCAGTTCGGTGTACGAGATGCGTCCTTCACGCTGCAGAATGCGCAAAATGTTGCGATCAATTCTATCAAACTTTCTTTTTTTCAATGGGTTACGTGTCGTAGCCATAATATATTCTGCGATTTATTGTTTTTAAGTAGTATCAACTGATATTGAGTAAACATCAAAGAAAATTTCTGACATTAGTGAAATAGAATGGTTATAAATCTCGCATAGTTCAAATAATAATCAAAGGTGAGTTTATGAAAGTTCTTGTTTTGGGTAGTGGTGTAATTGGCGTAACCAACGCCTGGTATCTGGCAAAAGAGGGTCATGAGGTCACAGTGGTGGACCGCCAGCCTGAAGCCGCGTTGGAAACCAGTTATGGTAATGCAGGAATGATCTCACCGGGTTATGCCATGCCATGGGCCGCACCGGGCGTACCGGTTAAAGCTGTGAAGTGGATGATGCAGGATCTGGCTCCGCTGGCGATTCAGCCGAAACTCTCCAGCAGCATGTATGTGTGGATGAGCAAGATGCTGAAAAACTGCAGCGAAGCCGCTTACGCCGTTAACAAAGAGCGCATGCTGCGTATCGCTGAATACAGCCGCGACTGCTTTATCGACCTGCGCAACGAAATCGAAATCGACTATGAGCAGCGCACTCAGGGCACGCTGCAGGTGTTCCGTACCCAGAAACAGCTGGACGCTGCTGCCAAAGATATGGCGATCCTGGAGGAGTGCAACGTCCCTTACGAAGCACTGGATACTGCCGGTTGTGTAAATGCTGAACCTGCGCTGGGTTACGTAAAAGAGAAGATTGTGGGTGGTCTGCGTCTGCCGGGTGATGAAACCGGTGATTGCTTCAAGTTCACTCAGGCGCTGGCTAAAGAGTGCGAAAAGCTGGGCGTGAAGTTCCTGTTCAGCACCAGTGTTGATGCCCTGAACGTTGAAAAGGGTGACGTTACCGGCGTACACACCTCCGCGGGTCTGCTCACAGCCGATAAATACGTGGTGGCGATGGGTAGTTACAGCCCGCTGCTGCTGGCACAGATAGGTATCAAGGTACCGGTGTACCCGATTAAAGGTTACTCCCTGACCCTGCCAATCATCGACGAGAGTCGCGCGCCGGTCTCCACCGTGATGGACGAGACCTACAAGGTGGCCGTGACCCGTTTCGACAACCGTATCCGTGTGGGTGGTACCGCTGAGATCACCGGTTACGACCTGGGCTTGCCGGAGAAACGCCGCGCCAGTGTGGATCACGTGGTGGATGATCTGTTCCACGGCGGTGGTGATCTGTCTCAAGCAGAGTTCTGGACCGGTCTGCGTCCGATGACTCCGGATAGCGTGCCAGTGCTGGGTGAAACCAAGTACAAGAGCCTGTTCCTCAACACCGGTCACGGCACTCTGGGCTGGACTATGTCCCTGGGCAGCAGCCGCTACGTGTCCGACATCATCTGCGGTCGCGAAACCGATATCAGCCGCAGCGGCCTCAGTGTCGCGCGCTACAGTTAGTTCCTGACCGTTCAATCGGGAATAACATCGTCTAAAATTTCATGGCGTCCCACTTATGGACTTTTGAGGGGTAATTTACCCCTCTGTTTTTTTCTGCTTCTCTGTCATTATATGGGCGCCAACACATGCAACCCATCCACCTGCACGGGGTTGTCTGGGCAAATTACAGTTAAACTCTTAAGGAATAAACATGAATAAGAGCATCATCAGCACTGATAAAGCACCATCTGCAATCGGTACCTACTCTCAGGCAGTTAAAGCGGGTAACACTGTGTACATCTCCGGCCAGATTCCTCTGGTACCAGAAACTATGGAGATGGTGACCGAGTCTTTTGAAGCTCAGGCCGAGCGTGTATTCCAGAATCTGCAGGCGATTGCAGAAGCGTCTGGCGGCACTCTGGCCGACGTGGTTAAAGTAACCATCCTGCTGTCTGATCTGAAATACTTCGGCACCGTGAACGAAGTGATGTCCCGTTACTTCGCAGAGCCTTACCCGGCGCGTGCAGCGTACGCAGTTAAACAGCTGCCGAAAGAAGCGGATATCGAAGTTGAAGCGATCATGGTGATCAGCGAGTAAGCTGTCATGAGTCGTAAGGCGCGAGCGGTAATCCGGCTGGATGCCATTCGCGCCAACTATCGGCTTGCTAAATCACTGCAGCCAGCGGCAAAAGCGGTTGCGGTGATTAAAGCCGATGCCTACGGTCACGGTGCAGTTACAGTGGCCGGGGCGCTTGCAGGCGAAGCCGATGCCTTTGGTGTTGCCTGTATTGAAGAGGCACTGGTTTTACGTGAAGTCGGTATCTCCACTCCTATCCTATTGCTCGAAGGTTTTTTTGACCGCGACGAGCTTCCCCTTATCGATCAGCACCAACTATGGACCGTTATCCACAGCGTGGAGCAGATCAACGCGCTGGAAAAGTTCACGCCGAGTTCTCCTCTGCATGTCTGGCTGAAGATGGATTCCGGTATGCACCGCCTTGGTGTTCCGGCCTCAGATTATGCCAAGGCCTATTCACGTTTAGCGGCGTTGCCCCACGTGGACGAGATTGTGCTGATGAGCCATTTTGCCTGTGCTGATGACCTGCAGGGCAATGCAACGCAAGCGCAGATCGACCTGTTCCGGCAGCACACCGTGGGTATCGATGCGCGACACAGCCTCGCTAACTCCCCGGCGACGCTGGGCTGGCCGCCAGCACGCACCGACTGGTTGCGCCCGGGACTGATGTTGTACGGCGCGTCCCCCTTTGAAGAACCACATCCTGAGGCCGACCGGTTACAACCGGCGATGAGCTTGCGCTCTGAGGTGATCGCCGTACGCGATATCGAGCCAGGCGAAAGCGTGGGTTATGGTGCCAGCTGGACTGCAGACCGTGTTACCCGGGTGGGTACGGTAGCGATGGGGTACGGTGACGGTTATCCCCGTCATGCACGCAGCGGAACACCGGTATTGGTGAATGGTGTACGCAGCCGCATTATCGGCCGCGTATCAATGGATATGATCACCGTGGATCTGAGTGATATCCCGGATGCAGGTGTAGGCGCAGACGTGGAATTTTGGGGTGAAACGCATTGGATCAATGAGGTTGCAGGCTGGTGCGATACCATTCCCTACACCCTCATGACGTGCCTTACTGCGCGGATACCGCGCGTCTATATTTGAGCAGAACAGCCCAGCTCAGGTGCGGGCGGATAACCCTGCATCGTTGGTTATCCTGAGGCCCGCGTAGTCAGCATAGGAACTGATTATTCTGCGTAGTCGCGGATAAAGGTCCAGGTGTCACCTTCCGACATGCTTTCGGCAAAGCGGTAACCTTCCAGATCGAACTCCTTCAGCTGTTCCGGATCGGTGAGCTGGTTCTCGATGATATAACGGGTCATCAGGCCGCGGGCTTTCTTGGCGTAGAAACTGATCATCTTGTACTGACCGTTCTTCCAGTCTTTAAACGCTGGGGTGATGATACGGCCGTTGATGTTTTTTGCTTTGGCCGCTTTGAAATATTCGTTGGAGGCTAGGTTGATCAGAATCTGCTCTGTTTCCAGTTCTTTATTCAGGGCTTCGGTGATGATGTTGCCCCAGAACTGGTACAGGTCCTTGCCGCGACTGTTGGCCAGCTTGGTGCCCATCTCCAGGCGGTAAGGCTGCATCAGGTCCAGCGGCTTCAGTATGCCGTACAGGCCGGAGAGGATACGCAGGTGATCCTGCGCAAAGGCAAAAGATTCCTCGCTCAGGCTCTCAGCGTCGAGACCTGTGTAGACGTCTCCTTTAAAAGCCAGTACTGCTTGCTTGGCGTTGTCGGTGTCAAACTCCGGCGTCCAGCTTTCGTAGCGGGCTACGTTCAGGCTGGATAGCTTATCGCTCAGCTTCATCAACTCGGCAATGTCCTGAACGGACAGCGTGCGCAGCTGCTCGATC
The DNA here is from genome assembly GCA_947501565.1 of uncultured Marinobacterium sp. Taxonomy (GTDB): domain Bacteria; phylum Pseudomonadota; class Gammaproteobacteria; order Pseudomonadales; family Balneatricaceae; genus Pontibacterium. The sequence goes on from CANMWJ010000001.1 coordinate 272,091, forward strand.
AGTTCAGCGGAGTGCTCCAGATACGCGGGTTGGCTGTAAGTGTCGGTAACCGGTGCGGTGTCGTAATCCAGCGTTTTCGCCGGTGAGATAACAATCAGCATGGAAGTCTGTCAGTCCGTCAGCAAAATTTATCCTCATGATACGTGTCAGACCGGTAATAAAAAAGTCAGGAAGTGCAGGGGCTTTGGGTACTTAGCTCAATCGTCGAACTTTTGTCCTTCGTGCAAAGCTGCTAGGGTGAGCGCTTGGTTGAAGTAATGGAAAAAGACTTGGTGAATCCATGAGTCGAGACGATTTTGATATCCCTGATCTGGGGCCAGCTGAACCTGAGCGTATCGCTCCCCGGAATGGTAACGGCGGCGGTAATAACGGACACTCCGAACCACCACGAAATACGCCACAAGCTGAAAGCAGCGGGGGTGGTTGGTTCCAGACGTTGCTGTTGATTGTACTGGTAGCGGGTTGTTCCGGTCTGGGATATTGGACGCTGACCCTGATGGATCAGTTAAAGGTCGAGCAGAAAAACGTGGCCGAGCTGCAGGGGCAGATGCGTGAGATGCGTGAGCTGCTGAACATGGCCGAAAGCAGTGCTGAGAAATCCGGTAATACGATGCTGGATAAGCTGTCTGATATGTCGCGTACGGCTCAGGGTAAATACCAGCACTTTGATTCAGAGATCGCCAAGTTGTGGACGGTCGCACACCAGCGCAATAAACCCGAGATCGAGAAGCAGGGTAAAAAATTGGCGGAGCAGGCTAAAACCATCTCCGCGCAGAAAGCGCAGCTTGCGAAGCTGAATAAAACCCTGGCGGCGCTGGATAAGAAACTGAAGTCACTAAACTGGTTGCATAAGACGCTGGCGAGCAAAGTGGAAGAGGGCGAAAAAGCCCAGAAAGAGCAGACCGAAACCAATACAGCAATGGTTGATAAGGTGAAAGCGGATCTGGCCAAGGTGAAAGCGGATGCGGTGAAAGCGCAGATCGGCGTGCGTATGAGTGAAGAGGCGATTCAGGAAGAACAGAACGCTGTGAAAGACTCGATGCGTAAGCTGACCGACCGTATTGCTGCGCTGGAGAATACGCAGCGTAAAAATGCTCTGGAGCGTCGCGTGAAGGTGAATGAAGACGCCATCGATGCGTTTGATGCGACGCGTCGTGAGCTGAACCGTAGCCTGTTGCAGATTAAGAAGCGCCTGAACTCGCTGCAGCTGGCCGTTGAGAAGCAGAGCAAGCTAACGGCTGCGCCGAAAGCCAATTAAACCTGTCCCCGAATTGAAGAGAGAACAAGATGATTAAAGTGTACGGCGGTGTGTTTTCCCGCGGCAGTATGGTGATGTGTGCGCTGGAAACGTTAGGTGTGGAATACGAGATGGTATCGATGACCGCACGTGATCCCAACACTCAGACGGAAGAGTACCGTGCGCTGAACCCGACCGGTAAGATCCCAACCATCGTGGATGGTGATCTGGTCCTCTTCGAGACCCAGGCGATCCTGTTCTACCTGGCACAGAAATACGGCGATAACCTGCTGTGGGCGGAAACGCCGGAAGAGATCGCTGAGATCTACCGTTGGTCACTGTATGTCAGCAACCAGATGGAAGTTCCGTCACTGGATCTGCTGCTGCAGATGAAGTTCAGTCCGGATGGGAAAGGTGACCCTGAAAAAGTCGCTAAAGCCAGCGCCGAGCTGGATCGTTTCCTGCCGATACTGGAAAAACACCTGGAGGGACGCGAGTTTGTCGCTTGTGGCAAACGCACCGTAGCGGATATCCACGGCGCCAGTGTATTGGCCTGGGCTAAGCTGACCGGTTTCGACTACGACCGCTACCCGAACGTGCATGCCTGGATTAAGCGCCAGCTCTCCTCCGACGCTGCTAAAAAAGTGATGGCTAAAGCACAGGCTTAATCCGATTCGGGAGTCTCCCGGTAGCGTGGATACTCCCGATCTTCCTTTCGCTGAAAATAATCCAGATATTTGCGAATAACCTCGGAAACAAGTCGGATTTGATCCTGTCTCAGCTAACAGGCAAAATAGGCGGTTTCTCCACAGCAGGATACTGAAAAACTCCATGAAGATTCGTGCGTTTTTTGCACTGACCCTACCGGACTCCGTTGTACGTTGGTTGGCAGACCATGCCGATACCCTGTGTGAGTTCGATAAGCAGGTTGAAGTGGATTGGGTGGATTCAGAATGTTATCACCTCACGCTTTGCTTTCTGGGCGAGATCAGCCTGGAACAGGTGGAGCAGGTTGAACTGCTGGCACGGGAGCGGCTCAAAGAGACAACCTCATTCCAGGTACACATCAACGCCACCGATTATTATCGGGTGAGTAAAAAACTGGCGCTGGTGGCAGCAATGCCAAATGCCTGCGATGAGATCATGAACCTGCACAGCATCATGGGGCAGGTTGCCGTTGATGCCGGTATCCCACAGGAAGATAAGGGGTTCAAACCCCACATTACGCTTGGCCGTCTGCCGGGCAAGAAAAACGGATTTAAGCCACCTGAAGAGTGGCCCGAGGTTGACCTGATCAGTCTGGCTGATTCGGTTGTCCTGTTTCAGAGTAAACCGGGGGAACGTGGCTCCTTATACACGCCGCTGTTCGAAATCCCCCTGCAAGATCTGGCTTAAACGCGTTATCCACAGCGGTTTGTTAAGTCACCCAGCCATCTCAAACAGATACTTTTAATTTATGCGTGCTCCTGAACTTCTGTCCCCAGCCGGGACGCTGAAAAATATGAAATATGCATTCGCTTACGGTGCGGATGCGGTCTACGCAGGTCAGCCTCGTTACAGCCTGCGAGTGCGTGAAAACGACTTCAACATGGATAACCTGCAAACCGGGATCGACCTGGCTCACAGCCTGGGCAAGAAATTCCTGGTGGCCAGCAACATCATGCCGCACAATGGCAAGCTGAAAACCTACCTGGACGACATGCGCCCAGTGGTAGCGATGAAGCCGGATGCGCTGATCATGTCCGATCCGGGCCTGATCATGATGGTCAAAGAGAACTTCCCGGATATGCCGATCCACCTGTCGGTACAGTCCAACACCATGAACTGGGCGACCGTGAAGTTCTGGGAACAGATGGGCATCGAGCGTGTCATCCTCTCCCGTGAACTGTCTCTGGACGAAGTGGAAGAGATCCGCCAGAAGTGCCCGGACATGGAGCTGGAAGTGTTCGTACACGGCTCCCTGTGTATCGCATACTCCGGTCGTTGCCTGCTGTCCGGTTACATCAACCACCGCGACCCGAACCAGGGCACCTGCACCAACGCATGTCGCTGGAAGTACGACGCGCACGAAGCGAAACAGGACGAAACCGGTGATCTGATTCCGGTGACGCAGGAAGGTCAGGAAGCGGTCGCAGCGGCTGCTACACAGCAGTTTGATCCGACCACCGACCTGGGTCTGGGCGGTCATACTGATGCCGCGTACCTGCTGCAGGAGCGCTCCCGTCCGGGTGAGTACATGCCTGCGTACGAAGATGAGCACGGCACCTACATCATGAACTCCAAGGACCTGCGTGCGATCCAGCACGTACACCGTCTGGCGGAGATTGGCGTTGACTGTCTGAAGATCGAAGGTCGTACCAAGTCTTACTACTACGTAGCGCGTACTGCGCAGGCGTACCGTAAGGCGATCGACGATGCGGTTGCTGGTCGTCCGTTCGATATGAACCTGATGGATGAACTGGAGAACCTGGCGCACCGTGGTTACACCGAAGGTTTCTACCGCCGTCACGTACACGACGAATACCAGAACTACGAAACCGGTAACTCCATCGGTTATCACCAGCAGTTTGTGGGTGAGGTCATCGGCCGCGAAGGCGACATGCTGAAAGTGGACGTAAAAAACCGCTTCCAGAAGGGTGACACGCTGGAACTGATGACGCCGCAGGGTAACCAGAAGTTTGTACTGGAAACCATGCAGAACAAGAAGGGGCAGGATGTTGATGTCGCACCGGGTTCCGGTCACATCGTTGATATCCCGGTGGGTGGTGATTTTGATGCGACCCACGCTTTGCTGATGCGTGATCTGCGCGAAGCTGAGAATACCCGCACCAAGTAAGTGCGACTGCGTGTGATGGAGCTGAATACGGAGCTTAAAGAGGATCTGAACCTGGATCTGAGCAAATACAGCTTCCGGCGCGCGCTACGTCCCTTCTCCTTTACCGTAGCGCTGGTGATCTGCCTGACCGGCATCACCAGTGCTGCGGTCTCTACCTCCTATAGCCTGTTCTCCGCGTTCCTTGTGTTAGCTGGTGGCTTGCTGCTGCAAGCGGCCGTTAATCTGATCAACGATTACGCGGACCGGCACCTGCTGCAGAAACACACCGCAAACGCAGCGCATCTGTTGGCGCTTAACCGGGTCGAGCAGAACTTCCGTATCGGCCTGCTCTGTTTCCTGCTTGCCGCCGTGATCGCGTTTTATCTGGTTACTCAGGTGGGAATGGGGCTGCTATGGCTGGCGTTGCTCGGCATCATCGGAGCGATGGGATATACGCTGGAGCCGATCAACTATAAACGTCGGGGCCTTGGCGTTGTGCTGGTGTTCTGGTTTATGGGCGTACTGATGGTGGGGGGCAGCTACTTCGCGGTCAGCGGTGAGCTGACTGCAGACGTGCTCTGGCAATCCTTGCCGGTCAGCCTGCTTACAGCGCTGTTGCTGCTATCCAATGAGTTGCGTGATTACGAGGCAGATAAGCTGGACGGTATTCAAACCCTGAGTGTGCGGATTGGATATCCCACCGCTAAATCGCTCTACTTAGGGATGGTTGTTATGGCCTACCTCTGTGCCGCTGCCTTATGGGCTACCGACCTGCTGCAATCCCTCTGGCCATTGCTGCCGAGTCTGGCTTGTGTGCCTGCACCTGCGCGCCTGTTGAATGCTGATGAGGCTGCACGTAAACCGCTGACGCCGCTAACCGGGCGTCTCTTCCTTGTGTTTGGTCTGGGTTTTTGTGCTGCGTTGGTGGTCTGAGCCGCTGGTACTTAAGACTAACGCCGGACACCGAATCGGACACAAATTAGTGTATACTCTCGCCACCACTAAAAAGCGGTCCTGTTGTGATGCGCGGATTTCCTGCCGATGGTGGGCGTACCCGGCCCGGAAAACCTGTCGCAACCCGCCCCATGAGTGATGGGAGCAAACCGCCTACCTTAATGACCAAGAGCCAATTGGAGTGTCGCCGAATGAGTGTTATTCGCCAAGACGACTTGATCAGCAGCGTTGCTGATGCCCTGCAGTTTATCTCCTACTATCACCCGATCGATTTCGTTCAGGGCGTTCACGAAGCCTATCAGAAAGAGCAGAACCCAGCGGCGAAAGACGCGATGGCGCAGATCCTGATCAACTCCCGCATGTGTGCGGAAGGTCAGCGTCCGATCTGTCAGGACACCGGTATCGTAACCGTGTTCGTAAAAGTAGGCATGAACGTGACCTGGGATGCGACCATGAGCGTAACTGACATGGTGAACGAAGGTGTTCGTCGTGCATACACTCACCCGGACAACGTACTGCGTGCATCCGTACTGGCAGATCCTGCTGGCGCGCGTAAAAACACCAAAGATAACACTCCAGCAGTTATCCACTACGAAATCGTAGAGGGTGACGAAGTGGAAGTTCACGTTGCGGCTAAAGGTGGCGGCTCCGAGAACAAATCCAAGATGGTTATGCTGAACCCATCCGACAGCATCGTTGAGTGGGTGAAGAAAACTGTACCAACCATGGGTGCTGGCTGGTGTCCACCGGGCATGCTGGGTATAGGTATCGGTGGTACTGCAGAGAAAGCTGCTGTACTGGCGAAAGAATCCCTGATGGATCCGATCGACATTCACGAACTGCGTGAGCGTGGTCCTCAGAACCGTATCGAAGAGCTGCGTCTGGAGATCATGGATGCGGTTAACGAACTGGGTATCGGCGCGCAGGGTCTGGGTGGTCTGACTACCGTACTGGACGTTAAGATCAAGGATTACCCAACTCACGCGGCATCCCTGCCGATCTGCATGATCCCTAACTGTGCAGCAACCCGTCACACTCACTTCACCCTGAAAGGCGATGGTCCTGCAGTACTGACTCCGCCGAGCCTGGAAGAGTGGCCGGAAGTAACCTTCGAGGTTGGCGCGAACACCCGTCGCGTAAACCTGGATGAGATCACTCCGGAAGCGGTTAAAGAGTGGAAAGTAGGCGAAACTGTTCTGCTGAACGGTAAGATGCTGACCGGTCGTGACGCAGCTCACAAGAAGATGGTTGAGATGCTGAACAACGGTGAAGAGCTGCCGGTAGACCTGAAAGGTCGCTTCATCTACTACGTAGGCCCGGTTGATCCGGTACGTGACGAAGTTGTAGGCCCTGCAGGTCCAACCACTTCTACCCGTATGGATAAGTTCACCCGTCAGGTTATCGAAAGCACTGGCCTGCTGGGCATGATTGGTAAATCTGAGCGTGGTCCGGTTGCGATTGAAGCGATCAAGGACAACGGCGCAGTTTACCTGATGGCTGTAGGTGGCGCGGCGTACCTGGTATCTAAAGCGATCACCAACGCTGAAGTTCTGGCATTCCCAGAGCTGGGTATGGAAGCGATCTACGAGTTTGAAGTGAAAGACATGCCGGTAACTGTTGCGGTAGACGTAAACGGTGAATCTGTTCACAACACTGGCCCTGCCAAGTGGAAAAAGATCATCGCAGAAGAGCTGGCATAAGCACGCTTTAAGCTGATCTGAAAAAGCCCCGCAATGCGGGGCTTTTTTGTGCCTGTAATCCAGCGTTGGGCGGGATTAGTCCGACCTGCGCAACAGAGTGTTTGTTAACCTGTTAACGATTGCTCTGATATAGTTGTTCTCCACCGGGCGTGTTGTCAGCGCCTCTCGCTCATCCCGATCACCACAGGTGATCGCACGTTTGATTACACCTGAATGTCTGATTATTACACCCAAAATCCCTCGGCCCGTTGGCTGGCGTTGGCCAGTATCTGTATCGCCACCTTTCTGGTGCCGCTCTCCATGTCGGCGGTCAATATTGCGCTGCCCGCCATGGCTGAAGCGCTGCAGGCGGATGCGGTACTGCTGAGCTGGGTACCCACCTCCAATCTGCTGGGCAGCATGATGCTGATGCTGCCGGCAGCACGGGTGGCGGATATTGTCGGCCGTAAGAAGGTGTATCTGGTCGGTGTGCTAATGTTCTGTATCACCTCGCTGATGGTGATCTGGATCGATACCATCGAGTGGCTGCTGGTCTCCCGTTTCCTGCAAGGGTTGGCCAGCGCTATGGTATTTGGTACCGGCATGGCGATCGTCACCTCGGTATTTGCCAACGCCAAACGCGGTACAGCTTTGGGGCTGACCGCCACATCGGTTTATCTCGGTTTGAGCTGCGGCCCTATGATCGGCGGCTGGCTGACTGAGGTTATTGGCTGGCGTTCGGTATTCTGGGCTCCGGTGCCTTTTGCGTTGATCTCCGTTGTGTTGGTGATCCTCAACGTAAAAGGCGATTACAAAGCCGAGGGTAAGCAGAAACTGGACTGGCTGGGCAGCTGCTTGTTCGCGCTCTGGATCAGTGCCTTTTTCTTTGGTCTCTCCGGCCTGCCAGATCCGGGTTACCTGATTTCGCTACTGATCGGTATTGGTCTGTTTTTCCTTTTCCTGCGCCAGCAGGCGAACGCGCCGTATCCGCTGATCCGGCTGAAGGCGCTGGCGAACAATAAAGTGTTTAGCCGCTCCATCCTCTCCAGCCTGTTTATGTACGGTGCCCACTATCCTGTGCTGTTTTTGATGAGCCTCTACCTGCAGTACCTGCAGGGGATGTCACCGAGTGAGTCGGGCCAGCTGATACTGATTCAGGCGCTGACCATGGCCTGTCTGGCGCCGTTTGCCGGCCGTCTCTCTGACCGGTATGAACCACGCATCATCGCTACTCTGGGTTGTCTGCTCTACGGGGCCGGGTTTGGCCTGCTGCTATTTATCAACGCGGCGACATCGCAGGCTTATATCATTCTGGCGCTGTTGTTATTGGGTATGGGGTTTGGTCTGTTCTCTACCCCGAACAACAATGCGGCGATGGGCTCGGTACCGGCAGATCGTCTGAGTATCGGATCGGCCCTGCTGAACCTGGCCCGGACCATGGGCAATATGTTCAGCATGACGCTGGTGGTGATGCTGGTGAATCTGGTGATGGGCAGTGCGGAGATTACCCCTGAACAGTACCCGGATTTGCTAAGGGTGATTAAAGTCTCCTTTGCGCTGGCATTTGCCTATACGCTGGTGGCGGCGCACGCCTCCTATTCGCGGGGTAATGTGCGCGCTGCAGCCGCGTAAGCGGCGGGAATATACCTCCGCCATCGGTTCGGGCTAATATAAGGGGCAAGTTACAAGCAGTTGAGAGTGCCGCTTCGTTCATGTCCCGCAAGCAAGAAATTACCCCGCCCAACGCGATCGACTCTGAAGATGCCTGGGTCAGCGTCATCCAGAAGATGGATGAAGCGTACGCTGATCTGGTGCACTCGCAGGTGGAGGTCGAGGAAAAAAACGCCGAGCTGGAGGAAGCGCACAGCTTTTTCCACAGCATCCAGAGTGCGATGAGCGATGTGCTGATCGTCTGTGATCAGACCGGCGTGGTGCAAGGCGTGAACCGGGCACTGGAGGAGCTGACCGGACGCACTGAGTCGGATCTTATCGGCACCCGTTTTACCGATCTGGTGGCAGAAAAATACCACGCCAAGATCAGCAACTTTATGGGGCAGCTGCGTGTCCAGCCGGTACGCGACTGTGAAGTCGAACTGATCGGGCTACAGGGCAAAGTCCCCCTTTCCATGAACTGCTCCCCACGCAACAACCACCGTGGCCGCCTGATCGGTATGGTGATGGTGGGGCGTCCGCTGGGCGAACTGCAGAAAGCTTACAAAGAACTCAACGCTGCCCACGCCGAGCTGAAGCTGGCGCAGGAGCGCTTGGTGCAGTCAGAAAAGATGGCCTCGCTGGGTCGTCTGGTGGCGGGTGTAGCGCATGAGCTGAATAACCCGATCAGTTTTGTCTACGGCAACATGCACGCACTGCAGCGTTACACCGACCGTCTCTGCAAATATTTCGATGCGATTAACGAGGGCAACAGTCGTGAACAGCTGCGCGCCATGCGTGAAAAGCTGCGCCTGGATAAAGCGATCCGCGACCTGAACTCGTTGGTTGAGGGTACTATGGAGGGCGCGGACCGGGTGAAAGAGATCGTCAACGATCTGCGCCAGTTCTCCTCCACGCAGGAATCCGAAAAAGCCTCCTTCGATCTTGCCCATGTGATCAAAACCGCGCTGCACTGGATCATCAAAGAGAGCAAAACACCGATTGAGGTGGTGGAGAACGTACCGGATGACCTGACTGCGTTTGGCCACTCCGGCCAGATCCATCAGGTGGTGGTGAACCTGATCCAGAACGCCGTGGACGCCATGGATAGCTGTGATAGCAAACGCCTGGTGCTGAGTGCCGAAGTTTGTGCCGGAAACGTGATCTTCGACGTACGTGACAGCGGCAGCGGTATCCCGGAAGAATCCCTCTCCCGCCTGTTTGATCCCTTCTTTACCACCAAGCCAGTCGGGCAGGGTACGGGGCTGGGTCTATCGATCAGTTACGGTATCGTCTCCGAGCATGGCGGTGAGCTGGAGATTCAGAATCATCCCGACGGCGGTGCGCTGGCACGCCTGACGTTGCCAGCCGAGGAACCTGATCATGCCTAATCTGCTCTGGTTGCAATCCGGTGGCTGTGGCGGTTGTACCATGTCGCTGCTGAATGCCGAATCCCCCGATCTGATGACTCTGCTGGAAGCTGCGGGTATTGAGCTGCTCTGGCATCCTTCCCTGAGCGAACAGACCGGACAGGAGGTCGCAAAACTGCTGGAAGCGATTGTCTGCGGCGAGCAACCACTGGACCTGCTCTGCATTGAAGGTTCCATGATGATGGGGCCGCAGGGCACCGGACGTTTCCATATGCTGGGCGGCACCGGTAAACCGATGATTGAGTGGGTGCGGGAGCTGTCTGCAAAAGCAAAATACACACTCGCTGTGGGTTCTTGCGCAGCCTACGGTGGTATCACCGCTGCGGGAAGCAACCATACCGACGCGACCGGCCTGCAATTCGATGGTGAACTGCCGGGCGGATTACTCGGGGATAGCTACCGCTCCGAAGAGGGCTTCCGCGTGGTGAACATTGCAGGTTGTCCGACTCATCCTGACTGGGTGACGGAAACCCTGGTCAGTATCGCACTAGGCGAGCATCGGGAAGATAATCTGGATGCGTTTGGGCGTCCGCGTATGTACGCCGATCAGTTGGTTCACCACGGCTGTAGCCGCAACGAATATTACGAGTACAAAGCCAGTGCCACTGCACCGGGTGAGCGTGGCTGCATGATGGAAAACATGGGCTGTCTGGGGACTCAGGCGCACGCCGACTGCAATATCCGCGACTGGAACGGACAAGGCTCCTGCACCAGTGGAGGTTACGCCTGTATCAACTGCACGGCACCAGAGTTTGAGGAGCCCGGGCACAGCTTCGGTAAGACGCCAAAGATCGCCGGTATCCCGGTGGGTTTGCCGACCGACATGCCTAAGGCGTGGTTTGTGGCGTTGGCTTCACTGTCCAAAGCAGCGACACCGGAGCGCCTGAAAGAGAACGCCACCTCCGAGCGGTTGATCTATCCACCCACCATACATAAACGTAAAGGTTAAACGAGCTTAAGGATCACTATGAGTCGTATATTGGTAGGCCCGTTTAACCGTGTGGAAGGGGACCTTGAAGTCTCTCTGGATATCGACGGCAATCGGGTACGCAGCGCACGGGTGAACTCGCCACTGTATCGCGGTTTTGAGCAGATCATGCTGGGGCATGATCCGATGGATGCCCTGGTTTATACGCCACGCATCTGTGGAATCTGTTCGGTCAGTCAGTCGGTTGCCTGTGCCCAAGCGTTGGCGGATCTGATGCAGCTGGAGATGCCGGAAAACGGCCAGCACTGCACTAACCTCGTTCTCGCTAATGAGAACATGACCGATCTGCTAACCCACTTTTATCTGTTCTTTATGCCCGACTTTGCCCGTCCGGTGTATGCTGGAGCTGAGTGGTTTGCAAAGGTTGAGAAGCGCTTTAAAGCGACCAAAGGGGATGCCAGCCGGGTGATGTTGCCTGCCCGTGCAGAGTTCCTGCACCTGATGGGATTACTGGCGGGTAAGTGGCCACACACACTCAGCCTTCAGCCGGGTGGTTCTACTAAACCAGTTGAGCCTCAGGAGCGCATCCGACTGCTCACGATCATAGCCGCGTTCCGCCGCTTCCTGGAAACCGAGCTGTTTGGAGATGATCTCGATGTGATCGCAAACCTCAACTCTGTGGCGGATCTGGAGCAATGGCGACAGCAACAACCTTGGCACACCAGTGACTTCCGCACTTTTTTACACCTGAGCGAACAGCTGGAGTTACAGACGCTGGGGCGGGCGACCGATCAGTTCCTGAGTTACGGCACCTACGTCCAAGGTGATTCCAGGGTCTTCAGATCCGGTATCTATGTGGGTGGTGAACACTTACCCCTGAACAGTGCGGCGATCACAGAAGATATCTCCCACGCCTGGATGGAGAACGGTGATCAACCACTGCATCCTTCCCAGGGGAGAACCATCCCATCGTTGGATAACCCTGAAGGTTACAGCTGGTGTAAAGCACCACGTCTCAATCATCAGGTGGTCGAAGTAGGCGCGCTGGCGCGTCAGATGATCAACGGACATCCGTTGGCTCAGGATCTGATTGTGACACAGGGTGGTAATGTACACAGCCGTATCGTTGCGCGTTTGCTGGAGTTGGCGATCATCGTGCCGAAGATGCAGGACTGGGTGAAAGCGATCGACCCTCAGGCACCGTTCTGTAACCACGGTGAACTACCGGATCAGGGCAGATCGGTAGGGATGATCGAAGCCGCTCGCGGATCGTTAGGACACTGGCTGGAAGTGAAAAAAGGCAAGATACACAACTACCAGATCATCGCACCGACCACCTGGAACTTCTCACCCCGTGATCAGCAAACCGTGCCGGGAGCGCTGGAACAAGCCTTGGAGGGCACGCCGATCCGAGCAGGAGAAACTGAACCTGTGGCAGTGCAGCACGTTGTGCGTTCGTTCGATCCTTGCATGGCCTGCACCGTGCATTAAAAAACACTTGTTCAAGAATTCGAAGCGCTAAATTATGCTGCTGGTTGGCAGATTATCGAGTATTATGCACGGCTAGGTTTGGATCCGCAGTGGATTGTTCAAGCCTGAATCTTGTATCAAAACTTCTTAACCTTCAGGCGCTAATCTCTTCGATCGGATGCCCGGTATCAACATTTCATGATTCTCTGTTGATACGTTTGGAGTTGTAACGGTAGGGAAACGGTATCTATGTTTCGTGTTGTAATTACGTGTCTGTGGGCCCTGCTCGCGCTGCCACTTTACGTCTCTGCCGAACCCGACTCCTTCGATAATGACGTCGACTATTTCCTCGAAACCAGCTATTTCTCCACCATCGCTTCAGGTCATCTGGAGGCTGTGCGTAAAGCCCCGGGTGTAGTGAGTGTCATCACCGCTGATGAGATTGAAGCGATGGGCGCGAATCACCTCGATGAGGTACTGGAAGCGATTCCCGGGTTGCATGTGCTGCGCTCAGACCTGAGCCGACTGGAACCGGTTTACAGTATCCGTGGTATCCACAGTGGTTTTAACCCGCAGGTGCTTATCCTGTTTAATGGGATGGAGTTGAAGAATCCTTACAGCGGAGGGCTCCCACCATCTTCCCGTTTAGCTGTGGGCTCGATCGAACGTATCGAAGTGATCAAAGGTGCGAGCTCTGCGCTTTATGGAGCAAATGCGTATTCCGGTGTGATCAACATTATCCCCAAAGGGATTGGTAACTACTCTTCGCCTATCGCTCAGCTCCGCCACGGTAGCTTTAACAGTCAGGATCTGACGTTTCAATATAGTGAGCAGAATGATGATGGTACGGGCTTTTTCGTCAGTGTAGAGCACCAACGTAGTGATGGTGATCGTAGCCGGACCATCAGTAAAGATCTGCAGAGCGAATACGACCGCTTGATGGGTACCAGTGCTTCCCTGGCCCCGGGGCCGTTAAATACTCGTTATAACCTGACCAGTATCCTGTTGAATATTGAGCAGGAAGGATGGCACTGGAATCACTGGTTCTGGCATCAGGACGATGTGGGTACTGGGCAGGGGGTTTCCCGTGCACTTGACGATAAAGGGTATGGTGGCACTGTTTCCTATATGTCACATCTGCAGTTCAAAAAGATTGTTGATTATGAGAAGTCGGTCGAGAGTAACCTTAGCTACCACTTCACGCATGGAACAACGTTTTTTAACCTGTTTCCAGATAACAGTCTGATCCCGATTGATAACGATGGTAATCCATCATTACCACCAGATAATGCGGTGCTCTTTACGGACGGTGTAATCGGTACTCCCGAATATAAAAGCCATAACCTGTATGCCGACACCACCTACCAATTCATCGGCTTCAATGATCATATTCTGCGGTTGAACCTGGGTGTTCGATACATAGGTATTACCACAGAAGAGAAGAAAAATTATGGCCCGGGTGTTCTTAATGGCACTGAAAACACCGTCGATGGCACCTTAACTGACGTAACAGGGCAGTCCAACGTCTACCTGGATGATAAGGAACGTCATAACCTGTTTATCGCGTTTCAGGATCAATGGCGCTTAAGTCAGGATTGGACTTTAACTGTTGGCGGACGCTGGGACGATTACTCCGATTTCGGAGATATTTTTAATCCCCGTTTAGGACTGGTCTGGGAGCCACGTCCTGACTTTACTGCCAAGCTTTTATACGGTGAAGCGTTTCGGGCACCATCCTTCAGCGAGCTTTACCTGAAGAATAATCCCAGCGGTCTAGGCACTCCCTCGTTGGAACCCGAAACCATTAAAACCTATGAGCTGGTGCTTGATCATCAGCTGACCCATGACTTCCGGTTGATCAACAGTTTTTACGCGTATAAAGCGGAGGACCTGATTGAAAATAAGCTGGTGGGCAGCGTGTATAAGTTTCAGAACTCCACCGAGCAGGATGGTTACGGTTTTGAGATGGAAGCACAATGGAAGGCGTCAGCCGATCTGAAACTGCGGGCTCAGTACAGTTACCAGCACAGCGAGAACAGCGAGACCGGTGCGGATATTGCCAACGTACCTAATCACACCGCCTATCTGGCGGCGGATTACTTTTTCGACAACGACTGGAAGCTGCACCTGAACAATCACTGGATCGGCTCCAGAGGACGTGAGGCAGGAGACAGCCGTGACCGCCTGAAGGGGTATAACTGGGCGACCATGAAGCTCAGTAAGCAGTTTTATGACCGCAGTTTGCAGACCGCGGTGATCGTTAAAAACCTGTTCGACGCTGATGCCCGCTCGCCTTCATCCAGCATCATTCCCGATGACTATCCGCTGGAAAGTCGCAGCCTCTGGCTGGAACTCACCTACGCTTTCTAAAGCAGAGTCCATGCACGTTATGAGGCAGGTGATACCTGCCCCAAGCTTATCTCCAGTCGGTCACTTCAGCCCTGGCAATTCCTTCCAAACGGCCAACTCTAATAGCTGTTTTACGGTACTTCCTTGCTGCAACTGTTCAAAACAGTGGAAGCGGTTATTACCTTCATCGTCACGATACTCGATATACACGAACCACTGCTGCTGTAGCTGTTGTGCAGCATCTTTGCGTTTGCCCGGCGCAAACCAGATCTTCAGTGGTCGCAGACTTTTTTGGTGCAGACGGTTATAGGTGCGTTGCCAGGATTGATCAGGGGTAACGGTAAGTTCTGTATCAGCGGCGCTGAGTGTGTGTGCTTCAAACATGGAGTGCTCCCATAAAGTTATGAGAGCTGACGTAGTGGGGCGTACCTGATTCGTTGTCGGTTCGACCACATCGCTGCTTGGCAGCAAACCACCTTGCCCAGGTTGGCAGGTTGGCGAGGACGTCAGCCCTTCTCTTGATGTTTAAGTTGAGCTGACGACTCTAACGCGGAAAAAGAGAATCTGCAAGCGATGGCTTGAATCAGGCCGCTTCCGCCTCCTCATCTGCGTAGGTGTTGGCAATCTCAATAAACTGCTGCTCCACTTTCAGAAAGGCGTCAACCACCGTCGGATCGAAGTGGCTGCCGCTGCCTTCAAGGATGATGGAGCGGGCTTTTTCGTGGGAGAACGCCGGTTTATACACCCGTTTGGAGCGCAGGGCGTCGTACACGTCGGCCAGTGCCATCAGGCGGCCGGAGATGGGGATCGCCTCACCTTTGAGTTTGTTCGGATAACCGTTGCCGTCCCATTTTTCATGGTGGGTCAGGCTGATTTCACGGGCGATCTGCAAGAAGGAGTTGCTGCCCAGCTGCGCTTCGGCCACCTCAAGGGCGTCGGCACCGATCTGGGCGTGGCCTTTCATGATGTCGAACTCTTCGTCGGTGAGTTTGCCCGGTTTCAGCAAGATGCTGTCGGGAATCCCCACCTTACCCACATCGTGAAGCGGGGCAGATTTATAGAGCAGGTCGATGGTCGCCGGATCAAGCGCGTCACGGTCTCGTTCGCCACGGCTGAGCTGCTCGGCCAACAGACGCACGTAGTTTTGGGTACGCAGGATATGGCCGCCGGTTTCGTTGTCACGGGTTTCTGCCAGGCTTGCCAGCCCGAGGATGCTGGCGTCGCGGGTGATGTTGAGTTCCTGGGTCCGTTCAGCCAGGGCGTTGATCATACGGTTGGTGCGTACCGCCATCAGGCCGAACTCATCGTTGCTGGTGACCGGTACCTGGATTGCCAACTCGCCTTCGGTCAGTCGCTGCAGAGTATGGTTCTGCGCGCTGATAAAGAGTTTCAGGTTGCGCGAGTAACCGATGATGATCGCCAGGATATAGAGCATCATGGTGCCGATCACAAAGACGATCTCTCCAAGGATATAACCCTGTGAAGTCTCCAGAGGGATGCTGTCGCCGGTATGAATCAGCCACTCCAGATCCTTGTTGATTACCAGGAAAACCACCCCGATCACCGAGATGGCACAGATCGCCGCAAACCAGATAAATTTCTGCGTCAGCGGGTAAGGGTTATCGTCCGGTTCCAGCTGTTGGTCGCTATTACTGATTTGCTGTGCAAGCTGGTATTCGCGAAACAGCGCCAGCTCGCAGGCGATCAGGAAACCCAGCACCGACATCCCTACGATCACCTTACCGCCACTCTCCAGCGGAAAACCGTAAAGCGCCGCGTTATAGCTGCCCAGAAGCAAACCGAAACCGACAAACAAACCCAGGTCGGTTTTGAACTGGGTTTTCACCTGCAGTTTGTAGGGTTGGCGGGCGATAGAGGCTTCCAGCTTGCGGCGGATCAGCCACTGTACGCTGAATACGACCAGAATCGGCAGCAGCAGTTGGGCCGTGGTCAGGGAATCGAGAAAGGGACAGACCTGAATACCGTATACCGAAAACAGGACAAGCGCTGCCAGGTAGTGGAAGGTGGTGCGTTTCTGAATGGTCTGCATCGTAGTATCCCTGCGTACGGCCCGGTGGAAATAGCACGTATTGATTTCTAATCCAGATCTGATTCCGGATCAATAACAGATATTAAAAACCGATCGGTCCAGATCTTTCCGACCGACAGGTTTCACTTTGCCTTCACTCTGTATCGGTCGATCTACGCAGATGTTTAGAGTGTATTGCCGACGATATACACACCGAGCAGCAGAAGTGCGGTAAAGAATACTCTGCGGAACATCGCATCCGACAATCGACGGCGAATTTTCTGACCAAGCAACATGCCGGCAACGGCGGGCAGCAGCGCCAAACCGGAGATCAGCGCCTGGTCGTAGCTCAGCAGGTTGTTTCCTTGCAGCGCCAGACCAAGCGCTAGTGTGGAGAGGGTAAACAGCATGCCCATCGCCTGAATCAGAGCATCACGTGGCAGGCCACACGCCTGCAGGTAGAGTACGCTAGGTACGACAAAAGAGCCGGTCATGCCGGTCAGAATCCCGTTGACGGCGCCGAACAGTGGGCCGCACCAGCGCTGCTTCGCTGTGCTGAGTTGAAAACGAAATCCGATCAGGTTCAGGCCACCGTAGATGATCAATAAAAGGCCGAGCAGTCCAGAGAGCAGGTCCAGATCAAAGCGGCTGAGCGCGGTGGCACCGATAGAGACGGTTACCGTCGCGGTGAGCAGGAAGGGCCAGAGTTTCTTCAGTGTGGAGAGCGTCTGACCGCCAGCCAGGGCTTGCCACAAGTTAGTGGCGAAAGAGGGGACCAGCAGCAGTGCCATCGCCGTGGGCAGATCAAGTACAACCGTGAGGATCGCCAGACTGACAGTCGGCAACCCCAAGCCGGTAATTCCCTTTACCGTGCCCGCAAGCAGGAAGGTGAGGGTGATGCTGATAAGGACGCTGGTCTCAAACATGGCGCCATTCTACAGAATGATGCCATGCTGATGCACCTTCAGGAGTTGCGCTATTCCAGGGCGACCACGATGATCGACTGGTAATACTTCCACTTGGTGGGTATCACGACGCAGCGGGTGTTTTTCGGCAGGCTGACCTTGTCGGGCTCTCCCTGTAGCACCACTGGCACAGAGATCATAAAATCGGACCCGAAGGTTTTACGCGCGTTACCCGCCAGTGTGTTGGCGATCTCGCCGACCAGATCGCCCAGGTGTTCCGGGCCGACATCCTTTTCGCCCAATGCGATCAGGATGTAACTTAGCATCGCTTTGGGGCAGGTGTAATACACGCAACCGCGGTGACGCCCGGAGATTCCGATGATGCCGGTGAAATCCGAGACGATCGGCTGGTTGGAGTCGAGCAGATAGGGGACGCCGATCTCCATCTCGGCTAAGCCCATCTGCTGGTAAAAGTGTGACACGCTGTCGATAAAGACCTCGATGGTGTCCTGTTCCTTGCTTTTGCTCATCTGGCTCTTCCTGATTGGTGGCTCTGCTGAGTGATCGTGAAAGCGGGTTAATCTTCCGCCAGTTCATTCAGAGCACTTTTCAACTCTTCATCGGTAAACGGTTTACACAGAAAACCGTGGGCGCCGCTGGCCAGCGCGCCGATGGCTGTGGCCTTGTCGGACAGCGCCGAGACCACCAGAATACGGGCGTTGGGACAGATCGATGCCAGTACCGGAATCGCCTCAGTACCGTCCATATTGGGCATGGTCAGGTCGATGGTGATCATGTCCGGCAGTGTTTCACGGGCCAGCTCAATGGCGTTGGCGCCGTCCTCCGCCGTTCCCACAACCTCGTAGGCGTCCAGCCCATGAGCGCGGGAGATACGGCGGCGGATAACCATGGAGTCATCAACAATCATCAGGCGTTTCATACCCTGGCCTCCGCATCGGATTGGGTGTTCATAACGTCAACCTCCTCGGAGGGCATACTGGCCGCGACAGGGATAAGGAAGGAGATCTCGCAGTGGTGCTTGGCCTGGGTGCCGATGCGGATGCGGCCCTTCAGCTTGTTCACGTTGCTCCTCACCAGATCCATTCCTACGCCGCGGCCGGCGTGTTCATCCACGTTATCTGCAGTCGAAAATCCTGGGTGGAATATCAGTCCCATCAGCCGGGTGCGGGAGAAGCTTTCCAGTTCGGCCTGATCGTAGAGTCCGTTGCTGTGGGCCTGTTCCCGGATCGCATCCAGATCCAGGCCGTGGCCATCATCACGCACGGAGATCCGCAGACCATCTTCCTGTTGTCGCACACGGACCAGAATCCGGCCGACCGGTGATTTATCGGCAAGCACACGGATCTCTGGCAACTCGATCCCATGTACCACCGCGTTGCGTACCAGTTGGATTACGCTGCTCTGTACCAGCGAACGCTGTTGATCGGGCAGGGCAAGGTCGTCATCGGTGTCGAAAATGACGTTGACCTCTTTGCTCTGTTCCTCGGCGATACGCTCTGCCAGCTGAGTGATGGGTTCCCGATCCAGCAGTGCCAGTTGCGGCGCAAGGGGCAGTGGCATTGCGGGTGTGGCCTCAGGCTCACTGACTGAAGAGGCCGGCGCAGAGGACGCGGGTTGCACCTGTTTGAGGATATCGCTGACCTCCTGCAGGTCACTGATCAGGCGCAGGAAGGCATCCAGAGCAAGGGTGAGCGGCAGGAAGTCACTGCCCTGCAGGCCAGACATCTTCTGCAGGCTTTGCAGCTGTTCCTCGAACTGATGGGCTTCCTGCACGACCTGCGGCAGTTGCAAGGCACCGGCATCGCCTTTGATGCGATGCATGATGCGGAAGCAGTTCTGCAGTTTGGCGTTGTAACCCTGTGGATCGGCTGCCTCATCTTTCAGGGTATCGTTGATCTCATGCAGGGCGATATCCGTTTCACGCAGGAAATCGGCCAGCGTGCGGGTATCCAGATGCACCAGGTTTTTCAGCGCATCCAGCTGCAGGCCGTTGCTTTGCTGGGCTTCATCCAGCGCTTTACGCAGGGCGATGGTTTCGGTTACGTCCATCACGGTGACCAGAATGTGGCTGATGTGGCCATCTTCGATGGTGCGGTTAAAGCGGAAGGATAGGTGTTTCACACTGTAGCCGCCGTTTTCAGCGGGCAGGCTTACCTCGACGTCGGTCAGTGGGTTCAGCGAGCCGATCAGGTTTTCTTTTACCTTCTCGTTGAGCAGCAGCTTGATGTACTCCTCGGTGGTACTCATGTCGCGGCCAACCACCAGGTTGTGCAGCAGGCTGCGGAACGACATCCCGGCGAACTCCTGATCACCAAAGATGGCGCGCACCGATTCCGAATGCTGAGTCCCTATGATCAGGTTGTTGTCCAGAAGCAACAGGCCCTCACGCACGGTTTGCAGGATCTCTGTGGTTTCCTTACGGGCGGTCTCAGCGATGGAGTCACTCTGCCTGAGCTGACCGATAAAGTGGAACAGGATCAGGAAGAAGTTAAGAATCGCCAGGGTGATCGCCGAGGCCTGAATCAGACGCAGGGTTTCCGATTTCTCCTTCGCTACCGCCTCCAGATCGTTGGTCAGATCGTTCATCAGCTTCAGCAGCGTCAGGTTATGGCTTTCAGCTGAGCTGACCAGCCGGTTCAGCAGCTGCTCCATATCACCGCCGCCCTTATTGAGCGCGTTAAAGTCAGTGCGTATGGGTTCCCAGATGGTCAGACTCTGATCAACCGCTGAAATCGCTTTAGGGGTTTCTACGGCGGGCAGGTAGATCGGTTGCCCGGTGGTATCCAGTGTCTCGCCTCCGGCTTTAAAGGCGAGCAAGGTACGGTCAAAAAGCTGTATCGCTCCCGCCATCTCCTCATAAGCTGCACGGCCACTCTGTCCCTGCTGCCGCTCGTAGCGGTATTCCAGCAGGGCTTTAACCGATTTCTGCGACAGCATACGCTGGCGACCGGCAAGGTTTACGTTCACCGCATCGGCGGCGATCTGGCTGGAAATATAGAAGTTCAGACCCAGAACCCCTGTATCCAGAAAGATGAACATAGCGACAGAGATAACTATCGCGCGGTATTTCCCGAATTGATTGGCAAAGAACATGTTGGTTCGCCTCGTCCTCCATAGACTCACCCTGTTTTATCAAGTTGTGTGCCAATCTCTTTTGTCGTGTTTCTCTTTATTGTTCTTGGATTTTTTTTTGGATTTAACTTTTTGAAATATAACGTTTTTATTTGGGTTTTGTCTGGTGTTAGCGGGGTGTGCCTGCTGATTCGGGGTGAGATATCAGGAAACACTTTTAAACTGTATGGATAAATTATGGTGCGCCGCAGCAAGCTGAGAAAGTTTTGTGCGCCAAAGATGGGCGAAGGGTAATGATAGGCGGCGAAGGGCTGCCTGAAGAGAGGGGGGTTAATTGCAGAGATAAAAAGACCGCTACCGGCGAAGCGAGTAGCGGCCAAAAGAGGATGGGCAGAGTATGCGCCATCAAGGAGTGTCCTACCGGGTGGTGAAGCCCGATATGACGGTCCCGACACTCAGTAAAGGCCTTACTGAGCAGCGATTACAGTAAACTCAACCAGCACGTCCGGGCGCGCCATGCGGGCTTCAACACACGCACGGGCTGGTTTTTCAACGTCAGCAACCCAAGCGTCGTATACCGCGTTCATTGCGGCGAAGTCTTTCATATCACGCACGTAGATGGTGATGGACAGCAGCTTGTTGCGGTCGCTGCCCGCTTCAGCCAGCAGGGCGTCGATCTTGTCCAGGCAGCGCTGAGTCTGTTCAGCGGTGTCCCATTCAGCGTCGCTCGCAGTCTGACCACACAGGTAGATGGTGCCGTTGTGTTTTACGATTTTGCTCATGCGGTCGTTGGAACCGATACGCTCGATGCTCATGTTTTGTTTCTCTCCGGTTGTAGTCAGTGACAGTTCAGTAACAGGTATTCAGTGACAAGGTATGGATTTCGGATTTGTTTACAGCACCTTGCGCTCGAAGCGGTCGATGCGGAATTTGTTCAGGTCGAAGCGTGATCTCCCGGTGGTGATCAGCTCGGCCATCACCTGGCCCACGATTGGTCCCATCTGGAAGCCGTGGGCGGAAAAACCAAAGGCGTGCCAGGCGTTGTCAGCGTTCACGCTGCCACCAATCACCGGCAGGTTATCTGGCATATAGGCTTCAAGACCCGCCCACATACGGTTAACCGAGGCGGTCGCCATGATCGGGAAAAACTCCACCGCATTACGGGCGCCCACCGCCATCTTGGCGTAGTCGAGGCGGGTGCGGTTGTTTTCGCGGTCGGCAAACCCTTTGGCGCCACCACCGATCAGCACGGTGCCGTTTTCAAACTGTTTAAACGACAGCGGGCGGCTTACTGCACCGACCACCGGAGTGGCGAAGTGCGGCATGCGGGTGGTGATCATCAGCATCGGTGCGCTGTGGGTCAGTGGTACGTTGTCACCGATCTTGACGGCGATCTGGTCCGCCCAGGCGCCGGAACAGTTCACCAGATGTTCCGCTTCAAAACGGCCCTGGTTGGTTTCAACGAGCCACTGCTGGCCGATCTTGCGGATCCGCTGGGCAGCGACCCCTTCCACAAATTTTGCGCCAAAGCGTTCCGCCGCGCGGCGGAAGGCCAGCGTGGACTGATAAGGGATGGCATAACCATCCTGTTCGGACACCACGCCGCCGACACAGTGGGGCGCCACGTGGGGTAGACGCTCGCGCAGCTCCTGCTGGTCGATCATCTTCTCGTGGTGATAATCCAGACCGTGCATCAGCGCTTCACGCTTGCGCAGGGTCTCCATATCGTTTTCGTCTGCGGCGATATTGATCAGCGAGCGGGCACGAAAACCGGTGTCGGCATCCAGCTCGTCGTCGAGGCCATGCCACAGTTCCATGGACGCTTTACTCAGCTCCACTTCAGCCACATCACGCCCTAACACACGCACACCGCCAGCATTCACACCGGAGGCGTGACGGGAAACCCAGTCTTTTTCCAGTACGGTGACGGACACCCCCTGACGGGCCAGGTTATAGGCGGTGGAGCAACCTTGGATGCCGCCACCAATAATCAGCACATCGCTATTTGCGTTCTTCATGATGCGGCTCCTGTAGTGGACGGTTTGGGTTCAACACGGCTGAACTGACCCAGTTCGGTCAGGTTCAACAGGCGCATCGGCGAGCGCAGGCGGTAATAACCCACCTCAGCTACGCTGATGCCACGCCACTGGGCCAGCAGTTCACTGACGGTGTGGCCACACTGGCGCCCCTGACAGGGACCCATGCCACAGCGGGTCATACCTTTCAGATCCTGAGGACCGTTGGCACCCAGCT
Organism: uncultured Marinobacterium sp.; assembly: GCA_947501565.1. GTDB lineage: Bacteria > Pseudomonadota > Gammaproteobacteria > Pseudomonadales > Balneatricaceae > Pontibacterium. Next base: position 294,883 of record CANMWJ010000001.1, read on the forward strand.
CAAAACCACGTTTCAGATCGGCCACGGTGCGCTCCTCGCAGCGACACACCACGGTGTCGTCGGACTCAGGAATGCGGTGCGCCTTGATCGGACGATACAGACGGTCGATAAAGCGACGGAACTTGTTCAGGCGCTCCAGTTCACGGAACAGTGGTTGTGCCTGCTGATCACGGCTGTCGGCGCTGATCTGGCCAAGTCGCTGCAGTTGGTTCAGCGCTGCCAGCTTACCCATCACCGACGCGCCGTCGGCACCCACGATGCCACTGCCATCACCCGCCACGGCGATGGTGTCCAGTGAGCTTTGGCCCCAGCGGTTGAGGGTGGGTTTCCAGCACAGCTGCTGGTCGCACCAGTGGTGCTCCAGCCCCATAGCGCGGGTCAGGTTCAGGTTTGGGATCACGCCCTGGTGCAGGAAGATATGCTCCGCTTCCAGCTGACGGCCTTCATTACCGCTGGTGAACTTCAGACCCGTGACGGCGCTGTTGCCAGTGATCTGCAGATCAGATGCAAAACGGTAGACCGGTACGCCCGCCTGGCGGATCTCGTTCAGCAGTAACAGGCCCTTACGCAGCATGGAGGTGGCGCTCAGGGCGCCGCCTACTTCCGCCATCGCATCGAGGTAGGCGGATTTCGGGGTGGTGTCGACCAGTGCTTTCACCGGTACACCCAGACGCAGGTACTGCGCCACGATCAGATAGAGCAGGGGACCGGTGCCAACGAATACCGCATCGTCGCGCACCAGGCCGTCGGATTTCAGCATTACCTGAGCGCTGCCAGCAGACATCACACCTGGCAGGTGCCAACCCGGAATCGGGAAGGGGCGCTCCATAGCGCCGCCGCTGACGATCAGCTCGCGGGCGGTGAGGCTCTGGGTGCCGCCGTCGCGGGAGAACAGCACCTCGCCGTTGTCACCCACATGCCAGACGTTGGCAGCGTGAATATGTTCGGTACTGCTTTTTTCGAAGGCTTCGACCAGCGCCGCGCCTTTCAGATAATCTTCGCCCAACAGCTCGGGCTGGGTCAGCGGGCTGTTGGTCACGTTACGGTAGATCTGACCACCCGCTTTGGGTTTGTCGTCCAGTACCACTACGGAGGCACCGGCTTCAGCTGCGGTGACTGCAGCTGACATACCGGCCGGGCCCGCACCGATGATGGCGATATCGTAGCTCTGGCCGGAATTGAATTCTGGAGTGTCGGTAGGGCTATAGATGTTCATTTACTGGCCCTCCTGATATTGCACCGCGCTGTCGCTGCTTTGGGTGGCAACGGCTTCGCTGGTTTGGGTAATCTTCTGACGTTTAACCGACATGCCATCCTGCACCTGGGTCAGGCAGGCCTGACGGTTTGGCATTCCGTCGATCTCGACCAGACATTCGAAACATACGCCCATAGCACAGTAGGCGGAGCGTTCCTGTTCGGTCACCGGAGAGAGGCGGGTGATCGTCTCGCCAGCCTGCGCCATCGCGGCCCATACACTGGTACCGGCGGGCACGCTGATCTCGCGGTCGTTGATGGTCAGGTGTACCTCTGAGGCAGAGGGGGACCCTGACGGTTGCGATAGGTATCGGAACATCATGAAGCTCTTATTGTGCTGTGTTTAAGCTTTCTGCGCGGTTGGATGGAGGTCGCGCAGATCGGGGTTACGCAGTGGGGTAAACAACGGGCGGCATGGAGATGGCTGCATGCCACCCGTTGCAGGCGTTAGATCGACTTAGTTAGCGATCTTGTTCAGTACGCCCTGACCCCACTCGGCACCGATGTCTTCCAGGATCTTCGGCCATACTTCTGCACGAACTTTCTTCGCAGCAGCAGCCAGTTCTTCGTCGGACAGCTTCACGATGGTTGCACCGTAGTCAGCCAGTTTCTGCTCATAGTCGCCCTGGTCGGACTCAGCACGCTCCCAGCGTTTTGCTTCAAATACCTTGGCCGCTTTTTCCAGTGCAGCGCGGTCATCGCTGTCCATGTCAGCCAGGGTTTCGGAGTTGATCAGCATGTACCATGCTTCGAAGTGGGTATTCACCGGTACGTAGGTTTTGGTTACGTCACGGAAAGAGGCGTAGTAACCCTCTGCACCGGAACCGATAACACCGTCTACAACGCCGGTCTGTACTGCAGTGAAGGCTTCAGAGAACGGAATTGGGGAGCTGATGTAACCCAGCGCATCGGAGGTCAGCTGGAAGCTCTTGATGCCCGGTACACGTACTTTGATGCCTTTCTCCGCATTCGGGTTGCCCGGCTCTACTGCATCGCGGTTCAGCGCCACGCCACCGAAGTAAACCGGGTACGCTGCCAGCATGGTGATGTCCTGCTTCGCGTACAGCTCTTTCATCGCTTCGTAGATCGCACCGCCCGGTCCGTAAGCAACCTTTGCTTCTTTCCAGTTTGCCGCTACGTATGGGAAGTAGGTGATTTGCATCTGACGGGATGCCGCAGTTGCCGCTGGCTGAACCGCCATATCAACTGCACCTACAGAGATACGCTCCTGAACAGTGGTGTAGTCACCCAGTGCGCTTGCTGCGAAGATCTTAACCTTCACGTCGCCGTCGGTCGTTTTCTCGACGTTGGCAGCAAAGTCCTTCAGCTCGGTATCAACGATCGCGCCCTGTGGACGGATGTGGCTGATCTTCAGCGTTGCTGCTTCAGCAACAGCGGTCAGACTCATTGCGCCTGCGATAACCGCAGCACTCAGGGTTTTGGTCAGGAATTTAGGTTTCATCTCGTTATCCTCTGTTACTTCTTTTTATAGTTGGGAACCTGCAGTCAGGTTCCTTGCCGGGTCGGAATGGCCCGGCTTCCGGGATCTCTAGGTTCTTTCTTTCAAGGTTGCCGATTTAGTATCCGAACAGGGCTGGCAGGCCGAGGGACAGGTCAGACCAGAAGGAGGTCAGGAACACTACCGGCAGGTAGCCGAACAGGATCAGGATCATTGCCGGACGGATAACCTTGGTCACCTGGACCTTACCGATACGCGCACCCAGGTAGAGGATCGACGCGTACGGTGGGGTTACCCCGCCCATGGCAGTGTTCACACCCATGATCGCGGCGAACTGCACCGGGCTGATGCCGATCGCTTCCATCAGTGGCAACAGCAGCGGCGCGATCAGGATGATTGCGGTCACGTCGTTTACCACCATGCCCACCAGGAACAGCAGAACGTTGATCAGGATGAGCAGAATCACTTTGTCGTCGGTGATCGAGAAGATCGCTTCCACCAGAGCTTGCGGCACACTTTCCAGGACGAACATCTGCGATAGGATCATGGAGAACAGGATCATCAGCATGATCGCACCCACAGAGGTGGAGGCTTCCTTACCGGCACCCAGGAAGGTTTTCCAGTCCAGACCTTTGTAGATCAGGAAACCCACAGGGATCGCGTAGATCACCGCCACTGCGGCGGCTTCGGTCGGCGTCATGATGCCGCCGTAGATACCGCCCAGAATGATTACTGGCATCAGCAGTGCAGGGGTCGCCTTGAAACCACGTCGGCTTACTTCAGCGACAAACTCTTCACCTTTAGGACGCTCTTCCAGCTGCAGCGGGAACTTACGGGCCTGCCATATGTTCACGATGGAGAAGTTGAGCATGATCAGCAGACCCGGACCCAGGGTTGCCAGGAAGCAGGCCAGGATGGAGGTGTCGGTGACCCAGCCGTAGACGATCATGGTGACGCTTGGTGGGATCAGCAGACCCAGCAGGGACGCGTTAGCGATCAGTGCCGTGGCGTACTCACGTGGGTAACCCTGCTTCTCCATTTCCGGAATCAGCAGTGGGCCGATCGCCGCAACACCGGTGAGACCGGAGCCGGAGATCGCACCGATCAGCGCACAGCTGACTGTGGCTACTACACCCAGACCACCACGCAGGTGACCGACGAAGATATTTACAAAACGCAGCAGACTGGCAGCGATCCCGCTGACACTCATGATGGTGCCGGCAAGGACAAACAATGGAATCGCCAGCAATACTGGGTTACCCAGCTGCTGGAAGCCCCACAGCATGTTGCCTTTCATCACAACATCGCCGAGGAAGTACATCACCATCAGGCCGCCGCCGAAGCAGTACGGTAGAGGGACGCCAAGGGTTAACAGGATGACCAGTACGGCCACCGCGATTAAAGCTACTTCAACCATGGTTCGGCTCCTCATCGGCAAACAGTTCACGGATGTGGCCAAACAGGTGGTAGGCGGTGTAAAGCATCATCAGCACCAGGCCGGTGATCAGCGCCACATCAACATAGAAGGTAGGGATGTACAGGGTTGGGCTCTCTTTCCAGACCCGCCAGGAGTACTTGGTAAAGCGCCATGCCCAGTAGGTGAGCCAGCAACCAACAACCAGACTGATCACTTCGCCGATGATTGCGAGCAGGGTGTGCGCACGGCGGGTGGACAGGAAGATCTCCAGTACATTGGCACGGATATGGGTGTTTTCACGGGATGCGTTTACAGCCCCCAGCAGGTAGAGCCACATGGTTGGGTAGAGGAGGCTCTCCTCCAGACCCATCACGGGGATCTCCAGCACGTAGCGGGTGATTACCTGGACAAACTGTCCAAGTGCCACCAAACAGATCAGCCCGGTCAGCAGGAGACTGACAAATCGGTTCATGGGCGAGTTTCCTCTGATCACAACATTTTTATAGTTATTGGGTGCCGACTCGGTTTGTTTGGAACGGTGGCCGGACACCTCTCTAAGCTTGTCGGGACGCACTAGCTACCGTTGGGTAGGAGCTTGTGCATCCGTTCAGAAATACTCGCAACCGCAACCTATAAAATCAAAACGATAATATTGATCAGTCCATAGATTTATTTTATGGTTTGCCTATATCGCCTTAAAATTCAGAGGGTTTTATGAATCTCAGCATCCGCCAGTTGCAGGCATTTCGTGAAGTGATGCGTACCGGCTCCATCTCAGAAGCGGCACGGGCGCTTAACCGCACTCAACCGGCGGTCAGTGCGGCGATCGCCAGCCTGGAGGAGGAACTGGGATTAACCCTGTTCGAGCGGCAGCGCGGGCGGTTGGTACGAAAACCGGAGGCGATGTTCTTTCTGGAGGAGACCGAAGCGGTGCTGGAGCGTCTGGCGCACACTTCCCGGACCATGAAGGAGCTGGCATCACTGAAGGAAGGGCGTCTGCGTATCGCCTGTATGCCGGCATCGTCACAGTTCATGATGCCCAGACTTGTCGCCGATTTCGTGTGCGACAAACCTCAGGTGAAGGTCTCACTGATGATGCGCGCCTCCTCCATCATCGAGGAGTGGGTGGCTTCACAGCAGTACGATCTGGGGTTCGCGGAAACACCACCGCCTAACAGTGCACTGGCGACAAAAGATTTTGCTCTCAGCTGTGTCTGTGCGTTACGTCATGACGATCCGCTGGCGCAGAAAGCGATGATTACGCCGCAGGACCTGTCCGGCAAGCCACTGGCGGTACTGCAGGAGGACCATCCCAACCTGATCGCCACCCAGGAAGCGTTCCGCACCGCAAAGGCGGTATTCGAGCCGCGTTTCGAGCTGCGCAACTTTCAGCCCGCGCTGAAGCTGGTGGAGGAGAGTTTGTGTTACTGCATCTGCGACCCGATCACCGCCAGCAGCTACTACGATTACCATCAGGTGGAACCACAGTTGGTGTTCAAGCCGTTTGTACCGGTGGTGCCGCTGCTGGTATCGATCCTGACACCCGCGCACCGGCCGCAATCGCTACTGGCGTCTGCTTTTATCGAGATTCTGGAGGCGGAGATCGACCGGGTGGATAACCTGTTTTCTTGAACGACGGTCGTTTGGAAGGGCGTTTGTTTTGTTCAATGCAGGGTGTATTAGAGAATCTAATGTTTAACTGGTTGATTTGCTTGGAGTCGGCCCTGTAATCTTGACGTAACGCAAGAGATGATCGGCAAAAATTGCCAGATGTTTCTTAGCTGCAGTGAATCACCTATTCTCAAATGGATGTATGAGGTTGAGTACTGGGTATGGTGAGAGCAATAAGCAGGATGGATTTCAGAATCGGGAGTGCGCTTTTCCTTTGCGTACTTTTGGCTGTTTTGTCCCTGCCCGCACGGGCTGCCCTGCCGTCGTTCGACAAGGTGTTTGAACAACACAGTGCCGTTATGGTGCTGATCGATCCCGCAACGGGGGCAATTGTCGACGCTAACGACGCTGCCAGCCGGTTTTACGGTTACAGCCGTGATCAACTGCGCGCCATGAGCATCCAGCAGATCAATACCCTTACTCCTGAAGAGGTTGCAGCCGAACGCCAACTGGCAGCAAAGGAAGACCGTAATTTCTTTGTCTTCCGCCACCGCCTCGCCAATCAGGATATCCGCACCGTCAAAGTTGCCTCTGTTCCCTATACCTTTGATGAGCGCATGCTGCTCTTTTCCATCATTTATGACATCACCGACCTGCGCGAAACCCAGGATGCCCTCTGGCACTACCAGACCCGTCTGGAGCAGATGGTTGAACGTCAGTCGGAGGACCTGCGTCAGGGCGATCAGCGCACTATAACTCTGCTGATCGGGGGCTCGTTGCTGCTATTGTTTACGGTATTGCTGCTGATACGCCACCTGTGGAAGCGTAAGCAGGCCGAGCGTTTGCTGCAGCTTGAGCAGAAACGCCTGGAGGAGATCATCCGCGGTACCAACGTGGGCACCTGGGAGTGGAATATCCAGACCGGGGAAACTGTATTTAATGAACGTTGGGCCAATATCGTTGGCTATTCGCTGGAAGAACTGCAGCCGGTAAACATTGATACCTGGACACAGCTGGCCCACCCGGAAGATCTGGCCAGATCCGGTCGCGTACTGGAGAAGGTGTTCAGTGGTGAACTGAGCTATTACGAGATCGAAGCGCGGATGAAACATAAATCCGGCGATTGGATCTGGGTGCTGGATCGCGGCAAAGTGGTGGAGTGGTCTGAGCAGGGCGCACCGATCCGTATGTCCGGTACCCATCAGGACATTACCCAGCGCAAAGCCGATCAACAGCAGGTAGAGTACCTGGCCAAATACGATACGCTCACCGGTCTGCCTAATCGCACCCTGTTTTTCGACCGTTGCGCCATGGCGTTGGCAACTGCACGACGTACGCAGTCGCAGGTGGCGCTGTTGTTTGTGGATCTGGATGATTTCAAACCGATCAATGACACCCGTGGTCACGATGCGGGGGATCAGGTGCTGCAGCAGGTGGCTAACCGTCTGATGTCGTCGGTGCGGGAGATGGATTCTGTGGCCCGCTTTGGCGGCGATGAGTTTGTGGTGCTGTTGAGCGGTATCAGCAGTCATGCTCCGGTCAGCCGGATCGCCCGACAGATTATCGACAAGGTCTCTGAACCTTACGAGTTGGTCGGTGGCGAGAAGGTGTCGCTCTCCTGCAGCATCGGCATCGCGCTCTACCCGGATGATGGCACCACCACTGCCGCCCTGATCCGCAACGCCGATATCGCCATGTATACGGCGAAACGGGAGGAGAAAGGCAGTTTTATCTACGCCTCCGATACTCCGGATGTGCAGGAAACCGAACGCGCGATCCGCAGCATAGAGAGTCCTGACAACGTGGATACGCCCACCGGATAATTCATTCCAGAACAGGCACTAATTGGCAGGGGAGCTTTCGGGCTCCCCTGTTTCGTTCTAATCCGCAGGCCGTGGTGCGCGGTGCAGATGCACATCCAGCTGTGGGAAGGCGATCTCCAGTCCCGCAGCTTTGAACTTAGCCGCAATCGCGGTGTTCACTTTATGGGTAACCTCAAGACGGTCTGCCATTGATGCGACGTGCAGGCGCAGCTCCAGATTCAGGGTGCTGTCGCCAAAGGCGGTGAAGAACGCCTCTGGTTTTGGATCTTTAAGTACACGCGCCTCTTCGGTGGCCGCCTCCAGCAGGAGCGTGCGGGCCTGTTCGGTATCGGAGCCGTAAGCGACCCCCACCGGGATTACCACACGGGTCACGGAGTCGGTCAGCGACCAGTTGATCAGCTGCTGGGTGATAAAGGTTTTGTTGGGGATGATCACCTCTTTGCGGTCCCAATCGACGATGGTGGTGGCACGGATCTGGATGCGGGTCACCGTGCCGGTCAGGTTGTCGATAGTGACCGTGTCGCCGATGCGTACTGGCTTCTCAAACAGGATGATCAGACCGGAGACGAAGTTAGCGACGATCTCCTGCAGACCAAACCCCAGCCCCACACCCAAAGCTGCAACGAGCCACTGCAACTTGCCCCATTCCAGACCGAAGTTTGCGAATGCACCCAGGATACCCACCATGATCAGCACATATTTGATCAGCGAGCTGAGGGCGTAGCCGGTGCCTGGGGTGAGATCGATATTCTGCAGAATCAGGAGTTCCAGCAGTCCCGGCAGGTTATAAGCGGCCAGCAGGCTGAGACCGAGTACAACAAAGCCAAACAACACGTTTTTCAGGGTCACACTGCCGACGGTTGCGCCGTCTGCGTCCAGGCTGCTCCAGAGCACCACGTTATCCAGTGCGCCGAAGAACGGCAGGAAACCGCCCAGGAAACCCCAGAGCATCACCACCAGTAACACCAGCGTGGCGGTTTTTAGCAGCGTGCGGGAGTGGTCTGAGATCGTTTGCAGGTTAAGGTAGTTGGTTTCGAGTGGCGGTTCCTCCTCCTGCTTTTCACGGGCGGCCAGAATCTCTGCCCGACGGGCTTTGGCACGATCAAACTCCAGGCGTCGTTCGGCCAGCAGGACCCAACGTAAACCCAGCTTGTAGGCCACAATCACAACCAGCAGAACCAGCAGGGTCTGTAGCACCGCATACATCAAGACGTTAACAGAGAAGGTATAACCCGCCGCCGTCAGGCCCAGCATCGCGATGTTAAAGCCGACCAACAGGGTGAGCCAGAGTTCGGCACGCGACCACCAACTGATCGTTTCGGTCAGACGGTTCAGCTCCCGTTTTACCCGCCACAGGCTGGCCCAGAGGGCCGTAATGATGGCGATCAGGGCGAACATCACCAGACGTGTAAGGCCGGAGCGGATCTCGTCAGCATCGATATTCCAGAGGTAGATCTGGATCAGTAGCAGCGGCAGGCAAGTGACGTACAGGATGCCGAGGCGGCGGCGCAGCACCCGGTTGAGCGATTCGCTGATGCCGAAATGGGCGGTAAACAGACCCGATGGGCTTTTCAGCCAGTTTCGCAGGCTGTGCACCACCAGTGTCGCAACCGCAGCCGCGAACAGCATCGCTTTCAGCGTATCGGCGTCGGGATGCAGAGGATTGATCAGTATGTTCGAGGCTATCCACAGGGCCGCGGGCAGTAGCATGGCGGTTGCGACGGCGATCACCATGATCAGAACCGTATGGTGAAAACGGTCGCTGACCACGTTGCCGATCCTTTTCGCCCAGCTTTCCTGATGACGCTGCTGGTAATTGCGTAGCCAGAGGATCAGCGCGGCCAGTAGCAGCAATAGCGCGATGCGGGGATAGAGGCGCGGTGTAATTGTCAGCAGGGATTCGGTTTGCTCCTGTTGCCAGTGGTCCAGCAGCAGCGTGACTGAAGCCAGCAGCTCCCTGGGCCAGCGCATGTTGATAGGGTCCGATACCGGATTCCACAACAGCTGCTCGCTTAACAGCTGGCTGTTGCTTTCGATCTGCTGATTGATCTCGTTCTGGATGCTGAGGATCAGGTTCAGCTCGTTCACCAGCTGTTGCCGGGCGTCGATGATACGACTGATCAGCGTGATCTGGTCCCCCAGCAGTTGCCTGTAGAGGGGCTGTTCGGTCGGGGACAGGTCTGCCATCACGCTCAGTGGAAGCGCCGCATACTGCTGTTTACGGGTCGTGAGTTCCTGTTCCAGCAACGTATTCTGTAAACGCTGCAGGTTGATCTCCTTCACCGTATTACCGCTCTCAATTGGGTCGCGATTACGGAAGATGAAGCGGCGCTGCTCCGGGCTGATATGGCTGACTTCAAGTTCCAGCTGTTGGGCGATAGAGCGGAAGGTGGTGCTGAGGATGGTCAGGCGTTGCTGCAGGCTGGAGCGTTGCAGGTCCGCGCTTTCGAGCCCGGCTAACATCTCGCGCAGCTGTGCCGAGTAATTTTTGTTTTCCTGATAGACACCAACCAGCAGCGGATGGGCCTCCGGGTTTTGTTGCAGATCGTCCAGTTGCTGTAGAGCCTGTTCCGCTTCCGAACGTTGCCTTGCCTGTTTAACCTCCCGTAATAGACTCAGTTGCTCACTTTTTGCCTCGCGCTCATTTTCCAGAATCTGCCAGGTGAGCTTGGCGATCTCTGCGCGCCGGGGCAGCGCCAGTAGTTCCAGCTCCAATGCCTGAACTTTAAGACCCTGCTGCTCAAAGTTCAGGTCGCGCAGTTGTTTTCTGAGCTCGGCGTTGTCGGTCAGCTCTGGATTGGAATCGGGCTGGGTGGCGCTTTCCTGCTCCAGCTTGAGGGAGGTGAGCTGTTCGCGAATGCTTTGCTGATTCTGTTCCGCCTGGGTCTGTTGTTTCTGCTGCAGGGCTTGCTCACGCGCCAGCTCCAGCATGCGGGCGTTTAGCGTGGTGATCAGGTGATCAAGTTGCTCAATATCCAGTCGATCCACGTTCGGCTGTTGCTCGTTGGCGTAACCTTTGGCAAGCGTCTGATTGAGCGATTTCAGCTGGTCGGGTTGCTGTTCTATCTCCGTCTGCAGGCTGCTGATTTGGTTTTGTAGCTGCGTTTTGTTCTGTAGCGCAGTGATCAGTTGCTGCAGTAACAGCTTACGGGGATTGTCTGCTGCCGAATCTGTCAGTTGCTCCAGTTGCGCCTGCATTTGCTGCAGCTGTTGGGCAGAGTCTTCCTGCGCCTGCGCAACCGGGCCGAATATTGTGAAAAACAGCAAAGCACAGAATAAAAACAGAGCGGAGTTGCGCTGCATCATAAGAGGGTCCCTGGCAGTTATGCGAAGGTTCCTTAAACTATACGCAGAAACCTCGATGACCGGAAAGTCGTATATAAAGAGCCGGTAACAACGCCTGAAAGGGCTTGGCTAGCGGGGAGGAGTATGGAATCATCACCCGATGCACCTGGGATGAATAATCCGATTGATTAGAGATCTTTAGTGATTAATCAAAAACTTGGACTATTCTGAAGTGGCCCCCAGACAGTTACAGGGAAGTATACATGCACACCAACGTTGAACACTGCGATCGTTGCAGTAAACAGAAGAAACGCCTTACCCCTCATCGCGACCTTGATCTGATCAGTCGTGTGCCTCAAGAGAGCGCTATCTATATCTGCCGCACCTGCCGTGCGCCTTGGATCCACTGTTTCGAAAACGGTTGGGATTGGTTGATGGACGCCTCCCTCATACCCAGTTAACCAGCTACAACGCCGCTATTTTCCCGTCTGCCTTTCCCCTCTATACCAGTAAATCCGGAGGTATTGCTTATGATCAATACCTCTGAGCGTTCTGATTGTCTCTGCTCGCTCAGGTAGAACTATTATTAGTTGTACTAAGGCTTTTCAAACATGGTTATTTTCAGACCAGTCAGGATCCGTCCCGGTGGACAGTTAATGCAGCCTTAGCCGACTGTTGCTCTGGATGTGATCCTGTCAGGGGAGCGCAATTCAGATGCATTTATCGATCTATGCACCTGGGGACTATCCGGATACTGATCTGCCGCTGCTACCTGTACTCCGGCCATTCTTCGCCAGAGAAAACGGAGCCTCAGCAATTCCCTGGCATCAAGCCAATATTTACCAAGCATTGTGGCAGCAACAGTCTGCGCTATTCACCCTGGTGGATAACCTACAAGATGCAGATCTGGTGGTCTTGCCGATCGATTGGTACTGGGTGCGTGGATATAACTGGCGTTCATCTGAAAACAGAGCACTGAAACATTATCTGATCGATCTTTACGCACAGGCGACAGATGCGAATAAACGGGTTGTGGCTTTTTTTACCGGCGACCGTTCCTGCGAAGAGATCCCCGTGAACAACGCGCTTGTGTTCCGTGAAAGCGCTTACCGTTCCAGGATTGCGGGCACCCACTCTTTCTCTCTCCCGGCGTTTGTGGAAGATTTTGTCAGTTGTTACACCGATGGTGTTTTGCAGGTCAGAACGAAACAGTTAACGCCGGTCATTGGTTTTTGTGGACTGTCCAACAAACTCACCTATCAACACCATCTGAAGCATCTGGTGTTCTTGCTCTATATGTTGGTCAGAAGCGGGCGGCTGGATGTATCGCCCTACAAGGGCGAGCTGATGCGGGACCGGATTCTGGCGGCTATCAGGGATTCAGACTGCCTGGCCCATAATCTGATTGTCCGTACCGAAAACACCTTTATCGGTGTCGCTGATGAAACCCGAAAAATGCAGCTGCGGCGTGAGTATGTGCAGAACATGCTCGATTCCGATTATGTCTTATGCTGTCGTGGCTCGGGTAATTTCTCCTATCGTCTCTACGAAACACTCTGCATGGGGCGCATTCCGGTGGTTGTGGATACTGATCTGTCGTTACCTTTTGATCATCTGCTGGACTGGCGTAAGCATGTGGTCTGGGTACCGGAGGATGAGATCGACCGGTTGCCGGAACTAGTATCGAGATTTCACCAGCAGCTAAGTCCGGGGGATTTTGAACAGCTGCAACGTGACAATCGACAGTTCTGGCAGGAATGGCTCTCGCCATTGGGATTCTTTCAGAATTTCTACCGATTTCTGGAGTGATTTACGCTTTCCGGTACGGGGTGGGATGATTTAGGCGGGTGGTTTGTGCTCTGATATATAGAGACTTTTCCACTGATCTTTCTCTATGTCGAACGAACAAAGCGGTTTTCAGATTCAGATTCGCGGGCTGGTGCAGGGTGTCGGCTTCCGTCCCTATGTGTGGCGTATCGCCCACGAACTGGGTTTAAGCGGGCGCGTCTACAACGATGCGACAGGCGTCAAAGTCGAGCTCTGTGCGGATGCTGCCGCGCGGGATCGCTTTATCGAGCGGCTGCGGTCTGAACTCCCGCCACTGGCGCGGATTGATCAGATCAGCCATCAATGTGTGGATCTTCAGGCCAGCGACGGGTTCGAGATTGTGCAAACCCAGCAGGGTGAGGTTAGCACCGGCTGTGCACCCGATGCGGCAACTTGTCCGCAATGTCGGAGTGAATTGTTCGACCCGGAAAACCGCCGTTACCGTTATCCCTTTATCAACTGCACCCACTGTGGGCCGCGGCTGAGCATCATCCGTCAGATCCCTTACGATCGCGCCTCGACCACGATGGCGCAGTTCACACAGTGTCCCGAATGCCTGACAGAATACGAAAATCCTGCTGACCGCCGCTTCCACGCCCAGCCCAATGCCTGCGCTACCTGTGGTCCCCAGGTCTGGCTGGAGGATGCTGAAGGGCGGGTTGTTGCAAGCGAAGATCCGTTTATCACGCTCGCGGAAGCACTGAATAGCGGCAGGATTGTTGCCATCAAAGGTTTGGGGGGATTTCATCTGGCCTGCGACGCCACCGATCCCACAGCCGTTGCTGAACTGCGCCAACGTAAACATCGGCCGGACAAGGCCTTCGCACTGATGGCACGGGATCTGGATGTTATCCGCCGGTATGCGACAGTGGATAGTTCAGCATCTGATCGGCTCAGCAGCAGTGAAGCACCTGTTGTATTGCTTGATGAGGTCACTTGCATGGAACGTCCGCTGGCGGAGAATATCGCACCGGGACAGTACCAGCTGGGTTTTATGCTGCCCTATACACCGCTGCATCTGTTGTTGCTGGAAACCCTGGATTTTCCGGTGGTAATGACCAGTGGAAACCGCTCCGGTGCGCCGCAGGCTATACACAACGAAGACGCCCGCGAGCAACTTTGTGAAATCGCTGATCTGTTCCTGATGCACGACCGTCCGATCCAGAACCGGGTGGATGATTCAGTGGTCCGGCAAATTGATGGCCGCAGCCATACGTTGCGCCGGGCACGTGGCTATGCGCCCACCTCGCTGGCACTGCCGCCAGGCTTTGACGATGCGCCAGACCTTGTGGCGCTGGGCGCTGAGCTGAAAAACACCCTCTGCCTGCTGCAATCGGGACGTGCAATCCTGACCCAGCATCTGGGGGATCTGGAAGACGCCCGTACCTACGAGCAGTACCAGCACACCCTGTCGCTCTACCGGAACCTCTATCAGCACCAGAGCGATCTCTATGTCTGTGATCTGCACCCGGAGTACCTCTCCAGTAAGTTCGGTGAACAGCTGGCGGAGGAAGGCAACAAGCTGATACGGGTGCAACATCACCACGCCCATCTGGCAGCGTGCCTGGGGGAAAACGATTACCCACTGGATGCTGAACCGGTGCTGGGGATCTGCCTCGATGGTACCGGCTTCGGTTTAGATAACAGCCTTTGGGGTGGAGAGTTCCTGCTCGGCGGGTATCAAGAGATTGAGCGGCTGGCACATATCAAACCCTTCCCGCTGGTGGGCGGCGTGCAGGCGATCCGCGAACCCTGGCGGTGTTTGTACGCGCAGCTGAAACAGGCAGGGGACTTTGAGTTTGCAGAACTGGCCGAGCTGTTCCCGCTGCTGACCGCCAAACCTTGCGCCACCCTGGATAAGATGATCGAAAAAGGCCTCAATTGTCCGGTTACCAGCTCCGCAGGGCGTCTGTTTGATGCTGTAGCTGCTGCCCTGGGTTGTCGCGCCGAGATGATCAGCTACGAGGGGCAGGCGGCGATTGAGCTGGAAACCCTCGCGCGGCAGGGCGACCCGGCAACGCCTGCGTACCGGTTTGCAATCGTGGATGACCAGATCGATCCGGCGCCCATGTGGCGTCAGCTTTTAACTGATCTGAAGGCTGGGCAGCGCAAACCCGCCGATATGGCGCGGGCGTTCCATAAAGGATTTGCCGATGTGGTGGTGAAACAAACCTGTGAATTGCAGACGGTACATGGCTTTACCATCGTCGCCCTCAGCGGAGGCGTGTTGCAAAACGGACTGTTGTTTAGTGCGCTGGATCGTCAATTACACGAGCAAGGATTGAACGTTTTAACCCATCAACAGTTACCGGCCAACGATGGTTGTATCGCGTTCGGACAAGCATTGATTGCGGCGGCACAAACCGTTAAGCCCTGATCGTTAGGTATTCAGCTTAATTGCAGTCGTGGCTTCAAGAACTCTATGAATGCATTGATGCGGGAGGAGAGCGCTGTGTTTCGGTAATACACGGCCTGGACCTGCTCCCGTGGATTGGGTGACTGCATCTCGTCTTGCAGAATCCTGATCAAACGTCCGTCGTCGATATCCTGCTGTACCATAAAGCTGGAAAAACAGCCTATGCCCTCTCCCGACAAACAGGCCTGCCGCAAAACCTCTCCGCTACTCGCTGCCAGATCGGGTTTGATCTCCAGACCTTCGCCGACCGGCCACTTGTTGAGGCGGGTGGGTGGGATAAAACCCAACAACTGATGCTCTTGCAGTTTCTGTGGTGACGCTGGATAACCCCGATCTTGAAGATAATCCGGGCTGGCTAGCAGCTGTAAACGGGAGCGGCCCAGCAATGTGGCGTGCAGAGAGGAGTCCTCGAGATGACCGATACGGATCGCCACATCGGTGCGCTTTTCCAACAGATCAATGATGCCTTCGCTGGTGCTCAATTCGAGATGAATTTCCGGGTACTGGTCACGAAATTCCCCAAGCAGTGGCACCAGCTGATGCAGCATAAACGGTGTCGCCGCATCCACGCGCAAACGCCCCTTGGGTTGGTCCATACGCAGCCTGAGTTGTTCTTCTGCCGATTCCAGCTGTTGCAGTCCCTGACGGATATTTGTCACAAACAGTTTACCCTCTTCGGTGAGGGAGATGCGGCGTGTTGTTCGTTGCAGCAGGGTGACGCCGAGCTGTTTCTCCAGGCGCTGAATTGCCCGTGATACTTTGGCCACCGGTACATTGAGCTGATTCGCTGCAGGTGAAAAACCACCGCAGTCCACCACGGAGAGCAGCAGTTCAAGGTCGTCAGATCGGCTTATCATTACACTTTCGTCAAAAATAATTTGTAATTAATGCGGTTTTTGTGGGTAGTCTGGATCGCGACAATGGCCCCGTCAATTAAATCTTGCGGGAGCTGTTCCATGCCTATTGCGTTGTTTGCGCTGACACTTAGCGCATTCGCTATCGGTACCACCGAATTTGTTATTGTTGGTCTGGTGCCTACCATCGCCCAGGATCTGGGTGTGTCTCTGCCATCGGCAGGTTTGTTGGTGAGTCTGTACGCCTTGGGTGTTGCTGTAGGCGCACCGGTGCTCACGGCCCTCACCGGTCGCTGGAATCGAAAAGTGGTGTTGCTGGCGCTGATGGCCCTGTTTGTGGCGGGGAACCTGATGGCGTGGCTTGCGCCAGGCTATGAGTCTCTGATCATGGCACGTATCCTGACGGGATTAGCCCATGGGGTATTTTTCTCAATCGGATCGACCATTGCGACAAGCTTGGTCGCTAAAGATAAAGAGGCGAGTGCCATAGCAATTATGTTTACCGGTCTGACGGTTGCACTGGTAACCGGCGTTCCACTGGGCACCTGGATCGGTCAGGCGTTCGGTTGGCAGGCGACCTTCCTGGTGGTGTCTCTGCTGGGGGTGATCGCTTTTGTCGGCAGTGCGGTGCTGATTCCGCGTAATCTGAAACAAGCTAAACCTGCGCGTCTATCCCAGCAGTTGAGTGTACTGACGCAGCCACGTTTACTGCTGGTGTATGCGATGACCGCTGTGGGTTACGGTGGTGCCTTCGTTGCCTTTACCTTTCTGGCGCCGATACTTGAGCAGGTGTCCGGCTTTGCATCCAGTTCGGTGGCGCTGCTGATGCTGGTGTATGGCGTATCCGTCGCCGTCGGTAATATCTGGGGTGGAAAGATGGCCGACCGTATGGGACCGGTTAAAGCGTTGCACATCATCTTTACCGCGTTGGCACTGGTGCTGGTGGTCTTTACCTTTACCGCCGGAAATCAGATCACTGCCGTACTGACGGTGTTGGTCTGGGGGGCTTTTGCGTTCGGTAACGTTCCGGGTCTGCAGGTGTATGTGGTGCAACTGGCTGAGAAATATACGCCTCAGGCGGTGGATGTGGCGTCTGGCCTGAACATCGCAGCGTTCAATGTGGGTATCGCGTTTGGTGCTTATGTCGGTGGTTTTATTGTGGACTCCATGTCGTTGATGGATACCCCTTGGATTGGAGCGAGCATTGTTGTGCTGGCGCTGTTACTCACCCGACTTTCCGGCTTTCTGGACAACCGTGATCAGCCGCAGGTTTCAGCCGCAGGTTGCGGCGGCTTAAGCTGAGTGGGTTGATCACTACCTAAGACCTTGGTTGCTGCCAACTGACTTACCGCTTGTCTTCTACTGCTGGTAAGTCAGTTATCCCCAAAATCCTTCCTATCTCTCCAGCTTGTTGATTTTTCTTGGTTTTTAAACTTGGCCCGCTCTTTGCTGAAGCTATAGCTGACCAATAAAAAACTATAAAGCTGAACACTGTTTGCTGCCGCGCTATCAGCACCTTTTTGCATCTGGGGTGAGTGTGTACGACCGAGCAGTGCTTCTTCAGCGGTATCACTGCCGGAGAGAGCCGAATGTCACAAATCGAAACCTTCTACGAAGTTATGCGGCGACAGGGGATTACCCGTCGTAGCTTCCTGAAATACTGTAGCCTGACCGCTGCTGCACTGGGTCTGGGGCCAACGTTTGCCCCGAAGATCGCGCACGCGATGGAGACCAAAGAGCGGACGCCTGTACTCTGGCTGCACGGTCTGGAATGTACCTGTTGTTCCGAATCCTTTATCCGATCTGCGCACCCGCTGGTAAAAGACGTGGTGCTGTCGATGATCTCCCTGGACTACGACGACACGCTGATGGCGTCGGCCGGGCACCAGGCGGAAGAAGTGCTGCACGAGACCATTAAGAAATACAAAGGCAAGTACATCCTGGCGGTAGAGGGTAACCCACCGCTGAACGAAGATGGCATGTTCTGTATCTCCGGCGGTAAACCTTTTGTTGAAAAGCTGAAGTACGCTGCGAAAGATGCAGCTGCGATCATCGCCTGGGGTTCCTGCGCGTCCTGGGGTTGTGTGCAGGCTGCACGTCCAAACCCAACCCAAGCCGTGCCGATCCACAAAGTAATTACCGATAAACCGATCATCAAAGTGCCGGGCTGCCCGCCGATCGCGGAAGTGATGACCGGTGTGATCACCTACATGCTGACCTTCGGCAAGATGCCTGAGCTGGACCGTCAGGGCCGTCCGAAGATGTTCTACAGCCAGCGTATCCACGACAAATGCTACCGCCGTCCGCACTTTGATGCCGGTCAGTTTGTGGAAGAGTGGGATGACGAAGGCGCACGCAAAGGTTACTGCCTGTACAAGGTGGGCTGTAAAGGGCCGACCACCTACAACGCCTGTTCCACCGTACGCTGGAACGAAGGGATCTCCTTCCCGATCCAGGCTGGTCACGGCTGTATTGGTTGTTCCGAAGATGGTTTCTGGGACAAGGGCTCGTTCTACGACCGTCTCACCAACATTCCGCAGTTCGGCATAGAGAAAAATGCCGATGAAATTGGTACCGCTGTCGCGGGTGGCGTAGGCGCTGCGATCGCTGCACACGCTGCAGTAAGTGCTATCAAACGTGCGCAGCATAAAGGAGACCAGGAATAATGAGCACCCAACTGAATGCAAAAAATCTGGACAACAGCGGACGCCGGGTGGTTGTTGATCCTGTAACCCGAATTGAAGGGCATATGCGCTGCGAAGTGAACGTGGATGAGAACAATGTCATCCGCAACGCTGTGTCCACCGGTACCATGTGGCGTGGTCTGGAAGTGATTCTGAAAGGCCGTGACCCACGTGATGCCTGGGCGTTTGTTGAACGTATCTGTGGTGTATGTACCGGTACCCACGCACTGACCTCTGTACGTGCGGTGGAAGATGCGCTGGATATCCAGGTGCCGCTGAACGCGCACCTGATCCGTCACCTGATGGACAAAACCCTGCAGGTGCACGACCACATCGTACACTTCTACCACTTGCATGCGCTGGACTGGGTAAATCCGGTGAATGCGCTGAAAGCAGATCCGATCAAAACCTCGGAGCTGCAGAAAATGGTGTCGCCGCGTCACGCCAAATCCAGCCCGGGTTACTTCAAGGACGTGCAGACGCGTCTGAAGAAGTTTGTCGAAACCGGCCAGCTGGGGCTGTTTGCTAACGGTTACTGGGATAATCCCGCGTACAAACTGCCACCGGAAGCGGACCTGATGGCGGTATCTCACTATCTGGAAGCGCTGGATTTCCAGAAAGAGATCGTCAAGATCCACACTATCTTCGGTGGTAAGAACCCGCACCCGAACTACATGGTGGGTGGCGTGTCCTGTGCGATCAATCTGGACGGCACCGGTGCCTCCGGTGCACCGGTGAACATGACCAGCCTGAACTTCGTGCTGGAGCGTATCCGCGAAGCGCAGGAGTTCACCAAAAACGTCTACATCCCGGATGTGATGGCGGTTGCGTCTATTTATAAAGACTGGCTGTACGGTGGCGGTCTGGCGTCTGAAAACGTGCTTTCCTACGGTACCTACACCCAGGTGCCGTACGACAAATCCACCGATCTGTTGCCTGCCGGTGCGATCGTGAACGGTAACTGGGACGAGATCCATCCGGTGGACGTACGTGATCCGGAACAGATTCAGGAGTTTGTCGACCACTCCTGGTACACCTATGCGGACGGCAAGAAAGGCCTGCACCCGTGGGATGGTGAGACCGAGCCGAAGTTCGAGCTGGGTCCGAACACCGTCGGTACCAAAACCAACATCAAAGAGCTGGATGAGTCCGCCAAGTATAGCTGGATCAAGGCGCCACGCTGGCGTGGTCACGCGATGGAAGTGGGGCCGCTGCCGCGTTACATCATCGCGTACCTGTCCGGTAAAGAGTACGTACAGGAGCAGGTGGATCGCTCGCTGTCGGCGTTCAATCAGAACACCGGCCTGGATCTGGGCCTGAAGCAGTTCCTGCCGTCTACCCTGGGCCGTACCCTGGCGCGTGCGCTGGAGTGTGAACTCTGTGCTGACACCATGATTGATGACTGGAACCAACTGGTGAACAACATCAAGAACGGTGATAGCTCCACTGCAAACGTGGATAAGTGGGATCCAAGCAGCTGGCCGAAAGAGGCGCAGGGCGTGGGTATCAACGAAGCACCACGTGGTGCGCTGGGTCACTGGATCAAGATCAAAGACGGCAAGATCGAAAACTACCAGGCGATCGTACCGACCACCTGGAACGGCTGTCCGCGTGACGGTGAAGGCAACATCGGTGCTTTTGAGGCCGCACTGCTGAATACGCCGATGGAGCGTCCGGAAGAGCCGGTTGAGATCCTGCGTACCCTGCACAGTTTCGATCCGTGTCTGGCATGTTCCACCCACGTGATGTCTGAAGACGGTCAGGAGCTGACCAAAGTAAAAATCCGGTAATGCATGACGCGCAGGGCTGGTTCACATCCATCCCCGCGCGGCATCCGAGGAGGTTATAACCATGACTATGTCAGTAAAAGACGAAGACCTGCTTACCGGAGAAGAGCGCGCACAGGAGAAACAACTCGTGCGTAAACAGACGGCGGTGTACGTGTACGAAGCGCCGGTGCGTCTGTGGCACTGGGTGACCGTATTCTCTGTGCTGATCCTCTGTGTAACAGGTTATTTAATCGGTGCTCCGTTGCCGACCATGCCGGGTGAGGCGATCGATAATTACCTGATGGGGTATATCCGTTTTGCCCACTTTACGGCGGGGTATATCGTCGCGATCGCTTTTGTCGGGCGTATCTACTGGGCGATTGTGGGTAACAGCCATGCCCGTGAACTCTTCTTTCCGAAACTGCTCAGCAGTGCGTGGTGGAAAGAGGTCTGGCACGAGGCGCGCTGGTACCTGTTTATGGAAAAGACGCCAAAGAAATACATCGGTCACAACCCGCTGGGGCAGTTGGCGATGTTCTTCTTCTTTGTGCTGGGCATGATCTTCATGATCGTTACCGGGTTCGCGCTATACGGTGAAGGCCTGGGGCAGGGCAGCTGGGCGGACGAAATGTTCGGCTGGGTAATCCCGCTGATGGGGCAGAGTCAGGATGTGCACACCTGGCACCGTCTGGGGATGTGGTACCTGATCGTCTTCATCATGACCCATGTGTATGTGGCGGTGCGTGAAGACATCATGTCCCGTCAGAGCCTGATCTCCACCATGGTGGGGGGCTGGCGTATGTTTAAGGATGATCGTCCGGATTGATCCGATGGTTATCCGGGGCGGAGGTACCCCCCTTACCGCCCCAACCCTCTTCCTCTAGCTCTGGAAGACCGTTGGTAGTCGCTGGTCAGTTCGCGTTGTTCTGGCTGGGGGTTACAGGCATCGCCCTAAGGAGTTTCGTGGCTCCGACAGGGACACGATTGTCATTCAATACTTGGGCCTGCCAAAGGGAGCTGATCCCGGCGGCGGGCTGTTTTTTCAGAGTGCCTTTGCGCAGAACTGATCCGAGGTAACAGGTGCAAGCAACACTACGGCGCCGCTTCTGCAGCCGCAAACCGGAACATCCCGGTGTATTCCTTGAGCGCTGCTATCTTAAACCCCTGCGTATCTCCCAATCCGAACTGGCCCGTTCGCTGGCGATCTCCCGCCGCCGCGTGAACGAGATCGTGAATGGCCAGCGGGCCATCACCGCCGACACCGCCCTGCGCTTGGCGCAACGTTTCAACACCACACCGATGTTCTGGCTGGAAAAACAGCAGCTCTGGGAGCTGTACGAGGCCAGCCGCCAGTCCTGACTTTTCGTAATCGGGCATTGCGCTGACAACCATACACAGGGCCAGCCAGTACGCAGCGATAGCTGACACTCAATCCGCATGGCTAGATAATGGCTCGATTGGAGCTTAACGGGAACGTTGCTGCTTTAATGGATTTAATGTGTTTGAAAACCATCTTTTTATCCCCAATAAACTGTACTTAGATTAATCTGAAGCGTTTGAACTGTTGCTTTTCCTGCGTCGTCTAAGCCAGTATGATCACAAGATTCTTATAAGCCTGTTGTCTTGTGTCGGAGAGGGCGGATGTTGGGGCCGAAGTTGGAAAAGTGGTGTATCCGTAGTTGGCAGAAGTTCGCCGGTCTGGCAGCTCTGTCCCTGGCGTGCAGTGTTGTTCAGGCTGACGTCGCCCCGAAGCAACCTATTCTTATCGGTCTCTCGACCGATGCATCCGGTATCTATGCGGCCAGCGGTGCCTCGGAACGGCGCGGTATCGAGATGGCGATCAGCGAGTTTAACGAGAAGGGCGGGGTGTTAGGACGCCCGGTACGCACCGTGCATATCGACACACGCTCGGATCCCGGAACCGCTGCCGAGATCGCTGATACCTTTATCTCCGAACACCGGGTCGCATTTCTGATCGGTGCCGTGCATTCTGGCTTTGCCGCAAAATTCTCCGAAGTTGCGCAACAGCACGGGGTGATCTTCCTGAATACCAACTCCAGCTCCCCGAGCGAGGCGGGTAAAAACTGCCATCGCACCAAGTTTGTCTGGGATGGAAATGGCACAAACTTCACCAAAGCGACTATCAGTAACGCTGTGCGCTGGATCGGTAAGCGGTGGGTATTGATGACCCATGACTACGAATGGGGACACAGTACCGCGGCGGTGACCCGTCGCTACCTGACGGAAGCCGGTGGCGAGGTGATTGAAGAGCTGATCGTGCCGGAGGATACAGCCGATTTCTCCGGTTTCCTTGCCCAGATCGATACCCTGAAACCCAACGTTGTTGCGACAGCGGTAGGGGGGCAGGGGCTCCAGCTGTTGCAGGCACATGTCAAACAAGCCGGACGGGAGATCAACCCGGCCTGGATCAGTAACCAGCAGGACTGGCCCGATGTCTGGCTCAGCGGTAAACAGGAGCTGTTTGGTATCTTTGGCACCACCTGGTATCACGGTTTCAACCTGCCGGGTGTAGATGCGTTTATCGCCAAATACCAAACAACTTATCCGGATGCCGCGATTCCGGTGCCGGGCAATGTGTTCTATAACGGCTACATGGCAACCCGCGAGCTGCTGCGTGCGGTGGAGCGGGCTGGTACAACCAACAACCACGCCGTCATTCGTGAGCTGGAGCAGCTGAAGGTGTCAGCAGTTGACCGGATGCAGCACTTCGACAGTTATATGAATCCTAAAAACCACCACATGCAGCAAACCATCTACATGGCGACGGTCAACCCCTCTCCGGTGGATGATAACGATCTCTTTACGGTGATCAGTCATATTGCACCGCAGGAGATTACGGATCAGAGTGGTCCGCAAACATGTGTACTGGAATCATTTGAGAACACTCCTGTGTATGAGCCGTGACGATCTGAAGAAACAGGCAAAAGTCCCGTTCCTGAAAAGTATTCAGGCCAGGGCGCTGGTTGTACCGCTGCTGATCCTCAGTGTGCTGGGCGGCGCGCTGTTTTTTACCCTCTGGAGTTTCGACAAGCTTTTCTCCGATATTACCTCTGCCTTTGACGTGACCAGCCGCAAGCAAACGGTGGTCAACGAGATCAAAACCGACAGTTACTCCATGCAGTCCGAGGTGAACCGGCTGCTCAGTCTTTCTCTGCAAAATCTGGATTATGGGCAGCTGGTGGAGGAGCAGGCCAAGCTGTTGCTGAAGATCGAAGAGGTGCAGCGCAAGTTCACGGCATTTGCAGCAGAGCAGCCGATGTCAGATGCGGAGCGCAGTGCATTGCGTGATGTTCAGCGCTCTCTGGATTCCTTCATCGCATCGGTGGAAAAAGCGGTGGCGGCATCGACCGCACGGCTGCCGATCTCCCACCTGTTTATGGTTGGGGTTGAGCAGGAGGCGGTGACACTTCACGCTGACCTGGAGCGGCTGTTGAGTGAGACCTCATCGGTCAATTACACCACGGTTCTGGATAACACTAAACTGCTGAAACAGGTGGTTGTGACCGCTTTTCTGGTTACCTTGATTCTCTCTCTGTTCGTACTGGTGTCTGTGTTTTCGCGTATCGCACGCAACATCACCGAAATCACCTATTCGATGAACAGTATTGCGCTGGATGAGGTGAATGCGCCTTTACCCGCTGCTCAGCGGCAGGATGAGCTCGGTCAGATGGCACGTGCACTGACGGTGTTTCGTGATAACGCGATTGCGCTGCATGAGGCCAACAGCCAGCTGCAGCAGGAGATGGCGGCACGTCAGAAAATCGAAATTGATCTGCATAAAAGTCGGGCGTTGTTGCTGGATGCGCAGGAGCTGGCACACCTGGGGAGCTGGGAACACGACCTGCAAACCGATCGGTGGATTTATTCCGACGAGCTGTTCCGTATCCTGGAGGTAGGGCGGGATGAGGGAGAGGTATTCGGTCAGTCCTTCTTCAATGCGATCCATCCCGCCGACAGGGATAAGCTCAAAGACGCCTACGCAGCCTTTACCGCATCTAACCAGAAATATGACATCGAATATCGCCTGAAGCTTGCGGGTAACGTCACCAAACATATTAACGAACGCGGCCTCGTAGATTTTGACGCGCAGGGTGTGCCGATTCGCCGTATCGGTACGCTGATCGATATTACGCGCAGCAAGCAGGCGCTGGAGAAGATCCATCTGCTGTCTCAGGTGGTTGAGCAGAGCCCGGTCTCCGTCATGATCGCGGATATCAACGCCCGCCTGGAGTACGTGAACGCCGCTTTTGAAAGGCTGACCGGTTATACCTCAGCGGAAGTGCTGGGCCACAATCCGCGCTTCCTGAAGTCGTTCAAGACACCGGATGCCACCTATGAGGAGTTGTGGGAAGCGTTGCGTGCCGGTGGTACCTGGGAAGGTGAGTTGTATAACCGCAAGAAAAACGGCGAAACCTTCTGGGAGTACGCACACTTTTCCGCCATCAAGGATGAATCGGGCGCGGTGACGCACTTTATCGCGGTTAAAGAGGATATGACCCAGCAGAAACATCAGGAGCAGCAGATCATGCGTCAGGCGTACTACGACGCGTTGACCGATCTGCCGAACCGTTTGTTGTCGCTGGATCGTTTGTCTCAGCTGATCAAGGAAGCGGATCGGGCGGGTCATAGCGTTGCGGTGCTGTTTATCGATCTGGATGATTTCAAGAAGGTAAATGACTCGCTGGGGCATGAGGTGGGCGATAAGCTGCTCATCGAAACGGCTGAGCGGCTGAAGCAGGTGGTGCGTTCCGGCGATACGGTAGGGCGTCTGGGCGGCGATGAGTTCCTGATCCTGCTTGGCGATATCTCTGAACCGCTGGCGGCGGGGCAGGTGGCGGAAAATGTGATCGAGCAGTTCAAGGACAGGCCGTTCAACATCGATGGTCGTGAGCTGGTGATCACCTGTAGCGTAGGGATTGCGCTGCACCCGAAAGATGGTAACAGCCCTTCAACTTTGCTGCGTAACGCCGATTCGGCGATGTATCACGCCAAAGATGCGGGGCGTAATACCTACTCTTATTTCACCGACGAGATGAACCTCGAGGTATCCCGGCGTCTGGCGCTGGAGGAACAGATGCGCGGTGCGCTGGAGCGGGAGGAGTTCTATGTGCGCTATCAGGTGCAGGTTGATCTTAGTACCGGAAAGGTCATGGGCGCGGAGGCGCTGCTGCGCTGGCGCAACTCGATACTGGGCGAAGTAACACCGTTCGAATTTATCCCGATTGCAGAACAGACCGGTCAGATTATTCCGTTGGGTGAGTATGTGCTGTCTGAAGGGCTCAAGCTCGCCAAAGAGATGCGCGATGCGGGCGAGAAAGATTTCCGTATCGCCGTAAATATCTCACCGCGTCAGTTCCGCGATCCAAGCCTGGTGGGGATGGTCAAACATGCTCTGGTTGCCAGTGAAGTGCCGAGCGATGCCCTTGAGCTGGAGATCACCGAAGGCGTGTTGATGAGTGGTCACAATCAGGTGGCCCGAATGCTCAATGACCTCAGTGAGATGGGGATCAATATCGCGTTGGACGACTTTGGTACCGGGTACTCCTCGCTCAGTTACCTGCGTACCTATCCGTTTGATGTGCTCAAGGTAGATCGCAGTTTTATCTCCGATATCACTGAAGATCCGGCAGACTGTAAGCTGGTGGCGGGCACCATTGCGATGGCCCATGGCCTTGGCTTGAAAGTGGTTGCTGAAGGTATCGAAACCGAGGCGCAGAAGTCCTGGCTGCAGGGGCAGTGCTGTGATTACGGGCAGGGATATCTGTACAGCAAACCGGTTTCACCGGGCGGGGTACGGCAGCTGGTAGCGGATGGTGTCGAGACGATCTGATGTCGTCTCAGGACCGGATGCACGGTTAGGGCTCTGTCTGCGCCCACGTGCACCCACAGCAGGTGGGTGCGCGTGGGCGGAGTGTTCTACTTCAGGCCCAGAACATTCAGCGGATGCAGTTTCTCGGGCAGGATCTGCTCGATCTTCTCACGCGCTTTCTGCACCGGAACAAAATCCGGAATCGGTGGCAGGTTGTTTTTCAGATCCTGCAGCGGACTCGTTCCGTTCAGGTCATTTTCCGTCAGCGATTCGGTGATCAGACGTTTGATCGGTGAGATGTTGTTGGCCAGTCGTAGCGTAGCTTTACGCGCCAGCTTGGCGGCCAGGGTTTCATTGGTAAAGAGACCGACCACCACGTTGGTGCCGTGGTAGAGCACGCGGGTCACGCGCATCTGGCTGCTTTCGTAAGTCTTGAGCAGAGCCTGACTGGCAATATCTTCACCTTCAGCGATGGCGTTGGCGATCTCTTTCGCCAGTGTGGCCTGACCACGCAGACCCAGGTTAAAGCCGTGGGCTGTTACCGGGTGCATGCCGACCGCAGCGTCACCGATCAGGGCGAAGCGACGCGCAACAAACTGGTTGGCGTGTACAGCAACCAGCGGGTACACGTGGCGTTTGCCGATCAGTTTCATCTCACCCAGCAGGCCGTCCATCTGCTGTTCAATATTGTGGTTGAACTCCGCTTCGCTCATATCTGCGAACTTATGCGCATCGCGGCTGTTAACGGTGACAACCACGGAGGATTTGTTGCCGTTCATCGGCAGAATCGCGGTGGTACGGCCGTAGTGGAAACATTCGAATGCGGTCTGGTTGTGCGGCGCGCTGTGCTCCATACGGCAGACGATCGCGGTGCGGGAGAAATCACGCATGGTGGCGGAGAGGCCCATCTTGCGGCGGGTCTCGGAGAAGCGGGTATCAGCAGCGACCACCAGGCGGGACTGCAGCACTTCGCCGTTGTTCAGCGTGACATAGCCAAACTCCTCATCGGTGCTGACCTCTTCGACCACGCTTTCGGTACGGATCTCGATCTGCTCGTGGCTGGCGACCTCTTCGTAGTACGCCTTGCGGATCAGGTGGTTGGGAACCAGATAACCCAGTGCTTCCAGTGATTCGGTTTCGTTGTCGAAATCCAGGCTGTAGCTGGATTCGCCGTCGAATACGCGGGCGGCTTCAATCGGAGAGATGCCATCATCCGGGAGTCGCTGCCAGGCGCCGCACTCACGCATCAGTTTGGCGGAAAGGTGGGTAAGCGCGATCTCGCGACCATCTTCAGGTGGATCAGCCAGAGTTGCTTGCGAGGAGCGCTCCAGCACCGCCACCCTGAGGGGCAGATCCGCTAAGGAGCGGGCAAAACTCAGACCGGCCGGACCGGCGCCGATGATTAAAACGTCGTAAGGTTGCTGCACGGCGTCCACCTTTTCGCAGTTGAAAAGGGTGCAGCTTACCTGAATTCAGGCTTTCTACCTCGACTTGGGTCAAGAATTGGGTAGCTGATTGAACGAACCCTCATCTTCCCATCCCGTAACCCGTCGGTTAGGACAAGCGCAGTGACATCCAACAACTGGCAGCAATCTCGACTTGTTGGGCATTGCGTTGCAATGACCAACCTACAAATGCGCGTAGGTCAGCCATCGCGCAGCGATGCCTGACACCCGAGTCAGATAAATGGAATGTCGGGAGTCGCGTTGCCCATCCCAACCTGCCAGATACTGCTTGGTGGAAGGTGGGTTTCCATTAATCCTCAAAAGTGGAAAGCTTTATATCTGGGGCTGCTACTCCTCATCTGTAACCCTCCCCGTAACAGCCCGTTATTCCTGAATATTTTTTTCTTTGCCGGTTGGCACGCTCTTTGTAACACCAGTGGTTACAACAATAACGCTGCACAGAAGAAGTACAGATGAACGATAAGAAGATTCTCATACTTGGCATTGGCAACGTCCTTTGGGCAGACGAAGGGTTTGGCGTACGTTGCGTGGAAACCCTGAACCAGCGCTACCGCTTTGGCGACAACGTCAAATTGATGGATGGCGGTACTCAGGGGATCTATCTGGTGCAGCACGTTCAGGATGTTGATGTGCTGGTGGTGTTTGACGCCATCGATTACGGCCTGGAGCCGGGCACGCTGAAAAAGATCTACGACGACGAAGTCCCCAAGTTTATGGGCGCCAAGCAGATGAGCCTGCACCAGACCGGCTTTCAGGAGGTACTGGCGATGGCTGAGTTTACCGGCAGCTACCCGGAACACCTGCTGCTGATCGGGTGCCAGCCGGTTGAGCTGGAAGACTTCGGTGGCAGCCTGCGCGAACCGGTGAAAGCCCAGATCGACCCTTCCATCGAGATCGCCCTCGATTACCTCAAGCAGTTTGGTGTAACCCCTGAGATCAACGACCAGCCGGTAGAAGGTCTGGCGCCGGGTGAGCTGGAGCTGCGCGAATACGAATCTGGTCGCCCCTCCGAACAGGACGCGTTCCGTAAAGGCGATCTGCGTTTTATGACTGAATCTGAATCCGGGCAGGGCGACAGCTGATGTGTCTTGGAATCCCGATGCAGGTGATTCGCAGCGAAGAGGGCCGTGCCCTGTGTGGTGACGGCGCTGAACAGCAGTGGGTGGATATGTCGTTGGTGGGCGAACAGGCCACTGACAGCTGGGTGCTGGTATTCCTTGGCGCAGCCCGCGAGGTGCTGGATGAACAACGTGCCCTGCAGATGCGAGATGCGCTCAGTGCCGTGCAGGCGGTGATGTCCGGTCGGGAAGCAAATCTCGACGATCTTTTTGCTGATCTGGTCGACCGCGCACCCCAGCTACCACCTCACTTACAGAAAAATTAGAACAGGTACCCAACATGCCATCTCCTTTGATTAACCGATTGGTCGACGAGCTGGATTACCCGCTGCTCGATCAGAGTAACTTCGACGACTTCGTCAAGTCGGCCCCTTTCTCCGTGCTGTTTTTCACTGAGGAACCGAAACGTTTCCCGGAAAGCAATGATGTGGCAGTTATCCTGCCAGAGCTGGTAAAAACCTTTCCACAGCTGACACCGGCGGTGGTATCCACCGACGCGGAGAAAGCACTGCAGGGGCGTTACAACTTCACCGTCTGGCCCGCGCTAGTGTTCCTGAAAGAGGGGCGTTATCTGGGCACCATCACCAAGGTGCAGAACTGGGATGTATACATGGCCGAGATCGGTAGCATTCTGGCGCTGGAGCCCAAACGTGATCCGGGTATCGGTATCCCGGTAGTGGTTAATCCTGTTTCCAGCGGCTGCGGTCAGTGAGGTAAAAAGCATGCAAGACAACGGTATTCAGTTATTCAATATTCCGATGGGACCGGGCAGCCAGGACGAAGGTGAGATGGTTCTGGACTACATGAAGATGCCATCGGAGATGAGCACTTACGATATCCCGGTGCTGCCGGAATCAGACGCGGTGCAGAGCTGCCCGCAGGCGGTAGCCGTGATGGAGCAGTTACAGGACCTGTTGGCTAAATATACGCCGGGCGCAGCTACCCAGAGTATGGTGCTGGATGCGATGCCGGATGCCGACCTGGATATGCTCAACCAGATTCTGGGTGAAGGCGAAGTGAGTGCAGTGATTAACGGTGAACAGCCGGTCCGCATTCAGGAAACCGTGATGGCGGGCGTCTGGCGCCTGCGTGCCTTGAATGCACAGGGTGACGTGATCGCAGAAACACTGGAAGTGGCCGATGTGCCGGCTTGCGTACGTGAAGCAGCGTTCCGTACTCAGCGTGTCCTGAACGTCGATCCAGATAATATGCCGCAGGGTGTGCTGAATGCGCCTTCGGTGCTGGTTGAGATCGCCGAAGCCTCTGAGGATTTTGACGGCTCGGTGCCGGAAGCCCCACACGTGATCAACCTGTCCTTGCTGCCGTTCTCGCCGGAGGACCACAACCATCTGGCGGAGAGTGTAGGCATCGGTGCGGTGACGATTCTGTCTCGTGGTTACGGTAACTGCCGTATCACCTCCACCGAGATCAATGGCCTGTGGCGTGTGCAGTACTTTAACAGCACCGATCAGCTGATCCTGGATACTCTGGAGATCACTGACATTCCAGCTGTCGCCTGTGCCGCAAAAGAGGACCTCGAAGACTCCGCCGAGCGTCTGAAAGAGATCCGTGAAGTGCTGGTGTGAGGAGCGTTGACGATGAACTATCAGGGTTTTGAAGGCAGTTATCTGGGCGACGCCAGCCGTATAGACGATGCCGCCAAACTGGAGTGTAAGATCTGCTGGTATCAATACGATCCCGCTGCCGGTGATCCGGTGTGGCAGATCGCAGCGGGCACACCGTTCAGTCAGCTGCCGGAACACTGGCGCTGCCCGGAATGTGACGGCGATAAAGACCAGTTTATGGTACTGGAGGACTGAGCCGTGAATCGGGTGGATGCACTACACACACACTTCAACAGCGTTGCACAGCGCATGGAAGACCTGCCGATGTATAACGCGGCGCTGGAAGTGGCCTGTGTGGGATTCCAGTCGTATGCGGAGCGGGAGATCGGTGTGCTGGTTACACCCTGGTGTATGAATCTGACCCTGTTGCCTGCCGAGTCTGATAGCTGGGCAGACTGGGGGGAAGAGCGGATCGGCAGTAAGCAGATGATCGCGCTGCCCTCCGGCCAGTATGAAGGGATCTTTGGCTGGAGCGAGCTGACCGGCGGCTTTATGAGTTGTTCGCTGTTTTCACCGATGTTTGAGTTTACCGAGCAGGCTGTCGCGATAGAGACAGCGCAAGAGGTGATGAAAGCGTTGTTTGACGGTGCCAACGAAGCGCCGACCGATCGCCAACAGGCACTGCGGGAGCAGAAAGCGCAGCAAGCGGAAGAGCAGACGCAAGCGGAGGTCGAGTCGGTCAAAACCCGCGCCGCTAAACCTGAAAAGCTGAGTCGACGTGGTTTTCTTACTGGTGGCTTCAACCGGGGCCAACAGAGGCCAGAGTAGAGGGCAGAAACATGAACTCCATTGCACAGCTGTCTGGAACATTAAGTGTTCGCGTCGATTGGCACGAGGGTGTGATCGAGCGGATGACGTTAAACAGCAGTCGTCCGCGACAGGTTACGCAGCTGCTGTGTGGTAAACCCATAGATCAGGCCCTGACCTTGGTGCCGATGATCTATTCGCTCTGCGGTGTGGCACAGAAAGTTGCCGCGCTGAGGGCGGCAGAAAGTGCGTTGGGCTTAGAGGTATCAGCCGAGGTTGATCAGGCGCGCAGGGTACTGGTGCTGGCTGAGACTGCCCGGGAACTGGGATTACGCCTCTCGCAACATTGGTTTGCAGACGCTGTTTCAGGCAAATCTCAGGCGGTAAAACTGATTCAGTGGTTTACAGCCGTAAATGCTGAGTTGCAGTGGGCGCTCGAGTTGAATCCAACGCATGGCCGGAAAACTGATACGCTTAACTATGCTGTTGATCTGAAAGCGATATTACACCCGATGGTGGGTACAGAGAGTGAGTTGGGCTGTGTGTTGTTCGGCAACGCTGAGGCTAATCCTCTGAAGGCTCATGTGCGGGATCTGCAGGAGCAGTTCGGTGCGGTAAAGCTTAACTGCGCCGCAGCGCCGCTGCCGGGAGTGAAAAGCAACGAGTTGCACTCGCTGCTGGCGGATACCGAGCACGCTTTGGCGCAGGACGATGGTGCCCAGTTTGCTGCTCGTCCAAGCTGGAAGGGGGCCTGCCACGAAACCAGCGCCTGGACCCGGAACCGAGATGTGGGTCTGGTGGTGCAGGGTCAGTCTGCAGGTCTGAGTGCGCTGGCGTTGCGTTTTCTGGCGCTGGCGTCTGAACTGCAGGTATTGCCTGCGCGGATGCGGTCAGTTGAGGTGTGCTCTGGTCGGCTGTGGCAAGGAACCGGTGCAGTGGGTATTGGCGCGATAGAAGCCGCCCGCGGTTTGCTTATCCACCGTATAGAGCTGGAGGGGGAGATCGTGCGAGACTACAAGATAGTTGCCCCCACCGAGTGGAACTTTCATCCACAAGGGACTCTGGTCCAGATGCTGGAAGGCGTAAAGGTGAGCCGGGAGCGGCTTTACAATCTGGTGGAGAAACTGATCCTGCTGGTCGACCCCTGCGTTGACTGGGAGATCGAGATCGGAAACTGATTATGCATGAGATGTCGATTGCCGAAGGGATCATCCAGGTCCTGGAAGAGCAGGCAAAAGAACAGAATTACCAGCGGGTAAAAACCGTGTGGCTGGAGATCGGCCCGCTGGCGATGATTGAGACGGATGCTTTGATGTTCTGTTTCGATGCAGTCACACGGGGCAGCCTCGCCGAGGGGGCTAAACTGAACATTATAAATATAGAGGGCGAAGCCTTCTGCATGCAGTGCCTGAAAACCGTGCCTGTGCAGAAGCGCTATGACGCCTGCCCGGAGTGTGGCAGCTACCAGTTGCAGGTCACTCAGGGGGATGAAATGCGGATTAAAGAGCTGGAGGTCGAATAAGTATGTGTACCGTTTGCGGATGTGCTGAGGGTGAAGTTCAGATTGAGGGGGGGCATCACCATCATGAGCATGACCACAGCCACGATCACCACCATCACGACCATCACGACCATCACGACCATCACGACCATCACGACCACAGCCATGCTCATGGCCACTCACATAGCCACGATCACTCGCATGATCACTCGCATGATCACGAGCATCACCACCACGACGAAGGCACCGTGGTGGCCGAAGGAGACAATATCCACTTTGGTAAAGGTCCGGCCCACGCTCACGTAGCAGGCATGAGCCAGAGCCGTATGGTGCAGATCGAGCAGGATATTCTGGGTAAGAATGACCGCTATGCGGCGATCAACCGCGCCCGTTTCGAACAGCAGAGTCTGTTCGTGCTCAACCTGGTATCCAGCCCGGGTTCCGGTAAAACCACCTTGCTGACCGAAACCATCAACCGGATCAAAGAAGCTCGCAAAGTCGCCGTGATCGAAGGCGACCAGCAGACCGCCAACGATGCCGACCGCATCCGTGAAACCGGTGTGCCAGCGATTCAGGTAAACACCGGTAAAGGCTGTCATCTGGATGCACACATGGTCGGTCATGCGATGGAAAAGTTCGAGGATATGAAAGGTGGCCTGCTGTTTATCGAAAACGTGGGCAACTTGGTGTGTCCGGCTGCCTTTGATCTGGGCGAGGCGCACAAAGTGGCGATCCTCTCCGTGACCGAAGGTGAAGACAAACCACTGAAATACCCGGATATGTTCCACGCCGCAGACCTGATGATCCTCAACAAAACAGACCTGCTGCCGTACCTGGATTTCGATGTGGAGCGTTGTATCGAATACGCCCGTCAGGTGAATCCGAATATTCAGGTGATGCAACTGTCTGCTCGTTCCGGTGAAGGTATGGATGAGTGGATCGAGTGGCTGGAGAGCCACCGCAAAAATATGATCCAGAGTCGTATAGACGCGCTGCAATCTGAAATCGACCAGTTCCAGGCGTTGCTATGATCGATTTTGAGAATCGTCCAACCGTCCTTTGCGTCGACGACGAGATCCGTTCGCTGGAGACGCTGGAGCGTACGCTGGATGAGGAGTTTGATGTCCTTACCGCTAGCAGCGCAGACGAAGCGATGGCGCTGCTGGAACGCAACGACGTGCAGGCGATCCTCTGCGATCAGCGTATGCCGGACAAAACCGGGGTGGCGTTCCTCACCGAGGTACGTGAACGTTGGCCGCAGATCGCGCGTCTCATTCTCTCCGGTTACACTGACTCCGAGGACATCATCAAAGGGCTGAACGAAGCGGGCATCCTGCAATACATCACCAAACCTTGGCACCCGGATAACCTGCTGCTGATCATGCGGGGCGCTTGTCGCCTGTATGAACTGCAGAACGAGAACGAGCTGCTGGCGATGGAGATGCGTCTGACCGAAGGGCAGGCAGAAGAGAACATCACCCAGAAGAAACAGCGTTTGCAGCAGGCGTTCCAGCTGGACGAGATTCAGCGTCATCAAGATAGCCCCCTGAACGCGCTCTGCAATCAGGCGGGCAAGATCGCCCCTTACGATGTCTCTGTGCTGGTGACCGGACCCTCTGGTGCCGGTAAAGAGCTGTTCGCCCGCGCGCTGCATTACAACAGCCTGCGTGCCGAGAAACCCTTCGTGGTCGAGAATTGCGGTGCGATACCGGATGAACTGTTGGCTTCCGAGCTCTTCGGCCATAAGAAAGGCTCCTTTACCGGCGCAATCACCGACCATGTGGGCCTGTTTGAGCAGGCGGATGGCGGCACCATCTTTCTTGATGAGATCGGCGAGATCAGCCCTGCGTTTCAGGTGAAACTGCTGCGTGTCTTGCAGGAGCGCGAAGTGCGGCGCATCGGTGAACATCAACGCCGCAAAGTGAACGTGCGCATCGTGGCTTCCACCAACCGCGATCTGGAAGAGGAGGTGCGCGCCGGACGTTTCCGTCAGGATCTCTACTTCCGTCTTGCTGAGGTTACCCTAGAGCTGCCCCCACTGGAGCGTCGAGTTGTGGATATCCCGGTATTGGCGAACAGCTTCCTCGACAAAGCGATGCAGGACTTCGACAAACCGGTAAAAGGTTTTACCGAGGAAGCGTTGGATTGCATGCGCCGCTACTGCTGGCCGGGTAACGTACGTGAGTTGCAGAACGAAGTACGCCGTATGCTGGTGTTGGCCGACGACGAGTGGCTGTCAGCGGATCTGCTCAGCCCGCGTGTCCTGCGCGCGGCTCCGGTGGATGAGGCCGAAGAGACTGAAATTCTGGCAGGTCTCGAAGGCACGCTGAAAGAGCGTGTTGAAACGCTGGAAAAACGGATTTTGCGCGAGACCCTGATCCGCCACCGCTGGAACAAAAGCCGTGCCTCCAAAGAGCTGGGGCTCTCCCGTGTGGGGCTGCGCTCCAAGCTGGAACGTTACGCTCTGGAGCAAAGTACCCCCTCTGCCGTACCCGAGCAGAAACAGTAACCAGACCGAATTGCGAGAGTAGTTGAGTTATGTGTTTAGGAATTCCCGGCCAGATCGTTGAGATCAAAGATGCTGCTGAAGGTATGGCGATGGTCAATGTCTCCGGCGTGAAACGTGAGGTCAATCTGGGTTGTGTGTTGCCGGAAGACGGCAATCTGGATGCGTTGATCGGCCGCTGGACGCTGGTCCACGTTGGCTTCGCCATGAGCCTGATCGACGAAGAGGAAGCGCAAAAGACGCTGGAGATTCTGGCTGAGCTGGGTGAGCTGCAGGAAGAGCTGGATGCTATGCAGAACACAGAGATTCACTGAGCAGGTGCTGAGAAATGTCTGATAAGAACGATGCCAACAATATGCTCGGTGCCCTCTATCCCTTTATGGGCAGTGAGCAGGGTGACAAACCTGAAACCAGAGATAAAACCCAGGAGCTGCTGGATTCGATTCAACTGAAAACAGAAGAGAGCATCGCTGCCAAGCAGGCGTTCTTCGCCAAGTACAACAATGTACTGGCAGATATCGCCCGTGCGATTGCCGAATCCTACCGCAACGGTGGTCGCCTGATCACCGCCGGTAATGGCGGCTCCTCCTGTGACTCAGCGCATCTGGCACTGGAGTTTATGCACCCGGTGACCGCAGGCCGTCCGGCGCTGCCCGCGATCAATCTGAGCCAAGACAACGCCATGCTGACCGCCATCTCCAACGATATCGGTTTCCAGCATGTACTGCCGCGCCAGCTGCTGGCGCTGGCCAAGCCGGAAGATGTGCTGGTTGTGTTCTCCACCAGTGGCAACTCCCCCAACATCACTGCCGCCTGCAAAAAGGCAAAACAGCTGGGGCTGGTGGTGGTGGCGTTCTCCGGCGGTGACGGCGGCGAGCTGGCAGGCAGCAAAGCGGTGGATCACTGCCTGATCGTGGAGACCGACAGCGTGCACCGTATTCAGGAGTGCCATCTGGTGAGCTACCACATCCTCTGGGATCTGGTGCACACCCTGTTGGCAGACGAACGCGGTTTTATGGGTGAGCACGGCCGTTAATTGATCGATCGGTTGTGTGTTGGGCATCACTGGCGTGATGGCCAACCTACACCATTGGGTTAACACCGCCCGTAGGTTGGCCTTTGCGCAGCAAAGCCCAACAAATACTAAAAATCTCTGTGAGCAAAGACAGATGAAATTTGTAGACGAATTCCGTGATCCAGATATGGCGAAAGCGATTCTGGAACGTATCCACACCCTGGTTGATGAGATCCCGCAGGCGCAGGAGCGTCCGCTGCAGATTATGGAGGTGTGCGGTGGCCACACCCATTCCATCTTCCGCTACGGCCTCGAAGAGCTGCTACCGGACAAGATCGAACTGGTACACGGTCCGGGCTGTCCGGTGTGTGTATTGCCGATGGGACGTGTGGATGACTGCGTGGCGATCGCCGAGCAACCCGATGTGATTTTCACCACGTTCGGGGACGCGATGCGTGTGCCGGGTTCGAAGAAAAGTCTGCAACAGGCCAAAGCGGAAGGTTGTGATATCCGTATGGTCTACTCGCCGATGGATGCCCTGGCGCTGGCGCGTAAGCACCCCGACAAAAAGGTGGTGTTCTTTGGTCTGGGTTTTGAAACCACCATGCCAAGCACGGCGCTGACCGTTAAGCAGGCGGAGAAGGAGGGGATCAACAACTTCTATCTGTTCTGCAACCACATCACCATCATCCCAACCATCAAGGCGATCCTGGATTCACCGGATATGTACATCGACGGTTTCCTGGGACCGGGCCATGTGAGCATGGTGATCGGTCAGGCCCCGTACGAGTTTATCTCCGCCCAGTACAACCGTCCGCTGATCATCTCTGGCTTTGAACCACTGGACGTGTTGCAGTCCCTGCTGATGGTGCTGGAGCAGTTAAAAGCGGGCGAAGCCAAGATCGAAAACCAGTACAAACGTATCGTGCCGGATGGCGGCAATATGCAGGCGTTGCGTGCTGTGTCTGATGTGTTTGAACTGCGTGAGTTCTTCGAATGGCGTGGCCTGGGGTCTATCGATCACTCTGGCGTGCGTATCCGTGACGGTTACGCCCAGTATGATGCGGAGCGTGCCTTTGCCCTGCCAAACCTCAAGATCGCCGATCCAAAATCCTGCCAGTGCGGTGAGGTGCTGAAAGGCGTGATCAAACCCTGGCAGTGCAAGGTGTTTGGCAAGCAGTGCACACCGGAAACACCGATGGGTGCATTGATGGTCTCCACCGAAGGAGCCTGCTCTGCGTACTATAGCTACGGCAAAATCGAAGCCCGCAATATCGCATAAAAAGCGACTGCGCTCGATCATACGGCGTTAAGAATCGGCTCAAAATGCTCACCTACAGTTGTAGGCTCCGCTTTTTCACCGATTCTTGCCTTGTCTGATCTTCGCTCGTAACGCTTTTATATCTAATGACAGTAATGAGATTTATCGATGAGTAAACCACAACGTACCCTGAAAGCATCCACCATCACTATGGCGCACGGCGCGGGCGGTAAGGCGATGCGTGACCTGATTGAAGATGTGTTTGTGGGCACCTTTGATAATGAAAATCTCAACAAGCTGGAAGACCAGGCGCGCTTTGAACTGGCCGATCTGCAGGTGCAGGGCCGGAAGTTGGCGTTCACCACCGACAGCTATGTGGTTGATCCGGTGGAGTTTCCGGGCGGTGATATCGGCACGCTTGCGGTGAACGGTACGGTCAATGATCTTGCCGTATCGGGCGCGATCCCTAAATACCTCTCCTGCGGCATGATTCTGGAGGAGGGGCTGGAGGTGGAGCTGCTGCGCCGCATCGTCACCTCCATGCGCCAGGCCGCCGATGACGCGGGTGTCACCATCGTTACCGGTGATACCAAGGTGGTGCCGAAGGGTAAAGGTGACAAGATCTTCATCAACACCACCGGTATCGGCGTGATCCCTGAAGGTGTGGATATCTCCGCCGAGAACTGTAAACCGGGTGACAAGATCATCGTCAATGGTTTTGTCGGTGATCACGGTGCGGCGATCCTCAACGCCCGTGGTGATCTGGCGCTGGATGTTGAGCTGAAAACCGATTGCCAGCCGCTGCACGGCTTGGTGCAGGCGATGCTGGAGATCTGCCCAGAGCTGCACGCAGTACGTGATGCCTCCCGTGGTGGAGTGGCAACGGTGCTGAACGAGTTTGCGGAATCCTCTGAAGTCTCAATCCGCCTGATGGAGAACAAGATCCCGGTGCGCGAAGAGGTGCGTGGTGTCTGCGAAATCTTAGGTCTTGATGCGCTCTACTTTGCCAACGAAGGCAAGCTGGTGGCCGTGGTGCCGGGAGATAAAGCCGATGCTGTTCTCGATGTGATGCAATCTCACCCGGCCGGTGAAGGATCCGCAATCATCGGTGAGGTGATCGAGGGTTACGCTGGGCGTGTGCTGGTACAGACCGGCTTCGGCGGTGAACGTATTCTCGATATGCTGGTGGGTGAACAGCTGCCACGTATTTGCTAACTCCTCTTATTAAAATTTCCCAGTCAGCCGCCCCTGGGGGCAAACCTTCTGGTCTTAGGCTTTTCTAAGCTGCAGGAGCCAGGGACGGCACTTTTCTCTATATACCGATCTTTCTTACCAATCGCCGTAGGTTAGTTTTTGTGCAGCAAAGCCCAACACTTTTAAATACATTTCATGCGTTGGGCATCACTGGCGTGATGACCTGCCTACTTATGTCATTCTGAGCTGCGTGCAGATTACCCAAAATCAGAGCCTGCGATGGATTTGTTGGGAGTCGCTGGCGCTCGTCTCCAACCTACGAGGGGGTAACGAGTAGAATGTGGGGGGACAGCAGACAAAAAAAGTCGGGCTGAAAAGCCCGACTGAAGAGTGGGTGACAAAGCGTCAGAAGTTGGCCTTACCCCGGCGCATGTAAGGTTGGGGACCGAGGTCAGACCGGAACGGTCAGGCTGCCAGCAGGGTGGCGCCTGCAGCAGCGATTGCCAGACCAGCCAGTTTGGCCAGTGCCGGCAGGTGTGCCTTAACGGTGTGTGCTGCAAACCCACCGCCGAGGTGAAGCATCAGGCTAGAGCCGAGGAAGCCTGCTGCAAACAGAGTCATGGAAGAAGCCGCAGCTTCTGCACCATGCGCGTAACCGTGAAACAGCGCGAAGGTTGCGCTCAGGCCCAGTGCCGCTGCCGCAGGCAAGCGTGCAGCCGCCGCTATCAACAGACCCAACATCAGTACCGATGTCGCGATACCACCTTCAACCACCGGCAGGCTAAATGCGCTCTGACCGAGCATAAAACCCGCGATCAGCACCAGCATAAACGTCAGTGGGATCTGCAGGCGCAGGTTATCTTTCTGCATCGCGGCCCAGAAACCAACAGCCAGCATCGCCAGCAGGTGGTCGATACCCACCAGTGGATGGATCAGACCGCTCAGCAGGCTGTTGTGTTCAGCGACTGAGCCGGTGTGTGCCAGCGCGGGGGCAGAGGCGACAGCCAGCAGGGAGGTAAAGGCGGCTACTTTCATCTTCATGTTCTTTTACCTTCTTATTCTGATGGGTATAGGTCAGATGTAACGAATGAATAGAGTTTCTTCGAGCAAAGTTGGTGCCAGCTTGCCACATTTCAGCGGCTTTAACATGTAAAGTCGCTGTATATCAGTATGTTAGCAGCTTCTAAGCAGTGTGCTGGCAGAATGAATCAGGCTGCTGTTGGCGGAGAGGTGGAAAGCAACTAACCAGTTGTGATCAAAACTGAATATCAGCTGCAGTCCCAGGATTTTACACGCTGATCTGTCGTACAAATTTTATCCAGCTGACGGTAAAAGCCCGTGGTGTCGATTTTGTGAATGAAAATCTGTCTTATTGCGGTTAAATGTCGTAAAGATGTCGTTAAAAGGCGCTAAATTTTGTCATCTCTCGAGCTTAAAATTTTCTTTGTGTTTACGCTGTTCTGCTCTACAATTCGCCCACCAAAAACAGGGTAAAAGGCCACCTGTTTTCCATTTGTAAACGCATTTTTGGCTGGAGAGTTCCGACGTTGGCATCGAACGGTAAAATCAAACTGCAGGGCTTTAACAATCTGACTAAAAGCCTCAGCTTCTGTATCTATGATGTGTGCTATGCGAAAACCGCAGAGCAAAAGGCAGAGTACATCGAGTATATCGATGAGCAGTATAACGCGGACCGTCTGACGGAGATTCTGACCGAGGTATGTGACATCATCGGCGCTAACGTGCTGAACGTCGCGCGTCAGGACTATGACCCTCAGGGTGCCAGCGTAACCATTCTGGTTGCGGAAGAACCGATTAAAGACGCAGAAAATGTGGACCAGACCGAGAAACCAGGTCCGCTGCCTGATTCTGTTGTCGCGCATTTGGATAAGAGCCACATCTGTGTGCACACTTATCCGGAAGCTCACCCGGACAACGGCATCTGTACCTTCCGTGCGGATATCGAAGTATCCACCTGTGGTGTAATCTCTCCGCTGAAAGCGCTGAACTACCTTATCCACAAGCTGGAATCCGATATCGTAACTATCGACTACCGCGTACGTGGTTTTACCCGTGACGTGGATGGCGTGAAGCACTACATCGATCACGATATTACTTCTATCCAGAACTTCATCAGTGAAGATATCCGTGACCTGTACAGCATGGTGGACGTGAACGTTTATCAGGAAAACATTTTCCACACCAAGATGATGCTGAACGACTACGACCTGAACCAGTACCTGTTCGGTACCACCACCGAAGACCTGACCGGTAAAGAGGTGAAGGATATCACCGAGCGTCTGTTCAATGAGATGCGTGAGATCTTCTACGGTCGTAACCTGCCGGATATGAGTAACAGCTAAGGTCAGCTGCCTGTCGCAAATGAAAACGCGGCCACTGCCGCGTTTTTTTATGCCTGTTTAGCGGCTATGGCTTCTACACTGTTAGTGTGATTTTAAAAAGCGCCGGAGCAGAGCATGTTTCTTAAAGAGCGTAAAAAGAATGGCCATCTGATTGAGGTGATGGAGCTGACCGACCTGTTTGATCCCTACCAGTCCGCCCTGAAAGGGCGCTGCCACTATGGTGAGGAGTTGCAGGAAACGGAAAGTTACCAGAAGCAGGACCTGCAGTTTCCATCAGGCGAAGCCCTGCCTCGTTGTTGGGTTGACCCGCATTACCGCGACCACGAACTGGTGCGTTAACGCGCTGATTCGTACTGCGAGCCAGATTACTCCACGGTGATGGTAATCGGTTCAGAGATTACCGGTGGGTTGTGTGGTTGGTGATTATGATCGCCCAGAATCAGCTGCAGGGTATGTTTACCCGGCGTCAGCTCGATCTCGGTTTCGGTCTGGCCGCCCCCGAAATGTTTTGCCGCACTGCCCAGCGGCTGATCTAGGGGTGGTAGTTGTGCTGCATCGATCAGCAGGTGGTGATGTCCGGTGTTCTTGCGCTCAACGCCAGCTGGCGCCACACCCATGCCGCGTAACCCAAAGCGCACGGTAACAGGCGAGCTTACGGTTGCCCCTTCCTGTGGGGAGATAATGTAGACGCTGGCTTTATGCTCTGACCCTGCCCAGACGCTATTCAGGGGAATTAATAAAACTACTCCGATAATCAATCGACGAAAGATACGCATACCTATGCTCCTGTAATAAGGTTGCCGGTATTAAGCTGGCGGTTCAGGCTTTCGCTGCTCTCTTCAGCCTGCGGATCTCCTCCTGCTCCAGCCGGTTTTTGATCGCCAGATAACGTGGGGTAGGGCCCACGTCCTCGTAGATCGGTTCGCCATCCTCTACCCGGATCACCTTGGTACCCTGGCGGTAAGGCATCGATGCTTCAACTTCCAGCAATACCGTGTGTAGCAGTGCGGTAATCAGTTCTTCCTTCTGCATATCAAAGACATCGGCCAGCGCTTCCAAACGGATCAGATCTTCACTGTCGACGGGAAAAGTGACGTCGACCAGTTTGGAGCGATGGCTGGCTTTACGCTCCAGTTCTTCGAGCAGATGGGTAACTTGTGGGTTAGCCATAACGACCTCCGATCTCAGTGCTATGAGAAAAGAATAGTTTAACTCTGGGGAAATGGTGGGAGGGTTCTGTTGTTCTTTTTAAGCCGCGCAGAATGGGGGGGGGATGCTGTTTAAGTCCCCAGTAATTGCAGGTTTTTTTCGGCCGTGAATTTCATTAGAATTGGCGCTCATTTTTTAAGCAGAACGCAAGGTTTATAGCAATGGCAAATATCAAGGTGCTGGTGGGTTCTACCTATGGTAACGCAAAGCAGGTGGCAGAGGATTGTGCGGAGCAGCTGACCGGTCTGGGTCATAACACCGTGGTTCTGGAAGAGCCTGAGCTTGATGAAGTGGTTGCTGACGAGACTGAAGTCCTGCTGGTTTGTACTGCTACCATCGGTCTGGGTGAGATTCCGAACAACCTGATGCCGCTGTACGCGAAGATGAAAGACAACATGCCGATGATGCCGGAAAAACGTTTCGGCGTGATTGCTCTGGGTGATAGCGGTTACCAGAACTTTGCTAACGCAGGCAAAATGATGGACAGCCTGCTGGAAGAGCTGCAGGTCAAACGTGTCGGTGAACCTCTGATGATCGACGCTTGTGAAACTCCTGACCCGGAAGAGGCTGCGAGCGAGTGGATCTCTGGTTGGGCTGCTCAGCTGTAAACACAGCGACAAGCATAAAAAAACCGGCGTTATGCCGGTTTTTTTATGTCTGCGAGATATGTTCCGGCAGATTACTTCTGCAAAAATCCACGCGCCTGCAGGAATGGAAGCATGTGCGGGCGGGATTCCTTCACCAGCATGCCGGAGATCTGCTCGCTC
Organism: uncultured Marinobacterium sp.; assembly: GCA_947501565.1. Taxonomy (GTDB): domain Bacteria; phylum Pseudomonadota; class Gammaproteobacteria; order Pseudomonadales; family Balneatricaceae; genus Pontibacterium. The sequence continues at coordinate 337,884 of CANMWJ010000001.1, forward strand.
CAGCTCATATCTTTAGTGCCACCTGTACGGGTGAGGTAGTACTCACGTACGTGGTGATCGTAGGCTACGATGCGTTCCTGATCCTGGCTGTCGTCATACACCTCCTGCTTCAGGACAACGTCAACCGGCAGACGAGGTTTCACCTCCGGATTCTGGTCCGGGTAACCCAGGCAGAGGCCGAAAACCGGATAAACCAGCTCCGGCAGTTCCAGCAGCTCAGCGACTTCCGCAATTTTGTTACGCAGACCGCCAATATACACGGTGCCCAGTCCGAGGGATTCCGCCGCGACCACCAGGTTCTGCGAGAACAGCGCGCAATCCAGGGACGCGGTGATGAACTGCTCGGTAAAACCGGACTGCATCTGCGCGTCGTGCATCTCACAGGTCAGCTGGTGGCGTTTCATATCAGCACAGAACACCAGGAAAACCGGAGCGGCGGCAACGTAGGCCTGACCGCCGGCGCAGCTGGCCAGTTTGTCGCGTGTAGCAGGATTGTTTACCTGAATAACAGTGCACGCCTGGATGAAGCTGGAGGTGGCTGCTGCCTGACCCGCTTCAATCAGGGTTTCGATAATAGACTGCTCGACCGGCTGGTCGGTGAACTGGCGGATGGAGCGGTGGGATTTCAATAGGTCGATAACGTCGTTCATAAATCTTGTCCGGGCAATAAACGGATTTGGCAGAACCTTAGCAAGTTAACTATCTGCTGAACAGCGGTCAGAGGTGGCAATTCGCTCGTTCGTTCAGCGGACGTGGCGGAAGGTCAGGTTAATTCTGGGCTGGCGCGGTTTTTGGGTTCGCGGAACACTGTGTTGCCAGAAATGCTGCAAGGCACCCGCCATCAGCAGCAAAGAGCCGTTCGGCAGGGCGATCTCGTAACGGGTTTTATGATTGTCCTTGCGGCGGAGCAGAAAACAACGGGTTTCCCCCAGACTGACCGAGGCAATCACCGGGTTCTGACCCAGCTCGGGTTCATCGTCACTGTGCCAGCCCATGCTGTCCTGTCCGTCACGGTAGAGGTTGAGCAGCACGGCGTTAAACGGAGAGCCGCTCTCGGCTTCGATCTGTTCCTTTAACCGCTGCACAGCAGGGTGCCAGGGCACGGTCTCCAGCGTCAGATTGGAGTAGCGGTAACGGATGCCCGGTTCCCCCATAAACAGTTGCAGGCGGGGGATGGCGTGCTCTTTACCAAACAGACGGATACGGTCCTGGCGCCAGGACAGCTGTTCACTGAGTTGCTGTAACAGCGGATCGGCTTCGTCAGGTGGCAGAAACGCTGGATCATAGGCCAGCCTGCCATCGGCCAGCGTAATCTGCTCAAGGCTCATGCGTAGCTTTTCTTCAGCTGGACCTTCACTGCGTCTGCCAGCGCTTCTGCGACCTCAATCTGGTTGCTGCTATGGGTGACACAGTTGGTGGTGACGACCTGCGCCTCCGCTGTGAGGCGTTCGTAGGCGTCGGCCGAAAACAACCCATGTACACCGATACAAACGGGTGATTTCAGCCCCGCGTCGGTCAGGTGCTGAATGGTCTCCAGCATGGTACGGCCACTGGAGATGATATCGTCGACCAGCACCGGTGTATGATCCTGCCAGCGCTCGACCTGCGGTAGGGAGACCTCCACGTCATAGTCGCCGTGTCGAACCTTCTCCAATACCTGAAAGGGCACATCTGCCAGTTCCGCGACCTGAGCGACCCATTGTTCACTCTCGCTGTCTGGTCCGATCAGCAGGGGTTGCGTCAGGTTATCGCGAATCCATTGGGCGATCAGCGGTGCGGCGGGCACGACCTGATTTGGCACACTGTAGATTTCGTACAAACTGCTGTAACGGTGCAGGTGCGGATCCATGGTGATCAGCCAGTCCAGCCCTTGTGAGAGCAAACGGGCATAGGGGCGGGAGCTGACACATTCACCGCTCTTGAAGCGTTTGTCCTGCCGCATGTACGCGAGATAGGGGGTGACCAGCCCGACCTGTGTTGCGCCCAGTTCACGCAAGGTATCAAGCAGGAACAGCAGGCGCAGGGTTTTCTCATCCGGGCGTACCAGATTACAGAACACCACGACCTGACGGTCGGCACAGTCGTTGAGAATGCGCAGGTAACTTTCACCATCAGGGAACTGGCGTTGCTCCAGCTCCCCCATCTCTGCATCCAGTGCCGTACAGAGATTTGCGGCCAGCGTTGGATCGGATTCCAGGTTAAACAGAAGTGGACGCATCGGTGATCTCCTTGTCGGTACAGACTTGAATGGTTTCTGGATGGGCTTCCAGATACTCAACCGCATAGTTTAGCTCACCCATGCTTTCGGCGTGGATGGTCAGTAAGGCCTGGTTCGGTTTAACGGTTTCGCCACGTTTGACGTGTACCTCGACACCCGCGGCCAGGTCGGCGGGTGCCCCGGCGAGTTTGGCAACCTGTGACAGACGTCGGTTATCGATGCTCTTAACCTGACCGTGTTCGTGAGCAATCAGTTCGAAACGGTAGGGGGCAATCGGGGGTTCAAACAGGCCACCTTGTGCCTTGCAGATGTCGCAGAACTTCTGCCAGGCGTTGCCGGATTCGATCTGTTCGCGTGCCCGTTTCTCTCCCTCGCCTTTCGGCAGCTCGGTGGCCATCTCCAGCATGGCACCTGCTACGCGAATGGCGCGCTCCTTGAGGTCAGCGGGTGCATCGGCCTGGTTTTGCAGGACGGCCAGGATGTCGCGGGCTTCCAGTGCGGGGCCAACGCCACTGCCCACCGGCTGGCTGCCGTCGCTGAACATCACATCAACGATCAGACCGAGGGATTTAGCGACTTTACGGAAGCTGTCAGCGAGTTTGTCGGCGGACGCCTGGCTGCGTACTTTGGCGGTTGGCCCAACCGGCATATCGATCAGCACATGGGTCGCCCCGGCTGCGATTTTTTTCGACAGCACGGAAGCGATCAGCTGACCTTCACTGTCGATATCCAGCATGCGCTCAACCTTAATCAGCAGGTCATCGGCCGGGGATAAACGCACCGAGCCACCCCAGGCCAGACAGCCGCCGTGTTCGCAGACCACCTGTTTCATCTCATCCAGCGAAAGCGAAACCTTGGTGAGGGTTTCCATGGTATCGGCAGTTCCGGCAGGGGAGGTGATCGCACGCGACGAGGTTTTTGGTACGGTCAGGCCGCAGGCGGTCAGAATTGACACCACGATCGGGGTGGTACGGTTTCCAGGCAGGCCTCCGACGCAGTGCTTATCCACCACGATCGGCAGATCCCACTCGATACGACTACCGGCATTGACCATCGCTTCGGTGAGATAGGTGATCTCGCGGTTGCTCATATTGTCGTTGCCGCAGGCAGTGATAAAAGCTGCGAGATGGACGTCCGCGTAACGCCCCGCGACCACATCCTCAATGATCTCGCGGAACTGCTCTCGTTTCAGGCTATGGCCGTATACCTTGGCACGCACGTGGGATATCGAACCGATAGGCGCAGGATGCGAGGCCCAGATGCTGTCGCCATCGTTCAGTTGCAGCTTTTTCCAGGCAGGTTCCGATAGGCCGATCTCGCCGTGTTGTAGCAGATCGCCGGTCACAATGTTCAAGGTGGCGATGATGTGTAGCTGCTCGGTGCGCACCAGCACGCGGGAGAGGGCACTGAAGCCTTCTGACTTGCATACCGGGCTGTCGGCACGCAGATAGATAGTGAGTTCCTGTTGCGTATCCAGCCCAAGTCGACGGGCTTTCAACGGTGTCATCCGTTCCGGCATTAAAGTCATTAAAAATCCTCCGGTTCAAGCCAGTATATTTCACTGTATGCCAATCTGAAATGTGGATATTGATCGATGGCAGGCGAAAGCTGATCAGGAAGCTATGCTTTGAGCTAGAACCTGAGTGGAGGATAAAGCGTGAGTGGATTGGTTAATGAACAATGCAGTGCCTGTCGTGTCGGTGCGCCCACTGTGACGGAAACCGAGGCGCGTGAGCTGCTGCTGGAGATTCCTGACTGGGCGATTGTGACCGTAAAAGATGTGCCGCAGCTGAAGCGAGAGTATCGGTTCAAAAACTTTGCGGCAGCGCTGGCGTTTGTAAACGCTGTCGGAGAACTGGCGGAGTCACTGCAGCACCACCCGGATATTACCTTTGGTTGGGGCTATGCGCGTATCGTCTGGTATACCCACAAGATTCATGGCCTCCATCGTAACGACTTTGTCTGCGCTGCAAAAAGCGATCAGTTATTTGAACAGAACCAGTCGTGACTCTGTTACTGATCCAACAAGCTGCTAGAATAGCCGCTTTCAGCGTAGCCTAGTGGGGACGAAGGATAGATGGAACGCAGATACAGACTGGTATTGGCCTGCCCTGACCGTGTGGGCATTGTGGCGATGGTAAGTAACTTTATATCCAGTCACGGTGGCTCTATTTCAGACGCTAACCAACACTCCGATCCGACCACCGGTTGGTTCTTTATGCGTGTTGAGATCAGAGCAGCCTCATTGCCGTTTTCACTGGAGGAGCTGCGTGAGGCGTTCTCTCCAATCGCACAGTCGTTCAACATGAACTGGAAGATTCACGACTCCGGTAAGCCGAAGAAAGTGATTCTGATGGCGAGCCGTCAGTCGCACTGTCTGGCCGACCTGCTGCACCGTTATCACGAGGGTGAGCTGGATTGTGAGATTCCGTGTGTGATCTCTAACCACGACGACCTGCGCAGCATGGTGGAGTGGCACAAGATCCCTTATTTCCACGTGCCTGTGGATAAAGAGAACAAGGCAGAGCACTTTAGCCGTGTCAGCGAACTGATCCGTGAACACGAAGCGGACAGCGTTGTGCTGGCGCGTTACATGCAGATTCTGCCATCCGACATCTGCGCGGAATACCAACATCGCATTATCAACATTCACCACAGTTTCCTGCCATCCTTTGCCGGTGCCAAGCCGTATCATCAGGCACATGAGCGCGGTGTGAAGCTGATCGGTGCAACCTGTCACTATGTCACCGAAGACCTGGATGCCGGACCGATCATTGATCAGGACGTGATCCGCATCAGCCATCAGGACCTGCCGGAAGATATGGTGCGCCTGGGACGTGACGTAGAGAAAACCTGTCTGGCGCGCGGTCTGCGCTGGCACCTGCAGGACCGGATTCTGGTTCAGGGCAATAAAACGGTCGTTTTCAACTAAGACCTCTAATTATCCGTTGCCTGCCAGCTGAGATTTGTATAAAGATAGGTATCAGGGCCGGTGCTGGCACCGGTGCTGATGTATTCGGGCATAGCCCCACAAGGAGGAACCACAATGCTGAGATCCGTAAAGGCTCTGGACTACATGTGTGAAAAGCTCGTCACTTTCACACCAGAAACCGACCTGTTTGAAGCCATCAATGCGCTGGTAGATTACGGCATTACCGGTGCACCGGTAATCGACAAGCATGGCAAGTTGGTTGGCCTGCTGTCGGAAGCCGACTGTCTGCGTGCAATTCTGACCCTGACCTACCATGAAGAGGAAGTGGGTGGAGTTGTCGGTGACTACATGATTGAAGAAGTACACACCGTCAGTCACGAAGCGGATATCATCGAGGTCGCGGAAGAGTTTATTAAAAACGGCCGCCGTCGCTTGCCGGTAGTGAAAGATGGTAAAGTAATCGGTCAGATCAGCCGTCGCGATGTGTTGCGTGCGGTAGAAGTTTTCGCCCAGGACGGCTAACAGACTCGTAGCTGTATATAAGGCCGCAGCTCTGGCTGCGGCTTTTTTGTTTCTGACAGTCTGCGTTGTGTTTTTCTAAGTTTGTTGCGTTACGTGCTTTAATTATCAGAGTACGCTGCCACGCCGTTAAGAAGAGATAGTTAAGAGCTGATGAGTTACCGCTTTCCTGAACAGCCCATGCTGCTGTATCCCTCCCTGGTAGAACAGTTTGGTCTGGAGGAGGCGTTGTTGCTGGGTGTATGTCATCAGCGTGCGCAGCAGCTCGGGACGCGAGATCATCGTGGGCAGCTGGAGCTGCAGCTGGATTCGCACAGCTGGCTGCAGCTGGTACCGTTCTGGAATCAACAGAAACTCACCTCTGTCGTACACAGCCTGGTGGCCCAGCGCGCGGTTGAAGCGAACATGAGCGCTGATGCGGTACGGATTGTGTTGCTTGATCTATCCGACCAGGCGCAAGCGCCTGCCGCTACGCCAGTTGTGCGATCAGCCCCACCACCAAGACGGTCAGTGCCACCCGCGCAGCCTAGGACACAGATGGAACCGCCAGTTGCGGAGATTGAGCAGGTCAGTCGCCTGTCTGTGATGGATGAACCACCCCCGCGTGTGGATGCACCACCGTTAGGCGTCGTCAACAAACCCAATCCACCTGCAGCGCCACGTACTCCAGCGCCCAGCTTTGGGGGGAGTACCGGCTGGCGTAAACACAAAAGCGAACTTCAGGTGCTGTTTGAACAGCATGAAGAGCGGAATCAAAAGTTACACCCGATCTTTCTCGGTTGGCAGCCCTCGGCAACGTTTTTCAGTATGTTGCCGCGCCATGGCATTTCTGAGGCCTTTGCCCGGGAGTGTATCGATGAATTCGTACTCTACTGGCTGGATAAAGACCGCCGTGAGACCAACTGGGATCAGAAATTCCTGGGCTGGGTCAAACGTGAATGGGTGAAGAAGCAGACCCGGGATGGACGCGAGCAGCGTCAGGCACAACAACAGACAGGTTTTAACCATGAAAACACCCGCAGAGATTCTCGCGAAAAACGCAAACGGGTTACCCAAGCCATCATGGACATCAAGGACACCGACTGGTAACGGGCCCGCAAGTGAGGTTCGTGAGCCTGGTGGCCAATATGCTCAGCAGCAGGGCGCAGGGCAGGGCAATCCCCAGGCGATTCCGGATCGTACCAAAACGCTGATCAACATGATCTTTGCCCGCTTTATGGCGATCTACGGGCACAAATTCAAGAGCTGTTTTGAAACTCAGGATGAGCTACGTCTGGCAAAGCGGGAGTGGGCGCTGAGCCTGCGCGGTTATGGCGAACTTGAGCTGGTGGCAGCAATCGATCGCTGTAAGGAAACGCTGGCGTGGATGCCGAGTGTCTCCGAGTTTCTGGCGATCCTGCGGGATATTCAAGGGGATTTCGGCTTGCCGCCGACCAAACAGGCCTATTTGGAAGCCTGTATGCATGCCGATCACGCCTCCCGTCATAACTGGAGTCATGCTGCGGTGTACGAAGCGGGCAAGGCCACCGGTTGGTTCCGCCTGCGTAGCGAAGACGAAGCTGATGTACTGCCTGATTTTAGCTACAACTATCAAGTGATCTGTCAGCGTGTTCGCAATGGCGAACAGATCAGCCAGCCGATCCATACTGCGCTGGAAGATAAAAGCGATAATACGCTGGTGGACTTTATCCAGCGTTGGGGGGAGGAGCAGGAGATTGCGCCGGAAGTAGCTGCCAAGCTGCTGTACTTCCTGACCAAACCCAAAGGCAGTGCGACCCGTCGCCGTTTTCGTGAGATCGCACAAAAAGATGCCGATCAGCTGGGCGTAACCCTGCCAGAAGATTACCAGTAGCCTTAATACCAATGTGGGAATTCTGGCGCTTATATTAGAATTCCTGCATTATCACTTTCTGCCTGAGATACAGGCAAATACCGAGCACAGTGGGCTTATCTCCCCGTGTTGTGATAGAACAACGCAGTGACGATAGGCCGCCCACCTTCGCAAGATAGTTAGAAACCCAGTGTTGCTTTAACACAGGGAAGGTTGGTTTTTAGCTACTGTTTTTGCGGAGGCTGTGTACCTTTAATCAATAGGGACTGATTGAATGGAACCCAAAGAACGTATCGCATTATTTATAGATCTGGATAACTTCGTTGGTTTTTGCCTTGATGATGGTCTGCCTATGGACATTAAGGGAGAGATCAAAAAGCTGGAAGAACATGGCCGGGTCAGTATTCGTCGCTCCTTCGGTGATATCGTTAAGTTGCCGATGGCACCGGATAAGAAACAGGAGCTGCGTCAGATGTTGCAGGCTAACCTGGTCCAGCACGAAGATATCCCCCACTACAACAACTACAAAAATACCGCCGATATTCGTCTGGCGATTGAAGCCCTCTCCATCGCTTACACCTACCCTGATATCAACTACTTCGCTGTTATCGCCAACGACCGCGATTTCATGCCGCTGTTCGCCAAACTGAAAGAGATCGGAAAAACGGTCATCGGCGTGGGTAGCACCAGCGACTCCGTAGGCGAGCTCTATAAGAGCGCGTGTGACATCTTCTACTACCACGACGAGCTGGGCGCACGAAAACCTCAACTTAAGAAGCGCGAGCTGAACAGCGAACAGGACGTGATCGACCTGTTGCTGGAAACCGTGGCGTTTCTGGAAAGTGAAGAGCGTAAACCGCTAGGGGCAACACTGGTCCCAGAGATGAAAGCGCGGGCTGATCTGGACTTCCGTAACTATCCCTACGGCTCCTTCCGTGGCTTCTGTGAGATGCTGGAGGGCCGGAATATCATTTCCACCACCCCGCAGGGCGGTGATGTGATCGTTTCGATCAAGGAAGCGAGCAAAGACGACGAAAACCGCAGTGCTGACACCCAGCCCACCGGTTTGACGCGGGATTATATGGCCTTTGTGAAAAGCGTCTTCAAGCTGCGCGGTGACCTGCCTGATCATGAAACGCGTCTGAAGTTCTATCACAAGGCAGATGAGATTCTGGCTGAAAACCCTGACGGAGTGCTGCTGAAGGATCTCTCCCGTCAGATTACTGAAGCCTTAGGTCTGGAAAATGGCGACCAAGCGGCGGTGTATAAGATTATCTACACCCTCTACCGGTCCCAGAGTTTCTTGGCTGAACGCACCGAGGATAGCTACAACCCAGTTATCCTGCACAGCATCGTCAGCCATGAGGATATGGAGAAGAACCTGATCAAACGGTTGATCATCCTGTTCCGTCAGCACAATACGGATCAGGAGTTCAATGCCCATAAGTGGTCGGAGCTGTTTGTGGGTAACACCTCCTTCTCGCGTCTGATCAAGTTTGTGTATAACTACGAGTAAAGCATGCGATCCCGCGGCTGATGGGGCCATGGCTGCATGGGTATGTCCCCACAAGCTACAACATGGTTCCTCGGGCTTGCCGATGTTGGGAGTCGCTGGCGCCCGTCGCCAACCTACGGACGGACTTGGTGTCGGTTGGTGACGAGCGAAGCGACTCCCAACAACAAGACTTGAAACGCCCCCGGGTGATAACCCGCTGCCCATCAATGCGAAGCGAGGGGCGGTACTGAACCCAAGGCATAAAAAAACGGCTGCTCCTTAACGGGAGGCAGCCGTTTTTTATAGAGGGTACTGGCAATCAGCCCATATTGCCGCCGAACATTTGACCGATGGCAGCGGTCAGCTCGTCGCTACGGTCCGGATCACGGAAGGTGTGCAGGATCAGTGCACGCAGGTCCGGCATAAACATCAGGTCGGCGAGAATGCGTGAGAAACCCACCTGCCCGGATTTACCTGTGGCGAGACATTCAAGATAAGGCTTGAGCAGTTCAGGGTATCTCAGGCTGTTCGAGCAACGGGTAGCGATCGCCGCCAGCACTTCTGCCTCTTTAGCGTGCTCGGTTTTCAGTACTTCCAGCAGCAGGTCGCGTTTGGCGTCTTCGTCACGGCCGTTAGAGATGGCGCGGATCTGAGCGGCAACGTTGTAGGCGCTGGTATCCTTCGCCTGCAGGCTGGCCTGCATCCGTTTACTGAGTGCTGCGAACAGTTTGTAGTCCGGTTCGATGTTTTCCAGACAGGTGCAGAGTACTTCGTAGGGCTCGTTTGGCAGTTTATCGATAGCCTTCGTCAGAATATCGCTGTTGCGCCCGGATTCATGGCGTACCACCAAGTCAGCGATGCCCTGGTAACCCAGCACCTGCCACTGGTCAAAGCCAAGCTGGCCGTCGAAATACTGCTGCGCGTGTTCGTAGTACTGGGAGGCAGGCTGGCCGATCGCGAGGGTTGCGTGGGCGTGGAAGATCGCCATCTTCTCCTGCTCAGGTTTAAAGGAGAAGGGATTGTCCTGCAGGGCGTCTTTCTTCTCGTTGTTGCCCTCTTCCAGCATACTGCTGATGTTTTGCAGCAGGCGGTTCATAAAGTCGTCGCGGGCAGCCTGTACCAGATAACCCTGCTCATCCAGCGGTAGTTTGAGGAACCAGACCACGTTCTGGTCTTTCAGTTTTGGGTTCCACATCAGCAACGCAATCCAGGCGTGATGCATAAACGGACTTGGGTATACGATCTGAGCCTGTTCCACCTTGTTGAAGGTTTCCGGCGACATCTTGCTGACGCGGCGGCCCATGTCAAAGATACGCAGTTGGGTACCGGATTGACGTAAGAACTCTACAAGGGATGGGATCTGGGACATGGACGAAGGCTCACTCAGAAATCTTAAAAATCAGGTGCGAATTTTACCAGTACGGCTAAAGGAGCGACAGACCGACCTTTGCAGCACTTCAGCACTGCTAATTGATGAGCATTTATTATTAAAGTTTGTTTGATTTCAGCCGCTTATATCCACACGTTTGGTGTTCTCTTTGCAACAAAGCAGTAAAAAAGATAACCTACCCTTAGGGTTTAAAAGACATTATTTAATAGGGAGTTACGGGGCTTGAAGAGCTCTTTTCTTGCACTTGGACGCTCGATGATCGGCAGTCTTCGTGACTTGGCACCGATCATTCTTGTCATCGGTTTTTTCCAGATTTTTGTTTTACAACAGAGCGTTCCGGACCTTGTGGGTCTGGTGACGGGGCTGCTGTGCGTTGTCGCAGGCCTGACGTTCTTTATCTACGGATTGGAGATGGGGTTGTTTCCAATCGGGGAAACCATGGCGCACGCGTTTGCCCGTAAGGGCAGTGTCGTGTGGTTGCTGGTGTTCGCGTTTGCGTTGGGCTTCGGCACAACGGTGGCGGAACCGGCGCTGATAGCCGTAGCGGATGAGGCCGCAAAGGTCGCCTCCGTCGGGGGGATGATCGTTGATACGGACGAGTCACGTTCCAGCTATGCCAATGGCTTGCGCTTTACCGTGGCGTTCGCCGTAGGACTGGCGATCGTGCTTGGGGTGCTGCGTATCCTGAAAGGCTGGTCTATTCAGTACATGATCATCGCTGGCTACATGATGGTTGTGATCATGACCATGTTTGCACCACGCGAAATCATCGGTATCGCCTACGACTCAGGCGGTGTGACCACCTCGACCATTACCGTACCGCTGGTGACCGCATTGGGTGTGGGCCTTGCATCCTCGATTGAGGGGCGTAACCCGATGATCGACGGCTTTGGTCTGATCGCGTTTGCCTCATTAACACCCATGATCTTTGTCATGGCATACGGAATGGTGATCTGATGGAATTCGTTTTACAGCTGGTTGATATCACCCTGACGACCATCAAGGACGTGATTCCGATCGCCGCGATTATTTTTGGTTTTCAGCTATTTGTGATCCGCCGCCCGATCCCCAACTTGAAACGGGTACTGATCGGTTTTGCGTACGTAATCATTGGCCTGGCGCTGTTCCTGCTGGGCCTGGATAAAGCGCTATTCCCAATCGGACGTCTGATGGCGGAGCAGCTCACCAACCCGACCTTTATCGGGCAGTGGAGCGACGGTGCACCCGGTGCGCTGAGCTGGCAGGACTATTATTGGGTATATCTGTTTGCGTTTGCGATCGGTGCCAGTACCACCATTGCGGAGCCGTCGCTGATTGCGGTCGCGATCAAAGCCAACGAAGTTTCCGGTGGTGCGATCGGCGTCTGGGGTTTGCGTATCGCTGTAGCACTGGGTGTTGCAGTGGGTATCTCATTAGGTACCTGGCGTATCGTAACGGGTTATCCGATCCACTGGTTCATCATCGCCGGTTATATTGTGGTGGTGATTCAGACCATGTGGGCGCCGAAGATGATCGTGCCACTGGCCTATGATTCTGGCGGTGTGACCACCTCTACCGTTACGGTACCGCTGGTCGCGGCACTGGGTCTTGGTCTGGCGGAAACCGTACCCGGACGTAGTGCGTTGATCGATGGTTTCGGCCTGATCGCATTTGCCAGCCTGTTCCCGATGATTACGGTGATGGGCTACGCACAGATGACAGAATGGTTCACCCGACGCCGCAACGCGATGGCGGACGCTGAACCGGACACTTTGAAGTAATTAATGGAGAAAAGCCGTGCATTTCAAACTGCTACTGGTGTTTGTTGAGGATTCCAAAACAGACAAGGTAATGAAGGCTGCACGTGAGGCGGGTGCCACCGGTGCAACCGTGATCAACAACGCCCGTGGAGAGGGCGTGACCAAAACCAAAACCTTCTTCGGTCTTAATCTGGAAACCCAGCGTGACGTGGTTTTATTCATCACCGAAGAGCATCTGAGTCGCAAGATTCTGGAAACAATCTCTGATGTGGCCGGTTTTGACGATGCGCCGGGACGGGGCATCGCTATCCAGTTGGATGTAGAGGACGCGGTAGGCGTGGCCCATCAGATTCAAACCCTGACTAATGTGGTAGAGGAAGAGATATGAGCGGCGAGAAATCAGTCGTACGTGTCAGAGATGTTATGACCCAGGAGTTCGCAATGGTCGATGGTCTGGTGACCATCAGCGATGCACTGGAGCTGTACAAGCAGAAGTCTGCAAATGCGCTGTTTATCAATAAGCGCCACGAAGATGATGAATTCGGTATTTTGCTGTTGTCCGATATCGCCAAGCAGGTTGTGGCGAAGGACCGCTCACCAGAGCGTGTAAACGTTTATGAGGTGATGGCAAAGCCGGTGATCTCGGTTGATCCGCAGATGGACGTGCGTTACTGCGCGCGCCTGTTCGAAAACTTCGGTCTGGCGATGGCGCCGGTGATCGATGGCGGTAAGATTCAGGGCATCGTGACCTACGAAGATATCGTGCTGAAAGGTCTGACCTGATCAACGCTGAGCGTATCTATCAGCCATAAAAAACGGGATCTTTATGATCCCGTTTTTTATGGCCGTTTCTAATCTGTCACTGCTTAATGGCGGATATTCAGGGCCTCGTCCAGCTGTTTGATCAGCGCGACGAGCTGGTCGGTTTCAGCGTATACGGACTTCATCGCTTCCTCAGCCATGGTGTGCATGTTGCTGTTCTGTGGCAGTGGCAGGCCCTGTTCGATCATCACGTGCAAGCGTGGAATCATCAGCCACTGAACCCACTCCTCAAACCGCAGTGTATCTACGCAGAAGGGCTGCTGGCTGGCCAGCGCCTGTTCAGGAGGCGACTGCTCACCCCACAGGCCGTTTTCACGCATCTCCTGCTCAATGCTGAGCAGGAGATCGTTTACGCTTTGCTCGCGGCTCAACGGCGCGCCTCTTTCAGGGTATCGGCGATCAGGAACGCAAGTTCCAGTGCCTGTTCGCCGTTAAGGCGTGGGTCACAGTAAGTGTCGTAACGGTCTGCCAGACCCTCTTCGGTGATCTGGTAAGCACCACCGATACACTCAGTGACATTCTGACCGGTCATCTCGAAGTGTACGCCGCCAGCGTAGGTGCCTTCCGCTTTGTGTACCTGGAAGAAACCTTTCATCTCTTTCAGGATCGCATCAACGCTGCGGGTCTTGTAACCGGAGGAGGCTTTAATGGTGTTGCCGTGCATCGGGTCGGAACTCCAGACAACCTGACGACCTTCGGCTTTCACCGCGCGTACCAGCGGTGGCAGCATCTTCTCAATGTTGTCAGCGCCCATACGTGCGATCAGTGTCAGGCGACCCGGGATGTTCTCCGGGTTCAGCAGATCGATCAGTTTGATCAGGTCGTCGGGGGTTGTGGTCGGACCCACTTTTACACCGATCGGGTTTTGAACACCGCGTAGGAACTCCACGTGTGCGTGGTCGGTCTGGCGGGTACGGTCACCGATCCACAGCATGTGTGCGGAGCAGTCGTACCAGTCGTTGGTCTGGCTGTCCTGACGGGTCAGCGCTTCCTCGTAACCCAACAGCAGCGCCTCGTGGGAGGTGTACAGGCTGGTTTCGTGGATCTGCGGTGTTACCTCAGAGGTCAGGCCGCACGCTTCCATGAACGCCAGTGCTTGGTCGATCTGATCAGCCAGGTGCTGGTATTTTTCGCCCAGTGGGCTTTTTTCAACAAAACCCAAATTCCAGCGGTGAACCTGATGCAGATCGGCGAAACCACCCTGAGCGAAGGCGCGTAGCAGGTTCAGCGTAGAAGCAGACTGATGGTACGCCTGCAGCAAACGCTGTGGATCAGCAGCACGGCCTTCTGTGGTGAAATCAATCGCGTTGACGATATCACCACGGTAGCTTGGTAGTTCAATGCCGTTGCTGGTTTCAGTACCGGCAGAACGTGGTTTGGCGAACTGACCCGCCATACGGCCGATCTTAACAACCGGGCAGCTTCCTGCGAAGGTGAGAACCACCGCCATCTGCAGCAGTACCTGGAAGGTGTCGCGAATCTTGTTGGCATTAAACTCTGCAAAACTTTCAGCACAGTCGCCGCCCTGCAGCAAAAAGGCATTGCCGTTTGCTACTTCGGCCAGTTGAGAGCGCAACGCGCGAATCTCACCTGCAAATACCAGTGGAGGCATTGCAGAGAGTGACTGTTCGACCTGCTCCAAAGACGCCTGGTCACTATATTCCGGCTGCTGGACGATTGGTTTGTTTCTCCAGCTGTTCGGGCTCCAGTTTTGCATCGTTAATCCTGCGAATTCAATGTGTTGAGCCGGACAGTGTAAGCCATTGCCTCACAGAAACAAGGGCCACTGTCTGCATAACAGTGTTTCCATCCCAAAATACCACCAAAGCCTTATAAACACTGACTTAGGTCCAGTATCCATAGCAAGATACGGGTGGGCGGAATTGCAAAAATAGCCGCGATGGCGATTCTCCCGATTGGCATTTTACGTTAGGGTAAACCCAATTTTTATTGGGAGAAAAACAGATGTCTTTAGAAGATCGCAAAAACGGCCTGGCAGTACGCACCGAAGTCATGGGTGAAGAGTTTGTGCAGCGCGCCATTGAGAACACAAACGAAACCACTCAGGACCTACAGGATTGGATCAACGAGCATGCCTGGGGTTCAACATGGCAGCGCAAGGGTTTGCCGCGTAGCACGCGTTCTTTGGTGACAATTGCCATGCTGGCAGCGCTGAAAGCCCCTACCGAGCTGAAAGGCCATGTTCGTGGCGCGCTGAACAACGGCTGTACGCCGGAAGAGATCAAAGAAGTGCTGCTCCACTCTGTCGTCTACTGCGGCGCGCCAGCGGCTCAGGAAGCGTTCCGCGCAGCCAAAGAAGTACTGGAAAGCTGGGAAGGCTAAACGCCTGTCAGTCTGATTTTGGCGGAAGATCTACGATCAATGGCTGGTTGCAGCGTGCCCACTGATGTCAAATAATGGGCCTGCAAGCGAGGGCTTGTTCCTATACGGCCAAAGTTATCCGCTTTGTCGTGCGCCTGTCACCTTAGGTGAAGGGCAGAGGGACACAATAACAATAAAATCTAAAAAGGATAGGTAGGAACGTTATGAGTTTTGGAAGCTGGCTTAAACGTGTATTTTCCGCCAAACAATCAGAAGACGTAACCGAAGCGCTGAACGAAGAGGTTGCTGTAGCAACCAGCGAAGAGGATGAAGAGGCGGCAGGCCTGAATTTCCGCTCCGCAATCGAAGCGCACCAGAAGTGGAAGGTGCGATTGCAGTCCGCGCTGGATAACGATACCGCCCATGAGCTGTCAGTGAACGATCTCTGTCGTGATGACCTCTGTGTGCTGGGGAAATGGATTCACGGCAATGGCGGTGATCAGTTTGGCAGTGAGGAGTTGTTCCAGAAGCTGCAGAGTGATCACGCCCAGTTCCACAAATGCGCCGGATCCGTTCTGGAAACCCTGCAGTCCGGTGACGAGGGCTGTAAGCAGAAAGCGCAGGACGAGCTGAACGGCGGTCAGTACGTGACCGCATCGCAGGATGTGATCATGGACCTAGCGCAGCTCTATCACACCGTATCGGCTAAGTAAGCTGAGCTCTCCGTAACGCGTTGGTGTTTATTTCAGGCGCTGACGCGTTGCATCTAACCCCGTCCCTGGGGCAGTACAAGAATCTATCTGGAAAATCTGTGAGGGCGCTCAGGCGGCTTTGATGCCACTGAGGTTGCGGAAGGAGACTTCTTTCGCGGTGTTGAGGAAGTCGACCATGAAGTCGGCATTCTTCTGATCTTCACGGATGGCGGCGTACAGGGTACACCAGACACCTTTCTCACCCAGTGAGCGGGCCGCAATGTATTCCCGCTGCAGGTATTCATGCAACGCCCAGTTTGGCAGGGCGGCGACACCACGTCCGCTGGCAACTAGCTGCAGCATCATGACCGTCAGTTCAGCGGTACGGATGCTGCTCGGTTCGATACCGGCGGGATCCAGAAAGTGATTGAAGATATCCAGGCGGTTCGGTTCCACCGGGTAGGTGATCAGCACCTCCTGTTCCAGATCTTCCGGGTGGATATGACGCCGTGCCATCAAACGATGCTGTTTGCTGATCGCCAGCAGCGATTCGTAGGTAAACAGTGGTACGTAGGCGATGCCGTTGCGCGGCTCCGGATCGGAGGTGATCACCAGATCTAGGTCGCCTCTGGCGAGGGCGGGTAACGGCTGAAAACTGAAACCACTGGACAGGTCCAGTTCCACTTCGGGCCAGTGCTGACGGAAATGGTCGATGGTCGGCATCAGCCAGTCGAAGCAACTATGGCACTCGATACAGAGGTTAAGGCGTCCGGCTTCACCACCGGCGAGCCGGGCGATATCACGTTCGGCTCCACGAATCATCGGGAGGATGTCATCCGCCAGCATCAGCAGGCGCTGTCCGGCGCTGGTGAAGCAGATCGGCTTGGTCTTGCGGATAAACAGTGAGCAATCCAGCCGGTCTTCGAGATCCTTGATCTGATGTGAGAGCGCCGACTGGGTCAGATGAACTCGCTCTGCAGCTTCAACCAGACTGCCTGCATCTCTCAGGGCTGATAGGGTTTTCAGATGACGGAGTTCAATCATTTCGGGCTCCCTAGTGACAGATGTATGTCGAAGTATAGTTGCTCTGTCGGGAAAGAGGTGAATCGGGCCGGTTTCTTAAAAACCGGCCCAGAAGGCGGGATCAGGCGGCTGGGATGCCAACCAGCAGGAACTCCAACAGCGCTTTTTGGGCGTGCAGGCGGTTCTCCGCTTCGTCAAAAACGACGGAACGTGGATCGTCCATCATCTCTGCGCTCACCTCTTCGCCGCGGTGTGCAGGCAAGCAGTGCATGAAGATGCCGTCTTTGTCCGCCAGGTCCATCAGCTCAGGGGTGACCTGATAACCTGCGAAAGCCGCTTCGCGCTCTTTCTGCTCCTCTTCCTGGCCCATCGAGGCCCAGACGTCGGTGACCACCAGGTGGCTGCCTTTCACCGCATCTTCCGGTTTGCGGAAGATGGTGATGCGATCTTTGTTCTCTTCCATCAGCTCCGGCATCGGTTCAAAACCTTCCGGGCAGGCGATGTTTAGGTGGAAATCGAACTGACGCGCTGCGTTGATGTAGGAGTTACACATGTTGTTGCCGTCGCCAATCCAGGTCACTGTTTTACCCTGAATAGCACCGCGGTGTTCGCGGTAGGTCTGCATGTCAGCCAGCAGCTGACATGGGTGATATTCGTTGGTCAGTGCGTTGATCACTGGCACGGATGAATTTGCAGCAAACTCTTCCACGATCTCGTGGCCGTGGGTACGGATCATCACGACGTCAACCATGCTGGAGATTACGCGAGCACTGTCGGAGATCGGCTCGCCACGACCAAGCTGGGTGTCGCGAGGGGACAGGAACATCGCGTGGCCGCCAAACTGCGCCATGCCAGCTTCGAAGGAAACGCGGGTACGGGTGGATGATTTTTCAAAGATCATCGACATCACGCGGTTCTTCAGTGGTTCGTATACGGTGCCGTCGTTACGGAGCTTTTTCAGCTCGGTAGCACGGTCAATAACAGAATTAAGCTCTGCGGGAGTCAGATCCCGCAGAGTCAGAAAATGTCTTGTTGTCATTTTTTATTCTCACTGCGTTTGGCGCAGCTTGCTTTCTCGTTACTCAGTACTCAGACGCGTGGCTTAGCGCGATCGTCTGCAGAGTAAATTTTGATCAGCTTGGAGATGGTGTTTACCAGCAGGTCCGCTTCAGTGTCGGACATGATCAGAGGTGGCAACATACGGACGATCTTGCCGCCGCCTGTTACGTTCAGCAGTACGCCTTTTACTTTCGCCAGAACCGCCAGCTCAGTACCGGCTTCGGTCAGTTCAATCGCGATCATCAGGCCCTTACCACGGACCTCTTTAACGTAGTCTGCACCGCTCAGTTGCTCGCGGAAGCCAGCGACAATGCGGTCACCCAGCTCTTTAGCGCGTTCAGCCAGACCGTCGTTGTTGATGGTATCTACAACCGCCAGCGCAGCTGCGCAGGACAGTGGGTTACCGCCGAAGGTAGAGCCGTGGTTGCCCGGTGCAAACACCTGAGCCGCTTTGCCTGCTGCCAGGCATGCGCCGATTGGTGCGCCATTACCCAGACCTTTTGCTGTGGTTACAACGTCAGGCAGGATACCGTTCTGCTGGTACGCAAAGTAGGTGCCGGTACGGCCGTTGCCGGTCTGGACTTCGTCCAGCATCAGCAGCCAGTCGTTGTCGTCACAGATGCCACGTAGCTGGTTCAGGTAATCATCAGCTGGGATCATCACGCCGGATTCGCCCTGAATTGGCTCAACCAGGATCGCGACTACATTCGGGTTGTTAGCGGCGATGGTTTTGATCGCTTCCACGTCGTTGTATGGCGCACGGACAAACCCTGCAACCAGTGGCTCGAAGCCTGCCTGTGCGGAACGGTTGCCGGTAGCACTCAGGGTCGCCATGGTGCGGCCGTGGAAAGAGTTTTCCATCACGATGATGGTTGGTACGTCGATGCCTTTTTCGTGGCCGTAGCGACGTGCAATCTTGATCGCTGCTTCGTTTGCCTCAGCACCGGAGTTGCCAAAGAAAACGTTGTCCATTCCGGAGATGCGGGTCAGGCGCTCGGCCAGTTGTTCCTGCAGCGGGATGGAGTAGAGATTGGATGTGTGGATCAGCTTGCTTGCCTGCTCGCTGATGGCATGCGTAACCGCCGGGTGCGCGTGACCCAGACCGACAACGGCAATACCGCTCAGTGCATCAAGGTATTTGTTTCCTTCCGTGTCATACAGCCATGCGCCTTCGCCGTGATCGAAAGCAACCGACATCCGATTGTAGGTCTTCATTACTGGCTCAAGTGCCATGATCATCTCCCATACAACGCAAAAAGGCAGCCAAGGCTGCCAATAAAAAGCAGATTCTAGTGTGTGTTTTCACTGTTCGCAAGCACTGTATAGTGATAGCGAAAGATTATAAGAATCAATCACTCTTTCGTAATAGAAAGCGGCTATTACTGTGATTAAGAAATCTAAATATACATTATCAGAGTGATATGGTCGGATATGTGGTAAGATTTTTTGCACAGAAGGCAATCTTCCAAGCCTTCCTTAAAGCTTTATTTGATAGGTGCATGAATGAGCGTTATTGATACCATTAAAGAGCAGATCGACAACAACGATATCCTGCTGTACATGAAAGGCACACCACGTTTCCCTCAGTGTGGTTTCTCCTCTCGCGCGTCTGAAGCAATTATGGGCTGCGGCGAGCGTTTCGCGTTTGTGAACATTCTGGAGAACCCAGAGATCCGTGCTGAGCTGCCTAAGTACGCAAACTGGCCGACCTTCCCTCAGCTGTGGATCAAAGGCGAGCTGATCGGTGGTTGTGACATCATCTGCGAAATGGCGGAATCAGGTGAACTGGAGCAGATGATTAAAGAAGCTGCTGCATCCGGCGAAGCCGACGCGGAATAAAAAATTCCAATAGAAGAAGCTTGCGATTGCAGGCTTCTCTTCTATTTTTTGGATACTCAAAACGAAATATACCCACATAACGGAGACTTACAATGGGCGTACTCGTAGGTAAACAGGCACCAGACTTTACAGCACCAGCAGTACTGGGTAACGGCGACATCGTTGATTCTTTCAACCTGGCTGAAGCAACCAAAGGCAAGAAAGCGGTTGTTTTCTTCTACCCACTGGACTTCACTTTCGTATGTCCTTCTGAGCTGCTGGCTTTCGACCACCGCGTAGAAGAGTTCCAGAAGCGTAACGTTGAAGTGATCGGTGTTTCCATCGACTCTCACTTCTCTCACAACGCTTGGCGTAACACTCCGGTAAACGAAGGTGGTATCGGTCCTGTTAAGTACACCCTGGTAGCAGACATGACTCACAGCATCTGCCAGGCGTACGACGTAGAATCTGAAGGCGGCGTTGCTTTCCGTGGTTCTTTCCTGATCGACGAAGACGGTCTGGTGCGTCACCAGGTTGTTAACGACCTGCCACTGGGCCGTAACGTAGACGAAATGCTGCGTATGGTTGACGCGCTGGCATTCCACCAGGAGCACGGCGAAGTATGCCCAGCTGGCTGGAACCAGGGTGACAAAGGTATGGAGGCGTCTCCAGCAGGCGTTGCTGCATACCTGAGCGAAGAAGCTGACAATCTGTAATTCAGGTTGTCGCTTGCTGAGCTGTGTGATCGGCTAGTTTCCGACTACTCAGATCAGAGATAAAAGAAGCCTCGCATCTGCGGGGCTTTTTTGTGGCTGCTGTTTGATTTCTTTGGAATGGGGCTGCGTGCAGGCATAAAAAAACCGCATCAGTAGATGCGGTTTTTTTGGGTGTTTCTTAAGATTCGCGGTTCTGACGCGGAGGACGCTTACCGCCAGACGGGCGTTTGCGCGGGCCTTTGCCGCCGCGTGGGCGCTCGTCCTGTTCGTCAGCGTGGCGCAGGTTCAGGCGCTGACCGCAGACGAAGGTGCGTTTCAGGCGTGCCAGCGTCGCTTTCGGCATACCGGATGGCAGGTCAACGGTACTGAAGTCGTCGTAGATCTCGATCTGTCCGATCAACGCAGCGCTGATGTTGCCTTCGTTGGCAATCGCACCCACGATGTTCTTCGGCTGAACGTTATGCTGGTGGCCAACGGAGAGCTGGAAACGCTCCATGTCCATATCCGGGCGGCCTTTCAGTGGCTTGGCGCTTTTATCGAAGTCGCGACGGCGACCGCGATCACCACGGTCACCACGATCGTCGCGGCGTTCACGACGTTCGCGCTCTGGACGTGGTGGTGGTTCCTGCATCAGCAGTGGCTGGTCACCCTGTGCCAGGTGGGCCAGCGCGGCGGCGATGTTCAGTGGATCGGTATCGTGTTCCTTCTGGTATTCAGCCAGCAGGTCCAGGTACGGTGCGACATCCTGATTGTCCAGCGTATCGCTGATGCGCTGCATGAAACGCTCTACACGTTTCTCGTTCACGTCACCAACGGTTGGCAGATCCATGCGCTCGATCTGCTGCTTGGTCGCACGTTCGATGGTGCGCAGCATGCGCTGTTCGCGTGGTGCAACGAACAGGATCGCTTCACCAGTACGACCCGCACGACCGGTACGGCCGATACGGTGTACGTAGGATTCGGCATCGTAAGGGATGTCGTAGTTCAGTACGTGGCTGATACGCTCTACGTCCAGACCACGAGCGACAACGTCGGTACCGATCAGGATGTCGGTCTTGCCGTTTTTCAGGCGCTCAACGGTGCGCTCGCGCTGCTGCTGGGACATGTCGCCGTTCAGGGCTTCAGCGGAGTAACCGCGTGCGGACAGCTTCTCGGCTAGCTCTTCGGTGGCAGACTTGGTGCGCACGAAGATCAGCATGGCGTCGAACTGCTGCAGTTCCAGAATTCGGGTCAGGGCGTCCAGCTTATGCAGACCGCTTACGCGCCAATATTTCTGTGTAATCGTGGTTGCGGTCGCTGTTTTGGACGCAATTTTCACTTCCTTGGCATCGTTCAGGTACTTCTGTGCAACACGCTTGATCTGCGGTGGCATAGTCGCGGAGAACAGGGCGATCTGACGGGTATCCGGGGTGTGATCCAGAATCCACTCAACGTCATCGATGAAGCCCATGCGCAGCATTTCGTCTGCTTCGTCCAGTACCAGCGCTTCCAGGTTGTCCAGGTTCAGGGAGCCACGACGGATGTGATCCATTACACGACCCGGTGTGCCGACGATTACCTGTACGCCACGACGCAGCTGACGCAGCTGAGTTTCGTAGCTCTGGCCGCCGTAGATCGGCAGGACATGGAAGTCCGGGATGTATTTTGCGTAGCTCTGGCAGGCTTCCGCGACCTGGATCGCCAGCTCGCGGGTTGGTGCCAGTACCAGCAGCTGAGGTTCGCGGCGGCTGATGTCCAGACGGGTAAGCAGCGGCAGTGCGAATGCAGCGGTTTTACCGGTACCGGTCTGGGCCATACCCAGCAGGTCTGAGCCTTCCAGCAGAGGCGGGATACTTTCAGCCTGGATCGGGGAAGGCGTTTCGTAGCCAATGTCGTTGAGGGCACGAAGAATAGGTTCTGCAATCCCCAGAGAGGTGAAGGTAGGCTGGTTGCCAGATTCAGACATGTAAGTGGATACCTGTATGTAAACGTGACGGCGGTCCGGGAGCGGACTTGTCGGAAGTGATAAAAGCGGCGCATTATACCTGTAAATACTACAAAGTGTCCAGTTTATGCGCTCTCTACGGGTGATTTGACTGTACTTTTCTGCCTCCACCATCAGCAATGCCAAAAAGTAATGGCGATTTGCAGTCAATGGTGGGCTCCGTGGATTGTGATCGGAGGCGACTGGGGTGTTGGCAGAGATGGGATCGACGCGTGATAATCGCCACTTACTTCCTGTAATCACAACCCACATGGATACCCCAGATCGATGAGAATCCTGCTCCTCTCCGCATACGATGCCGCCAGTCATGTGTATTGGCGAAAAGGCTTGGTGGCGCAGTTCCCGGAACATGACTGGCAGGTGTTGAGTCTGCCGCCGCGTTATTTTTCCTGGCGCATCCGAGGTAATAGCCTGAGTTGGGCGTTCGGTGAGCGGGAAACGCTGGAGCAGTCCTACGATCTGATTATTGCCACATCGATGACGGACCTGTCTGCGCTGAAAGGAATGGTGCCTGCGCTGGCACAGGTGCCGACGCTGGTCTATTTCCACGAAAATCAGTTTGCTTATCCGGAGTCCGGGCGCGAGTACGGCAGCGTGGAGCCCAAAATCCTCAATATCTATACCGCGTTAGCGGCAGACTATGTGCTGTTCAATACCCACTACAACCGCGACACCTTTCTGCAGGGCTGTCGTAAGCTGCTGAAAAAACTGCCGGATCAGGTGCCTGCCGCTATCGTGGAGCGCTTGTGTGATCGCTCTGAGGTCGTGCCGGTGCCGCTGCCTGACGAAGTATTCCTGAACTCTGAGCCGGAACCCGGTGAGTTGCAGGTGGTGTGGAATCACCGCTGGGAGTTCGATAAGGGGCCAGAACTGCTGCAGCAGGCGATGGCAGAGATCCAGCGCCGTCAGTTACCGGTGGAGTTACACTTAGTCGGCCAGCAGTTCCGCCACAGCCCGGCAGTGTTTGATCAGATCCGACAGGAATTTCCACAGATGATTGGTCACTGGGGATTTGTCGAATCCGTTACCGCGTATCGTCAACTGTTACAGCAGTCGGATGCGGTGTTATCCACCGCACTGCACGATTTTCAGGGGATTGCCGTGCTGGAAGGCGTGGCTGCAGGTGCAATGCCGGTGGTGCCAAATCGACTGGCGTATCCGGAGCTGTTTCCAGCGGATTGCTGCTACGACGAGGGTGAGCAGGAGAGTGCGAATCTGGTCAATAAACTTGAGCAACTGTGGAGCAGGAAAAAATCGGGTGAGGTGGCTGAAGCACCGTTAGTGAACGGTCTGAGCTGGAGTAATCTGAAAGGGGATTATGCGCGCGTGATCGATAAGCTCACGCGCGGCTAGAGAGCGGGGGTTAATTCTCCAGTACGGAGAGCAGCAGACGTTTCACTTCATCGGTGGCAAACGGTTTGTCGATGATGGCATCGATGCCGGAGTGGTTGATGTGGCTGAGTTTGGTCTCGTCTTTTTCTGAGGTAACCATCAGTACCGGCAGGTGCGCCAGGTTTTCCGTATGACGGATATAGGTGGTCAGTTCAGCGCCATCCACGTTGGGCATGTTGTAGTCGGTGACAACAAAATCAAAGCTGCTTTCATTCAGCACCATCTGCGCTTCCGCACCATCGGTGGCTTCGGTAATGTTGAGCACACCGAGGTTTTTCAGGACGCGGGAGATCATCTGACGTGCCATCCGGCTGTCATCAACAACCAGTGCGTTCAGTGCCGACACATCGTAGCTTTCCAGCGACAGCTCCTCCGGTGACAGCAGATCGACTGTCGCGCGTAGAGCGCTGTGCAGATGCTGTTCGGTAAAAGGTTTGGGCAGAATCGCGACCACACCGGCTTGCTTAAACGCTTCCAGTTGTTCCAGGCGGGTTTCGCTGGATACCAGCATAAAGGGGGTATCTTCGCAGCCCGGCAGGGTGCGCAACTGCTGGATCAGGTCCATCGCAGTGCCATCTTCTAGATACAGGGCACTGGCTACCAGGTCCGGTTTGAATCCCAGAATACTATCAACCGCCTGCTCAATAGTTGCGGCTTCATCGATCGATGTGACCTGCTCATGATTCAGTTCCTGCGTGATAACTTTCCGCTGCATCGCGGACGGTTCTACCAGCAGGATATTCAGGTCACTTTGCGAAAGACGCTCCATTCAATACAACCTCAAAGTCAATTCTTCTCGCGAGTTGAACAACATAGCCAATTCTGCCCTGAAATGAAAATAGAGCAGAAGGATTTTGATCAATTTCTTTTACGATTTCAGTGCATTATTGGCATCACATCGCTTTAGATGCGGCTATGCTGGAGTAGTAATATGTCACTATGACGTAAAGGGGAACAGGGGGAGGCACAATGAGAAATATTCAGGTTTGGCTGCTGTCAGCGTTGATGCTGCTGTCCGCTGGCGTTCAGGCAGGAACATCCGTGTGGCAGGTGGAAAAGGGCGGAAACCTACTCTATCTGGGTGGTTCCATCCATGTGGCGATGCAGGATAGCCCGCCGATCTCCAACGCCTATTTCAAGGCGCTGAATGATTCCGAGGTTCTGGTGCTGGAAACCGATCTGGATGAGATGCAGCAACCGGCATTCGCAAAAAAGGCGCTGGCCGTGTTTATGGACCAGCAGGGGCGACCGCTCTCCAGCCTGATCAGCACCTCGACCTATCAACAGTTGCAGGAGTACCTCAGCGGTTACCGCATTCCGATTAAACTGTTCGAAACCGCAACCCCAGCGGGGGTTTATCTGACCCTCACCGAGATCGAGATGAAGCGGATCGGGGCGGTGCTGCCGGGTACGGACAAGGTGATGCACGCCGAAGCTAAAAAACTGGGTAAGCGCTTCGGTAAGCTGGAAACGCCCGATGAGCAGTTGGCTTTGCTCGGTCGCCTGGGGAAAAACAATCCAGACCGTTTTATCAGCAACGTGCTGGAGCATGTCGATACCGCACTGGAAGATATGCGCGCGATAGAAAATGCGTGGCAGAAAGGGGATCGACGCTTACTCGCCGAAGAAACGATCCGGGAGACCCGCGAAAAATACCCGGTGATGTATGAGGACATGATCGTACGTCGTAACCTCAACTGGATGCCGCAGATCATCGAGATGGCCGATAGCGCTGAGCGTGAGTTTGTGTTGGTGGGCGTCGGTCATCTGGTCGGACCGGATGGTCTGCTGGGTAAACTGGAAGCGGCGGGTTATACCGTTCGCCAGATGGATTAGTATTGCCGCACGATAACTGACCTAGGTGATCCGCCGCCGGAGGTTGACCAATGCGCCGCATTGTCCGACTTTCAGGCGTGATGAGTCCCCTCTGCGTACTTAATGCTTTTCACTGTTCCCCGTGCTCTTTAGAATCGGGTGATCGATGGATAGCAGACAGTACGCAGGTGTATATGAATAACCCGGCCCTGAAGGATTCTCAGCAGTTCTACGCCAGCCTCAGCGAGGTGCTCAGCCTCATCAACCAATCCAGCAACTTTACTGATGCCTTCCCTCTGGTGGAGCACGCCTTGTTGCGGATGTTTAAAGCTGAGCGTGTCACCGTGTACCAGCGTAATCTGGAAAGCTCCGATATCTTCTCCCGCTTTAAAAGTGGTGCCGATATCACCGAAATCCGCGTACCGGTTAGTACGACCTCTATCGCGGGCTACGTGGCATTTTCCCGCAAACCCCTGTTGGTACACGATGTGACCGATCAGGAGGAGCTGCGCCGCATCCATCCGAACCTGACGCATAACACCAGTTTTAACCAGAGCACCGGCTTCTGCAGCCGTACCATGCTGGTCGTACCGATCCAGTATGAACAGGTACTGCTGGGTGTATTGCAGATCATCAACCGCACCGACGGCAGCGTGTTTGAACGTGACGATCTGGCGAAAGCGGAGACCCTGGCATTCCGTCTGGCGCAGAAATTCCGCGCTGACTTCGGTTGTACCGATGCGCCTTTCTCCTATCTGGTGCAGGAAAAACTGCTCTCAGCGGAAGAGCTGCAGCACTATCAGCGACAGGCGGGCAGCGCGATTCCAGTGACCCGATTGCTGCGTAACGATGCTAAATTGTCCACCCAGCAGATCGGCCGCTCGCTGGAGTGTTTCCATCAGGTGCCCTTTATCCCATACGACCCCGAGCGCTATCAGGTGCACCCGGTCTGTGAGGACATCAAGCTCAGTTACCTGAAGAGCAACAACCTCGCGCTGCTGACCGACGGTCAGGACAACGAGCAGGTGTTGATGCTGGTCGACGATCCGAACGACACCGCCCGTGTACTGGCGATGGAGCACCTGCTGGGTACCCACAAAGTCCAGTTGGGTGTCGGCCTGCTGGATGATATCCACCAGTATCTTGGACTGGCATCCCTCGGTTTCGATATCGCCAATGATCAGGACGGCGACGTGGAGCTGGTGCTCTCTGCCAATGGACGCCTGGGCGATACCAATCAGACGCTGGAGAACGATGGCTCCGACGTGATCCAGTTGGTCAATCAGCTCTTGTTCGATGCCAAACGCTGGAACGCCTCAGACGTGCATATCGAGCCGGGCAAAGAGAACGAGCCGACCCGTGTACGGATGCGTATCGACGGTGGTTGTCAGGAGAGTATTCAGATCCCCAACAACCACACCCGCGCGATCATCTCGCGCATCAAGGTGATGGCGAACATGGATATCGCCGAGCGGCGTATCCCACAAGATGGCAAGTTCAGCGTGCGCATTCGCGGCCAGTTGCTGGATTTCCGTGTGGCCACGCTGCCGACGGTGAACGGCGAAGCGATGGTGCTGCGTCTGCTGCAATCCGGCGAACCGATTCCGTTTTCACAACTGAACTTCTCTCGGCGCAACGCCTCCGAGCTGGAACGGCTGCTGGGTAAACCGCACGGCTTGTTGCTGGTGGTCGGCCCAACTGGGTCGGGTAAAACCACCACGCTGCACGCTTTGCTGTCGCAGCTGAACACACCAGACCGTAAGATCTGGACCGCCGAAGATCCGGTGGAGATCACCCAATCCGGCCTCCTGCAGGTGCAGATCCAGCCGAAGATCGGGCTCGACTTTGCTGCCGCGCTGCGCTCCTTCCTGCGAGCCGACCCTGACGTGATTCTGATCGGTGAGATGCGTGATCGTGAAACCGCCAAGGCTGCGGTCGACGCAGCGCTGACCGGACACCTGGTACTGTCTACCCTGCACACCAACTCCGCTGCGGAGACGATTACCCGTCTGCTGACGCTGGATATCGACCCGGATAACTTCTCCGAGGCGCTGGTAGGCGTGGTGGCGCAGCGTCTGGTGCGTACCCTCTGCGTGGAGTGCAAGGAGCCTTACCATCCGAGTCCGGAAGAGGTGGATACCCTGATCCATAAATCTGGCAATCCGGCGCTGCCGTTGTCCACGGCAAGCACCTTGTACCGGCCGGTGGGCTGCCCGAGCTGTAACAATGCTGGCTACCGTGGTCGTACCGCGATCCATGAACTGCTGGTCTCCGGTGATAAGATCCGCGAGATGATCAACCATAACGCCGACGCCGGACAGATCGCGCGTCAGGCGATCAGCGAAGGGATGCAGACCTTGCTGCAGGATGGTGTGAACAAAATTCTGGCCGGTCAGATCGATCTGCACCAGCTGAAGCGTGTAGCGGCAGAGTAACCAGAGAGAACCGGACGCGGAGAGCTAGGTGCCATGAATCAGCGGAAGATCCGAATCCTGCTGGGATTATTTATCACCGTGCTGACGTTGGTGCCGGTGCTTACCGATAGCCGCTTTCAGCTGCTGGAACGCCTCGAACTCGACCTTTACGACCAGCGCCTGAAACAGACGCTGATCAACGAAGTTGACCCGCGTATCGTGATCATCGACGTGGATGAGAAAACCATGGACCGGGAGGGGCGTTGGCCCTGGAGCCGCGACAAGGTCGCGTTGCTGGTTGATCAGCTGTTCGACCGTTACAACGTGGCGATCGCTGGCTTCGACGTGGTGTTCTCAGAACCTGACAACGCCCTCAGTCTGTTTACCCTGGAACAGGTGGCGGAAGGCGCCGCAGACCTGAACCTGCGTGACCTGTTGCAGATGGCGACCTACCTCTATCCCGATCGGCGTTTTGCTTCCGCACTGGAGGAGCGCCCGGTCGTACTCGGCTTCCCATTTGATCCACGGCATGCACACCGGGAAAAGGGCACACCCGGTGAACCTGTTCTGGCCCCCGATCCACGTCTGGCGGGCATCCCGTTTCCCACCGCTCAAGGGGTGATTGGCAACCTGCCGATGCTGCAGCAGAACGTGCTCTGGAGTGGTTTCTTCGATAACCCATCCGTAGACAGCGATGGCGTATACCGCCGCGTACCGCTGCTGCAGCGTTATCAGGACCAGTATTACCCGTCGCTGGCGCTTTCCATGGTGATGGCGCTTTTTGGTGAAACGCAGGTGACGCCATTGATCGAAAGCGATGCCACCGGCAAACATCACGCGATTACGGCGGTTGAAGTGGCCGGTATCCCGGTGCCCGTAGATGAGCACAGCGCGGTGCTGGTGCCTTATCGCGGTCCGATGGGTAGCTTTCCCTATATCTCCGCCACCGATGTACTGCACGGTGAAGCCGATCCGGCGCTGCTGGAGGGGGCGATCGTGCTGGTGGGCACTACTGCAGCGGGTTTGCTCGACCTGCGTGTAACCCCGATGAGCAACCGCTATGCGGGCGTTGAGGTGCACGCCAACATCATCTCCGGCATTCTGGATGAGCGCATCCACCATCAGCCAGATTACACCGTAGCGGTGGAGCTGGTGCAGATGCTGCTCAGCGGTCTGTTGTTGTCGCTGTTGTTGCCACGCCTCTCTGTAACCCGCGGTGCATTGCTGACGCTGACCCTGATCGGGCTGGTGGTCGCCTTTAATATCTACGCCTGGAAGTCACTGATGTGGGTGGTACCACTCGGGTACACGCTGGTGCTGATTGTGTTGCTGTTTCTGTTTCAGCAGACCACCGGTTTCTTCTTCGAAACCCGTAACCGTCTTAAGCTGGCGACCCTGTTTGGGCAGTACATTCCCCCGGAGATTGTGGACGAACTGAACAGCGAAGGGGCTGAGGCGCAGATGCAGGGGGAGAGCCGCGATATGACGGTGTTCTTCTCGGATATTCGCGGATTTACCGGGCTGTCGGAATCGCTGACGCCCCAGCAGCTGACCCGCATGATGAACATCTACCTGACGCCGATGACCCAGGTGATCCACCGCCACCGTGGCACGGTGGATAAGTATATCGGTGATGCGGTCATGGCGTTCTGGGGCGCGCCGCTGGCAGACCCACAACACCCACGCCATGCGCTGGACTCGGCGCTGGAGATGCAGGCGGAACTGAACAACGTAAACAGCCTACTGAGGAAGGAAGGCATGCCCGAGATTGAAGTCGGCATGGGCCTGAACTGCGGCGAGATGAACGTGGGCAACATGGGTTCCAGTTTCCGTATGGCTTATACGGTGATGGGGGATGCGGTGAACCTCGGTTCACGTCTTGAAGGGCTGACCAAATTCTACGGCGTACCGATTATCGTCAGCGGTGAGCTGGCTGAACGGGTGCCGGAGTATCTCTTTCTGGAGCTGGATCGGGTGCGCGTAAAAGGCCGTAACGAGCCGGTGACTCTGTTCCAGCCGTTGGGTGTGCGGGAGGAGATGGATACCAGTCTGATCCGCCAGACGGAACAGTTCCACGATGCGCTGCTGGTGTATCGGAAAGGGGATTGGTCACACGCGCTGGCGGCGCTGGATGTGCTGGCGAACAGCAGTGATTGTCAGATCAGCGGTGCGCTGATCGATCTCTATCGCGAACGTGTCGACACGTTGTTGCAGAACCCGCCCCTCCAGTGGGACGGGGTGCATAATCATACTGCCAAGTAGCGGCCACCCATTAAGCGTAGGCTTTCAAGCCCGGTAGGTTGGCCAGATCCACCTCGTCGATCTGTCGTTCCGCCATATGGCGTTTTGCGTACTCCAGATAGGTTCCGCTGTGGGTAAAGAGTGCGAACAGATCCGCATCCAGATGATCATCCTCGACCATGCGACCCATGATGGTCATCGCTTGTGACAGCTTCATGCCCTGTTTATACGGACGGTCGGCAGAGGTCAGTGCCTCAAAGATATCCGCGATACACATGATGCGTGCACGCAACGAGAGCTGGTCGGCGTTCAGGCCGCGTGGATAACCGCTGCCGTTCATGCATTCGTGGTGGTTACAGGCGATCTCCGGCACGTTAGTCAGGTTACGCGGGTAGGGCAGGGACTCCAGCATATCGATAGTGACTTTGATATGGTCACGCATGATCTGGCGCTCCTCCTCGGTGAGGGTGCCGCGTGGAATGCAGAGGTTCTTGATCTCGTCGTCCGATAGCATGCGGCGTTCGGTGCCGTTCACGTCGGTCCAGCACTGCTCGCCAATGGTCACGACCCGTGCCTGAGCTTCAGGCGCCATAAATTCACCGCCGATATTGGCTTTCTGTAGAAACGCCAGATCCTCATCCAACACTGCACATTGCTCCTTGAAAGCACTTTGTGCCGCCGTTGCGTCTGCTTCGGAGAGCGATGGCAGCTGGCGTAGCAGTGCAATCTCCAGTTGCTGCTTACGCTCGCGGAAACGCCCCTCCACCAGTGCGATCCGGTCTACCAGCGTATGCAGTTTGGTGGCCTTGTCGATGATCGCTTCCGGTGTGGTGATCTTGCCGCAATCATGCATCCAGGCCGCGATCTTCAGTTCGTACATCTGCTGATCGTTCCAGTGTACGTCGGCATAGATGCCGTTGTCGGTACGGTTAACCGTTTCCGCCAGCAGCATGGCGATCTCCGGCACCTGTTCGCAGTGTTTGCCGGTGACGGGGGATTTGTGGTCGATTGCACGGCCGATCAGCTTGATAAAGGACTCAAACAGTATCCGTTGAGCGTCGATCAGCTTCTGTTTGGTCAGTACCGTGGCGGCCATAGAAGCGAGGGATTCGATCAACGCTTCCTGTTCGCTGGAGAAAGGCACGATCTGGCCCTCTTCATCCTGTGCGTTGATCAGCTGCATGACGCCGATCATCTCACCTTCG
The DNA here is from genome assembly GCA_947501565.1 of uncultured Marinobacterium sp. Classification (GTDB taxonomy): domain Bacteria; phylum Pseudomonadota; class Gammaproteobacteria; order Pseudomonadales; family Balneatricaceae; genus Pontibacterium. Next base: position 369,511 of record CANMWJ010000001.1, read on the forward strand.
TGATCTTGAAGAGGGACCGAGAGGAAGGATTTGGAACGGTAGTTGAGCTGCTCGTCAAACTTCAGGGTGCCGGAGAAATCGTAGTCGTCACAAGCATAAGCGTCGGGTACGTTGATGGTTTGCTGTTGCAGGAAGGTCTGCACCGCCACCAGTTTTGACTCCTGCCCGTCGGCGTTTCTCAGCAGCACGCTGGAAAGGTTCTCAGGCTTTTGCGCCAGGGCCAATGAGCGGTTGTGCAGCACCCGAAATTCCAGCTCGTTCGGGTCGGTATCCGACACTGTATAGAGGGAACCGCCGTCGGCATTGGAGAGGCTGATACAGCCTGCGATGATCTGCTCGAGCAGTCGGTCGTGATCCTTCTCCGCGCTCAGGGCATAGGCCAGTTGCGCCAGCTGTTGAACGGTATCCTTATTGCTTCCTGTGCTCATCGCTTTGTATTCCACTACGGTTCGTTCTGATCCCGTCAATGTGCGGTCCATGCCTTGCTATGTCAAGGGAAGAAGCGGGGAGGGGCGGTGGTTTGTTGAGGTATGCCTTACAAATGAACAGAGAGGGGCTGTTGGCGGGGTATTTGTTGGGAGTCGCTGGTGCTCGTCGCCAACCTGCCAGCCAAGTAGGTTGGCGACGAGCCGCAAATGGGACGCGGGTTGATGACCCGACAAGTTTAGGTGCGGCGACTCCCAACAAACCCCAATAAATTTCAAAAAATCCCAACAAAACCATCCACCCAAAACGAATAAACCCCGCTGAAGCGAGGTTTATCCATATAGTTGGGAATTACGTGTTTAATCCAGACGATCAGGATGCAATTGCATCTGCCGCTGGTACGTAGTCGTAACCCAGATCCTGCGCTACCGCTTCATAGTTGATGGTGCCGCGGTGTACGTTCAGACCGTTTAGCAGGTGTGCGTCATCACGCAGTGCCTGTTTGTAACCTTTGTTCGCCAGCGCCAGTGCGAATGGCAGTGTTGCGTTGGTCAGAGCGAAGGTAGAAGTACGTGCTACGCCGCCTGGCATGTTGGCAACACAGTAGTGAACCACGCCTTCTTCGATGTAGGTTGGCTCCTGGTGAGTAGTTGCTCGGGAAGTCTCGAAACAGCCGCCCTGGTCGATCGCAACGTCTACCAGTACCGCGCCGTCTTTCATCTTCTTCAGCATGTCGCGGGTTACCAGCTTAGGTGCCGCTGCGCCTGGGATCAGGACTGCGCCGACTACCAGATCCGCTGCTACCACTTCCTGCTCTACGCTTTCAGCGCTGGAGTACAGGGTTTTCAGCTGTGGACCGTACAGTGCGTCCAGTTCTTTCAGACGTGGCAGGGAGCGATCCAGGATAGTAACGTCTGCGCCCATGCCCATCGCCATGCGTGCAGCGTTAACACCTACAACACCACCACCGATTACAACAACCTTCGCTGGTGCTACGCCCGGTACACCGCCCAGCAGCGTGCCCAGACCAGCTTGAGCTTTCTCAAGGCAGTGTGCGCCGGCCTGGATAGCCATACGACCAGCTACTTCACTCATTGGTGCCAGCAGAGGCAGACCACGGTTAGCATCGGTTACGGTTTCGTATGCGATCGCAACAGCGTCGGATTCAACCAGCAGTTTGGTCTGCTCTGGGTCCGGAGCCAGGTGCAGGTAGGTGAACAGGATCTGGCCAGGACGCAGCATGCGGCATTCGTTTGGCTGCGGCTCTTTAACTTTTACGATCATGTCTGCTGCTGCAAAGATCTCTTCTGCAGTGTCGATGATCTTAGCGCCTGCTGCTTCGTACTGTTCGTTGGTCAGGCCGATTGCTGTGCCGCCATCGCGCTGCACTATAACTTCGTGACCTGCTGCAACCAGTTCGCGGACACCGGCAGGGGTCATGCCGATACGGTATTCGTGGTTCTTAATCTCTTTAGGTACACCAATTAACATTGTGAATCTCCCGAGCTGTGCTTTTTATTCTTAGCGAGTTATTCCAAGCTATCACTGGTTAGGCAGAATGTTTTCTTGAAGATTTGTCTATTGCCAGATTATTTTCTGAAAAAGTTAAAGTTTTCCAGAAATAGCTAAATCCGCAAAAAGTGTGCCCGTTAGATCAATAAATAACCAGCTCTAAAGTCTAATACGCTTCACAACTCGTGATCGGATCTCCATAGGCAAGAAGAGACGAGGAAAGAGCAGTCATTGTTCAACACATCATGATGTGAACAGTTGCTTTCATCTGGTGTGAAAAGAAGCTTTGGATCGATACCTTATGTTGCGGGCGCACAATGGTTCGAAGTTCGTTTTACAGGATTGCAACGACGCAGTGAAAAGCCAGAAAAAAAGGGTTGTACCCGAAAAGCCGATTTGTATAATACGCCCCACTTCGTACTTCGGTACGCAGCAGGACCATAGCTCAGTTGGTTAGAGCGCTACCTTGACATGGTAGAGGTCGGCGGTTCGAATCCGCCTGGTCCTACCAGAATTCCAAACGAAAACAGCCGCTAACGGGTTAAGCCGAGCGGCTGTTTTTGTATCTGCAGAGGATGTTTAGCTTAAGTGCGAGTTAAACCCCACCCATCACCATAAATACCCGTCCTACAACGTTCAGCCGCTTAAAATGCTCTTCGGAGATAATCTCTTCTATAAAGGTGAGTGAACCCGGATTGTCGCTGGTGATCAGCCAGGTGCCGTCGAGCTGCTGGATGCTGCGTCGAATTCTTAACTCGCTTTCTGCGGCAAAAGCGTAGAGTTTGCCGTGTTGTGGGCTGGTATCCGAGGTGTCGATTAACACGGTATCGCCTTTAAGCAGGCGAGGGGCCATCTCGTCACTGGTTACCGCGGCGGCGCGGACGTGTTGTGGTTGTACGTTAAAAGGAGCCAGAGTGGCGTTATCAATTCTGATCTTCTTTTCGACCTGATCCATGGTCTGCATTGCCTCTGATTCGCCGGTGTCCATTGGCGCAAAGAAGGGAACAATCACCATAGCGGAGTCAGGGCTATTTGTAACTACGCCAGTAACTTTATTAGTTGTGGTGGGCCGAGACTGAGTGTTTTCCGGACTGCCATAACCAAACAACAGCCACTCTGGCGATACGCCAAGCAATGATGACACCGCCTCAATACGGCTGCGGCGTGGGGTGGTTTTATCCCGTTCCCACTGCTGCACCGATTGCGGTGAAAGGCTGAGTTTTGCGGCCAGCTCAGACTGATTCAGCCCAGCTTGGGAGCGGGCATGTGCAATGCGTTGGCCGATGGTCATAGTCATGCATGGGAGATTACAAGTATTCCTTGTAGTGTGCATTACAAGAAACCCTTGATAAGTCGTATTCTTGGTTGTAAGTTTTTCTTGTAATTGCTCTCCGTCGTCGTTGCCGGAGAGTTCAAGGATCAAGATTTAAATTTTCAGGATTTAAATAGAAGCAATGGTTCACATGGAGAGTGTTATGGGCAATGGAGTGCTGCTGGCTGAACCCGTAGGGTTGATGACGGATGCGATGCTGGAGGCCGGTTTGAAACGGGCCATAGATTACTTCGAGAAGAGGGGATTAAACCCATCGAACTGTTATAAGGATTATCTGGAGCGGCGGGAGTGCTCCTTCAGCTGTCACTGGATGGCGGCGGAGCTGCAGGCGAACGCTGTGTTGTGGGAAGATCCCACCTATCGAAATTCGCGAATTTTACTGGGAATCGATCCCTGACCCCGTAGCGATGCTCGGGTTTTAGGGGCCATTGCGCAGCCATCTTAGATTAAGTTTTTCATACTATTCAGTATCGAATATGTATTGTGTGAATATTGTACAAACGGTTGTTTGACGAAATATGCCTGTTAAAACAGTCTCTTAAGAAACCATTCAGTTATTCCGGCTATACTGGGCTCAAACGTTTAGGATGAGTCCAGTCAGATGTTTAGAACACAAAAGTCCCCCCTTCTTATTCTTCTGTCTCTTACCCTGCTGCTGACAGGATGTTTCTCTACCAATCCGCTGCGTATTCCTGACGAGGAGTGGAAGCAGTTGTCGCGTGAAGAGCAGATGCGTGCTTACGAAAAACAGGCGGAGCTGGATAAGGTGCGGCTGGAAGCGGAGGCACGTGAACGTGCGGCGCAGATCGAAGCTGAGGCGCGTAAGCAGCAGGCGCTACTGGAGCTGCGTCAGAACGCTGAATACGGAGATCTGGTGCAGTGTGTTGTGGAGCCGTTGCAGGTTAAGTTTTACAGCAAGTGGAAACCAGCTCAGCCGTTCGCATTTGATCTGGTACGCGGTGAAACCCGGGAGGTCACCATAGACGATAAACAGGCGCGCTCCAGCACCCGAGCCTGGGTACGTTTTGATGAGAGTGGCCAGAGGGTATCGCTCTGTTCAAGTGAGCCGGGCCGCTATGGCAGCGGTAACTGTGATAGCCTGCTGGGTACCAGCCGGGACTTCCACCGTGGTATTGAACGACAGATAAAGGTCGAAGAGTTTGCGCAGGGCGCAATGCGTTGTGATCTGAAGCCTGAGAGCCGTCGCGGCTACCGCTATTGAAAAAATAAGGGTAAACCCTTGGTTTTTGTTGATCTCCCTTGATAGATACGACAGACTAACCTCAATCTTGCGCAGCCTTTTGGTGCTGAACCGAGTGTTCATCCGGCTGTAATTTGTTTAGTTATTGCTCGGCCTGTCACAACGCTCTGCGCTTGATCGGATAGGCGGAGTTGAAGGGGAGATCTTATGTTTATCAATGGTGAGTGGATTAAAGCGGACAAAACCTTTGCGGTGTACGACCCGGCAACCGGCGAGGAGATTGCGCAGGTGACCGATGGTACGCGTGAAGATGCTAAACAGGCGATCGACGCCGCATCTGCTGCACTGCCCGGCTGGTCTGCGCTCACCAACTACCAGCGTTCTGACTACCTGCGCCGCGCTTATGATCTGATGATCGAGCGTAAGAAAGAGCTGGCGGCCCTGATGACCAAAGAGCAGGGTAAACCGTTTAAGGCGGCGATGGCCGAGGTGCAATACGGCGCTGATTACCTGCTCTGGTTTGCCGAAGAGGTGAAACGTACCTACGGTGAAACTATCCCTTCTGCACGTCCCGACCAGCGCTTTCTGGTGCAGCACATGCCGATCGGCGTGGTGGGTGCGGTCACCCCCTGGAACTACCCGATCTCCATGATCACTCGTAAGGTGGCTCCGGCTATCGCGGCGGGTTGTACCATTGTGCTGAAACCGGCGGAGGCTACACCGCTGTGTGCCATCGCGATCTTTGAGATTCTGGAAGAGGTGGGTATTCCTGCGGGTGTGGTCAACCTGGTGACTACCAACGATCCTGTGCCGGTGGGTGAAGAGTTCTGTACCAACCCGATCGTGCGCAAGCTGACCTTTACCGGTTCCACCGCCGTGGGTAAGAAACTGGCACAGGATGCCGCGCCACAGCTGAAACGTATCTCCATGGAGCTGGGTGGTCACGCGCCATTTATCGTGTTCGAGGATGCGGATCCTGTACATGCGGCTAAGGGGGCGTCACTGGTGAAATTCCTCAACACCGGACAGGCCTGCATCAGCCCGAACCGTATCTTCGTGCAACGTTCGATTCTGGAACCATTCCTGGCCGAGTTTGAAAACCGCGTGAACAAGATGAAAGCGGGTAACGGTATGGAGCAGGGTGTGAATATCGGCCCGCTGGTGAACGAAGCTGCCGTGAACAAGGTAAACAATCAGGTCGAAGATGCCGTCAGCAAAGGTGCCAAACTGCATGCCGGTGGTGAGGTACTGCGTGACGGTGGGCTGGATCAGGGCAACTTTTATGCACCAACGCTGCTCAGCGGTGTGACCGAAGAGATGCTGATCTATCGCGAGGAGACTTTCGGTCCGGTGGCGGCGGTGATTCCGTTCGATACCCAGGAGGAGGTGTTGGCGATGGCAAACGACACCAACTACGGACTGGCAGCATACATCTATACACAGAATATCTCCCGCGCGATGCGTGTCTTTGAAGGGCTGCAGTTCGGTATGGTGGGGATCAACGACATCAACCCAACCAGCGCCGCTGCGCCGTTCGGTGGTATGAAAGAGAGCGGACTGGGGCGTGAAGGTGCCCGTGAAGGTCTGATGGAGTATTACGAAACCAAACTGGCGGGTATCTCAATCTAAAAAACAAGCACCGTTTGTACGTTAGTAACACAACCCGGTAACAGCGCTTTTCCGCAACGGAACCGCTAGCTGTTATCGGGTTTTTAGATTGCGCTTAGCAGGCACTAAACGAAGAGGTTTTGGCTGTTTACACAGTTGAATTTGCCACCCTCATCATGCACTATCGTGATCTGCTAAATTTTCAGACGAGCATTCAATAATAGTCTGATTATTCCCTGCAAAGAGTGCGCGGGTTATGCGTGTTGGAGTTGTCATCCCTTGAGCAGTTACAAGGCGTTTCCACGTTTTATCGGCGCGAACAGTGTTATCTCTTCGTTTCTACTGCCGGTCGGCATTATCTTTTTCCTCTCTGTTCTGTCCGTGGGTTATCTGTGGATCAGCAACGAACACCAGAAACTGGATGAAGAGAACCAGCGCTACGCGGACGAATACCTGAAGAATCAGAAAGCGGTGTTGCGCTCCGAAGTGGAACGGGTCAAAGCGGCTCTGTTGCGTGAGAAAGCCAAGGCTGAAACAGAGCTGGAAAATACGCTGCGCGCCCGCGTTCAGGATGCACATCGCATCGCCAGTGGTATCTACGCACGCAATAAAGAGCAGTTTTCCGATGAGATCATCAAGCAGATGATCGTGTCCGCGTTGTCTGAGTTAAGGGTAAGTAACGGGCGCGGTTATTACTTCATCAACTCCCTCAACGGTGTGCAGCACCTTTATCCGCCTAACCCTTCCAAAGAGGGTAAACATGCCCGCGAGATCTTCTCCGAACAGGGGCAAGCTGTGGTTGAGATGATCGTTGGTGTGGCGCGGGAGAAAAACGAAGGGTTTGTCAGCTATACCTGGCCGCGCCCAGGTTATAACGACGCCATGAATCACCGTAAATACAGCTACGTAAAGTTGTTTGAGCCCTACGGTTGGATTTTAGGGACGGGGGATTACCTCGATGCGGTGGAGAACGATATTCAGGAGCGGGTTTTCCGCCAGATCTCCGAAGTCACTTACGGCCTGAACGATGAGGGTTATTTCTTCATCAACTCCTATAAAGGCGATCTCTACGTTACCAACGGCAAATACTTCGGCGGTGAGCGCAACATCTGGAATGTAGAGGATGCGCGCGGTACCAAGGTGGTTCAGGAAAACGCCCGTCTGGCGCAGATCCATCCCGAAGGGGCGTTCAGCCGCTATATCTGGAAGAAAAATGACGGCAGCGAAGGGGAGAAGATTGCCTTCGTACTGGGGATGGACGAGTGGAATATCTTCATCGGCACCGGGGCCTATCTGGATACAATGCAGAAGGAGATCACCCGTCGAGAAGCCGCGCTCAACGCGCAGGTACGCAACCGGATCGCCAGCGCGCTCAGTGTGCTGGTCATCGCGCTGGTCGTAGTGGTTCTGGCGATGTTGCTGATCGCCCGCAAGCTCTCACGTAACCTGCAGTTGTTCCAGAACAGTTTTGAACGTTCGGTGGATACGCGTATCCGCATCGATACCGATGCGCTCTACTTTAATGAGTTTAAACAGTTAGCCTCCAGCGCCAACCATATGATTGACGGCCTGAATGCACAGGCGGAGGAGTTGCGCCATCGGGTGTTCCACGACCACCTGACCTCGCTGCCAAACCGCCTGCACGGTGCCAGCCATTTGGAGTATATGATCGAGCGTTCACTGAACAGCAACGACATCATCGCACTGCTGTTTATCGATCTGGATAACTTTAAAGAGATCAATGACTCCCTTGGCCACTCTGCCGGCGACGAGCTACTGCAGCAGGTCTCTCTGCGTCTGCAGGAGGCGGTGCGCGATGAGGACAAAGTGGCCCGCCTGGGTGGTGACGAGTTTACGGTGATCACCGGGCTGCTCGGTAAACGTAGCGATGCCGAGGTGATCGCCAATAAGATCCTGCAGGTGTTCAGGCAACCGTTCGTGCTGGAAGATACCGAGTTGCATGTGACTGCCAGTGTGGGTATCAGTCTGTTCCCGGACGATGGCAGCGATGCAGAGATCCTGCTGCGTAACGCCGACTCGGCGATGTACGAAGCTAAACGTGACGGCCGCAACGGGTATCGTTTCTATACGCCGGATATGACCATCGAGGTCTGCGAACGGGTATTGATGACCGATGAGCTGCGCGAGGCGATCGATCAGCAGCAGTTTGAGCTGCACTACCAGCCACAGATCTGCTTGACCACCGGGGAGGTGATCGGAGCCGAGGCGCTGGTGCGCTGGCGTCATCCGGAGAAGGGACTGATCCCACCCAACAAGTTTATTCCGTACGCTGAGTCCAGCGGACAGATTGCGCAGATCGGTGAATGGGTACTGACCGAAGCCTGCAGCCGGATGGCGCAGTGGCGCGAGCAGGGATTCCATCTCAGAAAGGTGGCGGTGAACATCTCCAACCAGCAGCTACGTCGACAGTCTCTGGTGGCGATGGTGCAGGCAGCACTGGATAAGACCGATTGTGATCCGTTGGCGTTGGAGCTGGAGATCACCGAAAGTACGTTGATGGAAAACCCGGACGAGATGGGTGAAGAGCTGGCCGAGCTGAAGGCGCTGGGTGTGAGCCTGGCGATCGATGACTTCGGTACTGGGTACTCATCGCTGAGTTATCTGAAGCAGCTGCCGATCAATAAGCTGAAGATCGACCGCTCCTTTATCCGCGATCTGCATGAAGATCCGAACGATCGCGCCATCACCCGTGCGATTATCGCGATGGGGCGCAGTCTGAATCTGACGGTTATTGCGGAAGGGGTGGAGTATGCTTCTCAGCTCTCATTCCTGGCAAATGAGGAGTGTCAGCAGGTGCAGGGATTCTTCTACAGCAAACCGCTGCAGGAGACGGAGTTTCTTGCTTACCTGCAGGAGCATAAATCCCGGCGTGAAGAGATGGCGGAGTGGATCTGAGCACCTCCGCCAGTGTATGAGATACGCTTGAGGTTACTTATTCCTTGTTAGTCCTCGTTGCCGTCGATCCAGTGCAGGGCCTGCAGGAACTGCGCTTCGGTGAAGTGCTTGGTTTCACCTTTTATCAGGCCTTCGGCCACTTTCAGCAACCAGTCTACCCATTCGCTGCCACCAACAACCGCCAGACGGATAAAGTCGTTGCGGTGCGCCAGGCCAAACTTCAGGTCTTCCCACAGCGCTTCCGCTTCAAAACCGGTAAAGCCGTGATCGAGGTAAAGCAGGACGCGCACGCCACCGTGAGCCGCCACTTTCTCTTCCATCTGTGGGATAAAGGTTTCCTGATAATCCTTGGCGGTCAGCGTCTCAGTCGCCTGAACCACAATAATATCGCCCGCGGTTTCCGGTAGTACGTAAAGCATGGAGATGGCCTTTTATTGGTGTGATGGTGGCGCATTATAATCGCTTTCGCCGATGCCCGGCAGTGCTGAGCGTGCGCCTTGTGGTTGTTTATTGCGCATCGCGGTGCTTAGTTGCAACGGGTTGTTTCTGGTATAGTGCTTCCCCTCACCAACACCGAGCGACCTGATGAACTACATCCCATTTTCTGAATACAAAAAAGCCTGGATCTTCCGTCACCGCGACCTGCCGATCACTCCTGAAGATCTGGAGCAGATCAAACCGATGACCGAACGTCGCTCCGAAGAGGTCTGGGCGCAGAATGTATGTAAGGAAGGGACTCACCACATCCATTTCACCAGCAAAGACTGGCCGGCACAGAAGGGTATCTGGACTGAGAGTGGCAGCTGGCAGGGCGCCTGGGACAGCGAAGATCCGGCGTTACCGGAAGAGCTGGCGGCGTTCATGCAGTGGGATGACAACACGGTGGTTTATTTCTGCTACGAGGCAGAACATGTCATCCAGACCACCTGGGGTGTGTTTAAGCGCAGCTGGAAAAACTTCCTGTTTATGGACGACGGTCCGTTGCTGATCGGCAGAAAGCGCAAAGAGGTGGCGCAGTTCTTTGAGAACGGCCAGTTCAAGCTGGGCAAACGCCCTTAAGCAACTTCACTCTATTCATCGCGACATGTTGGGCATTGCGTTGCAATGGCCAACCTACAACTCGCGATTGGTTCTCGCGCTTTGCGTGGGAACGCGTATAGCCTCACCGTAGGTTGGCCATCGCGCAGCGATGCCCAACAACATCTGGATGAACAAAACTGATGTTGGGAGTCGCTGGCGCTCGTCACCAACCTACGGGTTATGTGGGGTGTTATTGATATGCGCGTCCACCTGCCGCTGGATCGCTTCGCCTAAACAACGGGTTGCGCGCCCCGCGTAATCTCCCTTGCTATACACCAGATAGAGCTGCACCTGGCGCTCGCCCCCTTCATGCATCTCCAACGTTTTTAAGCGGCCGTCGGCCAGCTCCCGTTGGATCTTCAACTCCGGAAACCAGGCGTAACCCAGCCCTTTGCAGGCGGCTTCAATCGCCGTGGTCTGGTTGCTGAGGGTGAGGCGCTGCTGCGCACCGAGCCAACCAGCGTCGGTGCGGCGGGGGCCGGAATCGCGAATCACCAGCTGGCGGTGCTGGCGCAGATCCTGATAGTTCACCGTACGCTCCAGCTGATGCAACGGATGCTCAGGATGGGCGACGGCAAGAAAGCGGATCTGCAGCAGCGGATCAGCCAGAAAGCCGGGCGGCACCTGACCGGTGATCGCCAGATCCACACTGCGTGAGAGCAGGGCATCGTGGGTGCCGCTCAGCACGGTTTCCTGCACATCCACCCGCGTATGGGGCGCCTGTTCACTGAACTCGCTGAGCGCTTCCAATAGCAGCCAGGGTGGGAACAGCGTCTCCATCGCCATGCTGATCTCCGCTTCCCACTGTTGTTCGAACTGATGCGCCAGCGCTTCGATGTTGGCCGCTTCCTGTACCAGGACTTTCGCCCGTTGCACCAGTACCTGACCGGCGGGGGTGAGTTCCGCTTTGCGTCCCTGAATCGCCAGCACGGCAATGCCGAGGCTGCTCTCCAGTTTCTGGATCGCATAGCTGACCGCCGACTGACTTTTATTCAGCGCTTCTGCCGCCTGAGCGTAACCGCCGTGATCCACCACCGCGATCAACGCTTGCCACTGTTCCAGTGAAACCTGTGTTTTCATCTTATTTATCTAAAAAACTGATAATACTGTCTATATTTTTGCGCTGTTTAATCGGATTAATCAATACGAAAATGGTTCTCAACTTAAGAACACACCCGGTCTTGGAGAATTATTGATGAGTACTTTACTGCACATTCAGGCAAGCGTTTTCGGCAACGATGGTCAGTCCAGCCAACTGGCAGCGCGTTACATCAGTCAGTGGCAGCAGAAAAATCCGGAAGGTCGTGTGATTGTGCGTGACCTGGTGGGTGAGCCGGTACCGCATCTGGATGGCGAACGTGTTGGCGCTTTTTTCACCCCGGAAGAGCATCGCTCCGAAGCACAGCAGTCGGTCGTGGATTACTCCGACAGTCTGATCGATGAGATCCGTCAGGCGGATGAGATCGTACTGGGTCTGCCGCTGTACAACTTCGGTGTGCCATCGCAGATGAAAGCCTACTTCGATCATCTGGCCCGTGCGGGTGTGACGTTCGCTTACACCGAAAACGGTCCGGTGGGCCTGCTGGAAGACAAACCGGTACGTGTGTTTGCAACCCGTGGTGGTTTGTACCGCGATACCGGCATGGATCATCAGGTACCGTTCCTGAATCAGTTCCTCGGTTTTATCGGTCTTACCAGTGTGGATGTGATCTACGCCGAAGGCCTGAGCATGGAAGATCACAAAGAGCAGTCTCTGGCGGACGCGCGGGGTCAGGTTGATGCCCTGATCTCTGCCTGAGTTGGGCTAACACAGACAAGATAACTGATATTGGAGGTGGAACATGGGTTTACTGGTTGACGGACAGTGGCACGACAAATGGTACGAAACCGGCAGCAGCAACGGTCGGTTTGTACGTAGCGAATCACAGTTTCGTAACTGGATAACCGCTGATGGTGCGGCGGGTCCAAGCGGTGACGCGGGTTTTAAAGCCGAACCGGGCCGTTACCACCTCTATGTGTCCTATGCCTGCCCCTGGGCGCACCGCACCCTGATTATGCGGGCGCTGAAGGGGCTGGAGGAGATGATCAGCGTGGATGTGGTACACCCGCTGATGCTGGAGAACGGTTGGACGTTTGCAACAGATTACGACGGCGCAACCGGCGACAGCCTCTACGGCAGCGATTTCTACCATGAGATCTACACCCGCGCCGATCCGCACTACAGCGGTCGGGTCACGGTGCCGGTGCTCTGGGACAAGCAGCGCCAGACCATCGTCAGCAACGAGTCGTCGGAAATTATCCGTATGCTTAATAGCGCGTTCGACGGCGTGGGCGCCAAAGCGGGGGATTTCTACCCTGAAGCACTGCGCACTGAGATCGACGCTGTGAATGACTGGATCTATCCGCAGATCAACAACGGTGTGTACCGTGCGGGATTTGCGACTACCCAGGCGGCGTACGATGAGGCGGTGAATGATCTGTTTGCAGCACTGGACCGTGCCGAGGTGCTGCTCAGCAAGCAGCGTTATCTGGCCGGTGACCAGCTGACCGAAGCTGATATCCGCTTCTACACCACACTGGTGCGATTTGATCCGGTCTACGTGAGTCACTTCAAGTGTGACCGCAAGCAGATCGCCGATTATCCGGCATTGAGCGGGTATCTGCGTGAGCTGTATCAGCTGCCGGGCGTGGCGGAAACCACCCGTATGGACCATATCCGCGAACACTATTTCGCCAGCCACCTGATGATCAATCCGACCGGCATCATCCCGGTTGGCCCGGAAATTGACCTGCTGGCACCGCACGGCCGTGAGCGCTTGAGTCAGTAAAATAGAGGGGAAAGCACGATGAACACACGACAGATTAAACAACGTATCCCCGCCATCGACACCAGTGACGGTGCGGGTGTGCGCCTGAAACGCAGTATCGGTCAGCGCCAGAGCATCCGTGTCGATCCGTTTCTGATGCTGGATACGATCAACTCCGACAACAGCGACGACTACATCGCAGGGTTCCCGCCCCATCCACACCGCGGTTTCGAAACGGTTACCTACCTGATTAACGGTAGCGTGATCCATCGCGATCATATGGGTAACGAAGGTGAGCTCAAAGCGGGTGGGGTGCAGTGGATGACTGCGGGGCGTGGAGTGATCCACGAAGAGCGTCCGCAACGTAGTAAAGATGGATTGCTGCGCGGTTTCCAGCTGTGGGTAAACTTGCCCGCCAGTGAAAAGATGAAACCGGCGCACTACCAGAATATCGAGCCGGAAGAGGTGCCCGCTGTAGCGCTGCCAGCTGGTGGTGAAGTACGAGTGGTTGCGGGGATCGTGGAGCTGGATGGTGAGCGCATCACTGGCCCTGTACAGGGCGTTGCCGCCGATCCGACCTATCTGGATGTGCGTCTGGCTGCAGGGGAAAGTTTCTCTCAACAGGTGCCTGCTGAGCACAACGTATTCGTCTACCCCTACGCCGGAGATCTGCAGGTTGGCGACCAGTTGGTACCGCAGGATCAGGCGGCCGTGCTTGAGGGCGGTGACGCGGTGGTTGTGCATGCCACAGGCGGTGAGACCGCGTTCCTGCTGGTGGCGGGCAAGCCGATCGGTGAGCCGATCGCGCAGTATGGTCCTTTTGTGATGAACACAGCCGAAGAGATTGAGCAGGCGATCCAGGACTATCAGGCGGGTCGGTTAACCGACTAATCCCCTGTCTTATTTGATTAAGTACCGAATGTTTCAAGGAGCCATGTAGGTTTCTAACCTTTTGCGCCAGCCGGGTAACCACTGGCGCTCTTTTTTGGGCGCGTTAAGCACCCGACGTGTCAACACGACATCTGCCGCGATGGCGAAGTCCTCCAATGCGCTGCGATGGCTTTGCGCAGGCATGGCATCCAGCACCTGCAGTAATCCCCAGCCTTCACCCTGATAGCGCTCTTTTGCGTGCACGCCTTCACCCTTGAAGTTCACATAATCCATCAGCGCATACACCCCGTTGCCGGATTGGGCGACAGCGTCGAAACGGTTACGGATATGCTCCCGGCGTGCGTCAGGTGCCGCGGCAAGAATCTTGGGCAGTGAGGCTTCCAGGCGCCGGGCGATAAAACGTGCCTGAGCCGGGAAGGTGGCCTGCAGCCAATGACGTAGCTCCGTCATCTGAACGGAATCGAATTCTGCGTAGAAGGACTCGCGATCGGGCCAGATAGCGGCGCGATCCGGGCTGATTCCCTCCGGTAGTACGACTCCCTGTGTTTGCATAAAACGCAGCAGGTCGGGGAAGGATTCCTTGTAAGGGCGTTCTGTCGTCGTGGCCGGATACCAGATAAAGTGGCCCATGCCGAGGGATGGAAAGGCTTCGTTCTGGTTCCAGTGGGTCAGATAGCGAGTCTCACCCCGGCCTTCGTTCTGCCAGATCCGCTGCGCCAGTTGCTGGGCCTGCGCATCGGAGAGGTTGATCTCTGCCTGGCTCAACGGCGTGATCAGGGTAAGGAGGAAAGCCAGCAGGTAACGCATCTTCAGATCCCCAGTTCCTTGCGCTGAAGTGCCACTTTCAGCAGCGCCGCAACACTCATCGCATCGGTGATCTCGCCATTCAGTGCCATCTCGATCGCATCGTCCAATGGCAGACGGCGGATCGTGATGTCCTCGGTATCCTCGTGATCATGTTCATCCTGCGTCAGGCCACGGGCCACAAACAGGTAGGCGATCTCGTTGCACACTGAGTTGGAGGGGTGCAGGGTCATCAACGGTTCGTAGTACTCGGCGATCAGGCCGGTTTCCTCTTTCAGCTCCCGCTTGGCGCACGCCAATGGATCTTCCCCCATCGGGCTGCCACCCTCGGGGATCTCCCAGGAATATTCGTTCAGCGCGTAGCGCCATTGGCCGACCAGCCAGGTGTAACCCTCGTCATCCACCGGCACCACACCCACGGCTTCGTTCCTGAAGGTCACCACCCCGTAAATACCTTCGCCACCGGCCGGATTTATCACCTGATGTTCACAGACGTTGATCCAGGGATTGTCGTACTTATCTTCGCGGCTAAGGGTGGTCCAGGGATTCTTGTAATCACTCACGGGGCAATCCATCGGCAAATCGGTGAAAGAATAGGGTCTGGCGATTATAGGTAACTCTCACGGCTGAAACACCCCTCGAAGCCCAGTGTTAATGGGGTGTTACGCCTCGGTTGCTTGCATATTCATCTTTATGCGGGGCAAGAAAGTGCCAACTAAAACGCAAAATAATTCAATACGGGTTACCGAATGGTTGCTAAAAATTAAGCACATAACAACAAGTTACCGCCTCACCATGTTTAGGTCCGAGGGATTGTTCGATGCTAGAAACAAACGCGACATCGGTAAATCAACTGCCTGATATTCGTGTGGGTACCGTAGTCCAAGTTTCCTCACAGGACGGTAAGTTCAGGTTCTTAACCTCTCTTGTGGATGTCGATGCGCAAGAAACCATTGTCGCCCATCTGCCCTCTGCGGATGAGCTGAGACAGAAAGAGGGGTTCGCTAACGCTTCGCTCAACTGGTATGAGCAGTTTTTTATGGTTAATCGCCTGCTGCGCTTGCGGCTGGTGGATAACGGGGTGATCTACGCATTTGAGACATCGGTTCAGGAGATCGCCGGGTGTAAGAGCCGCTTGCTGGTGCTGGACTATCCACAGCAGGTGACACGTCACAACCTGCGTAGTGAACCGCGCTACGCTTGTGAGCTGCTGGCGCTGGTCAAGGGAGTGGGGTGCTCCCACGACGGGGTGGTGAAGAACATCAGTTATGGCGGTTGCCAGATCCGCCTGTCAGATATCCGTGTGATGGATGAGATACTGCAGCTGAAGAGAAGCGGAGTACCGCTGCGGTATGAGGTGAAGTTTCCGCACTGCGACCGGTATTGCGAGTTGCAGGGGCGTATTGTCTCGGTGTTAGAGAAGCAGGATACGTTATGGGTTGGGGTTGCCTATGACGATGAGTTCGGGGAGATCCAGAAGTACAGGGACATTCTACAGCTTCACTGAAGTCGTTTTGTTCCCATGTTTGGCCGGATTAAGAAACGGAGTTTTCTTAATCCGGTTTTTTATTGCCTGCAGATCGGACGAGATCCTGTCAGAGTTTTTGAATCGGTCAGAAAATACCAAAGAAAACGCAAAATAGTTCAATAAAAACAATGAGGTTGTTGCTAAAAATAGATTATGTCCAAGTGATTCATTATCTAACGATTGCGTTCAGGCAGTGAGGTCATATCGATGGGAAACGTGGCTGAAAATACACTCACGCAGTTACCCAATGTACGTGTTGGCACCATGGTTCAGGTTTCATCGCTCAACGGTGAAATTCGTTTCTTCACACCGCTGGTAGGGATTCACGGCAGGGATGTCATTGTGGCGCATCTGCCCTCTACGGGGGAGCTTAAGCGCACCTATCGATTCATGGATGATCCGCTGAAATGGTACCAAACCTTTTTTAAGGTGAAGCACCATATGGTTTTACGCCTGGTCCACAAAGGGGTGGCCTACGCCTTTGAAACCTCAGTTGTGGATGTGGTGGGGGGCAACAGTCATCTGCTGATTTTGCGTTACCCGGAACAGGTGTTTCTGCGGGAGTTACGCAAAGAACCCCGTTTCCCCTGCTCGTTGATGACCCAGCTTCCGTGCGGCAGCGTGAAAATCGACGGGCTGGTTAAGGATATCAGCCAGGGCGGTTGTCAGGTCCGTCTGGAGAGTACCGTTGTCTCGCGCTACCTCAAAGAGTTGAAAGAGGCCCGCGAGCTGATCGAATTCGATGTGTTTTTCCCGCAGATCGACGCATTCAGCCGCTTATGGGGGCATGTTGTTTCGGTTATCCCCGTCGAGGAACGGTTGCGGTTAGGGCTGGTGTTTAAGGGGGAGCACACGGCGGTGAATGAGTATCTGGACACCCTGCATCTTTACTGAAAACTACGCCGGTAGCCTCGTACCGGCCCCGCTATTTGGTTTCCTGCTTTTCCTTTCAGCGCGCCTATTTCTGCGGCGCTCATTCTTTTCTTATGCGCCACCGCCTAAACTTAGAGGATGCGTTTGTACCAAAAAGGAAAGTGATCGGGTTTCAGGTAGCCCCGGTATAAGCTGTGTACGGGCGACAGTGCTGGAAGTATTCCCAGATTCAGGAAGCGATACGTGGAAAAAGAGCGAATAGACCAATACAACTGGCGTTACATTCGGGATGTGGCGCTGGAACATAAACGTGAGTTGGTGATGGCCAACATGATCGCGCTGGTGGCCACGTTGGCCTCGGTGCCGTTGCCGCTGTTGATGCCGCTGCTGGTGGACGAGGTGTTGCTCAATCAGCCGGGCTGGATCGTTGCGACCATCGATCCCTGGTTCCCGGAAAGCTGGCATGGCCCGACCCTGTATATTGGTGCGGTGCTGGCAATTACTGTCGTCTTGCGCACCATCGCGTTGCTGTTGAACGTCTGGCAGGCACGTCAGTTCACCCGTATCTCTAAGGATGTGATCTTCCGTATTCGCAGCGGTTTGCTGGAGCGGCTGAAAAAGATCTCCATGGCGGAGTATGAAACCCTGGGCAGCGGGGCGGTGGCGTCTCATTTTGTCACCGACCTGGATACGGTCGATCGTTTTGTCGGTAGCTCCGTCAGCCGTCTGCTGATTGCGATATTGTCGATCATCGGTACGGCGATCATCCTGCTCTGGATGCACTGGCAGCTGGCGCTCTTTATCCTCTTCCTCAATCCGGTGGTGATATACGTCACCACGGTGATCGGGAAACAGGTGAAGCAGCTGAAGAAAAAGGAGAACCAGGCGTTTGAGGTGTTCCAGAATGCGCTCACTGAAACTCTGGATGCGATCCAGCAGATCCGTGCAGCCAACCGTGAGAAACACTACCTCTCCCGCTTGATCGACGAAGCCCGCCACGTGCGTGACCGCTCCACCGCCTTTGAGTGGAAAAGCGACGCTGCCAACCGCTTTAGTTTTGTGGTGTTCCTCGTAGGTTTTGACGTGTTCCGTGCACTTTCCATGCTGATGGTGGTGTTTTCCGGTCTTACTATCGGCGAGATGATGGCTGTGTTCGGTTACCTCTGGTTCATGATGGGGCCGGTGCAGGAGGTGCTGGGTATTCAGTACTCCTTCTACGGAGCCCGAGCCGCGCTGAGCCGTATCAACCGCCTGCTGGAGCTGCACGAAGAGCCGCACTACCCGGCGCTGGAGAACCCGTTCGAGAATAAACGCACTGTTTCCCTGCAGATGGAGGATGTGCACTTCGGCTACTACGCTGATCAGGAGATCCTGAAAGGGATCTCACTGAACGTACCCGCCGGGCAGAAGATCGCACTGGTGGGGGCCAGCGGTGGCGGTAAATCCACTCTGGTGCAGGTGCTGCTGGGGTTGTACCCGGCCAGTCGCGGCACCGTGAAGTTTGACGGCGTGTCGGTGGAGGAGATCGGTCTGGAGCTGGTGCGCGAACACGTTGCAACGGTTTTGCAACAGCCCGCGTTGTTTAATGGCACCGTCAGAAGCAACCTGATGATGGGACGTGAATACACGGAGCACCAGTTGTGGCACGCGTTGAAAGTGGCGCAGCTGGAAGAGTTCGTTGCAGCACAGGAGCAGGGGCTGGATACCCGTGTAGGCCGTCAGGGCATTCGCCTGTCTGGTGGCCAGCGCCAGCGTCTGGCGATCGCCCGCATGATCCTGTCGGATCCGAAAGTGGTGATTCTGGACGAGGCCACCTCCGCGTTGGATACGGAGACCGAGTTTGCACTGCATCAGGCATTGCAAACCTTCCTGCAGGGACGCACGACCATTATCGTTGCGCACCGCCTGAGTGCGGTGAAACAAGCTGACCATGTATACGTATTTGAAGATGGCCAGATCGCGGAGCAGGGAGGACACGAGGAACTGATGGTTCTGGATGGACTGTATGCCCGCCTCTACGGAGAGCACCAGCACTGAGTGGGCGCTCTCCTCTGTGTGAAGAGAGACTATGCGAAAACGATTTCAGTGGCGCGAAGGCAACGCCATCGATCTGATGGTGGACGGGGAGACCTTTTTCCCGGTGATGCTGGAGGAGATGCGCAAAGCGCGCCACAGTCTGCTACTGGAGTTCTATCTGGTGGCATCGGGCAAGGTCGCGACCCGGTTTATCGATGAGATGATCCGTGCGTTGGAGCGCGGCGTGATGGTGCGGATGATCATCGACGGTTTCGGCGCCCTTAAATTCAATCAGGCCGACCGCAAACGTCTCGAAAGTGCCGGTGCGCAGCTGGTGGTGTACAACCCGCTGCACGCCACCAAACTGACCCGTAACTTTGCCCGTGACCACCGCAAACTGCTGGTGGTGGATCAGCAGGTCGCCTTTATCGGCGGTACCGGCCTCAGTGATGTGTACTGGTTATCGGAGTCACGTGGCTGCCCCTGGCACGAACTGATGTGCAAGGTTGAGGGACCGGTGGTGTCTGACCTGGTGTCGGTCTACAACGCCCTTTGGGATCGCTGCACCCATCAGAAACTGCCCTCTGCACCGATGTCCGCAATGCCTGCTGGTGATACCGCGATGCGTGTCGCCACTGTACAGGGGATGTATCAGCAGGAGATCAAAGCCAGTTTCCTGCACCGTGTGAACCACGCCCACGACAAGGTGTGGATGATGACCGCCTACTTCCTACCTTCGTTTTCCGTGCGCAGCGCACTGCGTCGGGCGGCCCGGCGGGGGGTAGATGTGCGCCTGATCATCGCCGGTCCCTATACCGATCAGCCCTGGGTGTTCCACGCCTCAAAACGCTATTACCGTGCGTTGCTCAAAGCAGGCGTTAAAATATACGAATATCAACCGCGTTTTCTCCACGCCAAAGCGGCTGTGGTGGACGATTGGAGCTCTGTGGGCTCCTGTAACCTCGATCATTGGAACTTACGCTGGAATCTGGAGGCTAATGTAGAGGTAAGGGACGCGGTGTTCGTCAGTCAGGTGACCCGGATACTGGGCGATGACATGAACCACTGCCGGGAGATTACCTACGATGCCTGGAAACAACGTCCATGGCACCGCAAGGTGAGGGAATACATCTGGGCATGGCTGGCGAAGCTGGCGCTGAAAATTCGTTGAGAGGATATTAAGTATGAAAAAGGTAGGTGCGTTACTCACCGCTGTATTGAGTGTTTCGCTGTTGGCCGGTTGTGCCAGCGATCTCAGTGGTAACACCTATTCCAGGGATGAAGCACGCAAAGTGCAGTATGTTAGCTTTGGGATTGTTGAATCGGTTACCCCGGTGGTGATCGAAGGTCGCACCAACAGCCCATTGGGCGGTGCAGCAGGTGCGGTAGTCGGTGGTATCGCCGGTAGCGAGATCGGTGGTGGTAAAGGCCAGAGCATCGCGAGCGTATTGGGTGCGGTAGCAGGTGGTATCGTCGGGAATAAGATCGAAGAATCGGCCACCCGAGCGCAGGGTCAGGAGGTCACCGTGCGACTTGAAAACGGTGAACTGATCTCCGTTGTTCAGGAGGTGAAAAACGGTCAGTTCTTCCGTCCGGGCGACCGTATCCGCGTATTGGACAGCCAGGGTTCAACCCGTCTGGCGTATTGATCGGCCACTTCACACGTCTGAGCTCAATGTAGGTTGGTGACGAGCGAAGCGACTCCCAACGCATAACGTGAAAGTCCACAAATGTTGGGAGTCGCTGGCGCTCGTCGCCAACCTACGCGTCAACAAACGGATTGCCATACCCGACAAGTAGGTTGGCCATCGCGCAGCGATGCCCAACACAATCCCACCAAGCTCAGCACTTACGCACAGGCGGGCATCGTATGCTGCACCGTCTGGTAGAGATCCATATCGTAAACACTGCGTGCGATCTCTGCGTGATCCCCACCGCGCCACTGTCCCCAGCGCTCCATCTGCTCCAGCATCAGGTTGGCGTGACTTAACGCCGGTGCATTCACCTCATCCCCATAAAACGATTGCATCAGCGGTGTGCTTCTGGCCTGTAACATCGGGCAAACACTGCGATCGAGGTAAGGTGGCAGGGCGATCAAGCGATCCGCTTCCGCCAGATTTTCTTCGTGACTCAACCATTCACAGGCGGCGAGCAACGCCCGGAGCACCGCAAGATGGGTGTTGGGATGGGCGAGCGCCCAGCGTTGGGTGACGGCGAACACCTTCTCGATCGAATCGGACCACACCTGATACCCGGTCAGGGCGATCTTACCGACACCTTCCGCTTCAGCGATGCTGTTCCAGGGTTCGCCTGCGCAATAACCGTCGATCAAACCCTGCTGCATAGTGCTGACCATCTTCGTTGGCGGCACGGCCAGCAGGGTGACATCGTTATCCGGATCGATGCCGCAGGCGGTTAGCCAGTAGCGTAGCTGGTAATGCTGGCAGGAGTAGGGGAAAACGGTGGCGAAGTTGGGTTTTATCGGCTGCTCACTGATCCACTGCTTGAGCGCGCTACCCACCTCGGCGGCACTGGAACGGCTGCGCAGCTTAGGGCTGAGTGCCTGATAGAGCTGGCTGGAGAGGGTGATGGCGTTGCCATTGGTGCTCAAGGCCAGACCGGTCACCATCGGTGTGATCTGTGAGCCTAACCCCAGGGTCGAGGCAAGGGGCATTGGCGAGAGCATCTGGGCGCCATCCAGCAGGCCAAAGCTGACCTTATCGCGGATACTGGCCCAGGTGGGTTCACGCGATAACACCACGTTCAGACCTTCGCGCTGAAAGAACCCTTTCTCGCGGGCGATCACCAGCGGGGCACTATCCAGAAGAGGGACGAAGCCAAGTTTCAGTTCGGTTTTTTCAAGTGTTGCTGTACTCATGCTGCTTGGTCCTCTCACTTACCGCTGACCGGTATCTTGTGTGGTCACCTGCTCCAGAATGTCGATCACGTTTCGCGCGACATCGACCAGCTTCTGGCTTCGGTCCATGGCAAGTTTACGTAGGGTCTTGTAGGCCTGATCTTCATCGCAGCCCTGGTGTTTGATCAGCATTCCCTTGGCTTTTTCGATGATCTTGCGTTCGCTCAGCTGGATTCGCGTTTTCTCCAATTCGCTACGCAGATCCTGATAGGCATCGAACTGGGCGATCGCGGTATCCATGATCACCTTCACCCGGTCGATCTGCAGACCGTCGGCAATATAGGCACTGACTCCGGCGTTGATGGCGGCGGAGATACTGTCGCGATCGCTCTCTTTTTCAGCGAAGAACACGATCGGCCGCGGTGCAGTGCGGCTCATCGCGGCCATGCTTTCCAGCGTGTCGCGGTTGGGACTATCCATATCGATGATGACGATGTCCGGGCTCAGGGCGCTGACCTGCGTGCAGAGGCCGGTTGGGCCGGGCAGGTGGCAGACAACCTTGTGGCCCAGCGCATTCAGCGCTTCAAACAGCGCTTCGGCGCGTTTGGGCTCGTCATCGATTATCAATACATCGAGTGAGCGGGAATGGTTCATTGAAGATTCAACTTTACTAATTGGGACACAGAGATAGCAGCAAAAATCATGCCTGCCTTGTTGGCACAGCCTTTGCTGTTACCTCTGTACAGTTCGGGCAAGGGTTGCTTCGGGCTGCCTAGTTAGAGTTATTGTGTCTATCTTTGCATTGGGCAATGCCGCCCGATACCGGATCTCGCTTCGGTGTCGGGTTTTTTTTTGGAGGTTTGAAATGAGTGACTTAACCACCTGTCCCTACTGTGGCGTGGGCTGCGGCGTAGAGATTACGCGCGCTGCAGAGCAGATCATCGGTGTGAAAGGAGATCAGAACCACCCCGCAAACTTCGGCCGCTTGTGTGTTAAAGGCTCCTCTCTCCATGAAACTGTTGGCAGCGCTGGACGCCTGCTTCACCCCGAAGTAAATGGGGAACGCGTAAGCTGGGATTCTGCTCTGAACGAGGTCGCGGAACGTTTTCAGCGCACCGTTTTGGAGCATGGTCCCGATTCGGTAGCACTCTATCTCTCCGGTCAGTTACTGACCGAGGACTACTATGTGGCGAACAAACTGATGAAAGGATTTATCGGCACCGCCAACGTCGATACCAACTCCCGCCTCTGCATGTCGTCGACCGTGGCGGGTTATAAACGCGCATTTGGCAGCGATACCGTGCCCTGCACCTATGAGGACATCGAACTCGCTGAACTGATCGTGCTGGTGGGTTCGAACACCGCATGGAACCACCCGATTCTGTTCCAGCGCATGAGTGCTGCAAAAAAGGCTAATCCTAATCTGAAGGTGGTGGTGATCGATCCGCGTCGTACCGCCACCTGCAAACTGGCGGACCTGCATCTGGCGATCAAACCAGGCAGCGACAGCCGCATCTTTAATGGTTTGCTCAGCTGGCTGGCGGCGCAGGGCGATCTCGACCCGGATTTCATCAGTGCCCATACCAGCGGTTTTGAGGAGGCCCTACAGTATGCTCAGCAGAGCGCCGGGGAAGTGAAACAGCTGGCGGAGGATTGCGATCTCTCGGTCGAAGCTCTGCTGGATTTCTTCACCTGGTTCAGCTCCACAGAGAAAACGCTCACCTTCTTCTCTCAGGGGGTGAATCAGTCCGCCAGCGGTGCGGACAACGTCAACGCGATCATCAACTGCCACCTTGCCTCCGGGCGTATCGGTAAACCGGGGATGGGACCGTTCTCCCTGACCGGTCAGCCCAACGCGATGGGTGGGCGTGAGGTGGGCGGTCTGGCTAACCAGCTGGCGGCGCATATGGAGTTTGATCCGGAATCGGTCGATCGGGTACGTCGCTTCTGGGATGCGCCTAATATGGCGACGGCCCCGGGCCTGAAAGCGGTAGACCTGTTCCAGGCGGTGGAACGTGGTGAGATCAAAGCGGTCTGGATCATGGCGACCAATCCGGTGGTCAGCCTGCCGGATGCCGATCAGATCAAGCGGGCGCTGGCGAAGTGTGACACCGTGGTGGTGTCGGAGTGTGTGACCAGCAGCGACAGCGCTAAATACGCCCATATCAAACTGCCCGCCACCGGCTGGAGTGAGAAGGACGGCACCGTGACCAACTCGGAGCGCCGTATCTCCCGTCAGCGCGGACTGATTCCGGCAGTCGCCGAGGCGCGCCACGACTGGTGGATCATCAGCGAAGTGGCGAAACGTATGGGGTATGCCGAGGCGTTCAGCTATAAACACCCCTCCGAGATCTTTGCCGAACACGCGGCCCTGTCCGGTTTTGAAAATGGCGGCAAACGTGATTTTGATATCAGCCTCTATGCCAATATCGACCGTTTCACCTACGACAACCTGAAACCGATCCAGTGGCCGGTGACGGCAGAACAGCCGGATGGTACCGCACGTATGTTCGGTAACGGCCGGTTCTACACGCCGGATCAGCGCGCACGGTTTATCCCGGTCACACCGAAAGCGCCATTGCAGCAGCCAACCGCACGTACCCCATTGGTGATGAACACCGGGCGAATCCGCGATCAGTGGCACACCATGACCCGAACAGGTAACGCACCGCGCTTGTTCCAGCACCGGGAGGAGCCGTTCGTTGAGGTGCATCCGCGCGATGCTGCGACCCGCAACATCAGCGACGGTATGCTGGTGAAGCTGGAGAACGAACGTGCCAGTTACTTTGCCCGTGCCCGCATCGAAGAGGGGCAGCGCAAGGGCGAGCTGTTTGTACCGATGCACTGGAACGAAGCCTTTGCGTCCCGTGCACGCATGGGGGCGCTGGTGGCGCCGGTCACCGATCCACTCTCCGGTCAGCCGGAATCTAAGCACGCGGTGGTGCAGATGAGCCCGCTGGCGGAGCAGTGGGAGGGTTGGCTGATCACCCGTAAATCGATGCCCGCGCCGGATGTGGCGTACTGGGCACGTATCCCGAAAAGTCACACCGATATGTACCACATGGCCGGTATCGAAGCGGTTGGCGACTGGCAGGCATGGTGCCGTGAACGTATGGGCGAACCGGGTATCTGGATGGATGATCCCGCCAGCCGGATCTACCGCGCAGCCGGTTTTGAGAACGGCCAGTTAAGCTGGGTGCTGCTGGTGATGCCTTACAAACAGTTCCCGTCGGCGGATTGGCTCGACATGCTCTTCAACAAAGAGTCGCTCGACGCGCAGGAGCGGCGCTATCTGCTGACCGCAACCAGCGTGGATATGGAAGATCCGGGCACCATCATCTGCAGCTGTTATCAGGTGGGCACAACCGCGATCGACAAGGCGATCGCTGGCGGTTGCGGTTCTGTGCAGTCGTTGGGCGAGACGCTCAAATGTGGTACAAATTGCGGCTCCTGTCTGCCGGAGCTGGAGGGTTACCTCACTCAGGCCAGCTAAGGAGACGGTGAATCTGACCGGGGGAATATCCTTCGGTTGTTTATAGATTTCTATACTGTTGCATAGTCGTTTGCCTGAACGGAGGTTGTTATGCGTAGCGAAGAGGGCCTGATTCTGGCCGGTGGTGCCGGGCGCCGTATGTTGGGGCGCGACAAGGGGCGTATGCCCTACAAGGGCAGACCGCTGGTGGAGTACCCGGTGGCCGCCATGCGTGCCCATGGCCTGCGCATAACCATCTGCTGCAACCGCTCCCAGTTTTACTACCGTACGCTGGCTGATCGCCTGATCAGCGATCGTTCCAGCGGTTATCCCGGTCCGCTGGTGGCGCTTTCCGAAGCGATGCTGCATTTCAAAAGCAGCCATTGCGTGATCACCCCCTGCGATACGCCGCAGTTTGACGCCGGGCATCTGGAAACCCTGCTGAAAAGCTCTCGCCAGCACCCTGAACACTGGATCGTGGCCGTCTCAGGTGATGGTCGTCATCCGTTGCATGCAGTCTTTCCCACCGGTCATACCGAACGGTTGCAGGCGATGGTTGCTGAGGGTGAAAAACGGATGATGCGCGCCCTGCAACAGTTTCCCTACAAAGAGGTTCACCTGCCCGCAGACGCCCTGATTAACGTCAACCATTTGGCTGCGCTCACCACCTGATTGTTGCTCAATTTTTAGGCGATAAGTCCCGCTTATAAAACAATTTTTCCTGTCGGTGTGAACGTTGATTAGCGTCAATGTCGGACTGGGGCTGGAGGAGGAGACTGAAGCCAGAACAAGGGAAAACCTGAGATTAAGGGGAACACTTAATGAGCATCGAACACCACGACTTGGTACACGAATTTCCAGAGCTGCGTGAGCGTATCCACGAGATGAAAGTAAGCGACGCACACTTTGCCCGTCTGTTTTCTGAGTACCACACCCTGACCAAGCATGTGGAAAAAATGGAAGCGGAGATCGAGCCGGTAAGCACGCAAACTGAAGAAGAGCATAAGCTCAAGCGCGTGCAGCTGAAAGATCAGCTTTACAAGATGCTGGTGAACTAAACACCTCATCCGCTCCATCAGAAGAGTCGTTGAACCTGTTCAGCGGCTCTTTTTTTATGCCTGAAATATGCCTCTGGTGGTATCGGTTACCGCGCTGTTGGGAGTCGCTTCGCTCGTCACCAACCTACCCCACAATCGAAAATCGTAGGTTGGCGACGAGCGCCAGCGACTCCCAACGTCATCAAGCAGGTAGGAGCTGCCTAGCTACAGTACGGCACAGTTCGTATCGTAGGTCAGCCATCGCACCCGCGATGCCTGACATAAGGCGAATCCACCTAACGTTTCAGATCGCGGTAGAAGTTCTCGTGGCTTCCGAGCGTGATCAGTTGCAGCACCAACTCTCCATCATCAAAACTGTATCCCAGCAAGGTGAGCTGGTTAACCATCTTGAACTTGTAAACGCGAAGATAGGAGAGGTCTCCCTTTTTCTGCTCACCCAATAACGGTTCCGCCATTAGCGTTCGAACCGCCTTATCAAGGTCCTTTTTCTGATTGGGTTTGAGCTTCTTCACCGTCCTGGCAAAGGATCGGGTTTGAACAACCCGGATAGAATTAATCAAATGAGTATGCCTCTAGCTTCCCTGCGTCAGCCTCTGCCTTTGCGATCAGAGTGTCTTTTACAAATTCGTAGGTCAGGTCCGGGTTATCTTCCATAATTCGCCCGATCTTAGCCCAGTGTTCCACCTGCTTGGCGGCGGAACGGCTCATCACTTCACCGATGATCTTTGCATCGTTTACGAGTGATTCATCTAGTCTCAGGTTGGCTGTCGCCATCTTAATATCCTCTGTCATTACACTCTTATTGTAGCAAGTTGCGGCAATTTGTTGCTATGTGCTTCTTATGTGGGTGTGAAGTAGTTGGAAGCTCCGCTCATCTATACTGAAATAACATCCCCAAACCGGGAGTTTCGCTATGCGCCACTGGCTGTTACTTCTGCTTATCGTCACCGCTGTTTCCTCTGCGGCCTTTGCGCCTGTCACCCACGCCGCTGATAACAGCCGCAAGTCCTTAAGTGCAAACGATCTAAAATGCGAGCGCGGTTTCCACTGGCAGGGAGATAGCTGCCGTAAGTTACATATCCCGAAACATGCGGCGCTGGATTACAGCGGACATCGCTGGGTGTGCGAGCGCGGTTTTACCCGCGTGGATGACCAGTGCGTTACCTTCAGCGTGCCGGAGAACGCGGTGCTGAACGCCGAAGGTAACGGTTGGGAATGCCGCTTGAACTTCAAGCGCACGGCATCGGGTTGCATCGCTATGACTAAACAGGAGTTGGGATTACAGAGCCTGGAGATTCAACGTGTACGAGAGTGCGGCGACAGCCACCGTGCTGAGGTCACCGGGCATTGCGGTGGCGAATACGTCTACGGCAGGGTGGATGCCTGCGCCACCAACAAACGTGTCAGTGGGCAGATCGTCTTCAACACCGGTATCGAAAGCACTGTTGAGGGGTTGTGGACCAATGTCCGTTCTATCGTCGGTCGCGACGGTAACGGCAACGACTGTATGCTTGAGATGGAGTGATGCATAATGCACCTCTGATTTTTTAGAGCCACAGGCCTGTCCGCTGTTATGAACCGACGTAAACGGATCAAAACGATCCTCACCAAAAAAGCGAAGAAGGCTAACGCCAAACTTCAGCACTCCAACAAACCGCGTTACATCTCCAAAGCCGAGCGTGAAAAACTCGCACAGGAGGAAGCGGCAAACGCGCAAAACGCAGATAGCACTGCAGAACCTGCAGCAGAAGCAGTAACCGAATAAGGAACCAGCATGCACTCGATCTCAGAACCCTCCACAGAGAATACTCCGGCATACGGCACCGACGATGCCTCCTATCAGGCGGCGGGCGAGTTTGAGGGGCTGGTGAAGCTGGTTGATCACTTCTACGACGCGATGGAACAGCTGCCGGTGGCGCAGGATATTCGCGCCATGCATCCGGAAGATCTCACCGAATCACGTGATAAGCTGGCGTGTTTTCTCTCCGGCTGGTTGGGTGGTCCGAAACGCTACTCCGCAAAATACGGCTCTATCCGTATTCCGCGTGCCCACGCCCATCTGCCGATCGGTAGCGCTGAACGTGATGCCTGGCTGGCTTGCATGGAAGATGCGCTGACCCACATGGATTATGCCGACGACTTCAAAAAATACCTGATGGAACAGCTGTTCGTTCCGGCGGAACGTTGCCGTACTAGGGATTAAGATCGGGAAAGAAAAGGGAAGGGTGCTCAGATCCGTCTGTGCGTATTACATCTCAAGCATCGTCCTGATTGCCCGGGTCGTGCATAAAATGCTGGGATTGGGCAGGGTTTTAACGCGTTATGCAAGATAACGCGTTAACGCTCAAACTCAGCTTATCCGGTGCGGCTTAGCTTTCGCTGCCTTCCAGAATGCTGAATTTACCCAGCAGCGCTTCGATGCGTGCTTCGGTCTGCTGCTGTTCCGTTTCCAGCTGCTGTTTGGTCTCACGCAGTTCGGTGATCTCCATACGCAGCAGTTCTACTTCTTCCAGCATTGCTTCGATTTTTACTTCAAGGTCATTAAACAGATTGCTTTTCATGGGCTTAACGCTGTTCCTTTAATCCTGATGGACGATAGAGGGGCGCGATTATAGGCCGCGCCGCCGGGATGTAAAAGTTGAAATGTGACAGATTAAAGCGGGGGATAGTTCCGCAGGCGGGTCGCTGTGCGTGAAAAGCTTGTTGCAGGGCAAAATTTCTTTGCGACGAAAGTGGAAAGCACTCAATTCATAGACTTTAATGGTACGACTTAAATGGACTTACCCCCCTCAGATAGTTGGATAGCAGGAGACGGATATGGAATTGAGTACGGTGGTGTTTCTGGTCGTAGTGGCCGCGTTGGTGTTTTACGTTGTCAGTATCTACAACCGTTTGGTGGCGCTGAAAAACCGCTATCAGAACGCCTTCAGTCAGATCGAAGTGCAGCTTAAACGCCGTTACGATCTGATCCCCAATCTGGTGGAAACCGCTAAGGGGTACATGACCCACGAACGGGAAACCCTGCAGGCGGTGATCGAAGCGCGCAATGAAGCCGCCGCGATGCTGAAAGGTGCTGCCTCCGATCCAACCAGCGGTAACGCCCTGCAGAGTCTGGCGGGGGCTGAAGGTGCCCTGCAAGGTGCACTGGGTCGCCTGAATCTGGTGATGGAAGATTACCCGGACCTCAAGGCCAACGAGAACATGATGCAGCTCAGCGAGGAGCTGACTAGTACCGAAAACCGCGTGGCCTTTGCCCGTCAGGCGTTTAACGATGCTGTGACCGCCTACAATACCTACCGTCAGACCTTCCCACCGGTGATCTTTGCAGGCACCTTTGGGCATCCAACTGACGCCACCCTGCTGGAGTTTGACGACAGCGCTGCGATCCAGGCCGCGCCTAACGTCTCCTTCTGAGCGCGCCATCGATGGATTTCTTTGCGCATCAGGATAAGGCGCGCCGCAACACCGGTTTGTTGGTATTTCTCTTCATCCTGGCCGTACTGCTGCTGATCGGCATCACCAATCTGGCGGTGATGCTGACGATGGCAGGCGCGGGGGGCATTGAGGGCAGCGAGCAGGGCGGCACGATTGCCGTGCTGGCCACCACCGGGTTTTCAGGTTTCGCCGCACAATTCGATTGGTCGCTGTTTATTGGCGTCTCCGCGCTGGTGGGGATGGTCATACTGCTGGCGATCGCCTACAAATGGGTGCAGCTGGCGGATGGCGGCAAAAGTGTTGCCGAATCCCTCGGCGGTAACCGTATCCACCCCAACACCGATAATGCAGAAGAGCGGCGCATCCTCAATGTCGTCGAGGAGATGGCGCTGGCCTCCGGGATGCCGGTGCCGCCGGTTTACCTGCTGGAAAACGAGGTGGGGATCAACGCCTTCGCCGCAGGGCACACCCCCGCTGATGCGGTGATCGGCGTGACGCGAGGTTGTATCCAACAGCTCAACCGTGACCAGCTGCAGGGGGTGATCGCGCATGAATTCAGCCATATCCTCAATGGAGATATGCGCCTTAATCTGCGCCTGATCGCCGTACTGCACGGCATCGTGTTTCTCGGCTCGGTGGGTGAGTTGCTGGTCCGCAGCCGTGGCGGCGGTTCCCGGCAGGGCGGTCAGGCGATGCTGCTGGGTGTTGTACTGCTGATCGTGGGCTGGCTGGGTAACTTCTTCGGCAACCTGATCCGTTCAGCGGTGAGCCGTCAGCGAGAATTTCTGGCGGACGCCTCCGCCGTGCAGTTCACCCGCAACCCGCAGGGTATCGTCGATGCGCTGCGCACCATTGGCGGACACCAGATCGGTACAGACCTCTCCAATCCGCGCACCGGTGAGGTAAGCCACCTGTTCTTCGGGCAAGCTATCCACCGTATGTTCGGGCTTTTTGATACACATCCACCGGTGGATGACCGCATCCTGCGGCTGAACCCTCATTGGGATGGGAGCTACCTTGTTGATCGGAACAACTTAAGAAACGAACCCGAGCATATTCTGCGTGAAAAGCGTGAGCGTCGCGAGAAGCAGGCGCTGGCCAATGCCGTCGCTTTGGGCGCGGCGCTTAACGGCGACCAACTGGACCCGGCAGAGCTGCTGATGCAGGCCGATGTCAGTGGCATCCAGCAGGGGCTCGACCATATTCCGCAAAACCTGCAACAGCAGGCTCGAGAACCTCTGGGGGCGATGGCACTGGTATTGGGGTTGCTGCTCAGCCCGGACTCCGCCGTGCGTGAAAAGCAGCGCGGTTACCTGAACCAACTACAAACGCCAGGTCTGCTGGATACTCTCTCTGCCACACGCGAGGCCCTGAAAGAGCTGCCCCGCGCCCTGCACTTACCATTGGTAGAGCTAAGCATTCCGGCGCTGAAATGTATCTCCCCTGAGCAGTACGAACTGTTCCGACGTAAGCTCCTGTTGCTGATGCACGCCGATCAGCAGATCGACCTCTACGAGTGGTGCCTGTTCCAGCTGCTTACCCACTATCTGGACCCGGAGTTCGGCAAGGTAAAAAGCAGCAAACCGCGCTACAAAGTCGCGCAGGAGATCAGCGACCAGTATCAACTGGTGCTCTCACTGTTGGTGCATGAAGGCCACAACGACTCGGAAGACGCCCAACGCGCCTTTAACCGCGGTATCGGCAGTGCAGGACTCTACAACTTGACCCTGCTACCGGCCGAACGCTGCCAGCTCAGTGATTTCAAAAAAGCGATCAACGATCTGGCCTGCTGTTATCCACACCTGAAACCGAAGCTGATCAACGGTTTTATCAACTGCGTAAAGCAGGATGGCCGTATCACCATTATCGAAAAAGAGATGGTGCACAGTATCGCTGCGGCCATGGATAGCCCGATTCCACAGCTGGAGATTGAAACGGATTAAGCTTGTATCGCACGGGCTTTTCATCAACGGAAAGTCGTGCGAGGATAGTGCCTCACTTTGATGCATTTCCCCGGATGGGAATCAAATAAACGTAAAGGAAAACGTATGCATATCATCACCTTGTCTGCTTTTCCTTTACAGATTCTTCCGGGGATATACGTCATATTGACGCGTCTAAACATGTCAGGTCGACGTGTATTTAGCTGTTATAACTTCAAGGAGGTGTGATGGAATACTGGCAAGTTGTTTTGGGGTTGCTAACCGCGATTTTTTTAGTTTTTTTGAGAGGCGCTCAACTCAAGGCGGACAAGCAAAAAGTTGTATCTACTAGACTTCGATCATACTTAATGTATTGGCGAGGCGTTATTTTAGAAAATGACCTTTTTAGTATTTTTTATGTAGGAACAGAGTGGAATAAGGAAATCAGTGAAATTCTAAGTAATGGAGGGGATGCCTCCGACTTGGTTGCCCTCGAAGCAGAGAAGAAGAAAACCCTTGAAGCATTGAAGGCGGCGATAGAAAACGGCGAAATAAAAATTTCAAAGGAAGATCTCGAGAAAGCACTAAAAAGGCTTCCTGATAATTTCTCAGATTATATCCTCCAGTATATCCAAAAATATGAGCAAAACCTTCTTGAAGGGAAAACCTTTATTACTGACGAAGAGGCAAGCCAACTTGGGATTCACATGGCTCACGTATCAATTGAGTTGAAGATGGAACTTGTTTCGCTAATCAATTCTGGCTTGGGCTTGTTCGTAGTAGCACTTTCTAATCTAGAAGATTTTGACCTTGCAGAATATTCTAATGACGTAGCAAAAATCGCATGGAAGGGGATAGTTGTATCAAAGCATATAGATACGCTGAGTAATAGAATTGACTCCTACGCGGAAAAGAGCGTTTTTGAACTGGCGTTGCTTAACCTTCTAGGCAAGTTATAACAAGTAAGGGCACAATCAGCCACTTCGTGGCTTGGACTCGCGATGCTCGCCCGTGCCGTAATCGGTTATTTAGTATCAAACTCATAATTGGGGAGGTCTCGTTTTGGAAGAGGATAAGCACGAGAAGAAACTGATGTTCTTCGATGAGCAACTGAGAAAAGAGATGCATCAGATAAGCGATACTCAGATCAAGTCAGTCTCAATGTATGCAGTTTATATAGCCGCTACAGGGGTGCTGGTAAGTAGATTTGATGAATCTACAATCTGGATGCCTATTACACTGTCCTTGGTTTCATTTCTGTTTTCTTGTATCGGGATGGTTAGCTTTTCCGGTGCCGAACGGAGAAGGAAGGAAACGTTAAATTCTTTATATAATATTGATAGGGATTTAGGAATGTTTGAGGGGTACTTTCCAAGGAGATGGGAAGGTGCCGCACAAAAGACGCACATGGATTTCAAGGTGAAGGAATGCTTTGAGCTTATAAAGTGCAAAGAATTTAAAAAGTTAATGTCAATTGTTTTATGCCAAGGTTGGGTTTTTATTGTCTTTGCCTTGTTGGGGTTTATTTCGGTGTCTCTATACTGGATAGCGTGGTTTGTATCAATCCTTTCAGTTTCTCCCGAAGCAATCGTATGACAAGGCACGGGATGATCCCCCAAAAGCTCGTAAGAGTAGCTCTGCTCGCCCGAACGCTGAGTGTTAAGCATAAGAGAGTCTGAGGAATATTAAGAATGAGTGAAACTGCTGGGACGGTAATAAAGTTACTTTCTGCATTAACTTCCCCAAAGGCTTCGGTGAAGTATATCTCTGTTGGTATATTTATAGTGCTGTCTTGGAAACATGTGCAGGACTATCTGTCTTCATCTGGGCTGCCCAAAGAACAGCTTAGTCTGGTCGTGCTGTTGATTGGTGTTGGATTGGGATCGCTTATTGGGCAGCTAATATATATGATTATTGATTATATCTGGAATCGTATAGGCGAAGAAATAGCGACTAGAAAATCTAAGAAAGAGAAAGAAGAATTAAGAGAAAAGAAGGAAAGGTCTGAACAAGAAAAAAGTGATATATTTTTAAGTAATTTTATTAAGGTGTTTAGTCACTATCCATATTGGAAAAAGGATGAGCTAAGAAAGTTAACTAAGGGAGAGCAGTGCTTAGAGTGGGAATACGATCACATACGCTCACTAAAAAGCAATGATTATATAATCAAGGTTTCGAACGTTGACCGAGACAGAGATATCTACAAAATTAATCCTATTATTCAAGAGTACGTGGCTGCCGAGTGGCAAGAAGAGGTCGATAAAAATATGGATGCCTTCTTTAATGACATGACGTCAGAAAAAGAGACATTGCTGTATGTCATGGAGATGGAACAGTATGAGAGCAATGAACCCTTTCATACTGATGTTATCGATGCATTAAGGCCCTTTCATCCATGTATTATGATCGAGGATGAGAACCAGTTTGGCCTTACACTTTCATTTAGATTTCCATACTGCTCACTGTTTAGTGAGAGGTATGGAAAAGATTTAGCCGACGAGCTGCACATAAACGACAATAGAATTCTCGGCTATGAATAGTTTGCAAAATACATGTACAGAGATGGTATTCACTTGGCAGCGCTTCCCGTCACCACGTAGATTGGAGTTGATTTACACTCCGCTGAGTCCCTCCAAAGAAAGCAAGGAATCACAGTGTCTCTTATCGCATCAACACCAAAACCACCTTACTACGCCGTTATCTTTACCTCTCTCCGAACCGATGGAGACAACGGTTACGGAGAGATGGCGGTCAGAATGGTTGAGTTAGCCGCGAAACAGCCCGGATTTCTCGGTGTAGAGTCCGTCAGAGAGGAAGTGGGGATTACAGTCTCATATTGGAAGGATCTGGAATCCATAAGGGCCTGGAAAGACGACCTTGAGCACAAGGAAGCTCAGCGGTTGGGTAACGAAAGATGGTATTCATCGTTTAAGGTACGTGTTGCCAGGGTAGAGCGCGAATACGGTATTTGATATTACGACCTTGCCCACTGTTGTGCGTAGTGACTCGTTGAGCGTTAGGCGGTTATAGGGCATTGGTTTTGGTAAGGGGAATGACTTTATGAAACATAAAGGCAGTTGCCACTGCGGATCGATCCAGTTTGAGTTTGAAGGGCCTGAGATCGAGTCTGGATTGCGGTGTAATTGCTCTATCTGCCGCCGTAAAGGCGCGACTATGACCAACTTCACTGTTCCAAAGGAAGTGTTAAAAATCACAGCTGTTGATGGTGCGCTGGCGACCTACGAGTTCGGTAGCTGTGTGGCTAAACACCACTTCTGCAATCGCTGCGGTATCTATCCTTTCCACCAGACGATGCGTAAGCCGGGAGAGTACCGCTTTAATATCGGCTGCCTGGAGGGTGTAGAGGTGACCACGCTGCCGTTTGATATGTTTGATGGTGCGTCGGTCTGATTTTTTAAGGCTAAATTGGGTACTTCAGCGGCTATGCGAATACTCATTATAGCGATGTTCATTAACTTGGTTTGTGGCTGTAGCAGCGAGCCACCGACTGATGCGCAGATGTTAGCGATATTTCAGGATAATCAACCTGATTTTGAAATGTTACGCGACCAGCTTTGCGTGCAGGATGAGCGTCGGGTGGTGGTGATGGACCCTGAGTGGTCCAGGCCACCGGCATCCGATACTGACAAAAAGACACTCTACAGCATATTTAAAAGAATTGGTGCCACAGGGGTTTATTACGATGGTAACTGTTCGTTCCGGGTTGCGGTTTGGTCTGGCGGATTCGGTGGAGATGGTGACTACAAATACTATTCGTATCGCCCACAAGAAAGCATTCATATAGAAACGCAACTAGTCCCCTCGTTAGATGAGGTAGATCGTACATCTTTAGAGCATGCATATAACTTAAGGCCAATCAGTGAAGGCTGGTATCTCGCCTTTGATTATTGGCCATAGTCATCCACGATATCAGGCTGTTTTCGGTGGTTAGGAACGTAATGGGGACTTATTTTCAGGGTCCCTAATGTTTGTTTACCAACACAGGGGTTTTAGTCATGCCTTTATATGAGTACATCGAAGGTGGTTTGTATGAAAATATAAGATCTTCAAGAGATAATGTTTATGTTAGTGAGCGACGGGGCGACTGTCGGAGCGTTCAAATTTATCATGGTAAGTATTACATGACATATGTCTCGGGTGAGCTTGCGGGAAGATTGAAAATAATTGAAATATCAGAAGCTGATTACAAAGAAGCTTTGACAGGCGAATATAGCCAAGATCAATTGACTAGTAAGTTTAAAGTCTACTAGGGAACATGATAATAAGTTCCGGGTCATTAGATGTTTTTCGATCTCGCTTCAGTCGTGACCTTGATATGGAGCTTACCTGGAGCTTACCTGAAGCTTAGAACCCTGATTTATCTAAGAACAGCAAACACCCTCTGGGGATTAATTACGCTTATACGCCTGCTTCCCACAGCCCTTCAAACGATCCCAATTCAGCAAAACCCAGAAATTCAGCCCGATCATCAGGCCAACAAAGGAGAACAGCTGAAAGGTCTGGTAGAAGCTGATGCTGCCGGTGGTTTGCGCGGCGGGCCAGATCAGCAGCATGGGGATATCGGCTACGAAGACGCCGCCCAGGGTGAGGGTGAAGAAGTTGATGCGGTTTTTCTTTAGCAGCAGCCGGTAGAAGCGGTAACCGAGAAAGAACATATACACGTAGGCGACCGGTATGCTGGCGAGTGACATGCCAAGGAACAGGCCGATAAAGGTCAGCAACCCGTCGTCCATATTGAAACCGGACATATCGCTGTAAAAGGCAAAGATAGTGAAGGCGACAGGGGTGATCAGTGGGGCAAGCGCCAGGGCTCGGCTTTCGTTGTTCATAACTCACTCGTAGGAAGCGGCCACGTGGGGCGGTCTGCCGTAATCGGCGCAGACCTGTGATATTGAACAGGAGCTTACCCGAACGGGTATAGCGGAATACTTGACGGTGGTTTGGTCATCACATTTTTTTGGTAGAGAGATAGCTATGAATCCATTAGCGGCTATGCAGCATTACCTGATGTCCAGCACTTATATCGATTGGGAGACGCCCGATGTGCTGGCTAAAGCACAGGAACTAGCGGCCGGGTTATCTGATGACTAGTCGATTGCACGACGCTGTTTCGAGTTCGTGCGTGACGAGATTCGTCATAGCTGGGATTACGAGATGAACCCCGTGACCTGCAAGGCATCGGATGTACTGCTACACGGTACAGGGTTCTGCTATGCCAAAAGCCACTTGCTTGCAGCACTGATACGAGCCAACGGGATTCCGGCGGGTTTGTGTTACCAGCGCCTGACCATCAGCTATGATCAGCCGCCGTTCTGTATCCACGGTTTGAACGCCGTTTATCTGGAAGCACATGGTTGGTACCGGGTCGACCCTCGCGGTAACAAACCGGGCGTCGATGCAGCGTTTTGTCCGCCAAAAGAACAGTTGGCGTTTCCGATCATTACTGAGGGAGAGGCGGACCTGTCTGAGATCTGGGCAGAACCGATGCCGCTAATCGTTAATACACTGCAAACCTACAGCACCTTTGATGCCGTAGCCGATAATCTGCCAGATATTGAGCCTGCCTAAAAATAGATCTGTCCCATTTGTTATGGACTGCATGCCTAAATGAAAATCCAACGTTATCAACCATCCAGAGCAGCAGAGATCGCGGATCTGTTTTATCGCGCTGTGCATGCGATCGATTCTTCGGTGTACAGCGAGGCTCAAAAAGAGGTTTGGGCGCCAGAACCGATCGATTATGACCGATGGGCTGAAAGGCTGGAGAAAACGCAGCCCTATATGGCGGTGATCGATGACCGCGTTGTTGGCTTTATCGAGCTAGAGGCTGACGGGCAGATCGATTGCATGTACACCCTGCCAGAATTTCAGGGAATTGGTGTGGCTTCTGCGCTCTACACGCATCTAGTGAAAGAGGCGCAAAGGCAAAAGCTAAAACGGTTACGTGTGGATGCATCAGCGGTTGCTAGGTCGTTTTTTGAGAAACGGGGTTTTAGCGTAATTCGCCGTAATGAGCTGCTACGGCAGGGTGTCTCTATCTCGAACGTTACGATGGAGAAAGATCTGCTTTAACAAGGTCCACTCTTCCTAACGGGCTTTGGAAATAGCTAGAAAATAGAGGGGATCAGCGAGCTGAGCAGAGTTTGGTTTC
Organism: uncultured Marinobacterium sp.; assembly: GCA_947501565.1. Classification (GTDB taxonomy): domain Bacteria; phylum Pseudomonadota; class Gammaproteobacteria; order Pseudomonadales; family Balneatricaceae; genus Pontibacterium. The sequence goes on from CANMWJ010000001.1 coordinate 407,422, forward strand.
AAAACTCTGCTCAACGGTTTGCTTGCTATCCAGCTATCGCCACACCCCTTATCACTGTCGAATCAGAGGTAATCCGGCACATCCAATGTCTCGCCGTGCATCTCACCATTAACCGCGACAACGTACGCCTTGGCGGTATCCTGCGCCGAGATGCCAGGGGTAGGGTCCATACCCATCATCTCCATGGTTTCTTTTACAAAGGCTGGCGCGACCACGTTCAGGCGCAGGTTCTCCAGCTCCAGCGCGGCGGCTTTGGCGTAACTTTCCAGCGCGCCGTTTACCATGGCGATTGATGCACTGCCCGGCAGTGGGTGGCGGGAGAGAATACCGGAGGTAAGGGTGATGGAGCCGCCCGCGTTGACGTAATCCTGTCCGATCCGCACCAGGTTCACCTGTCCCATCAGTTTGTTGTTCAGTGCGAGCTGGTAGTCTGCGTCGGTTTGTGTTGCCAGTGGACCGAACTGGGCGAGACCCGCCGTCGAGACAACCGCATCCACGTTTCCTACCTGCTCGAACATCGCGCGGATACTCTCTGCACTGCCCAGGTCAACGGTGACATCGCCGTCGCGGTAACCGGCAGCGATCACTTCGTTTTCGTTGTTCAGGGTTGCTGCAACCGCTTTACCAATGGTGCCGGTGGCGCCGATAACCAGAATTTTCATGTCTTTCTCCAATCTGTCTGATGATTTGAGATAAGCTTAATCCTGTGTCTTAGAGTGAAAAATAATCTCAAAATGAAAAGATTATTCTTATGAAAAGAAAGATGGATCTGATTACCGCGATGCGTACTTTTCTGGTGGTGGTCGAGCAGGGCAGTTTTACCGCCGCTTCGCAGAGTCTCAATCTGGTCACCTCGGCGGTCAGTCGGCAGGTGTCGGATCTGGAGAAACACTTCGGTTGTCAGCTGCTCTACCGCACCACGCGGGCGATGCATCTGACGGCGGAGGGTGGTTTCTATCTGGAGGAGTTTCGCGATCTGCTGCAGCGGCTGGATGCACTGGAGCAGCTGACCAGCGAGCGTCAGGCGAAGGTGAGTGGTCACTTGCGGATGACCGCCCCGATGAACATGGGGCGGCTGGGCATTCAGAATGTGGTGAGTGGCTTTTTAAAGCAGCACCCGGATGTGAAGTTGTCCTGGATGCTGGTGAACCGTTACGTGAATCTGGTGGAGGAGGGGATCGATCTGGCGATACGCGTGGGTGAACTGCCCGACTCCAGCCTGATCGCCCGTCCGTTTTCAAAGCTACAGATCTATTTTGTCGCCAGCCCAGAGTATCTTGCTCAGCACGGTACGCCCGGGCATCCCGAAGAGCTGGTGGATCATCAGTGCATTATGGATAGCTCCAACCGTATTCCGGGGCGTTGGCGTTACTTTGCCGATAACAGCGAACAGCAGATCAGCGTGAATGCGGCGGTTGAGGTGAATCAGGGCGCGTTGGTGGCGGACTTCGCCGCGGCAGGTCACGGCGTGGCGCTGCTGCCTGATTTTCTGGTGCAGGACTATCTGGACAGCGGCGTGCTGGTCTCCATTCTGGAGCCGTATCGGTTACCGCCGGTGCCCGTTTCGTTGGTGTATCCCGCCAACCGGATCGCCAGCCCGGCGTTGAAGGCGTTGGTGGAGTACCTGTTGGAGAATAGGCCGTCTTCATAGAGATGGTTATCGCTAATGAGGTCTGAGCAGAGAGAGGTGGGTATATCCTCCTCTTGTAAAAGCCCTTCTCTTGTAAAAGCGCTCTGTACCTAATAGTATGTTTTGGCCTGTGTAGTATTTAATCAGTCTGGAGTGAGTGATGGCGAACACCCGTGATCTGTTGATCGATACCATGAAGCAGCTGCTCTGGGAGCGGGGCTACGATGCGACCAGTCCCAATCTGGTGCTGGAGCGGTCGGGTACGGGGAAGGGCAGTTTCTATCACCACTTCAAAGGTAAGAAAGAGCTGGCGATTGCCGCAATGGAGTCCCGCGCCGACCAGCTGATCGAAGAGTTCGATCAGGTGACAGCGGGCAAACAGGGCGGTGTAGCGAAAGTGAAGGCTTACATGAGCTTGCCGCGTGACGCCACGGTTGGCTGTCGTATGGGGCGGATTGTGCAGGATCCATCATTGGAGGATGAACTGCTCAACGCTCCGTTGCAGCGTTATTTCTCTGAAATCCATAAGCGTATGCGTCGATTTTTGCAGGATGCTCAGGAAGCGGGTGAGCTGTCGCGTCTGCTGACCGCTGAGCAACTGGCCACACTGGCGATCTGCGCTCTGCAGGGCAGTTTTGTGCTGGGACGTGCAATCGGCGAAAAAGAGACAGCAAACCAGGCAACCGATGCGTTTATGCAGCTGCTTGAGGCGCAGACGCTAAACTAAGCCGGATTGCCCCGGACGGACAAACGTACGTAAGGAATCAGAATGCGTACGTTTTTTTATAACTTAAGATTGTACCTACTGGTATGTACATGTTTCCGTAAGGAAGGAGAGACGTATGCAAAAAAGTATGAACAGGGCCCTCACCCTGCCCGTGCTGTTTGTGGTGATCTACGGCTCGGGTTTTGTCGGCGCCAAACTGGGATTGCAGTACAGTGAACCGTTTACCTTCCTGTTGCTGCGCTTTGCGCTGGCGGGCGCGTTGCTCGCCCTGATCGCCTATCTGTTAAAAGCGAACTGGCCACCACTGAAACAGTGGGGTTGGTTGGCGCTCAGTGGCCTGTTACTGCAGGGCGTGTTCTCCGCTGGGGTGTTTTATGCGATGTGGCTGGAGATGAAACCGGCGGTGACGGCCTTGATCATCGCCCTACAACCGCTGTTAGTTGCTGTACTGGCAGGTCCCTACTTAGGCGAACACGTAAGTCGCTCCCGCTGGTTTGGTCTTGTGATCGGTGTGTTGGGTGTGGGGTTGGTGGTGGCTGATGGTTTGGCGGTAGAAGGGATTACGCCGTTGAACCTGAGCTGGGCCGTTCTGGGATTGGTGGGGCTGTCGGTCGGTCAGCTGATTCAGAAAAAACACTGCGCACAGATGAACCTGTTCAGCGGTGGTGCGTTGCAGGTGCTGGCGACGGTACCGCCGCTGCTGTTACTGAGCCTCTGGTTTGAAACCGCCATCGTAGAGTGGCATCCCGATCTGCTGATCTCGATATTCTGGATGGGCGTGGGTGTCTCGATCGGTGCGCTCAGCGTGTTTTACGTTATGTTACGCCATCAACAGGCCACGCAGGTGGCGGGGATTTTCTACGGCGTACCGGTGGTTGCGGCGCTGCTCGCCTGGCCGATGTTTGGCGAGGTGCCAACACCGATGGACTGGCTGGGCTTTGCCATTGTGGCGCTGGGGATTCTGGTCGCCAGTGGGGGCATACAGCGCTATTTTCGTACGCCGGTCAGGCAGTAACCCTGCTGAGGTTGCTTTGTTCCCATTATTAAGGGCGGATCTCAAAGACCGCCCTCGGTGAGTTTCATGGGGTCCAGTAACCGTTCCAGTTCCTCCCGGGGGATGTCGGTGTTCTCTTCGGCCACATCGATAATCGCACGTTTCTCCCGATAGGCCTGTTTGGCAATCTCGGCCGCTTTCAGGTAACCGATAACCGGGTTCAGTGCAGTGACCAGGATCGGATTCTGGTGCAGCGCTTCGTTCAGCTTATCGGTATTGACGGTAAAGCTGGCGATCGCTTTATCTGCCAGCAGGGTGCTGCAATTGCTCAGCAGTTCGATGCTGTTGAGCAGGTTGTAGGCGATCATCGGCAGCATCACGTTCAGCTCGAAGTTGCCAGACTGGCCGCCGATGGTGATGGCGGCATCGTTGCCGATCACCTGGGCCGCCGCCATCGCTGTCGCTTCCGGGATCACCGGATTCACTTTACCCGGCATGATGGAGGAGCCGGGCTGCAGCGCTTCCAGTGAGATCTCGCCCAATCCCGCCAGCGGGCCGGAGTTCATCCAACGCAGGTCGTTGGCGATCTTCATCAGTACGACCGCTGTAGATTTAAGTTGGCCTGAGAGTGTGACCGCGGTGTCTTGTGAACTGATCTGGGCAAAGAAGTTATCCGCCGGGGTGAAAGTGACCTCGGTTAATCCGCTGAGATTTCGGTTAAAGGTGTGGGCGAACTCGGGGTGAGCGTTGATACCGGTCCCCACTGCGGTGCCGCCCTGGGGTAAGGTCTGGATCGCCGGTTGCAGGGATTCCAGTTGACCGATGTTCTGTCTGATCTGAGCGGCCCAGCTGAGCAGTGTCTGATCCATGCGTACCGGCATCGCATCCATCAGATGGGTGCGACCGGTTTTACAGATCCCTTTCTGTTCGTTTGCTTTGGTTTCAATGGTGTTGAGCAGGTGGTGCAGGGCGGGCAGCAGTTTGTTGTTCAGCTCCAGTGCCGCGCTTACGTGAATGGCGCTGGGGATTACGTCGTTGCTGCTTTGACCGAAGTTAACGTGATCATTGGCGCTGATGGTTTCGCCAAGCTGGCGGCTGGCAAGGGTCGCGATCACTTCGTTCGCGTTCATATTGCTGCTGGTGCCGGAGCCGGTCTGGAAGATATCGACTGGAAAATGTTCCATCAGCTTTGGATCTTCCAGCAGTTCGTTACAGGCGTGAAGGATCGCCTTTGCCTGTGCCGCGGAGATGCATTTAAGGTCGCTGCTGCTGGTGGCCGCAGCGGATTTGATCAGCAGCAGGGCGCGGATAAAGGGTTCCGGCATGGGCTGACCGCTGATCGGAAAGTTGTTCACGGCACGCTGGGTTTGCGGACCGTAGAGCGCTGATTTGGGAACTTCCAGCTCACCCATGCTATCCCGTTCGATTCGTGTTTTGCTCATCATTCAGGGCCTTTTCTGGTTGCCTCGCAGAGGCAGAGAGGGCTTTGTTATCAGTATTGGCTATCCCCGCTGTTCATGCCTGTCCGTAGGCAGTTTTAGAGCCATTGTGGAAAAGAGTCTCCGTTTCCGGCTTTGTTTTATCTGATCGAATACTAGACTGTAGTTAACACAGGTTTGACGGTACCTCATGATGGCGACATTGGCAGATACCCAACCTGCGACAGCGCAGGAGAGTGAGTCTAAACACGCTTATTCCGCATATTGTCGCGAGCGGCTGCCTGAATTGATGCGGCTGGAACAACTGCTGGATACCTATGGCGTATTGCTTCGCTCCACCGTGCTTACACGGGTAACCGACGGTGATCGGGTGTTACCTGTTTACGCACTGGAGTTGGGTTGTAGCAGCAAAGACTGTCCGGTTGTTGCCTTTGTGGGCGGTGTGCACGGGGTGGAGCGCATAGGTACTGAGATTCTGTTGGCCTTTCTGGAAACCCTCTGCCAGCGTCTGGGCTGGGATCAGGGGTTGCAGCAGGAATTAGAGAAAGTGCGCCTGGTGTTTTTGCCGCTGCTGAACCCTGTGGGTATGGCGCATGGCTGGCGCGCTAACGGCAACGGTGTCGACCTGATGCGCAACGCACCCCTCAATGCGCGGGATAAAACCGCCTGGCTTGTAGGCGGACACCGTCTCAGCCGCCATCTGCCCTGGTATCGGGGCGTCGAAACGGAGGGGATGGAATCTGAGGCTGATGCGTTGTGTCGGTGGGTAGAGCAGCAGCTGTTTCCGTCACCTTTTACTCTGGTATTGGATATCCACTCTGGGTTTGGCTTGCGTGACCGGCTCTGGTTTCCGTTTGCCGGTTCGACGGAGCCCCCCAATCATCTGGCAGAGTTCGCCGCGTTCAACGAGCTGCTCAATACTACCTATCCTCACCACAACTACCTGGTGGAGCCGCAGCACGATCACTACATCTCCCACGGAGACCTCTGGGATTACCTCTATCTGCGTTCGATCGAGTCAGCCAAGGGGACGTTTCTACCCTTTACGCTCGAGATCGGTTCCTGGCTGTGGGTGAAAAAGAATCCACGTCAGTTGGTTTCGTTTCGTGGCTTGTTCAATCCGGAGGTGCCGCACCGACGGCAGCGGGCGCAGCGGCGCCACCAGTTCCTGTTGGACTTCCTGATCCGGGCATCGCGTTCTTCTGATAACTGGTTACCCGCCCGAAACCGCCGTTTCCACTATCAACTACAAGCGATCAGGGATTGGTATGCCTGAGGGAGGTAGTGACGTGGCTAAACAGCACTGGATTCTTTTACGTGGCCTCAGCCGGGAGTGCCGTCACTGGGGTGGTTTTGCCGAACTGCTGGCGGAGGCGTTACCCGGTAGTGATGTTCACTGTTATGACCTGCCTGGCAACGGTACCCACTTTGAACAGGAAAGTCCGCTCTCGATCGAAGGCATCGTGGATCAGTTGCGCGGTGAGGTAGATAGTCGGGATGGGGTTTATCTGATGGGATTGTCCATGGGCGGTATGGTCGCCTGCGACTGGCAGAAGCGCTATCCGGAAGAGGTAGCGGGTATGGTGCTGATCAACAGCAGTCTGGCTGAGTTGAATCCGATCTGGCAGCGCCTTCGCTCCGGATGCTGGTTGAGTGTGCTGAATGCGTTCTTCTCGGGGGTTGAGCGAAGGGAGGAGCTGATCTACCGGCTCACCTGTAACCTGGAGGAGGATCGCGAGCTGGCGCTCTGGTTGTGGCAGCAGTATCAGTGCGACTGTCCGGTACGGCGCCTTAACTTTCTGCGGCAGCTGCTGGCAGCGGCGCGATACCGTCATCACAACCTGCCATTTTCAGGTTTGTTACCGGTGCTGGTGCTCAGTGCCCAGCAGGATAAGCTGGTATCTCCCCAGTGTTCACGTAAGCTGGCGTCGGCGTTAGGCGCACAGCTGTGCATCCATCCGAGTGCTGGCCATGATCTGCCCCATGACGATCCGACCTGGGTTATACACGCGATCAGTAACTGGATGGCGGAGTTTAACCGTGAAGAACTCAAGACGGCGTTGATTAAACACGCCGTGCGCTAACGTTTAGCGGAGATCTGTTCATCCATCTGCCAGCTTTCCCGCCAGGATTTTCACGTTGTACCGCCTGCTTAACACTATGCTAAATAGTAAGGAGTAGTCTTTCCCGGAAGCGATTGCGATCTCCCTCGATAGGGCGACGTAATATCACTGAAAAGGCGACAACTGTGTTCAAAAAGTGGCTGTGTATACTGCTGTTTTTTCCGATTACCTCTGTTTACGCGTCTGACAGTATCTTTTGCGATGACGCGGATCTTGCCTATTTGCCCGCCACCTACGCGATAACCCTGCCTGATAAAGCGCCGGATGCTAATCAGATGGATATGACGAGTAATCTCAGGGTATTTCGCTGCGCAGGTGATCTAGGACGCCTGGATCTGCAATTAAGCGGTATCAGCCACTGGTATCGGGCTGGCGTTGCGTGGGAAGCGCCGATAGTGGCGGGAACGCGGTTATTCTGGCGGCTCTCATATAACCTGCTGGATGAGCAGGACGGCGGACGTTACGCGGCCCGGGTCGATGAGCAGCGCCTTACAGGTGGCGCATTCCATGGTGGGATTCGCACCCAGTTGGATCAACACTGGTATTTTTCGTTGCAGATTGGAGAGATAGATACCATTATCAATGACCATCAAATCATCGGCGAACTGGGATTTAAGGTGAACCAACAGTTATCCACCCAGATTCGCCTGCGGGATTACGAGCAGCTAAACCGATCTGTACTCGAGTTTGGTTTAGAGGTGCGCTTTTAAGTCGCTTGAGGGCCGGTATTCAGGTGACCGATAGGATTGATTTCAAAATGGTTGTACGTGTCTTTTCGTTATTGCTGTTAGTGATGTCACTGGTAGGTTGTGAAACCTACAAGATAGCGCCGGAAACAAGCCGTCCGGACGATGCCAACAGCGGTATCGTGGTGGTTTCTCTGACTAAATCAGGCACCGATCCTTGGTTGGTCTTCTATAAATACCGCCAGATCGGTGGCGAAGCAGAGGGTTTTTTCACCACCTACGGTTATGAAGATGGTGTGCTGACCAGCGACTTCAGTGAGATTCCGGGAAACCTGATCGCTAAAGAGATCCCCGCTGGAGAGTATGAGATTTCAACCTGGTACCTGACTCGCTGGCAGAAGATGCGTGAGTCCGAACAACCGCTGGGGCTACGCTTCAGAGTAGAGCCAGGCAAAATCACCTATATCGGTGAGCTGAATCTGGATACCGGTAAACACGACATTCAGGAAGCAGGTAATCAGGTGGTGAAGGTCAGCGTGCTGGGTGCTGCCGAACGTGATATCCGCTATGCCCAGAAACTCTATCCAAATATCGATTACCGCCGGTTTAAGATCCGGATGCTGCGTTTGGCTGAGTGAAAAGCTTGATGTTCGTATAAATATCCGTGTAACAGAATATGAAAGGGGCCTTTATATGAGGCCCCTTTTCATTTTGCGGTAGTTCACAGCGGTTATTTGCTGTGGGGCGGTATTTAAACCGGATCTGAGTGCTGGCAGTTGCGGGTGCTCCTGTGTCAGGCTGCCAGTGGATCGTCGTGGAAGATATGTACTGATTCGATCAGTGCTTTCGGGCAGTGGCCTTTTATCATGTGATGGAACTCAGGCAGGCGTTCTGGGGGGACGTCGACCATCATTACGATCTGACCATCGTCCAGCGCATGCTCGTATTTTTCGATCATGGAGTTTGGTGTGCCTTCACCAATCATCTTGCCTAGCCAGCCGCCAAAACCGATGCCGAGCAAGCTCAGTGTCAGCAATGTGCCACCCCCGAGTACGAGGCCGAAAGGTGCGCTGCCTAAGACGGCCAGACCTGCGATAACACCGATGGTGCCGCCGCTGACCATGCCCCAGTCCATGTCGGATTCCAGTTCCGAGGTTTCCAGCTCAGTTGCTTCGTGGATATGGGCGTTCTGCAACATCGCGTGATCTTTAGCGACCACGTGCATTTTCTCATCCTCAATACCCATCTTACGAAGGTCTTCAACCACGTTTTGCGCCTGCTCCAATGTTGGCGCGAGGAATACTAACCGTTTCATCCCTCACCTCCATTGCAAGTTGCGTTTGGTCTCATCCTTACGAAAGTAACCAAAGTATAGTCCAGTGGCTGGATTTACGGTCTCTGGCGCTGAAGTGGGTATTTACAATTGCGGGGCGCCTGGGTCTGCCTGATGATATACATTATGAGAAGCTCACTCAGTGGCTGGCAAAAGGTGGGTGCTTGCTGGAAACTGGGGCAGGGTGCTGAAGTCGTTCAGAGGTAAGTGAGCCAATAACAAAAAAGGCTGATGAGTTACCTCATCAGCCTTTTTCTTTGATGCTTTAAGCGAGCTTTAGCTTAGCCTTCGATCGCTTTCTTCACGCGAGTCAGGGCATCTTCCAGTACGTCCAGGCTGGTCGCGAAGGAGAGACGCATGTTGCCCGGTGCGCCGAATGCAGAACCCGGTACCAGTGCAACACCCGCTTCGTTCAGCAGGAACTCAGCCAGTGCGATGTCGTCTTCGAAACGGTCATCGTTATCGATGATCTGCTGGAAGCTTGGGAATGCGTAGAACGTACCGTCCGCAGGGATGCACTCAACACCTTCGATAGCGTTCAGGGTGTTAACCACGAAGTCGTGACGCTCTTTGAACGCAACAACCATCTCTTTCACGCAATCCTGAGAACCTTCCAGTGCCGCCTGAGCCGCTACCTGAGAGATAGAGGTTGGGTTGGAGGTGCTCTGAGACTGAATCTTCTTCATCGCGCCGATCAGCTTCTGCGGGCCTGCCGCGTAGCCGATGCGCCAGCCAGTCATGGAGTACGCTTTAGATACACCGTTCAGGACGATGGTGCGGTCGTACAGTTCCGGGCATGCCATCAGGATGTTGCAGAATGGCTCCTCGGTGAAGAGGATGTGCTCGTACATGTCATCGGTTGCAACCAGTACGTTCGGGTATTTCTTCAGAACTTCACCCAAGGCAACCAGTTCTTCACGAGTGTACGCAACGCCAGTTGGGTTGGATGGGCTGTTCAGAACAACCAGTTTAGTCTTGTCGGTGATTGCCGCGTCCAGCTGCTCAGGGGTGATCTTGAAGCGCTGCTCCTGAGTAGTGGTTACGATCACAGGCACTGCGTCCGCAATCTTCACCATGTCTGGGTAGGATACCCAGTACGGCGCAGGCACGATCACTTCGTCGCCTTCGTTCAGCAGTGCCAGAGACAGGTTGAAGAAGCTCTGTTTGCCGCCGCAGGAAACCAGAATCTGGTTTGCTTCGTAAGACAGATCATTGTCGCTCTTCAGCTTCTCAATAATCGCTTTCTTCAATGCTGGGGTGCCATCAACGGCGGTGTATTTGGTGAAACCGTCCTGCAGTGCCTGAATCGCAGCTGCTTTGATGTGATCGGGGGTATCAAAATCCGGCTCGCCAGCGCCCAGGCCAATAATGTTTTTGCCTGCCGCGCGCAGCTCTGCTGCACGGTTAGTTACCGCCAGCGTTGGAGATGGTTTGATGTTATTGACGCGGTCTGAAAGTTGAACGTCCAATCCTAAGTTCCTCTTAAGAGTACCCAACATTTAAAAGTGGCCGCTGACAGTATAGTTAAAGCTTTATAGGCGGGGGGACTTTGCACGAACATGTTCGAACATGAGAGATCAAAGAGGTGCAACGCCGTCCCGGCGGTCAGCGGTAAATTAAAACCGGCTAATAATACAGGATTCCTGTTGCCGCTAGAATCTTTTTGTAGAGAAAAACGCAACTTTGTAGCGGATTTCGGTCGTATGTTCCTGAGACGAAACTTTTTGGTTTCCTTGGGCTTAAGGTTGCCCGGTGTGCCCAGAGAATTCCTGATCCATACCACGGGCATGACGGGGTATAATGGCCTGCTAAGTTGAAATGAGCTGAGATGATGAAAGAACGTTTTAAGGTCCACTCCAGTTTTGACCCCTCTGGTGATCAGCCGACCGCCATCGCCGAGTTGGTGGATGGCATTGAATGCGGCCTCGCTGCGCAAACTCTGCTCGGGGTGACCGGTTCGGGTAAAACCTTTACGGTGGCCAACGTGATCGCACAGGTGCAGCGACCGACCATCATCATGGCGCACAACAAAACGTTGGCGGCACAGCTCTATGGTGAGTTTCGAGAGTTCTTCCCCGATAACGCGGTGGAGTACTTCGTCTCCTACTATGACTACTACCAGCCGGAAGCTTATGTGGCTGCGTCCGACACCTTCATTGAGAAGGATGCGTCGATTAACGAACATATCGAGCAGATGCGTTTGTCCGCCACCAAAGCGCTGCTGGAGCGCGAAGATGCGATCATCGTAGCGACGGTATCGGCGATATACGGTCTGGGTGATCCCAAGCTCTATCTGGGTATGATGCTGCATCTGGATCGCGGCGATATGATCGATCAGCGGGCGGTTCTGCGTCGGCTGGCTGAGCTGCAATACACCCGCAACGATATTGAGCTGCATCGCGGTACCTATCGGGTACGTGGTGATGTGATCGATGTGTTCCCGGCGGAATCGGAGAAAGAAGCGCTGCGTATCGAGCTGTTTGATGATGAAGTGGAGCAGCTGAGTTATTTTGACCCGCTCACCGGCGAAGTACTGAGCCGGGTGCCGCGTGCCACCATCTATCCGAAGTCTCACTACGTAACGCCGCGTGAAACGCTGGTGGCAGCGGTCGACAAGATTAAAGATGAGCTGCACGGTCGTCTGAAGCAGCTGCGTGATAACAACAAGCTGGTGGAAGCGCAGCGCTTGGAGCAGCGCACGATGTACGATATGGAGATGATCATGGAGCTGGGTTACTGCTCCGGCATCGAGAACTACTCCCGCTACCTCTCCGGCCGCGACCCGGGGCAGGCACCGCCCACCCTGTTTGATTACCTGCCCGATAATGCACTGCTGGTGATCGACGAATCCCACGTGACGGTACCGCAGATCGGCGCGATGTATCGCGGTGACCGTAGCCGTAAAGAGACGCTGGTGGAGTACGGCTTCCGTCTGCCGTCGGCGCTGGATAACCGCCCGATGAAGTTTGAGGAGTGGGAAGAGACTTCACCGCAGATGATCTTCGTCTCTGCAACGCCAAGCAAATACGAAAAGGAACATCAGCAGCACGTAGCCGAGCAGGTGGTGCGCCCGACCGGTCTGGTTGACCCGGTTGTGGATGTGCGTCCGGCTACCACGCAGGTGGATGATCTGCTCTCCGAGATCAACAAGGTCGTCGCTAACAAAGAGCGTGTGGTGGTGACCGTGCTGACCAAACGCATGGCGGAGGATCTGACCGAATATCTGGACGAGCACGGCGTTAAGGTTCGTTACCTGCACTCCGACATCGATACCGTGGAGCGGGTGGAGATCATCCGTGACCTGCGTACCGGTGAGTTCGACGTGCTGGTGGGGATTAACCTGCTGCGTGAAGGTATCGATATGCCGGAGGTTGCGCTGGTAGCGATTCTTGATGCGGATAAAGAAGGTTTCCTGCGCTCTGAGACCTCGATGATCCAGACCATTGGCCGTGCCGCACGTAACGTGAACGGTCGTGCGATTTTGTATGCGGACCGGATCACCGGTTCTATGCAGCGGGCGATGGATGAAACCGAGCGCCGTCGTCATAAACAGCTGGCCTACAACGAAGAGCACGGCATCGTGCCGAGAGGGATCAAGAAGTCGGTGGCCGATATTATGGAAGGCGCATCAACTATCCCGGGCCGTAAAGCTGCGAAAACTGCGAAGAAAGTGGCAGACAAAGCCGGCGATTACAACGTCGATGCCACCACCATGAGTTCGGCGGAGCAGGCGAAGATGATGACCGAGCTGGAAGACAAGATGTACGAAGCGGCGAAGAATCTGGAGTTCGAACTGGCCGCACACTACCGCGATCAGCTGCAAAAACTGAAGCACGGTGGTTGAGTTTCTGAAAGCCTGTTAAGGTTGGCGGATTCCTCCATAGGTTGTACCGGAAGATTACAGGGAGAAACGGAGTGTTACGTATAGCGGTTATGGTTGTAGCGATGCTGACCTCCATCAGTGTATTCAGCGCTGGGCCCCACACCAAACAGGAGCGGCTGGAGAGCATCGGCCGGGTGATCCTCAGTATTGGCGAAAATTACGCCGATCCGCGTGACGGTGAGGAGCGTAAGCTCAAGCGTGGTTCCCTCGTTTATCCCTACGAACGAGTTATGACCAGTGAGCGTGGCCGCCTGCATATCCGCTTCAATGATGGCTCCTCCATCAACCTTAAACCCCGCTCCAGCATTCAGATCGCACAGTACCGTTACGACGACGCTGAGCCGGAAAAGGGGACTGCTGTGTTCCAACTGTTGCGTGGTGGATTACGCACCATCAGCGGCAAAATCGGAAAATCCAACCCTGAAAACTACCGTTTCCAGAGTGCTCTCGCGACTATCGGTATCCGTGGTACAGAGTACGAACTCTATCTCTGTGATCGCTGCTGCGCGGCAAAAAACAAGCTGACCGAAGGGATCGCCGGTGGCGTTGATAAAGGCGGTATCTACGTGGATACCAATGCGGGTAGTGCGGATCTGAGTCCTGGGAAGTACTTTGAACTGGCAAAAGGTGCCAAAACCCTGCAGCTGCTGGATGAGCGTCCGGATATGCTGAAGGTCGGTGATGAGCCGCGTCCGGTGTTGCCTAAGCCTAAGAAAGTTGAACCAGCGGTTCAGTGTGATAGTGACTTGATCAATTACGGCGATGTGGAAAGCTGGATTCGCTGCGACTCGTTGGGGCTGGTAAACGGATAGGTCGTATCTGTTGGGAGTCGCTGCGCTCATCCCAAGCTACCTATCTTGTAGGTTGGCCAATGCGCAGCATTGCCCAACAGAAAAGCTTGATTCAGATGTGTGATTTGTTGGGCATCGCTTGGGGCGATGATCAACCTACGGTCGTAGAATATGATGTTGGGAGTCGCTGACGCTCGTCGCCAACCTACAAGGCGCGTAGGTTGGTGACGAGCGCAGCGACTCCCAACGTTTTTAGACTGCCTGACTCAGAGCGGTCAGCAACTCTTTCTTGCCATTCGGGTCTTTTACGGTGATCAGCTCACCGTCTTTCGGAAACAGCTTGTCGCGCAGGCGCGAGAGCCAGAAACGTAGCGCGGCAACCTTCTGCATCTCCGGCAACCACTGTTTCTCTTCCGCATTCAGCGGGCGTTGTGCCTGATAACTTTCCAGCAACAATTCAGCTTTCTGTTGATCGTAGACCTGCGTCTCTTCGTCATAACACCAGGCATTCAGCGTTACCGCCAGATCGTAGAGATAAGGTGCAGAGCAGGCGTGATAGAAGTCGATCAGGCCCGCCAGTTTATCGCCGTCAAACAGAGCGTTATCCGGGAATAGGTCCGCGTGGATCGGGCCGTGTGGTAGCTGGGTCCAGGGGATCATACCCGCAGCCATTACCGCTTCCTGCAGCTGATGTTTATCGGTTTCGTCCAGCTTGGGCAGGACCTTGGCACTCAGTTCGCTGCACCACTGATAGAGGTGCTGGTACTGATCGTCTGCCAGATCGTCCGCGGCGAGATGGCTCGCGGCCAGCGTGTTGCCGATCACAGAACATTGCGCCTGGTTCGGTTCATCCAGTGGGCGTCCGTTAAGGCGGCTCATAAATACAGCAGGGCGATTGTTCAGTGTGCCAAACAATTCGCCCTTATTGTTCAGGATAGGTTGCGCTACCGCCAGGCCACGTTCGGCGAGGTGTGCGACAAATCCCAGAATAAAGGGCAGTTTGTCAGCGCTGACGGATTCCACCAGAGTGAGGACGTATTCGCCTTTGCTGGTGGTCACAAAATAGTTGGTGTTTTCCACACCGGCTTCGATGCCCTGAAAACCGATGAGCGTGCCAAGCTCATAATTGCGCAGGTAGGTTTCCAGTTGGGTTTGCTCGACAACCGTATAGATCGACATAAATATCCTTCTAAATCGGGTTCTGCGGCGGCTTAACCATTCACCGCCGGTTTCTGCTCCTGGTGGCTCAGCCACTGCCACAGACGTTCGGCGCAGTGGTCACGCACCAGAATGTCGTACTCGCGCTGGTCACAAGGGGACATGATGGTCACGCCTTCCTCTAGCAAGCGATTGGCGCTATCAGCGCGGCGGCGGTCTGCCTGTTGGTGCACGTCACGGGTGTTATCGCTTTCCAGCAGGTAACGTACGGCCGCTTCGGTCAGCTCGGCGTGGATAAACTCACCTTCGCTCTGGAACTGAATGTCCTGACCGAAGGTATCCTGCAGTGCTTGGTTTACCGATAGGTGACTGCCCGCCGGTGGCAGTACCAGCCAGCGGTTGAGATCCAGCCAGAGGATCGCCAGTTTGCCGATGCAGGAGATGCGGCTCACGGTCAGTGGCTGGGAAACACCCATGACCTCACCCACTGCGATCAGCAGGGAGAGGTTGTCCGGATCGATGTCCAGATTCAGTTCGCCGATAAATGGACGTTCGCGCATCATGATGCTGTTAACTTCGTCCTGACCGTCGGTCTGGATCGCCAGGTTGATGTGGACCAGACGGTTGTTGATGCTTTCTACAGTTCCCATGTCATTTCCCTCCGGCAAATCCAACAGCCTCACTTTTGGTCGCACCTACGGCTTCACCGCTGGCCTGCATATCCGCATGGTAAGAAGATCGCACCATCGGTCCGCTGGCTACGTTGGTGAAGCCCATCTCCATACCGAGCGTTTCGTACTCTTTAAACTCCTCTGGTGTTACGTAGCGTTCTACTGCCAGATGGTGTTTAGTCGGTTGTAGGTACTGGCCGATGGTCAGCATATCCACTCCGTTGGCGCGCAAGTCTTTCATCACCTCGATGAGTTCGTCTTTTGTCTCACCCAGACCAACCATCAGACCAGATTTGGTTACCACCTCCGGGTGGAGGCGTTTGAACTGATACAACAGGTTCAGGGACCAGTGGTAATCGGCACCCGGGCGTACGGACTGATACAGGCGCGGCACGGTCTCCATGTTGTGGTTCAGTACATCGGGAACATGGGCCGACAGCGCTTCCAGGGCAGCATCCAGCTTGCCCCGGAAGTCCGGCACCAGGATCTCCACGGTTAAATCGTCGTTGAGGGCACGCGCTTCGCGCACCACTTCGGCAAAGTGTGCGGCACCACCGTCGCGCAGATCATCACGATCGACAGAGGTGATCACGGCGTAACGCAGATTCAGCGTCTGGATCGATTCGGCCACGTGGCGTGGTTCGTCTGCATCCAAAGCCATCGGGCGGCCGTGCGCTACGTCACAGAATGGGCAGCGACGGGTACAGATGGCACCCATGATCATGAAAGTGGCGGTACGTTTGCTGAAGCACTCCGCCAAGTTAGGGCAGGAGGCTTCTTCGCACACAGTGTGCAATTTGAGGTCGCGCAACTGCTTCTTCACTTTGTGAACGTTGCTGTTGCTGCGTGGATCGATACGAATCCACTCCGGCTTGCGCAGTCGTTTCCGGTTTGGATCCGGTTTATGGCGCAACTTCGCCATCTTCGACTCGCCTTTAAGTTCGGTTAAAGGAATCATTTCCATTACGTCACCTCCCGGGTGGGTTCTTATAGTTATGATGAAGGGGCCTTTATCAGCCCCCTCTGTGTAGCAAATGCGTTAACTCTTACAGAGTTTGTGCGGAGGTTAGCCTTACCTCCGCGATCTTCAGGTGTTGCTTAGCCGCGGTAGTAGCGCTGCTCGATGAACGGCATGCGAGATACAGTCATCGGCAGTTTCTTGCCACGGACGTCTGCGTATACAACGGTTTCCAGTGGGCTGAATGCGGTTTCTACGTAACCCATAGCAACTGGCTTCTCTACGGTTGGGCCGTAGGTGCCGCTGGTTACAACGCCCACTTTGTTGCCGTCTGCGTCAAACAGCTCGGTGCCTTCACGTACCGGTGCACGGCCTTCGCCCAGCAGACCAACACGCTTACGCTCCCAGTTTTTGTTTGCGATCTGATCCAGAACCTTCTCAGCACCCGGGAAGCCACCGGCACGCTCACCGTCAGCGCGACGGCACTTGGAGATCGCCCAGATCAGGCTGCCTTCCAGTGGAGTGGTGGACTGATCCAGGTCGTGACCGTACAGGCACAGGCCGGATTCCAGACGCAGGGAGTCACGTGCACCCAGGCCAATCGCTTCGATCTCTGGCTGTTCCAGGAACAGACGGCACAGGCGGTCAGCTTCAGCGGATGGGATAGAGATCTCGTAACCGTCTTCACCGGTGTAGCCGGAACGGGATACGAAGCAGTCTACGCCGTCGATCTTCATCTGACGGGAGTCCATGAATACCAGTTCGTTAACTTCTGGTGCGATGCGAGCAACAGCCTGTGCTGCAGTTGGGCCCTGGATTGCAACCAGTGCGCGGTCGTCCAGCAGTTCCAGTTCTACGCCTTCACCCAGGTTCGCCTGCATGTGAGCGATGTCCTGCTCTTTGCATGCCGCGTTAACCACTACGTAGATCCAGTCGCCGTAGTTGGTGACCATCAGGTCATCCATGATGCCGCCTTCTTCGTTGGTGAACAGCGCGTAACGCTGTTTGCCCGCAGGCAGGTCGATAATGTCGACAGGAACCAGTTTTTCCAGTGCAGCTGCAGCGTTTTCGCCGGTCAGCTTCACCTGGCCCATGTGGGAGACGTCAAACAGACCCGCCTGTTCACGGGTGTGCAGGTGTTCTTTCTTTACACCCAGTGGATACTGCACAGGCATTTCGTAACCTGCGAAGGGAACCATCTTTGCGCCCAACTCAACGTGCAGATCAAACAGTGGAGTTTTGCTCAGAGCGCCTTGTACGTCAGCCATATCGAACCTCTTTCATTTCTTATTGGTTGGGTAAAGTTGTGCCCCGGTGGCGTTGCCGCCACCGGCCGGCAGTTACAAAGGCCGATTGGTAGCTGCCGTGACACAAAACTTGTTGCCCATTTGTTTCTGTATATAGGTGGATACGATCTTATCTGATCATAAGTTTCCAATAGGAAACAACTTAGACCAAGGGGAAACTTCATGCAAGCGATTTTTTTCTAATCAATTTGGCTAATAAAGGAGCAGAACAGGAGGAATCCGGGAAAAGTGCTTAGAAAACAGAGGTTCGTACGGTAGCTCGGTATGCTGACAGGAAGACTTGAAATGTTTTCTATAAAACACCTCAATAAGCCAGGCCTGTGGATCACGGGGATGGCTATACATGGGTTTGTTGGGCATGGCTGCACGATGGCCAACCTACACCTATAAGAAGTGGCTGTTAATGAGTAGGTTGGCCTTTGCTCCGCAAAGCCCAACATCGGGATTGGTGATGTATAGGGCTCGTTACCACGCTCTGCGTGGGGGCGATAGTGCGGTATGGATTGCCAGACGGGGCGTGGGAGCCCGTTTTAAAAGCATTGCGGTGATATCGCAGGAGTAGGGGGGGGCTTGAGCATCGCTGCACGATGGCCATCCTACAAGGGCTGGATCGCAGGCAAAAAAAATGCCGCCGCAGGACAAGGCCTGCGATGGCACTTCAGGAAGAATCATCAGAGTATAAGATAGAACGCTAAGCAGTGAAACCGTCCCCTCTTATCACATCTGTATATCTGTTTCTGATCGTGATCAGGCGGTCACCCAGATCACCTGGGAATCCTCTTCACTTGTGGATACCAGGGCGTGACCCATCTCGCAATCGTAGTACGCGGAATCCCCTTCGAACAGCTCGATCGGTTCATAGAACTCGGTGTAGAACAGCAGGGATCCCTTCAATACATACAGGAACTCTTCGCCGTCGTGACGTACCCATTCCGGGTACTCGTCAAAGCTGCGTGCCCGCACGGTAGTGCGATACGGGATCATCTTCTTGCTGGTCAGCTGGGTAGATAGCAGCTCGTGTTCGTAGGTTGGAGTCGGGTGTGGTGCACCTTCACCACTGCGGGTGATATCGCGGCGGCCGCCCGCGCCAGCGCTGCGCTTAGGCTGGCTGAACAGCTGGGGAATATCGATTCCCAAACCTTTCACCAGTTTATTTACCGCAGAGAAAGTCGGAGAGATCTGTTCGTTCTCTATCTTGGACAGGGTAGAGCGAGCCAGGCCGGTGCGCTTGCTGGCCTCTTCCAACGTCAGGTTCTGACTGAGGCGAATTTCGCGCACACGCTTGCCCAACTGCAGCGGCTCTACGGCAGCTTCGGTGTTGGGATCGGCACGGTTTACTTCTACTTTTTCATCTTTCAGGAAAAACGGTTCGTCTGACATCTAAGCTCTCTCCTCCGCCTGATCCACCTAATCAGGGGCTGTTTCCAAAAATGGTACACAAGCGCTCTGTGCTTTGAAAGGAAACACAGACCTCTTTTATTTAAGCTATCGATACAAAAGTTTCCAATAGGAAATTTTTGTTGCTTAATGGGAAATCTGTTGCTAGTCTGAATCATATACCGGGTCGGGAAGGCAGTTTTCATTAAATCCTTCTGACCCAAATGACCCCAGAAGCCGTTTATAAAAATAAAAGTGGGAGGCTTGAGTCATGCTGCTCAGCATCTTTGACCTTTTTAAAGTGGGCATCGGCCCCTCCAGTTCACATACCGTTGGACCAATGGTTGCTGCCAACCGTTTCCTGGACGAGTTGCGCGAAAAGAACCTGTTGGATGGCGTGAGCCGTGTAAAGGTTGATCTCTATGGCTCTTTGGCGATGACCGGTGAAGGTCACGCGACTGACGTAGCTGTCCTGCTTGGGCTTCTGGGTGAGCAGCCGGATCTGGTTGATCCGGATAAAGTGCCTGAATACATCAAACAGATCGATGAGCAGGGTGAGCTGAACCTTGCTGGCGAACGCGTTGTTCCTTTTAAGCGCGAAACTGATCTGCCTTTCAACTTCGGTGAATCCCTGCCTAAACACCCGAACGGTATGCGTTTCTGTGCCTTCGACGCGGCAGGCATCATTACCCTGGATAGCATCTACTACTCCGTTGGCGGTGGTTTTGTCCTGAGCGACGCGGAAGCGGGCGAGAACGGCGAAACAGCTGACGTTGAGCACAGCATTCCGCACTGGTTTAACAATGGCGTGGAACTGCTGGAGATCTGTAATAAAGAGAACCTCTCTATTGCGGATGTCGTGCTGACCAACGAACGCTCCCGCATGGGCAGCGACGAGAAAGTTAACGCTGCTGTGATGAATATCTTCCACGTGATGGATAACTGTATCCGTCGTGGTTGCCAGCAGACCGGTATTCTGCCGGGCGGTCTGAACGTTAAGCGTCGCGCTAATGAACTGTTCCGTGAGCTGGTTGATAAGCCGGAAAACGCGCTGAAAGATCAGCTGACCGTGATGGACTGGGTGAACCTGTATGCCATCGCTGTTAACGAAGAGAACGCGGCGGGTGGTCGTGTGGTAACTGCACCAACAAACGGTGCGGCGGGTGTTATCCCGGCAGTCCTGGCTTACTACGACCGTTTTATCCCCAACTCTAATGAAGAAGGCATTGTGAAGTTCCTGGCGACCGCTGCGGCGATCGGCATGCTGTACAAAACCAATGCGTCTATCTCTGCAGCCGAAGTGGGCTGTCAGGGCGAGATTGGCGTGGCGTGCTCCATGGCGGCTGGCGCCCTCTGCGCGGTACTGGGCGGTACCAACGAGCAGGTGGAAAATGCAGCTGAGATTGGTATGGAACACAACCTGGGCCTGACCTGCGACCCTATCGGTGGCCTGGTACAGGTGCCATGTATCGAACGAAACACCATGGGCGCGGTGAAAGCGATCAACGCAGCGCGACTGGCACTGCGTGGTAGCGGCGAACACCACGTATCCCTTGATTCTGTAATCGAGACCATGCGTCAGACTGGCCTCGATATGCAGGACAAATATAAAGAAACCTCAACAGGTGGCCTGGCGGTTAACGCCGTGGCTTGCTGATGTAACCCAGAGAGACCGCTGTAGCCTGTCACTCTGGCGGCACAGCACGCTTTGAAAATAACAAACGAGATCAAAACCATGAGCATGAGCGATCTGTACAGAAATGACGCTGTAAGCGAAAAATTCTTCACTTGTGATCTGGCAGATGCCGATCCGGCTATCAAGGCTGCGGTAAAGCGTGAATTCCACCGTCAGGAAGATGGGATCGAGCTGATCGCATCCGAAAACATCGTGTCCAAAGCGGTAATGCAGGCGCAGGGCACCGAGCTGACCAACAAATACGCTGAAGGTTACGTAGGCCGTCGTTACTACGGTGGTTGTGAATACGTAGACGAAGTTGAAGCGCTGGCTGTTGAGCGTGCTAAGCAGCTGTTCAACTGCGAATACGTAAACGTACAGCCTCACTCCGGTGCACAGGCAAACGGTGCAGTATTCATGGCTCTGCTGCAGCCGGGCGACACCATCCTGGGTATGTCCCTGGATGCGGGTGGTCACCTGACTCACGGTGCACGTCCAGCGCAGTCCGGTAAATGGTTCAACGCTGAACAGTACGGCGTAGACAAAGAAACTCAGCGTATCGACTACGATGCGGTTGAAGCGCAGGCGGTTGAGTGCCAGCCAAAACTGATCATCGCTGGTGGTTCCGCAATTCCACGTGAGATCGACTTCGCACGTTTCCGCGAGATCGCTGACAAAGTGGGCGCGTACCTGATGGTTGATATGGCGCACATCGCTGGTCTGATCGCTACCGGTCAGCACCCAAGCCCGCTGCCACACGCACACGTTGTAACTACAACTACCCACAAAACTCTGCGTGGTCCACGCGGCGGCATGATCCTGTCCAACGATCTGGATCTGGGTAAGAAGATCAACTCTGCAGTATTCCCAGGCCTGCAGGGCGGCCCACTGATGCACGTGATTGCATCCAAAGCGGTTGCTTTCGGCGAAGCGCTGCAGCCTGAGTTCACTGATTACATCAAGCAGGTTGTTAAGAACGCATCCGTTCTGGCGGAAACCCTGGTTGAGCGTGGCTGTGACATCGTAACCGGTGGTACTGACACTCACCTGATGCTGGTAGACCTGCGTCCAAAAGGCCTGAAAGGTAACGCGACAGAAGAATCTCTGGAGCGCGCTGGCATCACTTGTAACAAGAACGGTATCCCGTTCGATCCTGAGAAACCAATGGTAACGTCCGGCATCCGTCTGGGTACTCCAGCGGGCACCAGCCGTGGTTTCGGTGAAGAGGAGTTCCGCCTGATCGGTAACCTGATCGGTGACGTTCTGGACGGTCTGGCAGCGAATCCTGAAGACAACAGCGAAGCAGAAGCAAAAGTTGGTGCGCAGGTTAAAGCTCTGTGCGAACGCTTCCCGCTCTACCGCTAAGTAGAAGTCCCCTTTAGTTAAAGATCGTGCCTGCCGTATGCGCAGGCACCTTATAAAAAATATCGGTGTCAGCTCCAAAAACTGAGTTGGCCCCCACGCTTAACAGCGACAAGTTTGAGGAAAAAGACATGAGCAATGTACCAGCTAATCTGAAATTCGCAGCATCTCACGAGTGGGTTCTGGACAACGGTGACGGCACTGTAACCGTGGGCATCTCCGACCACGCACAGGAGCTGCTGGGTGATGTTGTATTCGTTGAACTGCCAGAAGTTGGCCGTGAAGTAGAAGCGGGCGAAGAGTTCTCTCTGGTTGAGTCTGTAAAAGCAGCATCCGACATCTACGCGCCAGTAGGCGGTGAGATCGTTGCAGTGAACGAAGATCTGGAAGACGCGCCTGAGACTGTGAACGACGAAGCGTTCGAAGGTGGCTGGATTGCAAAAATTAAAATGGCTGACAGCGCACAGCTGGAAAGTCTGCTGGATGCAGCAGCTTACGAAGCCAAGGTTGCTGAAGAGGGTTGATCGTCTTGACCGGGTGGGTCCGGTCAAGCTTGTCCCCCGATCAACTCTTTAATGCAAGCGCGGGGTGGTTGTGCAGGACCACCCCGCACCCCCATTAGCTGAGGTTTTATCCGTTGTAGCACTCAGCACCCGAAACGGAGAGGCGTTTCGGTAGGGGATTGGAAAAGATAAACACCAGCCGCTTATACCCCTGAGCGTCTGGATAAGAACAGGTTGATAAAAATGGCAGTTGAAACGCGCACACTGAGCGAGCTGGAACAGCGTAACGAATTTACTCGTCGTCACGTGGGTCCTGATGCAGCAGAACAGCAGGCCATGCTGGATACACTGGGTGTAGGTACCCTGGAAGAACTGATTGAGCAGACCGTACCGGATTCCATCCGTCTGGATGACGCGCTGGATATGGATCTGGGCATCAGCGAAGTAGAAGCACTGGCTGAACTGAAAGCTCTGGCTGACCAGAACAAGGTAAACAAATCCTACATCGGTATGGGTTACCACAATACCCACGTACCGAACGTTATCCTGCGTAACGTACTGGAAAACCCAGGCTGGTACACCGCGTACACGCCTTATCAGCCTGAAATTGCACAGGGCCGTCTGGAAGCACTGCTGAACTACCAGCAGATGGTAATGGACCTGACCGGCATGGAACTGGCGAACGCCTCCCTGCTGGACGAAGCGACTGCTGCGGCAGAAGCGATGACCCTGGCAAAACGTTCCAACCGTAAGAAGAGCAACACCTTCTTCGTAGCGGACGACGTACACCCACAGACTATCGACGTTGTTAAGACCCGTGCTGAATACTTCGGTTACGACATCGTTGTGGACGCAGCTGAGAAGCTGGGTGAATACGACGCATTTGGCGTACTGCTGCAGTACCCAGGCACCTACGGTGACATCACCGACGTTGCGGCACTGGTTGCTAAAGCAAAAGAGCAGAAAGCGATGGTTGCTGTTGCAGCTGACATCCTGTCTCTGGTGCTGCTGAAATCTCCTGGTGAGCTGGGTGCAGACATCGTACTGGGTTCCTCCCAGCGCTTCGGTGTACCGATGGGCTTTGGTGGACCACACGCTGCGTTCTTCGCCGCTTCTGAAAAGCTGAAGCGTTCCGTTCCTGGTCGTATCATCGGTGTTTCTATCGATGTGAACGGCAACCAGGCACTGCGTATGGCGATGCAGACCCGTGAGCAGCACATCCGTCGTGAGAAAGCGACCTCTAACATCTGTACTGCGCAGGCACTGCTGGCCAACATGGCAAGCTTCTACGCGGTATACCATGGTGCAGAAGGCCTGAAGCGCATCGCAGAGCGTGTTCACCGTCTGACCGCAATTCTGGCGATCGGTCTGAAAGAGAAAGGTGTTGAAACTAACGACACTTACTTCGATACCCTGACCTTCGCTGCAGACGCCGCTGTATACCAGCGCGGTCTGGATAACGGTTGTAACTTCCGTCAGGTTGGCGGTGACAAGCTGAGTGTGAGCCTGGATGAAACCACCACCGCTGCTGATGTAGCTGAGCTGTTCGACGTTATTCTGGGCGAAGGCCACGGTCTGGATGTTGCAGCAATCGATGCCCGCATCGCTGCTGGCGAAGCGACCGGTATCAGTGCAGAACAGCGTCGTGAAGACGCGATCCTGACGCACCCGACCTTCAACAGCTACCAGTCCGAGACTGAAATGCTGCGTTACATGAAGAGTCTGGAAAACAAAGATTACTCTCTGGTGCACGGCATGATCCCACTGGGTTCCTGCACCATGAAGCTGAACGCAACCGCGCAGATGATCCCTGTGACCTGGCCTGAATTTGCAAACATCCACCCGTTTGCACCGGCCGATCAGGTTACTGGTTACCACGCGATGCTGGGTCAGCTGGAAGATCAGCTGGTTGAGATCACCGGTTACGACAAGATCTCTCTGCAGCCTAACTCCGGTGCATCCGGTGAGTACGCAGGTCTGCTGGCGATCCGTAAGTATCAGGAGTCTATCGGTGAAGGTCACCGTAACGTCTGCCTGATCCCATCTTCTGCACACGGTACCAACCCGGCATCTGCAGCGATGATGGACATGAAGATCGTCGTAACTGCATGTGACGAAAACGGTAACGTTGACGTTGCAGATCTGGCTGCGAAAGCAGAAGAGCACGCAGAGAACCTGTCCGCTCTGATGATCACTTACCCATCCACTCACGGTGTATACGAAGAAGACATCGTTGAGATCTGCCAGATCATCCACAAGTTCGGTGGTCAGGTATACATGGACGGCGCGAACATGAACGCGCAGGTAGGTATCTCCAAGCCAGGTGCAATCGGTTCTGACGTATCTCACCTGAACCTGCACAAGACCTTCGCAATCCCTCACGGTGGCGGCGGTCCGGGCATGGGTCCTATCGGTGTTAAAAACCACTTGGCGCCATTCTTGGCAAGCCACAAGGTGAGCCCGGTTGACGGCCTGAACCCTGAGAACGGTGCGGTATCCGCAGCGCCTTACGGTTCTGCAGCGATCCTGCCGATCACCTGGATGTACAACCGCATGCTGGGTAAAGACGGTCTGAAAGCTTCAACTCAGGTAGCGATCCTGAACGCTAACTACATGACCGAGAAGCTGTCTGAGCACTACCCGATTCTGTACCGTGGCCGCAACAACAAAGTGGCGCACGAGTGCATCGTCGACATCCGCCCGATCAAAGAAGCATCCGGCGTGACCGAGGAAGATATCGCTAAGCGTCTGATGGACTACGGTTTCCACGCGCCGACTATGTCCTTCCCGGTAGCGGGTACGCTGATGATCGAGCCGACCGAATCTGAGTCCAAGGCTGAGCTGGATCGCTTCATCGAAGCGATGGTGAAGATCAAAGGTGAGATCGACCGCGTACAGAGCGGCGAATGGTCCGTAGAGAACAACCCTCTGCACCACGCACCGCACACTCAGGCGGATATGACCGGCGAGAGCTGGGAGCGTCCTTACTCCCGTCAGGAAGGCGTATTCCCAACTGAGCACACCCGTGCCAACAAGTTCTGGCCAACGGCTAACCGTATCGACAACGTATACGGTGACCGTAACTTCATTTGCTCCTGCCCAGGAGTAGACGCTTACCGTGATTGATAGGCCACGGTAAGTCCTGAGAAACCAGCCCCGGTGCGGCTCTTGCCGGTAATGGTTTCTCAGACTTCAGGTGCCCCGGAGGTGAGTGATTTCTCCGTGGGTTGCCTTATGAGGAAGGGTTGCGTACAGGTTACGGCAGAGGCCAAGCCACTCTCGCTGTACCCTTGGATCTATGCCAGTGGTCCGCCTTCCTCATTCTTTTTTGCTCCCGGCTGCAGACCGGAGCAACTAACAGTGAGAGCTGTTAGACATTTCCTGCATAGCAATAGGCCTTTTCGACGGTCATCCCAGTGGGATGGCCGTTTTTTTTGGTCTCAACTTTTTGTCCCCTTTTTATGAGTACGTAATGTGCGGTTAGTGCAGTGCTAGGCTGTCGTCTTCTATTAAGCGAGGAGACAGAGAATGGCACTTCAGAGTTCGGAAGATTTGGGACCGCACAGGGTTGAGCTGGCACACTGGATCTGTGAAGCACCGTTCGAACAACACTTAGGGATGCGGATTCTTGAGGCTGCCGATGGCGCAGCAACGCTGACGATGCCGTTTCAATATCATCATGCGCAGGGGGCTGGGGTGATGCATGGCGGGGCGCTTACCGCACTGGCGGATACCGCCGTGGCGATGGCGATCAAAAGTCTACTACCTGAGGGTACGCATTTCGGCACAATCGGATTGGAAACCCGTTTTCTGCGAGCGGTGCGTCAGGGACAGGTACGGGCGGAAGCGCGGGTGCTCTCCCGTAATGATCGGGATCTGCTAGGGCATGCCACGGTGTATGACGAAGACAATCAGCCGGTGATCGAGTTTGAATCCCGTTTCCGGATTGCCCGCCATCAACCTAATGTTACATCTACCCGGCGTTAAGGCGCTGCAGACGCTTCCAGAGTGATCTTCTCGATCGCCTGCTTCATCAACAGATAACGCTCAACCGTCGTCGGGTGTGAGGCCTGTTGGCCATGCCAGATGGAGCTGGGTTGCTCTATCGCCAGACGGCGCCAGAACTCCTCTAATCCCTTAATCGGGTATCCAGCCTCGTGCATCAGTTGCAGGCCCATCAGGTCGGCCTCCACCTCCAGCGATTGACTGTTGAAGTGCGCCGCCACTCCCGCTGCAAACCCGGGGCTAACGATACCTGTGCTGGCTGACACCACCAGGTCCACTACACCTCCCAGCAGTCCGTTTTTTAGCTTCTTGTACGTATGTCGGGACAGGTTGTGTGCGATCTCGTGTGCCAATATCAGCGCGAGCTGGTTGTCCTCCTCCGCAAAGCGCAGCATGCCCTGGGTGATAGAGATGGATTGCCCGTATGCATATGCATTTAACGCCTGGCCGCTGCTGATACTGATGCGATAGCGGCAGACCTGAATGGGTGCTAGTTGTACCGTTTTCTTTTTCCCATTACGTAAAAGTTCGATCGTCACCGTATCTGAAGAGAGCGCTTGATTTAATAGTCGCTGCGTTTTCGGTGTGGTTGAGCCGACGGGATGCTGATTGATCCGCAACAGCTGATCGCCCGGCAGGAGCCGATTGTGCGCAGGCGCTCCCCGGGTGGTTGTCTGCACGCCAATCCCTTCCAGGGAGTTGTACATCTCTTTCACCGCATCCTGCTGGTTGAGGGGGTAATCCTTAAGGCTATGCAGCTGTACGCCCAGATAGGGAGCAGGCTCGCGGGGACAGTATCTTTTGGCAGCCAGGAATAGAGGGAGTGCCAGATTAGCGACTCGCTGCCTGCGCTCCATCCGGACCCTCAGCATCTTTTTCGTTTGCAGGCGTTGTTCCTCTAGCACTGACTCCTTAGGGAGCGCTTGCTGTTGGGGTGAGGCGCAGCCCAGAAGGATCAGCGAGAGTGAGAGCAATATAAACTGGCGGCACACAAGTATTCTTTCCTCGCCCAATCACACATGGCTTTGAGTATAAGCCGGGGACCTGCAGTATTCACCTAAGTCCTCGGTTATAAAAAACACGGTAAACCGCTTAGATAGACATAAGAATTCAACAGCTGTGAGGTAAATGAGGTAAACCCGTTGCTTAACAGGAAATAGATCTGGGTCGGGTTAAATAAGAAGTTCGTCGTATTGACCAGACTATACGCCAAAAGTCTTTGCTGCAGTGTTTCTGTTTAATGAAAAAAGTGCGGATATATTTACTTGCAATATGATCTCAGCCTATTTATTTTTGCAGCGTTTTTTTTATAGTAGTGCTGTTTTTATTATTAAAGCGGTAGCCTGTGCCTATAAGTAGTAGTACTGTAACTACTCACGCAGGTCGCAAGTTGTACATTTGTATGCGCACTGTCCACTGTAAGATTCGCCTAAAGTGTGGAGGAGATCCTGGGGCGGGTTCGCTTATATTGGGTGTATATATGGATGTATTGCAGGCTATTTAAAGCAGAACTATTAACTTCTGACCGGGTTTAATCTCTTTTTGAGCCCGATCTTTATCAAACATAGGGATATGCGGTAATGAACGACCGAAGTTTAATTCTTGAGCAAGAGGCCGTTGCGGTACCTTTCTCGTCCAGTGTGCTCGTAAGTGAGTGCAGTTGGGATAAGTTGTTCTCAGAGCTTCAGGTGCTGTTGGAACAACTCGATTTTGTTTACTTCACCTATTCCTCTGTTCCCCGCGATCTGGGAACGCCGGACTCACTGTTTTCTCTGAGCAAGCGCCGCTACGGCGTAGATACGCAGGGCTCACTGCCTGAAGATATTGTGGCACGTTATTACAAGGAGATGGCGGGTAAAGATCCGCTGTGGGACGTGTTGCCGCGCAGTGAGAAGCCGTTTATCACGCAGATTAATCAGAGCTCTTCCACTCCGGTCGTGGATGCGTTCTGGGAGCAGCGCGGTGTGAAATCCCGCCTCTACGTGCCGGTGGGTGACGTGGATAAAACCAGCTGGTTTAACTATTTCGGCCTTTATCACAAACTGCCACATGATCAGTTTGTTGAGGTGTATCGTCGTATTTCCGGATCCCTGCTGCCGCTGCTGGAGCGTTGTCATAAACTGCTGCAGCTGGATGGTTCAAAAGAGACCAATCCATATATCCGCCATGCAGTATTTTCTGAAACCTGCCGTACGATTCTCAGCATGACTGCAAATGGAATGTCGGTGAAAATGATCGCCGATCACCTGCGTTTAACTGAGGAAGGCGTGACCTATCATATTACGCGTGCAAAGAAAGTGTTACAGGCGCGTAATAAAACTCAGCTGATTGCACTTTTATATCAGTCCGGAATTCTTTAAATCTGAATTCAGGCGGCAGTGGCAGCCCTGTAAACGAGGTTCTTTTCGTTCTCGTTTCAAGCGGGCTAGCCATTAGCCGCTAACATCTTTTGTTTGCTGAACGAAAAGCTCTCTTCCAGATCAGCATCAACGACCATACCGTCGTCACTTTCGACATTGCCCCCGCTGATCACTTCCCATTTATCTTCAAACTTATGCAGGTAAGCGTAACAGCAGCAACACTTATACAGCTCGCTGTCGGCAATTGCGCTGATCTTTTTCAACGCTGGGTGGGGTTTGTTTTGTGCTACGAGATTGAAGCAAAGCACACAAGCGTTTTCCATTTTGGCATCCTCCTTTGCTGATTCCCTGGGTGGCTGAAAGGGCATTCGACTAACTCTGATACAGCACCCTGCTAACTCCTGTGTATCAACTTAGCACAAGCGACCACAAAAACTTCTAGGAAAAATTCCTAATTTTTGAGTCGTTTAAATAACTGTTTGAATCTCAAGTGATTTATATCCAGATTTTCTATGTTGCGGTGCGAAATGCAGCGGTCGGCGAAGATGGATGTCGCCAATAGGGGTATTCCCATACAGGGGCTGAGCGGTTAGCCTTGTGCGAAAACAAGAATTCACCTGGAGAGAAGACCATGAGCGAAGAGCTGCTGTTGCGGGAAGATAACGAGGGTGTGGCGCTATTGACCCTCAATCGGCCCAATGCCTACAACGCACTGTCGATGGAGCTGATGCAGGCACTGAGTGCCGAACTGGACCTGATTGCGGAAGATATGGCAGTGCGGGTGGTGGTGATTCGCGGCAGCGGTAAAGGGTTCTGCGCCGGGCATGACCTCAAACAGATGCTGGGAGAGGGTACGGAACAGTACTACCAGAGTACCTTCGACACCTGCGCAACTCTGATGCAGAAAGTGGTTAACCTGCCGGTGCCTGTGATCGCACAGATTCATGGTGTTGCAACAGCGGCAGGCGCGCAGCTGGTCGCTAGCTGTGATCTGGCGGTATCCGCCGACAACTCCCGTTTTGCAACGCCAGGCGTGAATATTGGGCTGTTCTGTTCTACCCCGATGGTTGCACTGACCCGTGCGGTAGGTCCGAAACATGCGATGGAGCTACTGCTGTTGGGTGATCTGATCGATGCTGAGCGTGCCTGTGAGATGGGATTGATCAACTGGGCGGTGCCAGCCGACAGTCTGGATGCTTTTGTCGCTGAAAAAGCGGCTAAGATCGCCAGCAAATCCCGCAAGACGTTGTCCATTGGCAAGCAGGCTTTTTATCAGCAGCGCGAGGCCACCTTGGCTGACGCTTATGCGCGTTGCAGCCGGGTAATGACCGAGAACATGCTGACCGAAGACGCCCAGGAGGGTATCGACGCCTTTATCGGCAAGCGCAAACCTGTCTGGACACACCGCTGATCGATAGCCGATAACAGATCAGGGCTGTAGCGCTCTTTTCCTACATTAGCGGGCGCTGATATGGGAGAATGGGCGCTACTGTTTGGTTGTGTCTGGTCCTGCGTATGTCTAATCAGTTGTTACAAGCCCTGCCCGAAGTCGCGTCTATTCTTGAGGCACTGACAGAGCCTGCCGCAATACTCTCGTTGGATTACCGCATCCTGGCAACCAACAAAGCCTATCAGGAAACCTATCCCTCCGCCGAAACGATCGTCGGACGGCATTGTTACGAAGTCTCCCACGGATATCAGCTGCCCTGTGACCAGGAGGGCGAATCCTGCCCGCTGAAACGGTGCTTCGATAGTGGTGAGCGCCAGCGGGTACTGCATATCCACAATACGCCCCACGGTGAAGAGCACGTCGACGTAGAGATGTCGCCGGTGCATGACAGCGATGGTCAGCTCGTGTGTTACCTCGAAGTGATGCACATGGTGAAAGTGGCTACCCCGTCGGTGGATGGTCATGGCATGGTGGGGCGCTCAGAGTCCTTTAAGGAGATGCTGGCGCTGTTACAGCGTGCTGCACCCAGCGAGATAAGCGTCTTATTGCTGGGTGAGTCGGGCACCGGTAAAGAGCTGGTAGCACGTGCCGTACACGACCAAAGCCCGCGCGCGGGTGGGCCTTTTGTCACTGTGGAATGCTCGGGGCTGAGCGAAAGTCTGTTTGAGAGTGAGTTGTTCGGGCATGAGCGCGGCGCGTTTACCGGTGCGATCAACCGGAAGCAGGGCTTGGTGACGGCAGCGCGTGGTGGCACATTGTTTCTGGATGAGATTGGCGAAGTCCCGCTCTCATTGCAGGTTAAACTGCTGCGCCTGATTGAGACCGGGACCTACCGCACCGTCGGCGGCGTTGAACTGCAGCATGCCAATTTCAGGCTGGTCTGCGCCACCCACCGTCAGCTTGAGGATATGGTGGAAGCAGGTTCATTCCGTCGTGACCTGTTTTACCGCATCAGCGCTTTTCCTATTGAGTTGCCAAGCCTGGCGGAGCGTGCCGGGGATATCCCTCTGCTCGTCAAGGTCCTACTACGCCGTATCCCGGGAGCTGAGGGAAAAACAGTATCGCCAGCGGCTCTGAAAGCGTTGGCGGCTTATGGTTTCCCCGGAAATATCCGTGAGCTACGTAATATCCTTGAGCGCGCTGTTTTGCTGAGCGATAACAAAACGATCGGTCTGCAGCAGCTGCCCCGGGCGATCAGTTCGTCAACAGACATCATCACCTCAGATAACAATGAGGCTGATGAAATTGTAACGTTGGAGGAGGCTGAGCAACGTTACCTACAACAGGTGCAGGCGCGCTTTGAGGGTGACAACCGCGCGTTGGCAGCACGGCTTGGCGTTAGTGAGCGCACCCTCTACCGTAAACTGAGTCAGATCGAGTAATCCCCTTATAGCTTCTATCACCTTTTAGGCAGTCTCCGGTTGGCCAGTGTGTGGCCGCCTTCTTTGTGCTTTTTGTTGCACTGCTTCTTCGACTAATGGGGCACAGCAAAAGCATGCACAAATTCTAATTTAGCTGTTACCATTATCTTGTTGTAATAAGCTTATTCCTCGTGGGCATATGCAAGCACTCAGATTCATGAAATTGGCTTAAGCGAGGTTTTGTTACTTGCAGTCAAACGGTGATCGAATTCTTGCTTATTCCTTAGTGGTAGAGCGTTATTTCATAAGTATAAAAAGAATGTGGCGTTTGCTTGGTACTAAGCGTTTGGAGGCTTAAATGTCCAATATAATAAAAGGGCCCAGCACACGAGAACTGATGGAGCAGCTAGCGGCAGAAGCCGGCCAGCTGTCCATGAGGGATCGTCGTGATTTTCTGCGTAAGGGTGTAGCTGCTGTTGGGGGAATGGCTGCTACCACAATCGCCGGTGGTGCGATTGCAAAAGAGATCAATACCGCGAACCTGCCGCCGAATGAGCCGGCGTGGGGTAAGCAGCTGGGTCACGGGGTGGTAGAGCACCCATACGGTCACCCATCTAAATTTGAGAAGCATGTGGTACGCCGTACCGTACCTTGGCTGACCGCCGATTCAATTGCTTCTATCTCTATGACGCCACTTCAGGATCTGAAGGGCATCATCACTCCAAACGGTCTGGTATTCGAACGCTACCACGGTGGTGTGCCGCAGATTCCTATGGAAGAACACCGTCTGATCATCCACGGTCTGGTTGAGCGTCCGATCATCTTCACTATGGAAGACCTGATGCGTTTCCCATCCGTGTCACAGATCAAGTTCATCGAGTGTCCGGCGAACGGTGGTATGGAATGGAAAGGCGCGCAGATGGAAGCGCTGCAATTCACCCATGGCATGTTGAGCTGCTGTGAATGGACCGGTGTGCCGCTGAAAGTGCTGTTGGAAGAAGCCGGTGTGAAACCGGAAGGTAAGTGGATTCTGGCTGAGGGTGCCGACGGTTCCCACATGAGCCGCTCTATCCCACTGGAAAAAGCGCTGGATGACACGCTGGTTGTGTACGCCCAGAACGGTGAGATGCTGCGTCCTGAACAGGGTTACCCGCTGCGTCTGCTGAACCCGGGTTGGGAAGGTAACACCTCCATCAAGTGGCTGCGTCGTTTGGAAGTGGGTGACAAGCCTTGGTACCACCGTGAAGAAACGTCTAAGTACACCGATCTGATGCCAGACGGTCGCGCACGTAAGTTCACTTTCGTACAGGAAACCAACTCCGTAATCACCAGCCCATGTCCGGAGAATCCGATCACCAAGAGCGGTTTCATCGAGATCGAAGGTATCGCATGGTCCGGTCGCGGCAAGATCAAACAGGTTGATGTCTCCTTTGACGGTGGCGTGACCTGGGTACCGGCCAACCTGAAAGGTCTGGTACTGGATAAAGCGCTGACCCGCTTCAGCCTAGTAACCAAGTGGGATGGTCAGCCTTGGTTGCTGCAATCCCGTGCGATCGATGAAACCGGCTACGTGCAGCCAACCCTGAAGCAGCTGCGTGACGTACGTGGTGGTAACTCCATCTATCACAAGAACTCTATTCATACCTGGAAAGTTGCACCGAACGGAGGTATCACCAATGTTCAGATCACTTAAGAAAAGCCTGCTGGCTACAACTCTGGGTGCTGCATTGGCGTTGACTGGTACAGCAGCTCAGGCTGAGAAGTTCGGTATTGGTACTACGGCTACCGCTGAAGAGATTGCGGGTTGGGATATCGATATCCGTCCGGACGGTAAAGGCCTGCCGAAAGGCCAGGGTACTGTTGCTGAAGGTGAAGGCCTGTACGAGCAGTTCTGTGCAACCTGTCACGGTCTGTTTGGTGAAGGTGAAGGTCGCTGGCCGGTGCTGGCGGGTGGTCAGGACACGCTGACTGAAGAGCGCCCAACCAAAACTGTAGGTTCCTACTGGCCGTACGCGTCTACGCTGTACGACTACATCCGTCGTGCGATGCCGTTCACCGCGCCGCGTTCCCTGACTGACGAGCAGGTGTACCACATTACGGCTTACGTACTGTACCTGAACGAGATCGTTGAAGATGACTTCGTACTGACCCAGGACAACCTGGCGAAGATCGAAATGCCAAACCAGGAAGGTTTCTTCGTTGATCCACGTCCGGATGTGAAAAACAGCCGTTGTATGAAGAACTGCGCAGACCCTGACAAGCTGAACATCGCAGGTACCCTGCGTGGTATTACGCCGGTTGGTCACTTTGTAGAGGGTGCTGATGCCCCTGCTGCTTCTCACGAAGCGCAGATGGAGCAGGAGGCAATGAAAGAGAAAACCCGTAAGGCGAGCCTGCGTGGTGAGGAAGTGGCTGCAGGCGGTCACGGTGGTGCATCTGCGCTGTCGGAGGCGGCTCTGGCGGGTAAATCTACCTACGAAGGCGCCTGTAAGGTCTGCCACGGTTCCGGTCTGACCGGTTCTCCTAAGTTTGGTGATACGGATGCGTGGGAGCCACGTATCAAGCAGGGCATGGCGGTTATGGTGAAACATGCCATTAAAGGCTTCAGCGGTGAAACCGGTGTAATGCCACCGAAAGGCGGACGTATAGACCTTAGTGACAAACAGGTTGAAGACGCAGTCGCTTACATGGTTGAATCAAGCCAATAAAGTAATAACCACATAAAGCCCCGTTATAAGGGGCTTTTCTCATAAAAATAAAAAATCCTGTCAGAAAGACAGTTCCGGAGGAGTAACAATGCGTAAGCTGACCACCTCTATCTGTGCCGCGGGGCTCTTGGCGATGGTAACGGCTGCACCGGTCGTTGCAGATGGCCATGAAGACAAGCTGGCACTGGGTAAAGCGGTGTACCTCAATAAGTCCCGGGGTAACTGCATTTCCTGCCACGCAATCAATGATCCAGATGCGACCCAGGCGGGCAATCAGGGACCTCCTATGATCAGCATGAAAATGCGATTCCCTGACAAGCGTATGCTGCGCGCGCAAATCTGGGATGCCACGAAAAATAACCCTCTGACGATCATGCCGCCACTCGGCAAAAACTGGATCCTGTCCGAGGAAGAGATCGACGCAGTAGTTGAATACGTTTACCAGTTCTGATGCCCACCTTCAGGGTGATGAAAGAGAGAGGAATATAAGAATGAGTATGAATCGTCGTACGGTCGTAAAAGCGATTGCGGCTGGTAGTGCGCTGGTGGGCGCCAGTGTAATGATGCCACGCGTAGCGATGGCTGCCTGGACTGAGTCTGCATTTAAAGCTGATAAGCAGGATGCTGCGATGAAAGCCCTGCTGGGTTCCGCAGACGCTGCTGACAGCGCTGAAGTAACCCTGAAAGCACCGGACATCGCCGAGAACGGTGCGGTGGTACCTGTCACTGTACGTACCAAAATGGCAAACGTAGAAAGCATCAGCATCTTCGTTGCAAACAACCCGAACCCACTGGTAGCCGAGTTCATTATCCCAGCTGGTACTGAGGCTGACGTGTCTACCCGTCTGCGTATGGGTAAGACCTCTCAGGTAACCGCAGTTGTTAAAGCTGACGGTAAGCTGTACAGCGCTGCGAAAGAAGTGAAAGTGACCATCGGTGGTTGTGGCGGTTAATCGGACATAAGTAGGGTTAAAAACAATGGCTAAGAAAATTCTGAAAGTTAAAGCGAAAGCGTCCGGTGGCAAGACCAAAGTTAAAATGATGGCTAAGCACATCATGGAATCCGGTCAGCGCAAAGATAAGAAAACCGGTGAGCTGATCCCTGCCAAGTTCCTGCAGGAACTGAAAGTTGAGCACGGTGGCAAGGTTGTATTTGAAGCGAACCTGGGTACTGCGGTTTCTAAAAACCCGTACATCGCGTTCAACTTCGCTGGTGGCGCTAAAGGTGACGAACTGGTAATGACCTGGAAAGAGAACACCGGTGCGTCTGCTACTGAGAAAGTGAAAGTTAAGTAATTCCGGTCTAATGGCCGGATTCACCTTTCCGGTTATAGCTGTGGGGTGTGACGAATGAAAATAATAAAAAAACTGGCACTTGGGTTAGGTGTAGCTGCGGCAGCTCAGATGGCTCAGGCTGCTGATTCAGGTTTCGATCTGAAAACTGTTGATCCGGAAGCGGATCGCATCGCGCTGCAGAACTACTTCAAATCCCGTTTCCCGCAAGCGGAAGTTAGCGACTACGTGAACGGCATCTACGCTGTGGACGCTGACTCCCGTGAGCAGTGGGAAGAACTGGAGGAGTTCCCTCCGTATGAGTTCGCAGTTGAAGAGGGCGAAGTCCTGTTCAATACGCCGTTTGCCAATGGCAAAGGTTACGCGGATTGCTTCGAAAACGGTGGTGTTGGTATCCGCCAGAACTACCCGTACTGGAGCAAAGAGGAAGGCACCGTTAAAACTCTGGAGATGGAGATTAACGAGTGTCGCGAAGCCAACGGCGAGAAACCACTGAAATGGGCGAAGGGTGATATCGCTAAGATCTCTGCATACATGGCGTGGACCTCTCGCGACAAAGAGATCAATATCGAGATCCCGGCTGATGATCCACGTGCGAAAGCAGCTTACCTGGACGGTAAGAAGTTCTTCTATGCGAAACGTGGTCAGCTGAACCTGTCCTGCGCAAACTGCCACGTACAGGGTTCCAATATCCGTATCCGTGCCGACCTGCCAAGTCCTCAGCTGGGGCATACCTCCCACTTCCCGGTATTCCGTTCCAAGTGGGGTGAGCTGGGTACACTGCACCGTCGCTACAAAGGTTGCCATAAGGACTCCCGTTCCAAGCCGCTCAGCCATCAGGTTGAGGTTTACCGTAACCTGGAGTACTTCCAGTCTTACATGAACAACGGTCTGGTTATCAACGGCCCTGGCGCACGTAAATAAGGAGAGGATAGGGTTATGAAAAAAGTTATCGCTATCACCGCTGCGCTGGCACTGGCTCCGACATTTGCGGCTGCTGAAAGCTTTCAGGAAGCGTTTGAAATGAACCGTGCGATGCACGGCAAAAACCACGTCTTCGAATGGAATGGCAATAAGTACAACACCAACCATGAAGAAGAGGTGGAAGCGGCGGTTAAAGCAACCAAAGCTAACGCGCTGGACCTGATCGCTAAAGCTAAAGCGAAAAACAAAGAAGCTGCAGAAGTGGGCTTCGAGTGGAAACTGACTGGCGGCATCATCAAGGATGCAGAGAAAGCGGTAGAGGCGGGCGAGTACCGCAAAGCGCTGGATCTGGCTGCACAAGCGAAATACCACTCCCGCATGGGCATTCAACAGCACGCCTATGCTCAGAAACACTGGCATCTGTCAGTACCGCAGTAAACTGCAAACCCAAAATGCCCGCAGGATGGTTTCCTGCGGGCATTTCTCCTTATCTTGATTGCTCTGAGAGGGTGATTTCCTATGTCTATGTCACGCCGCGAATTTGCCCAGCTGATGGGTTTGGCGGGTGCAGCCGGACTGTTGCCGACGACGGGTTTTGCGGCAAAAAAACAGTCTGCTGATCTTTATGAAGTTCCCAACTTCGGTAACGTGCGTCTGCTGCATATCACCGACTGCCACGCACAGCTGCTGCCGGTATATTTCCGTGAACCTAACGTAAACCTCGGGATCGGGCCTGCATACGGTAAAGCACCCCACCTGGTGGGTGACAAACTGCTGAACCACTTTGGTATCGCGCCTAATACACTGGAAGCGCATGCGTTCAGCTATCTGAAATTCAACGAAGCCGCGCAGAAGTACGGGAAAGTGGGCGGCTTCGCACATATCAAAACGCTGGTGAATCGCCTGCGTGAAGGGTACGGCCGGGACAAGACCCTGCTGCTGGATGGTGGTGATACCTGGCAGGGTTCCGGTACCTCCTACAAAACCCGCGGTATGGACATGGTAAAAGCAACCAACGAACTGGGCGTGGATATCATGACCGGTCACTGGGAGTTTACCTACCATCAGGAAGAGATCCTGAACAACATTAAAGCGTTCAACGGTGAGTTCCTGGCGCACAACGTGATGATTACTGAGGATGCGCTGTTTGAAGGTGCCGACGAGTATATCTTCGACGAAGACAGCGGCCGCGTATTCAAACCGTATATGATGCGCGAAATGGGCGGTGCCCGTGTAGCGATCATCGG
The DNA here is from genome assembly GCA_947501565.1 of uncultured Marinobacterium sp. GTDB lineage: Bacteria > Pseudomonadota > Gammaproteobacteria > Pseudomonadales > Balneatricaceae > Pontibacterium. Next base: position 445,387 of record CANMWJ010000001.1, read on the forward strand.
TCAGGCGTTCCCGCGTACCAAGATTGCAAACCCTGCACGTTTCATTCCGGATTGGTCCTTCGACATCTTCGACCGAGAGCTGCAGGAGCTGGTGGATCAGATCCGTGCAGAGGAGAAACCGGACGCGGTTGTGGTGATCTCTCACAACGGTATGGATGTCGATCTGGCGATGGCGTCACGTGTGTCTGGTATCGACGTGATTCTGGGTGGTCACACCCACGATGGCATGCCACAGCCAACCGTAGTGAAGAACAACGCAGGCCAGACGCTGGTGTGTAACGTTGGTTCCAACGGCAAGTTTGTTGGCGTGATGGATCTGGATATCCGTAACGGCAAAGTACAGGGCTTCAACTATCGACTGCTGCCGGTGTTCTCCGAGCTGCTGGCGCCGGATCCGGCGATGGCTAAGCTGATCACCGATATCCGTGCACCTTATACTGACTGGCTGAACGAAGAGCTGGCGGTGGCGGACGAGGTGATGTTCCGCCGCGGTAACTTCAACGGTACTTTCGATCAGGTGATCTGTGATGCACTGCGTGAGCAGCTGGATGCTCAGGTTTCACTGTCTCCAGGTTTCCGCTGGGGCACATCAGTTCTGGAAGGCCAGATGGTGCGCATGGAGCACGTACTGGATCAGACCTGCCTGACCTACCCGGAAACCTATGCACGCAACATGAAAGGCTCCGATCTTAAGCTGATTCTGGAAGATGTTGCTGACAACATCTTCAACCCGGAACCGTACCTGCAGTCCGGTGGTGACATGGTACGTGTAGGTGGCTTCGATTACGTGTGTGATCCGATGAAACCGGTTGGCCAGCGTATCAGTGAGATGACGCTGGATAACGGTGAGAAGATCGACATGAACAAGGAGTACAAGGTAGCCGGTTGGGCGACCGTAGGTGCCCGTTCTGAAGGTCCGGATATCTGGGATGTAACCGCCAACTACCTGCGCGACAAGAAAGTGGCACGTATCAGCAAGCTGAATACGCCAAAACTGAAAAACGTTGCCAACAACCCAGGGATTGCGGCGTACGCTAAACTCTGATGTCGCTGCACGGGTAACGGAATAAAAAGGGGGCTTCGATAGCCCCCTTTTTTGTATACAATGATCGCTTTCCGCAACAGCATGAGGTTGTTGCTAATCTCCATTCCACCACTGGGTCTGTGAACGGTGACGACGGTGAAGTTTCGACTGCTATCGATTGTTGTTTTTTCCAGCATGATGTTCGGCTGCAACACCGCGAATGTTGAGCCGCAGGCAGGATCTGCTCCGCCGGAAAAGACGGCTAACTTTGCACAGAATCAGAAGAACACCAAATCGGTTCTTGATGCGATTGCGCAGCTGGAAGGACGTTTTACCGCCATGCAGGAGCAGGTGTTGAATGTGCGTTCACAGAGCGCGCGTCAGCTGGAACAACTCCAGTCTCTGCAGCTCCAGCTCAACCTGTTGTCGCAGGAACTGAAAGGCAGCGTGCGGCAGGATGGCAACGACGACGCTGAGTCTGAGGTTAACATACAGGACGAGCTGGCGTTGCTGCTTGATCAGATGGCACGCATGGCGGGTGACGTCTCTATGCAGGTGCAGGACGGAAACTTCCGCTTTGTCTCCTGTTATACCCAGGCCGGGCAGTGGATTCTGATCCGCTACGATCGCTTCAGCGGTGAAAGCTGGCTGGCAGATCAGGGGCAATGGCTGCCGCTGCAGGAAGTGGGTGAACAACCTGCGTCCGTCTATGAGATCTCACTGGAGCGTGCAGATAGCGACAGTAAAGGTTTTGTCGCGGCACGTCTCGATCGTCAGACGGGCCAGACCTGGTGGTTAAAACAAAATTCCTGGCAACGACTGCAATAATGAGCGAACCAAGCTGTACCACGCTGATTGATCTATTCAACTCACTGTTCTTAGACTCCCATAACACTGTTCTGGTGAAAGGCGATGATGAACCTATCTACCTGCCAGCCACTGAAGAAGAGCCTCATAATCGGGTGATTTTTGCCCACGGTTTCTTTGCCAGTGCTTTGCATGAGATTGCGCATTGGTGTGTGGCAGGTGCCGAGCGTCGCAAGCTGGAAGATTTCGGTTACTGGTATAAGCCGGATGGACGTACGGAAGAAGAACAGGCGCTGTTTGAGACAGTTGAGGTGAAACCTCAGGCGCTGGAGTGGATTATGGCACAGGCAAGTGGTCTGAAGTTTAACTTCTCTGCCGATAACCTGAGTGGTGGTATCGGCGCCAGTGAGCAGTTCAAAAGCAAGGTGCAGGCTCAGGTACTGAGCTATCTTGAAGAGGGGCTGCCCGAACGGCACGGTAAACTGGTTGATGCCATGCTGACGACCTTCGAACAGCCACCGCTGCACCCTAATCAGTTTTCGCTGGCCGGGCGCTGATCGGCCTTAAACACTTTGCTCAGATGAGCTGCCACAGAGGCTTCATCTGCAAAGTGATGGACTGTTTTGACCTGCAGACTTTGAAGTTCAATCAAGGCAACATGGTCTTCCTGACGTGGCCAGTCTTCAACCAGCTCACTTTCCCGTACAAGCGCGATGCTGAAGGCGTAATCGCGCATTTTCGGCAGCGCAAACACGCGGGTGACCAGGCTCGGCATCGCAGAAATATCGGCCACATAGAGCAGGTTATGTTGCGCAAGCGGTGCCAGCTGCAGGCGGTCCACACTGTTCTTCACCCACTCTCCACCATCTTTGTGATGGGAAAAAAGAATCCACTTTGTCTTTGTATCGAGCGCGTGTGTTTTCTCCCACTGATCTTCAAGTGTCATGGGGGCCAATGTGTCAGCAAAGGCGCTGATACTGAAAAGGCAACTTATCAACAGGGTGGTTAACCAACGAGCCATCTGGTGGATCTCCGTACTATCAAAAAGTATCTGAATAAGTATATTAGATTAATCTAATGTATGGGCCGGATTTTGCCACGTTGTCACGGTGTTCGGCAATAGGTTTCAAGAGGGAGAGCACAGCCGGAGCGGTAAGAATGGCTGGAAAAGAGGAACAGGAAGTGGGGCAGATCAACAGAACGCTGGAACAGCGTTCTGTCGGTATGCCTGAGCTTAGCTCGCGTTAAGAATCGCTCGCAGGCCAGCGGTAACTTCCGCTGGTGAGCTGCTGTGCATCAGGGTGGACACCAAGACGCCGTTGCGGTCGATCAGATAGAGGCGAGAGGAGTGGTCCACCGCATAACCTGCCTTGGAATCGGTCTCTTCACCGATGCGGTAAAAGCCACCGTAGCGTTTCACCACACGGTCGATCTCCTCACGGGAGCCGGTTGCGCCAATGATATTAGGGTGGAAGAAACCGGCGTATTGTTTCAGCTTCTCAACGCTATCTCGCTCGGGATCGACGCTCATAAAGATACCAGTTACCTGAGCTTGCTCTTCCGGGGACAAAGCGTGAATACCCTGAGAGAGGATCGCCAGTCCGGTTGGGCAGACATCGGGGCAGTTGGTATAGCCAAGATAGAAAATGACGGCCTTACCCGAAAAATCTTTCAGGCTGATAGCGCCATCTGCCGTCTGCAGCTGAAAGTCTCCACCCAGCTGTTCGCCCAGAGCGATGCGCTGATCGATCGGCTGTGGACGAAAATAGAAGGCGGCGGCCATTCCCAGCATCAGAAAGGCGGTCAGGATCAGGAGGGTTCTTAGCGGTTTCAGTTTAGAATCGTTCATCGCGCACTAAAGTCAAAGTTGGCTTCGATAATATTCTGCCCTTCACGAGCAGTAATCCGGGCACGCCAAATCATCTCACCTGTGGTGCACACCGCCAGCTCTGAGATCCCTTGCCAGGTGTGGTTGCCCTCTGCAACCGGGCTGAGCGGTGTCTGATTTATCCCCATGTACATATCCCGTCCTTCCAGCGTCAGCTGCACAGCGTCGGCATCAATTCCAGACAGTACCGCTTCAAACTGCAGCGGAATGGTGCTGCGGATCTCGTTTGGCGTAACGCTGAGCTGAATCTGGCGTTCGCCCAATGAGGCGGTACAGCTGGATTGCTTAATGCTGCAGGAGATATCGCTTTGCAGTACCTGAGCTTGTGGTGGCTTAGGTTGCAGCAGATCTGGTAACCAGGTAACAGCGGCGACCAGCGCCAGCGCTAGCACTCCAATGGATAATAGTTGAATCAGACGGTTCGACAACGTGAATCTCGTGAAAACAGGGCTGAGGGTTTCAGCGGCCAGTACCCATTCTAGGGAGAGGCTGGCCGCACGGGAATGTGACCTATTGTCGCATCCTTACTCTTCGTCTTCCAACAAACGCAGGTTGAGTAGTTGCTGCTCAATCGCATCCCAGTCCAGCGCTTGGGTGCTGATGATCTCAAGACGGGAATCACGACGGTATGCCAGTTTGCTGACAGAGTGCTCATCCAGCACACGGTTGTAGAACACCCAGGCGTAACCGATGCGGAAGGCGCCTTTGATACGTTGAATACCTTCGATCGAGGTGAGATAGCTACTGAGCTTCTCGTAGTCGAAGGCTTCGTCGCGGTGGAGCACCCAGCCACAGCTGATCATGCCGTTGCCTTCGCCAATTTTACGAACCGGCTGCCCAGGCATTGGCGTGGCCTCATGGGCATTATTATGCTGATGGTCGTGGTCGTGGTCGTGGTCGTGGTCGTGGTCGTGGTCGTGGTCGTGGTCGTGGTCGTGGTCGTGGTCGTGGTC
>CANMWJ010000002.1 GCA_947501565.1 uncultured Marinobacterium sp.
AAAATACAAAACGCCCGATGAAGTGCATCGGGCGTTTTTAACCTGAAATAGTGTCAACCTATATCAGGACAAGACAGAGTAAAGGAACAGGGTAGGTTGGCGACGAGTGTAGCGACTCCCAACGCTTCTCTGGTTATGGCGTCCTGCACTTCACAGGGCTCGTTTTCAGATCTTCGGGGCGGGCTTATAGAGTGTTGGGCATTGCTGCGCAATGGCCAACCTGCCTGACTATTTACCCGGCTATATGAAGATTTTTCGGCAGTGCGGTCTGCATTGGAATGTCTCTCTCAGGCCCTTAGGAGCTGGGCAGAGCTAAGAAATACGCCACTAGTGTTGCTACGCCGCAGCAATGCCGGTTCGTAGGTCACATGACAGCCAGGCTAAGGCGCTATCGCCACAGTTCTTGTGTATTCGTGAAAGATAGGTGGTAGATACAGGATTTTGTAGTCTTATTGGCCTGTGTGAAATTTGTTCAATCTTGAGTTTGCCATCTTCCGGAAAGCGTCTAGTCTCAGTAGACGGGCTAAAAAATAAGAAGAGGTATAGACCGATGAGTATTGCTCGGAAGTTGTCGGAGTTTCTGCATAGCGCAGATGTAAATTACCTCCTGGTTCATCACCAGCATACAAGCTCCAGCGCGCAGACCGCGGAGCAGGCGCATGTACCGGAAGGAGCCTTGGCAAAAGGTGTAGTCGTAAGGGAAGACGGCAATTATATGGTGGCTGTTGTTCCTGCAAATGCTTATATCGAACTGGATGCATTACGCCGCGCATTAGGGCGCGATGTGCATCTGGCCGGCCAGCGAGAGTTACAGAGACTCTTCCCTGATTGTGATCCCGGTGCGGTGCCGCCGGTAGGTGAAGCCTACGGCTTGCCAACGATCTGGGACGCTGCCAGTTCACTGGGCGAGATCGACACAGTTTATTTCGAAGCTGGCGACCATGAAAATGTGGTGCGTGTTTCGGGTGAACAGTTCCATCAGCTGATGGCTACAGCTGATCGCGCACATTTCAGTCACTATATGCAGCCAACCCAGAATTGGTTGCAGGTAGCACACTGAACAGAGTCTTTCCTGAACCACCTCATCTCCTGCTTCGCCGCTTTAATAGCGGCGAAGTTCTATCAGCGTGTTTATAACCTTTATTTTTTTAGTAAGTCATACATTTCTGTATTGGTGTAAGTTGGCACAGGTTTATCTCCCCTCTGCGCAGCTGAGTATCGCAGCTCGAAATAGATTAAGTGCTCGGCTGTTTGAGGGAGCGAAGCGACTGAGTTTTCGAGCATGCTATTTGGAGCGAGAAACGCAAGGTACCGGACGTAGTCCGGCAAGTAGCGGGGCTGCGGAGCGGGCCGCGTAGGCGGATCGTTAAGGGAGGGCGCAGCCGCTCTCCCTTGACACAACAGAAGAAAGGCAGCGAGATGGAGTTTCCAGTTTCTGCTAATGCTACAAACAAGCTGAACAATCACAGGTGCTGCAGCTGCTCGGGTAGCCCAATCTCCATCGCGATCGGCCTATGATCTGAAATGCTACAGTCCAGCACCTCCACATGACGAATCTCCAAACTGGGGGATACCAGAATATGGTCCAGTGCCTGATCCGGTTGCCAGCTTGGGTAGGTGTGGTGGATAACGTCAGGGGTTTTCAGATCCAGCCCACGCAGGGGCGTACGGGTTTGCAGGTGTTCCAGCGGATTGTTCAGATCTCCCATGATCACCACATGATCGTGGTTCTCCACCAGTGAGCGTACGTATCGCAGTTGCCTGTCCTGGGTACGGGCTCCGAGCGCCAGATGCAATACGATGATCACCAGTGAGTTATGGCCTTCACCAAAGCGGACCTCAATCGCCCCACGACCGGGGAAGAAGCCGGGAAGGGGGTGATCCTCGACGAAGTCCGGTTTAATGCGGCTGAGTACGCCGTTGCTGTGCTGCGCCAGTTTGCCAAGGTTGCGGTTGAGCTGCTGATAGAAGAACGGGAAGTGACCGACCTCTGCCAGATACTTCACCTGATTGACGAACCCACTGCGCAGGCTACCGCCATCGGCTTCCTGCAGGGCGACCAGATCATAATCACGTAACAGACGCCCGATCTCCTCCAGCGTACGATTGCGTTTGTGATGGGGTAAAACGTGCTGCCAGCCACGTGTAAAGTAGTGGTGGAAGGCGTGGGTCTTGATGCCCACCTGGATGTTAAAACTGATCAGTTTCAGGCTGTCCGCATTCTGGCGACAGGGGATAGGTGCATGGGTTTGATGCAGGTTGTTCGGTGGTGTCGGGTAACTGCGCGTCTGCTGACTCATGGAATGCAACACCGTTCAGGTCCGGTTATTTGGGGCGTTTTATGGTGAACTTAATCACGCCCTCTTTAAGATTAAGTATAACGTTGCTGCCCTTAGGGCATTCATTACGCACGATTTTCATTGCCAGCGGATTCTCCACCTGATGCTCTACTTCCCGTCGTAGCGGGCGGGCACCGTAGATCGGTTCGAACCCGTCCTGAGCGATCTTCTTGATCACGTCGTCGGAGACCGACAGGGTGATCTCGTGCTGTGCCATCCGCTCTGTCAGTTCATGGATGAACATCTCGGCGATTTTTAGCACATGATCCTTTTCAAGATAATGAAAGACGATGATGTCATCTAAGCGGTTAATGAACTCCGGTTTGAAGAACTTTTTCACCTCATGCATCACCATCGCTTTCGCTTCGCTGTAGTCGGGTGTCGCATCTCGGGTGAAGCCGATGGAGCGTTTCTCCGGTGACAGGGCTTCGGTACCCAGGTTGGAGGTACCGATCAGGATTGTGTTACGGAAGGACACAACGCGTCCCTGTGCATCGGTGAGGCGGCCTTCCTCAAGGATCTGCAGCAGCATGTTGAACACATCCGGGTGGGCTTTCTCCAACTCATCGAGTAACACCACCGTATACGGATTGCGGCGTACTTTTTCGGTGAGCTGGCCGCCTTCGCCGTAGCCGATATAACCCGGAGGGGCGCCGATCATCTTGGAGACTTCATGGCGCTCCATATACTCCGACATGTCCAGTCGAACGATGCGGGATTCGTCATCGAGCAGGAACTGGGCGAGCGCCTTGCCCAGCTCGGTTTTGCCGACGCCGGTCGGACCTAAGAACAGAAAACAACCTATAGGCCGTTTGGTTGAGGTGATGCCGCTGCGGTTACGCCGGATCGCATCAGCCACGGCTTTCACTGCCTCGTGCTGTCCAACAATGCGGTGGTGCAGGTTTTCCTCCATGCGTGCCAGCTTCTCCGCCTCCGATTCGACCATGCGGGCGACGGGGATACCGGTCCAGCGGGAGACTACTTCTGCGATATCTTCTACGGAGACTACCTCGTCAACCCGTTCGCGCTGCTCATCCCAGTTATCATGAGCACTCTGCAGTTTCTCCTCCACTTTCAGCAGCTTCATCTGGATCTGTGCTGCTTCTTCAAAGCCCTGTGCGTTGTAAGCGTCGGCCTTTTCCCGTTTCAGGGTTTGCTGTTCCTGCTCAAGTGTGCGGATATCTTTGGGCACGGAGACCATTCGGATATGTTTCTGTGCGCCGGCTTCATCGATCAGATCCACCGCCTTGTCGGGCAGGTTACGATCGTTGATGTAGCGCTCAGATAAGCTGGCTGCAGCTTCCAGCGCATTGGCATCGTAGCTGACCTGGTGGTGTTTTTCGTAGCGTGGCGCGATACCGCGCAGGATCTCGATGGTCTGCTGGATGTTGGGTTCGCGTACCAGTATCGGGTGGAAACGGCGCTCCAGCGCTTTGTCCGCCTCCACAAAGCGGTGGTATTCATCCAGAGTATCGGCACCAATCACCTGCAGTGTGCCTTGAGCGAGTGCGGTTTTCAGCATGCTCGGCGCATCTATACCACCCGAGCCGGCGCCAGCGCCCACCACGGAATGCAGTTCGTCGATAAAGAGAATGATCTGGCCCTGGGCGCTGATCACTTCGTCGCGCACCGCTTTAAGGCGTTCCTCAAATTCACCGCGCATCTTGGCGCCAGCGACGATCTCCGCCATATCCAACGACAGCAGACGTTTATTGATCAGGGTGTCGGGCACCTCCGATGCCACCATACGCTGTGCCAGCCCCTCAACGATCACTGTTTTGCCGACACCGGCTTCGCCGATCAGTACCGGATTATTTTTCTTACGCCGGGAGAGGGTCTGGATCACCAGTGCGATTTCGCTTTCGCGACCGATTACTGGGTCCAGTTCGCCGTTACGCGCCATCTCGGTGAGGTCTTTGGTGTAACGGCTCAGGCCGTCGCTTTCAGATTCGGCATCAGCATTGTTGATGCTGTGGCCCGCACGCAGTGACTTCAGGGTCTCGCGTGCCTGCATCAGGTCCAGCCCGGCATCTTTCAGAAGTTGGGCGCAGTAGCCCGCTTCAGGGTGCAGGGTGGCGAGAAACAGCGTGCCGGTGGAGATGAAGGTGTCTTCCAACCGGTCCGCTTCTTCAAGCGCAACTACAAACATATCGTTCAGCTCCTTGGCTGCAACGATCTGCTCCGCTTTAACCGGGGAGGCATGTTCATAGTGTTTGTTGAGTTGTGCGACGATCTTGTCGGTGGAGGCTTTGGGATCGTGTAGCAGACGTTCGATGATCTCGTGGGCTTCGTTATCTGGCTCGTTCAGCATCGCCAGTAATACGAAGTCCGGAGTGAGCAGATTAAGCCCCTTGCTCACCAGCTCTGAAACAGAGCGTTCCAGTATCATCACCACCTTCCGGGTGCTGCGTTCTACGTAGTTTTGAAACACAGAGACCTCCCCAAAGAATCTGAGTCTACCTAACAGGATAGTTTGTCTTTTCTTGTCGTGTCGCAGCTTGAAGAAGGATTTGTGGAATGCCCCTACCGATGATCAATGGTCAACGGATGCTGCTGTCTTATAAAATAGGGGAGTTAAACCCACTCAACGGAATTTGTATGACCAGTATGACTGAACGCCCGCAACCTCCGGGTGCTAGCGAATGTTGTGAAAGTGGCTGCGCGCGGTGTGTGTGGGATACCTACTACGATGAGATGCGGGTATGGAAGGAACAGCAGGCTGCAGCCAAAGCCGCTGAGGCAGAGGAAGACGCGCAGGCGTCTGCACGCGAGGACTAAACCGCTTCTGCGCGTTCAGGGTGACTACGTTATCGACGGGTACCCCGATGTCTTCCTGTTTCACTTCGATCCGTTTCCCCTCTAAGTTGAGCTTCTGCGCTCACTTGTGTCAGTACAAGGATTTTTATCATGACCATTCGAGATCTTCTGGGTATTGAGCAGCCTGTCATTCAAGCGCCGATGGCCGGCGTTCAGGGCAGCAAGTTGGCGATCGCTGTGTCTGAGGCCGGAGGTCTCGGATCGCTTCCCTGCGGCATGCTGGGACCGGAAGCAATACGCGAAGAGTTGTATCGGATCACCCAGGCGACCTCTAAGCCCTACAACGTTAATTTCTTCTGTCACCGCCAACCTGAACCCTGTGCAGAAAGAGAAGCAGGCTGGCGCGATCTGCTAAAACCCTACTACGACGAACTGGCTTTGGATATCGGCAATATCCCGGCTGGAGCATCCCGTGTGCCGTTCAGTCAGCAGGCGGCCGATCTGCTGGCAGAGTTCAGACCTCCGGTGGTGAGTTTTCACTTTGGATTGCCTGATCCCGCGCTGTTAGCACAGGTGAAGAGCTGGGGATCGGTGGTGATCTCCAGTGCGACCACCGTCGCTGAAGCCCGCTGGCTGGAAGCGAACGGTGCTGATGCGATTATCGCTCAGGGCCTGGAAGCGGGTGGTCACCGGGGGATGTTTCTGTCAGAGGATCTGACGGGGCAAAGCGGTACCTTTGCGCTGTTGCCGCAGATCGTTGCTGCAGTTGATCTGCCGGTGATCGCGGCGGGTGGAATCGCCGATGCCGCTGCTGTAAAAGCCGCGTTGGATCTGGGTGCAGATGCCGTGCAGGTTGGTACCGCATTTATGCTCTGTGAGGAAGCATCAACCAGCCAGGTACATCGTGCTGTGCTGAAAAGCGAAGCCGCGACACATACCGCTGTAACCAACCTGTTCTCCGGTCGTCCGGCGCGCGGTATAGTTAACCGCATTATGCGCGAGTTGGGGCCGATCAACGGCAAAGTTCCGGTATTTCCGCTGGCGAGCAGTGCCATCGGACCGCTGCGCGCTACCGCTGAAGCGAGTGGCTGCGGTGATTTTACGCCGCTCTGGGCTGGACAGAATGTTTCTGGTTGCCGTGAAGTAGCGGCAGGTGACCTGTTGAACGCTCTTTGTTCAAAGCTTTAGTGGTTACTGAATAATCTGAAACCTGACAGGAATCATCCTTAATTTCAAATAGTTAGAAAAAGTTGTTGTAAACGCTGTGCGGCGTGGTATTACTAATAGTGTCAACGGTAAGCTTAAATAGTAAGGATTCGACATGATCGTTAACATCACTAACCGTAACGGCGACAAAGTATCTGACAGCCTGAGAGATCGTATTAATGCTTGGCTTGAGAGCAGCGGCGAGCGATTTGAAACTATCACTAGTGCTCAGGTAACTATTGAAAAAGCAGAGCGACAGGAGAAGGTGGAAGCTACCGTCCATGTCGCAGGTAACGACATCTTTGCTAAGGCGGAAGGCCCTAATTTGTATGCCGCGCTGGATGCGCTGGAAGACAAAATTGACCGCCAGCTCGACAAGATTCATCAGAAGCACGTTAACAAAAAAGGCGTACAGAAACCTGAAGGACCGGTTGAAGAAGCCATTGACGACGATGATGATGTTGAGATGGATGTGGCGTATAGCTAATCCACTGTGTCAGGCAGTGTAATAAACTTATAGGCACCGTTTCATCAGATCAGCCCCAACCTTCGTGTTGGGGCTGTTGCGTTTAAGCGTATCGATTCCGCACAAAACCTCCATAATTCATTAGAAGAAACGACCAGACCGATCACACTGCTATGGCTAAATACGCAAAGAAAAATGCTGTTTCCGATGAAGTGAAAACAGAAGCGATGAAAATCGCCCGCGCTAACCAGAAGCCGGGACAGACCAAAGAGCAGACCAAACTGATTGCGCAGGGCATTCAGAAAGGGATCGAGCAGTATAAAAAGCAGCAGAAGACCAAGGCGCGTGAGCTGGATAAAAAGCTTAAGAAGGTGCGGTCGGACGTAGCGGATATGTCGAACCCTGCGTCGGAAACTGTCGCTGAAGATGCTGCTGCAAATAGTGAAGCTAGCAATGGTTCAATGTTGCCTTGGGGATTGCTGATTATCTCCTGGATCGGTTTCGCCGTTTACCTTTACAGCCAGCAAGCCTGAACAACTGATTCTGTATCAACCAAAGTCGCTAAATCTGCTAAGTAAGGCTTAAAGGCATTGGGCCCAGTCTCTGAAGCCAGCATTCGTGCCTAAACTGGCGACTACGTCTTAATACCTATCACCAAGCTTGCCGCCCAGAAAATGGGGCGTGTTCTCTGCTTATAGATAGACACTAAACTAAATAAACAGTGGGCCGGAAAACTGAAGCGTCGGATATTTCCGTAGGGAAAGCTACGTCCGGGTTTGATATCGTTCGGCCTGTCGTCAGCGTATAATGCGCCTTTTTTACAACCGGCTATATGATGCCGGACACGGCAGAGATACGATGGCACAAGAGCAGAAAAACAATCCGCTGCACGGAGTAAAGCTGGAGCAGATCGTGACGGAGCTGGAAGCGCATTATGGCTGGGAGCGATTGGGGGAGCTTATCAATATTCGCTGTTTCAAAAACGACCCCAGTGTTAAATCGAGCCTGAAGTTTTTGCGCCGTACGCCTTGGGCCAGGGAGAAGGTTGAGGAACTGTATCTTAAAACCAAAGCCAGTCCGTGGGGCTGAGCATTAACTGAATATTGCTGTGTGGGATTACTAACTCTGGTATTCCTGCAAACATGCTGTGACGTATAAGCGTTGCGTGAATAGATCGGGAACCAACTATGCAAATTACCAAAGACACCGTTGTTACTTTTCACTATGTACTGACCGAGCTGGAAGGTGATCAGATCGAAGCATCCTATGATGTAGATCCGATGGCTTACCTGCATGGTCATCAGAATATCTTTCCTCTGTTGGAGAGTGCATTGGAAGGTAAGGTTGAAGGTGACAAATTGAGTGTAACCCTGACACCAGCGGATGCTTATGGTGAGCGCCAGGAGGGCAACACTCAGCGTGTGCCGATCAAACACCTGCTGACCAAAGGTCGCCTGAAGCCGGGTATGACCGTAAAAGTGAACACCGAGCAGGGTGCGCGTGATGCGACTGTGGTGAAAGTAGGGCTGAAGAATGTCGATCTGGACACCAATCATCCGCTGGCGGGTAAGCACCTGCAGTTTGATATCGAAGTGATGGGTGTGCGTGAAGCTACGGCAGAGGAGCTGGACCACGGCCATGCTCACGGTATCGGTGGTCACCAGCACTGATCCGCGGTCACTTTTCGTCTTTATGACGAACTTTCATCTCAAACCCGAGGCCCTGTGCCTCGGGTTTTTGCTATCTGCGCTATGCTCAACGGGAGAGGTTAAATTCTAATTTCGCAGCGAGGATAGGGTTATGCCGCACTTTAGCAAAGAGAGTCAGCAGCAGCTCCAGACCTGTCATCATGATCTTCAGGCGATCTTTAGCGCCGTGGAACAGGAGGTCGACTGTGAGATCCGTTGTGGTCATCGAACGCAGCAGGAACAGGAACAAGCCTTTGCGGAAGGGCGTTCCGGGTTTCACTGGCCAGACAGCCACCACAACGATAAACCAGCCATGGCGGTGGATGTGATGCCGGTGAACATGGAGCCGGACGATTTTGGTCGCTGGCACTGGTTCGGCGGTTATGTGAAGGGTCTGGCTGATCGTCTGTATGCCGAGGGCGTGGTGACCCATCGCCTGCACTGGTCGGGTGATCATGGCGATCCTGAGCTAACCAAGTTCCCGCATTTCGAAATCTATATGCCTCATTAACGGTTGGACGGAGGTTGTCAGGGGAGTTGGATCGCGTCAAAAATTCCCCTGTCTCCAATCCCCATTTCCAGTACACTAGCGCTCCTTTGAATCCTAATTTGAAGTGGTGTGTTTCAACGTGTGTGCGCAAGATATTATTGATGCAGGCCGCTGGATCGATCAGCAGGGCTGGTGCCCGGCCACCGGTGGTAACTTCTCGGTCCGTGATGCCGGCGATCATGCCCTGATTACGGCCTCGGGCTGCCACAAGGGCCATCTCCTCGCAGAAAACCTGTTACGTGTGGATCTGGATGGACGACCTGTTGGCTCTGCACTGAAACCCTCGGCGGAAACCTTGTTGCATACCCGCCTGTACCAGTTGGATAGTGGTATAGGTGCGGTGTTGCATACTCATTCCGTGGCATCGACGGTATTGTCCCGTATGGAAGCCGGCGAGTGGTTTGAACTCTCTGGATTTGAGATGCAGAAATCGCTGGCAGGTAACCAGACCCACGATGAAACCATCCGTCTCGCGGTGTTTGAGAACACCCAGGACATGCAAGCACTGGCGCAGCAGTTGAGCGAACGCTGGCAAGCTACGCCACTGCAGTGGGGTTTTCTGGTGCGGGGGCATGGTTTATATGCCTGGGGCCGGGATATGTCTGAAGCCCGTCGCCATATCGAAGGTTTAGAGTTTTTGTTTGCCTGCGCGCTGGAAATGCGCTGTCTGGGAGTGAAATGATGGCTGTAAAAGCAATTCTGACGGATATCGAAGGAACCACCACCGATATCAACTTTGTTCATAAAGTGCTGTTTCCCTATGCGGCAAAACATCTGCCGGACTTTGTGAGTGCGAACGCCGATCAGCCAGCAGTCGCGGTTGCCCTCGACAGTGCCCGTGAAGAACTGAATGAGCCTGGGGCCGATGTTGAACGTCTGATCAGCGCTTGTCTGGAGTGGATTGAGCAGGATAAAAAGGTCACTGCCCTGAAAACGTTGCAGGGGCTGATTTGGGTAGAGGGTTATCAGCACGGTGACTTCACAGGGCATCTGTATGCCGACGCGATCACCTACCTGCAGGGCTGGCATGAGCAGGGTCTGCAGTTATACGTCTTTTCCTCTGGTTCGGTTAAAGCGCAGAAGCTGCTATTTGGTTACAGCGATGCCGGTGATCTGACCGGTTTGTTCAGCGGTTATTTTGATACGACAACCGGGCATAAGCGTGAGGTAGAGTCTTACGTTAAGATCGCCGAGGAGATTGGTTTGCCCGCGGTAGAGATCCTGTTCCTCTCTGATGTAAAAGAGGAGCTGGATGCGGCTGCCGGTGCAGGTATGCAAACGGTGATGCTGGTTCGGGACGAGGAGCCGGACGAGCCGGGTCATACCGTTGTAGGTGCGTTTGACGAGATCGATATTTAAACTGGGACCGCCCTGAACTTAACAGTAAGTGAGGAAACACGCGTGAGCGCGATTACTATTTATCAGGACAACAATCCGCAACAGGTATTGGAGCAGAGCAGCGATTACGCGGTTATTCATGAGCGTCTGGCTGCGATCGGCATCCGCTTTGAACGTTGGGATGCTGCATTTGAAGTAACGCCTGAGATGACACCTGAGCAGATTCTGGAAGCTTATGCTGAGCAGATCGGCAAGCTACGACGTGAAGAGGGTTATGTAACCGTCGATACGATCAGTCTGGCGGCGGATAACCCGATGAAGGACGAGCTGCGCGCTAAGTTCCTCAGCGAGCACACCCACAGCGAAGATGAAGTACGTTTCTTTGTGCGTGGTGAGGGGATGTTCTACCTACACGTGGAGGATCGTGTCTATCAGGTGCATTGCTGCAAGGATGACCTGATTTCAGTGCCTGCCAATGCCAGCCACTGGTTTGATATGGGGCCGAATCCAGACTTTACTGCGATCCGCTTCTTCAACAATCCGGAAGGTTGGGTCGCCAACTACACCGGTGATTCGATTGCTGACAGCTTTCCGAAGTTTGAAGGATAATTGCGTTCTATCATGACCGGGGCCAGTACTTCTGCTCCGGTCATTCTTTCCTGCTCGGTTTGTCGCTATTTGAGCTGACTGAGCACGCCCTCTGCAATATCTTCCTGGGTATACACTCCCGTATCCAGAATCCAGCCGGTCACCAGTTTTGCAGGTGTTACATCGAACGCCGGGTTATAGACCGGTGCATCTTCCGGGCTCCAGCACACATCGCCAAAGCTTCCGCTGACACCCTGAACTTCCTGAGCACCGCGTTGCTCAATCGGAATTGCCGCACCGTTAGGACATTCGGGATCGACGGTTGTGTAAGGTGCCACGACGTAGAAGGGTACCTCGTGATAATGCGCGTTTACCGCCAGTGAGTAGGTGCCGACCTTGTTGGCAAAATCACCGTTGGCTGCGATGCGGTCTGAACCAACCAGAATTGCATCGACTTTACCCTGAGCCATCAGTATCGCGGCCATGTTGTCGCAGATAAGTGTGTAATCAACGCCCAGGCGTTTCATCTCCCAGGCGGTCAGGCGACCACCCTGCAACAGAGGGCGTGTCTCATCAACAAATACGTGGGGCGTTTTACCCTGGCGTTGTAGCTGATCGATGACGCCGATGGCGGTACCAGCACCAGCGGTCGCCAGACTGCCGGTATTGCAGTGGGTCAGGATGCGGCTATTGGGCTGTATCAGCTCTGCGCCGTTTCGGGACATCTGGTCACAGAGTTTTACATCCTCTTCAAACAGTGCTTCGGCGGTGGCTGCCAGCGCCTGCGAGCCGTGTTGATCCAGTGCGGTCAACATAGTGTCGAGGTTGTTCATCAGGTTGACTGCTGTAGGGCGCGCCGCACGCAAACGTGCCGCTTCACTTTGAAGTCGGGTGTGCTCCATTCCCTGTTCAGCAAGGTGGGCGAGCAACAGACTGGCACCGATACCGATCAGCGGAGCACCACGGATCTGCAGCCGTTTGATCATGGCGATCATATCGTCGGCGCTGTCGCAGGTTAGCCAGATCTCCTGATGGGGGAGTTGATGCTGATCCAGCACCTCCAGCGTGCCGTTCAGGTAGCGGATGCTGGTGGCCTCAAGGTTTTTCATAGCAGCAGGGTATCCCTATTAGAGTGATGCGCCGTACCTTATCAAAAGCGCAGGCGGGTAGGAAATGCTGGCTGGATGGCTAAGCTATTGAGCTAGGGCGGAATAATTTGCCAGAATAGATGCACTTCCAAGTCCGTATACAGAGAACAAGAATGGCCTTTAGAAAATTCGAAACCGATGCTGATGTCGTTGAGTTTGCCCGCCAGCGCTCTACCTTTTTCGCAGATAGCCAACAGCTGGTAGTGTCCGAGATTGGTGACGGTAATATCAACTTTGTCTACCGGGTGGCAGATGAACACGGCAACAGTCTGATCATCAAACAGGCGCTGCCCTACATTCGAATCATCGGTGAGGGCTGGCCACTGTCGCAGGATCGTATCCGGATAGAATCTGAGGCCCTGCAGCTTGAAGGCAAATACTGTCCGGATCTGGTGCCTGAGGTGTACCACTTCGACCAGGAGTTGTGTGCCATCGTGATGGAAGATATCGGTGCACATGAAAACTTGCGCCATGCCCTGATTACGCGTCAGCAATTGCCGTCACTGGCAGAAGATCTTGGTCGTTTCCTGGCGGACAGTTTGTTTTTTACCTCCGACCTGTATCTGACCAGTGAACGTAAGAAGGAGCTGGTCAGCAGCTTTATCAATCCAGAGCTCTGCAAAATCACCGAAGAACTCTTCTTCTGGGATCCCTATTGTGATCATGAACGCAACGTGATCAGTGACCAGGTGCGGGATGTGGCAGAAGGATTCTGGAGTGATACCGATCTGAAGCTGGAGGTCGCTAAGCTGAAGGCTAATTTCTTAAGTCAGCCGGAAGCGATGCTGCACGGTGATCTACACTCGGGTTCTGTGTTCGCGAGTGAAAATGGCACCAAGGTTATTGATCCGGAATTCGCCTACTACGGACCTATAGCATTTGATGTTGGCTCAATTATTGGCAACCTGTTGCTGAACTATGCCGGTCAGAGCGAACTTGAAGGCGACGTTGCAGAGCGTAAAGAGTATCAGCAGTGGTTGCTGGATGCAGTGGGGAACCTCTGGCAAACCTTTGCTTCACGTTTTGCTGATCATGCCGCGAGTCATGGTAATGATCCGAGTCTGGCAATGCCGGAATACACTCAGTGGAAGCTTGCGCAGATCTTTGTCGATACGCTGGGTTACGCGGGCACCGAGATGATTCGGCGTACCATCGGTCTGTCGCATGTGGCCGATATTGAGTCCATTGCGGATGCTGAAGCGCGGGGCCGGGCTGAACGTCTGGCGCTGAAGATGGGCGCCGAGTTAATCAAACAACGCACCCGTTTTGCTGATGTGGATGCGCTCACGTCTTGGGTCGCTAAACTCTGAATTAAGGAATAATTCTCATTCCTTAATGATAATCACAGCGTTAAAACGCGCAGATTGTTTAATATCTGTGCGTTTTTTCGTTTTCCCTCCTCGCGCCCGATATTTTTCGCTCTGCGCGCCATAAAAGTCCTAAAGCTTTCATCAAGTTGGTCGATCAACTCTCAAGGGCCATTTGGCTCTGTTTTCCAAGACAAGGAATGATCGAGTACTGTTTTATGCTTGAGTTTGACCTGCCTGAGAGCTGTACGGTCGTAAATGTCAGAAGGCTACATGCGCTTCTGTCTGAACTGGCGAACGCTCAACAAGACGTCTCATTGAACGCATCTGCTGTGGTTTCAGTTGATGCCTCCGCTCTGCAAACCCTCAGCGCTTTTGTATTGGCGCAAAAAGAATCTGGTCTGAATACGTTTATTGAAAACGGTTCTGCATCCTTCGTTGATGCCGCGCGCCAGTTAGGTTTGACGGGTGTTCTGGGGCTGTCCCGTTGAGAGGGGCTTCGCTGTTGCTTGGGTTATTTCGGATTAATTTAGAGTCGACTTCATGAGTATCGATACCAGTGAATTTCTCGATGTGCTGATGGAAGACAGCCTCGAGGCTCTCAACGAGATGGAGACCTCCCTGCTCGATCTCGATCATGGGGGCGACGATGCTGAACTGATAAATACCATCTTTCGTGGTGCGCACTCCATCAAGGGCGGTAGCGGCATGCTTGGGTTGGACGAAATTGCGTCCTTTACTCACCTGATGGAAACCCTTCTGGATGAGGTCCGGGAGGGTAAACGTACCATTGATATGCTCCTGATCGGCTTGTTGCTTGAGTGCGTTGATGCGTTGCGCGGTATGTTCGACGCGCTGAAAGACCAGACCGAGAACGATCAGGCGCTGGTGGCTTCGCTGGTCGAGCGCTTGCAGGCGGTGCTGGAAAATCGAGAGCCCGTCCTGGCTGCAGCGCCGACTCCAGCATCGGAGCCGGAGCCGGAGCCTGAGCTGCAAGAGCTGCAAGAGCTGCCTGAGCTACAAGAGGTGATTGCCGAGCCGGAGCCGATCCCAGCGACACCAGTTGACGTAATTGAGAGTGCGCCTGCGGCAATTATTGATCTGCCAGAAGAGCCTGTTCACGTTCCGGTTGTTGAGCCTGTCTTAGCGACGCCTGCCAGTCCTTCGGGGAACGGTAATGGCTGGGCGATTCAGTTTATCCCTGATCATGATGTATTTGTCAGCGGTCAGGACCCTCAGCGTTTTATTCAACAACTGGCAACGCTGGGTCGCATTCAGGTGACCTGCGATATTAACGTAATGCCAGGATTCGAACGCCTGAATCCGGAGCTGTGTTTCCTGGCTTGGGACATTGAGCTGGAAACCGACGTTGACCAGGATCAGGTGCGCCAGATTTTTGCCCCGGTCGCGAACCAGTGTGAATTGATTATCGAATCTCTCTCTGATTACAACGCCATGGCAGGAGCGGATGCGGACCAAGCCGCTGACGCGCAGGGGCAGGATGCAATCAGTTACCTGAAAGAGGCTGTGATGGGTGGCCCCGTCACTCAAGTCCCAGCTGAGGCAATGCCAGAGCTGGAGATTCCTGAGCCTGCTCCCGCGTCTGAACCTGTCGTTGAGCCCGCTGAACTGTTCCAGCCTGAAGTGGCTATGGCCGAGCCAGTCTCTGTAGAGGCTGAGCCAGAACCGCCTGTTATGCCGGTCGTAGAAGAGAAACCAGTAGAGGTTAAATCTGTTGAACCAGCACCCGTGGTGAATGAGCAAAGCGCAGTTGTAGCTGAAAAACCGGTGGCAGCAGTTGCCGCAGCCGATGCGCTGCCTAAAGAGGCAGAGAGCAAACCAACACCACCACCTGCGCCGACGCGTAAGAAAGAGACCAAGAAATCCGCTGCAGCCAAGCGCGGTTCACAATCTGAAGCCGGTTCAATCCGTGTCAGCACTCAGAAAATCGATGCGCTGATCAACATGGCGGGTGAGCTGGTTATCACGCAGGCGATGCTGGCGCAGTTAGGTGAAAAGCTGGAAGAGTCCGGACTGCAGGACCTGGAACAACTGCGTGATGGTCTGGCGCAGCTGGAGCGGAATTCCCGTGAGCTGCAGGATGCGGTGATGAGCATCCGAATGCTGCCGATCAGTTTCGCGTTCAGCCGATTCCCACGCATGATCCGTGACCTGAACACCAAGATGAACAAGAAGGTGGAGCTGGTTACCAGCGGTGAGCAGACCGAGTTGGATAAAACCGTGATGGAGAAGATCGGTGATCCACTGGTACATCTGGTGCGCAACGGATTCGACCACGGTATCGAGATGCCAGCTGACCGTCTGAAAGCGGGCAAGCCGGAGACCGGTACCATCGAACTGAACGCCTACCACCAGGGCGGTAATATCGTCATCGAGGTTGTGGATGATGGTAAAGGTCTGGATCGCGAGAAGATTGTTGCTAAGGCGCGTGAGCGTGGCCTGATTGGTGAAGATGAGCAGGTGCCTGATGATCAGGCGCTGGAGCTGATCTTTGAGCCTGGGTTCTCTACCGCAGAGCAGGTCAGTGACCTCTCCGGGCGCGGTGTCGGCATGGATGTGGTACGTCGTAACATCCGCGATCTGGGTGGCCATATTGAGGTGGCATCCGAAGTGGGTGTCGGCAGTACGTTTACTATCCGTCTGCCGCTGACACTGGCGATTCTGGATGGTCAGCTGGTGACTGTTGGAGATGAAACCTTCATCGTACCGTTGATCTCGATTGTGGAATCCCTGCAGATCCGTCCGGAACTGCTGAATACCGTGGGCGGCCGTACCGAGCTTTATCAGCTACGTGACGAATACATCCCGGTAGTTAAGCTCAGCGAGCTGTTTGATATCAAAACCGACCACATGTCGGAGTATGGTCAGGGCTTGCTGGTGGTCGTGGAAGGCGATGGCAAGAAGATCGGGCTTAAGGTCGATGACCTGCTGGGTCAGCAACAGGCATTTATTAAGAGCCTGGAAACAAATTACAAACCTGTGACAGGTATTTCAGGGGCCACCATTCTGGGTGATGGCACTGTATCCCTGATTCTGGATGCGGGGGCGATTGTGCGCCTCTCCGGTCACAGCAAAGGTTAAACATTTTTTACGAAGATGGCAGGTGAGCAGCAATGACAAGCTCTATGCAAAATATCGAAGATACCAATCTGGGAATGGGCGTGTCCGCCGGTGAGGACCAGTACCTTACTTTTATCCTCGCACAGGAGGAGTACGGCGTAGATATTCTGCGTGTTCAGGAGATCAAGGGCTGGAGCAAAACCACCCCCATCCCAAATACCCCTGATTACATTAAGGGTGTGATGAACTTGCGTGGTTCTATCGTGCCTATCATCGATCTGAGGGAACGTTTCGGGCTTGAGCCACTGGAATATGGCCCGATGACGGTGGTGATCGTACTCAGCGTACAGAGCGAAGACCGTGAGCGCCTGATGGGTGTTGTCGTCGATGCGGTATCCGACGTCTACAACGTCAAGCCGGAAGATCTCAAGCCTGCGCCTGATCTGGGTGATCGCTTGCGTTCAGAGTTCGTGAAGGGCCTGGCGACTGTCGATGAAAAGCTGGTGATCGTAGTTGATATCGACAGCTTGCTGAACTCTGATGAACTGTCGCTGATGAATACGGCAACAGCGTAATAGATCGATAAGAAGAATAAGAGAGCCGCGCGTTCTATCAGTAGCGTAGCTCTTAGTAACTGAGCATATTTATGCGGGTTTCAGGCAAGGAAACCCGTACGCGAAAGCGAGGTAATGAGCGTTATGAGCGGAATGATTCAAGACCTGGAAGTGTATACCGATATCCTCGAGCATGCGCCGATCAACATTATGATCGCCGATGTGAACGAGGACATTATTTTTATCAATAAGCTCGCGCGGGATGTTTTGACCCGTGTGGAGGCTGAGATCGCTCAATATATCCCCGGTTTCAGGGCCAGTGAGGTGGTGGGAGGTAGCATCCATCGTTATCACAAAGATCCAGAGCCAATTAAACAGCTGCTGCGTGGTATGGGCCGTGGTGATGTACGAAAAGGTTTTATCACGCCGGGACCTTACCTGTTTGAGCATGAAACCCGTCCGCTTTTCAACGATGCCGGTGAAAAACTGGGCTACGTAGTACAGTGGAGTGACGTTACTGAGAAGAGAGCGGTCCAGGAACAGGCTGATCGCATGGCTGCAGGTGTGACTGGAGCCGGTAACGCGCTGATGATCGCAGACGAGAACCGGGTGATCACCTTTATGAACCCCGCTGCACGCACGTTGCTAGGACGTCGTGAAGCGGTTCTGCGTCAGTTTATCCCATCATTTGATGTGAATAATCTGATCGGCCAGTGTATCGATATCTTCCATCGTGATCCGCGTCATCAGCAGGCGCTGCTAGCCGATCCTACCCGCTTGCCTTACACCGGCACTATTAAACTGCCGGGTGTTGTACTTGAGATTACCGCAACCATGATCACTAACAGTGAAGGTGAGTACAAAGGCAACATGGTTGAGTGGCGCGATATTACCGATGAGATCGCGGTGCAGGAGAATATTCAGGACCTGATTCAGAACGCGATGCGTGGTGAGTTGCATAAGCGTCTTGAAACTGATGGCCTGGATGGCTTTACCAAACGACTGTGTGAGTCCATCAATGGCTTGATGGATGAGGTGTTGCGTCCGATTCAAGACACCGGAAACGTTGTGAAGGCGCTTGCAGAAGGCGATCTGACCAAGCAGGTTACTGCAGACTACCAGGGTGAGTTTGGTGCACTGAAACAATCCGTGAACTCCTCCATCACCAACCTGCTCGGCATGGTGAAAGATATTCGCGAATCTTCTCTGAGTATTGGTACTGCGGCCACAGAGATCTCGGCGGGTAACACCGACCTGAGTCAGCGTACTGAGCAGCAGGCGTCCAGCCTGGAGGAAACCGCCTCCAGTATGGAAGAGATGACCAGTACCGTGAAGCAGAATGCAGACAACGCGAAAGATGCCAGCCGTCTGGCGGACGGCGCGCGTGAGCAGGCTGAGAAGGGTGGTCAGATTGTTTCCACTGCGGTGGAAGCGATGTCTGAGATTAACTCTGCGAGTAAGAAGATCGCCGACATTATCGGTGTTATCGACGAGATCGCCTTCCAGACTAACATTCTGGCGTTGAACGCAGCGGTCGAAGCGGCACGTGCCGGTGAGCAGGGACGCGGTTTTGCGGTTGTTGCTGCAGAAGTCCGTAACCTGGCGCAACGCAGTGCCAGCGCTGCTAAAGAGATCAAGTCCCTGATCAACGATAGCGTTGAGAAGGTGGAAGAGGGCTCCCGTCTGGTGAGTGATTCCGGTAGCAGCCTGGAGCAGATCGTAAACGCGGTGAAACGTGTGAACGAGATCGTGGCAGAGATTGCAGCTGCGAGCCATGAGCAGTCCATCGGCATCGAGCAGGTCAACAAAGCGATTATGCAGCTTGAGCAGGTAACCCAGCAGAATGCTGCCCTGGTTGAACAGGCAGCGGCGAGCAGTGAAGCGATGAATGATCAGGCGCAGAACCTGAATGGCTTGATCGGCTTCTTCGATACAGGTGTGAGTGCGCAACCGGCAGCATATTCCTCTGCGCCAGCGCGTCGCTCAGCGCCACCGGTTTCTGCACCAGCTGCGCCAATGCCTGCAGGTAAGGACGAGGACTTCTGGGAAGAGTTTTAATCACGCTGTAAAGGATGTACGTATAGCTTATGCAGTTATCTAAGCGAGAATACGAGTTAAGCGAGCGTGAATTTGAGATCATTCGCGACCTCGTGATGTCCAAGACAGGGATTGTGATCAATAGCAACAAGCGGGAGCTGATCTACAGTCGGCTCTCCAAGCGTATTCGAACGCTGGGGCTTGCGGGATTTGGTCAGTACATCCAGCTTCTTGATGGTGGCAATAACCGTGATGAGATGGTGGCGTTTGTGAACGCCATCACCACCAACCTGACCGCGTTCTTTCGGGAGGGGCATCACTTTGACTACCTTCGATCTAAGGCGATACCGGAACTAAAACGCCATAACGCGGGATCCAGAAAAATCCGTGTGTGGTCTGCGGGTTGCTCTACAGGTGAGGAACCCTATTCATTGGCGATGACATTCGCCGATGAGCTGGGTTTCGAAACCTGGGATTGGAAAATCCTGGCGACGGATATTGATACCGATGTACTGGCGACGGCTAACAGTCGCGTCTATTCAGAGGAACGCGTTACCGGGATCAACTCAGACAAGCTACACAAATGGTTCCGTCGCGGAACTGGTCGTAATCAGGGTATGGTGCAAGTATCGAAGCGGCTCAACGAGCATATCGCGTTTCGTCAGCTTAACTTGATTCAGCCGTGGCCAATTAAGACCAAGTTCGACATCATTTTCTGCCGCAATGTGGTGATCTATTTCGATCTGCCAACCCAAAAGCGTATTTTCGAGGGATATGCCGAGCATCTGACAGATGATGGTCTACTATTCATCGGGCATTCTGAGTCGCTGTTTAAGGTGACAGATAGATTTGAGAGTATTGGCAATACGGTCTATCGAAAGCGGTAGTTGTTGGTAGTTTTTGAAGGGATTTGGTGAAGAATGGATCTTGGTTTTGAGATGAATGCACCGCGGCCTAAACCCTGTCTACCGGGTTTTCAGCATGTTCGCCGTTTCTGGGATGCTCCACGCGAACGGTTCGTGGCCAAGATCTTGCCAGGGCAGTTTTATGTCACGCAGCATGAAGAGGCGATAGCAACCATTCTAGGATCTTGTGTTTCAGTATGTGTAAGGGATCCGGTGGCGCGTATTGGTGGTATGAATCATTTTCTGCTGCCGCACGCCAGTGAAGGGCATACTGCCCATGATGAAGTGGTTAACGATGAGCCAAATGCACGGTACGGCATTCATGCGATGGATCTGTTGATCAACAGCTTGGTGCAGCGTGGTGCGCGTCGTCATAACCTTGAAATTAAGATGACTGGAGGTGGCAGGATCATTACTTCCATGACCGATATCGGTAAGCACAATGCAGACTTTGTGCGTGAGTATCTGGCGATGAAGCAGCTTTCGCTTCTCTCAGAGGATGTCGGTGATATATATGCGCGCAAGGTACTTTATTTTCCGGAAAGCGGGCGTTTGTTGGTGAAGAAGTTAACCGACCAGTCGAGTCATGTTGGTCGGCGTGAAGATAAATACCTGCATAAAGTTGAGCAGAGTATCGGTTGATTGTGTCGGCTGCAGCCTGAAGGACAGGGGCATGCCGACTTTTTTATGTTGAGATGGTTTTGTGCATATCGGTTGTTTTTTATTTGTGTCGTATGACGCTGCTATGCCGTTAACGAGGAGCCAATAAGGATGGTAAAAGTACTCATCATTGATGACTCTCTGGTTGCCCGAAATGCTTTATCTCGGATGTTGTCGGCTGACCCTCAGATTGAGGTTGTGGGTACCGCAGAGGATGCGTTTGACGCGCGTGAAAAGATTAAGGCGTTAAATCCTGATGTGCTCACGCTTGACGTGGCGATGCCGAAGATGGATGGCATCACCTTCCTGAAAAATGTGATGCGCCTGAGGCCGATGCCCGTGGTGATGGTATCCGCATTTACAGCGGACGGTGCCGCAGAAACACTGGATGCGTTGGAGATTGGCGCCGTAGATTACGTGACTAAGCTGATGGGGAGTGATAACCCGGAGGAACGCGACCGCTATAACGAAGAGGTCGTGCGTAAGGTGAAGTCGGCTGCGCGTGCTAATGTGGCAAGCTTAGGTAAGCAGAGTACGCCGCTAACACCCCGTGTCGTGCAGGAACAACCGGCACCGCCGGTGAACCCTGTAGCAGGACCTGCAGATGTGTTTCAGCGTGCCCGTTTAAAGAACCGCTTAATCGCTATCGGGGCGTCCACTGGGGGAACTGAGGCGATTCGAGCCGTGATAGAACAGTTGCCTGCTGGGCTACCGCCCATCGTAATCTCACAGCATATCCCGGAATCGTTCAGCGCGCCTTTTGCCAAGCGTTTAAATCAGCACTCTGCTGTTACGGTTAAACAGGCAGAAGACGGTGATCTGATTTTGCCGGGGCATGCGTATCTGGCACCCGGGGATGATCATCTGTTGATCGTGCGTGAAGGCGGCCAACTGCGTTGCCGGTTGAGTAAAAGCGCGCCGGTGAATCGGCACCGTCCGAGTGTTGATGTGATGTTCAGTTCTGTTGCTAAAGCCGTTGGTGCCAATGCGGTTGGCGTAATTCTTACGGGCATGGGTGCAGATGGTGCCCGTGGACTAAAAGAGATGCTTGAATCAGGTGCTAAAACCGTCGCTCAGGATGAGAAAAGTAGTGTTGTGTGGGGGATGCCAGGAGAGGCGGTTAAATTAGGGGCAGCACAGTATATAGATAGTCTCGGGAAGGTTCCGGGTCGGATTATGTCGTTACTCGAAAACTAAGCGTAGAGATAACGAACAAGTAGGTATCTAACATGAATGACTTTTCACAGCATAGTGGCCACATGGCTGGGCAGGTTGAGGGACCGGGCAGTATCTCTGGCGCTGGCGACAAGGCGCGTGATGAAGAGCTGCTGCGCTGTCTTCATGCTGCAATTGATGGGGACTATACCGTTGAGCCCCTTGGCAGTGATGATGTATCCCGTGCCTTGGGTATGCTTATCTCTAAGCTGAAAGCCAATACATTGGGTGATCTGGATGATGTCGTAGAGATCTCTATCCAATCCAATGAAACGGGGATCTTTTCTGCGAACGTGCAGATGCACCTTAAGGAGATCGATACCCGTACGCAGCAGATAGCAGCTGCTGCGGAGGAGATGAGCGCGTCCGTTCAGGAGATCAAGCGTAACTCTGACAACATCGTTGATGAAGTTAACGTGGCTGCAGATGTGTCGCTTTCAGGTGAGAATGCTGTTTCCCGCTCCGTGGAGAGCATGGAAAAAATCGCGGTGACAGTTGATACAACGTTGGGCAAACTGCGCTCGTTTACCGGTTTCACCAAGAAGATCTCTGCTATCGCTGAAGATATTAAGAGCATCGCTTTTCAGACCAATCTGCTCTCATTGAATGCGTCGGTTGAAGCGGCCAGGGCTGGTGAAGCAGGTGCTGGGTTTAATGTCGTAGCCAATGAGGTTCGACTGCTATCTGCGCGCACGTCTGATGCAACCAAACAGATCGAGCAGCTCGTTCATGAGTTGCATGAGGAGATGTCTGGTGTGATGGGGCAGATCGATATCAGCACCAAGGCGATCGGTGAAGGGCAGGAGTCTGTTAAGGAAGCTGGCCAGATCATGGTCGATATCCGTAGTAGCATCGACAGCGTTAAACGGATCTCCGGTCAGATTGCGGATACGTTGCACGAGCAGAACGCGGCTTCCCATGAGGTGGCGGTAGGTATTTCCGACATCGCCTCTTCCACGTCGCAGAATGTCTCTGATATCTCCCATGTGTTGGATACTATGGATGGTCTGGAAGGGCTGATCAGCGGACGTATACAGAAACTGTCGCTGTTGGAGGTGCCAGGGAAAGTTGTGAAGCTGGCGAAATCGGACCACGTTATCTGGAAGCGTCGACTGGCGAACATGGTTGCGGGCCGCGAGGGACTGCAAGCGTCAGAGCTTTCCAACCATCATACCTGTCGCTTAGGTAAATGGTATGACAGTGTGAACACCCCGGCTTATGCTAATCACCCAAGCTTTGTGAAACTGGCTATACCGCACAAGCAGGTGCATGATGCCGGTATTCAGGCAGTGGAGCTCTACAATAAGGGCCGCTACAGAGAAGCGATGGCGAGGATTGAAGCCGTTGAGGCGTCGTCCCGTGAAGTGTTGGCGCTGTTGACTGACCTGGAGTCTGTAGGTCATTGATAGGGACCGCCTCAAATAGAAAACCCGCTCATTGAGCGGGTTTTTTTGTATCAGGCCGAACCGGTCGAAACCGGTTCGTAATCACAAGCAGTGATTAAACGTCTGATGTCGGGATGACTGTGGCTGCTTTATCCTGGTAGCTCTGGATCTGGTCGAAGTTCAGGTAACGGTAAACGTCGTCCGCCATAGTATCCAGTTTTTGTGCGTACTCCATGTACTCCGCAGGAGTAGGCAGTTTTCCTATCAGCGCCGCAACGGCAGCTAGTTCCGCAGAGGACAGGTAAACATTAGCGCCAGTGCCCAGGCGGTTAGGGAAGTTGCGGGTAGAGGTGGAAACTACAGTGGTGTTGTCGCCTACACGTGCCTGGTTACCCATGCACAGGGAGCATCCTGGCATCTCCATGCGTGCACCCGCTTTACCGAAGATGTTGTAGTAACCTTCTTCGGTCAGTTGAGCCGCGTCCATCTTGGTAGGTGGTGCGATCCACATGCGAGTAGGAACAGCGGTGCCCGCAGCGTCCAGCAGTTTTCCTGCTGCACGGAAGTGACCGATGTTGGTCATGCAGGAGCCGATGAACACTTCATCAACGCTGTCGCCGGCAACTTCAGACAGCAGCTTCACGTCATCTGGATCGTTCGGGCAGGCCACCAGTGGCTCTTTCACGTCGGCCAGATCGATCTCAATCACTGCAGCGTATTCAGCGTCTGCATCGCCCTCCAGCAGTTCTGGGTTAGCCAGCCACGCTTCCATGCCAGCGATACGACGCTCGATGGTGCGAGGATCGCCGTAACCTTCCGCGATCATCCACTTCAGCATGGTGATGTTGGAGTTCAGGTATTCGCGGATCGGCGCTTCGTTCAGCTTGATAGAACAAGCAGCTGCGGAACGCTCTGCAGCGGAGTCAGAGAGTTCGAATGCCTGTTCTACTTTCAGGTCCGGCAGGCCTTCGATCTCCAGGATGCGGCCAGAGAAGATGTTCTTCTTACCCGCTTTCTCTACGGTCAGCAGCCCCTGCTTGATCGCGTAGTAAGGGATGGCGTTAACCAGATCACGCAGGGTGATACCGGGCTGCAGCGTCTCGCCCTTGAAGCGAACCAGTACAGACTCAGGCATATCCAGTGGCATTACACCGGTAGCAGCCGCGAATGCAACAAGACCAGAGCCAGCAGGGAAGGAGATGCCGATCGGGAAGCGGGTGTGAGAGTCACCACCGGTACCTACAGTATCAGGCAGCAGCATGCGGTTCAGCCAGGAGTGGATTACACCGTCGCCTGGACGCAGGGATACACCGCCACGGTTCATAATGAAGTCTGGCAGGGTGTGGTGCGTTTTCACGTCGATTGGCTTAGGGTACGCCGCAGTGTGACAGAAAGACTGCATGGTCAGATCGGCAGAGAAGCCCAGGCAGGCCAGGTCTTTCAGTTCGTCACGGGTCATAGGGCCAGTGGTGTCCTGAGAGCCTACCGTGGTCATCTTAGGCTCGCAGTATGTGCCGGGGCGAACACCTTCGACGCCGCATGCTTTACCCACCATCTTCTGAGCCAGCGAATAACCCTTGCCGGTATCAGCTGGCTGCTCTGGCGTACGGAACAGGTCAGTTGCTGGCAGGCCCAGTGCTTCACGCGCCTTGGTAGTCAGACCACGACCGATGATTAGTGGGATACGGCCGCCGGCGCGCACTTCGTCTAGGAGTACAGGCGTCTTCAGAGTGAACTCGCACAAAGTTTCGCCGGTGTCAGCGTTAACCGCTTTACCTTCGTACGGATATACGTCGACAACGTCGCCCATGTTCATACCAGAGGTATCCATTTCGATGGGCAGGGCGCCTGCATCTTCCATGGTGTTGAAGAAGATAGGCGCGATCTTGCCGCCG
This sequence comes from uncultured Marinobacterium sp., assembly GCA_947501565.1. Lineage (GTDB taxonomy): Bacteria > Pseudomonadota > Gammaproteobacteria > Pseudomonadales > Balneatricaceae > Pontibacterium. The sequence goes on from CANMWJ010000002.1 coordinate 25,120, forward strand.
AAGCAGTAGCCGCCAGCGCGTTTGTTAGGTACGCAAGGGATGTCTTCACCGAAGAACCACAAAACGGAGTTGGTCGCAGACTTACGGGAAGAACCGGTACCTACTACGTCACCTACGTATGCAACCGGGTAGCCTTTAGCTTTAACAGCTTCAATCTGAGCGATCGGGCCTTTTATGCCTGGAACTTCAGGTTTGATGCCTTCGCGTTCCATCTTCAGCATTGCATTCGCGTGCAGAGGGATGTCTGGACGGGTGAATGCGTCTGGAGCCGGTGACAGGTCATCGGTGTTGGTTTCACCGGGGACCTTGAATACGGTAACCGTGATTTTCTCAGCCAGTTCCGGCTTAGAAGTGAACCACTCCGCTTCTGCCCAGGACTCTACGATCTGCTTAGCGAAAGCGTTGCCAGCATCCATCTTTTCTTTAACGTCGTAGAACGCGTCAAACATCAGCAGGGTGTGGGACAGTGCCTTAGCTGCAGTCGGAGCCAATGTGTCGTTGTCCAGGCAGTCGATCAGCGGCTGGATGTTGTAACCACCCAGCATGGTGCCCAGCAGCTCGGTAGCTTTGACTGCGTCTATCAGAGGAGACTCGGCTTCACCCTTGGTAACAGCGGCCAGGAAAGCGGCTTTTACATAAGCCGCTTCGTCTACGCCTGCTGGTACACGGTTAGTCAGCAGGTCTACCAGGAAGTTTTCTTCGCCCTCAGGTGGTTTTTTCAGTAGCTCAACCAGAGTAGCGGTCTGTTCTGCGTCAAGCGCTTTTGGAGGCACGCCTTCTGCTGCGCGTTCTTCTACATGTTTACGATAAGCTTCAAGCACGATTACGCCCTCATCTTTTATTACTTCATGGCCGTCTCAAATCCATGGCCGTCTTAAATAGGCGACTGACAGTCCACGATTGTTGATTGGCGCCGTGAATTCTTCCCAAATGCGCGCCCTAGGTCTAAGTATTGTCGAAAAACTGAGACTCATACTTTCTGCTGGTGAGCGGGAATTGAGTAATAGCGGATGACTAGGCAACTTATTGATTTTTAAGCCGGTTGGGTCGGTTTTGCACGTGAAGAAAATCGTTGTTCACCAGCACATTAAATTAATTGCTACTTATTGCCTGACAAGCTGTGGCAAAAATACCTGTCAACGTGTTTTAATACATGCCAACAACTGTTTGATATCCGTCAATATATCTGTATTCCAGGCGAGAATTCACGGGGCGGTAGATAGTTTTAAATCTGCAATAGAGTTATGTTGTAGTGGCTTAATCTGTAAGGGGAAAATTCTGTGACCTCGCCTATATGGGCTGCGCTTTCCGACTGGGAGCTGGATGCGGAACTTAACAGTGATAAAACTGACCGTATTCAGGCCGCTTTTGAAGCGGTAGGGCAGGAAGGGTTGATCTATCGTGGTGACCAGAGTGTACGCAATCTCTATCACTACACCCGATTTGTCGCCCGGAATCCGGAGTCTCTTAAAACACATGTACGTCGAATCTACATGGCTACTGCGCTCGCAGAACGTGAGGAGCTGGCAGGGGCGATGATCGACGTGCTTTGGGTTCTGGGTAGAAAAGGTCCTGCGCTTAAGCGTCGTCTTTTTGACCAGATCTCTGCAATGCTTAGCCCGCGCGCAAGGAAAGTGATTAGTCGGGCAATCGAAGCGGAAGACCATAAACTTCTGCTCGAACTGCCGATAGATAAGGCAGTAATTGTTAACGGAAGATTTTCCCACGTCATTTGAGATGACCAAACAGACTACGGATGGGGCGTTCCATGAGCGTATTAGGAACTGGCAGCATTGACAGAACACAGGTGAAACGCCTGGCTATACTGGGTTTTGATGGCCCGAGTATGGCGTCTCTGGAGCTCTTTCTCGGTAGAGAGCGCGAGCTGCTAATTGTCGGGCCCGAGCAAGCAGACTTTCTGATTGTAAACGGTGATCAGGCGAAATCACCGGAAGAACTCGAAGCCTTCTACGCGAAGCGATACGCCAAGCCCGGAATCCTCATCAGTGTCCGCGAGATGCATTGGGACACATTTGTCTTTCTTCAAAAACCTTATGAATCTGCGCAGCTTGTCGCTGCTATCAAAGCGTTGTCGTTGCCTTCGGGTAATGAGGGCGGCCTGAATGTTGCTGGTTCGACAGTCGCCGCTGTCATGGATCTGCAACAGGATGGTCCGGACGAGCGTACTCAGGCTTACGATCAGTACAAAAGCCGGGTAGATGCTGGGCAGAGCGTATTCGAATCGCTGAATAACGACCGCCAGCTTGAAGCGCAAAAGAAAGAGCAGCTGAAGGAAAAACTGCGTCGTGGGCGCGAGGCGAGTAAGCGTGCTGCACAAGAAGCGATGCGTCGAATCGACGAGGAACGCACCGCACGCGTTGAAGCTGAGACCGTTCCTGTAGAAGAACCTAAAGCGCAAAATACAGTTAAATCTGCTGCTGAGGCCGAGGTTCAGGCTGTATTGGCTGAAGCTCAGGCTGCCCAGCAAGCTGCGAAACGCAAAGCGCAGCTGAAAGTATTGGCTGAAAAGAAAGCGGCCGAAGAGGCCGCAGCGAAGGCGGCAGCAAAAGCAGCGGAACAGGCAGCAAGGCAGAAAAAAGAGGAAGCCGAAAGGAAAGAGGCGGAAAGAAAGGCAGCTGAAAGGAAAGAGGCTGAGAAAAAAGCTCAGCTGAAAAAGCTGGCTGAGAAAAAAGCGCTAGAGAAAAAGCTTGCTCTTGAGAAGGCGCGCGAGCAAAAGCTGGCCGCTGAGCGGGAAAAAGAGAAAAAGCTCGCCGAAGAGAAAGCAAAAGCGGTAGCGAAAAAGCGCGCCGCATTGAAAAAGGCCAAATTGGAAGAGGCGAAAGCAGCGGAAAAAGCAGCTCAGGCTAAAAAAGCTGAAAATCAGGCTGATAAAAAAGCAGGTTTGACGATTTTGCCTGAAGCATCTGAGACAAAAGCCAAGAAATCCGTTGCGCAACCTGCGGTTAAGACCGTTAAAACTCAGCCTGTTGCTAAGTCTGGGTATGCCGATGACGAGATGGTGTATCGTTGCTGCGGTAACCTTGCTGACGTCGATATTACGCGCCCCGATGAGCGTCGCCGGATCTATTTCAATACCGATGGTGCCCTGCTTGATTGGCTGCCGATGGCCGTTAAAAAGGCGAAACTGAGTAATACCCCGGTAGAAATTGCGGGCTTGCCCCGATTGTTTGTATATCTGCCGAAAGAGGATGAATTCTTTGGTGATTTCGGCGAAGACCTGCTGTTGCAGTATGCGCTGAGTCGTTTTGGTTTTGGTGAGCTGGATCTTCGGGAACGCCCGGATCTGGCAGTGGCGAAACCTCCAGCCACTAAAGATAAGCACACCTGTGATGATAGGGATGCAATGATCTGGAAAGTCGCCCTTTGGACAGCCCGGGGCAGGCTAAATCAGGGAATGGATCCCGATAAGATCTACAAGCTCAAGGCGCGCCCTGATTTTAGCCGCCTGATTGAGATTCCTCATGCCAACGAGATTACCGAGCTTTGGCATGATCACCGTCTGTCCGCGCTGGATGTGGTGCGGATTTTGAACTTGCCACAGCGATATGTGTTTGCCTATATGTCAGGTGTTTATGCGCTGGGCTGGTTACAGGAATAAGTTTTATTTCGGAGTATATGGTTGGTGTTGGACGAAAACTTCCGTAACGAATATCTGCAGATAACACCTGCTGGCGCGTACTATGCCACGGTGAACTCTGAGCCGGATGACGCCCGTGCGCTGTTATTGCAGTTGTTAAGTGCAGAGATTGCTCTGCCATACAGCCCGGAGCTTATTGAGGAGCTAACAGACCTTGAGCCTGAGCAGGCGCAGGATCTGTTTGATAAGTTGCGTAACAAGGGATTTGTTGAACTAAGCGAAAATCCATCCGTTATCGTTGATGAAGTTGTTGAAAAGATGCTGCCAGAGTTGCTGCCGGTGCTTTCCAGCACGCACAAAGTAGCACTGGCTGATGACCAGGGTTTCTGTTTGGGTAACACTGGGTTCGAGGATTCACACGCTGAGGCATTGTCTGCATTGGCGGCTGACGTGATTTCACTGCATGAACGACATCTGCCCCTGTTGAACAGGGAGCTGTCATTCAGCGGGGAATCATGGGGTATGCTTGATCCCATTGGGCAGAGCCAGGTTGGTTTTTGGGTAATTCACATGGGTAGTCAGAAGTTCATGTTGATCGTGGACGAGATGCCGAAGCTTAATCAGCAGGCGTTTGTAGACCTACTCAGTGTATTGGCCCGCCGTTATCTCGACTATTGATAACGATCAACTAAAAAAATCTAATTAATCGATATTCTTAGACCGAACAAAAAAGGAGAACGTTTATGCGCTCGGAGATGCTGACCTCCATTTTGAGTGACCTGAACGGGACATCTGCAGAGATTGAAGCGTCTGCAGTTATCTCAACCGATGGTTTGATGATTGCTGCTTTGCTGCCGTCAGGTATGGATGAGGACCGCGTAGGTGCGATGAGTGCAGCAATGCTGTCTCTCGGTGAGCGTACAGCGGGAGAGCTGGCTCGTGGTGAGCTGGAGCAGGTGCTTGTTAAGGGTGATCAGGGCTACATTCTGATGACACACGCAAACAATGACTCTGTACTGACTGTTGTAGCGAAACCGAATGCTCGCCTGGGTTTGATTTTCCTGGACGTAAAACGCGCAGCGGAGGCGATCGGTAAAATCCTGTAATAGGACGACAGGTTTTCACGGAAAGTATTATTAAGTAAGGCTTGTGCAATGTCAGATCAAGACACCGGGGAAACCCGGGAAGTGACAATCAACTATTACGATGGTACATCACGTGCAGCGGAGATCGTTGACCGTGAGGTGCCTTATCCAGATGGTAAGCTGATTGTTTCACGAACAGATCCAAATGGAATTATCACCCACGCAAACCAGGCTTTTGTTGATATGTCTGGTTACACCAGGGAAGAGTTGATTGGCACAAATCACTACATCTTGCGTCATCCTGATATGCCAGCAGTGGCTTTCGCGGGGCTTTGGGAAACCATTGAGGCGGGTAAGAAGTGGCATGGTTACGTCAAAAATCTGCGTAAAGATGGTGCGTATTACTGGGTAAAAGCCACAGTGATTCCAAACATCCGAAATGGCAAGCTGGTAGGGTATACATCGGTGCGCCGTAAGCCCTCTCGCAGCAAAATCAAGGAGAGCGAAGAGCTCTACGCAACCCTGATGTAAAGGAGTACGGAGATGGCTTATAACCTGACCGTTAGCCCGGATTTTGCACCGGACCACATTTCAGGTTGGTACTTTTTCAACACCTGGTTGCAGCGCCAGCTGGAGGTTGGAGTACACCTGGAGCTTTATGACTGCTTTGAGCAGCAGCGCAAGGACATTCGTTCCGATAAGGTCGATATGATCTATGCGAACCCATACGATGCCTCGATGCTTGTTCGAGAGTTGGGATTCAAAGCCGTTGCACGTCCTAAGGCTCGCCCTGATGAAACCGTAATCGCTGTGCATGCAGACTCGCCTTACAATACGGTCGAAGAGTTGCCAGAGGGTATCACGGTAGCTACTACAGATGACCCGGATGTTCATACCATGGGTATGATCATGCTGGAGCCAGCTGATCTGGATAAAAGCAACATTACGACTAAGGAAGTCGACAGCTACGTGGTAGTGGCGAAAAACTTGTTGAACGAAAATGCTCAGGTTGGTTTCTTCCTGAAGGATGGTTTTGATGAGTTGTCTGATCTGATCAAACGCCAGATGAAGGTGTTGGTCAGCAGTCAGATCAGTGTTGTCCACCATGTGCTGCTGGTCGGTCCGAAAATGCAGGAGTTTATTCCAACTCTGCAGGAGCGCTTGTTCTCAATGCATCAAGATGAGAAAGGTCAGGGCGTTCTGAGTAGCATGGACCTTGATCAGTGGGAGCCAATGACGGAAGAGGAAACAGAGTTTATGATCGATCTGATCGACACTCTGGTTCTTGAATAAGTTACCTGCTTCCTGTAACTGAAAAAGCCCCTGTATGGGGCTTTTCTGTTTTTGCCGTTTGTGAAGCCAATGCTGGATTGTTGGTGCTTCGGTTGTGGGCCTATATAATCCGCCCCGAGTGTCGCTTTGTGATCAAAGTGTGTGAAGAAGTTTGTTTGAGGTATTCAGTGGAAGTTTTAGAAGAGATTAAGGGCTTTCTGGGATGTGAAACGCCAGATAGTTGGATTGAAGAGGCGCGTAAGCAGCAGGATATCTTGCTGATTGATCACGCGCACTGCGAAAAGAAAGCTGCATCCACTGCAATGACCCTGATGTTTCGTTACGTCGATCGGACAGACTTGCTCAACAAGATGTCTCGCCTGGCGCGTGAAGAGCTTATCCATTTTGAGCAAGTGCTTGAAATCATGGAGACGCGCGGTATTCAGTATTGTCACTTGTCTTCGGCCCGTTATGCATCCGGTCTGCGCGAACATGTTCGGACTTCCGAACCAGGGCGGTTGATCGATATTCTGATCATCGGCGCTTACATCGAAGCGCGTTCGTGTGAGCGTTTTGCCAAACTGGCGCCATATCTGGATGATGAATTGGCTAAGTTTTATCGTTCGTTGCTGAAATCAGAGGGGCGTCACTATCAGGATTATCTGGGGTTGGCGGCGCAGTATGCGGGTGAGCCAATTGATGAGCGTGTGGCTTTTTTCCAGAAGGTGGAAAATGAGCTGATTGAGTCGCCAGATGACCAGTTCCGTTTCCACAGCGGAGCGCCATCAGCAGCGTAGTTTGATAGCTGTCCCTCTGAAGCTTAGCAGGGACAAGCAAAGAAAAACCGCAGATAGTCATAGGATTATCTGCGGTTTTTTTGTGCGTGTATTCAGAGTGGGCGGTGTTTCAGTTCCTGGCCTGTCTCTGAGCATTCTAAGTACCAGAGCTCAGTGTCCCAATCGCCCAAAACAATTCGGGTCCCGCAGGTGTCGCTGCGTTGATTGTTGTGAATCGCAGGTCGGTGTGTGTGGCCGTGAATCAGCAGGTCGCACTCGGCTTTGTTCATTGCCTGACGTACGCTTTCAGCGTTAACGTCCATGATGCCAACTGACTTCTGTGATTTTTGCTCGCTGCTTTCCGCTTTCAGTTGGCTGGCCATCGCCAGTCGTTCTTCGACAGATTTCTGCAGAACCTGTTGTTGCCACTGAGGGTTGCGGAGCATCACGCGCAGTTGCTGATATTCAGTATCATCGGTACACAGTTGGTCGCCGTGCATGATCAATGCCGATTTGCCATCGGGAAGCGTGACCACGATCTCCTCGGGAAGCAGTTGAGCCTGGATGCTGTCAGCAAAGGTTTGGCCAACCAGAAAATCCCTGTTTCCGTGTTGGAAAAAGATCTCTGTTCCGTTGTCGGCAAGTGCATTTAGGGCTGCTGAGAGAGGCTGTATGGCGGGGTGGACAAAATCGTCGCCGATCCAGGCGTCAAAAATGTCGCCCAGCAGGTAGAGCTGATCGCAGCTATTTTTATTTTCTTCCAGAAAATGCAACAGCGCCCGGAGCAGGTCCGGGCGCTTGTCACTTAGATGCAGGTCTGAAATAAACAGAGTACGCATAAAGTGTTTTTAACTCGCTAGCAGTTATTGATTACTCTTCTTCAACAACCTTTGCAGCGGTGATAACCACATCGTCAGATGGAACGTCCTGGTGGCCGGCGCGCATGGTTGTGGAGACTGCTTTGATCTTGTCTACAACGTCTTCGCCTTCTACAACCTTACCGAAAACTGCGTAACCCCAGCCTTCGGTGGTTTTTGCAGAGTGGTCCAGGAAAGTGTTGTCTGCAACGTTGATGAAGAACTGGGCGGAAGCACTGTGTGGATCCATAGTGCGGGCCATCGCCAGGGTGTATTTTTTATTGGACAGTCCGTTGTCTGCTTCGTTCTCGATCGGCGCGCGGGTGTCTTTCTGAACCATGCCAGGCTCGAAACCACCACCCTGGATCATAAAGTTGTTGATCACACGGTGAAAGATAACGCCGTCATAAAAACCGTCACGAACGTACTGTTCAAAGTTCTCCGCAGTTTTCGGTGCTTTCTCAAAATCCAGTTCAATGGTGATATCACCGAGATTGGTCTGCAAGATAATCATTCTTAATGTTCCCGATTCTGACTAGTTTTTCGGCCTATTATACTCAAGTCGCAGTTGAACGCACCTAGGGAACGGTTGAATCTGTATTTCGTTCTCACAGGTAGTCGTATCGTTGTTGCGGCGGTGTTGCAGCTCGTTGAGGTGATTTGACCATGCTATCAAATAATTAGCGCTCAATTAGCATGGGCGGGCTGGTGTTTTCAGGCGTATGAACCGTTTATAATGGGCGCCTTATTTTTAATGCCCGGAAACGACGTGGCGAGATCATCCCAAAGGATGAAAGCTGGCATGCCGGGCTCCAAGAGTAGCGACAAGACGTTAGATATGAGTAATAACGAAACCAGCAAGGCTTCCAACTTTATCCATCAGATGATCGAAGATGATCTGGCGAACGGCGTGCACACGAAGGTAGTGACCCGTTTCCCGCCTGAGCCAAACGGCTATCTGCACATCGGTCATGCGAAATCGATCTGTCTGAACTTCGGTACCGCTGAGAAGTTTAACGGTGTCTGTAATCTGCGTTTTGACGATACCAACCCTGAGAAAGAAGAACAGGAGTACGTTGACGCGATTAAGTCCGACGTTAGCTGGCTGGGTTTCAAATGGAATGGCGAGGTGCGTTACACCTCCGACTACTTCCAGCAGCTGTTCGACTGGGCTGTGCACCTGATTAAAGCAGGTAAGGCTTACGTATGTGACCTGACGCCTGAAGAAGCGCGTGAGTACCGCGGAAACTTCACTACGCCGGGTAAAAACAGCCCTTACCGTGACCGCTCCGTAGAGGAAAACCTGGAGCTGTTTGAGAAGATGCGTAACGGTGAGTTTGCAGAAGGTGCTTGCGCCCTGCGCGCCAAGATCGATATGCAGTCGCCAAGCATGATCCTGCGCGACCCGATGCTGTACCGAATCCTGCACAAGTCCCACCACCAGACTGGTGACAAGTGGTGCATCTACCCGATCTACGATTTCGCGCACGGTCAATCCGATGCGATCGAAGAGATCACCCACTCCCTGTGTACTCTGGAATTTGAAGAGCATCGCCCGCTGTACGACTGGTTTATCGAAAACCTGCCAGTGCCGGCGAAGCCGAAGCAGACCGAATTTGCGCGACTGAACATCAACTACACCGTCACCAGTAAGCGTAAGCTGAAGCAGCTGGTTGATGAGTCCATCGTAGCGGGCTGGAATGATCCGCGTATGCCAACGATCTCCGGTCTGCGCCGTCGTGGTTACACGCCGATGTCTATCCGTAACTTCTGTGACAGCATCGGCGTTACCCGCTCTAACAGCACCGTGGATATGGGGATGCTGGAAGCAGCGATCCGCGAAGATCTGGATAAGAATGCACCGCGTGCAATGGTTGTGACTCAGCCGCTGAAAGTGACCATCACCAACTATGAAGAGGGTGAAGAGGAGTGGTTTGAGCTGCCGGTACACCCTAAAGACGAAACTATGGGTATGCGTAAGGTTCCGTTTACCCGCAATCTGCTGGTCGAGCAGGAAGACTTCGCTGAAGTTCCGCCGCGTAAGTGGAAACGTCTGACCCAGGGTGTTGCTGTACGTCTGCGTGGTAGCTATGTGATTACCTGTGAAGAGGTGATCAAAGATGCCGACGGTAACGTGGTTGAGCTGAAGTGTACTTACGATCCAGCGACCAAAGGCGAGAACCCTGTTGGTTACAAGGCGAAAGGTGTAATTCACTGGGTATCCGCTGATAACTCCGTGCCTTGTGAAGTACGCATGTACGACCGTCTGTTCACCGAAGAGAACCCGGACGGCGATAAAGAGCGTGATTTCAAAGAGTTCATCAATCCTGAATCTCTGGTAACACTGTCTGATGCGCGTGCCGAGATCGGTATGAAGGGTACTGAAGTTGAGAGTCGCTACCAGTTTGAGCGTACCGGTTACTTCTGTGTAGATCCGGATTCCAGCGATGAAAAACTGGTATTTAACCGTACCGTGGGTCTGCGTGACTCCTGGGCGAAGATGCAGAAGTAAATTCAGACAGAGATATTGGAGAGATCAGTGCTGCAGATATACAACACGCTGACAAAAGAGAAAGCCCCGTTCAAACCACTGGAAGAGGGCAAGATCAAAATGTACGTATGCGGTATTACCGTATACGATCTCTGTCACATCGGTCACGCTCGTGTAATGGTGTGTTTCGACGTGATCACCCGCTACATGCGTGCGCGTGGCTGGGATGTTGATTACGTACGCAACATCACTGACGTGGATGACAAGATCATCAAGCGCGCTGAGGAGAACGGCGAAACGGTTGATCAGCTGACCGAGCGTATGATCGCTGCGATGCACGAAGACGAAGACCGTCTGAGCGTACTGCGTCCGGATCAGGAACCACGCGCCACTGCGCATATTGGCAATATTGTCGATATGGTACAGACGCTGATCGACAAAGGTTTTGCCTACCCGGCCAGCAACGGCGACGTGTATTACCGCGTTGAGAAGTTCGAGACTTACGGTCGTCTGACCAATAAAAACGTCGACGAGCTGCGCTCCGGTGCGCGTGTCGAGGTGGAAGATGCGAAAGAGAGCCCGCTGGACTTTGTACTGTGGAAAGCGGCGAAAGAGGGTGAGGTAAGCTGGGATTCCCCTTGGGGTAAAGGTCGTCCGGGCTGGCACATCGAGTGTTCTGCGATGTCCAAATGCTGTCTGGGCAACACCTTTGATATCCACGGTGGTGGCCCTGACCTGCCGTTCCCGCATCACGAAAACGAAATCGCACAGTCCGAAGCTGCGAACGGCGCGAAGTATGTGAACACCTGGATGCATGCGGGTCCTGTCCGTGTGAACTCCGAAAAAATGTCCAAATCTCTGGGCAACTTCTTCACCATCCGTGACGTGCTGGAAAAATACAACGCTGAGGTGGTCCGGTACTTCCTGTCCAGCGTACATTACCGCAGTTACATCGACTACAGCGAAGACAGCCTGAAAGAGGCGCGTAGTGCTCTGGAGCGTTTCTACCAGGCGTTGCGTGGTGTTGAGCTGAACGACGCCGCACTGGAAAACGAGTTTGATGAGCGTTTCTACGCGGCGATGGACGATGACTTTAATACGCCGAAAGCGATGGCTGTTTTGTTTGAGCTGGTAACAGAGCTGAACATTGCGAGCCGTGAAGGTAGCGAAGATGCTGGTAAGCTGGCAGCTCAGCTGAAACGCTTGGCCGGCATTCTTGGTCTGCTGCAGCAAGATCCTGATGCTTTCCTGAAAGGGGAAGATAAAGAGGGTGAGCTGAGCTCTGCTGAGATCGAAGCACTGATCGAGCAGCGCGCGCAGGCGAAGAAAGATCGCAACTTTGCCGAAGCCGATCGGATTCGTGACGAGCTGGCGGAGCAGGGTATCATCCTGAAAGACTCCCGTGAGGGCACCACCTGGTTCAGGGAAGGTTGATCCTCTCTACTTTTAAAAGGCAGTCTTTTTAGGCTGCCTTTTTTATTTCGGCGACGTACTCAGTTGATATATGAAGTAGAGCATAGATGACCGAAACAACACTGATTCTGTTTTGTAAGCGACCGGCACCAGGGTTTGGTAAGCAGCGGCTCGCAGCGGAAATAGGTACCGAGTTGGCTTTTGAGATCGCCAAAGGGCTGTTGGCGTGTGCACTGGAAGACGCTCAGCGCTGGCCCGGCCCGGTGGTTATATCGCCAAACTCTCCTGAGGAAGCGGTTTGGGCAGAGGGATTGTTGACCCGTGAATATGAAGTGGTGCCGCAAAGCGAGGGAAACCTTGGTGAGCGCATAGAGTCTATTGACCGTCAGTTGCGTCATTGTGGGCTGCATCGGCAGATCGTGATCGGATCGGATGCGCCGGAGCTGTCTATGGAATTGTTACTCGCTGCGGATCGCCTGCTGGACGAGGCTGATGTGGTATTTTCGGCGGCGGAAGATGGCGGTGTGTCTCTGATGGGGACGCGCAGCGGATGGCCCGCGTTGAAGGTGATGCCATGGAGCATCGAAACCCTGGGGCAGGCATTGGCGACTGGGTGTGAGCGCAACCAGCAGAGCGTGGCTTGGGTCGCGGATTGTTCGGATGTAGATCGTCTGATGGATCTGCAGCGAATTCATGACGCGTTACGTGACGATAGTCGTCCCGCGCGGCAGGCATTGCGGCGGCTTGTCGGACAGGTGCTGGGCAAGTCTTGAGTTAGGACTCGGCTAGGGTTGAAGTCAGGGCGCATGATGCGTTTGTATGGTGAGGTAGAGATGGAGCGTATTCGTAGTAAAAACTGGTATGAAACAGCAGATGGGGCCGGGCGTGGTTATATTGAGCCCGCACAGTTGAAGGAGTTGTGGTTTCACACCGGTACCGCTTGTAATCTCAGTTGTGATTTCTGTCTGGAGGGATCGGGTCCGGGGGATCAGCGCCTGGGTCTGGTGAGACTGGCTGATGTTGAGCCTTTCATTCTTGAAGCATTGGAGTTGGGTGTAGAGCAATTCTCCTTTACCGGGGGGGAGCCATTCCTTGCGAAAGATCTGGTTAAAATCCTCCAGTTCGCATCAGGGCATAAACCTTGTCTGGTGTTAACAAATGGTACTGATGCGCTTCAAAAGCGTATCGATCAACTGGATGTGCTCCAGAGTACTGAACATCCGGTTAGCTTCCGGGTCAGTCTGGATTCTCCGCTGGAGGCTGAACACGATGCGGGCCGTGGTGAGGGTAACTTTCAGCGTGCCCTTGATGGTATTCGTATGTTACAGGCGCGCGGATTTCAGGTATCTATCGCGCGACATCTGAAACCGGAAGAAGATAAAGCTACCGTCGAAAATGCCTATCGCGCGCTATTTCGTGAGCAGGGTATAAGCGACGATGTGGCCTTTGTCGCGTTTCCTGACTTCCTTCCGCCGGGTAGTAATGGCTCGGGGCCTGATATCAGTACTAACTGTATGACCCAATATCATACGGCGGAGAGTCGAGCGTCGTTTATGTGCGCGTTCAGCAAAATGGTCGTAAAGCAGGATGGGCTGATGCGGGTATATGCCTGTACGTTGGTTGATGATGACCGCGAATACGATATGGGTGGCTCGCTGCGTGAAGCGTTGGATGCGCGTGTCAGTATGAAGCATCACCGCTGCTTCAGCTGCTTTAAATACGGTTCCAGTTGCAGCGAGATCTAATGCAAGTCTCTGTGATCATTCCGGTTGGGCCGGGGGAAGCCCCCGATGCGCCGGTATTCACTCAGCTGGACCTGCTGCCGAGGGGGTGGCAGGTGATCGTCGCGCTTTGTCCTGGCAGTGAGGCATTAGAGAAGAAGCTGGATCTGCCGCGTGCCGCAGAAATAATTGTGGCGCCGACGGGGCGGGCGCAACAGATGAACGCCGCGGTTGAAAATGCTGTTGGTGAGTACCTCTGGTTTCTGCATATCGACTCCGTGCTGACGCCTTCCGTGATTCAGGCGCTGGAGCAGGCGTTGGTAGAGGCTCCAGATACATTGCTTTGTTACCGCCTGCGTTTTGCTCAGGATGGGCAAGGTCCGATGGGCTTAAATGCTGCGGGGGCAAACCTGCGCACCCGATTACTGGGGGTGCCGTTTGGAGACCAGGGTTTTTGTCTCTCGGCTCAGCGGTTCGAAGAGGTAGGGGGATACCCGGAGTTACTGCCGTATGGCGAAGATCATGTGCTGGTGTGGTTGCTGCGTTTGAGGGATGTAAAGGTGCAGATGCTGCCCTGTGATCTTGAGACCAGTGCGCGTAAATACCGCAGCAGGGGCTGGTTGAGCTTAACGCTGCGTTATCAGTGGTATTGGCTTCGACAGGCGGCACCCTATGCGGGCCGCCTGTTGATGCGCAGATTAAAACGCTTGGCAGGGTTTAAGGCTTGAGACCGGATTATTTACCCGGCGTTTTGTCCTCTGTCGTCTGTGAGGCAGGAGCTTCCTGCTTCTCACCTCGACGCCAACGGTGATACTTCTCCACCCATTTCAAGAGTTTCTCAGGCGCATGTGCGCGTTTCCATTCTCCTGCTGCAAACTTGTTGGCTTCAGGGAAGGTTGGGTATGCGTGGATCGTGCCTAGAATCTTGTTTAAGCCCAAGCCGTGTCGCATCGCCAGGGCAAACTCAGCCAGCATATCGGACGCGTGGGAGCCCACCAAGGTGACACCCAGAATGCGATCCTTACCCGGTGCTGTAAGCACTTTAACCATTCCATAATCCGCAGAGTCGGTGATTGCGCGATCTAGATCCGACAGGTCGTAACGCGTTACTTCGTAGCTGATCCCTTTTGCGCTCGCTTCTTTCTCATTCAGGCCGATACGGGCCACTTCGGGGGAGGTGTAGGTCGTAAAAGGGATAAAGCGGTGGTCCACTGCGAATTTCTTCACGTTGCCGAATAATGCGTTGACCGCGGCATACCATGCCTGATGTCCGGCAGCATGGGTAAACTGGTGGGGGCCTACCAGATCGCCACAGGCGAGAATGTTCGGGCAGCGGGTCTGCAGGAAGCGGTCAACGTCAAGCAGATCCCTGTTCTGGGTGTCGATTCCGAGCTGCTCGAGGCCAAGTCCCTCAAGGTTAGCGGTGCGTCCGGTGGCGACCAGAAGGCGGTCGAAGCCGATCACAACCTGCTGGCCGTTGTTGTCAGCTACCAGTTCGTAGCCCTGATCGGTGGTGCGGAACTCGACCGGTTTATGCTGATGGCGGATGTTGATGCCTTCGTTGCTCAGTTTGTCCGCGACCAGCGCTGCTGCATCCGCATCTTCACGCGAGAGAATCTGGTTGCCGCGCAGTACCATAGTCACCTGGCTGCCGAACTGATTGAAACATTGACCCAGCTCGCAGGCGATCGCGCCAGCACCAAGGATCAGCAGGCGCTGGGGCAGCTCATTGAGTTCCCATAGGGTATCGGATGTGAGCGGATTTACTGCTTCAATGCCCGGGATGGAAGGGATCTTAGGGCGTCCGCCGGTAGCCAGTACGATATTGGGTGCGCTCAAGCGTTGTCCGTCTACTTCGACCTCCCAGGGGGATACGAGCTTCGCGCTTCCGGAGACGCACTCTACGCCCAGTTTCTCATAGCGCTCTACTGAGTCATGAGGTTCGATCTTTTTAATCTTCTCCTGAACGCGCTGCATGATGTCGCTGAATTCGAACTCGACATCTGTGTTTCTTATACCGAGTTCGCTGGCATTGCGGCTGTCAGCTAGAAAGCGGCTGGTGCGAATCAGTGCCTTAGACGGCACGCAGCCTGTATTAAGGCAGTCTCCGCCCATCTTGTGCTTCTCAATTAGGGTGACTTTGGCTTTTACCGCAGCTGCGATGTAGGCCGTTACCAAGCCGCCTGCGCCAGCTCCGATCACGATCAGGTTGCGGTCAAACTGGGTAGGTTTGCTGAACTTGCTGTAGATCCGCTTTCGCTGAGCGATCTTGATGCCGAACCGGGCGATCCAGGGGAATATGCCAAGCAGCGCCAGAGATCCGAGCAGGGCGGGCGAGAGAATGTCCTGGGTGCTCTCAAGTGCCGCCAGTTGGGTGCCGGCGTTTACGTAGATGATGGTGGCGGGCAGCATGCCAAGCTGGCTCACCCAGAAGTAGGTGCGCACTGGCATCTTAGTGATACCCATTACCAGGTTGATGGCAAAAAACGGAAACAGGGGGATGAGGCGAAGTGTCAGCAGGTAAAAAATGCCGTCGCGCTCGATTCCGCTATTGATAGGGTCCAGCAGTCGTGAAAAGCGGCGGCTGACGAAGCCGCGTGCCAGGTAACGGGCAGCCAGACACGCGAGCGTAGCGCCCAGTGTGCTGGCAAAAGAGACAACTACCGAACCAATCAGTGTGCCAAAAAGGGCGCCGCCCAGCAGTGTGAGTACGGCCGCGCCGGGCAGCGAGAGGCCTGTAGAGATTACATATACGGCAAAGTAAATGCCGATACTCAGCCAAAGGTTTTGGCTGACATATTCCGCCAGCGTGGCTTGCTGGGTTTTGATGTAGGCGAAATCGAAAAAACGCCCCAGATCGAAGAGAAAAAAGCTGGCGACAAGCAGGGCGATGATGCCCAGTAGAATCCCTTTTTTACCGATCTTCATGCTCACCTCTGATAGCTGACAGCAAAGTAAGCCTTAGCATATCGCTTTGTGAGGTTATGTATAAGGGGATTACTGTGGGCAATCCTCGGTAGTTGCGTCCTGTGTAGTGGCAACTGAGATCTGGTTCTTGCCCTGCTTTTTGGCGGCGTACATGGCCTGATCCGCTTCGTGGATCAGAAGGTTGATGTTGCTGCCCTGGAGCGGATAGACCGAGATCCCGATGCTGGCGCTGACTGAGAGCTCAATGTCATCGATAGTGACAGGTGCTGCGATCATCTGCATCAGCCGTTCTGCCAGCAGAGTGGCTTCGTCGCAGCGGGCGAGATCGTCCGCCAGGACGAGGAACTCATCGCCGCCGATGCGGGCAACCATGTCGGATGGGCGCAGGGCTGCAGACAGCTTGTCAGACAGGGCAACCAGGAGTTTGTCACCCAGCAAGTGGCCATAGGTGTCATTGATCGGTTTGAAATCATCCAGATCGATAAACAGGATGGCGAAGAAGCTGCCGGACTGCTGCGCGCGGTTTAGCGCTTTCTCTGCCCGTGCTTCAAAGTGAATGCGGTTTGGTAGCTTGGTCAGGTTGTCATGCAGCGCCTGGAAGCGGATCGTGTCGAAAGTCCGCTTCTGCTCGGTGATATCGCTCATGATGCAGACGAAGTGGCTGATGTCGCCCTCTTTGTCATAGACCGCTGAGATGTTGGTCTTCTGTATATAGACCTCGCCGCTGCGCTTGCGATTTGCCAGTTCCCCAATCCATTGTCCCGAGTGGAGCAGGGAGCGCCAAAGTTGCTTATAGAACAGGTTGTCGTGGTGGCCTGATTTCAGCAGGCTCGTTTTCTGTCCGATGATATGTTTATCGTTGTAGCCGGTAAGCGCGGTGAAAGCCGGGTTGGTAAGAATAATACGGGCATCACGGTCGGTGACCATGATCGCCTCGGTGGTGTGTTCGAGTACCTTTTTGGCAATTTTTGCTTCGTTACGACGGTCCTTCAGGTGGGTAATATCCCGGAACATCAGCTGAATCGCTATATCGCCGTCGTAGGTGGTGCGCGAAAGGCTCAGCTCGGCCTCGAAGCTGCTGCCATCAAGTCGAATGAGGGGTTCCTCAATTGGCGCAAGCCGTTCGTCATGGCTAGTTTCCATCTGCAGTAGCAGGGTTGCAGCAGCCTTTTTCAGATCTGGATGGGCGATATCCAGTACATCCCGCCCCACCAGCTGCTCAACGCTTTCTGCGGCGAGAAGGCTGAGAGCGGAGCTGTTGGCAAGAATGATTTTGTTGTTCACGCACAGCAGGACCGCTTCCGGCGAACTTTCAAAAAGAGTCTGATAGCGGTTATGGCTGTCACGCGAGCGGCGCATCATGGTGTCCGCCAGTTTCAACGCCCGGTCGCGTCCGCCTAAGAGCAGGAAGCAGGCCAGCGCAGTCAGTACGCTGATAACGCTGCCGCCGGTCAGGGTTGGCAGATCGTAACGGGAGGCTGCTGTAATCAGGGTAGGGCTGGGCAGCGGCGTAAACAGCAGGTCGATCTTCTGTTCAGAGATTGTCAGTGTCTGCTTTACCTGAATTGGCTTATGGCGGTTGTTGTCCAGGCTGTCGCGGTGGCTGTCGAAGAGCGGTGATAATCCTACGCGCGCATCGATAACCTGAATCTGCATAGGTTGGTGTAGATTGGCCTGCGTTTCTTCGATCAGCATGCTGAGGCTGAAGCCGATAGTGATCCAGCCGTGAAATACCGTGGCGTAGGCGTCATCCGGATCAGGGCTTTCGACCGGTAGAAGCAGGAGGTAATCGAGCGAGTTTGGCTTTGTCGGTATTAATGAGATGGGGTCAGACAACGCAAATGAGCTGCTGTTGCGCGCACGTTCCGCTGCAAAGCGGCGGTTTGGCTCAGAGCCGATATCGAAGCCTCGTATCCTGCCTGCCACCGATTGAGGTGCTGCCTGCATTACGATGAAGAAGTTGTCTTCCGCGCTGTCCGGGAAGATGTAGAAGTCGGGGCCGTATTTCTGACGTTGCTGCTCTACGAAGAGGTCGACGTTGTTGCGTTCGACATATTGGGTGTAGGTGATGCCGATGATGCCGTTCTCATCGTAATTGATGTCGGCCGCTCTGAAATATGCCGGCCAGCTACTATCGATCTGATGGAGGCTTTTAAGCACAAAACCACGGGTGGTGTTCAGCAGCAGGGGATAACGATTGAGCTTCTCCTGAATCAGGAGTGTGGTCTGGTTAGTCTGGGCCTGAAAGCGGGCTTCGAACTCGGCGCGTTGCTTTAATGCGGTCTGGGTGCTGGCGTAAAAGCTCGTAAGCAGGGAGACAAGCAAAATGACACTGGGTATCAGGTATAACACCCACTTTTTTCGTCGAGTTTCTTTTACTTCCATAACTACAACCAAATTTCCCTGCGCGACAATCGATACAACATGGATATGTCCTGCGCTCTATGGTCCATTGTTTTCCGGTGCTTGTCGACTCTGGAGGTCGGTGCGGATATCTTTAGCAAGATAGAGGGGCAGGAGAGAGTCGCCAGCCTGGTGAGGCTGGCGATCAACAGCAGCTTAGTCCAGCGTGTTAGCTGCTTCGAGCGTATTTTCCATCAGTGTTGCTACGGTCATTGGACCGACGCCACCTGGAACCGGTGTGATCCAGCCCGCGCGCTCTGCCGCGATCTCGTACTCTACATCACCTACCAGACGGCCATCTTCCAGGCGGTTAATACCAACATCGATAACGATGGCGCCTTCCTTGATCCACTCGCCTTTAACCAGGCCTGGGATGCCAACACCCACAACAACGATATCCGCGCGTTTAACGTGTCCCGGCAGGTCGCGTGTAAAGCGGTGTGTGGTGGTAACGGTGCAGCCTGCGAGCAGCAGTTCGAGAGTCATCGGACGACCAACAATGTTAGACGCACCTACTACAACAGCTTCCTGACCGTGCATGTCGACACCGGTGGTTTCCAGAAGGGTCATGACGCCTTTCGGTGTGCATGGACGCAATACAGGCATACGCTGAGCCAGGCGTCCCAGGTTGAATGCGTGGAAACCGTCAACGTCTTTATCAGGGCGGATGCGCTCCAGCAGTTCATTGCCATCAAGATGATCCGGGAGAGGAAGCTGCAGCAGAATGCCATGAACGCTAGTGTCGCCGTTCAGCTCATCAACCAGGGCTTCAAGTTGTTCCTGGGTTGTTTCGGCTGGGAGGTCGTAGGAGCGGGAATCGATACCTACTTCTTTGCACGCATTCTTCTTATTACGCACATATACCTGAGAGGCTGGATCGGAGCCAACCAGAATAACCGCCAGGCATGGGGCTTTCTTTCCTTCGTTGATACGCTGCTGAATACCTTCAGCGACCTTGCGACGTACATCAGCGGCAATCTGTTTGCCGTCTATTGTTTTTGCGCTCATTTTACGGATGCTGTCCTATCTACGAATTTTTTCTGGCGCAAATTCTCTCATGGTTGACTGTCAGGGCCAAGCGTAAACGCGGGTTAGGCAGCGTTCTTCAATAAGAAGAGGGCGTGTTTGGTTATTTCCTGAACGGTATTCTGGCCTAACCTATTTATTTCATTAATTTTTTTAAAAAGGTGTTGACGAGCAAAAATCGGCTCTATAATATTCGCACCACCTTGAACGGGGTGCTTCAAAAACACTGCTTAGGCAGTGTTGGTCGGGGCATTTTTAAGGTCGGGCAACAAGGCGCCCGTAGCTCAACCGGATAGAGCAACGGCCTTCTAAGCCGTAGGCTGCAGGTTCGAGTCCTGCCGGGCGTGCCAGGTTGTTAAATGCGGTTGTTGCCTTGATGATAGAGATATGGTGGGCGTAGCTCAGTTGGTAGAGCCCCGGATTGTGATTCCGGTGGTCGTGGGTTCGAGCCCCATCGTCCACCCCAATCTCTTCAATGTGCGGACGTGGTGGAATTGGTAGACACGCCAGATTTAGGTTCTGGTGCCTCACGGTGTGAGAGTTCGAGTCTCTCCGTCCGCACCATTTTTTACGCTGTGGTGGGCGTAGCTCAGTTGGTAGAGCCCCGGATTGTGATTCCGGTGGTCGTGGGTTCGAGCCCCATCGTCCACCCCATTCCCTGCGAAGGAATGGATGCAGTGTTGGGAAGTTAAACCTCTTGTCGCAGAAGGCTAGCCTGACGGTTGGCTTTTTTTATTTAGAACTGTCCTCAGTGTTGAGGTTGTTCTTTGCGATGATGATGTTTATTTCTCTTGGTGTGGGTCTGTCATTCACGCCGTCTTAAGATGTATTACGCTGTGGTGGGCGTAGCTCAGTTGGTAGAGCCCCGGATTGTGATTCCGGTGGTCGTGGGTTCGAGCCCCATCGTCCACCCCAATTTTCTTGCTTTTCCTTTCTTATCAGATGCTTAAATATCCTGGCTCCAGGGTTTTTCCCGTGCCTGTGATTCTTCTGGTGGTGCCTCGAGCACACAACCTCCTTCTTTATTGCCCCATCGCGCCATAAACCCTCTGATTTGCTTGACTATTGGGTCTGCTTGCCTGAAAATTTCGCGCTTCAATTATGCCCGTCAGACGATAGACTATCGTGCAGTGGGATACAGGTTGCAGACTGGTGGTTGAACGGGTCTGCTGATCTATTTAGATCATAAGTACAAGTATTTGAGAGGAATTCCATGCAAGTTTCCGTTGAAACTACTTCCGGTCTCGAGCGTCAGGTAACTATTACTGTACCGGCTGAGCGTATCGATCAGGATGTTCAGAAGCGCGTTCAGCAGACCGCACGTACCGCCCGTCTTGACGGTTTCCGTCCGGGTAAAGTACCTGTGAAAGTGGTTAAGAACCGCTACGGTAAAGGTATTCGTGAAGAAGTACTGAATCAGGTTATTCAGGAAACTCTGTTCAAAGCGACTACAGACGAAAAACTGCAGCCAGCGAACAGCCCAAGCATCGAGTTCAAAAACGACAAAGAAGGCGAAGACTTCCAGTACGTTGCAACTTTCGAAGTTTACCCGGAAGTTGAACTGGCTGATTTCTCCAGCGTTGAGATCGAAAAGCAGACTGCTGAAGTAAAAGACGAAGATCTGGATCAGATGATCGAGACTCTGCGTAAGCAGCAGGCTTCCTGGGACGAAGTAGAGCGCGCTGCTGAAGATGGCGACCGCGTTAAGATCGACTTCGCAGGCACTATCGACGGTGAAGCGTTCGATGGCGGTAAAGGCGAAGGTATGGACCTGGTTCTGGGTTCCAACACCATGATCCCTGGCTTCGAAGATGGTCTGGTTGGCGCGAAAGCGGGCGACGAGAAAGAGCTGGATGTAACTTTCCCTGAGGCTTACCACGCTGAAGAGCTGAAAGGCAAAGACGCTAAGTTCGCAGTTAAAGTACACAGCGTATCTGCACAGACTCTGGCTGAACTGAACGAAGAGTTCTTCGCTAAGTTTGGTATGCAGGAAGACACTGTAGACGGTTTCAAAGTTGAAGTTCGCAAAAACATGGAGCGCGAACTGAAGAACACTCTGAAAATGAAACTGAAAGATCAGGTGTTCCGTAAGCTGGTAGAACTGAACAACATCGAAGTACCGAACGCACTGATCGATAACGAAATCGACACTCTGCGTCGTCAGGCGGTTCAGCAGTTCGCTGGTGCAAACGCTGAAGACTTCGACATCAACATGCTGCCTAAAGAGATGTTCCAGGAACAGGCTCAGAGCCGTGTGTCCGTAGGTCTGCTGGTTCAGGAATTCGTTAAAGCGAATGAACTGAAAGTTGACGACGAGCGCGTTCAGGAAACCATCAAAGAGCTGGCTGAAACTTACCAGGAGCCTCAGCAGGTTATCGACTGGTACAACAGCAACCAGGAGATGCTGGGTCAGATCCAGAGTCTGGTGATGGAAGATCAGGTAGTTGATCAGCTGCTGGCATCTGCTAAAGTCTCTGAAGTAGAAGTTAGCTACGAAGACGCCATTAAACCGGCACAGCCTGAAGCTGAAGCTGAAGACGAAGAAGCTGGCGAATAAGCCGCATCTTTCGATCTAAGTTAAGAAAACGGCAGTTGGCGTACGCTAACTGTCGTTTTTTTTACGCGTAAATACGCTAAGGAGATATGCAATGGGCGAATTTGGTAAAGGACCATCTGATATTCTCAGCAGTTTGGTTCCAATGGTCGTGGAGCAGAGCGCGCGTGGCGAGCGAGCCTACGACATCTACTCTCGTCTGTTAAAAGAGCGTGTGATCTTTTTGATCGGTCCTGTTGAAGATCACATGGCGAATCTGGTTGTTGCACAGCTGCTGTTCCTGGAAGCTGAAAACCCGGACAAAGATATTCATCTCTACATCAACTCCCCAGGCGGTTCCGTTACTGCGGGTATGTCCATTTATGACACCATGCAGTTTATTAAGCCGGATGTGAGCACTATGTGTCTGGGCCAGGCGGCAAGCATGGGGGCATTCCTGCTGGCTGGCGGCGCCAAAGGCAAACGCTTCGCACTGCCAAACTCCCGCGTGATGATTCATCAGCCGTTGGGTGGTTATCAGGGGCAGGCGACCGATATTGAGATCCACACTAAAGAGATCCTCAGTATCCGCGAAAAGCTGAACCGACTGTTGGCGGAACACACTGGCCAGGACTTTGACACCATCGCACGTGATACCGATCGTGATAACTTCATGGATCCGGAAGCTGCCAAAGAGTACGGTCTGATCGACGACATCTTGGGGCGTCGCGCTGTTTGATAACCCTCCTATACTATGAGGGTGGGTTGAAAAAGGTCCGGGGAGTCGCCATAACTGTACTTTCCGGATCTGCACATAAGAGGTAGTCGAATGTCCGACGAGATTAAAGGTAAAGATAACGACGGCGGTAAACTGCTGTACTGCTCATTCTGTGGCAAGAGCCAGGATGAAGTACGCAAGCTGATCGCGGGTCCATCGGTCTTTATCTGTGACGAATGTGTTGATCTGTGCAACGACATCATTCGTGAAGAGATTCAGGAAGCAGAGCCGCAGGAAGAGAGTGATCGCCTGCCGGTACCGGCTGAAATAGCCGAAACCCTGAACGAATATGTTATCGGTCAGGAGCAGGCGAAAAAGGTTCTTGCCGTAGCGGTTTATAACCACTACAAACGTCTGCGCTTTCAGGGCGGTAAAGACGGTGTCGAGCTTGGTAAAAGTAACATTCTTTTGATCGGCCCGACCGGTAGTGGTAAAACCCTGCTGGCTCAGACTCTGGCCCGTATGCTGAATGTTCCGTTCACCATCGCCGACGCGACCACGCTGACCGAAGCGGGTTACGTAGGTGAAGATGTTGAAAATATCATTCAGAAGCTGCTGCAGAAGTGTGACTACGATGTAGAGAAAGCGCAGCTGGGTATCGTTTACATCGATGAGATCGACAAGATCTCCCGTAAGTCTGATAACCCATCTATCACCCGTGACGTATCCGGTGAAGGTGTACAGCAGGCGCTGCTGAAACTGATTGAAGGTACCGTGGCTTCTGTGCCGCCGCAGGGTGGTCGTAAGCACCCTCAGCAGGAGTTCCTGCAGGTAGACACCTCCAACATCCTGTTTATCTGTGGTGGTGCGTTCGCCGGTCTTGAGCAGATTATTCGTGATCGTTCCGAGAAAAGCTCTATCGGCTTTAGCGCTGTAGTAAAAGCGAAAGACGAAGAGAAGACCGTATCTCAGGCGCTGCAGGAGATTGAAGCTGAGGACCTGGTGAAGTACGGCTTGATCCCTGAATTCGTGGGTCGTCTGCCGATGATCGCGACGCTGGGGGAGCTGGATGAAGAGGCACTGGTTCAGATCCTGACCGAGCCAAAAAACAGCCTGACTAAGCAGTACTCTGCGCTGTTCGGTATGGAAGGGGCGGATGTCGATTTCCGTGAAGAAGCGCTGCATGCAGTGGCGAAGAAAGCGCTGGAGCGTGGTACGGGTGCCCGTGGTCTGCGTTCTATTCTTGAGGCGACGCTGCTGGATACGATGTATCAGCTGCCTTCAATGGAAGGTGTGAGCAAGGTGGTGATCGATGAGGGTGTTATCAGCGGTGATAATGATCCAATTCTGATGTACGAGAACCTTGAGCAGCCGAAAGCGGCACCGGACGAGTAAGTTCGTTGACATAGAAAAGGGTGACATCGGTCACCCTTTTTTGTGCCCGTTATTCAGAGTTCCTCAGGGCTTTTTAGTCAGGTCCTGCGTGCGCTTCAGTAGTTTTTCCATCAACGCATCAAGTTGCTCGCGTTCCTTGCTGTTTAGTGCAGACAGCAGAAATGCTTCGCGCTCCAATACCAGCGGCACGATCTCCTGATAGATGCGGTTTCCTTCCTCGGTCAGGTTCAGAATGGTCGAGCGCCGGTCTTCTGGTGACGTAATCTGTGCCAGTAGACCTGCTTTTACCAGGCGGGAGATCGCACGGCTGACCGGCATTTTCTCCATGGAGGTATAGGCTGCGATCTCTTTGGCAGACATGTTGGGCTGAGTCCCCAAGGCGGCGACCACGCGCCATTCCTGTCGAGAAAGTTTGAACTCTCCAGAGTAAAGCTCGGCAATGGAGTCGCTGATTGCTGCCTGTAGGATGGAGAGCTTGTAAGGAAAGAACAGGGGAAGTTCCAGGCGCTGCTCTTTTTGACGGGTCATGATGTTTTGCTCTGAAAAGTATAAAAATCGGATCTATCTTAATTTTAAATCGGCGTTTCTTACAGGTAAAAAGATAATTTCCAAATATGATGAAATCGCTAAAATCTTATATAAAACAGTTAGATAATAAAAATCATTGATCTTTGATAATAGTAACGCCTGTTACTAGTATGGCCTAATCACTTTGCAGCATAAACATGACAAAGAACAGGGCCAGACAATGATCCAGCTAGAACAGATTCACCACGTTGCTTACCGCTGTAACGATGCAAAAGAGACCGTAGAGTTTTATCAGGACGTCCTGAATATGGATTTCCTGGTTGCCATCGCGGAAGACCGTGTGCCATCGACTAAAGAGCCTGACCCGTACATGCACCTGTTCCTGGATGCGGGCAACGGCAACATCCTGGCGTTCTTCGAGCTGCCAACCAAGCCAAAAATGGACCGTGACCGTAATACCCCGGAGTGGGTTCAGCACATCGCGTTCCGCGTAAAAGATGAAGCGGCACTGATGGCAGCAAAAGAGGAGATCGAAGCGAAAGGGATCGATGTGGTAGGCCCGACAGAGCACGGTATTATCCGCTCTATCTACTTCTTTGATCCGAACGGTCATCGTCTGGAGCTGACCTACGTGAAAGGTACTGATGCTCAGATGAAGCAGCTGAAAGAGGTTGCGCCTGCAATGCTGGAGGAGTGGTCCCGTACCAAGAAAGCACCTAAGCATGCTGCCTGGTTGCATGAAGAAGAGTTTAAAGATCAGTAAGCGCTTTTACGCTCTCCTGATTAAATGCCCTTGTGCCCGGCCTTTGCGTCGGGCTTTTTTATGTCTACGCGCTGCCTGTTGTTAAGAAAAATCTAATATATGTCGGTAAAAACACTCTTTCCTGATGAAGGATAGTGTGAATAAACCCTTATAAAACAGCTTGTTGGCTGGATTTTAGAGGTTTTGACAATAGTAACAAGTGTTACTAATATGGGTTCTACCGAGTGCGGTACACACAATGACAATTAGAAAGGGCCAATAATAATGATTCAACTTGAACAGATTCATCACGTTGCTTATCGCTGTAACGATGCCAAGGAAACCGTAGAGTTCTATCAGGATGTCCTGAACATGGATTTCCTGGTCGCTATTGCAGAAGACCGTGTACCGTCCACTAAAGAGCCTGATCCTTACATGCACCTGTTCCTGGATGCAGGTAACGGCAATATCCTGGCGTTCTTCGAGCTGCCAACCAAACCTCAGATGGACCGTGACCGCAACACGCCGGAGTGGGTTCAGCACATCGCGTTCCGCGTAAAAGATGAAGCGGCACTGATGGCAGCGAAAGAAGAGATCGAAGCGAAAGGCATAGACGTGGTGGGTCCGACCGAACACGGTATCATCCGTTCTATCTACTTCTTCGATCCGAACGGTCACCGTCTGGAACTGACCTACGTGAAGGGTACTGATGCGCAGATGAAGCAGCTGAAAGAGGTTGCACCAGCAATGCTGGAAGAGTGGTCCCGTACCAAGAAAGCGCCGAAACACGCTGCGTGGTTGCACGAAGAAGAGTTCAAAGAATACTGATCAAATCGGATCGGTTACCCTTTGCTGGAAGGCGCGGTTTATCCGCGCCTTTTTTGTGTCTGAAAGGAATGGATTGATGATCGCCAGCGATTACCAGACGATTATAGTGCTGGATCGAGGGTACTTTGGTTGGGCGCAGAAAAGGTACCGAAGTACGAGAGTTTGTGCGCTGCATTAAAAATATACTTTCTCCTTATAAGGTTATTTCTACCTAAGTGAGGGAAAGATGGATATGAAATTTACAAAACCGTTTATCGCCGGTCTGGCAGTGGTATTGTCTGTTTCGGTGAACGCAGCGAGCACAATGGAGGAGGCTGCAGGCAAGGAAGTGTTTAAACGTTGTCAGGCATGCCACTCTGCTGATCCAAGCAGAAACACGTTTGGCCCAAGCCTGAACGGTGTTATTGGGCGCAAGGCGGCAAGTCTTCCCCGCTTCAACTACTCTCAGGCGTTGCGTAACTCTGATCTGACGTGGACTGAAGATAACCTGCGCAAGTGGGTGGCGGATAACGACAAGCTGGTGCCAGGTACGCGAATGCGTCATGTGTCGATCTCTGATCCTGCGGAACAGGACTACCTGATCGCGTATCTTAAATCGCTCTGACAGATCTGTTTCTCAGGCAATAAAAAACGCGGCTCAAGAGCCGCGTTTTTTATTGGATCTACTGGCTGATCAGTTACGACCAGGCAGTACGTCCTTCAGTTTCTCATGCATGTCCAGCATGCATTTTTCGGTCGCGTCCCAATCGATGCAGGCATCGGTTACGGAAACACCGTACTGCAGATCATTCAGATCAGCCGGGATAGACTGATTGCCCCAGTTCAGGTTGCTCTCGATCATCAGGCCAACGATAGACTTGTTGCCTTCCAGAATCTGGTTTGCAACGTTATCGGCTACCAGAGGCTGCAGCGCTGCGTCTTTGTTGGAGTTGGCGTGGCTGCAGTCAACCATGATGTTGCTCTGCAGACCTGCTTTGTCCAGCGCCTGTTCGGTCAGTGCAACGTTAACAGAGTCGTAGTTTGGCTTGCCGCCGCCACCGCGCAGTACGATGTGACCGTACTGGTTACCCTTAGTGCGTACAACGGACACCTGGCCCTCTTCATTGATACCCAGGAAGTTGTGTGGGTGGCTCACGGATTTCAGTGCGTTGGTCGCTACTTCCAGACCGCCGTCGGTGCCGTTTTTGAAGCCGACTGCACAAGACAGACCGGAAGACATCTCACGGTGAGTCTGGGATTCTGTGGTGCGAGCACCAATCGCGGACCAGGAGATCAGATCCTGCATGTACTGTGGAGAGATCGGGTCCAGTGCTTCGGTTGCCAGCGGCAGACCCAGCTCGGACAGGTCCAGCAGCAGTTTACGGCCGATGTGCAGGCCTTCTTCGATCTCAAAAGAGTCGTTCATGTGAGGGTCGTTGATCAGACCTTTCCAGCCGACAGTGGTTCGAGGTTTCTCAAAATAGACGCGCATGACCAGATACAGAGAATCCTTAACCTTTTCCTGCAGTTCTTTCAGGCGCTTGCCATATTCGATTGCAGCTTCGGTATCGTGAATAGAGCAGGGGCCAACGACAACAAACAGGCGGTGGTCCTTGCGATCGAGAATGTTACGTACAACCTCGCGGCCATCCATAACGGCTTTTGCAGCAGCTTCTGAAATTGGCTGTTTTGCCTTCAGATCGTTCGGATTAAGCAGAACGAGGTTAGATTCAATATTGAGATCTTCTACACGTGTATCGGTCATTGTTGTTTCCTAAATGCAAACGGTCGCGTCGTCATTTCTGACGGCTCCTTTGTACCATAATAAGGGTCTACATATAAGTGGCCATCGGTTCTATAGGGCATGTATCGCCGTGGCAGTGGTACAATCGTCTAAGGGCAGTTGACCCTTTATATTCGTTATAGTTATTTGCATATTCTGATAAGCGAAGAACTTGCAGACCCTTAAGTGGTCAATGAGTCTTAGCTTACAAGATTAGGGAAGTTTCGTGACTAAAGTACGTGCGTTGACGTCAGCCATTCTTATTCTGTTCCAGTGGTTACTGGTACTGCCTGCTGCACATGCGAGCCTGTTTGATAATGCTAACCCGTTTGGTAGCAGTGGGCCGTTGGATGTTGAAAAAGCCTTCGTATTCAATTTCGTCCAGACCGATGAAAATCAGCTGCAGCTTAGCTGGACAATACCGGATGATTATTACCTCTATCGTGACCGCATGGACTTCAAAACAAGCGAAGGGATTGAGGTCGTTCAGCGTGTTAACGCTGAAGCTAAACCCAAAGATGATCCGCTGTTTGGCAAAGTGTCCGTCTATTACAACTACGCGCAGGTTGACCTTACCCTCAGCAGTCTTAAAGAATCCGCGACCGACGGCAGCATCAGCGTCACCTATCAAGGGTGTTGGGAAGGCGGGATCTGTTATCCTCCGGTAACTAAAAACGTCGATCTGGCTGGTATCATCCCGTTTGTAGCTGCCGCAGAGGCTGCGCCTGACACTGCTGCCCCGTCAGACAGTGCTAACAACGTTACATCCACTCCACAGACCTCTGCGCTGGCTCCGGGGGCAATGGTCAGTGAGCAGGACCAGTTTGCTCGTATGTTGAGTAGTGGCAACCTGATGCTCACGCTGGGGGCCTTTCTGTTAGCGGGTCTGGCGCTTTCGTTTACGCCCTGTGTGTTCCCAATGATTCCGATCCTGTCCAGCATCATCGCGGGGCAGGGGCGTAAGATTACGACTGGACGTGCTTTTACTCTTTCTCTGATCTACGTCCTCTCCGTCTCAGTGACCTACACCATCGCTGGTGTGTTTGCCGGGATGTTCGGGGAAAACCTGCAGGCCGCATTTCAGAATCCCTGGATTATTGGCGTTTTCTCTGCGCTCTTTGTGTTGTTAGCGCTCTCGATGTTTGGTTTTTATGACCTGCAGATCCCTAATAGTTGGCAGACCCGTCTAAACACGCTGAGCAATAACCAGCAGGGTGGCACCATCACCGGTGTTGTGGTGATGGGATTGCTCTCAGCGTTGATCGTAGGGCCTTGTATGGCGGCGCCGCTGGCTGGGGCGCTGATCTACATCGGTGAAACCGGTGATCCAGTCCTTGGCGGCATGGCGCTGTTCAGTCTGAGCCTGGGTATGGGGATCCCGCTGTTGCTGGTGGGCGTATCCGCCGGGAAACTGCTTCCTAAAGCCGGCGTCTGGATGGAATCGGTTAAAGCCGGTTTTGGCGTGATGTTGCTGTTGCTCGCGATCTGGATGCTAGATCGTATTATCAGCACGGAAGTGACTATGCTGCTGACGGCAGCGGTGCTTATCGGTAGTGCGATCTTTATGCATGCGCTGGACCGGCTGCCTGAACATGCAGGTAACTGGTTACGCCTGTGGAAAGGTGTGGGTGTTATCGTGCTGATCTACGGCTCTTCACTGCTGATCGGCGCGTTGTCCGGTAACCGCAGTATGGTTTATCCGCTTCAGGGCGTAGGTCTGAGCGGTGGCCCGGTTCAGGCGGGGCAGGTACTACCTTTTCAAAAGGTGACCTCGCCGGTGCAGTTGGATCAGCTGCTCGCTGAAGCGAAACAGCAGGGACAGTCGGTAATGCTCGATTTCTATGCTGACTGGTGTATCTCCTGTATTGAGTTGGAGACCTACACCTTTGCCGATGCCAGCGTCCAGAATGCGCTGTCCGGTTTTAAGCTGATCAAGGTGGATGTTACCGCGAATGACGCGGATGCGAAGGCTCTCAACAAGGCCTACAGCATAATCGGACCACCTGCGTTGATCTTTTTTGACGGTAACGGAACTAAACATAACAACATGACGGTTATTGGGGTACCGGAACCAAAGGATTTTGTCGCTCATCTCTCGCGACTTGGCACATAACAATAAAATGCACACGTGCAATGGAGGAACCATGGTCAAGAAACTACTCATCACTGCAGCATTCTGCGCTGCGTTGCCGGCTGTCGCTGCCGACCCGGACAACGGCAAGGAACTGTATAACGAGGTGGAGCTGGAGCAGGTGATTGGTGGTGTCGCCTATTCAGATGCGAACTGCGAAACTTGTCATGATACCTCTCTGTACACCAGCCAGGACCGAAAAGCGACGACTTGGGCTAAGCTGAAGGCGCGTGTGGAAGGCTGTAACACCAATCTGGATGTTGGGTGGTTTCCTGACGAGGTTGAGGATGTTGCCGCGTATCTGAACCGGGAGTTTTACAAGTTTCCGGCGGCGCAGTAGTAATTCAGTAGGCAAGCCCCCCCAAAAAAACAGCCCTGTCAGAGTCTCTGGCAGGGCTTAATTGTCCTGTAGTGGCTTGGGGTCAATTAACTACAGGACACAACGATGATCTGATTCCGTTTTAAGTCAGTGTCGCCGGTGCGACTGTCTCCATCGCCAGAATCCGCTCGCGCAAGGAAGCCGGAATCTGAGCCTTACAGTTTTCTGCGTAGTTCACACACACAATAGTGCCGTCACCTTCTGCTGCTACTGCCTGATGCTCCAGGCTGTAGACGATATGGTGCATCTTGAAACGATCCTCTCCGATCTCGGTTACCCGCGTAGCCGCAATGATGGTGTCGGGAAAGGTCAGCGGAATGCGATAGCGGCAGCTGGTGTCGCGCAGAATGGGGCCGATGTTCTCGCTTTCCATAAACTCCTGATAGTTACACTTCATCAGGTAGGCAATACGGGCCGATTCGAAATGACGCAGATAGACGAGATTGTTTACATGCTGAAACGCGTCCATATCGCCCCACTGGATCGGTAGTTCAATCTGTGTGGGATAGTCTTTAAGGATCTCTGCACTCACCCTGAGTTTCTCCTGCTGCTGTTCTCTGTATGGGTCTATTAAGGCCTATAAATCGCTATAAGTGAAATCTTTAATAATTATTTTTGCTATAAATATGGTTTATAGGAAGGATTGGTGTTTCTGATTTTAACCACAGTGGTTCAGGGCGTATGCTGAAGACTCAGATTTGGGTTTGCTGAACGTGAGTATGGGCCAGATAGATGTCCTTACTATCAGTGCTTATATGGTGTTGTTAAACGCAGGAGAGGTTTAGTTTGGAGATTCGGCAGATACGTTATTTTCTGGCGGTACAGGAAACGGGCAGCTTTACCAAAGCGGCAGAGAAGATGTATGTCACCCAGCCCGCGCTCTCGACGGCGATAAAAGCGCTGGAGGAGGAGTTGGGTGTGGAGCTGCTGATCCGTAAACCCAAGCGGATCACGCTGACTCCGGCGGGGCTGCGCTTTCGTGATCGCGCCTTTGCAATTTTGGCTGAGTGTAATGCCGCCAAGCGTGACCTGATGGATACCGGGGCACAGCGGCAGTTAAGGATCGGCGTACTGGATACGCTTAATACGCCGCCGGTGAACGGTCTGCTGCACGATTTTCACACCACCTATCCTGATGTGCTGATCCACCTGCAATGCGGCAGCAAGGACGATCTGGCCCACCGCCTGGGGCAGGATAAAGTTGACCTGATCATCACGTCTCTGTCCGGTGAGGAGGAGTCCAGTACCATGTTGCCCCTCTATCAGGAGCGCTTTGTGCTGGTGGTCAACAGTCAGCATCCGCTGGCGACCCGCAGCAGCGTGCATCTGGCTGATCTGCATGAACAGCCGTTTGTTCTGCGTAAGAACTGCGAAGTGCTGAACGAGGGGAAACGGGTGTTTCTTACCGAACAGGCGCAGCCGCACCTGACCTGCCGGACCGACGAAGATGGCTGGGCGTTGTCGATGGTGCAGAGCAACCTGGCTGCTGCCATCATGGGGGAAACAGTCGAAGCACCGGGTATCGTCAAAGTGCCGATCGTCGATTTCGGCCTGATTCGTACCGTAGGTTGTTTATGGCGGGCACACAGTGACCCGCAGGCTGTCCAGCCATTTACTGATTTTGCCGGACAAAAAAACTGGTCAATGGCAGGTTGAGCCAGGCCTAAAGGGCTGCCATACCGGTTTTGTCGGGATACCTCTTAAGTAATATTTTTTGGTCCTTAGCCCGCATGGGGGCTGGATTTCAGGCGTTCAGGGCTGAAATCCGGGACCTCCCGCCCATTGATCTTCGTCAAGATCTCACTGCCGCGAAGCCCTACAGTAGGGGCATACGAACGTGGAGGTCCCGATGAAAACGCAATTTAAAGAACTGCTCGAAGCTGCCCAGAGTCAGGATGAACCGCAGCGCCTGCTGTTCCTTTTTGCACAGATTGAGAAACAGGAGAGTAAGAAGCATAAACAGCGTCAGCACGGTTCCGTTGTGCCGCTGATGTGCGTCGACAAGCTACCACAGGAGCTGACGACATTTGCCGCTTTTGCTGCCGAGGCGGATCAGGTATCCCCGGATTGGGACTTCATGATGGTCACCGGTCTGGACGGTAAAAATGGTCAGCCGCCGAGCAGCGACGAAGCAGAGTCCCATCTGAACAAGATGGCGAACGACCTGATGATGGGAGCCGATCTCTCCCGCTATCTGATATTTGACCGCAAAGAGAACCCTGTGGTGATGCAGTCAAACCAGCATTGAGAGGCTGCTGGAACCCGATTTGAACTGAGACGTAAATCCATTGCTGTGATACAGCAAGCCGAATCGATTTTCGATGTGTTGATGGCTGCCCGGGTTAATCCCCGGGCTTTTTTTTGCCTGACAGGCGAGGGAATTAGTTGATACGGCGTTTCATCCCGGTGTTCGCCATGATGCGAGTAGCGATCTCCTCAATTGAGAAGGTCGTGGTGTTGATGCACTCGATGCCCTCGGCACGGAATATCTTCTCCACTTCACGAACCTCCATGTCGCACTGATCCAATGACGCATAGCGGCTGTTGGGACGACGTTCCTGGCGAATGGCGCAAAGCTGGAACGGTTCGATTGTCAGGCCGTAGAGTTTATGGCGGTGTTTCTCCAGCAGGTCTGGCAGGCGGCACTGTTGCAGGTCTTCTTCGGTCAGGGGGTAGTTGGCAGCACGGATGCCAAACTGCATCGCCATGTAGAGGCAGGTCGGCGTTTTACCGCTGCGGGAGACACCCAGCAAAATAATGTCTGCCTTATCGTACTGCTGGATACGACCGCCATCGTCGTTATCCAGGGCGTAGTTCACCGATTCGATACGGTCTTTGTATTTGTGCATCTCACCGATCGCATGAGAACCACCCACAGAGTAAGAGGAGCGGGTCTGAAGTTCGCCTTCCAGCGGGCTCAGGAAGGTAGAGAATACGTCGATCTTAAAACCATCGCTCTGGCTCAGAATACGACGGATCTCCTCATTAACGATGGTGTCGAAAATGATCGGGCGTGCACCGTCGGCAACGCAGGCAGCGTTGATCTGTTCGATTGCGGCTTCCGCTTTAGCAACGTTATCGATGTAGGGCAGGGTCACCTTTTCAAAGTCGATCGCCTCAAACTGTGCCAGCAGGCTGTTTCCCAATGCCTCTGCGGTGATGCCGGTACCGTCGGAGATAAAAAATGCGGTGCGTTTGTTCATAACCCTCTGCCCAAATCCGAAACTCGAACCTAAATATTAAAGCGCGGCACTATAGCAGATTTGCGGATCTAACCGAATGCGTATAAGACGTGAGTAATGGCGTTATTAGGAGGAATCTGCAAGCGGAGTGCCTTCGATCAACGCCGCTTGCCAGATCGGTTCGGGATTGAGTGCACTGATCAGTTGTACAGCTTGGCCAGATTATCGAGCCCTGCGCGGTAGACGCTACGAATTACATTTTCCGCGTCGTCATCAGTGCTACCTGCTGCGTTGAAGCTTGAAGACCAGGTTACCACCGATCCGTTTTTACCCTCCGCTTCAACGCTCAGCGTGGATTCGTAATTGGCCACCGGCAGTGGCGACTGATCGATTCTGTAGCTGTAGCTACGTGCAGCATCGTCCTGAGCCAGCAGTGTTTCGGTTAGTTGTGCGCCGTTACCTAAAGTGAGCTCGCGTACGCTGCTGCTACGTTCGCTCTTAGCTACGGCTGGATGCCAACGGTATAGCCCGTTGTAATCGCCGATCAACGCCCACACGGCTGCCGGTTTTGCATTCAAGGTTACTGATTCCGAGACATTCACATTGCCACCGGCGAATGCTGAGGAAGAGGCGAGAACCGAACCGGTGAGCAGCAGTGAGGCTGCGATGCGAGATTTTAGTGTCATAACTGTACCTGAGTTTTGTTGTTTTTTCTCAGGATGCAGCAAGCGTGGGTGCCCGAAAATAGGTCTTACGACCTGCTTCGAAAGTGTCAGTTTTGGGAGCGCTACTTCAGGATATTCGACCTTGGAGTGATCGTTATATATAGAGGGAAGAGCAGGCGGTTAGATCAAAAAACAGGCAGTCGATGCGTTGTATCGCTGCCTGTCGATGCTGGATGCTCCGTCTAAAGAAGGAGGTGATCAGACCTCGCCGGTGTATTCACCGCGCGCGGGGTAGCTGTTTTTGATTGCAAAATCGAGTGCACCCAACAGCTCGGAGAAGTGTGGGCGAACAAATGGCATGGTCTGTACGGAACCGTAGTAGAGGGTTTGTTCTGGGGTGATCAGGAAAAGCCCAGGTTCTGAGAACAGCTTGGGTTCTTCAATGCCGATGGAGGTTTTGCCGCGGGATGTCGAGATGTAGAGGCCCCATTCGCGGGCTTTGTTCAGATCCAGACCGTAACCGATGCGCAGGTTCTGGGCATTGATCTTCTCTGCCATCGCTTGAGCACGCTCTTCGTTATCGGAGCTGAGGGCGATCACATTGACGCCACGAGCCGCAAATTCCGGTACCTGTTTCTCAAGCTCCTTGAGATAGGTTGCACAGATCGGACAGTGCAGTCCACGGTAAAAGCAAACAACGGTGCCGCGCTCGGATTGCTCGCTGGAAAGATCGAAGGTGCCGTGTTCAAGGGTCTGCACCTGCAGGTCGGGTGTTTTCTGACGGGGTATCAGCATGTTGTTCTGTCCTTAATTTATTGAGTGATCATTTCTGTTGAGATTAAGGTTAGCAGAGCGTACTGTTATAAAAATCCTGAAAATATGACTGAAACTCCGAAATGCAACGTTTTGATCGTCTTTCCGCGCTGATCTCCCGGTTCTCTATTACGGTTACCCCAGAAAGTGGTAGTCGCGCTAATTTGATTGTCTTGCGTGAGGCAGGTAGTGAGCTGCCAAGCCGTGTGCTGCTATCGCCCCAGCAACCTGTCGATTTTGTTGCTACCGATGAACGGGAGCCCGTGTTCCGCGCCAACACCGATTGGGGAGGGCAGGCGAACCCGCTGTTCTCGGCGCTGCCCACGTTGATGGAGCTGGATATCTCCGATAATCCCGAAACTCAGATGTTGCTCCAGCTGCTGATCGCTGAAGGCAATGCCCAACGCTGTGGATACAACTCAGTGCTGAACCGATTAGGTGAAGTGTTGATGGTGCGCCTGTTGCGGGCACAGATACAGAAGGGAACCGCGGAGCCGGGTTTGCTTGCCGGATTGTCAGATCCCCGGATCAGTCGGGCGATTGTGGCTGTCCATGAGCATCCCGATAAACCCTGGCGGAACGAGGAGCTGGCCGAAATTGCAGGTCTGTCGCTGAGTCGATTTGCGGAGCGATTTGTGCAAGTGGTGGGGGAAACCCCCAAGGCGTACCTGCGCCGCTGGCGGATGGTGCTGGCGCGGCAGGATGTTGAGCGCGGTGAGCGTATCCAGACTGTCGCGCGCCGCTACGGTTATGGTTCTGGCGAGGCGCTCAGCCGTGCGTTCCGTCGCCAGTATGGTGAAAGCCCACTGGCGTTACGCCGCGGGGCGACAGCAGATGAAGCGAAACTGCCAGAGGAGGCGCTGGAAAATGTCGGAGATTAAGTTTTCAGCGGAAGAGAAAGCGCTGCTGGTGGACAAACTGAAGCGGTATTTCAGCGATGAGCTTGATCAGGATCTGGGACAGTTTGATGCCGAGTTCCTGCTGGATTTCATCTCATCCGAGCTGGGGGCTGTCTATTACAATCAGGGATTGCAGGATGCCCGATTGGTGATGCAGGCCAAACTGGAGCAGATCGACGATGCGATCTACGAAATTGAGAAGCCGACAACGCTCGGCCGTTAGGTTACTGGTTGATCCAAATTTTGACCTGTACCAGAGATGTTGCAAATTGTTCTCATTTTTTTAATCAAACTGAAGTATGATCTGTGGCTTACAAAGATAATCGATAATCAGCAATTGATTTAAGCACGTGCGAGTGGGAGAAAATCAGAGTGCAGGATTATGTACTGCGCCTTGACCAGGTGGGCATGAATGATGTCGAAACGGTCGGTGGTAAGAACGCGTCACTGGGTGAGATGATCAGCCAGTTAAGTAACGCGGGCGTAAAAGTACCAAATGGATTTGCTACAACAGCACTGGCCTTCCGGGACTTCCTGAAACATGGTGGCCTGGAAGAGAAGATCAATGAAACTCTGAACACCCTGGATGCGGATAACGTTATCGAGCTGGCTGAAACCGGCAAGAAAGTCCGCAACTGGATTATGGACGCGCCGTTCCAGCCAGAACTGGAAGCCGCAATCGATACCGCTTATGCGGAGATGATCGCAGGCAACGAAAACATGTCCGTTGCGGTACGTTCATCTGCAACCGCAGAAGACCTGCCGGATGCCTCTTTTGCTGGCCAGCAGGAAACTTTCCTGAACATCCGCGGCATCGATAACATCAAACATGCGATCAAAGAGGTGTTTGCATCCCTCTATAACGATCGCGCGATCTCTTACCGTGTACACCAGGGCTTCGAACACAGCGAAGTGGCGTTGTCCGCGGGTATCCAGCGCATGGTGCGCAGTGAAACTGCGTCTTCCGGCGTTATGTTCACCATCGATACCGAATCTGGTTTCCCTCACGTTGCATTTATCACCTCCGCTTACGGTCTGGGTGAAACGGTTGTGCAGGGTGCGGTAAACCCGGACGAGTTCTACGTATACAAGCCAACCCTGAAGATGGGGGCACCTGCGATCCTGCGTCGTAACCTGGGCGCAAAAGCGATCAAGATGGTTTACACCGACGACCACAGTGCGGGTAACGCAGTAGAGACCGTTGGCGTACCGGTAGAGGAGCGTAACCGCTTCTCCATCAACGACGAAGATGTGCAGGAACTGGCGCGTCTGGCGATCATCATTGAGCAGCACTACGGCCGTCCGATGGATATCGAATGGGCGAAGGATGGTGATGACGGCGAACTGTACATCGTTCAGGCACGTCCTGAAACCGTGAAGAGCCGCGATAAGAGCACTGTTATCGAACGTTACCTGCTGAAGGAAACCGGTCGTTCGCTGGTGGAAGGTCGTTCCATCGGTCACCGTATCGGTTCCGGTCCTGTGCGTCTGGTGAGCGATATCTCCGAGATGCATCTGGTGGAAGCGGGTGACGTACTGGTTACCGACATGACCGACCCGGACTGGGAACCGGTTATGAAGAAAGCGGCGGCGATCGTTACCAACCGTGGTGGTCGTACCTGTCACGCTGCGATCATCGCGCGTGAGCTGGGTATCCCGGCGATTGTAGGTTGTGGTGATGCCACCGATGTACTCAAGGACGGTCAGGTTGTGACCGTATCCTGTGCTGAAGGTGACACCGGCCGTGCTTACGAAGGTAAGCTGGACTTCGAACACCAGACCAACAACGTTGAGTCTATGCCGAACCTGCCGTTCGACATCATGATGAACGTGGGTAACCCGGACCGTGCATTCGACTTCCAGTCTCTGCCGAACTCCGGTGTTGGCCTGGCCCGTCTGGAATTCATCATTAACCGTATGATCGGTGTGCACCCGAAAGCGCTGATCAACTTTGATGAGCAGAGCCGGGATGTGCGCCAGACTGTAGAGCGTCGTATCGCTGGTTACGGTGATCCGGTTGAGTTCTACGTGGAGCGTCTGGTTGAAGGTATCTCCACGTTGGCAGCGGCGTTCTATCCGAAGAAAGTGATCGTACGTATGTCGGACTTTAAGTCCAACGAATACGGCCACCTGATCGGTGGTGATCGCTATGAGCCGAGCGAAGAGAACCCGATGCTGGGTTTCCGTGGTGCGACCCGTTACATCTCCGATGCGTTCCGCGACTGCTTCGAGCTGGAGTGCCGCGCGCTGCGTAAAGTTCGTAACGAGATGCGCTTCACCAACGTTGAGATCATGGTGCCGTTCGTACGTACCGTGGGCGAGGCGAAGCAGGTGGTGGATCTGCTGGCCGAGAACGGTCTGAAGCGAGGCGAGAACGGTCTGCGTGTGATCATGATGTGTGAGATCCCATCCAACGCGCTGCTGGCGGACCAGTTCCTCGAGTACTTCGATGGTTTCTCCATCGGTTCCAACGACCTGACCCAGCTGACTTTGGGTCTGGACCGTGACTCCGGTGTGATCGCGCACCTGTTCGATGAACGTAACGATGCGGTGAAACGCCTGCTGGAGATGGCGATCGATGCCTGCCGTGCGCAGGGTAAATACATCGGCATCTGTGGCCAGGGCCCATCCGACCATCCGGATCTGGCACGCTGGCTGATGGAGAAGGGGATCAACTCTGTATCCCTGAACCCCGATTCCGTACTGGATACCTGGTTCTTCCTCTCCAACAGCGAAGCAAACTAAAGCTTCCGCGCTGTGCAGCTACCCGTCCGGGTAGCTGCAGTTATCTCCTTTCTCACTTTACTGTCCCTCTCTTTGCTTGTGCACTTTGGCAGCGATTTGCCCGATCTACTATGTTGATTACTACAACATAGCCAGAGCAGGGTGGTTCGAATGAGTGATCATGTGTACAAGAAAGTTGAAGTTGTCGGCTCTTCCAAAGTCAGTATCGATGATGCGATCTCACAAGGCATCGAACGTACCGCCAAGACCGTGAACAATGTTGAGTGGTTTGAGGTGCAGGAGATACGCGGTCATGTGGAAGATGGCAAGGTGGGGCATTTCCAGGTGGTGATGAAGGTCGGCTTCCGACTGGATTAAGTTTCCATGTGGGTTGGGACGAGCGAAGCGACTCCCAACACGGCCGCAAGTAACGTTTCAGGTAGGTTGGCCATCGCGCAGCGATGCCCAACAGCAATCCTCCACTTGCGTGCGGGGATTACCCACTCATGTCGTTCCGCTGCGTGCGGATGTTGGGAGTCGCGTTGCTCGTCCCAACCTACCATGCAGGCAAACCTGCGACGATCAGTCGCGGCGTGTCTATCTATCGTTAGAACTGTGCACTTCGGTATGATCTCACTCATATCTGCCTATCTGCTGTACCGCCCCCGACCGGAGTCGCTCCATGGAAATCTTCTCACCTCTCAGTAACCCCAGCTTCCGTTGGTTGTTCTTCAGCCAGATGGTTTCATTGTTGGGTACCGGGCTGACGACGGTGGCGCTTGCTCTGCTGGCATACGATCTGAACCCGGGCCATGCCGGAGCGGTGTTGGGCAGTGCGCTGGCGATTAAGATGGTGGCCTATCTCGGCTTTGCACCGGTGGTGGGCGGTTATGTATCGCGGTTGCCACGTAAAACCTGGCTGGCCTGCCTGAATGCCGGGCGGGCAGTAATTGTGGTGTTGTTGCCTTTTGTTGGCGAGGTCTGGCAGCTGTTTGTGCTGATCTTCCTGTTAAATGCATTGGCGGCGGGTTATACGCCGGTCTATCAGGCACTGTTGCCCGATATCCTTCCCGACGAACAGGCCTACACCCGTGCGCTCTCACTCTCCCGTCTGGCAATGGAGATGGAAGCGCTGTTCAGTCCCATGCTGGCGGCGATGCTATTGCTGGTTGCGTCTTATGATCTCCTGTTTGCTCTGAATGCGTTGGCATTTACGCTGGCGGTACTCAGCGTATGGCGAGCGACCATTCCAGCAGCGTCCCTGAGTGAACGTAGCGGAGGTATCTGGAACCATGTCAGCTTCGGTATCCGCAGTTATTTGCGAACACCGCGTTTGCGTGCGGTGCTGGCGCTGAACCTGGCGCTGTCTGCGGCGGGAGCGATGATTATCGTGAATACCGTAGTCTACGTGCGTCGTGAATTGGGACTGGGTGCGGAGCAGGTGCCGTTAGTGATGGCAGCGGCCGGGGCCGGCTCCATGGTGGCGGCGCTTATACTGCCGACGTTGCTGGAACGCTGGAGTGATCGAGCCGTCATGTTATCTGGCGGTTGGCTGTTTGTGGTCGCTCTTCTGCTGGGGCTGACGGGCCCCGGTTACCGCGAACTGTTCCCGATCTGGGCGATGATCGGTGTGGCAACGTCGCTGGTACTGGTACCGACGGGGCGGGTGGTGCGTGATTCCTGTAACCCTGCTGACCGTAACGACTACTTCTCCGCCAACTTTGCGCTGACCCACGGTATGTGGCTGGTGGGTTATCTGTTAGCTGGATGGTTGGGTAGTCTGGTGAGTATGGGGCTGACTTTCCTCGTTTTGGGCCTCGTCGCCATGCTGGCAACGCTGCTAGCCTCGCGAATCTGGCCTGCTAACGAGGCCTCTGTGTTATGGCATGAGCATGAGGCAATGGACCATCAACACCCCCACGTACATGACGAGCATCACCAACACGAACATGAAGGATGGGAGGGGCCGGAGCCCCATGTTCATCCGCACCACCACGCACCGCTGCACCATAGCCACCCCTTCGTTATCGACGAACACCACGTACATTGGCCACGCGAGTGAGTCGCCTTCATGATCTGAACACTAGGGAGTGCCGTAAAACTGATAACTCAACCAACGTGATGGGTTATCCATGTTCAGCGGTGTATCCCAAAAATTCTGGATCAATCTCGCAGGTTTTCAGATCGCCTGGTGGTGTCTGATTCTGTTTGGCAACAGCGCTGCGACGCTGGTGACATTCCTGCTTATCTTTCACCTTCTGATGCACTCAAAACCATCGGCAGAGTTGAAGGTGCTGATCATCTGTGGGGTGGTTGGCTTTGCCGTAGATACGCTGCTCACATTCAGTCAGTTTTTTATCTTTTATGCGGACGGTTCCGGTGTTCCGCCGTTCTGGTTACTGCTGCTCTGGTTCGCGTTCAGTGCGACTCTGCGCCAGAGTCTGAATTTTTTCTCTCATCGCTATCTGCTCGCTGCAGTGTGCGGATCTCTGGCGGGTAGTCTCACCTATCTTGCCGCCGCTCGGTTAGAAGCGGTTAGCCTTGGGTTGCCGTTGATCCCTGCGTTTGTAGTGCTGGCCTGCATATGGGCTTTGCTGTTCCCGTTGCTGGTCTGGATAGGTGATCGTGTAGGAGCGCGCTATGAACTTCAAACGTCCTGATTTGTGCCGTTATGCCAAACCGGCTGTCGGCCTGATGTTGATATTGACGCTGTTTCAACCGGCCGTAGCCGTGCCTATGCCTGATCACCTTCAATCTGTGGGGTCTGCACGGCTGAAAGTGCTCTGGTTTGAGATCTACGATGCGCAGCTGTTCAACGCCGGTGGTCGTTACGAGGGTATTGAAGGTCCGATGCTGTTGCAGCTGACCTATAAGCGTTACATCAGTAAAGACGCGCTGGTGAAAGAGACCGGCAAACAGTTAGCCGC
The DNA here is from genome assembly GCA_947501565.1 of uncultured Marinobacterium sp. GTDB lineage: Bacteria > Pseudomonadota > Gammaproteobacteria > Pseudomonadales > Balneatricaceae > Pontibacterium. The sequence goes on from CANMWJ010000002.1 coordinate 66,916, forward strand.
AAGCTACCGTAACCGACAAGCGGAGCTGGCAACGCGGTTGAGCGAGCTGGATGCGATCTGGCGGGATGTGCGAGAGGGGGAATCGATCAGCTTTTTCCTGGATGCGCAAAACTTTGGTCATTTTTACCTGAATCGGGAGTACATCGGTTCGATCAGGGATCGGATATTCAGTACTGCCTTTGTCAATATCTGGCTGGCTAAGGATAGTGATTATCCGAAGATGAGCCGCCAGCTCAGAGGAGAGTCATGAGATGGCTAATAAACGGGTGATACGTCCACTGAAAATCGCTGCGTTGCTGATGCCTTTCGCGATTGGAGGCTGCGCTACCGGCATCGAGGCGTACCAAGCTGAAACGCCAGTATTGGAGCTTAACCGCTTCTTCAACGGTCATCTTACCGCGTATGGCATTGTTCAGGATTACAAAGGGAAAGTAATCCGTCGGTTTGAAGCGGATATCCTCGGCCAGTGGCAGGGCGAGCGCGGTGTCCTGGATGAGCGCTTTGACTTCGCTGATGGTGAGGTGCAACACCGTTGCTGGCAGCTGGAGCGCAATGGTGATGAGTATCGCGGGCGTGCTGATGATGTAGTCGGCGAAGCCTCCGGCAGAACCGCGGGTAATGCGCTTAACTGGCAGTATGTACTTCAGGTGCCAGTTGATGGGGATCCTGTTGAGTTGAGCCTGAATGACTGGCTCTATCTGGTCGATGAAAACAACCTTATCAACCGTGCAACCATGAGCAAGTTCGGTCTTACCGTCGGCGAGATCACGCTCTATATCCGCAAAGAAAGTGAAAAACCTCATCGTGAGCTGGATGCCAGCTGTCGTCTTGATCTCTGATGGATTTTCAAAACAGGTGATAAACCATGTCTGATAGCTATGATAATCCACTGCCCTGGAAACGCGTCTGGGTCACCGGCGGTGGACGGGGGATAGGTGCCGCATTGGTGCGCTTATTCGTGAAGCAAGGCCTAACCGTGTATGCCTCAGCGCGCGATGAGGTTGCGTTGCAAGCGTTACAACTCGAGCTGGAGGAGCAGCCGGGGACGTTGATACCAGCCCCCCTGGATATCCGTGAGCCAGATCAGATCAGATCATTGGTCGCTGCTTGGCAGCAGCGCGGTGATTTTCCCGATCTGGTGATCCTTAACGCGGGTACCCACGATCCTTTTCCAGCGCGCGAGTTCAGTGCGCAGCGGTGTCAGCAGCTGTTGGAGGTTAACCTGTACGGCACGCTGAACTGCATTGAGCCGATTCTGGCCGAATACCAGCGCAACAACAGCGGTCACCTAGCGGTGATGGCGTCTGTAGCAGGATATCGTGGTTTGCCGACAGCAGCAGCTTACGGTGCGGGTAAAGCAGCGCTAATCAATCTCTGCGAAGCGCTTTATCTGGACCTTAGCGGCAGCGGCATAAAACTACAGGTAATAAATCCCGGTTTTGTGCGTACGCCATTAACCGATAAAAACAGCTTTCAAATGCCTGCGCTGATGGAGCCGGAGGATGCAGCGGAGGCGATCGTCGGTGGTTTAAAAACAGACCGTTTTGAGATCAGTTTCCCATCGCGGTTTGTGTTTTGGCTGAAACTGCTGCGTATCTTGCCCTACAGCTGGTACTTTAAGATGGTGCGTCGGGCGACCGGGGCAGGACAAACTCAATCCGATAGCGTGGGCAGAAAAGCATGACCGAGATGGATCTTCAGAATGAGCAACAAGAGGCAGCCGCTCTGGATGAGTACGTTTCAGTACTTGAGAACCTGAACGCGGGGAATCTGAACAGATTAAACGCTGTTTGCAGTCAGGATATCCGCTTTAGTGACCCGTTCAACGACGTTGTTGGTATCGAGCGTTTCCACTCAATAATGGCTGAAATGTTTGAACGCCTCAGTGGCGTTCGCTTTGATGTTGATCATGCGCAGCGCGTGGCTGATAGCGCATACCTTCACTGGACCTTCTCTGCCAGCAGCAAAGCCACCGGGGCCTTTAGTTTTACTGGAGTAAGTCGCTTACAGTTTGATGCTAGGGGGCTTGTGTGCCTTCATGAAGACTACTGGGACAGCGCTGAGGTTCTCTCCCGCCTGCCCATACTCGGTGTTGTGCTGCGCAAAATAAAAGCCCGCTGCGCCTGATAGGTTGTGCCTTGTGGGCGTGTTGCGCATAAGCGGACAGAGCCGGTGACGTTTTGGCCTCGTTCAAAATCAATTTTTTCTGTGATAACCCAATCTTTTTTTATTCCATCCCTTCCTGCGTAAAATTTCTGACTATACTGCCCCCGTGAACCGATCGTAATGTTGGACCGCACAGGAAAGGATTGCAGGGCATGGAAAGGCAGCTCTACAGGACGAAACCTCAAACTACATCGATCATCAGGGCAGTCTGTTTATCGGTGTGTCTCTGCCCGATCTATGGCTGGGCAGAAAGCAGCATATCCGTCATCGCTCACCCGGAAGTTGCGGTTCAGTCGCTCAGCCGCGAATCCGTCTGGTCCATATTTGGTATGCGTACTCGGGTATGGCCCAACGGACAAAAGATAAAAGTGTTCGTTTTGGACACGGATCACCCGGTACACCGTCAATTCACAACAGACGTTCTTGGTACCTACCCTTATCAGCTAAATCGGATCTGGAAACGCTTGGTATTTTCCGGCACAGGACGTGCGCCGGTAACCTGTTCCTCGCTGGAGGAGATGACACTTAAAGTGCGATCGACGCCCGGCGCGATCGGATATATCACAGTGCAGGCTAAGGAAGGAGAGCATCATGTTATCAGCGTTGAATAATCGATACCGGTTTAAGCACCGCCTTTATGCCACCGTGGCAGGTGGGATGATGCTAAGTCTCCCAGCGCAGGCAGTAGAGCTTGCTGAAAATGTTGATGTTCACGGCTTTGTTAGCCAGGCATATATCGATACCTCCGCAAACAACTTCTTTGGCCAATCCGAAGTTGGATCCTTTGATTTCAGGGAGCTGGGCGTCAATGGCTTCTGGCAAGTGGGGCCAAATCTTAACTTTGCGGCACAGGTAACCTCGAGAAATGCCGGCCGGGAGAGTGATTCAGATCCACGCCTGGATTACGGTTTGGCCGATCTGCATTTCTATAGCGAGTCAGGCATTCAGAGCGGAATACGCGCGGGTCGAATTAAAGTACCTCTGGGGCTGCATAATCAGACACGCGATGCGCCGTCGGCCCGTAACGGCATTTTTGTGCCTGCCAGTGTGTATTTCGATCAGTTTCGTAATGCACTGGTGTCTACCGATGGTGTTGCGCTTTATACCGGGTTCAGCAACAGCTGGGGGGATATAAACCTCGAGCTCTACCACGGCGAAAGCGATCCCGGAGACCGGGAGATGGAGTATTACGTTTTCAAACTGGATGCACCGGGGCACTTTGATGACGCATCGCTGCAAGGTGCACAACTTCGTTATGAATCGATGGGCGGTGGCGTGCGGTTAGCACTGAGTTACACCCGTCCCAGCCTGGATTATGTGCCCAACTCGGGGTTTGATCCGCTTGGTGGCGGAGATGTGATCTCCGATATGTTGCTCTATTCCGCGCAATATAACGTGAGCCGGTTCAGCTTCACTGCGGAATATCTGTTGATGATCAACAATGTTAAAAATTTCGGTCCGGCATTTCCGGATTTCCGGGCAAAAGGGAAGAGTTACTACCTTCAGACGGACTACCGCTACAGCGGAGACCTGAGCTTCTTTTTCCGCTATGGAAAACAGATCGTTAACGATAAAGATCCCGACGGAATAAGATTTACTCCGTCACATGTTGGTTTTGGTAGAACAAGGGTGGTGGGTGCCCAATGGCAACTATCATCCAATTGGTTGTTTCGAGCGGAGTACCATAAAACAAATGGTACGGCCTGGCTGTCCGGAGCGGATAACCCTGTATTGACAGACGCTGCGCGCAAGTGGGAGATCTTTGCGCTGCAGGCGGTGTACAGCTTTTAAACGTTAAGTCTTAACGTTGGCTTGGGGGAAGTGATGCCTCGCGCTCAGTTTAGTATCAAATGGAAGGCTGTCTTTTTTCTCAGCCTGATCTTGTTGGCTATCACCGTGGCTATGGTGGGCCTGTACGCAATTACTTTGCTGCAGGCTTACGAAGAGCAGGCGAAAGAGCTAAATAAGCAGCAGGATCATGTGTTTCACTCATTGCTCCAGGAAGCAAACGATGAACAGGTTCAGCTTGCAACGCTGATTCCCAGCCTTGCCAACATCAATACGGCGATCATTGAACGGGATGATCGCGCGTTAGTTGAAGCATTACGCCCCCACTGGCTCAACCTCTCGTTAAACCTGAATATCAACTACCTCTACATCTTCGATGAATCCGGTCAGCGCGTTGGCGGTATTCATAACAGGGAGGAGGTTGCTGCAGAGGAACTAGCGCAGATCTCCCAGCTTGCGACTACTGCAGGTATAAATACGGCGCCGGCAAGCGTACTCAGCTGTACCACCCAATGTACGCTTTACGTCGTTGAACCCTTCATGCTGACCCGGGATATCCGCGGTGTGATTGTTATCGGGCGTAACATCTCTGAGCTGGTCGTGTCTTTTCAAAACCTGTCCGGTAGCGATTTAGGGGTGTTCATCCAGTCAGGGGCGCATAGCAATAACCGGGATCGTGTCCTCAAGGCCTGGTCGCTGGATGTGTGGGCGCTGAGCAACTTTAACGTTCTGGTGAATGTCGTGCGGGGCATTCAACTGCAGAGTAGTGTGCCGACCGATTTCGTCTATCACGGCCAGGATGGTCAGAGTTATCGATCCCATGTGATCGGATTAGACGGGGTTGAGGTCATTAACGAGCCGCCTCTGCTGATGGCCTTTGATAATGCCACCGCCACAGATGAACTGCTGAAAAGTACCATCAATAACGGTGTGATGATCGGCGCTGCAGGTTGGTTTATCGCAGAGCTTCTGCTCATCCTGTTGATCGCAAAACCCAGTCAGCGTCTGGCGCGTATAACACGTGCGCTACCGTTACTGGCGGAAAATGAGTTCTCCAAAGCGCGTCACAACATATCGCCCAGGAATACCTGGTTCAGCGATGAGCTGGATATTCTGGAGCAGACCACGTTGACTGTGTGTGGCGAGCTGGAGACTCTGAACCAGCAGGTGGTGGAGAATACGGAGAAGCTGGAGCAGCAGATGGTTCTACAGACTCGTGCACGTGAGTTTGTGTCCCGTCTACTGGATACCGCTCCGCTGATCATCCTGACCCAATCCCTTGATGGGCAGATTAACCTGATGAACAGGTGGGGGCGTCAGGTAATGGGAGCTTTGGATGCGAGCGCTTCAGAACTGCCTGATTTTCGTTCGCTGCATATCGTGAATACCATCCCTGAGGATCTGTTGCAGCGCTTTAACGCTCTGGGTGATAAACGTCATGTTCGCTATCAGCATGAGGCCCAGTTAAAAGATAACAAGGGCGGATTGCACTACGTCACCTGGTTGCACACCCGTGTCGAAAATGAAGCGCACGAACCGATGATTCTGTCGGTGGGCATGGACCTGACAGAACGTGTCGAAGCGGAGAACAAACTCTCCTGGCTGGCAACCCACGATACCCTTACTGGTCTGCAGAACCGCAGAAGCTTCCAGGATCACCTGAGTCGTTTGCTGCGCAGAGGCGGACGGGGCGCGTTGTTGTTTATCGATTCCGACCGCTTTAAGTACATCAACGACACCGCCGGTCACAATGTGGGTGATCAGGTGCTAGTGCATATCTCCCGTTTGCTGGAGAAACACACCCGGGATACGGATATCGTTGCCCGGTTGGGGGGGGACGAGTTCGTTATCCTGCTGCCACGTGCGAACGCTGAAACCGCACGCGTGGTGATGAGTAAACTTGCCGACATGCTCAATACCAGCCTCACGTTGCCGAATGGCGCGCTACAGCACTTCAGCTGCAGCCTGGGCGGTGCGCTCTATCCGGATCACGGTGGAACCGATGAAGAGTTGCTGGCGGCCGCAGATATGGCGATGTACACGGCGAAACAGCAGGGCTCAGGCCATTGGCACTTGTACGATGCCAGCCGTGCGCTGATCGACCGGATGCAGACTGACCTGACCTGGCAGGAGAAAATACGTCTGGCCTTGAGTGATGACCTGTTCCGGTTGTTCTTCCAGCCGATCTGGGATATCAATCAGAAATCGGTCAGCCACTACGAAGTGCTGTTGCGGATGCAGGTCGGTGACAAGCTGGTAACACCCAACGAGTTTATCCCGGTTGCTGAACGTACCGGGCTGATCGGTGATATCGATTTCTGGGTGTTGGAGGAGTCGATGAAATTCCTGGCGGGATATAACGGGGCGAATCAGCACGCGCCGATCAGTCTGGCGGTAAACGTGTCAGCACCAAGCATCCAATCGCCAGATTTTGATCATGCCTTCTTTGATCTGTGCGAAAAACACGCGGTACCGCCGGAGAGTATCGTGATCGAGATTACCGAGACCGCGTTCCTTTCCGAATTCCAGTCCGCTCAGCAGACGCTGGAGAAGCTGGCTGACTCCGGCTGCCGGATTGCGCTGGATGACTTCGGTGTCGGATTCTCCTCATTCAGCTACCTCAAACAGATGCCACTCTCTTACGTGAAGATGGATGGCTCCTACGTACGGGATCTTGAAACCAAACCTCAGGAGCAAACCTTTGTCCGTTGCCTCACTGAGATGGTGAGCGGCTTCGAGATGACAACCATCGCCGAGTTTGTGGAAACAGCAGAAACCTTGCACACGCTGAAAACCTTAGGGGTGAAGTACGCGCAGGGCTACCTGATCGGTAAGCCTGAGCCTACGATCAGAACCTCTGCTGAGATTTATGATGAGATCTATGAAGTGATCGAGGACACAGCGGAGTAGTCATGCCGACCAGTCTGCACCAACTATCATTGGCAAGCCACAACATTTATTTGGCCAACTCGGTTTCAAAAAGCATGGTAAAAAGCTAAACAGGCTCGGCGCTTTGATCTTTTTGTATACAGCTCTGTAAGTGCTGTGGTGTTGCCAGAGGTTATTTCAGAGGATTAAGTGGTGCGGATAAACGTCTTGCCTGAACCAGCCGGCGTTTTAGTGCGCCGGCTGTAATAGCGTTCTATTTTTTCAGGTTGTCTCTACTGCTTATCGAGAAGCTCACTCATCGACAATGACATCACATTTGTAAATGGGTTTATTTGTTTGCGAAATCTTTTCAGCCATCTTTGGTAGAAGCTGCGACATTTTATCGAACAGTAGCCACGGAGGGTTTATCACGATCATGCCTGAGGACGTCATTCCTCTCTTGTCTGCGTCGGGAGATATTCCCAGCTCAAAACGTTGTATGTTTCTGATACCGCTTTTTATCAGCGTATTCTCCATCCTTTGAATGGTCTTTCTGTTAACAACAGGGTACCAGATGGCATAAATACCGTGGCTGAACTTTTTATGAGCCTTGATAACGCGATCAATCACTAGGTCGTAATCGGACTTTACCTCATAGGACGGATCAATCAGTACAAGGCCCCGCCGACTGGATGGGGGGATCAATGCTTTGAGGCCATCAAACCCATCCTTGTGCTGAACCCTTATGTTTTTGCGTCTACTGAAGTTGCTCTTGAGCAGTTCAACGTCCTTAGGGTGTAGCTCAAATAACCAACCTTTGTCTTGTTTTCGAATGAAGAAACTTGCGAAGGAAGGTGAACCTGGGTAAAAGTCCATCGATTTTGAATCGTTGTACGAACCTATGACTTCAAAATATTTATCAAGCTCGGGGAACTCATCAGGGTTGATTTTATTAATGCCTTCGTTGTGTTCCTGAAGCTTTTGGGAATCAGAAGATCTGAGATCGTAAAGGCCGACGCCAGAATGTGTGTCAATATAATCGAAAGGTGATTCCTTTTTGACTAAATGGCCCAATATTTCGACTAAAACGATATGTTTTACAAGGTCGGCATGGTTGCCTGCGTGAAACGAATGACGGTAACTTAACAACTGTGAAATCCTTGAGATTTTACCCTGTAAAACGGGGTGGTATATTTGGCTGCGTTTTCAGCGCAGAGCTTTACGGAGCCGGTTTTATAGGAAAGCTCTGTGGCTCTATTTAATCTAAAATATGATGCTTGTGGCTTACGATCTTAGCGTATGCTGGTCGATACCCACACCATTCTGACGAAAACGCCCATTAAACACGACTTCGTTTACAGATGGAACTACCTGCAAAGGCTGCAGTGCTCGTTCAGGCCGCTTAGTTGCGAGATTCCGAGTAGCACTGGGCCATCAGTTACCCGCGGACATGGGTAACCAACACCGGATGCCTGGACGATAGCTTATAACGTGCAGTAAACAGGAGGGGAGCGAAGCGACGAGTTCAGTGTGCTTGCGGGCGATTGAGGTACGCTTGGTCGTACGTCGACTCTGTACCCACAGTTTTATGAGATAACTGCACAAAGAAGACCACCCAAAGAACGGTAACGAGAGTGAAGCTATGTCTACTGAAAGACCATCCCTTTACCGTCGTGGACGGCTCATACGCCCGCCAAACGGATCACAACGCCAAGGCCAGTAAAAGCAACAAAACTAACACGCATCTCTACGAAGCCTATTGGCTTCTCAAGCCTTTTCAACTGGATGCTAATTGGTAATGCTTCAACTAGCTCTATTTACTGTCTCTTAGTGGCTTATTACACGACGCTAAGCGGCTCGTATTAGTGTGTCCTTCCTTGAGCATCTTGTTAAAATTCACGATTTCTGACCTCTATCACTGACTAAAAAGGCCTTGAATAAAAGGAGTAGGGTGTAATAGGGCAAAAATATAACTGCCAGCATCTCTGACATGGCGCCAAAGCCATAACTAGAAAGGGGTTTGACAAAGCCTTGTTCCAAGTGCTGTATATTCAGGTAGTAGTAAAGTGAATAAATAACAATGAAGGGCACTAGCGATGCCAGTATCGAAGTGGGGAGTGCGCGATTTATGAAGCTGATGTTTTTCGCAATTAATATCCATGCAAAGCTGAAAACTAACGCCAATGGTAAATTTGCAATGAAGTTGATGAGGTTGACTATGTCACGAGAGCTCAGATATTGGGAAATAAGAAGCAGTTCATCACGTCCAACTGAACTCTTTATCAGATCAATCAAGTGCTGAGGTGGTCCGTCTATCGCAACAGTATAGTATGAATAGAATATTGCTAATCCAAAAATGGTTGGAGCTAAAAATCTAATAAGTCTTGAGTGAATGCTCACAAAAATCCCTTTAACGCTCTTGTGTATGTCTTGGTGTGTATTAAAGTCAATGGCAGAGGATGCTGCAGCAGAAAAAGCAGCGTATGGGTGTTTATTGATTTATGCAGGATTTAGTCCCACCAGAAGTAAACCTTACGTTCCATCGTTGGGTCTATCCCGAATTCGTCTGCATGATGCTTTCCTATGAATATGGCTTTAAGTTCATCGATCAGCTTCTGTGTTTCTTCATCTGATATTCTGGTTCCTCCCGTAGACCCTTCGTAGTATTCCCTTTGGTGTGTCCAATAAGGTAAGTTTATGTGCAGTATCGGTGATCCAGCTCTACCGAATTCATAGCAATCCACCAGCCCGCGAAATCTTCTCAGGTCCTCCGCGATCTTAGCTCCTTGAAAAAAATTGTATTCAGAAACATACGGTACAACTTGCGCAATCTGGTCAGTCTCCAGACATCCAGTTAGAAAATGTAAGGATCTAAAACTCTTGCCTTGGAGATCTCCATACCCAAGCTTTACAAACTCAATGCCCTCTAAACAGCTTCTTTCTCAAAGTCTCGTTCCGCATAGGAGAAGTCCACTGAGACAAAGAAAAGGAGAATGAATGTGCAGACAGTCTTCAAACGCTTATCCTCTTGTTTACTCATAAATGCTGTCATGCCGGACTAGCTCTGCGGTAGCAGAGGCAGTCCGATCCCAACTTAGTTGGGCGTAAGTTTGACGGCTCTGTTATGCGTTTAATAGGCACACCGATGAAGAACATCGGCTCCATATATGATTGACAGGTATTCTGGTAATGCAATAGCAATAGTTGTACTGAGGGGAGCAGCCCAGGCTACGCCAAACGTAAACGCATTAGGAGTGTGTCTTTTAAATGCCTGTACCAGCCTAATAATTAGATAAAGAGTACCAAGAAGCCAGATTCCCACACCGCCAAATGCGTCAAGTGTATAGCCTAGGCAATACACTTTTTCTTGCTTAGACAGCAAATGCAATAGTAAAAATATACAAGGAGTGGCAAGCGCTAGTGCAATTATTGATGCTGATATAAATAGTGATCGTGACTTTGCAATATTCTTACAGTCCAGCAAGGCCATCGAATTAAGCGTTAAAACTAAATTAATGACTACACCGATTAGACCAAATATCCCTGTCATATGTTGCATTGTCCTTATGATGAATGGCGCTCAATAAAAAGAGCAGGAGCGTTGTGGTTTTCCAAGACCGAAGGGCGATTTTTGATGTCTTTTTAATGTATTAAAACTTGCTTATTCTGACAAAATTGTAAATCAATTGATTTTCGCGGCATTTGAAGTTTCGGGATTCAAACTGCAGCGTGAAAGTCGGAAATTTATCAGCTTCAAGTCCTAATCTACGAACAAGTTGCGCAATGTCAGTTTCTGTAAGCTCTTGGTCATTGGAAATAAGCGTCTCAATATCTTTCGCTGATATGTCTTCAGGGAGATTTACTTTTACGTTGTAAATATTGCTAATATCTTTAGGCTCATAAACCTGGAACTTGGTATAGAGATCTGGGTTCTCTATAATATATTCCTGTAGTTCCTGAACCGCTGATGAGTCAAATGCTGTAAGGTACTCACCGCTAAAGCATGCCTCTCCAAACGACCTTTTCAATGAGCCATTAAGAAACCTCTTAACGAAATATATTGTTCGCTGAACCTCATGTTCTGTAACAGGATCAAGCGTCATAAAGCTCTCTTTACGATACACCTGCCAGATCCCAGGCTTAGACGTAGCAACCCAGCTACCAACTTCATACTCTTCCATGGACTCACTCTATCCGTGATGCATAACGCCCGGCTTTAGGGCTGGCTTGTAGCTGCGAAGCAGCGATAAGGCAGTCCCAGCCACTCAGTGGCGACAAAAGCCGCTTGCTAAATGACATGGACATAGATAAAAGTACCTGCGCCTACTGTAAAAGCTGAGAGAAACCCGTAATCGATGATAGTTTTGGACAGTGACTCTTTTCTCTTCCCAACGGGAATGACTCCCATAAAGACAAGAGCAATGCCTATTGCTAACGATAGCGGATATACGTAAGCAAGGGCAGCCCAAGCTACAGACCATAAGAGGAAGATGACTGCTTTCCTGTGCCCGCTAGGTTTGCGGTGGTCGGCATTTTCAGTTTCGTAGTTCTCTGTAGACCGCTTGGCAACGAAAACCAGAGCAACGCCGCCAAGAATAATGAGAAGTGAAACAAGTACTGTATCCATAAGATTTATTTAACGCCCAACATAAAGGGCCGGAGCGCAACGACGGTCCAAGCCCGCAGGGCGACTTTTGATGTTTTTGTTATGTTTTAAGTTGTGCATGAAGGCAAAGCCTCCAGTGCTAGGATATTTGCTACCAAACAGAAAATTGCCATGCCAGCATAGGCCTTCCATTTCCTACCCTTTTCATTCAGATACTGATTCGTAATTAACGGGTGAAGCGGACCTAGAATTTCAAATAACACCCATTTTCCTTTTTCTGGTTTGGCTTCATTGGAGAACACAGCAAAACCCGTCACGATCACAGCTAAGACCGATAGAACCAAACCCACAGAGAGCACTTGCCCTAACAAAGAGTCACAATTGTCAGCCAACATAGTAATGACCTAAAGAAACATAACGCTGCCAACATAGGCGCTCTTTAGTGAGTCCAGCGCAATTCTTTGCGCACTTGTGCTTGGCCCTGGTATGCATGAGGCCTTTACCGGTTACTCCGATATCTCATATTCAATACCACCGTGGAGCTTTAGCGTAAGGTTGTAAATAACACATGCAACAACACCGCCTATGTACCCCAAAGCACCATATGCAATCGGTGCAAATAGGAAAAAACCAAATGGGAAATCAATGGCCATTCCTCGATTATTAAGCTCAGGAGCAAGAAACATAAAAACAGCTGCGATTAACGTAAACGGTATAGTAACAACCGCCATAATAATCCCTGCAACCTTCCCGTTCTGATGAGCAGGTAAACGCCTGATGCGATGTTTCAAAGTTTTCTCCATGGTGCATGACATTTTAATACTGCGCCGGCTTATATCGCTGAAATGTGTTACATCCTATAAGTGATGTTAACACTCTGAAGGGAAAGGAAATTATAGATCGAATGCCTTATTCTCTTCCGCTGAAAACGAGCATGCGCGTATTGATGATTTGCCGTGCGTATATGGCTGCATGGCGATATCCGTAAGTGCCTAATATGAAACGGATTTGGGGATAAGGCAAGGGGGAAAACGTGCCATTTAAGGTTAGAAAAGCGCGCGGGTTTCTTTGTAGGGGGGCAATATACTGTATGGATATCCAAAGACGGGGTGACTACATACAGATAAATGGACATGGATTGGATGAGTCTCACCATATCCGCTTCGTACTTGTTGCGGATATGGTGCGTTATAGCAATGCTGCACTTTGGGCAGGGGAAGGCTTACGCCGTTTTATCGTTCCAACACATAAAATCCCACATCGATCGATCCCTGTTCAAAGCCGCCTTGGCAGTAGGCGAGGTAGTAGCGCCATAGGCGGTAGAAGCGGTTGTCAAAACCGAGGGGTTTGATCTGTTGCCAGTGATTTTCAAACTCCTGTGCCCACAGCTCCAGGGTGCGGGCATAGTCCATGCCGAACAGCTGCTGCTCTTTTAATTCGAAGCCGTGCTGATCGAATTTCTGGTGCAGGGCTTCTACGCTGGGCAGCATACCGCCGGGGAATACATAGCGCTGAATAAAGTCCGCCTGTTTGCGGTAGCTGTGGAAGCGGTCGTTATCGATGCTGATTACCTGTAGTACGACGCGGCCACCCGGTTTCAGGATCTTTTTCAGGGTTTCGAAGTAGGTATCCCAGTGGGCTTCACCCACGGCTTCAAACATCTCGATTGAGACGATGCCGTCGTAGCGGTGGTTCAGGTCGCGGTAGTCTGTCAGGCTGAGATGAACCTGCTCGGATAATCCCGCATTGTTGACGCGCTCTTTTGCCCACGCCAGCTGTTCTTTTGACAGGGTAACGCCGTGAACCTTGAGCTGATGTTCCTGTGCTGCTTGTGTGACGAAACCGCCCCAGCCGCAGCCGATCTCGGCGATATGGTCACCGGGTTTGGCATCCAGTAGCTCCAGAATACGCGCGTATTTATTGTGCTGTGCCTGCTCCAACGGTTCGTTTTCGTCTTTGAAAAGGGCGGCGGAATAGGTCATGCCAGGGTCGAGCCAGTGACTGTAAAACTCGTTCCCCAGATCGTAGTGGGCGGCGATGTTTTTGCGACTCCCTTTGCGGCTGTTGTCGCGACGGCGGTGATATAGGTTGTGCAGGATGCCGGTAAAAGCGCGTGCCTTGGATAGATTGTCCAGCTCTGCTTCGTAACGGAGTGCCCAACGTACCAGTGATGTGAGGTCCGGGCTGTCCCACTCTCCGGCCAGGTAAGATTCTGACCAGCCGTTGATACCACCGGTGAGCAGACGGAGAAGTGGGCGGAAATTGTTGAGCTTTAATGACGCCACGGGTTCTTTGTCACCAAAGCTGCAGCGGTACCCGCTGGGCAGGGTGAGGTGCAGGGTTCCGACAGAGCGATTGAGCTTACTATTGAGGACCCTGATCAGCTTGCGCTCGAACCAGCCCAGGTCTTCGATCTGTTGTGGTGTATGGGCGTTGTAATCAATGGCTTTCATAGTGCATCACTCCGTTTTTGTCCTGCCAGCTTACGCTGTAGCGGTTGCCTGCATCGCGGGGTTGGATTTTTACTTTTTTGCGCCAGAGACGCAGGGCTTCCCAATGGATCATGGTGATCACCTTCAACGTCATCAGCGGATATCGGAGGAAGGCTTTCAGCAGTGTTTTATCGGTAAAAGGTGTACGCGTGCCGGTGAAGGTCGCGTGTAAGATCGGCTGCCCATGGTTATGTTCTGAGGCGTTGTCACTCATGACACCGTCTGTTTGTCTGATGCAGACAGCGATACGCTCTTCTGGCGGTTGGATACGGAACGAGTAGGCCGTATCCATCGGCATAAAGGGACTCACGTACATCTTTTTGCCGCAGTGATGGCGCACCGGTCCTGCAGCGTCCGGCGTTGCGGGCAGCAGGTAGGTGTGACGGTTGCCAAAGGTATTGGTCACTTCGTAGAGAATGACCTCCAGCTGGTCGTCGGCGTTGTAGCAGAAGTAGACGCTAAGTGGATTGAATACGTAACCCAGGATACGTGGGTAGCAGAGCAGTTTGATACGAGCGCTGGCGCTGGTGTAACCGTGCGCAGCGAGCAGCTCTGCAATCTGCTTTCTTAACTGGTCGCCGCCTTTGCCGTGGTCTTTCTCGTGTAGTGAGAACAGATTGAAACGGTTTACCGAAAACAGGCGGTGTTTAGCATCCAGTTCATCCAGTTCATCCAGATCCAGGCAGGCGGAAAACACCCGGTAGATAAAGCGATGCCGTTGAGGGGTGAAGCGATGGTGCATCACCAGCCCCTCGTATAGCGCGGAATCCAGTTCAGCCATTGGCCTGCTCCCTGGCACGGTCTTCGGAGTAATCTGTGTGATGAGCCCCATGAGGCTTCTGCGGTATAACGTGGATGCGGCTGCTTGGATCTTCCAACTCCCAGTTGCGGGGGATGCCGCCCAGCTGTTCGGCAACTGCGAGCCCTGACTGCAAACCGTCTTCGTGGAAACCATAACCAAAGTAGGCACCGCAGAACCAGGTGTTTTGCTTACCCTGCAACTGCCAGAGTTTGCGCTGGGCGCTGTAGGATTCCCGGCCAAACGCCGGATGGTCATAGAAGAAGCTGCGGAGAATGGTTCCGTCAGCCGGCTCATGTAGTGGGTTAAGCGAAACAAACACTGGGGTTTCAGTATTCAGGGGTTGTAAGCGGTTCATCCAATAGGTGACCGATACTTCCTGATCTTTGCCGTGACCTTCGGACATGTAGTTCCAGCTCGACCAGACGGCACGGCGCTGGGGCATCAGTTTCTCATCCAGATGCAGGTACGCTTTATTGCGCTGGTAGGGGAAGCAGCTGAGTAGGTCGCGCTCCTCCGGAGTAGGATCCGCCAGCAGGGCGAGGGCCTGATCGGAGTGGCAGGCGAGTACCACATCGTCGAAGTGTTCGCGACGACCGTGCAGGTCTTCGATCAGTATGTGTCCCGGCTGGCGGATGATACGGTGGATGCGGCTGTTGAGACGGATGGATCCGCCCAGCGTCTGAGCAATTTTATCAACGTACTGGATGCTGCCACCGACCACGGTACTCCATTGAGGGCGATCGTTGAGCTGAACCAGACCGTGATTGCTGCAGAATCTGAGGAAGCTGGCGGCGGGGTAATCGAGCATCTGCTCTACAGGTGTTGACCAGATCGCAGCACCCATCGGCAGCAGATGATCATAGATAAAATGTTTGCCGTAGCCGTGTTGCGCAAGCAATTCACCGAGCGTCAGGGTGTGCAGATCTTCCTGATTCAGCATCTGCTCGGAGTTGCGGTAAAAACGCAGAAGGTCTTTTAGCATAAGAAGGAAGGAGGGACGGATCAGGTTGGAACGTTGTGCAAACACTCCGCCTAAGCCGGTACCGGAGTACTCCAGGCCACCCTCTCTGGCGGAAACCGCGAACGACATATCAGTCTCACAGGTCTCAACGTCCAGTTCCTTAAACAGCTTTACCAGGTTGGGATAGTTAACAGGGTTGAAGACAATAAAGCCCGTGTCCACATCAATCTGACTGTTGTTCACCATCACCGAAACGGTGTTAGAGTGGCCTCCAAGCCGATCATCCTTTTCAAACAGCGTTACATCATGGGCTTTGTTCAGTAGCCAGGCACAGCTGAGACCGGAGATACCGGAGCCGATAACAGCGATCTTTTTTCTTCTGAGGGCAGCGATATTCATAGGATCGTCCATAATTTGTTCGTTGCATCCTGTTACGCAGGGTAGCCCATAAAAGATCACCTGATTAACTAAGCATTTAAAAAATAGGAAAAAAGCAGATATTTTGATGCAGAGTTGATCCAATCTCAGCGGTCAATCGTAAGGAGAGACATGGAAAACAAACCGCCTGGAGAAGACGTGGAAAAAGTTGTGGCATTAAATGCGGATACGACGAGTCAGATGGACTGGAGCGCGATCCTCACGCAACTTGCCGAAACGCAGGATAAAAAGCTGTATATCACGCTGTTCCGACATTTTGCGCCCAAGGTAAAAGCGTACATCATCCGTCTGGGATTGGTCGAAACCACCGCTGAAGAGCTGATGCAGGAAACCATGCTGACCGTGTGGAGGAAAGCGCATCTTTATAACCGCTCAAAAGCAGCGGCGAGCACCTGGATATTTACGCTGGCGCGAAATCAGAGTATCGATTGGATGCGCCGCCAGAAATACCCGGAGTATGAGCTGGAGGAGTGGACCCCGGACCCGGATGATTCGGATCGGGGTGAGCAAAGTGTAACTGCCGACCGGATGGCGCGGGCTGTGCAATCGTTGCCGGAAAATCAGGCTCAGGTGATCTACATGTCTTTCTACGAGGGGCGTTCCCATTCTGAGATATCCAGCCGTTTAGGGATACCGTTGGGCAGCGTCAAATCGAGGCTGCGGCTGGCGTCAGAAAAACTCAAAACGATCTGGAGGGCTGAAGTATGAACATCCGTCATCATCTGGATGAAGCGACCCTAATGAGTTATGCCGCCGGGTCGTTATCTCAGGCTATGGCACTGGTTGCTGCCTGCCACCTCTCTATGTGCCCTGAATGTCGTGCACGGGCGCAGGCATCCGAATCCATCGGCGGTATGTTGCTTGAAGGGCTGGATCCGGTCGATATCAGCGACGACGCTCTGGATGCGGTACTGGCCGCCATCGATAAAGAACCTGAAGTGGTCGAGATCATCCGCGAGCCGGTCCGCACCGAGAGTGATGTGCCGATGCCGCTGGCTGACTATATAGGCGGTTCGCTGGATACGATTGAGTGGAAACGGATTGTACCGGGAGTCTGGTACTACGATCTGCCTTGCCATACCAAAGGTGTGTCCCGCCTGTTGCGTATTGCGCCGGGTAAAGCGATGTTGCCTCATACCCATGACGGTAACGAATTGACGCTGGTGCTGCGAGGTTCCTTCAGCGATGAGATCGGGCGGTTTGCCGCAGGCGACATCGCAGATCTTGATGACCAGATCGAACATCAGCCGCTGGTCGATAGCGAGGAAGACTGCATCTGTCTGGTCGCAACCGATGCGCCGCTCAAGTTTACGACGTTGTTGGGTCGTATCATGCAGCCTGTGACCGGTTTCTGAGTAGGCACAGGCTTTAGCTGACAACAAAACGGAATACTCAAATCATCAGGAACGATGGGAGAGCTGTTATGAGTGATACAACATCTGAAGATCTGAAACCCTCCATCCCTGTGGGTATCAGTGCCTGCTTGATGGGGCAGAAAGTGCGCTTTGACTCCGGCCACAAGCGATCCGTGTACTGCCTCAAAGTGTTAAGCGAGTGTTTTGACTTCAAACCGTTCTGCCCTGAAGTGGCGATAGGTTTGGGTACGCCGCGTGAACCGATCCGCCTGGTGGGTGAGCCGGAAGCGCCTCGTGCCCTAGGCACCCGTAATGCAGAGCTGGATGTGACCGACAAGCTGGCAGACTACGGCCAGATGATCGCTGAAAACCATAAAGAACTCTGCGGTTATATTCTGATGAAAGGGTCTCCTAGCTGCGGTATGGAACGGGTGAAGATCTATCACCAAAATGGCATTCCCAACACCGCAGGTAGCGGCATCTTTGCTGCCGAGATTATGAAGCATAACCCGGCTCTGCCGGTTGAAGAAGAAGCTCGTCTCAACGATGCGGTGTTGCGAGAAAACTTCATCACCCGCGTGTTTGCCTACTACAAGTTCAAACAGGAAGTTGAAGCGGAGCCAACACTGCACAATGTGCTGCAGTACCACAGCCGCGTTAAGTATCAGCTGATGGCGCACTCTTACGAAGGTTATCGTGAACTGGGCCGTTATCTTGCGCAGGACGCACCCCAGCTGCCGCTGGAAGAGGTGATGCAGCACTACTTGCTGACGCTGATGAACCACCTGAAGTCTCGCGCTAATCGTAAGAGTCACACCAACGCCATGATGCATATTATGGGTTACATGAAGCGCGACCTGGATACGGAAACCAAGCAGGATCTGTTGCAGGCGATTGATCAGTATCGTACCAATCAGGTTCATCTGGCGGTGCCGATCACCTTGCTCAAGCACTATCTCAAGCGTCACGGGAACGAATATATCCGCTCCCAAGCGTATCTTGATCCCTACCCGCACGAACTGGGCCTCAGAAACTACATCTGAGGCTCAGCCTCTCTTTAAGAACAGGTAGTCCGATGAAACTTGTTTGGTTCAGAAACGATTTGCGCGTGCGTGATAACCACGCGTTGTATCAGGCGTGCCAGGATGCGCAGCAGTGGCAGCCGGTCGTTGCGGTGGCAGTGCTCACGCCGACGCAGTGGAAAATTCAGGATGAAGGGCGTTGCCGGGTGCAGTTCTGGCTTGCCAATCTGCGTAAGTTGGCAGAGGATCTGGCGGCGCTGAACATCCCGCTTAAAGTGCTGCGTGTCGCCAGCAACCGTGAGGTGCCCGAGCAGCTGATGGCGCTGGTGCGTTCACTGAACGCCCAGGCACTTTACTTTAACCGTGAATACCCTGAATACGAGCAACGTCGGGATGATGCCGTCAGTGTGCAGCTTGGCGATGCTGGGATTAAGGTTCATTCGTTTAACAGCGACACCATTATTGAGCCCGGCCAGGTGCGCAATAAGCAGGGCTTGCCGTTCCGGGTGTTTACCCCGTTCAGTAAAGCGTGGCGAAGTTTGTATGCGCAGGAACTTCCGACACCTCTCCCGATGCCTGCAGCGCAGATGGAGAGCGGCGTGAACGGCGATCCCATACCTTCGCTCAGTTATGAGCTGGGCAGCAATTACTGGGATGAAAGTTTGTGGCCCGCAGGATCTGATATCGCCCACGACCGCTTGCAGCAGTTCGCGGCTGAGAAGGCGGTTCAATATCCGGATCATCGCGATTATCCGGCAATGGCCTCTACATCCTCCCTGTCGCCTTACCTGAGCGTTGGCGCGCTGTCTGCCCGTCAGTGCATGACGGCGCTGCAGCTGGCCGATGACCGTCCGGGCTGGATGGAGGGGGAGTGGTTGCAGAATCAATGGGCGCTGGAGATTATCTGGCGTGAGTTCTACCGCCATCTGCTGGTGGATTTCCCGGAGATTAACCGTCTGCAAGCCTTTAAGCCTGACATTGAGCGGCGTCTGGTCTGGTCGGATGATGATGCGCTGTTTGATGCCTGGAGCCGCGGGGAGACAGGTTTTCCGTTGGTAGACGCCGGTATGAAACAGCTGCTGGCGACGGGCTGGATGCACAATCGGGTGCGGATGCTGACCGCATCCTTCCTTACCAAAATTCTGCGTCAGGACTGGCGCAAGGGGGCAGAGTTCTTTATGCAGCACCTGATCGACGGTGACTTCGCTTCCAATCAGGGCGGCTGGCAGTGGAGCGCGTCAGTTGGCGCAGATGCGGCACCGTACTTCCGTATCTTCAGTCCGCAACGCCAGGCGGAGCGATTTGATCCCGATGGTCTGTATATCGCCCGCTGGCTGCCGGAGCTGGAGAAGGTGCAGGGAAAACACCGCTTTGATCCACGCTTTGCGGTAGAGGCGGGACGTCCGCAACCGATTATCGATTACAGTGCGGCCCGAAATCGCAGTATTGACGATTACAATTCGGCTGCCTGAAGCTAGCCTGCGCCTCTTGCGGCGGTAAAGTTGGCTGCTGCTATTGTTCTTACTTACTGCTGCAAGGAGGCGTGGTTTGTCCGATCTTCACTTTCGTCCCGTCACTGCATCTGATCTTTCAGTTCTTTGTACTTTTCCTCGCGATCCGGAGGAGTTGTTTTTCTGTGCCCCCAGGGCTGAGTATCCCCTGACCGTTGAGCAGCTCGGCGGGCTGATTGAAACACGGGCGGATTCCACCGTGGTGGAAATGGAAGGCCGTGTTGTAGGTTTTGCCAACTTCTACCGTTTCGAATCCGAGGGCCTCTGCGCGATTGGCAACGTGGTGGTAGACCCTGATGCGCGGGGTAGGGGTGTCGCCAGCGCGCTGATCCGTTATATGACCGATCTCGCATACAGCAAGTACGTTGCCCAAGAGGTGATGGTCTCCTGCTTTAACCGCAACGTAGCAGGCTTACTGCTTTATCCGAAACTCGGCTTCAAACCTGATTCTGTTGAAGCGCGACAGGATTATCGGGGCGAGACAGTGGCATTGATACATCTAAAAAAGAGAGTGATCCACCCGCGACAAGGGAACGCTAGGGGGATTTCTTGATCTATCCTTCAGTAAGTCCAATTCTGGTCTCTGGAGCGTCGATGTTTACTCGTGTTTACCGCTGCTTTTTTCTGACCCTGTTTCTGCTCGCCAGCCCGCTTTCCTTCGCTGACTACAGCATTGAACAGATCAAAGGCGATCTGTACCGCTTTATCGATGACCGGCACCGCTCCGTCTTTCTGGTGAAAGAGGAGGGGATTCTGCTGGTGGATACACTCAACCGGCCAGCGGCTGAGTGGCTCAAGGCCGAGCTGAAGGCCCGTTTCGACAAGCCCGTGAAATACGTGGTGTTTAGCCACAACCACAGTGATCATATCTACGGCGCAGAGGTGTTTGACGAGCCGGGGACCACCTTTGTGGCACATCGCTTGGCCAGGCAGGATATCCGGATGACGCGGGCTAAAACGGTGGTACCTGATCTGGTGTTCGACGACCAGCTCAACCTGACTCTGGGCGATAGCGAAGTGCAGCTGCGATACCACGGGCCAAACGATGGCCGTGGATCGATCAGCGTGCTGTTCCCCAGGGAGCAGACTTTGTTTGTGGTGGACTGGATTCTCGTTGGCCGGATGCCGTGGCGTAAACTCTGGAGTTACGATATCCGCGGCATGATCAACTCGACCCGCGATGTGCTGCAGCTGGAGTTTGATACCTTTGTGGGTGGCCATGCGGACGTCGGCAGCAAGGCAGACGTCGAACGTTATCTGGCGTATCTGGAAGCATTACATGGGGCCGTAGTGGAGGCGATCCACGACGGCAAGTCGCTGACAGAGATGAAGGAGACGATCCGGTTGGATAAGTTCAGCGATTTCCGCAACTACGAGGCCTGGTTACCACTGAACATCGAAGGGGTGTACGAGCGTCTGATCGAAGAGTCAGGGATGGGGTGGCGGTCCGACCTATGATCTATTGATCCGGCAGGGAGCAGCCCTCTTTGCAGCGTGCGCGGAAACGGTAGCGCGCGAAACAACGGTAGGCTACATCCAGTAGCGAAGTAAGTCGTAGTGTTTCCACGGTTACAGCCAGCATGCGGTAGTATGGCAGCTCGCGCCATATCACCACAAAAGAGTAGGCGCCACGCTGCAGATCGCCCTGTCGGTCGGTGGTGTGCAGGAGTTTCATCGCGTCGCTAAACTCAACGCCCTGTGCTTTAAGTAGCTCAGGGCGTTGCCATATATCCAGCCACTCAACCTTAGCTGCCCGATCCAGTCGTTTATAGTGTTCGATCTCCCGGCGACACAGCGGGCAGTTGCCGTCGTAAAACACCACAGGTTTTTTCATAGCGTTTGTCATTCTGGTTTCTGTTTCGCGTTGTACGTGACAGAGCCATGATCGGTTCAATTGATATATGCGTAACAGTAGCAATCAGTTACAGCGCGTGGAGCCAACAGGATGACACATTTCAATAGTTTTGATGCCCCGTTAACGGTGGCGGTTTTTGGTGCTTCTGGCGGGATCGGTTCTGCCATGATTGAGCGGCTGTTGCGGGATGACAGGGTCGAGGAGGTACTCGCGTTCTCAAGGTCCGCACCTTCGATGAGCGCCCCAGAGGACAAAACACTGAGCTGCTATCCGGTGGATGTCACCGATAAACTCAGTATCGCTACCGCTGCACAGTCTCTACAAGGTAAACGCCTAGACCTTGTTATTGTTGCGACCGGTCTTTTACACCAGCCTGAGATCTCACCGGAGAAAAGTCTGAACGGTTTATCGGAGGACAGCTTTCAGCAGTTGATGTCGGTAAACGCCTTGGCGCCATTGATGATCGCAAAACATCTGCAGCCCCTGATGAAACCACGGAAAAAAACGGTGTTTGCTGCCCTGTCTGCGCGGGTGGGCAGTATCTCCGATAATCGCCTGGGTGGTTGGTACAGTTATCGCGCCAGCAAGGCCGCGCTGAACATGCTTCTCAAAACGTTGGCGATAGAAACGCGTCGTCGTAATCCGCAGCAGATCATCGTGGGTCTTCATCCCGGTACGGTTGATACGGCATTGTCTAAGCCGTTTCAGAAAAATGTAAAACCCGGTGCGTTGTTTACCGCAGATGATTCGGCGCGTTATCTGTTGAACGTGATTGATGGGTTGTCGGCGGAGCAGAGTGGCGGGATTTTTGATTGGCAAGGGCGTGAAATCACGCCCTGACCAATAGAGAGCTTTATCGAACGTGCCGCTTACTTAAGGGCTTACCGAAGAAACTCGGCGCGGGTACGTTCGTTGCTCTTGAAGATACCACCCAGTGCGGTGGTTTCAGTGTCGGAGTTCATATCCATCACGCCGCGGGATTTCACACAGTAGTGTGTGGCGTTGATGGTAACTGCGACGTTGTCGGTCTCCAGCAGGGCTTGCAGGGCAACCAGAATCTGTTGGGTCAGACGCTCCTGAACCTGTGGGCGCTGCGCAAAGAACCGTACGATACGATTGATCTTCGACAGGCCAATAATCTTCTTGCCCGGGATATAGGCAACTTTTGCCATCCCGTCGATGGTCACAAAGTGGTGCTCACAGGAGCTAAGCACACTGATATCGCGTACCTTCACCATCTCGTCGACCTTCATCTTGTTCTCAATCAGGGCGATCTTAGGGAAGTTCTCATAATCCAGGCCGCCAAACAGCTCATACACGTACATTTTGGCGATGCGGTGTGGGGTTTCTTCCAGGCTGTCGTCTTCCAGATCCATACCGAGCGTAGCAACTACTTCGGCCATCAGGCCCTTGATGCGCTCGTACTTTTGTTCGTTGCTGAGACCTGTTTCGATCAGCGGCGTTTCCAGCCCTTTTTCGATTAGCTGGTTGCGGACAAGTTCTGCTTCAGTAGAGATCATAGTTCTTTCTTCTTAAATCCCTTTGTACGTTGCGCTGCAGTCATCCGGATCACAGCGGGCAAAAAACTGGAGCGGCATTGTAACCAATAGTGATCCGCATGTCGGGCCTCTGCGTAATATTTCTTACATTGAGGCGGAGTTTTTCGCCGTTTTTTCATCTTTATGTGCCTATTTCCCTACAACTGGTAAGAGAACACAGAGTCCCGTGCACGAGAAAATTTACTTCAAACAATGTGAAGAAAGCGAATCTACGGTGTTCGATCTGTACCGTTATTTCGCTGGAGAAACAACCGCCTGGGGTATCTTTGAGGACCGCTTTGGCGCTTTGCGTCGAGCGTTTACGGTGAAAATAGAGGGTGTGATCGAGCAGGATACCGAACAGGATACATTAGTACTGCACGAGGATTTCGATTACGCCGATGGCGCCACTGAAACTCGGGTATGGAAGATTAAATCGCTGGGCGACGGGCGATATTCCGGCACCGCCGGGGATGTGGTCGGACAAGCCGAGGGGCAGATTGATGGCAATCAGCTAAGTTGGCAATACCAGATGGAGCTGCCGATCGGTGGGCGAAACGTTCGGGTCAGGTTTGACGACCGAATGTACTTGCTGGATGACGGAATACTGGTCAACCGTGCCACGGTGACCAAGTGGGGAATTACGCTGGGCACCGTGTCGATCTTTTTCAAAAAGCCGGATTAGCGGTTCAGGACCTGAACAACCCGAAGAGACCCGACTGCTGCGAGAGGATGCAGTAGTCGATTGTTTTCCATCAGTTCATTGTAAAAACGGGTGCAACCCGCCCACTCATCGATATCGTGAAAACAGATCAGCCCCCCTTCAGAAACAAACGGAGACCAACTTTCGTAGTCAGCTTTGGTCGCTTCGTAGGAGTGGTCGCCGTCGATAAATAGCAGGCGGATCGGTTTGTCCCAGCGTTGAACTGCTTCCAGCGAGGACTTTTGAATGGGTTCGACCCAATCGAGCAAGCCTACCGAACCCAGGTTGTTGCAGAAGGTATTGAAAGTAGAGCCATCCTTAATCAGGACCTTATTCTCGTACTTCTGGCCTGGTTGGTGTTCGGGGGACCCCTGAAAGTGGTCAACTGCATAGACCTTTCCTCGCTTCGAACGTTGGATGCCGGATGCCAGCCAGCTGGTGGAGAGGCCGCACATGGAGCCGATCTCTACAACCTCGCCCTGGCCCGGCCCGAACTCGGCAAGCTGCATTAAGGCAAAACCTTCGATGCCGCTCAGATAGCCATCGATGTGCTCAAACTTATCCAGGTGTTTCAGGTACTCTCCGACAGACTTTATGCCGCTAAAGATGTTGTCCAAAGTCCAATCCTTTTACTTGAAGCTCTCTTTCAGGTGCCGTGCCGGTCAAACACGTTTACGGATCTTATATCAGAAATCGGTAGTGTTGAGCAGACGCTGGGCCAATGCATTGGCGCTATGCCAGGCTCTCTCAAGGCCGCCCTGGCTATCACCATCGTGCAACCAGTCACCACAGACGCCGATGTTAGTTTCTTCGCTCCAGAGATGGCCTGTTTCACTGAGCGGTTGCTGACGGGCGTATAACCAGCGATGCACACGCTGTGCGCTTATCTCGCCAGTGTAGCCGGTGGTTTCCCGGAACGCGGACAGCAACAAGTCGGCGACCTGTTCGGGTGCTGTTTCCAGGTGCTGTTGCGTCCAGCTATCGCGCGCTTCGATCACCCAGGTCTCAGCCGTATCAGAGTTGTCAGCACTACCTCTGCCCGGTTTGGCGCTGTCGCGCACTAAGCGCAGCAGACAATCGTGTTCACCGTAGTAGACATCCGGTTTAACCTCGGTGGGTGATGCAAGTTTAACGACCAGCACCCAGGATGCCGACGGATATACCTCGGCTGCCCGCTGTGTAAAACGAGGTACTGCTTCCAGCAGGGGCACAGCTTGGGGAGCAGGCGTGGTTACAACAACTGAATCAAAATGCCCGAGCGGCTGGCCGTGCTCGTCACGCACGATAACACCTTCGGTTTCGGGCCAGATGTAGCCCACACGGGTCTGGGTGATCAGCTCTGCTCCTGCCAGCAGGGACCGGGTTAACGCGCTCTGACGAGGGGCATGTACGTAGGTATCCAGCGCTGTGATCTGGCCGCCGGAGAGGGATTCGCAGTGAGGCTGCCAGTGAGAGACGGCAGGTTGCTGGGCGAGCCATTCACGAAAAGCGGCGCTCTCCGGTTCGAACCAGGGTGCGCCCAGGTCTGCACTCTGGTCATCTACCCGGCAGCTGGCCAGGCGACCGCCGGTACCACGGCTTTTGTCGAAAACGGTGACTTTGCAGCCCTGATCCAGCATGCGGCGAGCGAAGGTTGCTCCCGCCAGACCAGCGCCGATAACGGCAATATGGTTGTCCATTAGATTATTGATCCTTGATTCTTAACTCTTCCGACTACGAAAAAAATGCGTAGTCGGATCAATAGGTTGGGCTGTAATTTAAAGCTTTTATGTCGAGAATCAACAAGATCTGCCGAAAACAACAGATAAGAGAGGCGTACAAACACATGGGAGTTTCCGTATTTGAGAAACTTCACTATAGTTGTGCTTCAGAATGTAGGGATTTATCAATCGAGTCAGGACCTACTCATTATTTTTTGTTCCGAGAGGTGTTGATGGAGCAGAGTACTATCGTACCTGACCTCAGCGAACGCTTTATGCGTCTTGAGCCGCTTCACGAGGCGGACGGCAAAACCGTTTTTGAACGCTCCTGTTTTAGTCATCTATCGCCCTTTGAGATCAGCGCTGCGTTGGAAAACGAACGCGTTATTCTTGATCATCTTGGCGGACGTGGTGCACCCGACCTTGTCGAAACGGTCGAAGACGGTAGTGCGGCCCATAGGCTGATTACCGCATCCCCCATATCGTTGGCACAACAGCCGATAACCACGCTGTCCCTTAAAGACAAGCTCCAGATCGCCATAAGCCTCGCACGCGCTCTCGCACGCGTCCATTCTCAGGACATCTTCCATCTGGCGTTGCGCCCGGCGACTTTCCTGTTATCTCCGCAATACACTAAGGCGGTACTGGTCGATTTCAGTTCAGCCCGGCACTGTCCAAAGACCCGGAAGGGGATAGGGCACTTCCGGCCCATGATCGCCGACGTACGCTTTCTGGCGCCGGAACAGGGGTATGAAATTGACCGCAGCCTTGATCACCGAACGGATCTGTACAGCCTGGGGTGTGTTTTTTATTGGTTGTTTTGTGGTGCCGTTCCTTTTGCTGAGCTGCAACAGGATGAGGAGATCAGCTACGCCCATATCGCGCGATCCCTCAGCTTGAAACATTGGTCGATGGGACAGGGGCAGACAGCGACTGTGCTGGCCGATATCACCCATCGTTTGCTGCAGATTGAACCGCGAGACCGGTATCAGAGCTGTGCCGGGTTGCTGTCAGATCTGGAGTATCTGCTTGAGGTAATCACGCAAAACCGCTCGCTGGATGGATTCGAGGTGGGTGAAGCCGACCGCAGCGAGCGGCTGCAGATACCTCAGCGTTTGTACGGCCGTGAGCAGGAGCTGACTCAGCTGATGGACGCCTTTGGGCGGGTAGTGGATGGCCCCTGTGAAGCGCTGTTGGTGGCGGGATACTCCGGAGTGGGCAAATCGGCGCTGGTCAACCAGATACAGAAACCGGTTCTGGAGAATGGCGGACTTTTCGTATTCGGTAAGTTCGATCAGTATCGCAGTACCATGCCCTACAGTGCGATTGAACAGGCGTTCAGCCATTTCATACGCTTGATTCTGGCTATGCCCGCAGATCAGATGCAGGCATGGCGCGACCGCCTGAATGAGGCACTGGCACCTAATGCTCAGGTGCTTATCGAGATCATGCCCGATCTGGGGCGGCTGCTTGGACCGCAACCAGCACCCGCGCCTTTGGGAGCGGATGAACGACAAAACCGTTTTAACCGCGTATTCCTGCAGTTTATCCACGCGATCAGCAGCGAACATAAACCGCTGGTGGTGTTTATCGATGACCTTCAGTGGGCGGATCGGGCCAGTATCCAGCTGCTACGTTTGCTGCTGACCGATACTGACTGCAGGCACTGCCTGTTGCTGGGCGCCTATCGTGACAATGAAGTAGATGCGCGGCACCCCTTTATACAGATGTTGTCTGACCTTGAGGACAGCACTGCCCGCATCAGCCAGATTAATCTGCAGCCGCTTGGTGTTGCCCATCTGCAACAGCTGATCGCAGATTCGCTGGACCTGCAGACGACCGAGGTCGCGACCTTAGCCGATCTGGTGCACACCAAAACCGATGGCAATCCATTCTTCTTAAGGCAGTTCCTGCAGGAGCTGTATCAGCAGGAGTTGCTGAGTTTCGATTACGATCAGAACCGTTGGTGCTGGTCTGTTGAGCAAATTGCGCAATCCTCCATCACCGATAACGTTGTGGCTCTGATGGTCGGTAAGATCAGCCGTCTGCCCGAAGCGACCCAGCGTCAGCTGCAGCACGCGTCTTGTATCGGCGCTGTATTCCCACTGGCACTTGTCCGTGCGCTAGAGGGTGATGGTGAAATGGGTGCTGCACCTGAGACCCAGCTGGAGGCCGCCTACCAGAGCGGACTTGTGCAGCCGGTCAGGTTGCCAGGAGGCGATGATGCACCGGTGGAAGAGGTGCGTTTCCTGCACGACCGGGTCCAGCAGGCGGCGTATTCATTGCTCGATGATGACAAACGTCAGCAGCTGCATCATCGCATCGGTCGGTTGTTACTCGACAGCTACGATGAAAAAGCGCTGGAGGAGCACTGTTTCAGCGTTGTGGGGCACTTCAATCAGGCCCCGCATCTACTCAGCGTGGATGAGAAAGCGCGTGTTATCGCACTGAACCTTCAGGCTGCCCAGAAAGCTAAGGATGCCAGCGCCTACGGAACGGCGGTGAACTATCTCAATGCGTTGTTCAGCCTGAGTGATGATCTCCCGGATGTTTCTGACACGCAGCTGTTTCAGGCGGCGATTGAACGTCTTGAATGCCTCTTCCTCGCCGGGGAGTTCGAACTGGCTGAAGCACAGATTGCCGAAGTTAAAGCGCGTTGTGCTTATCCCGATCAGCAGGTGATGTTAAACACTGTCCTGATCACCCAATACACCCGTTACGGCCAGCTGCAAAGGGCGATCGATCAGGGATTGGAGGCCTTGGCTCAACTGGGGTATTCGATGCCACGCGAGCCGGGCATGGAAGATATCGGTGCAGCGATCGCCGAGGTTCAGGCTGAACTGGCGAAAGTCTCTTTCCGCGAATTGAGTAAGAAACCCGAAGTCCAGGACGCAACGGTATTGCGCACGCTGGAGATCCTGATGGCCATGCAGCCGTGCTGTTACAACTCAGGCTCGATACTCTTTCCGCTGACCATTCTTGGATTGCTGAAGCTGACCCAAACCCACGGCAACAGTGCACACTCCAGCTACGTCTTCATGATGTACGGATTGCTCTGTACCAAGGTGCTGAAAGACTACGACACCGCCTTTGAAGCCGCCCGTTACTCGAAACTGATCGGTCAGAAGTTTCCGGCCAACGCGCTCACGGAAGGGCGTTTGCTGATGATGTACAGCAACTTCGTGTTGCCCTGGCAGCAGCCGCTGCATAAGAGTCGGGACGCGCGGGATGCGGCTTTTGAGCGCTGTCTGGAGCAGGGGGACTACTACTGGGGTGTTCACGCCTACATTTTCGGTTTTTATGCTGATCTGATGACCAGCCCGAACGTCGATAAACTGCTGCAACGTACCCGTCAGGTCAGTCAGACCTGTGAAAAGATTAAACAACCGGCGCAGGTCTATCTCAGTACCCTGCAGTGTAATTTGCTGCAGATTCTGCAGGGTAGCCTCGATAACCAGCACAATCTGGATCACGAGGCCGGGTACGAAGCCGAAGCGCAGGCCCATTATGTGGCGAACAACTACATGTGCGGCAAGTATGATCGCTTGCTCGGACGTTTGCTGCAGGGTTATCTGTTCGGCAATTATCAGGAAGCACTGTCGGTTGCCTTGTCTCCCGAGTTAACCCCTAACGACCTGGATGAGGGGATCTTCCATGAAGCGACATATACCCAGTTCAATCTGTTGAGCATTGTCGCTTTGAAGCAGCAGGGCGGTGTGGTTTCAGAAGCACAGGAGCATTGGTTTGCTGCAGCCAGCGAGCGCCTGACCGATTGGTATCAGCGCAACCCGCATAACTTTGCACCGGGATACTTCCTGCTGAGAGCGGAACAGGCCGTTCTGGAGGATGAACAGGCGGATGCGTTCAGCTATTACGAGCGGGCGATTCAGGCCGCGCGCGTGGCTGGGTTTGCTCTGATGCAGGCGGTTTGTAACGAGCGTGCCGGGCGTTACCGTCATCATCTGCAACAAACAGGGATGGCGAAAGCCTATCTGGACGAGGCGATCCATATCTATCAGGCGTGGGGGGCGGGAGCCAAAGCGGTTGAGGTCGAACGCTTCCTGCACCAGCTTGAACCTGGGCAGGTGATCTCGACTGTGCAGAATCAGGAGTGGCAGGGCATTGTCTCGGCGTCACAAGAGATCTCCCAGGCGCATAACCTGACGACCTTGCAGCAGCGGATGATGTACTGGTCAGCGAAAGTCAGCGGCGCTGAGCATGTGGCAATCTATCAATACAGTGCTGACGATGATGTGGCTGATCCATGCTGGAAGCAGGTCTCTGTACTGGATGCCGGGCATTCCGGATTGGATATACTGGCGGTAGAACGCTCCACAACGGCATTGCTGCCGGAAGGGATTCTTAACCTGTGTCGCAACAGTGAACAGACGGTGGTGCTTAAGGATGCGCTGGCTCAGGGCGATTTTATGCTGGAGCCCTATGTCGTCGAGCGTAAAAGCCGTTCTCTGCTCTGTCTGCCGCTTTATCTCAATGCGGAGTTCAGCAGCCTGCTGGTGTTGGAACATCGCCAGACCCGCAGTTTGTTCTCAGCGCAACGTATCCGGGTACTGGACCTGCTATCCGGTCAGTATGCGATCAGCCTGGACAACATCCTGCTGTATCAGCAGTTGAACGAACACAACGCTCAGCTTGAATCGATCGTTGAACTGCGCACAGACGCCCTCAATCAGAAAACCAGGCATCTGGAGGCGATTCTGGATGCGTTGCCGGTGCCCTATGCACTGGTCTGGGAAGATGGGCGTATCTTTGATGGCAACGAGGCGCTGCAGGACCGGCTGGCATTCTCTGCTGACCAGTATGGCGGTCGCAACGTTCTGGATTTCTACGTTGATCCCGCTGACCGTCATCGATTCGCGCAACGACTCTACTCCAAGGGCAGCGTTGCTGACTTTGAGTGTCAGATGAAAAATACAACGGGTCAGCCGTTCTGGGCCTCCATGTCGGCAACCTTCATCGATGTGAACGGCGAGCGTGCAGTCTTCACGGCGATCACCGACATCTCCCAACGAAAAGCGCGTGAATATCTGCTGCATAAACAAGCCAACACCGATCCGCTGACCGGCGTTTACAACCGTCGGGCTCTGGCTGAGCTGGGCAATCAGATACATGAGCGCCAGGACGGTCCGTTGTGGGTTGCGATGATCGATCTGGATCACTTTAAACGCCTCAACGACAGCTTCGGCCACGCTGCGGGGGATGAGGTGCTCAAGCAGTTCACCCAAGCCATACAGGCTGAGCTGCGCGAAGAGGATCTGCTGGGCCGTATTGGCGGTGAGGAGTTTACGGTGATTCTGTCCGCTATCAACTTCCAGCAGGCCTGCAGCGTACTGGAGCGAATTCGGAACCTGACTGAAACGCTGGTGGTGGAGTATCAGGGGCAGGCGATGTCGATCACCATGAGTGCAGGGCTGACCGGCTGGAAGCCTGACGAGAAGATGGCGGAGGTGTTCTGTCGTGCTGACCTGCATCTTTACGATGCCAAACAGCAAGGGCGTAACCGCGTTATTGCGCGTTAATAGCGACTGTTAGTGCGCCTTCGTAGAACAGACCAAGCCCCGATCAGACTGATCGGGGCTTTTTTATTGTCGCAAATGTCGCATAAGTCTAAAAAGTGGTCTATTCTAGTCCCTAATGCTAAACAAGATTGAGTAAGTGAAATGCAGACACTCACAACAGGTGACATCGCCAAGTACTGTGATGTGAACCAGCGCACAGTGATCCGTTGGCTGGATAAAGGGGCGCTTAAGGGATTCAAGTTACCGGGGCGGGGCAACAATCGCGTCAAAGTTGAGGACTTTATCCGTTTTCTGAAAGAGAACGGTATGCCGATCCCGGAGGAGTTCAGCGAAGCGGCCGAGAAGCGGATTCTGGTGGTGGATGATGAACGCCCTGTCGCTAATGCGATTAAGCGTGTCCTGCGTCCTGTGAGCAGCAAGATCGAGATCGCCGAAGCCGGATTTGAGGCGGGCACCAAGCTGATTATGCACCGTCCTGACCTGATGACGCTCGACCTGAGTATGCCCGGAATGAATGGTTTTGAAGTGATCCGCTATGTGCGTGATAACGAGGAGATCGCTGAGACCAAGATTCTGGTGATCTCCGCCTTGGGCCCCGCTGAACTGGATAAAGCGCTGGCCTGTGGTGCGGACATGGCGCTCAGCAAGCCGTTTGATAACGACGTGCTGGTGGAAAAAGTTTCAACCCTTCTGGGTATTACGACCGACTAACGGTTTTGCCGCTTAGGGAATTTGAGGATATGACGATGAAAAAAGTACTTTCTGCTTGTGCAATCGCCTGCACGCTTTCGCTGACCGCGCCATCGATCCAGGCGGATACACTGACGTTCGGACTGGTACCGCAGCAATCCGCTAAGAAGCTGGCAAGACTCTGGACCCCTATCTTCAACTACCTGAGCGCCAAAACCGGCGATACCATCCGTTTTTCTACGGCGCGTGATATTCCAACCTTTGAAAAACGCTTGCTGGCGGGTGATTACGACGTGGCGTACATGAACCCGTATCACTTCACCGTGTTTAATAAAACGCCCGGTTATCAGGCGATTGCGCGCCAGAAGAACAAACGTATCAAGGGCATTATGGTGGTACGTAAAGACAGTCTGCTTGCGCAGCTGAACGAACTGGACAACAAAACACTGGCGTTCCCATCGCCTGCCGCGTTTGCTGCTAGCGTGTTGCCCCGTGCCAAAATGGAGCTGGATGGCATAAATATCACGCCTAAATATGTCTCCTCCCACGACTCCGTATACCTGAACGTCGCCAAAGGCCTGTTTCCTGCAGGGGGCGGCGTCATGCGTACGTTTAACAATACCGCGCCGGAAGTGCGTGAACAGCTGCGCGTGCTCTGGACCACGCCTGCCTATACTCCCCATGCGATCGCCGTTCATCCGCGTGTCAACGCTGATGCGGTGGAGCGCCTTGTCAACGCGCTGCTGGCGATGAACGATGATCCGGAAGGGCAGAAGTTGCTTAAGACGGTGAACTTTAAAGGGATCGAGGCTGCAAAAAACAGCGATTGGGACGATGTTCGTGCGCTGAACATCAAACTGCTTGATCCACTCCTGGCCACCCAGGGGAAATAGCCGACTATCTCAACGTAAGAGAGGCCGTCTGTGTCGATTCGTCTGAAAACCATATTGGGTGTCGCGTTAATTGAGGCGATCCTGTTGTTGCTGTTGGTGACCATGACGCTGGATTACCTGCGCAGTACCAACTATGACGGGTTGGTCAAACGTGCCTCCACCACCGCGACCTTGTTTGCTACTACCTCCAAGGACGCGGTGCTCTCCTACGATCTGGCATCACTGGAAGCCTTTGTGCGTGAAGTGATGAAAAATCCGGATCTGACCTACGCCAGAGTGCTAGGCCCCGCCGGCGAGATTTTCGCAGCGGCGGGCCAGGCGGAGGCGCTCTCACTTGCTTTCTCAGCTGACCAGACGGTCGAAGATGTAGATGATGGTGTATTCGATACCTATGCGGAGATCGTCGAAAGCGGCGTGGTGTATGGGCGGGTCGAGATTGGCCTGGATATCAGCACACTGACCGCCAAGATCGACGAGGCAAAAAACTGGAGTGCGATCATCGCCTCCATAGAGATGGTGTTGGTAGCGCTGTTCTCTTTCATTCTGGGTGCTTACCTCACCGGACAGTTGAATGTACTTACCCGCGCTGCGAAAACCATCGCATCCGGCGATCTGAAGGTTGAAGTGCCGGTTCGGGGTAAAGACGAGATTGCAGAGGTGGCGCTGGCGTTCAACTCGATGGCGGTAAACCTAAGCGACGCCAGTGCCCATCGGGATAAGATCGAAAACGAGCTGATCGAACTGAACCGGTCGCTGGAAGATCGTGTGATGGAACGCACCCAGGCGTTGCGGCAGAAAAACGAACAGCTCGTACAGGCCAACCAGGAGATCAAGAACACCCAGGCAAAACTGCTGCACTCGGAAAAGATGGCGTCAGTGGGTGTACTGGCTGCTGGTGTTGCCCATGAGATCAACAACCCGATCGGTTTTGTACTCAGCAATATCAAAACTCTGGAGGAGTACCTGAAAACCTACCAGACCCTGCTCGCGGCATACGAGAAACTGGAAGAGGTTGAGGATCTCGAGAAACGCAAAGCGATGCTGGCAAAAATCCGGGCGTATGCCGAGGCACAGGATCTGGAGTTTATCCAGGACGATATCGGCGAGCTGCTCAGCGATTCGATCGAAGGTACCGAGCGGGTACGTGACATCGTACAGGGACTCAAATCGTTCTCCCATGTCGATAAAACGGATGCCTTTGCACTCTGCGATCTGAACGAATCTATCGAGTCAACGTTGAAGATGGCGAACAACGAACTCAAGTATCACTGTACCGTACACAAAGAGCTGCAGCCGCTGCCGAAGACTCAATGTCGGGCCGGGCAGATCAATCAGGTACTGCTCAACCTTATCATGAATGCTGGTCAGGCGATCGAAGGAAGTGGCGAAATCACCGTTCGCTCGGCACAGATCGATGATCATATCGAGATCAGTGTGACCGATACCGGTAAAGGGATTCCGGCCGATGTGATTGAGAAACTGTTTGATCCGTTCTTCACCACTAAACCGGTGGGCGAAGGCACAGGACTGGGTCTGGCGATCTCCTACGGAATTGTAAAAGACCATAACGGCGAGATCGTTGTCGAGAGTACACCGGGAGAGGGTAGCTGCTTCACGCTTAGGCTGCCGGTAGTGACCGAAGCAGTGTACGATGAGGTTGCGTTGCTGAACTGATCGATAACGCCTCAGGGATACGTGAAACGAGGGAAGACGGCATGGAATATCCTGAAAATACAGTGCTGCTGGTAGATGACGAGAAGCCGGTACTCAATGCATTAAAGCGTCTGATCAGACCGCTGAAATGCACCGTGCTGGTCACGGAATCGCCGAACGAAGCACTGCGAATACTGGATGAGCAGCAGATTGATCTGGTGATCAGCGATATGCGGATGCCGGAGATGAGCGGTGAGCGTTTTCTGGAGCAGGTGGCAAAGCAGTCACCCGACACCGAACGTATCGTGATGACCGCGTATTCAGATCCTCAGGCCACCATCGACGCGATCAACCACGGCAAGGTGAGCCGTTTCATGATGAAACCCTGGGAGGACGAAGATGTCCTCAAGGTGGTACGCAAAAGCTTCGAACTGACCGCCCTGAGGCGTCAGAACGAAGCGCTTCAAGCGCTGACGCGGCAGAAAAATGCTGAGTTGGCGGCGCTGAACGATAGTCTGGAGCAAAAGGTCGAAGCCCGCACCGAGCAGCTGAAGGATGCGAATGTTCGAATCAAGAACAGCTACCGGTCTGTGGTGCGCATGTTCTCCAACCTCACTGCCCGCCGTCTGGGGGTCAAAGCGACCGCAGACAACCACCGCCTCAATCAGATCCTGCTCGGTGTTGCTAAGTACTGCAAGGTCGAGGGCACGCCGCTTAAACAACTTTATTACGCCTGGCAGCTGAGAAACATTGGCAAGCTCAGTTTTGATGATTCACTGCTCACCAAACCCTACGTTGAACTGAGCGCTGAGCAGCAACGCCAGTTTCATGCCCACCCGCTACTCGCGGAGGCGGCGACCATGCTGGTTAAACCGCTTTTCCCGGCAGGTAATATCATTCGTCAGCATAAAGAGTATCTCGACGGCAGTGGGTACCCGAAAGGGCTGCAAGGCGATCAGATCAGCCAGCCAGCCCGGATTCTCTGTGTGGTGAACGACTATATCGAGCTCACATTGGGAACCTATCAGGGGCGCCAGTACAGCACCAATGAGGCCTTGGCCTATCTGCGAGAGTACGCGTCAGAGCGTTACGAAGACCGGGTTGTGGATGCCCTTGAAGCTGTTGTTAGTGCGTTAGCCAAAGAGGGTGATGTGGTGAAGGATGACTGCAAAGCCAGCCAGGATCTCGCGCCGGAGATGGTGTTAAGTCGCGATCTGGTGAGTGGGCAGGGCGTATTACTGCTCAGCGCCGGACAAACACTGGATACGGTGGCTATTCAGCGGATCAGAGAGATGGAAGCGAATCTGGATGAGCAGTTCGCGGTATATATAAAAAACTAGGGTCTGCGTACGCAGTATTGGGACAACAGATGCAGGAAAGGATGGGCGCACTCAGTAGATCATTGAGTGCGCCCATTGCATTAATGCGGACTGTTCTCTGTTGCTTCCTGAAGCCAGCTTGTCACCTGATCAATTAAACCGACCCGTTCCAGTGATTCGAGATCCAGACCCGAGGTATCTGAAAGGGGGGCTATCCCCGCTTCTCGGGCAGCGAACACCTGCGTAGCTACGTGCAGGCAGCTGCTGATAGGGCAGTTATCCGTAGGCGCTGCAGCGAGATCGCACTGATACAACACTGCGTTCACCATAATATCGTCGAATCCCCATAACTTAAGCAGGTAACCGCTCACTGCAGCCCGCAGTGGCGGATTATCCTGATTCTCACCAAGGATCAAGCCACCTACGTTGTGAAGCAGGCCCACCACAAAGCTGTGATCGGTCTGGGGGCGTTTCAAGCCGATGTGAGCGGCCATGGACATCGTTAACGCAGCAACTTTTTCTGCTTCATGGGACAGCAGTGCGTGTCGCTGCTCATCGGCCTGATCTTGTTCAAACAGGCCGTAGCAGAGTACCAGGTTGGCGATCAGGTCCTGGCCCAGGCGCACAACGGCATCCAGGGCACTGGATGCGGGATTGCGAAAACCGAAGAAAGCGGAGTTTGCCAGCTGCAGTATTTTGCTGAGGATGGCTACATCCTGGCTGATAATCTGCGCGATCCGCTGATTGTCTGGTTCATCGGTGCTGTTAAGGTAATCCACCAGCTCCTGATAGACCTTGGGCAGAACCGGCAGCGAGCGTATGCAGCTGATCTGTTCGCGAATCTCCGGACTCACCGGCAGGTGGTGCAGGCACAGTGCGGCATTGAGTACGTTAACCAGATCGTCCAGTTCAAATGGTTTAGGGAGAAGCAGGTGTGCGATATCCGCCACCTGAAGTGCAGCCTCGCCGGTGGTGTCACCGCTCAGAATGACGCGAACGGACAGGGGGGAGCGCTGCTTCACCTCTTGCAGGAACGCTGCACCATCCATCTCCGGCATCCGTTTATCGCTGATGACAACCAGCGGCGTGGCGTCCTGCAGGCGGTCGAGCGCCGCTTGCGGTGACTCCTCCGCATACAAGGTCCAGTCCCGCGCTTTCAGGCGCAGGCCACGGCGAAGCGCGCGCAGCACACTGCTCTCGTCATCAACGATCATTACACTGGGTGTTTCCATCTAATCCCCGATTAAGTCAGTGCAGCAGTCGCTGGCTGCTGAACGATAGCGCTGTACTCAGCGCCTATTAGCGGTTGGTTTTCCAGTAGCTGGCGGAATTGATCAGCGGGTACCGGAGGGCTGAAGTAAAAGCCCTGGATCTCATCGCAATCTAGAGATTTCAGAACATCCAGCTGCTGGCGGGTTTCAACGCCCTCTGCCACGACCTGCATACCCAGATCATGGGACATCTGGATAACGTTGCGGACCAGATCGAAACGTTCCTGGCTGTCGGGCAGGCCGGTAATAAACGAACGATCGATTTTAAGCGTATCGACCGGCAGGCGGCTCAGGTAATTCAGTGAGGAGTAACCGGTGCCGAAGTCGTCCAGTGCGATGCGGATGCCGAGGTCTTTAAGCTCCTGCACCCGTGCCAGACTGTGCTCGATATCCTGCATCATAAAGGTTTCGGTCACTTCCAGTTCAAGCTGGTCAGCGCTCAAGCCGGAGGTGGTGAGGATCGCCCGTACCTTATCGGTGAGCGAGTCGACCTGTAACTGACGACCAGACAGGTTCACCGCAATGAGGAAGCTGGGCAGTCCCTCCTGCTGCCAGATCTTGCTCTGCACACTGGCGGTGGAGAGAACCCACTCCCCGATCGGTTCGATCAGCCCGTTGGCCTCCGCCAGCGGAATAAATACTGCAGGCGATATCATGCCGAGTGATTTGTGGTTCCAGCGCACCAGGGTTTCTGCACCGACGATGTTGCCGGTTTTCAGCGAAACCTTAGGCTGGTAAACCACAGAGAGTTCTTCCCGTTCCAGCGCGCGGTAAAGATCGCTCTGCAACACCATCAGCTCCTGGCTTTTGGCGTTCATCGCTGGCAGATAACGGGCGTATGTTCTGCGTCCCTGGTGTTTGGCGTGGTTGGCAGCCGCCTGCGCGTTGCGCAGAAGACGCTCAGTGGTGTTGCCATCTGCAGGGAACTGCGCATAACCGACGCTGAAATCGATAAATACTTCGTGGCCCGCGAAAGGGATCAGATGATCAAACGCAGCCAGGAAACGCCGGACCTGACATTTAATGTCGCACTCGTCGTTAGTCGGCAGCATCAGCACGAACTCGTCGCCACTCATCCGGCCCAGCTCACAGCCTTCCGGTTTATTACGCATCAGTGTGGTGGCGATCTGCACAAGCAGTTTGTCCGCCTCGTGATAACCAAAGCTGTCATTGAATGACTGGAAATTCTTCACATCGAGATAGACGGTGGTGATCGGACAGGATCCGTTCTTCAGCCAATTATCAACCTGCTGGATGATCTCGCCGCGGTTTAACAGGCCCGGTATATCGCGTCCGGTCTGGCTGATACGGCGCACGCTCAACACCCAGCGTTCCGGTGATGAAGGGCGGCTGTTCAGATGCAGCAATGCGCTGTGTTCAGAGTCCTGAACTTCAAGGTTGACCTCATGGGAGCAAAATAGCTGCAGCAGGGAGTGCTCACTGATAGCAGGGATAAATTCGGTGATGGCTCGACCGATGATCGCGGTTTCATCCGAGCGACACAGCTGACAGGCCGCCGGGTTTAGGTGTGCAATGTTGGTGTTCTGATCGATCTCGAACAGGGCATCGTCACTCTCCATCACCAGACGGGTGAGTGCCGCTTTTTTGTCTTTCTCTTCCCAGCGTGCGTAGGCGCTCTCGATCTGTTCGAGCAGTTTGTGATCGTCCCAGGGTTTATGCAGAAACTTAAACGCGACCCCTTCGTTAAGAATGCTGGTCACTGCGTCCAGATCGGCATAACCACTCAACACCAAGCCCACCACATCGGGATAGCGTTGTTTAACTTCGGCCAGCAGCTCGCCGCCAGTCATCGCAGGCATGCGGAAATCGGATAGGACAACGGGGATCTGTTCGGTGGCCAGAATTTCTAATGCTTCAGCCCCGGAGTTTGCCGTAAATACTTTGTACTTCGCGCGTCGAAGCAGACGAGTCAACGACCTGAGGATCGCGGCTTCATCATCGACCAAGAGTATTTTCTTCTGCATTACCGTCGTCCTTTATTACGTATGGCCTGCCGAATTAAACAGTAAACGTTTGTTTGAAATCGTAACTAGCCGCAGGGCTGTATTGATCGAAAACGTTTAAATGCTCAGCAGTGAAACTCCGTAGAGCCAGCGTACCACGCTGCATGTGGTAATCAAACTGACATGGTACAAAGTTTTTTCTGTTTGAAACTTGAAGACATTTATAGCATAAGCTACATTTAATGCAAATGTGACATTTGCGACATTCAGTGTATATGTGACATTTTAAAAGCCGTTAATTGGAAGGGTTAACTGAAGGGTCAGCGATGATGGAACAGAGTCTCTCTACGCACACTTCTCAGGAAGTAAATGCGACTGCACAGTGGAATGTGCTGGCGGTGGACGACGAAGCAGGGGTTCTTCGTTCATTGCAAAGAATGCTCAGAGCGGGCCCGTTTCGGTTGTTTCCAGCGAAAACTGCCAAGGATGGCCTTTTTTTAATGACGGAGCATTCGTTTGATATCGTCATCTCCGATATGCGTATGCCGGAGATGTCGGGGGCTGAGTTTCTGGCTGAGGTAGCGGATACCTATCCAGAGACCATACGTATTCTTATGACCGGTTACTCCGACCTTGAATCGACGATTCAGGCGGTGAATCAGGGCCGGATACACCACTATATTCAAAAGCCGTGGGACAACAGTGCGTTGCTCGAAACACTTGAGCAGGCGACCGAGAAACTGTCGCTTCGTCGCGAGAACCAACGGCTTCTGAATAAAGTAGAGCAGCAGAACAGTGAGTTACGTCTGCTCAACGAGGGGCTGGAAGATAAGGTTCAGAAGCGAACCCAGCAGATCCGACGAGCGTTAACCCAACTGGAGCGGGTGAATCGACAGGTGAAAGATAACCTGCGCTCGACCATCCGGGTGTTTTATAACCTGATCTGCCTGAACAAAGATTCGGGGGGCGGTGACGCACTCAAGGTTGCTGAACTCTGTCGCCTGCTGGCGGCGGAGATGGGGTTGGATAAGCGGCAGGTGCGCGATATACATCTGGCCGGGCTGCTGAACGAGCTGGGTTTGATCGCTCTGGACAAACGGACGCTCTACGCACCGTTTTACGCCTTGTCTCCAGAGGATCAGCACCGTTATCGCGAACACCCGGTACACGCACATCTCGCGTTGGCCCCCGCCATCGGTCTGGCTGACGTGGCTTTAATCATCAAACACCAATACGAACGCTTTGACGGTGAAGGTGTACCTGAGCGTTTAGAGGGTGAGGTTATCCCGATCGGCGCACGCATTCTGGCGGTGGCCAGAGACTACATTCATGCGCTGAGCGGCCGCTCGCACAGATCGCGATACAGTGTCAAAGGCGCTTTGGCCCTGCTGGCGACGAATGCCGGGCTGGCGTACGACGCCAGCATTATCGCGCTGCTGCCCAAGGTTGTGCCCCAGCTGGAATATGATGCATTGCATGACAATGAGCGTGTCGTATCGGTGGCGCAGCTGGAGCCAGGCATGAAGCTGTCGCGCAACGTGCTGAATAACAATGACATCCTGCTGCTGCCGGAAGGACACCGTATCACATCGGACTCCCTGCGGCGGTTGCACGCCTTCGGACGAAAAGAACAACAACCCCTTGAGATCCATGTTTTCGAGCATGGGGGAAGGTGATCTATGCAAAAAATCGCGATGATTATCGATGATGAAACTCAGATCCTGAGCGCGCTGAAACGTGAACTGGTGTGTGAGGGCTGGCAGGTCGTGGCGTTCAGTAATCCGACGATGGCGCTGCAATTCGCCCAATCCAACCTGGTGCCTCTGGTGATCGCGGATTACAGCATGCCCGAAATGACGGGCGTCGAGTTCTTTCGGCATCTGGATGAGATTCAGCCGGTGACCTATAAAATCATGCTCAGTGGCTGCATGGACAGGAACGATGTAGTCGATGCGGTAAGTCGCGGTGGGGTTCATGTGTTTCTGGAGAAACCCTGGGATGCGGCACGGCTGACAGCAGAGATGAAAGCCGGACTCGATCATTTTAAGCTGCTGATGCGGATGGAGTTCGCGCTTAACCGTGAAGTCATGCCCGCTGAGCAGTTTCGCCAGTGGTATGAGGGCGTCCTGACGCGGTTCCGTGCGGCGGCATCGGAGTAAGGGATACCTTTCGTTGTAATAGTGAACCCCGCAGTAGGGCACAGCATACAAACCTTAACGTGACCAATCGCAGCAATATGCGTATAACAACAAGACGTTGCTGAAAGGAGAGGGTGATGAAAGGCGTCATTTTTAATGTGCTTGAGGAGATGGTTGTACAACAGTGCGGTATCCAGGTCTGGAACGAGGTGTTGGATGAGACCGGAGATGTGGATGGTATCTATACCTCGGGTGACAGTTATCCGGATGAGGAGCTGTTCGCACTGGTCGAGACGGTCTGTGCCAAGCTTGATCAGCCGATGGCAACTGTCGTGCAGGCGTTTGGTGTGTTTCTGTTTGACCAGCTTGCGGCAAGGTATCCGATGTTCGTAGAAAATGAACACAACCTGCGCGACTTTCTGAAAAGTGTCGAAAGTGTCATCCATATCGAAGTGAAGAAGCTCTACGACAGCCCCAATCTGCCCAATTTTACCTACGATGAATCAGACGCCGATACCCTGCTCATGCAGTACCGTTCACCAAGGAAATTGTGCATACTGGCTGAAGGCCTGATTCGTGGCGCTGCCGCGTACTACGATACGGAGATCGAGATCGGTCACGACGTCTGTATGCACAAAGGGGCCGATCACTGTGATCTGAAAGTAAGGTTTCTGGATGGACAAAACAACAAATCCCTATGAAACAGCGTATGAAAGGGAAAAGGCCGCCCGTCTGAAAGCTGAACAGCTGCTGGAAGATAAATCCCGGGAGCTGTTTCTGAAGAATCAGCAGCTCGAAGAGAGCTATCACAAGCTGCAGCAACAACAGGCGATCATCGTCCAGAATGAAAAGCTAGCTACACTGGGCACCCTGTCTGCGGGTGTCGCCCACGAGATAAACAATCCGCTCTCCTACGTTCTCAGTAATATGGAATCGTTGCTGATCTACAACAAGTCCTACCAGCGGTTACTGGAAACCAATCAAACCTGGCTGAAAGATGGCCAACTGTCAGAGAACCATAAAACCGCACTTACGGCGCTGATCGAAGAGGAAGACCTCGAGTTTATCAGCGAAGATCTAAGCGAACTGCTAAGCGACACCTTGGACGGCGTAAAGCGCGTCAAGGATATCGTGGTTAACCTGCGAAGTTTCTCCCGTACCCAAGGCTCCGATCGCGTTGAGGCTGATTTGCTGGAGGGTCTGCAAAGCACGCTTAAACTGCTGAACAATCAGCTTAAACATTCGGTCAGGGTAAACCTCGATCTGCAGCCATTGCCGTCCCTTATCTGCAACCCCAACCAGCTGAATCAGGTGTTTCTGAACCTGATCATGAACGCGCAACAGGCGACCGAAGGGGCAAGCGATCCAACCATCACCATCTCTACCGAGTGTGATCAAAAGCTGATCAAAGTACGTATCCAGGATAACGGCTGCGGTATGTCTGAGGAGGTGCGTAAAGAGATCTTCGTGCCTTTCTTCACGACAAAACCGATCGGCAAAGGTACCGGCATGGGATTGGCCATCGCCTACGGTATCGTTAAAGACCACAACGGCGAGATCGAAGTGATCAGCGAAGAGGGTGCAGGCACCACCTTTGAGATTCACCTGCCGGTCAGCTGAGTGCCTGCCAAATTAGCCTACACTGAGTCTTTCATTTCAAACATAGATGAGCCGCGTCTTCAGGAGGGAACGACATGGAAAAGCGCGTATTGCTGGTTGATGACGAGCCCCTGGTGCTGACCGCGCTCAAGCGTACCCTGCGTCAGCATAAGATCATTGCCGATACAGCGCCGGACGGCGAAACTGCACTGGCGATGATGGAAGCGAATCCCGCCCCCCTGATCCTCTCCGATTACCGTATGCCGGGTATGAGCGGCACCGAGCTGCTGGCAAAAATTGAGGCGCGTTGGCCGAATACCGTCCGCATGATCATCAGCGGACACTCCGATCTGGAAACCGTACTGGCGGCCATTCAGACCGGCGTGGTTCACAAATTCCTCGCTAAACCCTGGTCCAACGATGAGTTGGTGATTCAGGTATTAACCGCGTTTGCGCAAGCGCCGGTCTTTAGCCAGCATCAGGAGACATTCGCCCGATCTCACGATGAACAGATCTTGAGCGAAGAGCAGGGGGAGCTGCAACGGAGCACGCTGACCACCGACCTGCAGACCAAAGATGCGCAGCTTAAGGCGATGCTTGATACCGTGCAGGATGGCATGGTGACCATCAGTCGGCGCGGCATCATTCTTTCACTGAATCCGGCACTTGAGCGGATCTTCGGATACCGTGCTGCGGATCTGCTGGATCAGAATGTCTCAATGCTGATGCCAGGTCCCTACCGCGAGAAACATGATGGTTTCCTGGATGCCTACCGTCCTCCTGGGCAAAAGGGGATCGTCGGCAGCCTACGACGCCTCGTTGGGCTGAGAAAAAACGGGGAGGTTTTCCCGATTGAGCTTAGCGTGAATGAGATGACCGTCGAGGGCGAATCTCAGTTTCTGGGTGTAATCCGCGACATCAGCGATACCGTAAAAGCGGAGCGAGAGAATCAGCTGCTGCACGAAGCGCTGGACCGTTGCCACGATGGCTTTGCGCTCTTCGCCCCGGGCGGACGACTGGTGCGCTGTAATGAGCAGTTCCAGCAACTCTACGCATCGTGTCCCCTGCGTCCAGAAGAGGGGGTGACCTACGAAGCGTTCTTTCAGGCCTGCCTGGACAATGGACTGCTGACCGATATTGATGATTCAGCGGTCCAGCAATTTGGTGCTTTCGGCGATTTTACGGAAGACCGGGAGTTCGAAATTGAGCTGGACGGCAAGTACTGGCTGGAGATCCGTGAAACACGCACAGAAAGCGGTGGTGTGATCGCTTTCCATCTGGATGTGACCGAAAAGAAACGCGCCGAACGTTCGCTGCAGAAAGCGGTGCTTGAAGCAAAAAATGCTACCAAGGCGAAAAGCCAGTTCCTGGCGATGATGAGCCATGAGATCAGAACACCGCTGAATGGGGTGTTGGGGTTGCTGCAACTGTTGCAGGAATCGCCGCTGGATGAGAAACAGCGCAGTTATCTGGATACGGCCCTCTCATCGGGTAAAAGTCTGCTGACGATCATCTCGGATATTCTGGATTTCTCCAAGATCGAAGCGGATCGCATGGAGTTGTCGGAAGATAGCTGCGATCTGCCTCGCCTGATCAAAGACATAGCGCAGCTGTTCGAGGC
The DNA here is from genome assembly GCA_947501565.1 of uncultured Marinobacterium sp. Classification (GTDB taxonomy): domain Bacteria; phylum Pseudomonadota; class Gammaproteobacteria; order Pseudomonadales; family Balneatricaceae; genus Pontibacterium. The sequence continues at coordinate 111,406 of CANMWJ010000002.1, forward strand.
GCGACTCGCCGAAAAAGATCTGCGTCTACGGCTGGATATCGCGCATGATCTACCGCACTCGGTGCTGGTAGATAGCCAGCGTCTGAGGCAGGTACTGAGTAACCTAGTCAGCAATGCGGTGAAGTTTACCGACCGGGGAGAGGTTGCGATCAGCCTGCGCCCAACACCACACGGCAAGATCTGCTTTGAGGTGTGCGACACGGGCATCGGTATTCCTGAAGAGGAAAAACACAAACTGTTTACCGAATTCAGCACCCTGAAAAATAACCTTAAGCGTACCCACGAGGGCACCGGACTTGGCCTGACCATCAGTCAGCGCCTGATCACCCTGATGGGAGGTCGCTTGCAGGTGGCGAGTGAGGAACACCGGGGCAGCCGTTTCTGGTTTGAGTTGGCGCTGCCGACCGCGCCATCGGCACCTGAATCGATCGATAGATCAACAACCGCACCTCAGCAGTTCAGCGGCAACATTCTGCTGGTAGAGGATGGGGAAACTAACCGGCTGGTGGTGAAAGCGATGCTGGAATCGGTGGGAATCAGGGTGACCTGTGCCGAAGACGGTGAGACTGCACTGACGTTGTGCCAGGCACAACGCTTTGATCTGGTGTTGATGGATATCTCCCTGCCGGGCATGAACGGCCTGGAAACCACACAGGCGATCAAAGCGCTGCCGGGTCGGGATGCCATGCCTGTGATCGCGCTGACCGCGTATGCGATGCCGGGAGATCGTGAGCGTTTTCTTGCCGAGGGGATGGATGCCTACCTGGAAAAACCGGTCGATAAGAAGAAACTTCTGGTAGGGATCTCTGGCTTTTTAAGCGCTGCCCAAACGTCTCAAGCGCAGGCTAACGAAGCTATGCCTGAGATAGCCGTAGATATCGATAAACTGCATCAGCTGGCACACGACACCTCCTACGAGATGGTGCCGGAGCTAGCGGGTATTTTTCTGAACGATGCCGGAAAACGGTTGGCTGAGATTGAGGCGTTTCTGGCGGCTGGTACAGACGCGGAGGAAAGCCGCGAAACCGTACAAAGACACCTGCATACCTTGGGCAGCAGTGCTGCGCTTTATGGATTGGCGTTGGTGCACCAGAGTGCGCGTACGCTGGAGCAACGTTGCGCTGATGAGTTCGTTGCCGTCACTGAAGCTTTACCCGCATTCCTGCAACTGTGCCAGGAGAGCCTGCAGCAATTGGATCGGGTACTGATCGATTTCCACGACCGTCGTTCTGACGATGCTCACTAACTGACGGCTCAGACTTGAATAACCGCCGATCGCCCGGTCGGGCTATCGGCGGCTACATGCCTTAATCTTTAGCTCACGCTTTGTTCCAGCTGTTTCGCTTGCGGTATACAGTTGCTGCGCTGATGCCCAGATAGTGGGCTGCGGTGGGTATGTTGCCGCCACAGAGATCGATCGCCCGTTCTATCGCTTCCCGCTCCAGTTCGGCGATTGGGCGGATCAGTTTGGACAAGCGCTCTTCCATGGTTGCATTCAGAGGAACGTCAAGCGGCGCGGAATCTGTCGCCGCCGGTGTTTGTGGCGTGGCCGCGTGTTGTGCAACGGGCTGCGCGGTTTGTTGCGGCGGTGCGGCGGACACCGGTGGAGCAGAGACGCTGAAGCTATCCAGCGGCGCCGGTAACATACTCGGTGTAACGCTCTCGCCGTTGCTCAGGACCACAATGTTGCGGATTACGTTCTGCAGCTGACGGACGTTGCCCGGCCAGTTGTAGTTGCTCAGGACCAGCTCTGTTTCCTGTTCGAAGCGGGTGAAATCCTTACCCTCTTCACGTGCGTACTGTTCGAGGAAGCTGCGCGCAATCTCAACAACATCGTTTTCCCGCTCGCGCAGGGGCGGCAGATGGATCGGCAGTACGTGGAGCCGGTAGTAGAGGTCTTCGCGGAAATTACCGGCTTGTACCTCGGCCATTGGGTCTTTGTTACTGGCGCAGACGATACGGACATCCACTTTTTCGGTTTTGTCGCTCCCCACCTTCTGCAGGGTGCCGGTCTGCAGGAAACGCAGTAGTTTCGACTGCAGCGCCAGCTCCATTTCACAGATCTCATCGAGGAACAGGGTACCGCCATTGGCTGCTTTGGCCGCGCCATCACGTTCACTGACCGCACCGGTAAAAGCCCCTTTGACGTGACCAAAGATCTCACTTTCGATCAGGTCTTTGGGGATGGCACCGCAGTTCAGCGCGATAAAGGGCGCTTTACTGCGCTCGCTACGCTGATGGATCGCTTCTGCGCAGACCTCTTTACCGGTTCCGCTTTCGCCAGTGACAAAAATAGTCGCGCGGGAGGAGGCGGCACTGTCGATCACCTGATAAACGCGCTGCATCGGCAGAGAAGAGCCGATAAAACCGCAGAACTGATGACGGTCGATCTCCTCACGGTAGGTCTCGACGATCTCTTTGAGTTTCTGGTTCTCGAAGGAGTTGTTCAGCGTGGTGACCAGGCGGTCTTTGCTGAACGGTTTAACCAGATAGTCCCGCGCCCCAAGCTGCATCGCTTCGATTGCGGTGTTCATCGAACAATCACCGGTGGTGACGATCACCTCCAGAGGCAACTGTTCCTGATTAACTTTCTTAAGAATCTCCAGCCCGTTCATATCGGGCAGCGAGAGATCCAGCAGAATGCCGTTAAAGCTCTGGTTGTCGAGCAGATCAAGGGCTTGTGCGCCGGTTTCGGCGTGTTGAACGTGGTAGGGAAGGCCGGTCAGGTAGCTGCGGTATACCGCAGCCATTGAAAGGTCATCCTCAATCAAAAGAATCTGGTTAACTGCGGCGGTGGGCATCGGAAATCCTCTCCTTCATCACCTGATGAAGTTTAGCCTATGCTAGAGTGATAACAGCTGCAACCCTGAATAAACTCAATAAGTTAACGGGTATTAGCAGATCGAAAGATCGCGCGATAGGCAGGTCGCAGGCAAAAGAGGGATCGACGATGAGTAAGGTATTGGCTGAGTGGCATGCGCAACCGAGCCTGGAACAGGCACGGGCGCTGCGGCAGCAGTTAGCGACGGTACTGGAGCAACAGCAGATACCCGGCAAGGATGACTTTTTGCTGGCCGTGGCTGAACTGGTAGTAAATCTCTGTCGTTACCCGGAACCGATGCCGCAGCAGATCCGTCTGCGTCTGCTAGAGGATCCGCACTACTGGTCGCTGGAACTGCAGGACGATGGCGGCAGTTTCCGCAATTTCAGCCAACACCTGAACAACAGCGATCCGCTTGAGGCTGCAGAGAGCGGGATGGGTTTACGCCTGTTAGCCGCCCAGTTTGACGATATCGCCTATGTTCCCGCCTGTTACCGGGACGACGCCAACAACCTGATGGTGCTGCGACGTCGCCGTGAGCCGCAATCCGATCAGATACCCACCGTCCTGCTGGTTGACGACGATCCGACCTACCGGGCGATTGTCGCAGCCTATCAGGGTGACCGCTTCCGCCTGATCGAAGCGGAGAGCGTGCGCCAGGCCTACTCCCTGCTACTCAGTGACAAACCGGAACTGGTGATCTGCGACATCAGCATGCCGGAGCAGGACGGTACAGCACTGTTCGAACAGTTAAGCCATATCCCCCAGGTCGCTGCGACTGCGTTTGTTTACCTGTCCGGCTGTGATGATCCGCAACTGATCGCACGCGCACTGTCACGCCCCATTGATGATTATCTGACGAAACCGGTTTCCCGCGACAAGCTGCTGCAAACGGTGGATAGGGTATTACAGCGTAAACACCACCTGCAGGAGCGTCTGCAGCGGGAGCTGGATCAGAAAGTGACGTTGGGCCTGCATCCGGATCTGCCCGAGCAGATCAACGGTTATCAATGCGCGTTACGCTGCCAGATTCCACAGGCCGGTGGTGGCGATCTGGTGATGCTGCACCAGCACCGCATCCTGTTCGCTGACCTGATGGGGCATGGCGTTGAAGCTAAAGGTTATGCGTTCGCCTTGGCCGGTTACCTGCGCGGCTTGTGCAGTGTGCTCAGCGGACATGAGGCGGAACTTGCTGGGCTGTTAAGTCAGCTGTCGAAAGGATTTGATGACGATCCGGTACTTAGTGAAACACTGGCGACGGTGATGGCGGCAGATCTGGGCGATGCTGGCCAGATAACCCTGGCAAACGCAGGGCATCCTAAACCGTTGTTGATTGAGCAGGGGAAAGTGACGCAGCTTGATGTGGCAGGGCCGATGCCGGGCATGGGCGTGGATGCCTATTCTGAGTGTCGGATTACGTTACCTGAGGGGGGGCGCTTGCTGCTCTATTCCGATGGTTTCTGGGATGCGGCGGAGGCGTTGCCTGAAACCTTGCTGGAAGCGTTGTCGGACAGCGCTGGTCTGCCGTTGCAGAGTGCTGCCGATCATCTGATGATGTGTCGAAACCGTCTGAGTAGCGCGGAAGACGATTGCACCCTCATCCTTCTACAACGCTGAGTGTTTTATGACGCTCAGCTCGCGTTCTTAAATCAGAGTTCTTAAATCACAGTTCCTGATTAAGCAGCACGGATCGATTCAGGTAGTTCTGTATCCGTCGCATCCAGCGGGGAAAGATCCGGCGCAGACGGTTAGTTTCGCGGATCAGCTCCTGTTTCAGCGTGGGTGCGTAGCGATCGTTCATCACGCTGCCCGCCAGCGCAGCACCGCTGTGTTTCAGCAGTTGCTGAGCTTCATCGATCTGGCTTTCGGTGGTGCAACCTGTCAGCAGGTTGAGCAGCGTATGGTCGCAGGAGGCACAGACCTGCTCAGGCGGGATGCCATTCTCGCCGACATGGAGCAGGGGCGCGGTATCACAGAGCATCAGGTCAAACTGGCTGCGGGTAGAGTCGAAAAAGAGTCGCAGGGTTTCCGGGTCGCGAAATTCCACACAGCGCACCGACTTTTCAGGGCAGCAGAGTACATACAGGCCCGGGGTACTGGTCTCTTGCGCGGCGTGCTCCCAGTGCCCGGTCAGCGGCAGCCACTCGTTACGCAGGAGGGACATCGACGCATGCAGGCTGGGCATCAGCATGTTCAGTTCGATCAGCAGCACCCGTTTGCCGGACTCGGCGGCGCGGCGGGCGATCGCCTGGCAGAGCAGCGAGTTGCCCGAATCGGCTTCCGGACTGCTGATGGCGATCTGGTCCAGTGAGTGGCGTACCAGATGCGCGTAGATGGTTTCGATGGCTGCATCCTGTTCGTAGGTAGACATAGTTCTAACCCCTTATCCTGTTACGTGCGTGTCCTTTCCTCTTGCCTTCCTTTTACCTTCTCTTACAACCCGATCAGGCGGGCAAAGGAGATCACGGTGATCGATTCCTGCAGCGAGGTCACGAAGCGGTGCCAGCTGCTCTGTTCCTTGCTGGGTACATAAACGGTGTCTCCCGCGCGCAGGACCGGCAGGCGCGTAAAGTCGCCGCTTTTGGCAAATTCCACCAGATCGAAGAGACGGGAGTGGGCTTCACCGTCAACGCGGTTGATCACCATGATGCGATCCTGCAGTGCGCTGTTATGGGGGCCACCGGCTTCGGCCAGCAGATCAAGAATGGTCATGCTGTCGTTAAAGCTGTAGCGACCGGGGTGAGCAACGGCACCCAGTACACGTACAACGGTTTCTTTAGGTTTTTCCAGCCAGGCGCGGTTGCGCTCGGGGATAAAGATCACGTCCTCGTTTTTCACCTCCGGTAGCAGGCTTTCGTCACCGGTTTCGAAGTAGGTGTGCAGGTTCAGCTCGGTGACCACCGGCGCACCGCCTTTGCGGTGGGTGATGCGCACATTCGCCAGGTCTGCATTTGCTGAAGGGCCTTGTGCTGCGGAGAGGATATCGAGGAAGTTCAGATCACTGTTAAAGGCGTAACGACCCGGCGCGCCCACCTGACCCAGAATGTAGATCGAACGTTCGCTGGACTGGCGTACCCACTGACTGCGGTTATCGTTCGGATCTTTTGGCAGCTCCGGCACGATGATGGTGTAGTCGGGGCAGAGATCGGGCAGCGATTTGATCGGACCACCGTTCTCCAGAAAGTGTTTCAGGTCGAAGGTCACGGTTTTGAACGCTTTGTTTTTCTTGTCGTGACCCAGCACCTGCAGGTGCGCGGTGTCAGCGCTGGCCAGCGGACCGCCAGCGTGGGCCAGTACGTCCAGCAGGGACATCTCCCGCGACCACTCGTAACGACCGGGGCGTTTTACGGCACCGATGATCTTGATCGAGCGCTTAGGGTGAATCTTCAGCCAGCTCTTCTCGTTCATATCGGTTTTTTCCGGTACCAGAATGGCGTCACCCGGCTCGATCACGGGCAGTGGACCGCGTTTCTGACCGTCGATATACGCCTGCAGGTCGAACGCTTCCACCCGACCATCGTTGCGGATAATGCGCATCTGGCGGGTTTCCGCAAAACGGGTAGGGCCACCCGCTGTTGCCAGCAGGTCGTAAAAACCGGTTTCCGGTTTCATCTCCAGCGCACCCGGTTTGAACACTTCGCCCATCACGTACACGGTGCGTGAACCGCTCTGCACCTGATCGGTGGCCTGCGGGATAAAGATCACATCACCACGGGTAATCTTCGGCAGCAGGTCGCGGTTACCGGTATCCAGGTATTCGCGCATGTTAAATGGGTAGGGCTGGCCGCTGCTGATAACGCGGATCTGTTCGATACCGGCGTAGCGGGTGACGCCACCGGCACGCATGATCATATCCACCACCGATGCGTCACCTTTAAACGCGAAGGTACCGGGACGGTGTACCTCACCAAACACTTTCACCGATTCACGGTCTTTACCGGCATCACCGGAAGCGGTCAGGGTACGGGCATCAAACTCCACCTGTACGTTACCGATCAGCGGTGACGCCGGTACAAAGATGATATCCATCGGCTGCAGTGCAGGCAGGGCGTCAGGATTTCCGTTGTCTAGGTAACGTTTGTAGTCGAACTCCAGTATCTGCTTGTCGCGTCGGATCTGCAGTTTGTCCAGCTGCGCGCCCTGGGCGAGACCACCCGCGCGGTTGATCGCCATCTGCACATTGGATTGCAGGGGCAGATCCACAGGGCCCGGTTCCTTCACATAGCCCAGTACCGTTACGGAGAGGCGGCGCTCCTTCAGGAAGAAATCGAACTTGGACAGATCCTTGTAGTAGGTACCCAGTGCCTGGGTCAGGGTGCTGCGTGCCTGGCCGACGGTTTTACCCGCCAGCTCGACCGAGCCGATCTCCGGCAACTGTATCGCGCCGTCCCGGTCGATCTGGAAGTTGTCGTCAAACAGCGCTTCGCCGGGAAACTTCAGCTGCACGATGTCGCCGGGGCGCAGGGTTTCCGCTGCCTGTGACGGCGCTGTGAAGCACAGGCTGAACAGAAGTATGAAGGTGGTGATTACCCTGTTCATATGCATAGCTCCTGATTGTCATAGTTATCGTCTCTGTGGCAGTACTGACCCACCGGCGCCATCGGATTGCTCAAGCGGTAATCCAGGACGTCCAGCAGGATTTCGGCCTGTGCCAACGGACGTTTGGCAAGGTGAAAATACTCGGCGGTCTGGTAGCGGTTGCTCATCACCAGCAGGTCATCGATCTGTTGGTAGAGCGTGGGAAACAGCTGAGGTACACCTTTCTCCCGGTGCTGCGCCATGGCGCCGTAGCAGGTATGCAGGCGTGCCAGCAGTTTTTCCCGTTCGACCAGTTGTTCGTTCATCACGTAGCGCTCTGCAACGCCGCCCTGACCCTGAGGGACCAGATAGAAACAGCCGGAGAGGCTGCTCAACGCGATCGCCAGGGTGAACGCTCTAGTCAGCCTGTTCATGACTTCATCTCACTTACCGGAATCGACCGGTCGATATGCAGGTGTTTGAACAGTTCGAGGGGTTGGCCTTTAGCACCTTCTATACAGAGGCTGTGCCCCTCAGCGCGCAGGCGTTTAAACAGGAATACGATGGCGCCGATGCCGGAAGAGTCGACGAAGTCCACCTTGGTAAAGTCGAGCACCACATCCTGTTGGGTGCCGACCAGAGCATCGAGGCGGGGGCGCATAATCTCAACCGCGAGGGCGTCGAGTGAACCAACGATGACCATACGCTGCTGTGCGCTGTTCTGGATGTTTTGCTGTGTTACGTGGCTGATACTGTTCATGGCATTGTCCTCCAGATGGTATACCTGTAATGGAGCAATGCCTGTGCCAGCGTAGTAACTGATTGAAACTATGGGGTATTTGTTGATTGAGTTTGGTTTGCTATGCCGCAGAGAGGTTGAATTCTCAAAATGAGAATCAAATTCAGAACGGATCTGACGGCCAGGTGCAGCATCCATTCTCATTTTGCACCAGCCCGGAAACAGAGAACGCCGCCGGTGTTATCAGGCTAACCCAGGCGGCGTTCTATTCATGCTCATTGCCGATGTATGTTACTGACCGCGACCGCAGACCATCACCGTTACGGTGTTGAGCATGATGCGCAGGTCGGTGAGCAGCCAGCCGAAGAAACTGGAGAGGCTCAGCGCGTAGGCGTGATCGAACGCAACTTTGGAGCGTACATCGTCCAGATCCCGGTCATAACCCTGTTTCACCTGCGCCAGACCGGTGATGCCCGGCTTCAGGCCCCAGGTACGTTCGGCAAAGTAGGGGATCGCAGTTTCCAGTTTCTGGTAGAACCCGGGACGTTCAGGTCGAGGTCCGATCATCGACATATCACCGCGCAGGACGTTGTAGAGCTGAGGCAGCTCGTCCAGTCGGGTTTTACGCAGGAAACGACCGACCGGCGTAATGCGCGGATCATTTTCGGTCGCCCAGACTGCGCCAGTCGCCGCTTCCGCATCGGTACGCATGGTGCGGAACTTAAACATCCAGAACACCTCGGTGTGTCTGGCGCCTGCACTGCCGATCCGTAACTGGCGGAACAGCACGGGACCGCGGGAGCTCACTTTGATCGCCAGCGCGATAAGCGGAAAGAGCAGCACCGTCAGGGCGAGGCCTGTCAGCGCCAGGCCGATATCCATGGTGCGTTTTGCAATTACCACGGCGGTTGGAGCGTAGCTTTCGTTATAACGGGACATAATCAGATCTCCTGTTCGCTGACACGTTTCCAGCGGCCCTTCTCCAGACCGACCAGATATCGAAGGATGCCTTCCAGACTGCTGCGATAGCCGTTCACCAGATAACTCAGCACGTTTAGTGCGTGTGGCAGCCTGTTCTCAAAATTCGGTGCAATTGCCGCGCCGATAATGACCGCCAGTTGCAGCAGCGTTAGCGCGAGCATAAAGATGGAGTCCACGCTGAGCAGCGCACAGATCAGTAATTGGCAGAGCAGTATCAGTGGCATCACCGCACGTAACCCTTTGCCTGAAAAGAAGGAGAAGGCGATCCCTTTGTAACGGGGCAACAGCAGCTTCGGCAGACGCAGCAACTGCTGCAGGTTGCCCGCAGCGATCCGTTTACGGCGATTCAGGTCCATCTGTGTGGTGGCTTGTTCCAGTTCCAGCGCCACGATCTCGGTGTCGTATACCGCACGGTAACCGTCTGCGACCATACGCATCGGCAGGATAAAGTCATCGTTGATGGTGTCCGCTTCCAGTGGGCAGAACGCTTCCCGGCGGAAGAAGTAAAGCGCGCCGTGGGCACCCATCGGTGCGCCCAGCGCCGCTTCACCCAACTTAACCCCGGTTTGATAACGCCAGTAGGCAGCTTCCCCTTCGCTGCCTGGTTGAAGGATGCGGTAGGTTGGTGCCACCACACCAATCTTTGGATCGGTAAACTGGGCGGCTGCATTGTAGAGCGCATCGATAGAGATCAGGGCGGAAGCGTCGCTCAAACCGACGATCTCTGACTTGATTGTGGGGATCAGCTTATTGAGGATCGCAACCTTGCCGCCGTTCTCAGGGAAGACCGCCACCTCAATCTGAAGATGTTTGTTTTCAGGTTCTGCAGCAGTCTTCAGCGCTTTTATAGCCGTGTCGTCGGTGCATCCATCGCAGGCGATAATCAGGTTCAGTTTGTCTCTGGGGTAATCCAGGCTGGCTATGTTACGGACTTTGTCGGCGATCACGTCTACCTCGTTGTACGCAGGTACCAGCAGAGTGATCTCCGGTAGATCCCGGTTGCGAAACGCGCTGACCGGCACTGCAGACTTCACTTTCCTCAAACGGCGCAAGATCAGTGGAAATATCAGGTGGTGGTAGACCACCAGAATCCAGCAGAGCGCCAGCAGGCTAAGCAATAGAATGACCATCTCACACCTCCCTTGTTGTTTCCGGAAGCAGCAGGCTCAGATAGGCATTTGCCGTTTTTCGGAGATTACCGGTGTTCAAAACAAATGCGCGGGGTGAGCCGTTATCTTTTCTGTCCCTATGGGTAAATCGAAGCAAGGCAGATGCCAGATTGGTTACGTTGCCCGGCAGGATCAGCTCGCCACTGTGTGGGCAAACGATGTTGGGGCAACCACCCACGTTCGAAACCAACACCGGAACATCACAGGATTGCGCCTCCAGTGGTGAAAGGGGCAGGCCTTCGTTGAGCGACGGCAGGCAGAACAGGTCGATCGCCTGATAGAAGGGCAGCATGTCATCCAGCGCCCCCAGAAAGTGAACGCGGTTTTCGATACCCAGCGCTTTGGCCCGAATCTGCAGGCGGGTGCGGTAGGAGCCGTCACCTGCCAGCACCAGCGCGGTTGACGGATTGGTGCGGCTTAGGGCTTCCAACAGGTAGCGGTGCCCCTTAACTGCTTCGAGACGTGCAGCACAACCGACCAGTGTTTTGTCCTGCGGTAGCTCCAACCGTTCGCGTGCGATTTTGCGCGTTTCGCTATCACCGGGGACGAAGCGCGAGGTATCGATGCCATTCAGAATGACCTTGGGGGCGGTGAAGGGAAAATGTTTTTTCAGCTCTGCCGCGACCTCTTTGCAGTCCGCCACCAGTGTCGGGCGCAGCAGATGAAGCATCATATGCTGCAGGCGCAGGTTGCCCTCATTGTTCAGGTGCCAGGCGTCGTGTTCGGTATGAACATGGGTCGGAACCGCTGCCAACTTTGCCGCTAAGCCGCCATAAAACAGGGGGCCTATATGGTGGGTATGTACAGCGGTCGCGCCCAGATCTCTGAGAAGATTGCGCAGCGTAAGAACCAGTCCCATCTGCAGGCCCTGGGATTTGCCCAGAAAATGCAGGTTACTTTTGTTCTGTGCGACGCGGGGCCAGCGGATGGTTGCGTACGCCAATGAACCCTCAAGGCTTACTATGTGTACCTCAGCGTGAGGATTCATCTCCTTCATCAGATCCAGCGCCATGGTTTCTATGCCGCCGGGACTCAGATGCTGCACCACTTGTACGATTACAGGTTTCATTGTTTGGCTCCTTTTTCGAAGGCGTCAGATTTGCAGAGAGGTTCAGGTAGCTGCGGAATACGCGCCAGCACGGGCACCTCAAGCATCTCGGTCAGGGTGTCTTTGCGACGAATACTGGTGTCCAGCAGCTCAGCGATCACCGCTAGGCCGCAGCCCAGGCCGATACCGCCGAAGAAACCGGCGATCACGTAGATGACAATGGAGAGACTGCTGGGGCCGAGTGGTTCAAACGGCGGATCGATCAGTTTTACCCGCTCGTTCTCTTCGTTCTTGCCGAGCGATCCGGTCACACGGGCCAGCTCATGACGTTCCGCGAGGTCGTCGTAGATCTTGCGGCGCACGTCGATCTCGCGGGACAGCTCGTTGAGGCGGCGTTCGTGTTTGCCGTAGCCGTTCACGCGCTGTTCCAGCTTGGCGATTTCGGTCTCCAGCGAACTCACCTCTTTGGTCAGGCGCTGAATATGATCTTCCGCCTCCTGCAAACGCTGCAGTTGAGAGATCAGCAATGGGTGGCTGCTGGCATCATCGCCGCTATCTGTCACAGTGCTGCTGGTGGCGATCGCCCAGAGGCGTTCCAGATGGGCTTTGTCGAGGTTACTGGGATCGATCACCTGCGCAGCGGCGAGTACTTTGCTGCGTTCACGTTCCAGAGAGTTAAGCTGCGCCAGTACGCTCTGCACCTTGCTGTGCTGGTCGGTGTAGCGGGCGCGTAATTGGGTAAGGTCAGCCATCACGTTAACGATCGCTTCCTCGATCTTGCCCACCACCGGATTGGTCTGGGAGAGGCGACCGGCGAGGTTGTTCTGTGCCGCTTTGGCCCCGTCCAGCTCGATACGGCGTTGTGCCAGCAGCGCTTTTAGTTCAGAGAGGCGTGACACATTACCGGCGTGAAGGGCAGGCAGTTCGCTGGCGAAACGGTTTTTGTAGTCGGCCAGTTCACTCTCGGCGCTTTCCAGATCCTTGCGGCGCAGCTCCAGCTCTTTGGCGAGGAAGGTTTCGGACTGCACGATGGAGGAGCGTTGCGGAGCCAGTACACGTTCAACGAACCGCATGCTTACCAGCTTGAGTGTTTCCACCATGCGGGATTTGTCCTGCGCGCGGTAACTGATCTTGATCAGGTTGTCGCCCACCAGCCGGGCATTCAGCGCTTTCGACAGCTCGTAGATCACCGCGGCTTTCTCCCGTTCATCCATATCTTCGCGTAGCAGCTCGATCTTCCAGGCAACGCTGGCGAGGATGTGTCGACTGTGCAGCAGGGCGTTAAGGGCATCCATACGTGCTTTGAGGTTGGTGGCGATGGAGAGATCTTCCAGAAACGGGTTATGTTGCGACGCCTCCTGGAACAGGATGGTGGTGGAGGTCTCATACTTTTTCGGCGCAATGATGCCCACGACCAGACCAACAACCGGCATTACCAGGATCGGGATGACGATCAGGTAACGTCGACGCCATAAGGCCCAGAGGAGCGAGGCGACGTTGCGGACGATTGCGGTGCGGGTCATGGCGGCAATCCTTACTCAGCCACCGAGATGTAGATCTCGTTGGGGATCAGGCGTGGATTAACCGTCGCCACTGCCTGATGGGTGCGGCTTTCCAGAAACTCACTGATCAGCTGGCAGCGGCTGATGGCGATCGACATCGCGGTCAGCTTGCTGTTGTCAGAGGCGGGGGAACACTGCACGTTGATCTGGCGTGCGTTGTGGCTGTTGGCGAAGCCGTTGAGTTGCTGCTGATGGTCGCTGGACAGCTTGGTGCGGCCGTCTTCGAAGCGCAGGGTCAGATTCTGCATCGGAACCTGCGCACCTGACTGTCCGCGCGCCTGAGCCAGCAGATCGTCAACGCTGATTGGCCCGTTGGTGATCGTACCGTTGGTGATCGTACCGTTGGTGATCGTACCGTTGGTGATCGGGGCGATCTCAGGCGTGCCGACCGAACCGCGCAGGGTATTACAGCCCGAAAGCAGGGAGATGCTGATCAGGGCGATGCTGAATGTGCGAATGTGGCGCTTCATGATGTCAGACTCGTTCTGATTGGTGTTACCTCTGTAATCGCAATTTACGGACCAGCAGCGTTCTTAATTTGCGATCAAATGACATGTGCGTTTTTAACTTGCTGAAATTAAAGGGATTAATTGGACGGTTCAGAGCGATTGGTTTAAGCGTCTGAGGCGTGTGCGCGGATCGTGGAGAACAAAACTGCGTGCAAACAGCGGGAAATAAGGTGTTTTTCGCAATAGGTGTCGCATTTTGCGAATGCACTTTGCGTTACTGCGTTGAAGGTTGTGTTGCGCTGCTGGGGGAATCAGCGATAATGCCGCTTTTTTCACCGCAGCAGGAAAACGCTTTGCAGTTATTACGCATCGATTTTTTGGGACGCGAGTTGCGTCTGGAAGGCTCCATGGCCGGTTGGCAGGCGCTGTACTGGGACAATCAGCTGGTCTCGCAACACAGCGCCAGCGCAGACCCCAGTGTGACACCGGTGCACCAGTTTACGCTGCAGAGCGGTGAGCAGCTGATCGAATGCCGTTTGCATATCGAACTGGAGTGGCAGCCATTTAATCTGGGCTATCAGCTCTTTATCAACGATGAGCTGGTGGGTGAAAGTCGTCTGAATGAGAAGGATATCGAGCAGCAGGAGGTGGTGAACCGCCCGAAAGCGCCGAACAAGATCAGTCTGATCGGTATGGGTTCACTGGCGCTGAAGCTGTTCAAAAGCGCCAAGGTGATCAAGGTGCTGTTTGTGGCGGGCAGTCTGGCGGCCTACACCTGGCTGTTCTCGCTGCAGTTCGCCATCGCACTGATCCTCTGCCTGGTGTTCCACGAATACGGGCACGTTCGGGCGATGAAATCCTTCGGCCTGAAAACCAAAGGGATCTACCTGATCCCCTTTGTCGGTGGTCTGGCCCTGTCGGACGATAAGATCAACACCCGCTGGCAGGATGTCTATATCTCCATCATGGGGCCGTTTTATGGCCTTGTCCTGTCGCTGGCCTGTCTGGCGGTGTATTGGCTGACCGGTATGGAGCTGTTCGCCGGACTGGCGGTGTTTAACGCCTTGCTCAACCTGTTCAATATGCTGCCGGTGCTGCCGCTGGATGGCGGTCACATCCTGAAAAGTATCGCCTTTTCGGTGAACTCGGTGGCCGGGCTGGTGGTGTGTATTCTGGGTGCGATATTGGGTGTTCTTGTCAGCTATACCTTCGGCATGGCGCTGCTCGGCTTTCTGCTGGCGATCGGTAGCGTCGAGATCCTGTTTGAGTGGAAGCGCCGTCACTACAGCGACCTGCTGCCGCTGGACCGCTACGGTCAGATCGTTTCAGGGCTCTGGTATAGCCTGACGGTGGGTGGTTTGTGCGCGGTGATCTGGCTGGTGGGCCAGACCGAAAACGAAGCCTTGTCGTTGCCGCTGCGTATTCTGGCAAGTTAAATCCTGTATAGCGCAGGTGCTCTACGGCCCATTACAGCCCCTGCGCTAAAACCGCTGCTTACTTGTCAGACGGTGTTTTGCCCCACGGAGAGGGATTGCGCTGCTGGTGCTGCAGGCCGGTGAGGAAGTTACGCAGGATCTGATCCTTACACTCCCGATAGTTCTTGTGGCCCGGTTTGCGGAAGAAGGCACTCAGCTCGTGTTTGCTCATCTCCAGTTTCGCCAGCGCCATAATATCCAGAATCTCCTCCGACTCCAGGTTCATCGCGATCTTCAGCTTACGCAGGATGATGTTGTTATTGAGACGGCTTTCCGGCTCCGGCGCTGGGCCTTCGCGCTTGCCACGCTTATCGCTGATCAGACCGTTCAGAAAGATCGCCATCTCCCGATCGCTACAGCGCTGATAATCTGGATCGTCATCCTTCTTTAGCCAGGCGCTGATCTGCGCGCGGGTCACCTGATGGTCCGCGAGGCGGAACAGGGCGATCATCTTGGAATCGTTAAAATCGAAGGTGTAGCGTAAACGGCGCAGGATATCGTTGTTAGTCACAGAACAGCTCGGTTTTTGGGAGTGGGGATGCCTGCCTATGCCGTGCCTATGCGCAGTCGGGCAGTGCAGGGGACTCTAACAGATCGCGCGGCGAACATCAGAACTCTTTTATCTGTTCGTCCTGTCTGAACCAGTCATTTCCGAAACCTGTTACACTGCGCGCAAATTTCACCAAGAGCGATGTTGTTATGGGTTTTGCGTCATTAGGTCTGGACCAGATGTTGTTGGATGCGGTTGCTGCGCAGGGGTATGAAACACCCACACCGATCCAGGCTGCGGCCATTCCCGCCATCCTCGAACGGCAGGATGTAATGGCAGGCGCCCAGACCGGTACCGGCAAAACGGCGGCGTTTACGTTACCGATCCTGCAACACCTGATGGCCGCGCCTAAAGCGCAATCCGATGAGAAAACACCGGTGCGTGCGCTGATCCTGACGCCAACCCGTGAACTGGCCCAGCAGGTATACGCCAGCGTGCAGGCTTACGGCAAGGGCAGTGGGCTGCGTTCGGTATTGGTGTATGGCGGCGCCAGCACCAACGCCCAGATCGAGCAGTTGAAGGGCGGCGCGGATATCGTCGTTGCAACGCCCGGTCGCCTGATCGATCTGATGTACAAACGCGCGGTCGATCTGCGCCAGGTCGAATATATGGTGTTCGACGAGGCGGACCGGATGCTGGATATGGGCTTTATGGATGAGCTCCAGCGCATCCTAAAAGTCCTGCCCGCTGAGCGCCAGACGTTGCTGTTTTCTGCGACCTTCGATGACGAGATCTTCAAGCTCAGCAAAACCCTACTTAACTCACCGAAACTGATCGAAGTAGACGCACGCAATACCGCTGCGATTCAGGTGGAGCAGCGCGTGTATGCCGTGGATGCGGAGCGTAAGCGGGAATTGATCTCCTACCTGATCGGTTCGCAGAACTGGCAGCAGGTGCTGATCTTTACCCGCACCAAGCTTGGCGCTGATGCCCTCGCTAAAGAGCTGAACAAGGATGGCCTGAAAACCGAGGCGATCCACGGCGACAAAACCCAGGGTGCCCGTGACCGTGCGCTGGAATCCTTCCGTGAAGGGGAAACGCGGGTGCTGGTCGCCACCGACCTTGCCGCACGTGGCCTGGATATCCAGCAGCTGAAATACGTGGTGAATTTCGAGTTGCCGTTTAAGGCGGAGGACTACATCCACCGGATCGGACGTACCGGTCGGGCAGGGGGCTCAGGGCTGGCGATCACGCTGATGAGCGAGGAAGAGAACTACCTGCTGGAGGCAGTGGAGGAGAAACTGGAAACCCGACTGCCGCAACAGTGGATGCAGGGGTTCGAACCAGACCTTACTCGCGAAGTGAAGAAACCACCGCGCCGCAGCAGCCGGGGTGCGCAGAAGAAACGTGCGCGGGATCGCGCGCTCGGAAAAAGCGGGTCCGGCAAAAAAGCTAACCGCCGCCGTTAAGCCACAGTCTGAGCCGAACAACGAACGCCCGCACTGCCATCCGCGTAGCGCGGGCGTTTTTGATTCTGCGTATCGGTACAGTTCGCTGAACTGTAATGATTTAGGTGTGAGCTGTTAGCGGTTGTAAGGTCACATCAATGCTAGAGTTTTCCGCTTGGGACTCTGAACGGTCATTAACGCTAATCCCCCAAGCAGCTGCGCAGGATCCTTCGGATGGCTTTCTGGTTATTTGTTTTTCCATCCCTTGATACCAAATGATGTAAGGTACAGTCCTGCCATAATCCATAGGGCCGAAGGAATTAACGGGTGTAAATACTCGCCTAAAAAATTATTAAGCCCAGCTGCTAAAGCAGTTCTAGAGCTCAGGCTGGTTAGGATGTAATCACCTGTAAAGCCAGAGTGCCCACCCCAAAGGATCAATCCAACACCTATTTGAACTACTAATACTCGACCGACTTTCTCGCTGGATTCTTTTTTCTTTCCCCAATACTTAAAACAAAAACCGATAAATATTGTTACTAACGCAAGGTCGAAGTAAAGAACTGTGAGCCAGGTCAGAGGATCTTCTTCCGCAGGCAATGCTACAAAACTTAGCAAATAAATTACTAAAGCAATAAAGCCTAAGATTATGTATCGCATATGTTCATATAATGCTTCGATAATTGGACGCGCATTAGCGCGTCCTGCGCCGAAGGCGCGAAGTTGATTGATTTGTTAGCGACCGGGTTCACGCACCAGCCTATAGATTTTGTTGACCGCTTCGTCCCTGAGCTCCAATTTGTTTTGGCCGTGATGCATGCGTCTGTGACAATTTGGACACAATGCAACAGCATTCGAGGTCCTGTCACTGCCGCCTTCTGCCAAGGGCGTAACATGGTGTACTTCCAAATAAGGCTGACCATCTTCTTTTAAGAACGGTGCTGAGCATTCACAAAACTCACAGCGCCCGTCAGCCTGCTGAAGAACCCAAGCTTTAACCGATGGATCTCGTATATATGCTGCGCTCGAAATTGTTGTACTGGTTGGTTTTGAACGACCTGCTGGCGCTTCTAGTTTGGTCGCTATTAAGGCAGCAGCACGCTGTTCTAGTTCTGCTTGATCAGCGGTGGGCTCCACTAGACGCTGCTTCAGTTGACCTGGACTACACTTGTCCATTGCGATTTGAAGCCAATCTTCCGATGCAACTGAGGGGCTGTGCACCAATATACGTTTTGTTCGATTGCCCCCCTTGGAGTTTGGGTCCACCTTAAGTAGAGCTTGCTGTGCTCCAATTGCAGTTCGAAGTTCTTCTGCCTCCCCGGCTACGAGTGACAAGTTCACTTGACCATTAATTTTTATCGCTCGATCAGAAAACTCTGGAAACGCCTTAACTAAATCACGAGAAATGACATTGACGGAAATGAAAGGACATCCCGCGGCTTGGAGGCGATCTAATAGGAGATCAAACGCTTTGTTGTAATCTGCGTTCCTGGTAGAAGGCCCCCAAGACTCCAAAATCAATCCCGGAACTGATTGAAACTCACCTACTGAGTAAGTGGCATTGAGCTGACGCCCATCGCTTGCAACTACGTTTTTCATTAGAAACTCTATAGGCAGCTAACACCCCAATATGGGGCTGATGATGCTTGGCTAAACTGTGTAACGAAGTGGAACTGAGTCAAGTGATAGCAGTCCAGTCACTTAATTGGCTTGTTATATGCCTTTGATGCTAAAAGTGCTTACAAAAACCATAAAACACCCAAGAGTTACTAAGGTATACAAACGGCTTTTTGTGTGAATCTACAAACTCTTCTATGACTAATGTATAAACATTAGTTGTTACATTATTCTTCATAACACTTATGGCCTTATACGAGTTCTCCACAGAGCCATAATCAATTACCTGTGGCTCGGAAAGGTACTTGTTCTTTATAGGTCCTGATATGTCACCTGTCTGTCGGTTTACCGTAAACAATTTGCCGATAACCGATTTGTCCCCAATTTCCTCTAAATATCCGTTTTCATTTGGAGCAGAAGCATTTGTAATTGTGGATTTATAATCCTGCCCCGCATAAGTATTTATTGAAAACAAAACTAAAATTGAAAAAATATACTTCATAGATTCCTGGACATGTAACAATTTAATAGTCGGCCCGTGCAAGCTTTACTACCTCGCAAGGCTCTATATTCCTTATCCAAGGATGGGGAAATTTCATGTACCGAAGAACACGGAAGTATCAGGATCAAGTCGATCGCATAGCGAGAGCACGGGCGGTAAAGAAAGGAAAAGACGTGAGGAGCGTGGTCATCATCCTGATACATATCCGCCTGAACTGCCTGCACTTCGCAGGGTGATCGAGATCACAGACTTTGATTCGGGTACTCCGGTTACCCACCGCCTTGCACTATATCGTACCTCGCGGATCGATTGCTACAGCGTCTGGATCGACAGCGCGCTTTGGATCGGGCGTGATGGCTGGCGCCGTATCCTGGAAGGACTACAAAAAGCGCTGCCCCGGCGTAGGCTGGATGCATAAATGCCGACGCTGTGCCGAAAGTGAACGTTGCCCGTAATATCAAATCCTACCTTTTAAGTTGATAAGCGCATAAGGATTACGTTTTACCTTTAGCGTTGGCCATACTCAAACCAATGCGGAGGCTTGTCATGATTAAACGTACGTTCCTTATCCTTTCCAGTCTGCTCGTCGCGCTGCCGGTCTGGGCCGCCGACGGGATGGTGAACCATCGCAGCGTGTTTACCGCTTCGATAACGTCAGACCGTTTTGAACGAGTACTAAGCCAAAAGGACATGACGGTATACGGTCGTATCCTGCATTCCGCTGCGGCAAAACGCGTAGGTGTCGAGTTGCGTCACTCGGAACTCTTTATCTTCGGAAATCCCAAAGTGGGCAGTCCCTTGATGAAATGTCAGCAGAGTGCGGCGCTGGATCTGCCTCAGAAGGTATTGATCTGGCAGGATGAGACGGGTGTTGTCTGGCTCTCATATAACGATCCCGGTTACCTGAAACAGCGCCATCGGGTCGAGGGCTGCGATGCGGTAGTCGATAAGGTAAAAAATGCGCTGGAGGCTATGGCCAAAGCGGCAACGCAGCCCTAAAGTAAGGCGCTTTTCCGGACCTGAGGTCCGACATCTCTATTCGCCTTTTCCCGTTAGCGAAAAGGTACCGTAGCAAGGAGTTATACGGGTATGCAGTTAGACGTTGCCATCAACAGTGCCATTGACGAAGCCGAAGTGATCAATCTGTATCGAGCCAACGGTTGGTCTTCCGCAGATAAACCGAAAGAGCTGATGGCTGCGCTGCGTAACTCCCATACCCTGGTGACGGCACGTGTCTCTGGCAAGCTGGTGGGTATCGGCAACGCAATCTCCGATGGTCATCTGGTGGTGTACTACCCGCATATGCTGGTGCTGCCAGAATGTCAGGGGCAGGGCCTCGGGCGCAAGATGATGGAAGCGATGCAGGAACGTTATCAGGGTTTTCATCAGCAGATGCTCACCGCCGATGGCGACGCGATCCAGTTTTATGAATCCATCGGGTTTGAACGGGCGGGCAAAACCGCACCGATGTGGATCTATGCGGGAACGGAGCATTGATCGGCGGGTGCTATCTTTTTTGTTGGCGGTGACCTGAAACTTCATCGCTCCTTCATACCTTTACGGTGTCAAGGGAGAGCGGCTGCGCCCTCCCTTAACGATCCCTCCCGCAGCCCCGCTACTTGCGCCGCTTCGCGTCGTCCCCTGTGCGTTTCGGCTGCAATCGGCGCTGCGGAACTCATCGCTGCGCTCCTCAAACAGTCCTCGCGCTTGTCGATAGCATCCTGCAATGCTCGGCTGCGTAGAGGGGAATAAGTTCCGTAGGTTGGCCAACGCGCCAGCGACTCCCAACAGAATGATCTCCCGCGGAACAGCAGCGCGCATTGCCACATGAATCATCGGATTGTTTTCAACGTTGAGCATCGCTGCGCGATGGACAACCTACGGCCTGAGCGTTCGATTGGCTCTGGGTGTGCCTTTTGATCCCGTAGGTTGGCCAACGTCCCAGCGTTGCCCAACATTTCCAACGAACGTGTAAATGCTGGGAGTCGCTTCGCTTGTCACCAGCCTACGGGGCATGCAACCTGCGCGTCCCGAAAATCAAGCGTTGGGTAGGTTGGTGACGAGCGTCAGCGACTCCCAACAGATTGATCTTCCACGCAACAGCAACGTGCATTCACACACGAATCATTGGAACGTTTTCAATGTTGAGCATCGCTGCGCGATGGACAACCTACAGGCTGTGCATTCGATTGGCTCTGGGTTGCACCTTTAGATTCTGTAGGTTGGCCAACGCCCCAGCGTTGCCCAACATTTCTATCGAATAGTGAGTTGCTGGGAGTCGCTTCGCTCGTCACCAGCCTACGGGGCATGCAACCTGCGCGTCCCGAAATTCAAGCTCTGGGTAGGTTGGCGACGAGCACCAGCGACTCCCAACAGATTGATCTTCCACGCAACAGCAACGTGCATTGCCACAGGAATCATCGAATCGTTTTCGATGTTGAGCATCGCTGCGCGATGGACAACCTACGGGTCGAGCGTTCGATTGGCTCTGGGTTGCACCTTCAGATTCCGTAGGTTGGCCAACGCCTCAGCGTTGCCCAACCATTCCACCGAATGGGTAGCTGCTGGGAGTCGCTTCGCTCGTCGCCAGCCTACAAGGAACGAAACCTAAACGCTCGAAGCAATAAAAAGCCCCATCACCAATCGGCAACAGGGCTTTGGGGCTTGCAGAGAGACTTCAAATTCTGTGTTTAATCGCACACACCGGCAGCTGAGAAAGGCAGCAGGATCTGGTTAATCGGGTAGATGGTAAAACGGTAACCGTATAGGCCCTCGACAGTGATGGTGGACGCGGTGTCGTTGGCTTCACCTTTCACATACAGACCGTTCATGTTCACACCGGTAGATACGTCGGTGCCGAATACGGTAGTCAGCGTTTTCTTGCGCAGCAGGCGGTTTTTAGACCAGATATTGCCCAGTACCGCGTGGTAAGTCAGCACGGCGGTCAGTGCATCGGAGTCGCCCACTGGAATCGCCAGAAGGCGGGTGGCCAGGTCGACGGCGCTGCTACAGCCTAACGCTTCTGCGGTGGCGTCAAAGACGTCGTTGGTTGGGGCAAACAGGGTGACGTAGTTGGATTCCAGTACCGGAGTCAGGTTGGTGGCATCCAGTGCGAATTTCAGAGTTTCAAAACCTTGCTGATCCAGTATGTCGGTGATGGATGCGCCGTTGCGCCATGCCGCCTGGGCGGTGTTAGCGTGACCAACGATAAAGATGACAGACAGACAAGCGGCAGCGAAGTAGATAGTCACAGAGCGGCGAAACGAGAGAAGAGTATTCATTTTTTCTAACCTCCACAGCTCTGGAATTCTCAAATTGCAGAGCGGGGTTTTTCATATGTAGCGCGTGGGTCGATGACTGACTGACCTTGTGAATGCTTTACGTGAGCGGTGGGAGGTCGGTTTACCGCTGGAACGTGAAATGATTTCCCACAAAATGTGGGTTTATTGCTTCTAAATTCAGGTTTAGAGCAAAAGTGTCTCGTCGATGGGGTGAAAGAGTGAAGCCGCATTGATCAGCGAGGCTGCGGTCAGGGCGGGGACGCCGTATACCTCTGCTACTACGCCGTAGTTATCCCGGATCTTCTGCAGCAGCAGATCAAAATCCCCGTCACCGGAGAGCAGAACCACCCGGTCAACGTGACGGGCCGTCTCCATCACATCGATGGTGATGCCTACGTCCCAGTCGCCTTTCGCTGAACCGTCGCTGCGCTGAATATAGGGTTTGAGCTTGATCTGGAAACCGATGTGTTTCAGCGCTGCCTGAAACTTCTCCTGTCGATTATCACCGCGGTCGATGGCGTACGCGTTGGCGGTAATAATCTCACCCTCCTGACTGAGCTGCTGCCAGAGCTTGCGGTAATTGAACTGACGCCCGTAGGTATCGCGGGTGGTGTAATAGATGTTCTGTACATCAACAAAGAGGGCGATTCGGGTCACGTCGGTAGCCTTTAACACAGGGAAACCAGAAGCATCTTCTAAATAGGCCGTAGATACAAGCCATGAAGGGGTTTCTGTTTGAATGTCGATCGCTACCGTTTACTGCAGCGTACATTGATCTGTGCGCGGTAATATAGGCCAAAGGTCTTTAAACTCGATCTTTTGTTGGCATATTCCATTGGATATGAGTAAGTTATGGACCTCGCCCTGGCACGCTCGATTGTTGGCAAGATCTGTTTAAATCTTGTGCAGGCACAGGGCAGAAATTCACAGCATAGAACCGCAACAGACGTTTTAAAACAGGATTGTCAGTGAACGGAACAGGAACGCCGAAACGAGAGAAACGTCTTTCCGTCAGGGATGTGCGCGTCGGAGAGAAGCTGCCATGGCCGGTGTTTGACCGTAATGGCCTGCTTCTGCTTCCAAAAGGCACTCTGATCAGCACCAAACAGCAGGTTGAACGCCTGCTCTCCAACCACGGACACCTTTACATCTCTCTGCCTCAGGGGATGAACTCACCGGGTCGACGCAAATCCGTGCAGAAGATGAACACCTTCACCATCGTACGTCGCTTGCTGGATCGTTTAAGCGCTGCGTTCAACGTGCTGACGGTGGAGGGTGATGACTCGTTCACCCGCCGGATCATGCAGCTGGTGTGTGATATTCAGGCGGTATGCGATGAGAATGCAGATGCGATCATGGGCACAATGCACCTGATCTACGATGCGCCTCATGGGCTGGTGCATCCGCTGCATGCGGGTATTTTGTGCGAAGTGTCCTGCCGCCGTATGGGCCGCTCCTCCTGGGAGCGTTTCCCGATGGTGGCTGCGGCGCTGACTCACGATGTTGGCCTCTACGAGATTCAGCAGGAGCTGTTTGAGCAGTGTTCGCCGCTGAGCCTGGAGCAGCGCACCCGTATCAACGCACACCCGAAACTCTCCTACGATATTCTCTGCGCTCAGGGCATTACCGACACCCGCTGGCTGGAAGCGGTGCTACACCACCACGAACGACTGGATGGTAGTGGTTACCCAGCGGGGATTCGAGGTGACCAGATCTCCCCCGATTCACGCCTGCTGGCGATTGTCGATTGCTACTCGGCGATGATCCGGCCACGTGTATACCGCACGCGTATCCTGCCGCAGGATGCGTTGAAGGAGATCTTCCACGAGCGCGGCAATACCATCGACGAAGAGCTGGCCCGTATGTTCATCAAGGCGATGGGGATCTTCTCGCCGGGCAGTCTGGTGGAGTTTGAGAGTGGCACCATCGGCGTGGTAACCGGCAAAACGGATAAGATCAACAAACCTAAAGTGGCGCTGCTGACCAAACCGAACGGCAAGCCACTTAAGGTACCGGAAATCGCTATTGCCGACGGTGAGACCGACAAGATCGTCGGTATGGTCTGCATGCTGGAGCACCGCCCGCTGATGAACCTGTTGATGGACCAGCTGACCGTACTCTGGCCAGAGATGAGCGCACTGTCAGACAGTTGAGCTGACACAGAGTTATCAGCTTCAAAGTGCGCTGAGGGCATCGCGCAGCTCCCCGGCGCGTGTTGCCCAATCCTCTCCTCGAACCCGCTGCTGTCGGAACCACCGATGGATGCGTGGTTGCGTTTTCTGCGCGTAGGCCGTCTCAATCGCGCGGGCAAATCCCTCCGCTGTATCCGATGCCTGTACCAGATCCCGATAGCCGTTTAGCGCCGGAAAATCGGTGGTGACCACCGGACTACCTGCCGCCAGATATTCCCGAAGTTTGAGGGGGTTGCAGGCGGTAATCTGCGCGTTGTGTTTAAACGGTAGCAACCCCACATCCCAGTGTTGGCTGTAGCGGGGCAGATCCGCGTGCGCTTTGGGGCCCAGCCAGCGCACGTTAGGCTCCGCCAACAAGGCGCTGATATCGGTATTGGCGGGGCCGATCAGTACAAATGACCAGTGCGGCAGTCGTCGGCAGACCTCAATAAACAGCGCCTGATCAAACCAGTCGGCGAGGGCGCCATAAAACCCGGCGACCGGCCCTGCTGGCAGGTCTTCAGCGCGTGCTGTGCTATTGGCAAAGCGAGCCACATCCACGCCGTGGGGCAGTATGATGGTTTTACTGTCCGGGAATTTTTGAGCCAAGCGATCGCTGGCAGCAATCACCAGATCCACTTTCGTGACCAGCTCCTGTTCCATCTCGGCGACTGGTCGGTGATCAACACCATCCAGGGCGCTGAAATCATCGCCGCAGTAATAGACGGAGGCGCGCTCACCCAGCGTACCTACCACATCGACGGCAGCGGGCAGGGAGGTCCATAACAGCGGGGCTTCGCTCTGCTCTCGTAGAAGGGGTTTCAGCGCGCTCTGCAAAACTCTGGCGTTGAATACACGGGCGAGCGGATTGCCCGGCCAGGGAATCACGCGAGGATTCAGGATCTCGGGCGCGTGGCTGTCCTGAGATGGGGCAGCGCTACTGAACATCTTGCCGAGTTTATGCCACGCGCGTTGCAGGTCGCGCCGGGTGAACTGTGGCCGACGCAGGCCGAGGGAGTTAACCCAGAGTACCTGCTGTTCACGCATCAGGTGTTTTACCAGATGTTGTGTGCTACTGGGGTGTGCGCCCCAGTCTTCGCCAAATACCACCATATCGATCTTCATGCTGCGTGCTCCTCATCTGCAGTGCCAATGGAGAGCAGCGGTTTGATCACCTTGGCGGGTACACCGCCTGCAAGCACGTACGCCGGTAGGTTCTGGGTCACAACGCTGCCTGCTGCGACGATGGTGCCCCGCCCGATCGTAACGCCTTTCATCACGGTCACGCCCGAACCGAGCCATACATCCTCTTCGAGGATGATGTCGCCCACCTGATCGTCGGTATCGGGTAAACCTTTGGCGCGTGCAACGGGATCAACCGGGTGACCCGGATAACCCGCCAGAAAACCCCGTCCTGCGATACGCACGTTGTCGCCAATAATAACTTTGCTGCCCACTGCGATGGTGGTCTGCCAGGCGATACCAACGTTGTTACCGATCAGGAGCTGCGGTGTGTCCTTACCCGACCAGCGACCGCTGAAGGTGGTCTGGCCCGAAACACGGCAACCGCGTCCCATTTTGATATACAGGCAGCCCTGCACCAGTGGCATGCCACCGTAGAGGTAAAGTTTCGGCGCATTACCCTGCAAACGGGTTTTGAACATTGGCGTCCAGTAGATCACCCGCGTGATATTGGCGATCAGGTTAGTGAGAAGCTGGTGGCCGACGCGTAGCGGTTGATAGACCGCTCGAACCGCTGGTATTTCAAACTGATGGACAGCGCGGTGGCTGTGTTTGATGGCGCGGGCGAGGGGATGTTCGCCCGCCTTAACCCACTGTTTGAGTGATTGCACAGTATTCATCGTATTCTCCCGCAAGCTACTTTTGATGCACTTACATAAGAGAGAGCAGGAGCTGTGCCAGATGAGAATATTTAATAAAAACAAAGGGATATGTGTTTCAGTGTTTTGAGGAGTCGCTTAATTCTCAATTTGCGAAACAGAATGTGAAACGGAAGTGCGAGACAGCGCAATTGCCAGCGCCAGCAGAATATAGATCGGCCAGGTAAACCCCATGGTTAGAAAAGTGCCGGAGACACAGAACCCGGCGAGGCCCGCCTGAACGGCCTGCGCGCTGGCGTAGAGTGCCGGTTCATAGGTGCGTTGCAGTTGATCTGGGGCGAAGCGCTGGGTGCAACGCAGGCTGATACGGGCAATCAGCAGAATCATCGCCACAAAGATACCAAACCCGAGCACACCGGTTTCGGCCATCACCCCAAACCAGGTGCTGTGCACCGCATGGTTCTTGCCATCCCAATGGGGGCTGTAATCGAAATAGTTGGAGATAAAGTTGTTCAATCCTACGCCAGTAAAAGGATGGTGCAGCGCCATCCCCATCGCTGCTTGCCAGGCGTAGATGCGGCCCATGGCCGATTCGTCGATACCCTCTTCATGGGCACCCCCTGAGGCGCGATCGCTGACGCCCGCCAGTACAAAAAGCACCATCAAAGCTGCGCCCCCGGCAGTGATCAGCAACGCTTTATTCTCGATCCGCCGCCAGGCATAGATACCGCAGACGGCACAGATCCCCAGCAGTCCGCCACGACTTTGGGTGGCAATAATGGCGCAGACAACGGTGATAAAACCGACCAGCCCCAATAGCTTCCAGAGTTTGCCAAATCCTGGGGTGAGCAGTATCGCCATGGCAAAGCTGGCGGGGAACAGCAGTACCAGCGAGAGGTCGTTCGGGTCTCCCAGCATCGAACCGATGCTACGTCCGATGGTGACACGGGTGCCTTCGACCAGCTCCAGCCCGTTGCTCTTGTTGTAGAGTGCGACCAGCCCCACGGCGATGCCGCAGACGATCATGGTCAGCAGTACGTTGCGGAACTGATCAGGGCGTTGCAACAACCAGCTGATGGCAAACACCATCACTGCGATCTTGATGTAGGTCCCGGTTAGCGTGCCCATCGCCGCGCTGCGGTTGGTTGCCAGCAGCACACCGATCACAACCAGTAGGAAGAAAGCGGTAAATACGCTCAGCTCGCGGCACCAGAACATATCGATACGTCCCAGGAACAGGTTAACCAGCAGCGACCCCAGTGTGCCTATCGCCAACAGCTGCGGGATTCGCAATGGATAGAGGGCCGGGAATACCTCATGCAGTCGAAAAAACGAGAATGCGATAAACGCCAGGCAAAGCAGGAAGGGCGTACGCAGGCCACTGACGATAATGATCGGTAGCAATCCCAGCGCGGCCAGAACCGGGTGGGGCAGCGCAAGCCACAGGGAGGCCAGCAGCAAGGTTGCACTGCTGGCGATCCAGAACTGCTGGCTGCGGCTTTGCTGGCGTGAATGCATCATCACACAGACCTTTTAGTCAGCGCAGCGGGCAACCAGCGCTTAATTGGTAGTACGCCCAGAAGGGCAGCAGCGACCACAAAGGCCGACAGCAGCAGTACTGAGGTCAGTGCGGTACTCAGGGTGAGCGGCGCAGATGGCATCAACGAGAGTGCGAGCATGGCGACTGCCGCCAGCAACGCAAGGCGACGTACCGGATAGGCCAGATAGAGCGCACGCTGACTGATGTAATAGGTGATGGCAAACCGGTAACCCAGCGCCAGTGTTGTTGCGGTGATCGCCCCCCAGGCGTGGTAGTCGGGGATAAGGCTGAAGTAACCGATCAGTGCGATCGCAGCAGCGCTGCCGTCGATGGCGGCGGGGCGCAGGGTGTTTTTCTGGCTCATGGCACCAAAGCCCACAGTGGAGGTGGCGTTATGCAGCGCGGCCAGTGCAGCCAGCCAGGGGATATATTGGATCGACTGGTGGTAGGCTTCTGGCGTCAGCAGGCGCACCAGTGCCGGACCAATCGCCGCGATGATAAGCGCCGCAAACAGCGCGACCACCACACCTACACCGCCGACTTTAGCGCAGCGCTCTTTGCCGTTCTCCTCCTTCAGGCAACTGAAACGTCTTGCGTGCCACCACAGGTCAAACGGTTGGATCAGTACAGCGGTGATCAGGCCAAATTTAGCCGCCAGCGCGTACTGGGCCATCTCTGCGGTACCAACCGCATCCGCCAGAATCCAGCGGTCAAAACTGCCCAGGATAAAACCGGCCATCCCGACGAAGATCAGCGGGCCGCCGTACGCGGAGTACGCACGGAAGCGGGCGAACTCAAAGCGGACACCCGTATCTTTAAGCTGGCGGAAGATCAGGTAACTGCACAGGCAGACTGCGGAGAGCAGTGTGCCTGTCAGAACGCCGACCACACCAAAACCGAGCATCAGCAACGGTACCGCGATCAGCACCTGAAGGGCGACACGGCCCGCTGTACCGGCCATATAGAGCCAGGGTTTGCCCTGCATCCGTAACCAGGAGAGTGGAACCAGAATGGAGCCCACCATCGATAGACTGGCGAGGATCAGTCGGGCTTCCAGTTCGCTGATATTGCCCGGTAACAGGTGTGCAATCGGCGCTGCCAACAGCTGGGTTAGCAGCAGTGCCAGCGCTCCCAGAATAAGCGCCATACCAAAGATGTTGGCACTGGCCCGTTCGCGTTCCTCGCTGTCTTCAGCGCTGCCCGCGAAACGGAAGAGGGTCTCGGCAAGCCCCATGCCGATCACGATGCTGAGCAGATCGGCCAGCGTCTGCAGCACATCCAGACGACCGTAGTCCTCTGGGGTGAGGTAGTGGGTGGCGATTGGCACCATGATCAGTGCAAATCCCTTTGAAAGCGCCATTGCAGCAGCGTAGATCAGACTGTGCTGCAGCGCAGTTGGCATATTACGGAGTTTGTTAAACATGGCGGGCCTCCCTTGATCGTGTTCGATAACCAGATCAAAGCGAAATGCAGGCCTGTTTTAGGAAAGTAATATAAATCAGTGAGTTGGCGTTGGTATGTGATTTTGAGGTGCTGGTGGGAGCGGTAAATAAGACGGTAGATGCCCCAGCCATCTCAGTCTGATTCGCAAAATGCGACAACGCCGGTTAATGATTAAGGGGACAGATTTATTTTTGTTGGCAGTCGCTAGCGCTCGTCGTCAACCTACGGACATGTGTAGGTTGGTCATCGCCCCAAGCGATGCCCAACACTTCACTTCAACATGAAACCGTTGGGCATTGCGTTGCAATGGCCAACCTACAAATCGGCCTAAGACAGGTAGGTTGGTGACGAGCGAAGCGACTCCCAACATCAGTTACTTACCCTGAAACGAAAAAAGGCGCTATATACATAGCGCCAAGAGCGACCCCACCAGGGACAAGCAGGGAGGAGTGTCTGTGAACGAGACTCATGTTTGATCTGTACGGCGGCGGAACAGAAACAGACCACCTATCGCGCAGGCAAATAGACCAGAAAGGCCTCGGCCCAACTCAGGCATCGGTGCTGCCTGCATGCTGATCACGGTTTCAGTGGTGGGGACATCGGCGAACATTGCGGTGACCGGGTCGGTGCGGATACGGAATACCGCATCATTGAAGTCGTTGTCGCCTCCTGGGCGGACCAGATCCTCAAAACCGAGGATCAGCTCGTTCTCTCCGGCTACGCTGGTCATCATTGCGACATGGCGGGAGAACTCACCAGCGTTGCCAAGAGTAGCCGAAGCGTTGTTTTCAGGGTTCAGGAAATCAACCGTGTAAAACGTGGTGGCATTGTCATTCAGGTAATGATTATCTCCCCAAGTGCCGCGATAAGCGTTTTGCATCAGATAGAAACCCATGTTCGTACCTGCGGAAAAGGTCGTACCGCCCGTCATATCAAAGGTCGTATCGTTGATGTTGACGATCTCGGTGCCTCCCAATCCGACGGTATCACCGACGTTTAGAGTCCCACCGCCACCGGATTCCGATGCGTTTGCAAAAATCAGCCCGGTTGAAACACCTGACAGGTTGCTGATCTCGTTGATTGAGATAGATCCAGAGCTATCGGTGTCGATGTCGCCAAAGGTGTAACCGTCAAAGGTGTCATTTTCAAAGGTGAAATAGCCCAAAGCATTCTTGTATCCGGCACCTTCATCCAGAAAGGTGACGGAGACATGGGCATCTGCCTGAAAGCTTATGTTGGGATCGTAGGACGGATTCAGGAACTCCTGATTCACATCCACGCTTTCTGGTAGTGCTTGGGTTACTTCGCTGATGAGTGTGGGGTCAACCGTGACATTTACCAGTGTATCTGTGGCATCGGTCGCCGCCACCGCATTATTAAGGATGCCCGTACTGAGCAATCCCGCCAGGCCAAGTGTTTTCGTAGCTGTGTGCATAGTAGGACCTCCTTGGAGTGCATCTAGAGTCATTCAATTGTTGTGCCATGGGTAAGTTATTGATTTTTATAGGTCGGGAGTGAGGCCTCTTCGCATCTTGCAAAGCAAACTGCGAAAAGATCGCAATCTGAGACGGTTCAGAGCACAAATCGGGCGACATGGTTGGCGAGCTGGCAGTATCCCGATTCCACAAAAGCTATCGCCTGGGGGGCAGATTGCGGCGCGAGCAGGGAGAGGGTACGTGCCTTAATCTGATCCAGGGTGAAGCGGAACGCCGGGAAGTCGCTGAGGATGTCGCCTTTGTAGATCACGCCCTCTGTGACCTGGCTGCCGGAAAACATCGGTCGCAGAATATGGCGCCCCTCTGCGTTTCGGTAGAGTGGCAACAGCGCGATAGCGCCATCGCACCGGACCGCACTGAAACCCTGAATCTTATAGGGCCCCTGATTGGCCGCCTCTTTGGTGCCTAGCGGCAGCAGTCCGGGTATGCCACCTATCTGGGAGGACAGATCCTGTTCAGACAGCGCGTCCGGTTTGAGCAGGCGTGTTGCCGGTGCGGCGACCAGGGCAAGTATCAGGGTCAGGTTAATCAGCAGGGTGCGAGACATGGCGAGTCCTCCAACGTACAAAAAACAGTGGGGCGAGAAGTGTCAGGCTGTCACAGATGAGCGCGCCGTTATCGCCATGGAGCAGGTCGTACCAATGCTGGTTGATGCCCATCAGGCTCAGACGCAGGGTGTTGATTGCGATAACGGTAAAGATGACGCCAGCAATACGCAGAGCGTCATCCCCTGTTACCTGGCGTTGCCGATCCAGCTGCAGAGCCAGCCAAAGCAGCAGCGCCAGGGAGAGATTCCCGAATGCGGAACAACCGGTGAGGATCAGCAGGCTATGGCCGTTGCTTTGGGCGATGATATTGCCGGAGAGGGTGAAATCGTCGTTGATCAGGCCAAGTACCTGAACCGCCAGCCAGGCGTCTACCGCGAGAATCTCACCGGAAAACAGTTTCAGCAAAAGGTGGGTCATCGGTTCACGCAGGGCGATTACGACCAGCAGGCCTGCTGCAATGCGGTGTACTGAGCGTGTTGCACAGTGCTGATGCCAGAGGACTGCGCTGAGTGCACACAGTAGCCAGCTAAGCATCGCGGAAGGAATCAGCAGTACCAGGCTGATGAGTGCGCACACCGGATAGATACGGGGATGAGGTGTGTACGTTGCCTCACGGACACCCAGCGTTAGCCGCAATGCGACCAAAAGACTGAGCCAAAGCACAAAGCTGTGGCCAAATCCGCCGCCAAACGCGGCAAACCAACCGGATTCGCGCACGGAGAGAGCGGTAGCGGGCAGCAGGGAGTTCAGCGCGCAGGCAAAGCTCAGCAGCGGTAACAAAGGGATACGCGCAGTTGGCAATGAAAGAGCGGCGGTATTCATAACAGCTCCGGTTTGCGGCCAGTTTTGTGGGCGGCCTGCAGATGGACGGCGCGCCGGTAGATACTCAAAAGGCGTGGAAGGACAACGTCGCAGCAGTAGTTGTCACAGACCTGGCGGGTAGCTGCGAGTGAGAAGCGGGACTTCTCCATATCGTTAAAGTGCAGCCAGCGCTCAAGTTGTTGCTGGTAGAGGGCATGATCCCCCGGCTGAACCAGCCAGCCGTTCTGGTTGTCCAGAATCAACTGATCGAGCGCACCGATGTTGAAACTAAGCACGGGAATACCACGCGCCATCGCTTCCAGAGCAACCAGTGGCATCCCCTCCCTGCGACTGGTGATACAGAGCAGGTCGATATTCTGCCAGTGATCAGCCATATCGACCTGACCATGGAAACACACATGGGGATAGCCTAACTCCAGTGATCTCCGCATCGGGCCGTCACCATAAACCGAAAAGGCAGCCTTGTTGGCGAATGTCTCGGTCAGCTGCGCAAAGGTATCCGGCCCTTTCTCCTCAGAAAGACGTCCGACAAAGGCCACCTCTTTCCCGCCAATATTGAGCGTCTTGGGTGGGTCGACAAAGTTGGGTAGCTGGTGGCTGGTAACGTGGAGTCTGGCGCTGATCTCTGTACTGACGCTGACCACCTGATCGGCGAGTGACGCGGTGAGTTCGTCCAGCTTGTTGTAACACCAGACTCTGCCTTTTCCCGGATCGCCGGAGTGGTAGGTGGATACCACCGGCACATGACAGAACCGAGCGACAATACGGCCGATAATCCCGGCCTTGTATCCGTGGGTAGCCAGCACGCAGGGATTTTGCTTCAGTATCTGAGCCAGGCCGCGGTGACGGTTTACGCAGCGCCAGAGGATATTCGATTCCGTCAGCTGCACTTTCAGCGGATGGGGGCCATAGTCGTTGAGGAACAGCACTTCGACGAAGTAGCCGTTCTCCCGCAACCAGCGCGACAAGTTCAGAATATGGCTCTCAATGCCGCCAAATGAACGGCTGTCCACCAGCTGATAGATGATTCGATCCTGAAGTGTCATCGGGCGCTCTCCCATTCAGTGCGATTTTATTCTCTTTAAATAAGGCAATAGCTCTGCCAGCGCCGATAAAGTGTCTTGCTTTCAGTGGGTTAGCGGAGTAGCTGCTCAGTCTCTTATCGATGCTGGGTCACAGCCTTCGCGTTTTCTCAGGAAATGACCGCTGTTTCGCATTTTGCGAATCAGTTTGATGATGGCGGGTATGTGGTATTTTTTAACTAATTGATTTAACTGTAAATATTAGTTGGCAAGGCAATTGCTGCTCTCTTCATAAAGGTTCAATAGTGAAGAGGACAACGTCATGCGATACCTGGTTACCGGAGGATGTGGTTTTATCGGCTCTCACCTGTGTGATGCTTTGTTACAGCAGGGCCACAGTGTGTTGGTTCTGGATGATCTCTCTACGGGGAGGATGGAAAATCTGGCGGATGGTGCTGAGCTGCTGGTGGGGGATGTGGCCGATTCGATCGCGGTCAGAAGTGCAATGGCAGATGTGGATGGCTGTTTCCATCTGGCCGCGGTGTCATCGGTGGAGCGCTCAATGAATGACTGGATACGCTGTCATCGGGTAAACCAGCAAGGTACGGTCAATGTGCTCGACGCCGCCCGTCCTCAGGGTGGTCGCGGTCCGACACCGGTGGTGCTGGCGTCATCAGCCGCAGTGTACGGTGATAATGCTACCCAGCCGTTGGATGAGAATGCCACACCGCGCCCGATCAGTGCCTACGGTGCCGATAAGCTCGGCAGCGAACATCACGCCCGCGTGGCCTGGCTTGCACACGGGGTGCCGACCGCCAGTTTACGTTTCTTCAACGTGTACGGACCGCGCCAAAGCCCGGATTCTCCATACTCTGGAGTGATATCGATCTTTATCGACCGTCTCTTGAAACAGGAACCGCTCACCATATTCGGTGATGGACGTCAGACGCGGGATTTTATCTACGTGGGTGATGTGGTGCGTTACCTGACGTCGGTGATGGGCAATCTGAAAAGTGAGGCGAAGGTGTTTAATGTCTGCACCGGACAAACCACGTCGATCGGACAATTGGCCTGGGTGTTGTCGATTGTCGCAGGGGTGAATGCGGAGGTCCGTTATGAACCCGCACGCCGGGGCGATATCTCCACGTCACTGGGTGATCCGAAAAAAGCGGCAAAACACACCGGACTAGGGGCTCATATGGAGCTGGGTACAGGGCTGAAAATCACGCTGGAAGCCCTGCAGGAGAGCGTAATCTATTCCGAAGCGGGGTGAGCGGTGAAGGGGAAAGGCAGCGGTGCCCTGAAGAGACACCGCTGTGAACTCTGAACCTTCATATGCTCAAAGATCAGATAACCCCACGGCGCTCCTGATCACGTTCGATGGAGTCGAACAGCGCCTGGAAGTTGCCTTCGCCAAAGCCCTGGTTGTTCTTACGCTGGATCAGCTCGATAAAGATCGGGCCGAACAGGTTTTTGGTGAAGATCTGCAGCAGGTAACCGGAATCGTCACCGTCCACCAGTACCTGATGTTGGTGGATGCGGTCATGGTCTTCGATCACATGCGGTACGCGGTTGAAGACTTCGTCATAGTAGTCGTCGTTGATATCCAGGGTATCGATGACGCTGCGGTCCAGCTTGTCCAACGAGGTCAGCAGGTCGTCGGAGCGGAAGGCGATGTGCTGTACGCCCGGACCTTTGTACAGATCCAGGTATTCATCGATCTGGTTGTTGTTATCGTCTTTACCTTCGTTGATCGGGATGCAGAAAGTACCGCACGGAGACTGCAGTGCGTAGGATAGCAGGGCGGTTTTCTGACCTTTGATATCGAAGTAACGCACTTCGGTAAAACCAAATACGTTTTTGTAGAAGTTGGCCCAGGTTTCCATGGTGCCTTTGTAAACGTTGTTGGTCAGGTGATCGATGTTGATGAAGCCTTTGTCTTCAACAATAACCTGCTCAGCCAGGTCTTCGAAATCGGTGGCGTAGATGCTGCCTTTCGCGCCAAACTTATCGATGAAATAGATCAGGCTGTCGCCGATGCCATAGATCGCCGGGTAGGGCAGGTCTTTCACATCATCCGCCGCCGGTTTAGCGCCACGATCCACCGCAATCGCCAGTGCCTGTTCGGCGTCGTCCACGCGCCAGCCCATGGAGCTGATCGCCGGACCGTGGGATTTGGCGAAGTCCGCAGAGAAACCCTCTTTCTCGTTGTTCAGCAGAAAGTGGATGTCATTCTGGTTGTAATAGGTGATCTCTTTACCCTTGAAGGTTTTCAGTTTGGAGAAACCAAACGCTGTGAACACATCGTTCATAAACCCGGTGTCAGGGCTGGAGAATTCGGTAAATTCGATGCCGCGAAGGCCCAGTGGGTTATGGGAGTTGTTCATAGTCATATTCCTGTCTTTTTACTGCTCTTATTGTTATGACCGACGCAGAAGCAGAATGTCGGCGCTTTATCTGTATTCGATGGGGCCATTGTTCAGGGAAAGATGAGCAATAAAAAGAATAAGATATCTATATAGATGATCTATTAATTAGATATAGATTGGTCGGGTTTAGCGTTCTTTGTTGAGGCTCTATGTTGGGGGTTGCGTTGGGGGCTGTGCTGGGGTTGAGCATGGCGGAATCGATGGACGAAAGAACTTAAATAAAGAGGCGACTGTTTGAAAATGGACTGGGTTTACATATTTGAGTGGTCGTTGGTAAACCTCAAGCCCCAATAATTTAGCCAAATATGCTGGCTTGCATCATAAAACCCGCACATTTTGCGCATCCCATGATTGTTTCAATGCCGCAAAGAGTTTAGGGTCTCTCGAATAGTTCTTGAGCCGTTGTTTGGCTTGCCTGTTTCCCACGGATAGGGAGTGATTTTTTGCTGGCTGTCCCTGGAGACCTGAGTGAGCTTTTTTAAAATAGCGACCCCTTTGTCCTACTTCCTTCTGGTTGCGCTTTGGCTTTCTATTCTCGTTCTGTATATGCGTATCCGGCAGCACCATCAGACCAGTATGGCGATGAAGGTACTGCTAGGTGTTCTTGCGCTTGATGCGCTGCGTACGCTATTTGAAAGTCTCTATTTTGGTGTGTTCCGAAGTGCCCAGGCGGGCTTTATCCCTACCGACATTGCCGCGCTCCTTGGCCAGCCCACGATGGTGTTTATCCCTAAAATGGTAAACCTGCTGGTCGCGATCCTTGTGCTATTTCTGTTGCTCAGGCGCTGGGTGCCACTGCTGGTAAAAGAGCAGTATGAGCAGAAACAGCAGATCGAACGTTTAAATCTGGAAATTTCCGAACGCCAGCAGGTGGAGCAGGAACTGCGTGAAACACGGGAGCACTTCCGTCATCTGGCGCATCATGACGTGCTGACGGGGCTGCCGAATCGCGAACTCCTGCTCGACCGTATTCAGCAGGAGATCTACAAGGCGGATCGTGCGCATAACACCCTGGCGGTCCTGTTTATCGATCTCGATCGCTTCAAGCAGATCAATGATTCCCTGGGGCACGCGGCTGGCGATAAAGTGCTTGGCGTTGCTGCAACTCGCCTGAAAGAGGCGGTACGCCATGATGATACGGTGTCTCGTATCGGTGGAGACGAGTTTGTCGCGGTGATCAATGGGGCTCAGGACGTGCAAGCAGTGGGCGAAGTGGCGACCAAGATCCGTCAGCAGATGGAGCAGCCCTTCGCCGTAGATCAGCATCAGTTGTATATCTCCTGCTCAATCGGGATCAGCATCTACGGTCAGGATGGATCGGAGCCTGAAGTTCTACTCAGTAACGCCGACGCGGCGATGTACCGGGCGAAAGCGGAGGGCCGAAACACCGTTGAGTTCTATACTCGGGATATGACGGAGGAGGTGCTCAGACGGATGATGTTCGCCTCCCAGCTGCGTACAGCGCTGGAAGAGAACCAGTTTGTGCTGCACTTTCAGCCGCAGTATGACCTCCGTACCGGCCGTATTGCGGGCGTGGAAGCGCTGATTCGCTGGCAGCATCCTGAGCTGGGACTGCTAAGCCCGGAAAATTTTGTACCGCTGGCGGAGGAGACCGGGCTGATCGTGCCGATCGGCGAGTGGGTCCTGCGCAACGCCTGCCAGACATTGCGGAGCTGGATGGATGAGGGATTCGATCTCGACCGGATGGCCGTGAACATCAATCTCTCAAGCAGACAGCTGCGACACGAACGCCTCAATGATCAGGTGTTCTCAATTCTGAAGGAGTACGGTATCCCGGCGCAGCAGATCGAGCTGGAGATCACCGAAGGTACCCTGATGCAGGATCCGGAGTCCGCGGCCAAAGTGCTGCAGCGCTTTATGGATGAAGGGATTGAGATCTCCATTGATGATTTTGGTACCGGGTATTCCTCACTTAGTTACCTTAAACGTCTGCCGATCAACAAGCTGAAGATTGATCGCTCGTTTGTGAGTGATATTCCTCATAGCCAGAACGATATGGAGATCGCCCGTGCGGTGATCGCGCTGGCGCGTAGCCTGAACCTGACCGTGGTGGGTGAGGGCGTTGAGACCGAAGCGCAGGCCGAATTCCTGCGGGCGGAAGGCTGTGATGTAGCGCAGGGTTACCTATACAGTAAGCCGGTACCGGCCGATCAGATGCTGCAACACTTCCGGTCTGGGATGACCGCGCCGGCGTTAAAGCATACCGGGGCGGTTATTGCTGATTAAAGGCATTAAATTCGGTGAGGATCTGATCCAGAATCAGTTCCCCCGCACGCCCCAGCGGCTGGTCAGTTGGGTGTACCAGCATCGGTGTAAACGAGGAGCGTGAACCGCCTTCGTAGTCCAGCTCCACCAGGTCGCCGGAGGCCAGCTCGTCGCGAATCATAAACTCCGGCATCCAGCCAAAGCCCAGCCCCATCATCAGAGCAGACTTCTTACTGATAAAACCGTGCATGAAAAACACGCGATCGCCGCCAAACTGGTGCTCATCCAGCTGGTCGGTATTGGCGTCGCTGGAATCGTGAATAGTCAGCTCGACATGTTCCAGCAGCTGATTGAGGTCGATACCCCGCTGGCTGGCCAAGGCATGATCTCTGGAGGCGACCAGTATAAAGGTCACCTGGGGCAGGGGGATCGGTCGCAGGTGCGGGCTGGGCTGGTAGTCTTTCACCAGCATCATGTTGGCGCCATCCTGCTCGAAACGTTTCTGCACGCCACCCATCGCTTCGACTTTCACCTGAATTTTGGTGGGGATCTCACGGTCAACCAGCACTTTCATCGCTTTCATCACCGGTTCCATCGGCAGTGAGGCATCAATCACCAGGTCAAACTTGGGTTCCCAGCCTTCGGAGTAGTGGGCGGCGAGCTTTTCGATCCGTTCTGCCTGCTGCAACAGGCGGCGTCCTTCGGTCCAGAGCGCTTTGCCTTTGGGGGTGAGTGCGGCGCGATAGCTGCTGCGGTCGAAGATCGAGATATCAAGCTGGTCCTCCAGCTTCTTAATCTGGTAGCTGATCGCAGATTGCGCTTTATGGAGGCGGGCCGCTGCTTTCGCGAAGCTGCCCTCCTGAATGACAACATCCAAAACACGAAGGGCTTCGATATCAATACGCATCTGTCCTATCCCCGTGGTTATGTCGGTCCGGTCCCATAATCCGGATAAGTGTATGTGATGAAGGTATGAATAACTGGCACCAATAAGATCTTCTGTCTGGTGCCAGTTTTCCAGCCTTAATCGTGATCAAGAGAGCGGGTGCCCCGGTCATAAGCTGAGGTCCCCCTCGTTGAGGTGCTGCGCAAAGTATTCCAGCAACATGCGAACCTTGGTCGAAAGATGTCGGTTGTGTGGGTAGAGTGCCCAGATCCCTTCATCGGGTGGTTGATAGGTGCTTAGAATCGGTTTCAGCTTGCCGCAATCGATCTGTGGCTGAACGTAATACCCCGGCAGCTGAATGATGCCGAGGTGTTTCAGAGCCGCATCGGTGAGCGCAGTGCCGCTGTTGTAACGCACATTGCCGCTCACCCGCAGCGAGCGCTCCTTACCGTTCTCTTCAAAACGCCAGTAATCCAGCGTACCCAGCAGACAGTTGTGATCGCTGAGTTCGTTCAGGTTTTGGGGTTCGCCGTGGCGTTCCAGGTAGGCGGGGGAGGCGCAGGTAAAGATCTGCCGCGTGGATAGCTGGCGGGCCATCATCGTTGAACCGCTGAGCTTACCCAGTCGGATCGCCAGATCCAGACCCTCATCCACCAGATCCAGCGTGGTATTGGTGAGGATGCACTGCACCTCAAGTTGCGGATTCTTCGCCACGAAGTCGTTCACCAGCGGCAGGATCTTGCGCTCGCCGTAGGTGATCGGCGCAGTCATCTTCAGTTTGCCCTTAGGCGTGCCCTGCAGATTGGTGACCGCGCGCTCCGCTTCCTCCAGACCGTCTAATAACTGGCGACAGTGGTGATAATAGATCTGTCCCGCTTCGGTTACCGATACTTTGCGAGTTGTGCGATAGAACAGCTTGGTGGATAGCCGCGCTTCAAGCGCACTGATCTGACGGCTGACCTGTGCCGTAGAAACCCCCAGCTGTTTCGAAGCGGCTGTAAAGCTTCCTGCTTCGGCTACCGCAACGAACTCGGTGACACCTTCCCAATTAAACATTGTTACCACAGTGTAAAAGTTATTTTATAAATCGGTGGATTATCATCATAGCGTAAAAAACTAAAATGGGCTGAGCAACTATGAAAAAGCCTAATACCGCTTTCGGGGCTAAGCTCCTAATTAAGTAGAAGCAGCGACCCGATAGATGAGGATCAGTGATGAGTGACAAGATGATTAAATCCCGCGCCGCAATCGCCTGGGGCCCGAACCAGCCTCTATCAATCGAAGAAGTGGATGTAATGCCACCGCAGAAAGGTGAGGTGCTGGTGCGTATAGTGGCGAGCGGTGTTTGCCACACCGACGCTTTTACACTGTCCGGTGAAGACCCTGAAGGTATTTTCCCCGCGATTCTGGGACACGAGGGTGGCGGTATTGTTGAAGCGGTGGGTGAAGGCGTGACCAGTGTGCAGGTGGGCGACCATGTCATTCCGTTGTACACCCCGGAATGTGGCGAGTGTAAGTTCTGTAAATCCGGAAAGACCAATCTTTGCCAGAAGATCCGCGAAACCCAGGGTAAAGGCCTGATGCCGGACGGCACCACCCGTTTCTATAAAGACGGCAAGCCGATCTTCCACTACATGGGCTGTTCCACCTTCTCCGAATACACAGTGCTACCGGAGATCTCACTGGCGAAAGTGAACAAAGATGCGCCGCTGGAAGAGATCTGCCTGTTGGGTTGTGGTGTGACAACCGGTATGGGTGCCGTGATGAACACCGCCAAGGTAGAAGAGGGCGATACGGTCGCGATCTTCGGGTTGGGTGGTATCGGTCTTTCTGCTGTGATCGGTGCGACCATGGCGAAAGCGAGCCGCATCATCGCCATCGATATCAACGAAAGTAAGTTCGATCTGGCCAAAAAGCTGGGTGCGACCGACTGTATCAATCCGAACGACTACGACAAGCCGATTCAGGAAGTGATCGTTGAGCTGACAGACGGCGGTGTGGATTACAGCTTCGAGTGTATCGGTAACGTCAACGTGATGCGTTCCGCGTTGGAGTGCTGCCACAAAGGTTGGGGCGAATCGGTGATCATCGGTGTGGCCGGTGCCGGTCAGGAGATCTCAACCCGTCCGTTCCAGCTGGTAACCGGGCGTGTATGGCGCGGTACCGCCTTCGGTGGCGTGAAAGGCCGCTCCGAACTGCCGGAGATCGTTGAACAGTATATGCGCGGTGAGTTCAAGCTGGACGACTTCATCACCCATACTATGGGGCTGGAGGATGTGAACCAGGCTTTTGACCTGATGCACGAAGGCAAAAGCATCCGCAGCGTCATCCATTTCGATAAATAAATACGATGTCTATTGAACTGATTAGCAAGCAGAAGAGCTTTGGTGGCTGGCACATGCAGTACAGCCACGCATCGCAAAGCCTGAACTGCCAGATGCGCTTCGCGGTCTATCTGCCGCCACAGGCTGCGGCAGGTAAGCCGGTCCCGGTGATCTACTGGCTGTCCGGCCTGACCTGCACCGACGAAAACTTTATGCAGAAAGCCGGTGCCCACCGGGTGGCGGCTGAACTGGGCGTTGCCATCGTAGCGCCGGACACCAGCCCACGCGGCGACGATGTGGCGGATGATCCGGACGGTGCGTATGACCTGGGCAAGGGGGCTGGTTTCTACGTAAATGCCACCCAAGCGCCTTGGGATAAGCACTACCGGATGTACGATTATGTAGTCAGCGAACTGCCAGCCCTGATCGAAGAGCATTTTCCGGTCAGCGAGCAGCGCGCGATTACAGGCCACTCCATGGGGGGGCACGGTGCGTTGACTATCGCGCTGCGCCATCCGGAGCGTTTTGTGTCGGTGTCGGCGTTCAGCCCGATCAGCAACCCGATCAACTGCCCGTGGGGTCAGAAGGCGTTTACCGCCTACCTGGGTGAGGATAAAGCGCTGTGGAAGGATCACGATGCCAGCGAACTGCTGCGTGAAGCCACGGAGTTTCTGCCGATGCTGGTGGATCAGGGGGAGGCGGATGATTTCCTCGATGCGCAGCTCAAACCTGAGGCATTGGAGCGGGGCGCCCGCGCCAGCGGCTATCCGCTGCACCTGCGCCGCCATGAAGGTTACGACCATTCGTACTACTTCATCGCCAGCTTTATCGAAGACCACCTGCGTTTCCACGGCAAACACCTGCTGCCGTAAACCGGTCCAGTCCTGACGATGGATCACTGCC
This sequence comes from uncultured Marinobacterium sp., assembly GCA_947501565.1. Lineage (GTDB taxonomy): Bacteria > Pseudomonadota > Gammaproteobacteria > Pseudomonadales > Balneatricaceae > Pontibacterium. Next base: position 153,157 of record CANMWJ010000002.1, read on the forward strand.
GCGTATCCCCGGGTAAAGCCCTTCTGTCCGCGGTAGGTTACACATCGTTGGTTTGGTGGAGGTCGATGGCCTCCACCGTTTTTTAGTTCTCCGTTGGTGAGGGTGGGGAAACCTGAAACTCCACCACCTTGATACCTACTCTGAGTGTCAAGGGAGAGCGGCTGCGCCCTCCCTTAACGATCCGCCTACGCGGCCCGCTCCGCAGCCCCGCTACTTGCCGGACTACGTCCGGTCCCTTGCGTTTCTCACCCGAAATAGCGTGTTCGGAAACTCGGCCGCTTCGCGCCCTCAAACAGCCGAACACTTCTTCTATTTCGGTCTGCGATACTCAGCTGCGTAGAGGGGAGACAACCCTGTGCCAAACGTCGAACTCCGTTCTAAATCATATTATTGAAATCACTGTCTTAGAAAGGAGGAGTACCTGAACTTCTCTTGCACGATGTCATGGTCTATCGATATGTATTGATCCGTCCTTGTTATCAAGGGTCGCGATCAACGCCGCCTGCGCCGATACCGGATTACCCGCCAACGCTTCCAGAAACGCTACAATCTCGCCGACCTCTTCATCGCTCAACGCCATATTACGCGTGGCGGTGTAATAGCGGCCGTCCGCTGACCATTGCACCAGACGATCATCGATCTCCCGGTTGCTGAGCGTTTTGCCCAGCTGCACCGTAGCCATAATACGTACAGCTTCCTCCAGCGTATCCACCGAGCCGTTATGGAAGTAGGGCGCGGTGCGACTCACGTTTCTCAGAGAGGGGACTCGCCAGATACCCCGTTTTGCATTGGGTTGATTACTTGCCAGACCCAAATCTTCGGTGAGTTTGTACTTGGATTCGTACGCAGAGCCTGGGATCGCAGGAAAAGCGCGGTACACATCAGTGACACCAAAGACACTGGCTTCGCTGAAATTGGGGCCGGAGTGGCAGATCGGGCAGCCGGTTTCCACAAAAAGTGCCATGCCTCGCTGTTGTTTAGCGCTCAGGGCGTTGCGGTCGCCGCGTACAAAACGGTCGTAGGCGGTGTCCGGGGTGATCAGAGTACGCTCGTAGGCGGCGATCGCTTTGGCGGTGTTTCCGGCACTGATCACCGGGTTTAGAGGAAACGCTTCGGCGAACCAATCGGAGTATTCCGGCAACGAGCGGATACGTTGCTCGACACTGGCGAGGTCAGGCATGCCCATCTCGATGGGGTTGGTTAAGGGCCCAAGCGCTTGCTCCTCCAGCGAGGCGGCACGGCCATCCCAGAACAGCACCCGCTGGAACGCTGCATTGATGACGGTCGGTGCATTACGGCTGCCTTGCTGGTCGTAGATGCCGATCGAGGACGCGAGACCGTCCGCGCCGCCTTTGCTTGCAGAGAGTTCGTGGCAGGAGGCGCAGGAGAGAGTACGGTCGTAGGAGAGGCGCTTATCGAAGAACAGCGCTTTACCCAACGCGACTTTGGCTGCGCTTTGCGGATTGTCGGCAGGCGTTGGCGCATTGTACGGCAGGGCTTCCCAGCGGTACGGGAAGGGGAGCAGGCCGTTCGCCCCGAATCGGTTCATACTCGCCAGCACAGAGTGCTCGCCGCTCTGGCGGGATTCGGGTTTGGGAAGGATATCCAGCAGTGGCACGGAGAAAGCGGAGAAGATCACCACCAGTGCGATCTTGAAGGTAAACGCGAGTACGCCGGTGCCCAGTCCAACACCTAACATCCAGCGGCGACGCTGTGCCGACGCCAGCTCCTTGACCAGCCCAACGATTACCAGAAAACCGGCACCAATCAGCAGTGCACCGTAGGTCAAAAATTCGATCAGTTGTGGGCTCATGTGTGTGCTCCTTACAGCCGGTAGGCGGTGGGAAAGTGGCTGGTAAGCCTTGGGGAATTAAATTAGGCTGAAAGGGTTGTATTGATAAATTCTATTTATAAATCACATTTATTTGGTTTTTGAATGAGTTGAGATATGAACCTGAAGCAGCTGCAATTTGTCGTAAACGTCGCGGAAACGAACTCGTTTAGTCGGGCGGCGGAACTGAGCTTTGCCACTCAGCCGACCCTCTCCAACGCGATCTCTCAACTGGAGGAGGAGCTGGGCGGACGCTTGTTTGACCGAACCACGCGTAAGGTGGAACTCACCTCGTTTGGCGAATATATCCTGCCGCGTATCCAGGAGGTGCTGCAGAATCGTGACGAGTTGGTGAAGGCGGCGGAGGCCTTCCACAATCCGACCCACAAGATTCTGCGTATCGGTTTTTCGCCGCTGGTGGATATGCAGCGTTTGAACCAGGTGCTGGTGCCATTCCGCGACGCGAATCCCGGGGTGACGTTGTTCTTCAAGGAGTGTTTTATCGATGACCTCTCCTCCCGCTTAAACCGCGAGCAGATTGATATTCAGATTGTGCCGGAGGCGCAGGCGGGTGAGGGCGAAGCCAGTTGTGAGTTCTACCGCGATCAGCTCTGTTACCTACCCGCGGTGAATGATCAGCCAGCGGGTAGTCGACTCTCATTCGAGATCGTCGATCTGCCTGATACGCCGGTCATCCTCACCGGTGGCGGTTGCGGGTTGAACGATGCGCTGGTTGATTTGATGAAAGCTCAGGGTAAAACGCTTAATCCCTATCCGGGGCAGGCGATGACCTACAAAGTGATTGAGGATTGGGCATCGCTGGGGATCGGCGCAGGTATCTTGCCACTGGCGAAGATCTCGCTGGATTATCGCGAACGTTTCCCGCTGTTTGAGAAGAAAGGGCAACCGGCAACCTTCAGATACGAGTGGATCTGGCGTGAGGATCGTGCCATCCCGGAGCATGTGGCTGATTTTGTGAATTACGTGCAAACCACCGTACCGGCGTTGGTCGAGGGGATGGTGGAACGGACGGTTGAACCTCACGCGGGTTAGGACGCTTCAGCATCATAATGTATTCATTCGGAAATCCTATAAATCGCATTTGTTTATATGATTTCTCTTTCAAATCGCGAATACCTACTCTGCGCTCATCACTTAAACATAGATGTCGCAGAGAAGGAGTAACTCGATATGAAATCAGGTATTCGCAAACTAGCCCTGAACTGTATTTTACCGATCGCCGTCGCGGTAACCGCACCGCAAGCACTGGCAGGGGGCGATGAAACCTCCCTGTACCAGCGTCTTGGAGGCTACGATGCGATCAGCGCGGTGGTGGACGATGTGGTGCAGCAGCTCGCCGCCGATGAAAAGCTGGGGCGCTTCTGGGCGCACCGGGGTGATGATGGTATCACCCGCGAGAAGCAGCTGATCGTGGACTTCATCGTCGCCAACGCGGGCGGCCCGCTCTACTACACGGGGCGTGAGATGGCGCTGTCCCACAAGGGGATGCGTATCGATGAGAAGGATTGGAAGATTCTGATCACTGCGCTTAAAAATACGCTGAACAAGTTCGACGTACCGGCGAAAGAGACCCGGGAAGTGCTCGATTTCTTCGATAGCACCAAAAAAGATATCGTCGAAAAAGCCTGAGCATTTTCGCAATTATCCAGTTCTGACGCTTATCCAAGTGATTGACCGGTCTTTGTCTGCAGGGCCGGTCTTTTTTGTTTTTCTGGTCGGGCAGAGGGGCAGCTCGCCCGCGTACCACAGAATGTAGTCCAGAGTTTCGCATCAAACATTTGTCGGGCATCGCTGCGCGATAACCGACCTACAAGCTGTATCAATTGGTCTGTAGGTTGGGACAAGCCGCACTCGGCACAGGAACAGAACTTGGCAGGAACTTGATGTGCGGCGCCTCCCAACATAGAAGTATCTCGAAACCCCTTATGTTGGGAGTCGCTTCGCTCGTCGCCAACCTACTCGTAGTGCAGGTTTTTAATCCTGAAACGATCTCCAGCAGTTTGGTGGATGCATTGGACGCTATAGATTGGGAAGCACCGCACACTGGCGAGGATGAAAACCCGGTGAGAACTTAGTGTGCGACGCCTCCCAAAATCGGGGTGTAATTTCGGCAGGTGGTGTTGGGAGTCGCTTCGCTCGTCACCAACCTACCTGTTGCGTAGGTTGGCCATCGCGCAGCGATGCCCAACATCTTTACGGATGCTCTAGTCTTCAGTTTCCAGAATATCAGTAGCAAACGCACCCATCGGCAGGTTGCTGTACTGGTCGCGCTCTTCAAACATCACCAGATCACGGCCGCTTTCGGCGTATACGGTTCCGGCTGCCAAACCAAGAACCAGTGCGATTGCACTTAACAGGACTTTCATACTGGTTTCCTCTCGGAACCGGCGAAGAGGCGTTTCGGACTTATTCGTCGGTTCCTTGGTTGATCTTTCAACTTAAAGGCTAGGCGAGAATGCTGAAACCAGGCTGAAGCCGTTAGTACAGTTTGCTCTATGTTTAGTGACTCTGGATTTTAGCTGCTCCGGATTTGAGTTATACCGGAATCGCCGTTTCATACTTCACTTCACGCAACGCAAAGTTGGATTTCACCTGATTCACCCCCGGCAGGGTAAAGATCTTTTCACTCAGGAAACGGTCATATGCCGCCATGTTGGGGATGATCACCCGCAAGACGTAATCCGCATCACCTGTCACCGCATAACACTGCAATACCTCCGGACACTCTTTTACCGCTGATTCGAACGCTTTGGTGTGGTCCTGCTGGTGGCGCACCAGGGTCACCATGATCAGCACACAGAGGTCGTAGCCCAAGGCTTCGGGGCTGATCAGCGTGGTGTGCTTCTGCAGGATGCCGCTTTCGTTCAGCGCTTTTACCCGTCGCCAGCAGGCTGCGGTTGAGAGGCCCACCTCATCGGCCAGCTGTTGGTTAGAGATACGTCCGTCCTGCTGCAGTACACGCAGGATATGTCGGTCGTAGCGATCCAGTGCATTATCGATAAGTTCGTTGTTTTTATTCATGGTGAAATAATATTACTTAAATCGATCTTTTGGGTGATGAATATTTCACAATGGTCGGTTTTTAGCGGTTACTTTGCAAGCACCTTTCTCGTTAAACCCCATACACTGTTTCGCAGTTTCTACAGAGATTGACCCAGATCAATGACAGTCAGTCGTCTGCATAAAAATAAAAATGACATTGCTGAGGTGTATGGCATGAGCCATGACAAGAGTCAGGTGCAGTCCGTTGAGCAGGACGCGCTGGACAACTATTCCCTGAACGACCGTTACACACGTAAGACCGGTCGTGTATTCCTTACCGGCACACAGGCGCTGGTACGTCTTCCGCTGATGCAGCGTCAGCTGGACATGAAAAACAACCTCAACACTGCCGGTTTTATCAGCGGCTACCGTGGCTCTCCACTGGGTGGTTATGACCAGGCGCTGTGGCAGGCGAAAGACCTTCTTAAAGACCACGACATCGATTTCGTACCGGCGATCAACGAAGAGCTGGGCGCGACCATGGTGCTGGGTACCCAGCAGGTGGAGACCGACAACGACAAAAACGTCGATGGCGTATTCGGTATCTGGTACGGCAAAGGCCCGGGTGTGGACCGCGCCGCCGATGCCCTGAAACACGGCAACACCTACGGCAGCTCGCCAAACGGCGGTGTGCTGGTGGTGGCGGGTGATGACCACGGTTGCGTGTCGTCCAGTATGCCGCACCAGTCCGACGTCGCCTTTATGGCGTGGTTTATGCCGACCATCAACCCGGCGAGCATCTCCGAGTATTTCGAGTTTGGCCTCTGGGGTTTTGCCATGTCCCGCTTCAGCGGTATGTGGACCGGGTTCAAGGCGATCTCCGAAACCGTTGAGAGCGCCGCGTCTGTGCAGATCGACGAGTTACCGGAGTTTACAATTCCGACCGACTTCGATGTACCTGAAGGTGGTCTGCACTACCGCTGGCCGGATCTGCCGGGACCGCAGCTGGAAACCCGTATCGAGCACAAGCTGGCAGCCGTAGCCGCCTTTGCGCGCGCCAACCCGATCGACAAACGTATCTACGACACCCAAGACGCCCGTTTCGGAATCGTCACCACCGGTAAAGCGCACCTCGACCTGATGGCCGCGCTGGAGCTGCTGGGTCTGGACGAAGAGAAGTGCCGCGCGCTGGGTCTCGATATCTACAAAGTGGGTCTGGTGTGGCCACTGGAGCGCAGCGGTGCGATGGATTTCGTGCGCGGCAAGCAGGAAGTGCTGGTTGTCGAAGAGAAACGCGGCATCATCGAAAGCCAGATCAAAGAATACATGTCTGCGCCGGATGAGACGATCAACGTCACCGTGGTGGGTAAGAAAGATGAAAACGGCGAACCGCTGATCCCATACGTGGGTGAGTTGGGTCCGAACATGCTGGCCCGTTATGTGGCCGACCGCATCACCCAGCTGCTGGGTGATGATTTCCGCGAAAAACTGGCCGAGATCGGCGTGCGTGGTAGCAGCGTCTGCGATCCGGGCGGCGTGCGCCGTCTGCCGTACTTCTGTTCCGGTTGTCCGCACAACTCCTCCACCAAGGTGCCGGAAGGTAGCCGCGCCCAGGCGGGTATCGGCTGTCACTTTATGGCCTCCTGGATGAACCGCAAGACTGAATCTCTGATTCAGATGGGCGGCGAGGGTGTGAACTGGATCTCCAAATCCCGTTACCTCGAAAACAAACACGTATTCCAGAACCTGGGTGAGGGTACCTACTTCCACTCCGGTTCCCTGGCGATCCGTCAGTCTCTGGCGGCGGGTGCCAACATTACCTACAAGATTCTGTTTAACGATGCCGTGGCGATGACTGGCGGCCAGCCGGTGGATGGTGTGATCACAGTGCCGGCGATTGCCAATCAGGTGTTTGCCGAAGGCGTTAAGCGGATCGCGATTCTGAGCGACGAGCCGGAGAAGTTCAGCGATAAGAGCATCTTCCCGTCTGTCGCAACCTTTCATCACCGTGATGAGCTGGACACAATCCAGCGAGAGCTGCGGGAGATCCCGGGTGTGACCGTACTGATCTACGACCAGACCTGTGCCGCAGAAAAACGTCGCCGCCGTAAGCGTGGCCAGTTCCCGGACCCGCAGCGCCGCGCCTTCATCAACCACAACGTGTGTGAAGGCTGTGGTGACTGCTCGCAGAAATCCAACTGTCTGTCGGTGATCCCGCGCGAGACAGAGCAGGGGCGTAAGCGTCGTATCGACCAGTCCTCCTGTAACAAGGATTTCTCCTGCGTAACCGGGTTCTGCCCAAGCTTCGTCACCATCGAAGGTGGTCAGCTGCGCAAGGGCGGCGGTGTCTCTATCGGTGAAGCCTTCCATCAGAAACTGACCGCACTACCACAACCACAGGTGTCAGCGTTGAACAGCCCCTACAATCTGTTGGTGGGCGGTGTTGGCGGTACCGGTGTGGTCACCGTCGGTGCACTGATCACCATGGCAGCGCATCTGGAATCCAAAGGCGCAACCGTTCTCGACTTTATGGGCTTTGCCCAGAAGGGCGGCACCGTATTGAGTTACGTACGCTTGGCACCACAGCCGGACGATATCCATCAGGTACGGATCGAAACCGGTCAGGCTGATGCGATGATCGCCTGCGATATGGTGGTTGCAACCTCCGACAAAGCGTTGAGTGTGCTGCGTAAAGATCACAGCCGTGCGGTGCTGAACCTGGCTGAGATCGCAACCGCCGACAACGTGCTCTACCGCGATGCGGATATGCAGTCCACCCGCCGTGTACGCATTCTGGGTGAAGCGGTGGGCGATGACCGTCTGTCGCAGATCGATGCTAACCGTCTGGCTGAAACGCTGCTGGGCGACACCGTATTCTCCAACGTGATGATGCTCGGTTTTGCATGGCAGTCCGGTCTGGTGCCGGTCTCGCTGGAAGCCCTGCTGAAAGCGATCGAGCTGAACGGTGTGGCAATCGATAAGAACAAAACCGCGTTCAACTGGGGCCGTATCGCGGCGGTTGAGCCGGAATTCGTTGAGCAAACAGCCGGGGGCCACAAGCCTGCACCGGAACTGACGCTGGACGAGAAGATCGAGCGCAACACCGCATTACTCACCAAATATCAGGATGCCAAATACGCTGGCCGTTACCGTGCGCTGCTGAATACTGTCTCCTCTGCGGAAAGCGCGTTGGGCAAAAACGATCAGGCGCTGACCGACGCAGTGAGCAAACAGCTGTTCCGCCTGATGGCCTACAAAGACGAATACGAAGTGGCCCGTCTCTACACCGATTCCGACTTCCTGAAGGAGGTCAGCGAAACCTTCGACGGCGACTACCGCATCAATTTCCATATGGCACCGCCACTGTTGGCGCGTAAACGCGATGCGCAGGGCCGTCCGAAGAAGATGAGCTTCGGACCCTGGATGCTGAAAGCACTGGGCACGGTAGCGAAATTCCGTAGCCTGCGCGGTACCAAGCTGGATCCGTTCGGTTACCACCCGGATCGCAAGCTGGAGCGTCAGCTGCGCGATGACTACGAAGCGCTGGTCCAGACGCTGGTGGCGCGCCTCAACGACGACAACTATTCGACCGCACTACAACTGGCGATGACCCCGGACGAGATCCGTGGTTTCGGTCTGGTGAAAGAGCAGGCAGCTAAGGAAGCACAGGTCAAAAAGGAGCAATTGCTGGCAGAACTGAACGCGTAAGCGCTGATTACGACAGGAATAATAAGAATGTTTGAAGCACTGAATCCACTTCCACAAGATCCGATTCTGGCGATGATGGCCCGTTACCAACGGGACGAAGACCCACGCAAGCTCGACCTGGGCATTGGCGTATACAAGGACGAACAGGGCAACACCCCGATCATGCAGGCGGTGCAGAAAGCCGAGCAGCTGTTGCTGCTGAAAGAGACCACCAAAAGCTACATGGGCCCGGCGGGCAGCGCCGGGTTCAACCGCCTGATCGCTGAACTGGTGTTCGGTAAGAAACATCAGGTGATCAAAGACAACCGCGTGATCTCCGCCCAGACCCCGGGTGGTTGCGGTGCGCTGCGCATGGGCGCGGAGTTCCTGCGCGGCCTTAACGATACCAGCCGTATCTGGGTGAGCACGCCGACCTGGGCCAACCACCTGCCACTGTTGGGTGGTGCCGGTCTGGAGATCGCCGAATACCCGTATTACGACTACGCAGAAAAGACGCTGCAGTTTGACGCCATGATGGCGACGCTGGAAAAAGCCAGCGCCGGTGATTTCGTGCTGATCCACGGCTGCTGCCACAACCCGAGTGGTGCCGACCTGAGCCGCGAACAGTGGCAGGCGGTTGCCGCGCTGCTGGAGCGCAAGGGCCTCATCCCGTTTATCGATATGGCCTACCAGGGCCTGGGTGACGGTCTGGCAGAGGATGCCTACGGTGTACGTCTGCTGGCGGATCGTCTACCTGAGATGCTGGTCGCGACCTCCTGTTCCAAGAACTTCGGTCTCTACCGCGAACGTACCGGCACGCTGTTCCTGATCGGTGCCAACGCTGAGCACACCGCCAATGCGGGCAGCCAGCTGTTCAGCAAGATTCGCAGCCACTACTCCATGCCGCCATCCCACGGTGCGGCGATCGTCGAAACCATCCTCGGCGACTACAAACTCTCCCACCTGTGGCAGCAGGAGTTGCAGGAGATGCGCGAGCGTATCCAGTACCTGCGCCGCAGCCTCGTGCGCAAGCTGGCCAACGCCGGTGTCGACCGTGATTTCAGCTTCATCCAGCAGCAGTACGGCATGTTCTCTTTCCTGGGCATTACCCCGGAGCAGGTGGAGCAGCTGCGTATCAAGTACAGCATCTACATGATCGAATCCAGCCGCATGAACGTCGCCGGTCTTAACGACAAGCGGATGGATGACTTCGTTTCAGCGCTTGCAGAGGTGTTACAGCAACACAGCTAAGGAATCTGCAAATAAGTCCCTTAAGTTCTCTGCGGGCTATAGAACGGCCAGATGCGCGAAAGGCAGCGCAGCGGAATGACTGGTCCTTTCCAAGCTGTCTGACAAAGCAGATGGCCGTTATATAGCCCGCCCTATGGGGCTTTCAGAGCGTTCAGATCTCTGCGTTAACGATTTTCGCCGGACAACCAGTCCGCCTGTAATCGTTGCCTTGATCTCTGAACGCTCTGAAAGCCAGAGGCCCAAGGGACTTGTTCGCAGGTTCCTGCTCAAACCTCTACAAACGCGAAAAAATAAAAATAAATAAAGAGTGCAAACATGAACACAGTTCTATTCGACCATCCGGAGTTCGATGGTCACGTCAACCTGTACGTCCATTTCGACGACAACACCGGCCTGAAGGCGATCAGCGCGGTACACCGTTCCTGGAACGGTAAACCGGCGGTGGGTGGCTGTCGCCTGCGTAACTACGCAACGGCGGATGAAGCTTTCACCGATGTGCTGCGTCTCTCTCGTGGCATGACCTTCAAGTCGGTGATGTCCGGTCTCGATTACGGCGGCTCCAAGTCCGTAATGATTGCCAACCCGGAAACCATGGATCGCCGCGCTACTTTTCTGGCGATGGGTGATTTCGTCGAAAGCCTGGGCGGCAAGATCAAAACCGGCGTTGATGTGGGCCTGACCGCAGAAGACGTTGAGGTGATGGGCGAGCGTACCTCTCACCTGGGTGGCCGTGCCGCGCTGGCACCGGATCTGGTAACCGCCCACGGAGTTCTGACCTCTATCTGTGCGGCGGTGAAACACCGTCGTGGCAGCGATGACCTCACCGGCATGACCGTTGCCGTGCAGGGGCTGGGCAAGGTCGGTTTCAAACTGGTTGAACTGCTGCAGGAGCGCGGCGCCACCGTTACCGGTGCCGAGGTGAACCCTGAAGCGGTTGAACGTGCCCGCGATACCTTCGGTATCAAGATCGTAGATCCATCGGTAATCCACGCGCAGGAGGTAGACATCTACAGCCCGTGTGCGCTGGGCATGGTGGTGAACGATCAGAGCATCCACGAAATTTCCGCAGGCATCGTGGCCGGTGCCGCCAACAATCAGCTGACCCGTCCCGAGCACGGCGTAGAGCTGGCCCGCAAAGGCACGCTTTACGTTCCAGATTACATCGTTAACTGCGGTGGTCTGCTGGCAGTCGCCAGTGACCTGGAAAGCAGCGATGACTCCTGGGTGTGGAACAAGGTGGACGAGATCGCCGACACCCTCGAAGAAGTTTTCTCTCTGGCAGACCGTATGGAGATCGCGACCAGCTACGCCGCCGACCAGATCGGCGCGGCGCGTATCGCCAACTTTGACGCGGCCAACGCCTGAAGAAAGTGCGCGGGCTCAGGCTCGCGTAGTACCAAGCTCTAAACACAGTTCTAAATAAAAATATAAAAAACAACGTCTTAGCTTGCTGGGACAACTCTATATAACAATAAGTAACTGGAGTGCATATTATGAAATTGCGTAACTTCCTGACCGCTGCTGTAGCCGCTGCAACCCTGTCTATGACTGCACAGGCGGAGCCTGTTTACGTTGCAACCACTGCTATCGTTGAGCATCCGGCGCTGGACGCCGTGCGTGACGGTATCAAAGAGGTGCTGTCTGAAAGCGGTTATTCCGACCAGGATCTAAAGTTCACCTACGAAAGCGCGCAGGGTAACCCGGCTATCGCCGCGCAGATCGCCCGTAAACTGGTAGGTGAAGCACCAGACGTGATCGTCGCAATCTCAACCCCATCCGCGCAGAGTGCGGTAACCGCCACCCGTGATATTCCGGTGGTGTTCTCTGCGGTAACCGATCCACTGGGTGCCAAGCTGGTATCCAACTACGAAGTGCCGGGTGCCAACGTTACCGGTCTGTCTGACATGTCTCCGGTGGCGCAGCATCTGATGCTGATCCAGGAGTTCCTGCCGAACCTGACAAAACTGGGTGTACCGTACAACCCGGGCGAGCCTAACGCCGTGGCGATTGTTGAGCTGCTGAAGATCGAAGCGTTGGCAGCCGGTATCGAGATCGTTGAAGCACCGGCACCTAAATCCTCCGATGTAATGATCGCCGCTCAGAAACTGATCGGTGATGTGGACGCGATCTACACCCCAACCGACAACACCATCCTGACCGCGCTGGAATCCGTGGTGAAAGTGGGTATCGACGGCCAGCTGCCGGTGTTCTCCGCTGATACCGGTTCCGTTGAGCGTGGCGCTGTTGCGGCACTGGGCTTCAACTACGGTGATATCGGTCGTCAGACCGGTCAGGTTGTCGTACGCATCCTGAAAGGTGAAAAAGCGGGTGATATCGCGGTACGTGTAGCGAACGGTTCCGAACTGTACGTGAACCCGAAAATGGCGGCGCGTATGGGTATCGAGATCCCGGCGTCCGTAATGGCACGCGCAACCAAAGTGGTTAAGTGATCCGGGTCTGAGGATACTCCTATGTCTCTGTTTTCGTTCTTAGGAACCCTTGAGATCGGCTTTATTTTTGGCCTGGTCGCAGTGGGTGTCTACCTGACGTTCCGGGTGCTGGATTTTCCAGACCTGACCGTGGACGGCAGCTTTACCATGGGCGCGGCGCTTGCCGCGGCCCTGATTGTCGGCGGGATCAACCCGTACGTGGCAACCCTGTGTGCGGCGCTGGGTGGCGCTGCCGCAGGCATGCTGACAGCGTGGTTGAACCTGCGCTTTAACATTCTGCACCTGCTGGCCAGTATTCTGACCATGACGGCGCTCTATACCATCAACCTGCGCATCATGGGTAAACCCAACCTGGCGCTGATTATGGAAGACACCGTGCTCACGCCGTTTGAAGCGCTGGGTATTCCGGCGATGTACCTGAAGCTGATCTTCGTGGCGATCGTGGTGATTCTTGTCGGTCTGATGATCGCGTACTTCCTTAACACCCAGTACGGCATGGGCATGCGTGCCACCGGTGCCAACCCGCGTATGGCGCAGGCCAACGGCATTGTGGTGAAGGAGAAGATCTACGCAGGTCTGGCGCTGTCCAACGGTCTGGTTGCACTGGCCGGTGCATTGTTTGCACAGACCAACGGTTTTGCCGACTCCACCATGGGTATCGGCACCATCGTGGTCGGTCTGGCGGCGGTCATCGTTGGTGAGAGCCTGTTCAACAGCCGCTCTATGCTGGTGATCATCTTCAGCTGCATCATCGGCTCGCTGCTCTACCGTCTGGCGGTTTCCGTCGCGCTGAACGCTGACTTCCTGGGTTTCACCGCTTCCGACCTCAACCTGATCACTGCCGTGCTCGTAGGTTTGGCGCTGATCGTGCCGCATATCCGCCGCGAGCAGAAAGCCCGTAAAGCTGCAGCCCTCGGAGGTGAAGCATGATCCGTTGTGAAGATATCAAAGTCACTTTCAACGCCGGTATGGCGACTGAGAAACGCGCGCTGCGCGGTGTGGATCTGGAGATCCCCCAGGGAGAGTTTGTCACCGTAATCGGCTCCAACGGCGCGGGTAAATCCACGCTGCTGAACACCATCGCCGGCGATATCCGTTCTACCGGTGGCAACCTGTTCTTTGACGACACCAACGTCACCGCCGTACCTGCGGCGGGGCGTACCCGCGACGTGGCACGTGTGTTCCAGGACCCGCTCGCCGGTACCTGCGGCAACATGACCATCGAAGAGAACATGGCGCTGGCATACGGTCGAGGCAAACGTGGCGGTCTGATCCCGGCACTGAACGACGACCTGCGCGACCTGTTTCGCGAGCAGCTCAAACGTCTGAATCTGGGGCTGGAAGATCGACTGGGCGCTGAGATGGGCCTGCTCTCCGGCGGTCAGCGTCAGTCGGTTAGCCTGCTGATGTCGGCACTGCAACCCAGCAAGATCCTGTTGCTGGATGAGCACACTGCGGCACTCGATCCTAAAACGGCGGCGTTAGTGATGGATATCACCGACCAGATCGTTGAGGAGAAACAACTCACCGTGATGATGGTGACGCACTCCATGCGTCAGGCGCTGGACCACGGCACCCGGACCATCATGATGCATGAGGGCCGCAAGGTGTTTGACCTACAGGGTGAGGAGCGCAAGCAGTACGACGTCAAAGACCTGCTCAATCTGTTCGCCAAAGCGAAGGGTGATGGCGAAGAGCTGGATGATGACAAGTTGCTCTTGGGTGCCTGAATCGCCTCTAGATCACTAGTTTCAAATTGCAAATTGCCGGGCGATCCCCGGCGCTCACCGATTAGGTGGGCAATCCGCGCCACCTGCAAACATCAGGTGGCACCTAACAAGAAAAAATAGAACACAGGATAAACGACATGAAACTGAATAAGTTGACCGTTGCAGTACTGGCGGCGAGTGCAATCACCTCTGGACAGGTAGTAGCTGCTGAAACGGAAAACGCATGGAAGGTGGACCTTGATCTGCGCACCTTCTACATGAACCGTGACTTTGACGCCGGTATCCCGGATACCATCGCTGCAGGCCAGGCGTTCCGCGCCGGTTTCCAGTCCCCGCTGTGGGGCGACATGATCGGTGTTGATGCGTCCGTGGTGCACGTTGCGAAGCTGGAAGGGGACAAGACTGTAAACTCCTCCGACGTGCTGACCCCAAGCGGCGACGGCTACACCACGCTGGAGCAGGCGTACCTGAAGATCAAACCGACCGACAACCTGAACATCCGTGCCGGTCGCATGATCCTGATGACCCCGCTGCTGAACGACCTGACCTCCCGTATCTCCGCGCCAAGCACCCAGGCGATCCACGCGACGGCTAAGTTTGGTAACGGTGAGCTGTACGCGATCTACTCCGACAAGGCGTCGATGAACAACAGTGAAGACTTCAAAACGTACAGCGCCAACGGCGAAGAGTACGACGTAGTCTCTCTGGGTGGTACCTACAAGTTCGGTAACGGTCTGAGCACTCACGTGCAGTACGGTGTGGCAGAGGACTACCAGAAGCAGACCTACATCAACCTGAACTACCCAATGCAGCTGGGTAGCTACGACCTGATGCTGGATCTGACCCATATGCGTGGTGAAGACGATGGTGCCCTGTACGGCAGTGACTACGACAGTAACCTGACCGGCCTGACCGCGCGTCTGTCCAAGGGTAACCTGGCGTACACCCTGGCGTACCAGACCGTTGGTGGCGACAATGCGTACGACCAGAAGTGGGGCGGGGCAGACAACACTCAGTTCTTCACCTGGGGTGCGGTACAGCTGCTGGACTTTAACGCTAAGGACGAGCAGTCCCTGCAGGCGCGTATCGACTACAAAGTACCATCTATCCCGGGTTTGAACCTGATGGCGCGTCACACCGAAAGCTGGGATATCGACCACAGCGGCGGTGACGACGGCAAGCGTCACGAAACCAACTTTGACGTGAAATACACCCTGCAGGATGGCGCAGCCAAAGGTATGAACCTGCGTCTGCGTGTTGCACAAGCGGACGGCGATGCGGCGGTTGTACCACGCATCAACGACATCCGTTTCATCGTGGATTACAAAGTTAACTTGCTGTAATCCCCGCGCTACTTTTGTTCCATTTGTTCCATCCGACGGCTTCCGATCGTGAAGCCGTCCCTCACTGGTTTCTCAGGGAGTCCGGTACGGGTCATCAGGCGTAGGAGCCTGTGCCGGGCGTCCTCAACGGCGCTATTGTGAAACCCCTTCGGTGCATAGCGTCGCCTGGCCGTGGTTTTGATTTTATCGTAACCGCGTTTTGGCGGAGGTTCGGGCCTCCGCCTTTTTTACTTCAGTCGCTCGATAGCTATAAGTTATTACACGTAGCGTGAGATATTAATGTGCGTCATTAGTGGAGTATGCTGTCTGTAATATGTTCATTATTGCAATTATAAGTTTGCAACTTCCTCGCATTCGCTTCGTTATTCTGTCTGCTATTTCAGTTCTGGATTTTCCACTTATCGCTTACTGCGCTTTCCTATAAAATGCTCATCTTTGAATTTGCGTAACTTGGTCAAGCTTCGAAAAATGTATACATCACTAGAACTTTGCGCTGGTGCTGGCGGACAAGCTGTTGGTCTCGAAAGAGCTGGCTTCGTTCATATGGCGCTGGTTGACTACGAACCTCCAGCGTGTAAAACGTTGCGGCTTAACCGCCCGGAGTGGAACGTAATCGAAGCAGACCTGAACCAGTTCAGTGCGACAGAATACTGCAACATGATCGATTTGGTTGCCGGTGGCGTGCCTTGTCCACCATTTTCTAAAGCCGGTAAGCAGCTGGGTAGCGATGACGAGCGTGACCTGTTCCCGGCAGCTATTCGTATCGTGCGTGAAACCATGCCGCGTGCGATCATGATTGAGAATGTATCAGGCCTGCTGGACGCCAAGTTTGATGACTATCGTGCAGAGATTGCAGAAGAGTTTCAGGCGATGGGCTATCACGTTGAATTTAAGCTACTGAATGCATCTGATTTTGGGGTTCCCCAGTTGAGGCCTCGTGTGATCATGGTGGGGTTACCCAAAGCGTTGTTCCATCACTTCGTATGGCCGCAACCTCAGCTGATTCCGCCGCCTACCGTAGGTGAAGCATTAGTTGATCTTATGGCCGCGGGTGGCTGGCCACTGGCAGAGCAGTGGGCAGCACGGGCAAACAAGATTGCACCAACGCTGGTTGGAGGTTCTAAGAAACACGGGGGGCCGGACTTGGGCCCTACTAGGGCGAAACGTGCCTGGGCTGAGTTGGGTGTAAACGGACATCTGTTGAAAGACGAGCCACCGTCACCAGACTTCACAGGTAAAGAAGGCTTCGAAGATATGCCTTACCTTACTGTCCGGATGGCCGCACGTATTCAAGGATTTCCCGATGACTGGCAGTTCTTCGGTCGTAAGACCGCTGCCTATCGACAGGTTGGGAATGCGTTTCCGGCGCCAGTTTCTGAAGCCGTAGGTAGGCAGATATACGCTGCACTTGAATCTATCGACAACGTGAAGCGGCAAATGGGCCGCGAAGCGCGTCGTCTAAGACGGATTCACCAAGAACGTGAAAATCAACAAAATGAAAACAGGGAAGTTGCTTAATGGCACTGATATCAGAGCAAAGGAAGGCCTTTCATCGCAATTTACTCGAAGGCGGTGTACTGAATCTCAGTAAAGACGACATTGTGAGCAATGCCGATAAAAGCTCCAAACCAAGTCGCGAGATAGGCAAAGCACTTGCTGAAAAAGTGGCGGCTTCATCTGGAGCAGAATTGAGCTCCGGCCTAAAGCAAAAGGGGCAGAGCTTAGGGAAAGCGTTTGAGGTCGCATGTAATGCGTTCTTACTAGGTACCTTTACCAAATTATCCCACCTAAGACCCGGTCGCTGGGAAATGGGTACCATCGGAGGGCGTGGAGGAGAGGCGATCGCCGTCTACGAGCAGTTTACCCATCTTCGCCATCTCAGGGAGCTCACTGAAGAGCATCAATCCCTTCAGGCATCTTTGGGAAACGGTTATACCATTACCCCAGATGTTGTGATCAGCCGAAACCTAGAACAGGATGAAGCAATCAACCAAGATGAAGCGATTGTTGATCACGAGACGGCTTTAGCAGCAGCCCTGCGTATGCGGGATGACAACACCAGCTCGTTGATGCATGCCAGTGTATCTTGCAAATGGACGTTACGAAGCGATCGGGCACAGAACGCACGTACCGAGGCGCTTAACCTTATCCGCAACCGTAAAGGTCGCGTACCTCATATCGTCATCGTGACAGCAGAACCTACACCAGGGCGTATAGCCTCGATTGCGCTGGGTACTGGTGATATCGATTGCGTCTACCATTTCGCGCTCTACGAACTTAAAGAGACGTTGGAAGAGCAGGGCAAAGAAGATTCTCTTGATCTGCTAAACGTGATGATTGAAGGCAAGCGTTTGAAAGATATCTCTGACTTGCCGTTAGATCTGTGCGTTTAATAAATTAGTACGTCTTTGAGTCTAGATCGAAATATTTGCTTTAGCTGACCATTACCATATGCGGCAGTCTTATATTTGCCACTAGCAACGGTCGCTCTTAAATATGGTGAAAGGAGTTTAATCCCCTTTATACCTTGCCGCACTAATAATCGCCGCCAAGTGGAAAATCGCTGCAATTACCGCAGGGAAGATAAGAAAATAGGTTGCGTAGCCAGCGGCGGTAACCGCAAAGAACATCAGCGCCAGTAGGATGCGGCCCTGTACCAGATGGCCGAGTCCCGGAATAAATACGTTACAGAGTGCGGCGATAACGTTACCTGCACTGCCTTTATTACTCATCAATGATCCTCCAAATTTGATCTGATGCTCGTTGCATTGTGCCTGATCAGCGATGATCTTACAGCAACCTTTCCATATATCTTTGGGCGTCCTGCTCGTTTTCAAGTCATTGTATAACCAGAACTCTTTCCAGATTCGGCTCCAAACTACGGAAGCAGAAGAACGCCAATTGTGCCACTTTTCTTACGGGCGACTTTGGCCGCATAGATACCTTGATGGGCTGCGGTAAGATCAAAGGTAGCCGGGTGCTATTACGGTTGTATGGCGTTTGGGCTAGTGTGAAAAACTTGAAGGAAGCACGGCGCACAGGAAGTGTGTCGGTATCAGGGAAGTTAACGGATACGCGGATGTATCCAAAAAAATCAGAGGGATTTGAGATATGCGTATTATCGCAGTGTTGCTGGTGTTCTATTGCCAGTTGGTCGCCGCTGAGCGGTTGGAAACCCGTTGGTTGCTCGAAGGGCGGCTGAGTATCGATCTGCCGTCTAGTTTTACGGTGATGCCGGAATCGATGGCGCGAATTAAGTACCCCGGTCACCGCCGACCCGCCGAGGTGTATAGCACTTCCGACGGTGCGGTGAGTTTTGCCTTCAATTACACCCAAACTGAGATAACAGAGGCTGAGATCGAGGACGCCCATCGGGCGCTGTCCGGTTCATTCAGACATGCCTATCCGAATGCTGAGTGGTATCGCAGCGGTGTGTATGAACAGTCCGGAATACCCGTGTTTATTCTGGAGCTGACAACGCCTGCCCGAGATTCCCGAATCCATAACCTGATGATGGGGATGCCGCTGGATGGTCGGCTGTTGCTGATCGCGTTCAATACCACGGTGGAACAGCGTGACCGCTGGCTTAAAGCGGGGCACGCCGCGATGCAATCGATCAGAGTGTTACAGAAGATGTCTGGTAATGATAAAGACCAGATCGATGGATAGTGTTTCAACACAGGGATTGTTGCTGCATGTTTGGTGTTTTTGATCAACGAAAAGATCTGCCTTATGGGGTGGTTCTAACCATTAACGCACCGCTGCAACCGATGCAGCGTGTGGCGCTATTCGAAGATCCGCTGGATCAGATGTTACGCCACAACGGGTATGGGGTGGTGGCTGGCGGCACGACCGCCCTCAATCCTGGCGGGGATGTTGCGCGAACGGAGATCGAGTTGAGCCTCGTTGAAGCAACCGACCTGGTGCTTTCCGAGATTAAACAGAAGCTGGAAGCGTTGGGGATACCGGTCGGGTCCAGGATGCGGTGTTTAGCCGGTGAGTTCTCCATTGAGATCGGTGTCTTTGAGGGTATAACGCTGTATCTGCGGGAGTGTGAGGTCGGTGCCCAGTTTGTCTGTGATGGTTTGAATAACCTGCTGCAAGAGAGTGGGCGGGTATTCGGTTTTAAGGATGATCTGCCGGAGTCGGTGTTTTATCTCTACGGTAGCTGCGAGCTGAGTCTGCGTAGAAGCGTTCTTAATTTCCTGCAATGTCATGGGTTGCGCGATAAAGCACGGATCGGTGTGATCAATTGATCGTGGTTGTTGCCGATCTGGCCGTGATATTTTGCTTTTACAGCGAGCCTGAGTATTGCGTTAAGAAAAAATACATTAGTACGTATTCCGTACTAATTGTATCTAATGGCGGCAGTTATAGGCTGGCGAGTAAAGAGACAAAAACGGATTTAAACAGGAAGAGTCGTCATGAAAGGTCTGAACTATATTCTGGGTGGCGTGGCTGTTGTTGCTTTAACGGGCTGTGCCAACCTGAATCAGCTAACGGAAACTCAGTCGGCTGGGGTGGATGTCGAGGGTGTTGAGAGTGCCGGATGCCCGGGCGATACGGATTTGCCGAACGGATTGGTCGGTAAGCTTCAGCCGGTTGAAGCGCCGGAGCTGTTGCGGTCTGCATTGGGCGAACCGGAAAAGGGCAAGCTCTGTCAGGGACAGGTCTATCAGGCAAAAGCGGATACCCAGATCACCCTTTATCGTGCCTGGAACAGCACCAATCCCTATAGCCAGATGGGCAAGTGGTGGGCGGCACACAGTCCGGAAGGCAAAGTGGCGCAGTACCGGGCGGATTACGAGATCTGCTACCAGTGGTCGCCGCTGGATAAACTCACCCGCTGTACGTTGGCTGCGGGGGCGAAAGTGGTGATCGGTACAGGACAGAGCGCCAAATGCTCAGAATACCTGACCTATCCGGCCTCGGAGGCAAAACAGGTGTATATCGAAAATGCGTCTGAGGTGCTTTCCGCGTGCAGCAGCTACGACGCCAGTTTCAGCTGGAAGGCGGAGCAATGAGCAGACTGGTTCTGGTTTATCAGGGTGCTAAGAATTAAAACGACTGCAGGTTATTGGCGGGGACAAGGTCTATGGTCCTGTTTTTACAGATAAATAGGACTAAATAGACCTTTAGCATGGAGGGTCTTTGCCGAGATAAAGTAATATAGGAGCTACATTTTTAAACTTATCCGTGCTAAACAGGCATAAAGCTCACAGATAAGAATAAGAATAACCAGATCGCGGCATAGATATGCCCTAAGCGGGTGAGATGGATACAGGCAGTTTTACAGCACTTCTAAACAACGCAGTTCTGTTGTTAGCGCTTGGTGTTATCTACGATGCGCTCAGCCTTCATACAATCAAAAACAAACTTCTGCGTGACTCTTTCTCCGGTGTTCTTGTCGGTATCATTGCTATTGCGGTGATGTCCACACCGTGGGAACTCAAACCTGGTGTCTTCTTCGACACGCGCTGGATACTGCTCAGTCTCTGTGGTCTCTTCTTCAGTTGGCGTACAACGCTGATCGCGGTGGTTATCGCGGTTGCCTACCGTTTCTATCAGGGCGGTGGCGGTATGTACGTTGGCTCCCTTGTAATTGTCTCCACCTCGCTGGTGGGTGTCTTCTGGCGTCGGTACAGTAAAAAACACAAACTGGTTCACGCCTGGTGGCGTCTCTACCTGTTCGGTATCGCGGTGCAGGTGACAATGCTTGCCTGCATGTTGCTGATGCCCGCCGACCTGCGCTGGAAGATCATTGAGATGGTTGCGGTGCCGATGCTGTTGATCTATCCGGTCGGTACCACCTTGCTAGGATTGATTCTGCGTCGGCAGGCGGATCGTCGTGCTGCGGAGAAAGCGTTGCTGGAGAGCGACCGTATTCTTAACCGTGAGCGTGGTCTGCTGCGCGGTTTGATCGACGCGATCCCTGATCTCGTTTTCGTGAAGAGCACCGACAGCGAATATCTTGGATGTAACAAGGCGTTCGAGAAATTCACCGCCTCCACCGAAGCAGAGATTCAGGGTAAAAAGGATATCGATCTGTTTGGTAAAGAGACGGCGGAGTTTGTTCGACGTAAAGATCTTGAAGCGCTGGAATCCGGTAAACCTCAGACCTATGAGTGTCAGTCTGCCTACCCGGATGGTCGTGAGGTGTGGCTGGATGTGTACAAGGCGCCATTTTATGGTCTCGACGGCACACTTCATGGCGTGATGGGGATCAGCCGCGATATCACCTCCAAACGCGCAGCGGACGAATTGATCTGGCGTCAGGCCAACTTTGACGCGCTGACCAGCCTGCCCAACCGCAATATGATGCGTGACCGCATGGAGCAGGAGATGAAAAAGGTGCATCGCACCCATCAGAAGATGGCGCTGATGTTCCTGGATCTGGACCGCTTTAAAGAGGTGAACGATACCTTGGGCCACGATACCGGTGACCTGCTGCTGATGGAGGCCGCCCACCGACTCACCCGTGCTGTGCGTGACACGGACACCATCGCCCGTCAGGGAGGTGATGAGTTTACGATCATTCTTGGTGAGCTGGACGACACCGATCACGTAGAGCGGGTCGCAAATAACGTACTCAGCACGCTGTCTGAACCGTTTGAGCTGGGTAACGAGGTTACCTATATCTCGGCCAGTATCGGCGTCACTTTCTATCCTGATGATGGCACCGAGATCGATGCACTACTGAAAAATGCCGATCAGGCGATGTACGCGGCTAAAGAGCAGGGTCGTAATCGCTGTACGTATTTCACCCCGTCTATGCAGGCCTCTGCACTCAACCGTATGCAGCTGGGTAAGGATCTGCGCCATGCGTTAAGCGACAACCAGCTGTTTATGAACTATCAGCCGATTGTTGAACTGGCGAGCGGCGACATCTACAAAGCAGAAGCGCTGCTACGTTGGAAACACCCGGAACGTGGCTTGGTAAGTCCGGTTGAATTTATCCCAATCGCGGAAGATACCGGCAAAATCGTCGATATTGGTAACTGGATATTTCAGCATGTTGCGGAGCAAGCGAAGGTCTGGCGCAGCGAATTGCACCCGGCATTCCAGGTCAGTGTGAATGCATCGCCCGTGCAGTTCCGGGAGGAGAGCTGTCGTCCGCAGGACTGGATTCAGTGCCTGCGCGACCTGAACATGAGCGGTGAGGCGATCAGCGTCGAGATTACCGAAGGTCTGCTGATGGAAACCTCTGATGAGGTGCGCGATAAGCTGTTTGTGTTCCGTGATGCCAATATCCAGGTATCGCTGGATGACTTCGGTACCGGTTACTCCTCACTGGCGTACCTACGCCGCTTTGATATTGATTACCTTAAAATCGATAAGGCGTTCGTAAACAACCTGACCTCTGACTCGGACGATATGGCGTTGTGTGAAGCGATCATTGTGATGGCGCATAAGCTGGGTATCAAAGTGATCGCTGAGGGGATTGAAACCCAGGAGCAGTGCGACCTGCTAACGGCTGTTGGTTGCGACTATGGACAGGGTTACTTCTTCGCCAAACCGCTGGATGCAGATGCATTTGAGCAGCTCTGTCGTGAAGGGGTGACGTTGAGCGGTGCTCCAGCCTGAATATTTCAGGTATTGATCCGTGGTTTAAGCACGATCAGCAGCTGCGGCAGCAGGAAAAGCGCCCCGATCAGCGCTGATAACATCGCCAGTCCGGTCAGCAGTCCAAAGTAGATGGTTGGCGTAAAGTTGGACAGCGCCAGAATCGAAAATCCCGCAATAATAATCACCGACGTGTAAAACATCGCTCGCCCGATGCTGTTATGACAGCGGTACATGGTGGCGCGGTAATCCTGATCCTTGGGAAACTCCTCCCGGAATCGATGGATATAGTGGATGGTGTCGTCGACACCGATCCCGACGGTGATCGCCGCAATGGTGATGGTCATCATATCCAGCGGAATCCCCACCCAACCCATAAATCCCAATACCATCGCCGCCGCCAGCAGGTTGGGGGTAACGGCGATCAGGGCCAGATAAAGCGAGCGAAACAGCAGCGCAAACATCAGCGTGATCGCGGCGAATACCACGCCCAGCGTGGTGATCTGTGAGCGAAACAAGCTCTGCAGCATGTTGTTGTAGAGCACCAGCATACCGGTCTGTTGCAGGTCCTGCGTTTGATAGCCCATCTGCTCAGTCAGAAAACTCTGGATCTGGTCCAATAACACCTGACGTTCCAGGCTATGGCTGGTCTCTTTTACCCTAAGTGAGATGCGTGTTTCCTGACCGTCGGGGGAAAGGTAGGGGGCGACCAGCAGGCGATTTACGTCCTCAGGGATGTTCTTGCGCAGCAGCGCCAGCTGGAAATCGTCTATATCCTCACCGGCGATATCCTTCAGAACGGCGTACAGCGATGCCAGGGAGAGTACCTTGCCGGTCTCGTCGATCTTGTCGACATAGTTATGGATAAACTGCAGTTCTTCCAGACCGGAGCGGGTAAACCAGTAACTGGCTGCTGGTGCTTGTTGTTTGTCTTGTTGCGTCTCTGCATCACCAAAAGGATCCTCTTCATCTCCGAATGGATCGTCCTGCGTATCGTCGTCAAAACCGTTGTCGAAGGGATCGTCCTCCACTGCGGTCTGCACCGCTGTGTGTGGTGCTTGCAGGATGATCTCTAGGGGGATAGTGCCGCCCAGCTTCTGATCGATCACCACCATGCCGCGGTAGATCTCGGTGGTGTCGTGAAAGTAGTCGATAAAGCGGTTTTCCACTTTGAGTTGCCCGATACCAACCGCGCTTAATATCAGCAGGGTGATACTGATAATCAAGATGCTGACACCGTGATTGTCGGTAATACGCGCACAGTGGTGGGTGAGTGGTTTATGTTCCCCTGTAGCGCCGTTTTTGCCCCGTGGCAGCAGGAACAACATCAATGGCAGCAGCGTAAACGCCATCAGCAGAGCGGTGGCGACGCCGATGGTCATCATCCAGCCAAAGTCGATTACCGGACGGATACCGCTGAATACCAGGGAGGCGAAGGCAACGATGGTGGTGATGGCGGTAAAGAAACAGGGTTTGGCCATCGCGCTCAGGGTGTGCAGTACCAGCGCACGTTGGCTCAGTTCCGGCCGGGTAACGTGAAACTCCCTGTACCGCACCACCAGATGGATGGTGATCGCGAGGGTGATGATCAGCAGCAGGGCGGTGAAATTGGAGCTGATGACGGTCAGCTGCCACTCTGCCCACGCAAGAAAGCCTAGCATGCAGAGGGTGGTTGCCAGACAAGTGAGCAGTGGTAGCCCGATCCAGCGCAGACGCCGGAAGATCATCGCCATCATCAGGATGATAAACAGCAGGATGCCACCACCGAAGGTCACCAGATCATTGCCGATGAAGTCGATCATATCGACGGCGATCATCGGCACACCGCCGAGGAAGATATCGGCATGATCGCGGTAGTTATCGAGTATTGTGCGGACCTCAGCGACCAGCTTTTCCTGCTTTTTGTTTGCGTTTTGTGAATAGTGGAGGAAATCCACCTCTGCCTGTTTTAGCGCGATTCTTTCAGGCCGTGTCAGACCTACCGTTTTCTGTTTGCTGCGCAGCTCATCTCGCGCGTAGAGCAGGGTATAGAACTGCTCGTCTCGGGTGAGGGTTATCTGCAATGCGGTGGTATCGGCGTTGTGGCTGGTCAGCAGATTTTTGTAGATCGGGCTGTTACGGAACTCTCCCCGCGCCAGTGCCCGGTTGGTCTGCGGATCGGTCAGATAGCCTATGTCGTGTGAGAGATTGCGCAGTTTAACCGGCGGGCTGTAGAGCAACGGCACGTCGAGCAGGCTGGTGACTGAGGATACGCCGTTTACGGCAGCCAGTTCATCACGCAGTGCCGCGATGCGCGCGAGGACTTCATCGGAGTAGAGCTCACCGTCAGGCGCATAAGCGACCACAAGGATGCTCTCTGCCTGATAGCGTTTGGCGACCTGGCGGTATATCTCAAGGGATTCATCGCCTTCCAGTACCAGAGAGTCGGCCGAAGCGTCCAGTGACAGCCTGGGGATCTGGCTGCTCAGAACGATTATGACGCCGAGAATAACAGACAGCGCGGCGATAGGGTGGCGGTAGAGTACGGCGAAGAAATGGAAAAAAGGCGCGTTCATAGGCCGCGGTCAGGAGGAACTGGCCGGATTGACGGCGGAGATCAGCGCGTCGACATCCTGCGACTTCAATACAGGCTGCAGGGCGTTGTTGAGCGTTTTGCTGACCACCACCCCGTCGACAGAGAGATCAAAGACGCGCCAGCCCTGATCGCCTTCCCGCAGGGCAAAATCGATATGGATCGGTCCTTCGCCGGTTTTAATCACCACCCGTACGATGCTGTAGGTGGCTTTCTCGCGGGTTTTACTCACCTCTATGGTCTCGCCGTCGTAGGAGGTTAATGCAAAGCGATAGGTGCGTCTGAGGGAGCTGAGGACGGCGTCGCGGGCTTCTGCAGCTTTGTTCTGGGCGACGATGTCCTGCCAGCGTGGTTTAAAGATACGCGCGCTGAGAGCGTCCTGATCGATATGGGGAATCACGTAGCGGTCGATGATCTGGTCGATGTAGGCATCGTCCTCCAGCTGACCGTTGCTGCGTCCGTCGCGCAAGGCGCGCTCCAGGTCGCCGCTTATCCGTACCATGTAGTTTCTCGCGCTTTCGTTGTTGCCAGCGTCGGTGGCCTGTAGCTGTACCCCAAAGGAGAGGGTGACCATAAACAAACTGAACACAACAAGCGGCTTCAGGATTCTATGCATCATCTGTGGCTACCGTGTAAACAGCGGGTTAGCGGGTAACAATATTCATACTAGGCGAAGAGATTGAGATTGTCGCTTTGCGCGCTGTTCCCCGGGTTTCGTGACGTTGGGCTCTATACTGCCTGTAGAACATTCCATAGCGAGAGCCTGCCCTATGTGTGGTCGTTACAATGTCACCGATGATCCAGCCCTGCGAGCATTGCTGGACTATCTCAATGTGAAGGCTGCGGTGACTGAGCAGTACAACATCACACCCACCGAGAATGTGCCTGTCGTGCGGCAGATCGGCAGCGAACGGGAGTTACGATATATGCACTGGTGGCTGATCCCTCATTGGCTGGAAGAGCCGCAAACGACCTACGCCATGTTTAATGCCCGGGCAGAGGGGCTGGCGGAGAGTCGGGCGTTTCGCGCACCGTTCAAACGTCAGCGCTGCATCTTCCCGGTGAGCAGTTTTATCGAGTGGCGCGCTGAGGATGGCAAGCAACCCTATCTGATCCAACCCGTTGAGGGGGCATTGGCCGTCGCGGGAATATGGGAGCGCTGGGGAGAAGAAGGAAAGCCGGAGGCGCAGATTCACTCCTGCGCGATGATCACAACCGACGCAGTACCGGGTATTCACAAAATCCACGCGCGGATGCCGGTGATGTTACCCGCAGATGCGTTGTCGCAATGGCTGGATCCGGCAATTGATGGACGGGATCTGTTGCCGCTGTTGTTGCCTCAACTGCCGGTTGATGTAACCGTTCAGGCGGTGGAGAGGCGGATCAATAATGGGCGTGTGAAAGAAAGGCCGGAGTTGATTGGGGAGCCTGAGTTGATAGGTCGTTGCGGCTAAGAGATCTTGTTTGAGATATTTCGCTGGGAGTCGCTTCGCTCGTCACCAACCTACACTGAGGCAGGTTTTCGTAGGTTGGCGACGAGCGCCAGCGACTCCCAACATCAACAAGCTGAATCAACGCTGCAGCGTGACGCGGCTTTTCCAGATCAGGCGAGCGCCGAGCAGAACGGCGGCGATGGTGAGAGCGATCACCAGTGCAATCCAGAAGCCGTGTGGCCCCATCGCGCTGGTGATCAGATCGGTTTTGGCCAGGGTAATGCCAAGGGGTAACCCGATCATCCAATAGGAGATAAACACGATAATCAGCGGTAGCGTGGTGTCTTTATAACCGCGCAGTGCCCCGGCGCAGGAGACCTGAATCGCATCGGAGAACTGAAAGATCGCAGCGATGGCGATCAGCTCTGCGGCGATCAGGATGATCTCAGTCTCCTGGGTATAGATTGCGGCGACCTGCTTTGAAAACAGCATCATGCACCCGGAGCTGAAGATGGAGCAGCAGAGCGTGATCATCACGCCGGTGGAGGCACTGAAGCGTGCACCTTGCGTGTTGCCCGCACCCAGTTGTTGACCGATGCGGATGGTGAGCGCCATAGCGATACTGAGCGGCACCATAAAGACCATGCCGGTAAAGCTCAGGGTGACCTGATGGGAGGAGACGATGGTTTCACCCAGGTCGGCCAGCAACAGGGCGATGATGGCAAACATACTGACCTCAATCAGCAACGCCATACCGATGGGCAAACCCAGCTTAAGAAAGTTTTTTAACGCGCCGAATGTAGGCAGATACGCTGTGCGCCACAGGTCGCAGGCCGAGAAGGTCTCGCTGCGTCTCAGGTAGAGAAACCCCACGGCGAAGGTGATCCACATCACCAACGCTGATGCCCAGCCGCAACCTACACCACCCATTTCCGGCAGACCGAACTTGCCGTAAATAAAGATGTAATTGAGCGGGATATTGGCAAGCAGCGCGATAATCGCGATCTTCATGATCGGCCGGGTTTTCCCGAAACCTTCAGAGAAGCTGCGAATCACCTGATAAAGCATGATCGCCGGGAATCCCCAGGATATTGCTTCAAGATACGCGCTGGTTTTTTCCGCAAGAGCCGGTTCAACCGACATCCAATCGAGGATTGGGCGGCAGTTGTGGAGCAGCACGATGGCTAAAGCGCCCAGTACGACGGCGACGGTCACCCCTTGCAGCATGGTATCGCGCGTACCGCGCAGCTGATCGCCACCGACCTGATGGGCCACCAGCGGCGTAACGGCCATCAGTACGCCCTGAAAGGCGAGGAAGATGGGTAACCAGAGGCTGGAACCGATCGCGACGGCGGCGAGATCCTGAGAGCCATAGCGGCCGGACATTAGGGTATCAACAAAGCCCATGCCTGTTTGCGAAACCTGAGCGACGATGATCGGCCAGCCGATGATGAGCAGTTGCCGGACTTCGTGCCAGCGGCTGTGTGTCTGCTGCATCTCAGACAAAGTGGTTGTAGAACTGCTTGGCGGTGCGACCGCTGCGGACGCCTTTACCCATGGCAAAACGGATCGCTTCCTGATGCAACGTTTTGCGATCACCGTCGTAATCAGGGAAGTAGGAGTCGACGATCTCCAGATATTCCGGCTGTGAGATCGGGTAGAAGGATAACCAGAGGCCGAAACGGTCGGAGAGGGAGATCTTCTCTTCGATCGCGTCGCCGTAGTGCACTTCCGTATTCACTACCTTAGCGGCTTCGTTGTCCTGCATGGTTTCCGGCAGCAGGTGACGACGGTTGGAGCTGGCGTAGATCAGCACGTTTTCCGGTGGCAGTTCCAAAGAGCCTTCCAGCACACTCTTCAGCGCTTTATAGCCAAACTCTCCCGCTTCAAAAGAGAGGTCGTCACAGAAGATAACAAAACGCTGGGGCAGGTCGCGAATCTCATCGACGATCTCAGGCAGATCGGCCAGATCCTCTTTTTCGATCTCGATCATGCGCAGGCCCTGTTCGGCATAATCGTTCAGCAGCGCTTTGATCACCGATGACTTGCCGGTTCCGCGAGATCCCCAGAGAAGGGCGTTGTTGGCGGGCTGCCCGCTAAGAAAACGCTCGGTGTTACGCACCAGCAGAGACTTCTGACGTTCGATACCGAGCAGCTGTTCCAGTCGGATCGGGTCCAGATGGCGAATAGGGCGGAGATATTCCTTGCGCGCGCGCCAGACGGCGGCGAGGGTGTGATTCCAGTCGATAGTAGCCATAAAGCATCTCTCTGCAAAACTGAGCGCAAGCATAGTGCGTGATCTCAGGCGTGACAACCACGCGCTTGCTATTGCAGCGGATAAAGTGATCTAGGGCGATTTATTGGCCTGTTTAGGAAGAAGGGGTTCAGTTGCCTTGCTATCGCTCGGTAGCAGATGGATCAGATTGCGGGCAGAGGCTTCAACCACTGAGGTGAAGTTGATCACCTTTTCGCTGGCGGTTTCTTCCGACAGTATCAGCTCCTCCACGCCCTCCCAGGCAATGGAGCCGGTGGTGGTATCCCAGATCTGAATAAAGATGCGGATATTGGCATGTTTGGTCTGGAACAGGCGATAACCCAGCATACTGAAGCGCCCACGGCTGCCCTGATTGAAGCTGGCGAGATTCATCTGGATTACATAGCGTGAGTTCACCGCTTCACCGATCTTGCGCAGGGTACCGCGGTCAAAGATACCGGTCGCTTTGTAATCCTCGAACATAGTTTTGTAAGCGCCAGCGAGACCGGCGTTATTGATCGCGCCTAGCGTGTACGGCAGTGATACCTGACGGATGTCCGGGCGTTCCTCTTTCAGTACCTTAGCGACGATCAGCGCCAGGGTTTGTTTGTCCTCCTCACGGCCTGTAACCGTGGAGGGGATGATAAAGGCGATGCCGTGGCTGGACAGGTCTGAGGGCGATAGATTGATCACAATGTGCTGGGCACTTGAGTGGTTCTGGCTGACGCTACAGGCGGACAACAGTATTAGAATGAGCGGAGAGAAGAGGGTGATTAACCAGGCGCGGGCGGCTCGCGTAGACGTCGTGATCCTTGATGGCCGCTGGAACAACGAAAGGTATGGCGTATCCATCAGCTTTCTCCGGTATCAGTGTGGGACTGCAGCGTCCTTTTCCAAAGCAGGAACTATCAAAAAGTTTAGAAGGTTTTCAGGGATTTGGGAAAGGAGCGGGCCTTGCTCGCAGGTGTCTGACAGCAGGGGCTATGCTTAAAGCGACTACCAGCTACAGAGGGGTAGGCGTGTCACATGTCTTTTTCAGTTAGCTCTAGCCGCCGGATTAAACGTTTACTGATTGGTTTGATCCTGTTTCTTGTCGTTATATTTTCGTTATTACTGGGTGCGGGTTACCTCTATCTCAGCTGGACATTTGAGAAGGCGGAACAGCGTTCGGTAACACCGGTATTAGCAATACCACCGGATCCTGATCGCGTCCCCAACCGGCCTGCATACGACGGGCCTCACCCGCGTGTACTGGCGCGTCCTCCCGATCCCTATCCTTACCCGATTCCGATCGGTAAGGTCGGGCCACATGTCCCGGTTTACGCCGGGCCCTTACAGTACCCGTTCTACTGCCGCACTGAAGACTCCGGTCTGGGGCAGCCGCTGGTGGATAATCAGCAGGGTATTGGTGTACCGGTCTATGAGGAAGGAAGTGACGGCAAACGGACAACGAGGGTGCTGGGGTACAGCAAAGACTGCCTGATCCCCACGCAGGTTCAGTACCTCTACAACCGCGAGGGTGGAGAGCGTTTTTTTCCGCTGGAAGAAGCTGCGGATGATATCGCCAAAATTGAGATCGACGGCCAGGTGATCGACTTTATCGTGCGGGTTGAGACCGGATCGATCAACCGATTTCCATACGTGATCGCTGCGCTACGTGGCCCTGAGGGTAGCGTGGAACAACCAGACGGTCAGTACTGGAACGGCAGGTTGATCTATCAGTTTCGTGGTGGCGTTGGGATCGGAAAAGTTCAGGGGCGGATTTCAACCGCTGGTTTGCTGAAACGCCGTATTAAGCAGCTACGCTTGGGTTATGCCATCGCTTACTCGAGTGCGAACCAGACCTCCAATCACTACAACATCCTGCTGGCGGAAGAGACCGTCGCCCGGGTTAAACGCCAGTTTCGTGCCCGTTACGGCCAAGAGGTTTATACCGTTGGAATCGGTGGTTCGGGTGGCGCCCTGCAGCAGTATCTGATCGCCCAGAACAATCCAGGCATCCTCGATGCGGCGATTCCGTTGTACTCCTACCCCGACATGATTACTCAGATCCAGTATGCATTTGATTGCGAGCTGCTGGAGTATTACTTCGACGTGATCGCGTCGGATAATCCCCGTTGGCGTGACTGGCACGCGCGCAGCCTGATTGAGGGCACCAGCGCCAGTACGGAACAGATCAGCCCGCGGGCGGTACTCTACGACCTGGCGATGCTGCTGCGTGCCCGTAAGCCGCACCTGTTTTCCGGTAGCAACGAGTGTGTCAGCGCATGGCGTGGTTTGACGCAGTTGGTGAACAACCCTCGTTATCTTTTCCATGCAGTACGTTATGCACGTTCAGTGCTGGATAGTGCGCACTGGAGCTACTGGGATGATATGAAACACCTGCTGGGGACCGATGCTCGGGGCTACGCGCAGCAGACTTGGGATAATGTCGGGGTGCAGTACGGCCTGGCGGCGTTGCGCAATGGTGATATCAGCATTAAGGAGTTTCTGCACCTCAACGCCAATGTTGGCAGTTGGAAAAGACCTGATCAGATGCGCCCCGAGCGTTACTGGAAGTTGGGTGGGATCGGCGCTAAGGATACGCTGGAAAGCCTGTTCAGTTTCTCTCCCTGGGGGCATCACAACATGGAGTTGAGCCCGGACGAGGGTAAAACTCCGGCCCGCCGTCAGGAGGGGGATGCAGACGCTATGACCGCAGCTTATCGCGCCGGATTGGTGTTCTTAGGTGTGGCGGACATCCCGATCATCGATCTGCGCCACTATCTCGACGATAAGCTGGATATGCACCACAGCTTCTCGTCGCTATCTGCTCGCGCCCGCTTGGAGGCGGGGCAGGGGCATTACGGCAATCAGCTGATCTGGGTGAGCCGCAGGCCTCACGACCCGGTGCCGGATGCATTTGCAGCCATCGATTATTGGATGGAAAACGTTAAGGAGGCGCCCGAAAAAAGTGTGGCGCAGAACCGCCCGCAGGAACTGCAGGACCGTTGTTACGATGCCCGGGGAGAGGTTATCGCGGAAGGTGATAGCGTCTGGGATGGACGCTGGAATCAGCGGGAAACAGGGCTTTGTGCACAACGTTATCCGCCATTTATGGAATCACGTATGGTGGCGGGAGCGCCGTTCTCAGGTGAAGTTCTGAAGTGCCGTTTGCAGAGCGTCGAGCAGGCAATCAAGAGTGGAGTGTACGGAGCGCAACTGATGTGGCCCTATCTGGCGGAGCTTAATCGCATCTTCCCGAGCGGCGTGTGCGATTACCGTTTGGGGGATGCGGCGCGTCCTGAAGGTCTGCTGATCCCGCCTGGAAATCCCAGAGTGCTGGATCTGCAACGTTGAACAGGAGGTATTTCTGATTCCGGATCATTGTCGGGCAGCGCTGCGAGATGGCCGACCTAAGCTGGGTGTATGTTCCCGTAAATAAAAACAATGAACCAAAAAAAACCGGAGCCTGAGCTCCGGTTTTTTAAGTACTTTAGATCAATTAAGCATCGCGGGACGCTACGTAGCGACCTGGAGCTGGTTCGATCTCAGTGTATTCTGCGTTGCCCAGGGCAGCAGGCGCGTCAACTTTCTTACCGCCGCGACGCTTAACCCACTCAGCCCAGTGGCCCCACCAGGAACCTTCCTGCTTCTCAGCAGTTTCCATCCAGTGGTCAGCACCCTGACCCATCTCACCTTTAGTCCAGTAGTGACGACGGTTCTTAGATGCTGGGTTGATAACACCTGCAACGTGGCCGCTTGCGCCCAGTACGAACTCGATGTTGCCTTTGAACAGGTCAGTACCCAGGAAAGTGCCTTTCCAAGGCGCGATATGGTCTTCGACAGTGGACAGGAAGTACACAGGGATCTTCACGCGACCCAGGTCGATCTTCTCGCCACAGATAGTCAGCGCGTCCTTCTGAGTCAGCTTGTTTTCCTGGTACATGTTCTTGATGTAGAAGTTGTACATGGTTGCTGGCAGGTTGGTTGGATCGCTGTTCCAGTACAGGATGTCGAACGGAGGGGGTGTCTGACCTTTCAGGTAGTTGTTCACCACGTAAGACCAGATCAGGTCGTTGGAGCGCAGCATGCTGAAAGCGGTAGCCAGTTCGCGACCGTGCAGTACACCGTCGTTGCTGATCTTGCTTTCCATACGCTTGATCTGCTGGTCGTCCAGGAATACGCACAGGTCACCTGGATCGGTGAAGTCGGTCAGCGTAGTCAGGAAGGTCGCAGATGCAACTGGGTTCTGCTTACGTGCAGCCAGAACTGCCAGAGAGGTGGACAGGATAGTACCACCGATACACCATGCTACAGCGTTCAGTTTGTCGGTGCCGGCGATGTTGTTCACGACATCGATCGCTTTCAGTACGCCGTTGCCTACGTAGTCGTCCCAGCTGATGTGGCTTTCTTCAACGCTTGGGTTTTTCCAGGATACCAGGAAGGTGTTCTGGCCCTGATCGACACAGTACTTAACGAAAGAGTTGTGTGGCTGCAGGTCCAGGATGTAGAACTTATTGATGCACGGAGGCACGATCAGAGTCGGGCGCTCAGCAACCTGTTCGCAGGTTGGCTTGTAGTGCAGCAGCTGGAACATCTCGTTTTCGAAGATTACAGAACCTTCGGTGGTTGCCAAGTTCTCACCCAGAGTAAAGGCGCTCTCATCAGTCATGGAGATGCGGCCTTTGTCGATGTCGCCCAACAGGTTTTTCAGACCGTTAACCAAGCTCTCACCTTTGGTTTCCAGCGCCTGCTGCAGTACTTCAGGGTTGGTGACAGCGAAGTTAGTTGGAGACATCGCATCGATGTACTGCTGAGTGTAGAACTCCAGCTGTTTCTGCTGGTTGTCAGACAGGTTGGCTTTAGATGCCATCTCGTTCAGCAGGTTGGAGGTCAGCAGGTAGGACTGCTTGATGTAGTCGAATACAGGGTTCTGAGACCATTCGTCCGCAGCGAAGCGACGGTCGCCACGCGCAGGTTCTGCAACAGGGTTCTGGGCAGCATTGCCGGTCAGCAGGTTTCGCCACAGGTTCAGCTGGCTGGTCTGGTAGTCCGCAATAGCGCGAACCCATACGGATGGGTCTTCCCAGGAACGGGTAGCCAGCTCAGTCCATGACTGTGCGAAGGACTGAAAAATATCGTCACCGCCAGTTGCCGAAAACATTTCCAGGACCTTCTTGGTCTCTGCGTTTACGTATTCGATAAACTCTTGCGGGTTAGAGAGCATGCTGCTTTTGTTATCCATAAATTACGCCTTTTCTAGTGCAGGTCCGCGCGTCTGTTTATTGGGTCACAGAGATGAGCAAACGGACATAGTCTTGGTCATTCCCAGCGATAAAGTTGGTGTAATCACCCGATACTACGTGGGTTATGCCTGTCAGCGCCTATGCTAACGACCACCAGTTCCATCTATTGAATGACGTTCCTCAATCATATCGTCGATATGTTGCAGTATTTTGTAGCTTTCTTCTTCTGCAGTTCGCATTGCGGAAACGATGTTTTCGCGAATTTCTTTGTTTTTCTGCCAGTTTTCGTCACGAAGAGAAACCGCTTCCTGTACAGCATGGTGCACTGCCGCATGAGGAAGTTCAAGTGCTGGATAACTAGACGTATGTCGAAATGCTGTGCTGCCGAAGCCTTCGTAGTACCACTTACCCAGGCGACATTCGCTGTGAGTCCTTGATATTGCTTCAATTTCTTGAGTGCGGTCTGCGCTGGTATCCAGTGCCAGATAGCCGTTTTGCTTGAAAATTACATGGTCAGCTTTCGCCAGCGAGCCGAAGGTGCGGTCCTTGGCGTAGGAGATATAACGCATGGTATCTTCCGCAGAAGAGGCGATGCGGGTGAACTGTTGCCTGAAATCTTCGACTTTTTCTGTCATCTCTACGGCAGCCGTGTTGGAGGATTCTGACTGTACAACCATCTCCTGTACGCGTTGGCTGAAGGTCTCGATCGTCTTGCTGATATCGATTGCAGCTTCTTTGGTGCGGTTAGATAGCGCTTTAACCTCATCTGCGACGACCGCAAAGCCGCGACCCTGTTCGCCCGCGCGAGCCGCCTCAATGGTTGCGTTGAGTGCCAGCAGACTGGTTTGGTCGGCAATATCGGTAATGATGGAGAGGGATTCGGTAACCTGTTTGCTGTCCTGCTCCAGCAGACGGGTGACGTCGGTGACCGAACTGATGGTGGTGCTGATCCCTTTCAGGCTGGTTGCCATACCGTCAACGGCGCCCTGGCTTTCGACGGCAACTTCGCCGTTGTGGCTGGCGATCGATTCAACCTGTTCCATCTCTTCGGAGATCTTCACCAGATCGGCCTGATTAAGCTTGAGGTTCTGGATCAGGTGGCTGGTGTTGAGGTTATGCAGCTCCGAATGCAGGGCGTTCGCTGCCAGAAACTCCTGACCGGCACGCATTTTCTCAAGCGACTCGTTAATACGGATCAGCGACTTACGCAGTTGTCCCGGCAGGCCTTTATAGAGCGCCAAACGGTCATAGTTGCCTTCAGAAACATGCTGGAAGCAGGAGTCGACCTCGCGCAGGTAGGACTCAACCCGGTCCAGCAGGTCGTTAAGCTCCCAGGCGACCTGGCCAACTTCGCCAAGCCCGGCCATCTCCGTGATACGTCCACTCAGGTGCCCCTGATTGGCTTCGTGCAGGATGGCGTAGATCTCTTCCAGTCCATCCATGGCGTGGTTCTGGCTATTGTAGCAATAGATGCTCAGGCCCAGTGAGAAGCCCACAGGTACGATCAGCCACCATTCAAAGCCTGAGGTGAAGGCGAACGCGGCACAGGTGAACAGTGACAGCAGGAAAATGGAGATTGCGATAATACGGTTTTTTGTACGCAGCAGAGGTACACCGCGGCTGGTGCTGTTCTGGTAGTGTTTCTTATTTCTCATCGTAGGCTCACTTATCCAGACTCATGATCAGCTCGTTGTAGGTCATGCCAAGCTCATCCAGTTTCTGCAGCAACAGCTGGATAGACGCATCGGGACCGTCCTTCGGGCCTACCTTCTGTTCCAGAGCAAGCATCTCCCGGTAGATCGGAGTGATGGTAGCGATGGCGCGATCACTCGGTTTGCGGCGTACGGAGTAGTAGCCGATCACATTGCCGTTGGCATCGTAGTCAGGCGTGACGTTGGCGAACACCCAGTAGTAGGCGCCGCTTTTACACATGTTTTTGACGTAGCCAAAAAACTCATCGCCATTTTGCAATGTTTGCCAGAGAAAGCGGAAAGCACCACGCGGCATATCGGGGTGTCGAACAACGTTATGCTGTTTCCCGAGGAGTTCGGATTCACTGTAGCCCGCGATATGCATGAAGACGCGGTTGGTGTAGGTGATGATCCCTTTGGGATCGGTCTTGCTTACGATAAATTCGTCGTCGCTCAAGCGAACTTCACGATCAATCGGCGTTATACTTCGTTTCATACTGTCCTTCCGCTGACCTCGAATGGCGGCAGATCTCCTCTAAATTAGAGAGAATCGGCAGGAATTGTAAGGGTTTTTTAGGGTATTTTGAATGAAACAGTTGTTCCTGATGAGCACCAGTGGGTGTCATCTGTGCGAAGTTGCTGCCGGTATTTTGATAAGCAGTATGGATCCAGCACTTTATCTGGTAGATGAAGTCGATATTGCTGACGATGATGCGCTTGTGGAGCGTTACGGTGTGCGCATTCCGGTGTTGGTGGATGAGGCCAGCGGTGCAGAGTTGGGCTGGCCTTTCGATCAGGAGCGATTGCTGGCGTTTCTGTCCTCCCTTCCGGAAGAGCAGGACGCCTGATCTCAGATATTAAAGAAGCGTTGGCTGTTGGCGAGGGCTTCCTCGCTCAGTTGTTCAACCTCTTTATCGAGCAGGTTTGCCACATAACCCGCGATATGCGGCAGGTGGCAGGGCTCGTTGCGTCGTGACTTGGGTTTTGGCTTCAGGCTGCGGGGTAGCAGGTAGGGCGCATCGGTTTCCAGCATCAGGCGATCTGCCGGAATATCTTTTAGCAGCGGGTGCAGGTGGGTGCCGCGCCGCTCATCGCACACCCAGCCGGTGATACCGATATACAGGTCCAGATCCAGATAGCCATACAGCGCCTCCTTCTCACCGGTAAAGCAGTGCGCCACCGCATTGCTGATATCGTCACGATAGGCCTTCAGCATCTCAAACTGCTTTTTAAAGGCATCCCTCTCATGCAGAAACAACGGTAAGCCGCACTCTGCCGCAAGTTCCAGCTGTTTCTCAAAGGCGTGTATCTGCTGCTCTGGCGTCGAGAAGTTGCGGTTAAAATCCAGCCCGGTCTCACCCACGGCTACAACCGCAGGTTCTTTGTATAGAGCACGCAGTGCGTTTTCGGTGGCAGCGGTGAAGGTTTTAGCATCATGGGGATGCACGCCCGCTGTGCAGACCAGCATGTCGCTGTAACGCTCACAAAGGGCGACAGCCTCCTCGCTCTCACTCAAGGATGTGCCCGTAACGACCAGCTTGGATACAGCGCTCTCCTGGGCACGTTCTAAGACATCTTCCAGGTCTTTGCTGAAGGCTGAATCGGTCAGGTTAACGCCGATATCGATCCATTGGGTAGGCATGGTCTGAGGCTCCGCAGTGAGGTAGAGCGGCGCATTATAAGGCCGCTCATCTCAGCTGCATACTGCCCGGGGAGGGTTACAGAGATTTTCGCTTCTGCTCGTCAAAGTTAAGCGCCAGAAGTTTCTCTTCGTTGTCGCTCAGCATGTTGCCAGCGCGACCACCGAGTCGTTCATAGATTACACGGAACGCCAGGACATTCTGCACATAACGGCGTGTTTCCTTAAACGGGATGGTTTCGATCCAGATGTCCAGCGGCAGGTTGCCACGTTCCTTCAGCCAGCGGTCCACACGGTGTGGTCCGGCATTGTAGGCGGCAGTGGCATAGGCTTTGTTATGACCGAAGCGGTCATACATCTCGCCCAGATACGCTGTGCCCAACGCGATATTGGTGGTTGGGTTGTTCAGCTGAGTAAGGCGTCGGTAGGGCACCTTATGCTTTTTAGCGGTGCGCTTGGCGGTAGCGGGCATCAACTGCATCAGGCCACGAGCACCGGCATGGGAGCGGGCGTTCTTTTTGAAGGCGCTCTCCTGACGGGCAATCGCCAAAGGCCAGATCCGGTCGATCTTACGCTGTCGAGCGTTTTGCTCGAACAGTGACCGGTGTGGCTGTGGGAATCGGATGGCCAGTTCATCCCACTGCCGGGTATCGATTGCGGTGTTAATGGCGCGGTTGTGCCAGCCCCAGCTCAGGGCGAGATAACCTGCCATCAACTGCTGGTCTTTGCTGAGCTTGCGCATCACCATCGCCCATTCCCGATTGGCGTCAACGATCAGCCCATGGTGATGCAGTTCACGCGCACGTACCAGACCGGGAATGGTCGCCAGCTTGTTCAGCGTTGGTTTAGGGGCTGCGATGGAGTGTTTGTTCAGACGGTACGGCTGGTTGTTGATATCCGCCGCCAGGAAACCATAGTAGCTGCGCGTGCCGGATATGGTTTTCAGTGCCTGGGTGATGTTGTATTTGTCGTTCAGCTGGGTGGAGGCGATAGCGTACCAGTACTGCCAGCGTTCTGACTGGCGTTTGGCCTTGGGCAGTGCCCGAATGTGGCTTTTAACCAGCTTCCAGTCCTGTTTGGCCAGCGCCACACGGATGCGCCATTCGGTGACCTCGGGAATGTTGTGTTCCTTGTCCAGTTTGCTGATCAGTGGTTCTGCCTCGTCCTCATAGTTGACCGCAAGGCGCAGCGCGAGGGTGCGATTCAACTTGGCGACGAGTTTGGCGTGCTGCCGCTCGTTTTTATCTGTTTTCGGTAACTTGCCGATCAGCTGCTTACGGTGGCTTAACCAGCCCTCAGTTGCTTTGATCCGGTCACGGCTAGCCCAGCGCTTGAAACCGTATTCAACAACCACCGGGTAACCGGAGCGGCTGATCTGAATAGGTTTCAGGCCTTTTACCTTGGTGGGATCTTTGCTAATCGCCCAGAACAGCTTGGTCTGCTTTTGATGTTTCTTATTGGAGATCGAGCGCTCGATATAGCGGGCAAGCTTGATATTGCCAGCCTTAACGGCCAGCCAAAAACGTGTTAGTGCCAGAGATGAGGTTGGCTTACCGGTTTTCTTCCAGGCATCGAACAGGGGATCGCATGTTTCGTGTTGTGAACGCCCAACGAGCCAGAGCTTCGGTGCAGCCGCTAATGCTTTGGCTTTCGCGCCACTCTTAAGACGTGCGATCTGAAGACGACATTGGTAGAGATCGTTGTTGACCGGTTTGCGGGCAAATGCGGTTCGGTAATCCTGCCAGCGTTTGTTCTTAAACAGGTAACTGAGCCAGGCGCGATTGAGCTGCCATGGCAGGGGTGTATCGGCGTATTTCTTAGAGAAGGCGTCCAGACCGGACTGGTTTAATTTAGACAGGTCTTTTTTAAGTGCCTGATACTCCATGTAAGGATGGAGTGGGTAGCCCTTCAGGGCTGCTGCCTGCTGCTGGAACGTCTCCAGGTCGGTCTTCAGGCGAGCGTTGTAGGCGTCTTTAAACTGCTGCCGTTGTTCGGATATAGGTTTCGCCAGAGCGAGCTCGCCGGTGAATGAAACCAGCAAACAGAGGATAAACGCGCGCATTCGGGCTTCCTTATGGTAACTGTGAAATCCGCTTCAGGGAGTATGACCACGCCCGGATAGCTGCGGTGTAAACCGGGACTCCGTACTTGGTTGAAATTACAACCAGTTGTCTACAGAAGTTATGTAGATACTTATACGGCAGAGAGTTCATTTATTTAAATCATAATTGCACTGAATGAGCCGATTTCAAGTAGAATAGCGGCTCTTTTTTTCCTGTACTGAGAGTGTTATGCCCCTTATTCGTCTCGATAAAGTGTCGGTAGCCTTTGGCGCGAAGCCCTTAATGGATCATGTGGACTTTCAGATTGATCCCGGTGAGCGTGTCGCATTGGTAGGTCTGAACGGCGCAGGTAAGTCGACGCTGCTGAAAGTGATCGGTGGCCATCAGTCGACGGATAACGGTGAATTCTGGTGCGATCCAGCGTGCCGCATTGCGGAGCTGCCTCAGGCGATGCCTGCAGCGGACGAGCGCAGCGTACGTCAGGTCGTCAGTGAAGGGCTGAACGATATCGTAGAGCTGCGAGAGGCTTACGACAAGCTGGTGGAAGCGGGCGATGACGCTGATCTGGCGGCGCTGGAAGATCTGCAGCACCAGATAGAAGCCCGTGACGGCTGGCATCTGGAACAGCGTGTGCAGCGTGTACTGGATCGGCTGATGTTGCCGGGTGACAAGCTGATGTCACAGCTGTCCGGCGGCTGGCGTCGTCGTGCAGCATTGGGTGCGGCGTTGGTGCAGGAACCGCAACTGCTGTTGCTGGACGAGCCAACTAACCATCTGGATATCGAGACCATTGAGTGGCTTGAACAGCAGCTGCTTTCATTTACCGGTGGTCTGCTGTTTATCTCGCACGACCGTGCGCTGGTGGAAAAACTGGCGACACGTATTGTTGAGCTGGATCGTGGTCAGCTAACCTCTTTCCCTGGTTCTTACGCGACCTATCTGGAACAGAAAGCCAAACTGCTGGAAGAGGAGGAGCGTAACAACGCGCTGTTCGATAAGCGTTTGGCGCAGGAAGAAGCCTGGATTCGTCAGGGTATTAAAGCACGCCGTACCCGTAACGAAGGCCGGGTGCGTGCATTGAAAGCTATGCGTAATGAACGTGCGGATCGACGTAATCGTCAGGGCAAGGCTAACTTCAACCTCGAAGAAGCTCAGAAAAGTGGCAAGCTGGTGGCCGAGCTGGAATCCATTCAGCACGCTTATGACGGCAAGCCACTGATTAAGAATCTGGACTTTGTGCTGCAGCGTGGTGACCGGGTGGGATTGATCGGCCCTAACGGCGCGGGCAAAAGTACGCTGTTAAATATCCTCTTGGGTCAGCTCACACCGGATAGTGGTCGAGTACGTGTCGGTACTAACCTAAAAGTCGCCTACTTTGATCAGCTGCGTAGCCAGCTCGACCCTGAAAAAAGCGTCATGGATAACATCGCACAGGGGCGTGAAAGCATTGAACTGAACGGTCGCAAACGTCATCTGATCAGTTATCTGAGTGACTTCCTGTTTGCGCCGGAGCGTGCACGTACGCCAGTGAAAGCTCTGTCCGGTGGTGAATCTAACCGTGTAATGCTGGCCAAATTGTTCAGCCAGCCGGCCAACATTCTGGTGCTCGATGAGCCAACCAACGACCTGGATATTGAAACCCTGGAGTTGCTGGAAGAGATCCTGCTCGACTTTGACGGCACTGTACTGCTGGTAAGCCACGACCGTGCCTTCCTCGATAACGTTGTCACCAGTACTCTGGCGTTTGAAGGTAATGGTCGCGTTGCCGAATATGTCGGCGGCTATAACGATTGGTTGCGTCAACGCCCAGAACCGGTAGAAGAGGCGCCAGCGCAGGCTGAAAAAGCGGAGAAACCCGCTGCAAAGCCTGAAAAACAGGCCAAGGCAGCGCCGACACGCAAAAAACTCAGTTACAAGTTGCAGCGGGAGTTGGATGAGCTGCCTGGCAAAATGGAGGAGGCTGAGCAATTGCTGGAATCCCTGCAGGAGGAAACCGCGTCTCCAGACTTCTATCAGCAAGACCATGCGGTCGTAAATGCGAAGTTGGCTGAGCTGCAGCAGCAGGAAGCAGTGGTGGAAGAGCTGATGGAGCGTTGGGTTGAGCTGGAGGCGATGCAGGAGGAGGGATAACCTTCTGCGAGCACGGAGCCGCCGAGAGCGGCTCCGTATGTAAGATATTTAACTGTCTTTGTCCTGAACGCGCACGGCCAGGACATCGCAGGTGGCGCCATGCAGCACGCTGTTGGCTGTTGAGCCAAGCAGAAGTGCAAGTCCGTGGCGACCGTGGCTTCCTACGATAACCAGATCGATATTCAGTTCATCGGCTAAACGGTGAATTTCAGTTTCGGTATGACCAGTAACGACCATCTGGCGGGTAACCGGATAACCCAGAGACTCGGCATATTTGTTCAGTTTGTTGTGGGCGTGCTCATCCAATTGTTCCTGAATGGTTGTCAGGTCCATAGGCACGTCTCCACCGTAGGCAAAGCTTAGGGGTTCAATAACGTGCAGAAGGTAGAGTTCTGCGGAGTTGCTTTGTGCCATCTCACGTGCCTTTTCGACCAGTTGGTCGCATTCGGCGGATAGGTCCAGAGCGAGAAGAATTTTACCGTACAGGCTCATAGCGAATTCCTTCTGTTTGTTTCTCTTTGAGATTAGCATAGGGCGTGATCAGGGCGGGCTTGATCACCATCAATATCGGAGTGTTTTTATGAAGTGGGCAATTATCATCCTGATTATGATGTCCTTGATTGGTTCGATTATGTGGGTAATGCCAACACCAAGACAACGTTTTCAGGCAGATTTGCGTACCAAAGCTAAACCAAAAGGATTTCAGGTGCAGATGGTGCGTTTAACCGCTCCACGCGCAACCGGTCAAATGGATGCCGAGCACTATTCCGTGATGGCTTACCGCCTGCCGCGTCTGAATATCGATAAGAAAACCGCTAGAACACTGCAGCCGTGGCATGCGTTTCGCGTTGAATCGATCGCCAATACCGGGCTGCCTGCTGGTTGGAGCTGGGGTTTTGGCGAGAATGTACTCGATGATGCTGGACTGAATCTGCTAAAAGAGATTATTGACGCTCTGCCATCAGGCGTATCCTCTATCGAGTCTACACCTATTCACGTGACTGCTCACTGGGATGAAGAGGGCACCGTGGAAGACCTGGATCTGATCAAGGCTCAGCTGATGCGCATTATGGATGCTAAGGTCTGACAGTGGAGATTGCCTGATCAGGTTGTTCGCTATATCTACGCTGGCCGCGATAAAGCGTTTATAAAGGAAGCCGATCTGTGGTTATTCAGATCGGCTTTTTTATGCAGAGTGAAACATCAAGTGGACTATCGTTGCCTGCAGAGCCAGATACATAGGGTACCGAGACAGGGTGCCAGGATAATTTTGAAATACGAGTAAGAAACGATGTCAGAACTGAATCTTCCATCTGCTGGACGCTACCAGCATTACAAAGGCGCTGAATACGAGGTGCTGCATTGCGCACGCCATTCAGAGACCGAAGAGTGGCTGGTGGTTTATAAGCAATGTTACGGCGATGAGGGAGTATGGGTAAGGCCTTTGGAGATGTTTTGCGAAGAGGTGACGTTGCCGGATGGGAACCGGGTGCCGCGCTTTAAACCTCTCTGATTTTGTTTGAATCGGCCAGATCGTGCGATTCACCGATCTGGCTGTAACACTCCTCACATCAGACGGTCGATACTGTCCGCCAGCGTGCCTTGTGATTTAACGCGTTTGGGCTGGATTTTCTCTATCTCGTGATTCACTTTTTCCAGCCTTGCCTGCTTCTCTTTATGCGGCATATTGGCCTTCAATAAGATCGCTTTGGCATGTTTGAAATGGGAAAGGGAAGTATTTGTATCGCCCCCTGTCAGCAAATTATGCCCCTGTTGCATATGTGCATCAGCCACCACCGCAATTTTAAGCATGTAAAGTTCGCGCCGATATGTTTTTGCCAGCGCTGGGCTGAGTCGGCCAGCGTAGGCTAGCTGCACAACCAACTTGTCGACGAAGCCAATATAGATCTGTACCTTTTTAACCGCCCGGTCGCTGTCCAGCAGGTGGCCGGAAGGCAGTGCCTGGTCTGCATCTTCCTTGAGTTGTGTCATATGGGCGAGCAGCTCAGAATCGGGGGCGAGCATGGCAATCTCGTCATACATCGCCATCACATG
Organism: uncultured Marinobacterium sp.; assembly: GCA_947501565.1. Lineage (GTDB taxonomy): Bacteria > Pseudomonadota > Gammaproteobacteria > Pseudomonadales > Balneatricaceae > Pontibacterium. The sequence continues at coordinate 197,080 of CANMWJ010000002.1, forward strand.
CACGTTGAGCTTATCGATAAGCTCGGGGTTGCAGTCCACTTCGCGCAGTATTTTTATCGCGGCAAATACCGATTCACATTGCTGCTTTAGCCAGGTCAGGCGGTGATCTTTAGCTTCTGCCTGCTGTTCACGCGTGGAGATAAAGTAATTCACCGTAATCGCCACGATGCCAACGATAGAAATGAGGATTACGTAGAGTAAATTATCCTGAAGCATGGGTTTGAAATTAACCTTTTTGCCCGTGTGAAATTGCTATAAGAAAAGCGCTGAATTGTCGCTTTTATAAGGGTTTCGGTAAAGCATATTAGGCCAAGGAAGGGGGTTAAAAATTTAAATCTTTCTTGACCGCGCCAATTTCAGCACATATATAATGCACCAAAATTAAGTTTTCCGTAGTTCGCCCGAAGGATCATACCCGCATGGGAAAGTCTCTCGTAATAGTCGAGTCACCAGCTAAAGCCAAGACCATCAACAAATATCTTGGTAATCAATTCGTCGTTAAGTCCAGTGTAGGTCATATCCGTGATCTGCCTACCAGTGGTAGTGGGCCAAAAACTGATCCTAGGGAACGTGCACGTCAGGCTGCCCTGACCCGCAAGATGTCTCCGGAAGAGAAAGCTATCTATAAAAAGCAGAAAGCTAAAACTCAGCTGGTTGCACGTATGGGTGTCGATCCCGAGAAGGATTGGGAGGCCGACTACGATATCCTGCCGGGCAAAGAGAAAGTTGTTGACGAGCTGCGTCGTCTTGCCAAGTCTGCTGACCAGATCTATCTCGCAACCGATTTGGACCGCGAGGGGGAAGCGATTGCATGGCACCTGCGCGAAGCAATTGGCGGTGACGAGACCCGCTACAGCCGCGTAGTGTTTAACGAAATTACCAAGAAAGCCATTCAGAACGCGTTTGAAGCGCCTTCAGCGCTGGATATGGACCGTGTTAATGCTCAGCAGGCGCGTCGTTTCCTCGATCGCGTGGTGGGTTACATGCTTTCTCCGCTGCTGTGGGAGAAAATTGCACGTGGTCTTTCCGCCGGTCGTGTGCAGTCGGTGGCTGTGCGTCTGGTCGTTGAGCGAGAGCGTGAGATTCGTGCCTTTATCCCGGAAGAGTTCTGGGAAGTTCTGGTTGATACCGCGACTGACGCGGGTGAAGCGCTGCGTTTGCAGGTGGCGAAAGTTGGTGGCAAAGAGTTCCGTCCGGGCTCTGAAGAGGAAACCAATGCTCACCTGGCAAAACTGCGCGCCAGTACGTTCACAGTACTGAAGCGTGAAGACCGTCCGACCAGCAGCAAACCTTCAGCGCCATTTATCACCTCTACGCTGCAGCAGGCAGCAAGCACCCGTATGGGCTTCGGTGTTAAGAAGACCATGATGCTGGCGCAGCGCCTCTACGAAGCAGGTTACATCACCTACATGCGTACCGACTCTACCAACCTGAGTGCGGAAGCGGTTGAGGCCTGTCGCGAATACATCAACAAACACTATGGCGATGACTACCTGCCTGCGGAAGCGAACAGCTACTCCAGCAAGGAAGGCGCTCAGGAAGCGCACGAAGCGATCCGTCCTTCTGATGTGACCGTTCCGCCGACCTCCCTGACCGGAATGGATCGTGATGCAGAGCGTCTATACGATCTGATCCGTTGCCAGTTTATCGCCTGTCAGATGACACCAGCTAAATACACCAGTTCTCGTATCCTCGTAGATGCAGATGGTTTCGAGCTGCGCACCAAAGGGCGTATCCTGCGTTTTGACGGTTACACCCGTGTAATGCCATCCAAAGGCAAGGGTGACGAAGATGTGATCCTGCCGGATGTTCAGACCGGTGAAACGCTGAAATTGGCAGAGCTGATGCCAAAACAGCACTTCACTAAACCAACCGCGCGTTACACCGAAGCAAGCCTGGTTAAAGAGCTGGAGAAACGTGGTATTGGTCGTCCGTCGACCTACGCATCTATTATCTCCACCATTCAGGATCGTGGTTACGTAGAGGTTCAGAACCGTCGTTTCTACGCGCAGAAGATGGGCGATATCGTCACTGAGCGTTTGACCGAGAACTTTACGGACCTGATGGATTTCAGCTTTACGGCGCGCATGGAGGAGGCGTTGGATGATATCGCCAACGGCAGTGCGGACTGGAAAGAGTTGCTGAATCGCTTCTATGACGGTTTTGTTCGCAGGCTGGATGAGGCGCAGAGCGCTGAAAATGGGATGCGCCCGAACGACCCGACCGAGACTGATATCGAGTGTCCTGATTGCGGACGCATGATGATGATCCGTACCGGCAGCACCGGTGTATTCCTTGGTTGCTCCGGTTACAGCCTGCCACCGAAAGAGCGTTGTAAGTGCACCATCAACCTGGTGCCGGGTGATGAGGTGGTAAGCGTAGATGGGGATGAAGAGGAAGAGTCCCGTATCTTGCGTAACAAACACCGCTGCAAGCTGTGTGGCTCAGCGATGGATTCCTATCTGATCGACGCCAGTCGCAAACTGCATGTCTGTGGTAACAACCCGGATTGTTCCGGTTTCGAAGTGGAGCAGGGTGAGTACCGCTTGAAGGGCTACGATGGCCCGAGTATTGAGTGCGACAAGTGTGGCAGCGAGATGCAGCTGAAAACCGGCCGTTTCGGTAAGTTCTTCGGTTGTACCAACACTGAGTGTAAAAATACCCGCAAATTGCTGAAAAGCGGCGAGCCTGCGCCACCGAAGATGGATCCGGTACCGATGCCGGAGCTGCAGTGTGAGAAGGTGGAAGATACGTACATTCTGCGTGACGGTGCCAGCGGGCTTTTCCTGGCTGCTAGTCAGTTCCCGAAAAACCGCGAAACACGTGCGCCAAAAGTGTCTGAGATCATACCGCACCAGAAAGAAATTGATCCAAAATATAGCTTCCTGTTCTCTGCACCGGTACAAGACGGTGTGGGCAATCCGGCCATTATTCGATACAGCCGGAAAACCAAAGAGCAGTACGTAATGAGCGAAGTGGACGGTAAGGCAACCGGTTGGAAAGCTTATTACGTGGATGGGGCCTGGGTTGAGGAGCAGCCTAAGCCGAAGAAAACAGCGAAGAAAACTAAGAAATAAATCCGGACGGGTTTATAGGGGATCTACATGAGCGGTATCTATCTGGCACGGACTAACCAGAAACTGAACTTTGCACGTATCCATATCGAAGCATTGAAAGCGGCACAGGAATCCACCGGCTGGAGCAAGCATGCGCTGATCGAGTCCTACAACGAATCTGTGTTGTTTCATCTGGCGTCTGCGTATGACTCTTTCCTGCGGGAAGTTGCAGAGCTGTATCGCTTCGATACGGAAAACGCGGTGGGTTATCGCTCCCTTATGGCGCAGCTGGAAGCTTCCGGCTTCGAGGGTTCTGAGGTCAAAGAGCTGGCGATGCTGGAGCAGGATCACACCAGCTGGCTGCATAAGATGCTCGCGGCGTATGAGGCGTGCTGGCACGGTACCGATAAGCGCGGCAAAGTGTCAGAGACCACCAGTGTGTCTGAGATTCACGTGGTGCAGGTCAACCCGGATCATGCTGAAGATGGTGAAATCATTCATGAGTTCGAAGAGTGGTTAACCGATATGCGTACGCTCGTTGAGCGTCTGCGTTCTGGTATGCAGGAGTGGTAAGTTAGTGACAAAAGAGCAGAAGTTGGAAACGTTGCTGGAGATCGTCGAGCTTGAGAACGGCGATCTGGCAATACGTCGCGCTGAGTGTGACGATGAACCGCTGATGGTGGTGGCGTTTTCAGAAGAGTTGCGTGACACACTGGAGGAAAAGTGTGTTGAAGTTGGACGCATGATGCTCACCGCTGGCGTGCATATGGTTGCAGAGTCAGGACATAGCCTTTCCTCGGCTCCGGAATCCGCTCCGGAGCCCCGGCCTACAATCCACTAAACCGGGTTAGCGCACTACATCCCTGTCGCTTCTAAGTTTCTGTCTGGGCTCGGGAGTGACACCTTTGCGCAGCAGTTTCTCTTAAATTTATTACGCGTTCTGTCGGCGGCGGATGACGATGCCGTGACTCTCGCCTGAGCGCGCAGCGCTTTCCAGGCCTTCCAGTTCATCCTCTGAGAGATACCCCGGCCAGGTGATTACGGCGTGACAAGTGCCCGCTTTAAGCGCCTGACAGGAAAGGTCGTACACGGAGTGATTGTCATCCGGTTTCAGTAGGATGACTTTGCTCAGGTCGATGCCCGCGTCCGCCAGCAGGGCTTTGGGTAGTACCACCGGCGGCGCCACCCAGACAAACCAACGATCGTCGCGACTGAGTTGCGCCAGCAGTGGCAGTAACATCGGCATGTGGGTGAGATCGTCATCATGCAGGACGATTTCGGTAACTTTGCCAGACAGCTGATTGGTGGAACGTGCTGCTGCCTTGGTCTGTGGTTCAGAAGGTCGGATCAGAGCGGGTTCTGCTTTCTGGCAAGTGATCATCAGTCGTTACCTCTGCGAATTACGCCTACACTCAGACCTTCAATCGCCAGGGGCTGTTCACGAAGGTCTACTTCAATCGGTTCGAAATCTTCGTTCTCTGCGATCAGGTACACCATGTGCCCCTCCTGCTGAAAACGTTTGACTGTTACTTCGTCGTCGATACGGGCAACGACGATCTGACCGTTACGTGCTTCCTGCGATTGGTGTACGGCTAAGAGGTCACCATCCATGATGCCAATGTTCTTCATGCTCATTCCGCGTACCCGCAGCAGATAGTCCGCTTTGGGATGGAAAAAATCGGAAGAGATGGTGCAGTGATCTTCGATATGTTCCTGGGCAAGGATCGGAGAGCCTGCTGCAACCTGACCGACAATCGGCAGGCCAGGATCTTCCTCATCCATATCCGGTACGCGGATGCCGCGTGAGGTGCCGGGAATGATCTCGATGGCGCCTTTACGAGCCAGTGCCTTCAGATGTTCCTCTGCAGCATTGGCAGACCGGAAGCCCAGCTCGCGCGCGATATCCGCACGGGTCGGCGGGTAGCCGGTGGTTACGATGTAGTGCTTGATGCAATCCAGAACTTCCGTTTGTCGTTTTGTCAGCTTCATAATCGTATCTGTGTTTTTATACAGTATCTGTGATTATATACAGCATTCCCTTTATGTAAAGCAACTTCTGTTTATATATCCAGTATTTTGCTAGACTTGCGCAAACTCAATTTCGGACCCGCCGCGTTGCTCGACAAAAGCCTCAAAACCGCTATTCAATCCGCCTACAGCGCCTTTCTACAGAATCGGGACCTAAAACCTCGTGTCAGCCAGAAACAGATGGTTGCGCATATTGCGCGCACGCTCGGTGGGATCTCGCAGGCTCCGGAAGGCGAGCGCGAAGGTGGTAATCATATCTGCGTGATTGAAGCTGGCACGGGTACCGGTAAAACATTGGCGTACCTGTTAGCCTCGGTACCGATTGCCCAGCAGCGCAAGAAGAAAGTCGTTGTCGCGACGGCAACGGTTGCGCTGCAGGAACAGCTCGTGATGAAAGATCTACCGCAGCTGATCTCCGATGCTGGGCTCAATGTGACCTATAGTCTGGCGAAAGGGCGCGGGCGTTATTTCTGTGTATCTAAAGCGGAACGTCACCTGGAAGAGCAGGGCGAGCTCGGGCAGATGGCGCTTTACGAAGATGAGGTGGCGCGCAAACTGGATGAGAGCACCATTGAGCTCTATCGCACACTGATGAATGAGTTTGCAGCGGGCCGCTGGGATGGTGACCGCGATTCACTGAGTGACGCGTTGCAGGAAGACGAGTGGCAACCGCTGACCAGTGACCACCTGCAATGCACCAATCGTCGCTGCCCCAATTTCAGTATGTGTCCGTTTTTCCAGGCGCGTCAGGCGTTGGACAGTGTTGATCTGATCGTTGCTAACCATGATCTGGTTCTTGCCGACCTGTCCCTTGGTGGTGGTGCTATCCTGCCTGATCCGGCGGATACCATTTACGTGTTCGACGAGGGTCATCACCTCGGTGATAAAACCACCAGTCACTTTGCCTACAGCATGCGCGTTAAAGGTACTCAGCGTTGGTTGAACAAAGCTACGCGGGCGCTGAATAAGATGCTGCAGGAGTGTGGCGAGCATATCGTTCTCAACGACTATGTACAGAAACTGGGGACGCCGTTTGAGGATATGAACCGCTCGCTTGAGCAGTGGCAGCTGCTGATGGACGCTATGTTTCGTGAGCGCCTGGAGAAAGGCGAGAAACGTTTTCGATTTGCTCAGGGGGTGCTGCCACCTGAATTAAGTGAAATCAGTCGCGGTTTTGCTGGCTCTGCAGAGAAAGCAGTGCTGAAGTTTGAGCAGATCGTGGATCTGCTGAAGGAAGCAATGGATGGCGAGTTGGCGGATATTCCCCGCGATGTTTCAGAACGCTGGTATCCGCAAATCGGGGTGCTGCTGTCACGGGCGCAGGGTAGCTACTGGCTGGCGCGTTCCTATTCCCGGCCAGATCCTGAAGGCGCGTCTCCAACGGCGCGTTGGATCAATGCGGTCGAGAGTATTGAAGGGGATGATCTGGAGTGTCGCTCCAGCCCGGTTTCTGCTGCTGATACTTTGGAGGAGCACCTGTGGCAGGCTTGTTATGGTGCGGTCCTGACCTCTGCAACGCTGACAGCGTTGGGCAGCTTTAACCGGCTGAGTAATGACCTCGGCTTACCTGCGGAATCCATCTACGAGCGGTTGCCAAGTCCATTCGACTTTTACAACTGTGCGGAGCTGAAAGTGCCCGCGATGCGAACCGATCCTAAGAATCCGGATCAACATACAGAAGAGGTCGCGGAATACCTTGAGAAATCGCTGCCGGAGATGAATGCGGCGTTGGTTTTATTCAGTTCATGGCGCCAGATGTTTACAGTGCTTGAACGAATGCCGGATTCCATTAAGAATAGCGTGTTGGTTCAGGGCGATCTCGCGAAACATGAGATCATCTCCCGGCACAAGAAACGAATTGATAAAGATGAAGCGAGCATCATTTTCGGGCTCGCATCGTTTGCCGAAGGCGTCGATCTGCCAGGTCAGTACCTGACCGAAGTGATTATTACCAAGCTGCCGTTTGGCGTTCCGGATGATCCGGTGGATGCCACCATGGCGGAGTGGATAGAGATGCAGGGCGGTAATGCGTTTGAAGAGTGGGCGGTGCCCATGGTCTCAATGCGTCTCACTCAGGCCACGGGGCGACTGCTGCGAACAGAGCAGGACCGGGGTACGATTACATTATTAGATCGTCGGGTGGTAAGCCGCCGTTACGGACGCAAGCTGTTAGATGCTTTGCCTCCTTACAGACGAAACTTTGCTTAGTACGGATGAAGACTTTGAGTAACGAAGAGATCAGGAACGACCAACCAAAAGAAGCTGCAGCCGACAAATCCCGTCAGAAACAGCGTCGTCGCCGTCGCAGTGGTGGAAGCGGTAAGCGTCGCCAGGAAGAGAAGACCTGGAGTCCATCCCAGTATGTGGTGCCGGAAGTGGAAGGTAAGGTGCGTTTTCACGACTTTAACCTGCCGGATGATGTGCTGCATGCCATAGCAGATCTCGGCTTTGAATACGCCACCGGAATTCAGGCTGAAACCATTCCGGCTGCCCTCGAAGGTAAAGACATCATCGGTAAAGCGCAGACCGGTACGGGTAAAACCGCAGCATTCCTGCTGGGTATCATTACCGACCTGATCGATTACCCGATCGAGGAAAAACGTCGCTACGGCGAACCGCGTGCGCTGATCGTTGCGCCGACCCGCGAACTGGCGATGCAGATCGCGTCTGACGCTGAAGAGTTGAGCAAATACGCAGACCTGCACGTTGTATCACTGGTGGGTGGTATGGACTATGACAAGCAGCGTCAACTCCTGAAGAAGAAACCGGTTGATATTCTGGTGGCGACACCGGGTCGTTTGCTGGACTTTGTTAACAGCAAAGAGGTTGATCTCTGGAACGTTGAAGTGCTGGTACTGGACGAAGCGGACCGCATGCTGTCGATGGGCTTTATCCCGGACGTGCGCAGCATCATCCGTGCAACCCCGCGCAAAGGCCAGGACCGTCAGACGTTGCTCTACAGTGCGACGTTTACCGATGACATCATGAATCTTGCGCACCAGTGGACGCTGGATGCTGTGCAGATTGAGATCGCGCCGGAGAAGAAAACCTCCGAGAACGTTGCCCAGAAAGTGTTCCTGGTATCCAGCAAAGAGAAATACAAACTGCTGCGCAACTACATCCGCATCAATAATATCGAAAAAGTGATCGTGTTCGGCAATCGCCGCCATGAGACCCGTTCCCTGTCTGAGCGTCTGCAGAAGGACGGTATCAGCGCAGCGCTGATGTCCGGTGAGATCACGCAGCAGAAGCGTATCCGTACCCTGGAAGACTTCCGTAGCGGCAAGATTCAGGTACTGGTTGCTACCGATGTGGCAGGACGTGGTATCCATATCGATGGCGTTACCCATGTGATCAACTACCAGTTGCCGGATGACCCGGATGACTACGTGCACCGCATCGGTCGTACCGGCCGTGCAGGTGCGACTGGTACCTCCATCTGCTTCGCGTGTGAAGATGATTCCTTCATGATCCCGGAAGTGGAAGCAGAAGCTGGCGTGAAGCTGGAATGTATTCACCCGACAGAAGATCTTCTGGCTGAGTTGAAATAAACTTCAACTGGATGGAGAGGCAAGGGAGAAGCAATGTCTACGGATAAACACAATACCCGTAAGATGAGTACGATCATCGCGATCGTTGTCAGTGCGTTATTCGCTGCCGTTGGTGTAGCGGGTTATCAGCGCACCGACGACATCATGCAGTTGATGCTGTTCATGGGGCTGGCTGTAATCGCCTTTGGCATTGTGAAGGTGTTGTTTATCGGCATCAATAAATTGCTTGATAGCATGGGCGACGACAAGTCCTGATGTGCGAATAGCTCAATCAAGCATATAGTTTTTGTGCAGCAAACGGGATAAGGGGTTAGAGGTCGGTAATGACTGAAGTTGCAAAGGTAGCGGTGTTGGGTGGCGGAAGTTTTGGCACCATCATTGCCAATATGGTTGCTGAGAACGGTATTGCGGTTAGCCACTGGATGCGCGATCCCGCGCGTGTTCAGGAGATCGTTGATACACGCGAAAACCGCCGTTATCTGCCGGGTTATACGTTGGCCCCTAAGCTGGAGCCAACAACCGACCTGCAACAAGCACTAGAAGGTGCGCAGCTAGTATTTGTCTCTATCCCCAGCTCGTCTTTCCGATCTGTGATTCAGAATGCACGACAGTGGTTAAAACCAGAGCAGATGATCGTCAGCACGACCAAAGGGATCGAAGCCGATACCTTCAGTCTGATGAGCGAAATCCTGCGCGATGAACTGCCAGAAGGCCGAATCGGCGTACTCAGTGGCCCTAATCTGGCGAAAGAGGTGGCTCAGCGTCAGCTAACGGCGACGGTTGTTGCCAGTGAAGACGCTGAGTTGCGTGAAACAGTGCAGAAAGTGCTGCACAGCGCTTACTTCCGTGTATATGCCAGCTCTGATACCTATGGTGTTGAGCTGGGTGGTACCTTGAAGAACATCTACGCCATCGCTGCAGGTCTTAGCGCTGCGATGGGGATGGGTGAGAACACCAAGAGCATGCTGATGACCCGCAGTCTGGCTGAGATGAGCCGTTTTGCAGTGTGCATGGGTGCCAACCCGATGACCTTTATCGGTCTGGCAGGTGTGGGTGATCTTATCGTTACCTGTATGTCTCCATTGAGCCGTAACTACCGTGTTGGCCACGCACTCGGGCAGGGCAAAACTCTGGACGAAGCGGTCGAGGCTTTAGGCCAGGTGGCGGAAGGGGTAAATACTCTGAAGCAGGTAAAAACCAAGGCGCAGGAGATGGATATTTACATGCCTCTGGTTTGGGGTCTGTATGAAGTGGTCTTTAACCATGCACCGGTTGCCGAAGTTGTGAAAACCCTCATGCTTAATGAACAGAGCACAGACGTTGAATTTGTGCTGCCCAGGGATTCAGTGTGAAGTATTTCTTCATGCGTCATGGTGAGGCCTCCTGGCAGGCAGCCTGTGATGCTGAGCGTCCGCTTACCGAGAACGGTGTGATCCGTTTGCGTAAAACGTTAACTGAAAACAGATCCCGTATGACGGATGTCGATCACATCCTTCACAGTCCCTATTTGCGGGCTCGCCAAACAGCGCAGATTGCGGGTGAAGTATTGGGTGTGACGGAGTTCTCACAGGATGCGCGCTGGACGCCGGAAGGTGATATCGTTCAGGCTCTCAGCTCTCTGGAAGCCTACGAAGATAAAACCCTGTTGGTCGTTACCCATAATCCATTGGTCAGCTTGCTGGTTGGTGCCTTTTGCGAAGGCGGCGGGGCGATGGCCGAGCCTTTTAATACCGGCACCATTGCTTGTGTCGAAGCTGACTGGCCCGCAACGGGAATGGGGACGCTTCACTGGAAGGGCTAACGACGCTGACCTGAACAACCGAACGAGAAGGCTGCATAAACATGCGGCCTTTTTTATTCTTTTTAATTCCCATTAACCTCTCTCCAAAAATTGCGTTATGCTTTTGAGATCAATGAATTGCAGGGATTTCGCGTGAATCAGCAAGAAGAACTCCGCTTTGAAGTTAATGGGCATCGAATCGCCGCTATCGCATCCGGGGATGTGGATGCGCCTGTCGTGTTGGGATTACATGGGTGGCTGGATAATGCGGCAACCTACAACCGTATTCTGCCGCTGCTGAAAGGGGTGCGTTTTATCGCTCTGGATCTGATGGGGCATGGGTATTCAGATCACCGGCCGGAGTCGATGCCTTATTACATCTGGGACAATGTCTCTGACGTGGTCGGGATCGCCGATGAGCTGGGCCTGGATAAACTCCATATCGTCGGTCACTCCATGGGGGCAAGTATTGCCAGTCTGTTGGCGGGTACTTTCCCGGAGCGTGTTGAGCGATTATGCCTGATCGAAGGTGTTGCTCCGCTCGTATACCCTCCTGAAGAGCTGCCGAAACTGATGGCAGAAGCGTTGAATAAGCGAGCGAAAATGCGTGGGCGTCGACTAAAACCCTATGCCCGTATGAGTGATGCGGTGGACGCGCGGCAAAATGGGCGTTTCCCAGTGAGTGCAGAGGGAGCTGGGTGGTTGGTAAGCCGCGGCGCTGTGCATGGTGCTGACGGTGTCTATTGGCGGAATGATCCGAGCCTGGTGCTGCCTTCCATTTTGCGCATGAGCGAAGATCAGGTGCTGGCGTTCTTGCGCAATATAAAGGCTGAAGTTGAACTAGTATTGGGTGAGGATGGCTTAGAGCTGGATCAGCTTGATGAGCGTACGGCGGTGATAGAACGGCTGACAACCTACCACTTCCCCGGAAATCACCATCTGCATATGGAATCAGAGGCGGCGCAGCGTATCGCTGATCTCGTTAACGCTTGGTTTGCGGCGAAATAAATTCTGTTCTTAAGGTCTAAAAGAGGAACTGAGTTGCATGGAGGTTCAGATGTCTCGTTGGTCACTGTTGCTGGGGATTCTACTGGTTTCTTTGCCGACATGGGCAAGCACTGATCGTAGTGGATCGTCCGACTATCCCCTGTTGGAGCGCTTTCCACTCTCCTATATCGTCAATTACTCGCAGCGCAAGATACCGGAATACCGCCTGATCCTGGGTGGATTGGAGAAGGTAAACGGCGTTATAACGCCGGAGCGGGAGGCACGCTACAAAGGCGGGCTGACACGTATTACCTACCGCATTCCGGATGGTCATGGCGCGCGTGAACCGTTCCTGCACTTCAGATCACAACTGCAAAAGCAGAACGCGGAGATCCTGTTCGAATGTGAAGGGCGTGATTGTGGTAGCAGCAACTATTGGGCTAACTCCATTTTTCGCTATTCAAAACTCTATGGGGTTGATCGTACCCAGAGTTATCTGGCTGCGCGTATCGGCCAGACCTACTTTGCGGTATACAGCGTGATCCGCGGCAACAAGCGTGTGTTTGCCCATGTTGAGGCACTGCAGTCTGAACAGGCAGATTTTACGCAAGCGCTGCGACAGGAAGGGTATGCACGCCTACCCAATAATGGCGACCTGCCGACCTCTCTGTTTGCTTATCTCAACGACAATCCGGATGTGCAACTTTGGCTTGTTGGCTTTGACCGATCGCAGGACTCGGTCCAGACTGGTATTAATCGTTCGCTAAATCAACTGGATGCGCTGAAGCAAAAGTTTGTTGAGCAACAGATTGATGAGTCGCGTATTCACCTCTATGGAGTGGGGCCGCTGGCACCACTGATGGTTGGCGAAGGGGAAACGGGGATCTATATCATACGCGAATGAGGTATCAGGGATGGCTACAGTATCGCTGGTTCTTGGTAGTGGTGGCGCAAGGGGTTACGCCCATGTGGGCGTGATTGAGGAGCTTGAACGGCGAGGTTACGACATTATCTGCATCGCCGGGAGCTCTATGGGAGCGCTGGTTGGTGGCATGTATGCTGCGGGTGGTCTTGAGGCCTACCGGGAGTGGGTGCTCGGTTTATCAAAATTCGACATCGTGCGCTTGCTTGATGTCACCCTCACAAAAGGTGCGATACGTGGTCAGCGCCTCTTTCAGAAGCTGAATGAGATTGTTGGCGATCCGCGTATTGAGGATCTACCCATCATCTATACCGCGGTTTCCACCGACATCGCGCGCCAGAAAGAGGTCTGGTTTCAAAGCGGATCGCTGCAGGCTGCAATGCGTGCTTCGGTCGCGGTGCCAGGCTTCTTTACGCCCTGTATACACGACGACAAAGTGCTGGTTGATGGCGGCGTATTAAATCCTTTGCCCATCATTCCAACCGTAGCAGCGCACGCTGACCTGATTATCGCAGTTGATCTTAACTCCCGTGATTTCAGTCACGAAACGCTGGAGTTACCCGATAATGCCTATCTTAATCGCAGTGGTGTGAGTGATACCTGGTCATTAGATACACCAGGTAACGGCAACGGTAGTGGAAACGGTAATGGCGATGGCCAGAAGAAAGAGCCACCGCGGGTAGGTGGTCGGATTGATATTCTGCTTGACTCCGTTGAGGTGATGCAGGGAAGTTTGTCGCAATACAAGATCGCAGGCTACCCGCCTGATCTGGTTATCCCTATTCCCCACGATCTGTGCCATTTCTTCGAGTTTCATCGCGCTGAAGAGGTGATTGAAGAGGGCAGAAATGCCGCACGTTCAAAGCTGGAAGCGTTTGAGAAGCAGCGACGTTTCTGAGTTGTTGCACATGGCTCGGCCGATTGTGCAGCTATTTGATCAGCGAGAAAAACTCCGCCCGGGTGGCGGAGTTGTCTCTAAAGCTACCCAGCATCATCGAGGTTTTCATGCTGGAGTTCTGCTTCTCTACGCCACGCATCATCATGCACATATGTTTGGCTTCCACGACAACGGCAACGCCGGCGGCATCGGTGATGCTCATGATCGCTTCGGCGATCTGTTTGGTCATGTTCTCCTGAATCTGCAATCGGCGTGCGTACATATCGACGATGCGGGCGATCTTGGACAGCCCCACAACCTTCCCCTGAGGAATGTATGCCACATGGGCTTTACCTATGAAGGGCAGCATATGGTGCTCACACAACGAATACAGCTCGATATCTTTTACCAGGACCATCTCGCTGTTGTCTGAAGGGAAGAGGGCGCCATTTACAACCTCTTCGAGGGATTGTTCATAACCGCGGGTGAGAAACCTCATCGCTTTTGCAGCGCGGACTGGCGTGTCTTTCAGGCCGGCACGATTCAGGTCTTCACCCAAGTCAGAGATGATCTGAGCGTACTGTTTTTCCATCTGGATGCGTCCCCCTCGACTGTAGGTGTGTCGGAAGTCAGCGAAACAGTTTCGTTGCTCTTAACTAGTAGGTATTTCGCTGATTTTCGCGTTTTTTGAGCAGAACGTAGAGTGCGCCTGCGCCGCCGTCTCTCGATTGTGCGGAACAGAATGCAAGTACACCGGGCATGCGGCGCAGCCACTCGTTCACATATGATTTTAGCAGGGGTTGTTTGCCTGCCTGGCTGTAAGCCTTGCCATGCACGATGATCACGCAGCGCATCCCTTTATTCTGGGCAGCGCGAACAAAGCGGCTAAGCTGGTCGCGGGCGTCGTCAACAGTGTAGCCGTGCAGATCCAGGCCTTCTTCCCAGGGGATATGGCCCTGCTTCAGGCGCTTGAGAACCCGCAGCTGTATACCCGGGGCAGCGAAAAGTAGTTCCTCGTTAGAGTCTACGATCTCGACGGCCTCGCTGGAGAGGTTGTCGATAACCTTATCCTCTTCCGTTGTTGCAGCCTCGCGTTTCGCGGACAGGTTGATATCTCTCTTCCGTGAATTGCTGAGATCGGCGCGGTCGTGGGTGTGACGGGTGACACCTTTCATGGCATCCAGAAAGGAGATCTCAGCGTCCTGATCGTCAGTTTTGGAACGGTCTGACATGGTATTTCAGCCTGAATTTCATTAACATAGCGGCCCTTCTGGGGAGTCGCATTTACATACTCCCTGTGACCCCAAAGGGGGCGATATTATCCGGTGAGTCATAATGAACGATCAAGACCAGATTAAACAGGAACTGCATACAGTCCGCGATTATATCCGTTGGTGCATGAGTAACTTCGGTGAGCACGACGTATTTTTCGGGCACGGTACCGATAATGCCTGGGACGAAGCGGTGCATCTGGTATTGAGTGCGATTCACCTGCCGTGGGATGCGGATCAGACCGTTCTGGATGCGCGTTTGACGAGCGCAGAGAAAGACCGGGTGCTGGCATTTATCGAGCAGCGTGTTCATCAGCGGGTGCCGTTACCATACCTGACCAACGAAGCCTGGTTTGCAGGTATACCGTTTTATGTGGATGAGCGTGTGTTGATTCCTCGCTCACCGATTGCGGAGCTGATCGACAATCATTTCGCGCCGCTGCTGCGGGAAGGGCCAGTTAACCGTATTCTGGATCTCTGTACCGGCAGCGGTTGTATCGGTATCGCTTGCGCCTATGCGTTTCCTGAATCCGATGTGGATCTGGCGGACCTGTCTGAAGATGCATTGGATGTGGCCAGCATCAACGTTGCTCGCCATGAGCTTGAGCAACGTGTTATCCCGCGTCAAAGTGACCTGTTCAGTGCGTTGGCTGGCGAAAAATATGATCTGATTGTCTCCAATCCACCGTATGTGGATGCGGAGGATCTCGCGTCGATGCCGGATGAGTACGGTCATGAACCGGAAATGGCATTGGGTTCTGGTCCTGACGGGCTGGACATCACTAAGCGCATTCTGCGTGAAGCAAATGACTATCTGGCCGATGATGGTCTGCTGGTGATTGAGGTAGGTAACAGCGAAGTACATCTGGCGGAACAGTACCCGCAGCTGCCGCTGATCTGGCTCGAGCTGGAGCAGGGGGGCAACGGTGTGTTTGCAATCTCTGCTGCTGATCTGAAAGCACACCGGGAAGAAATTTAAGCGAGACTGTATACTACAGCCCGACAGGCTGTGACAGCCTTGGTAAGCTGACACATGGGTGTCAGACGATGTTTATTTGAGTGGAAAATTACGATGTCAGGAAATAGCTTCGGAAAACTCTTTACAGTGACCACCTTCGGTGAGAGTCACGGCCCGGCTCTGGGTTGTATTGTTGATGGTTGCCCTCCTGGCATCGAGCTGAGTGTGGAAGATCTGCAGGTTGACCTGGATCGACGCAAGCCGGGTACCTCCCGCCACACCACGCAGCGTCGTGAGGACGATATCGTTGAGATCCTCTCCGGTGTGTTCGAAGGAAAAACCACAGGTACGCCGATCGGTCTGCTGATCAAAAATACCGACCAGCGTTCTAAAGATTACTCCAACATTGCGGAAACCTTCCGTCCGGCGCACGCCGATTACGTGTACTCCCATAAGTACGGTTTCCGTGATTACCGCGGTGGCGGTCGTTCATCCGCGCGTGAAACAGCGATGCGTGTAGCGGCCGGCGCTATCGCCAAGAAGTTCCTTGCCTCCAAAGGTGTTGAGGTGCGCGGTTACCTCTCTCAGCTTGGACCGATCGCAATCGATATGGACAAGTTTGACTGGAACGAAGTGGGCAACAACGCCTTTTTCTGCCCGGATGCAGCAAAAGCTGAAGAGATGGCGGAATACATGGACGCGCTGCGTAAAGAGGGTAACTCCGTGGGTGCGAAGATCTCTGTTGTTGCCAGCGGTGCGCCGGTTGGACTGGGTGAGCCGATCTTCGATCGCCTGGATGCAGATCTGGCGCATGCGCTGATGAGCATCAACGCAGTGAAAGGTATTGAGATCGGTGACGGTTTTGCGTCTGTGGCGCAGAAAGGTACAGAGCACCGTGATGAGATGACACCGGAAGGTTTCCTGTCCAATCACGCGGGTGGCATCCTGGGTGGTATCTCCACCGGTCAGGATATCGTCGCGCACATCGCGCTGAAGCCGACGTCCAGTCTGCGCCTGCCGGGCCGCAGCATCAACACACGCGGTGAAGAGATTGAGGTAGTGACCAAAGGACGCCATGACCCATGCGTGGGTATTCGTGCGACGCCTATTGCGGAAGCGATGATGGCCATTGTGCTGATGGATCACCTCCTGCGTAACCGCGGTCAGAACGCAGATGTTGAATCTGGTCTGCCCCTGATCAAGTAACCCAGCGGTTACCGATGAACTCGCTGTAGCATTGCGCTACAGTCCCAATATGCCCGGCCTTTTAGCCGGGCATATTGCGTATTTAAGGTGGGTTGCTGATGCAGCCTGAACGCTTTTTTTGTGCAGCCGTGATCCGGCTTCGGCACGAAGATGGTGAATTGAGAATATGACAACTTTGTACACTGAAAAACTTTACGACGGTTACGGCCAGAGCTTTGAGATCGATGAAGTCCTGTTTGAGCAGCAGACAGACTCCTGGCACCTGATCATCTTCCGCAACCACTTTTTCGGTACCGTTATGGCGCTGGATGGCATCATTCAGACCACAGAGAAAGACGAATTTGTATACCACGAGATGCTGACTCACGTGCCGTTGTTTGCACATGGCAGTGCCAAAAAGGTGCTGATCATAGGTGGCGGTGACGGCGGTATCCTGCGTGAAGTCCTGAAGCACCCGGAAGTGGAAGAGGTGACTCAGGTTGAGATCGACCAGGCAGTGATCGACATGTGTAAAGAGTACCTGCCGGGTCATTCTGCGGGTGCATTTGACGATCCTCGTGCCAAGATAGTCATTGCTGACGGCATGGATTACGTGAAGCAGGACGGCGAAAAGTTCGACGTCATCATCTCTGACTGCACCGACCCTGTCGGTCCGGGTGAGGTGTTGTTCTCCAGCGAATTCTACCAGGGCTGCAAAAACCGTCTGAATGAAGGTGGCATTTTCGTCGCGCAGAACGGTGTGGCGTACATGCAGGTGGACGAAGTTGTGACCACCCGTCGTCGTCTGAGTCCGTATTTTGCAGATCAGACTTTCTATGCTGCGGCAGTGCCGACCTACGTGGGTGGTGTTATGACACTGGCATGGGGTTCCGATGATGAGAGTCTGAAAGCGCAGCCGTTGGATGTACTGCAAGCCCGCTTCGCCGCCAGTGGAATGAAAACACGCTACTACAATCCGGCGGTACACGCAGGTGCCTTTGCGCTGCCGCAGTTTGTGCTGGATGCGTTGGAAGAGGCGTAATCGAGCGCTGATAGACATGAGCCGGCATCTGCCGGCTTTTTTGTGGCATCTTTATGGTGTCGACAAGACCGATTGAGAACAGTGTTGGAGCTTCATGCTTAAACTGCCCTACATCCAGCTATCCGGGTTTTATTTCTTTTACTTCGCTCTGTTGGGGGCGCTGGTCCCGTACTGGAGCCTCTATTTGAAGGCCTATGGTTTCGGTGCGGAAACCATCGGTATGCTGATGGCGGTACTGCACGGTACACGTATTGTGGCGCCGAATATCTGGGGCTGGATTGCGGATAAAACGGGGCAGCGTCTGCGCATTGTACGAGTTGGGGCGTTTATCACCTGCCTCTTCTTTATCGGCATATTCTGGCAGAACGATGCGGTAGGCATTGGGCTGGTGATGCTCTGTTTCAGCTTTTTCTGGAACGCGGTGTTACCACAGTTCGAAGTGATTACACTGTCCCATCTTGGCGACCAGCGTGATAAATACAGCCAGATCCGGCTTTGGGGGTCTGTGGGATTCATCATTGCTGTGGTGGTGTTGGGTTGGGTGTTTGACTGGGTATCGGTGACCTGGCTGCCTGCAGTGATGCTGGGCCTGATGGTCTGTATCTGGCTGAATGCCTTGCTTGTGCCTGCACCGGAAACCTTAAGACCCGCAAAGGAGGTGGGGGATGGTTTTCTAGCGCTCTTGTTGCGCCCCCAGGTGATTGCGTTCTTCCTCGTGTGTTTTCTTGTGCAGTTCAGCCATGGGGCCTATTACACCTTCTACAGCGTGTTGATGGAGGAGGTGGGCTTCAGCCGCAGTGAAATTGGTTTGTTGTGGGCGGTAGGGGTGATCGCGGAGGTGATCATCTTCATTTATATGCACCGTATGATCGCTCGTTTCGGCTTGCGTCATATTATGCTCGTGAGTCTGCTGCTCTGTATTATTCGTTGGCAGCTGATCGGTCAGTGGCCGGATACGTTGGGGTTGATGCTGGTTGCACAAACTTTCCATGCTGCAACATTTGGCTGTCTGCACGCTGTTGGTATTGCGCTTGTGCACCACTATTTCACTGAAAAAACACATGGGCAGGGGCAGGCGCTGTTTTCCAGCTTTGGCTTTGGTGCTGGTGGTGCAGCAGGAGCGCTGGTCAGTGGTCTGGTCTGGGATGATTGGGGAGCGAGCTGGACATTCAGTGTTTCAGCGGCTGCATGTGCCGTCGCGCTTGTGTTGGCGTATGTCTGGATATACCCGGAAAAAGTGCAGCAAAAGCGGTAATAAAGTTGTTTTGCAGTGCAGTTTGTATAGTATAGAAAGGAACAATAACTAAAGTGGCATCAAGGAGTCGGGGATGAAATTTAAGATTGATATCGAAATGAAACCCGAAGAGCTGCGCAAGGTGTTGGGGTTGCCGGATGTTGAAGGATTTCATGAAGATATGATGAATCGTATCCGGGAGCAGATGGAAGCCGGAGTGGATGGGTACGATCCGTTGACGCTCTTCAAGCCATACCTGAGCGGTGGGCTGGGCTCCATGGAAGCACTGCAAAAAATAATGCTGAGCATGATGACGAGTCCTTACAGCGGGGGTAAAAGTTCGGACTAATCGAGTGCGTCAGGGAATGAGAGGTCTTCGGAAGAGAGAGAACTGCGTTGCGTATTTTAAGAAAGTATACCAACCGTCGTCTTTATGACACTTCGCGTAGCTGCTATGTAACGCTGGAAGATGTAAAACAGCTGGTACTGAACGGCGAAGCGTTTCAGGTTCAGGATTCAAAAACAGGTGCAGACTTAACCCGAAATATTCTCCTGCAGATTATCAGTGAGCAGGAGGCTCAGGGACATGGCACATTGCTGACTAATCAGGTGTTACAGCAGCTGATCCGCTTCTACGGCGACAGCATGCAGGGCATGATGAGTCAGTATCTTGAACAGAGTATTGCTGCGTTTCTGGAACATCAGGAGCGTATCCGTGAGCAGATGCAGACCATGATGGGGGCTGCAAATCCGCTGACAATGATGAACCGTATCGCCGATCAGAATATGGCGATGTGGGGTGGTATGTTCACCCCGGAGAAAGACGGTGCAGCACCGACTGCTGAAAGCCAGCCTGAAGCTGACGATAAGAAAGAAAAATAATCTGTTCCCATAACAGGTGTGACTTTGAGGTTGTTGCCTGCTGGTTAGGGAAAAAACAGAACATCACAGAAAATAAAAAGGGTCGTTAAATACGACCCTTTTTTTGTATATGTATCTCGGGTGAGGGTGCTCTGCGTGGCTGGGTATCAGCTATCCCGATCGATCAGCCACTGTGCAATTTTAGGCGCAACCACGGTTTGTGCGTTGCCTGATACGAAGACGCCTATGTGGCCGCCACGGACTTCCATCTCTTCGTAGTCTTTGCTGCTGACAAGCTTGCCGAGTGCTGTTGAAGCTGCAGGTGGTACCAGATGGTCGAAGGTGCCGAAAACGTTCAGGACAGGTTGTGAGATATTGGCGAGATCTACCTGTTTGTCACCAATCTCAGCTTCAGCTTTGATCAGGCGGTTTTCCTGGAAGAACTGTTTTACAAACTGGCGGAAGGCCTCGCCAGACTGGTCGGGACTGTCGTAGATCCACTTCTCCATGCGCAGGAAGCTGAGGGCGCTTTCCTCGTTTTCCAGCTGGTTAGGCATGCCCAGGTTTTTCTGTACGCCGAGGCGCATTGGCATCAGCGAATTGTATGAGTCGTTCAGCATGCTGCCCGGAATATTGCCGTAGGTATCCACGGCGAGGTCGGTGTCGACGGATTTCGCCATGTGGGTCAGCAGGTTGTCTGGAGTATGGAAATCGACAGGCGTTACCATGGTCACCAGGTTCTTAATCTTGTCTGGATTTAATGCGGTGTAACAGAGGCTGAAGGTGCCGCCCTGGCAGATTCCTAGCAGGTTGATACGATCCTGACCGCTTAGCTCGCGCACGCGGTCAACACAGTTGTTCAGGTATTCGTTGATGTAGTCGTCCAGATCGAGATAGCGGTCGGCCGCATCCGGGTAGCCCCAGTCGATCACGTAGACTTCCAGGCCCTGTTCCAGCAAACGGCGCAGCATAGAGCGCTCAGGCTCCAGATCGATCATATACGGGCGATTAACCAGGGCGTAGGAGATCAGCAATGGTGTCTCGCAGCTGCGTTCACCGATGGGTTCGTAGCGGTGCAGCTTGAGTTTATCTTCGCTGTACACAACCTCTTTCGGGGTCTGGCCAACGTCGACCTCTTTCAGTTTTTGCAGGGTGCTGTAGCTGCTCAGTAGTTTGCGATTAAATTCCAGCAGCTCTTCAGTGATCTTACTTGGCTTCAGGTGCAGGGCGTCCATCGTTTACTCCTTCAGCTTTTTCTTTAGCTCGGCAACTTCGTTGCGCAGGTTGGCTATTTCGTTGCGCATTTCGGCGAACAGATCTGCTGTCGATTGCGCCTGAAGTGTTTCTACAGCCTCGTTCAGGCTGGTCAGCTGGCGCCGCGTCTGGCGCATCTCCTTGCGCAACTGGTGTTGGCGTTGCAGGGCGGTATCCAGCCCTTTGCGTGTAGCGAGTCCGACAGACTGGAAATATACGTCGCGTACGTCCTGGGTGAACTTGCGCAGTGACATCAGGGCGTTGCTGATGCGTCCGTGCGCTTTCTGGTAAGCATCGGTAAAGACGGTGTCGGAGTAGGAGGATTCGTAGCAATCCACCCAGATATCGTGCAGCTGCTGCAGTGTTTCCACCGGGGCTTCGCGCTCGCCCAGCTGGTCCGTCATGCGCAGCGCGGCTTCCTGATTGATCTCGCCGTAATGCTTGATGTAAGCGGAGAGCGCTTCCTGATACTCCAGTAACAGTTTCAGACCTTCGCGGCTGCGGGCCTGTGCCTCTGGATTGGAGCCAACAACCGGCGTTTCAAGCAGGCTTTTCATGCCGCTGATAAACGGATTTTCGAACAGCAGATCATCGTGGAAACTGTGAGTCTTAAACAGGGATGCGACCTGCTCGGGCAGTTGCCACTGGCGCATCAGCAGCTCGGTGGTCTGCTTTTGCATGTAATTCTGGAATTCCGATACGGCAGACTCAATCTGTTGTTCGGTGCCGTTGTCACGGAAGTGGCGGATAAGATCTTCGCCATACTGGTTAAAGTTGTGCGATTGCACTCCCAGTATGTCGATAAGCTGCGAAAATTGCTGAGGCAGCTCCTGCCCGATGCTTTTCTGATAGCGGGTGACAAAATCCAGCCAGCCTTCCGGGTTGGGCATGTCGTCGTTGTGTTCGCTCAGTGCTGACCAGTAGGCTTGCTGTGCTTTAAGCCAGCTGTCCATCTGCTGTTTCAGGTCATCCGACACGGCTATCTTCTCCATCGGTTACAGACTCAAGCATCTTATTACAACTGGCTATAACTTACACCCTGAGAGTTTTATGGGTGTGTTTATTGCACGTGCTTACTGTTTATTTTGCACTTGGGAGCATTTCAACCAGGTGGCGTGCAGCGTTGGAGAGGGTGCGGTCACGGTGGTGGATCACGCCGAGCTGACGGTAGATCGGTTCGGAGCTAACGGGCAGTACCTTGAGATCGTCTTTGATCAACGATTCCGGTAGCAGGCTCCAGCCGAGGCCGATGGTGATCATCATGCGGATGGTATCCAGATAATTGGTCGACATGCCGACATTGAGGTGCAGGTCGTGCCGTTCGAATAGCTGTTCCACAAGCTCGCGGGTAAAGGTGTTCTGGCCAGGCAGTATTGCGGTGTATTGTGTCAGCTCCTCCAGACTGACCGAGGTTTTGCTGGCCAAAGGGTGATCGCGTGCCACCACATATTGCAGGGCGTCGTGCCAGATCGGGATGGAGTTGATGTTTTTGTCGGGAGACAGGGAGAGTGTGATCAGCGCCAGTTCCAGATCGCCTTTGAGAACGCCGTCGTAGGCCACTTCGGATTCGTCAAATCTCAGGTCCAGTTTTACCTTCGGATAGCGTGCCGTGTATGCGCGCAGTACCGGCGGCAGGCGATGCAAGCTTACGTGATGGCTTGCCGCCAGCGACAGTGTGCCGGTCACTTCCCCGGACAGGTTGCTGATGGCGCGGCGGGCATCTTCCAGCTCCAGCAATATCTGGTGCGCGCGCGGCAGCAGTGCAACGCCAGCTTCAGTGAGTGAAACCCGTCGGCCGATGCGGTCAAACAGGCGGCTGTTGAGCTGATCCTCCAGCAGTGCCACGCGTTTGCTGACCGCAGATTGGGTGAGAAAAAGCTGGTTGGCGGCCTTGGAAAATGACTCGGCGCTGGCGACGGCGACAAAGGCCTGTAGGGTATTGGTATCCATCAGAACTCCTCCAGAGATAGGTCTATTCTTTTCTATTCCTATTTGGAATTCAATCAATAAAAAATATGAATTTGTGTTGTTTGAATGGCTGTTCTAGGATGGTCTCATCAAATGACAAGGCGCCTCTTTGATGTGAGCTAAAGCGGCGATCCCGGAGACTCTCCGGTAAAAGAAAAAGTGAGGAAATCACAATGGCTGGTAAGACCCTTTACGACAAGCTTTTCGAAGCACATTTGGTGCGCCAGAACGACGATGGTAGCTCCCTGATCTACATCGATCGTCAGGTCCTGCATGAAGTAACTTCTCCGCAGGCGTTTGAAGGTCTGCGTCTGGCGGGTCGTCAGCCTTGGCGTATTGACGCGAATATCGCGACACCAGATCACAATGTACCGACCACTGAGCGTTCCGGCGGCGTAGATGAGATCGTTGATCCGGTTTCCAAAATTCAGGTTAAAACCCTGGACGCGAACTGCGATGAGTTCGGCATTCTGGAATTCAAGATGAACGATCAACGCCAGGGTATCGTTCACGTAATGGCACCGGAGCAGGGTGCAATTCTGCCGGGTGTAACAGCGGTATGTGGTGACTCTCACACTGCAACGCTGGGTGCCTTGGGTGCGCTGGCCCACGGTGTAGGTACTTCTGAGGTTGAGCACGTACTGGCAACCCAGTGCCTGATCACCAAGAAGATGAAAAACATGCTGGTTCGCGTCGATGGCGAGCTGGGTGCAGGCGTAACCCCGAAAGATGTTGTGCTGCACGTGATCGGCGTTATTGGTACCGCAGGCGGTACCGGCTACGCGATTGAATTTGGTGGTGATGTGTTCCGCAACATGTCGATGGAAGGTCGTATGACCGTCTGCAACATGGCGATCGAAGCGGGTGCGCGTGTAGGTCTGGTCTCTGTTGACCAGATCACACTGGACTACGTGAACGGTCGTACCTACGCACCAAAAGGCGAGCAGTGGGATCAGGCGGTAGCAGCATGGAAAGGTCTGGTATCTGACGACGATGCTGAGTTCGATGAAGTGGTTGTGATCAACGGTGCGGATATCGCTCCACAGGTAACCTGGGGTACCTCTCCAGAGATGGTGGTTAGCGTTAACGATACAGTGCCTAATCCTGCGAACGAATCCGATCAGGTGAAGATCGACGGTATCAACCGTGCGCTGGAATACATGGGTTTGCAGGCCGATCAGAACATCACCGATATCAAGCTGGATCGTGTATTTATCGGTTCCTGCACCAACTCCCGTATCGAAGACCTGCGCTCTGCGGCAGAGGTAGTTAAAGGCCGTAAAGTTGCGGACAACATCATTCAGGCGCTGGTCGTACCAGGTTCCGGTCTGGTGAAAGAGCAGGCGGAAGCAGAAGGTCTGGACAAGATCTTTACTGAAGCAGGTCTGGAATGGCGTGAGCCGGGTTGCTCCATGTGTCTGGCGATGAACCCGGACAAGCTGGGTGCGGGTGAGCACTGTGCGTCTACCTCCAACCGTAACTTCGAAGGTCGTCAGGGTTTCGGTGGTCGTACCCATCTGGTGAGCCCGGCAATGGCGGCAGCGGCAGCAATTGCAGGTCACTTCGTTGACGTGCGTGACTTTGTTAAGCAGTAAGGGTAGGAGAGCGATAATGAAAAAATTTACCACAATGACCGGTATCGCGGCTCCTCTGGATCGCGCTAACGTTGATACCGATATGATCATCCCTAAGCAGTTCCTGAAGTCGATCAAGCGTTCCGGTTTTGGCCCGAACCTGTTTGATGAGCTGCGTTATCTGGATGAAGGTCAGCCGGATCAGGATTGCAGCGGTCGTCCGCTCAACGAAGAGTTTGTTCTGAACAAGCCGCGTTACAAAGGTACCAGTGTGCTGCTGGCACGTGAGAACTTCGGTTGCGGCTCCAGCCGTGAGCACGCACCTTGGGCGCTGGAAGACTTCGGTATTCGCGTAGTCATTGCGCCAAGCTTTGCAGAGATCTTCTTTAACAACTGCTTCAAAAACGGCTTGCTGCCGATCGTACTGAGCGAAGCTCAGGTTGATCAGCTGTTCAAAGAGGTTGAAGCTAATGAAGGTTACGAGCTGACCGTTGATCTGGAAAACCAGAAAGTGGTTACGCCATCCGGTGATGAGCTGGCCTTCGAGGTGGATGATTTCCGTAAGCACTGCCTGCTGAACGGTCTGGATGATATCGGTCTGACGCTGCAGTACGCTGACGATATCAAAGCGTACGAAGCGAAAGCGCGCCAGCAGTCCCCTTGGCTGTTCGACGCAATCAAATAATCCGGTGCAGCAAAGCGCTGCGCTAATAAAAATTAAAGGCAGTTGATGCAATGCGCGTAACTGCCTTTTACACAGAAAGGAACAAAATAATGAGCAAGAAAGTCCTGCTGTTGCCGGGTGATGGTATCGGTCCAGAGATCGCTGCGGAAGCGCGTAAAGTACTGGATGTGGTTAACGATCAGTTCTCTCTGGGTCTGGAGATGGACGAAGCGCTGGTGGGCGGCGCTGCGATCGATGCTGAAGGCGATGCGCTGCCAGCGACTACCTGGGAAAAAGTACAGGCCGCAGATGCGATTCTGCTGGGTGCTGTAGGTGGTCCTAAGTGGGATACGCTGCCACCGGCTGAGCGTCCTGAGAAAGGCGGTCTGTTGAAGATTCGTGCGCAGCTGGATCTGTTCGGTAACCTGCGTCCTGCGATTCTGTACCCGCAGCTGGCGCACGCATCTACGCTGAAAGAAGATGTTGTATCCGGCCTGGATATCCTGATCGTGCGTGAGCTGACCGGTGGTATCTACTTCGGTGAGCCGCGTGGTATCAAGACCAAAGAGAACGGCGTACGTGAAGGTTACAACACCTACGTGTACGACGAAGACCAGATCCGTCGTATCGGTCGCGTAGCATTCGAAGCTGCGATGAAACGTGGCAAGCGTCTGTGCTCCGTCGACAAAGCGAACGTGCTGGAAGTAACCATGCTGTGGCGCGAAGTGATGGAAGACCTGTCCAAGGAGTACCCGGAAGTAGAGCTGTCCCACATGTACGTGGACAACGCAGCGATGCAGCTGGTGCGTGCGCCTAAGCAGTTCGACGTGATCGTAACCGGCAACATGTTCGGTGACATCCTGTCCGACGCAGCAGCGATGCTGACCGGTTCTATCGGCATGCTGCCATCCGCGTCTCTGGATGTGGACGGCAAAGGCATGTACGAGCCATGCCACGGTTCTGCGCCAGACATCGCAGGTCAGGGTATTGCGAACCCGCTGGCGATGATCATCTCTGCGGCGATGATGCTGCGTCACTCTCTGGGTATGGAAGAGCCAGCAGCTAAGATCGAAGCAGCGGTTGACGCTGTTCTGGATCAGGGTCTGCGTACAGGCGATATCTGGTCTGAAGGGATGCAGAAAGTCAGCACCGTTGAAATGGGCGATGCTGTTGTTGCGGCGCTTAACGCTTAAGTGCACTGCAGCAAAGACAGATAGCCTGAAAGGGCTATTTGTTGCATAATGTTGTGCCGTCTATTGAAGGCGGCCACTGTCGGCCTCTGCGGGAGCAGGGGCCGATTTGTTATTTTGAGAACAATCCGAGTTTTTGGTGAAACAGATGAAACGTGTAGGTTTTGTTGGCTGGCGTGGAATGGTGGGTTCCGTGCTGATGCAACGCATGATGGAAGAGCGTGATTTCGATCATATCGAAGAGCCGGTCTTCTTCACCACATCCCAGGTAGGACAGGCTGGACCGGATATTGGTAAAGATATTCCAGCACTGAAAGATGCGACATCCATTGAAGAACTGAAACAGATGGATGCCATTATTTCCTGTCAGGGTGGTGACTACACGAAACAGGTTTACGGCGCGCTGCGTGAAGCGGGCTGGAACGGGTACTGGATCGATGCTGCGTCCTCGCTGCGTATGGACGATGAGGCGATCATCGTACTGGATCCGGTAAACATGAACGTCATCAAAGATGGTCTGTCCAACGGCATCAAAACGTACGTTGGCGGTAACTGCACCGTATCCCTGATGCTGATGGGTCTGGGTGGCCTGTTCAATGCGGGTCATATCGAGTGGATGACCTCCATGACCTATCAGGCGGCTTCCGGTGGCGGTGCACGTCATATGCGTGAGCTGATCTCGCAAATGGGCATCATTAAAGAATCCGTAGCCGGTGATCTGGCTAACCCTGCCTCCGCAATTCTGGATATCGACCGTCAGGTTGCTGAAACCATCCGTAGCGATGCGATGCCGGCTGATAACTTCGGTGTGCCACTGGCTGGCTCTCTGATCCCTTGGATCGATACCAAGCTGGACAACGGTCAGAGCCGTGAAGAGTGGAAAGCATACGCTGAAACCAACAAGATCCTGGGTCTGGGTGACAGCCCAATCCCAATCGACGGTACCTGCGTGCGTATCGGTGCGATGCGCTGCCACAGCCAGGCATTCACCATCAAGCTGAAGCAGAATCTGCCGATGGATGAGATCGAAGGCATGATTGCGGAAGCGAACGATTGGGTTAAAGTGATCCCGAACGATCGCGATATCACTGCGGCAGAGCTGACGCCTGCTAAAGTAACCGGCACTCTGAGCATCCCTGTAGGTCGTCTGCGTAAGATGAATCTGGGTGACGAGTACCTGAACGCGTTCAGTGTAGGTGACCAGCTGCTGTGGGGTGCTGCTGAGCCTCTGCGTCGTATGCTGCGCATCCTGCTGGAAGACTGATACGCGCGAATATAAGCTTTGAAGACTGGCGTTTACGCCGGTCTTTTCTAAAATACAGCCCGACATTGTTCGGGCTGATTTGTTTCCGGGATAAAAATAGTGGAAAGAACATTTAACGTCGCGATCGTGGGTGCCACCGGCCTGGTCGGTGAGGCGATGCTTGAGATACTGGAACAGCGTGAGTTTCCGGTTGGTGAGCTGTTTCTGCTGTCGGGTGAAAACTCCGCAGGCAAGAGTCTGCAGTTTCGTGATAAATCGCACAAAGTAGAGCTGCTTCAGGATTTTGATTTTTCGCAGGTAGAGATTGCGCTGTTTTCTGCAGGCAGTGATGTCTCTATGCAGTATGCCCCGATCGCAGCTGATGCGGGTTGTGTGGTAATCGATAATACCTCGTGCTTCCGCTACGACCCGGATATTCCACTGGTGATTCCTGAAGTAAACCCTGAGATGGTGGGTGAGTACCGTAACCAGGGTATTATCGCGAATCCAAACTGCTCTACCATTCAGATGCTGATGGCGCTGGCACCGATCCATCGGGAAGTGGGTATCGAGCGTATCAATGTGTCGACTTATCAGGCGGTGTCTGGTTCGGGTCGCAAAGCGGTGGAAGAGCTGGCGGGCCAGACGGCACGTTTGCTGAACGGCCTGAGCATCGATCCTGAGGTGTACCCAAAACAGATCACCTTTAACGTTCTGCCGCAGATCGATGCGATGCAGGACAACGGCTACACTCGCGAAGAGATGAAGATGGTGCTGGAAACCCAGAAGATTCTGGGTGATGACAGTATCCGTGTAAATCCGACCTGTGTTCGCGTACCTGTGTTCTTCGGGCACTCTGAGTCGGTACATGTCGAAACCCGCGACGCGATCTCTGCTCTGGAGGTGCGTAGTCTGCTGGAGATGATGCCGGGTGTAGAGGTGGTTGATGAGCCAGAGCAGGAAGATGGTTTTGCGACGCCAGTGACCGACGGTGTAGGCAAGGACGAAGTTTTCGTCAGCCGAATTCGCGAAGATATCTCTACGCCAAATGGTATCAATATGTGGGTTGTGGCAGACAATGTGCGAAAAGGCGCGGCTTTGAACAGTGTTCAGATAGCAGAGCTATTGATCCAACACTATCTGTAAGGTAAAACAGAGCCTCAATCGTATTATTTGCCGTGAGGCTGTGGGTAGCGCTCTGATGTAAAGTCAGAGTGCTTTCCGCGTTGGCGCGGTGCTTCTTATGGGTTAACTCGGGATAGGTGATGTTGCGCAAGCTGTTGACCAGCCTTGTATGTGCGGGAATCCTTGCTAGTCATTCCGCCAACGCATTGGACCTTGGTGCAATGCATATCTATTCGGTCGCAGATGAGCCTCTGGATGCAGAGATAACCCTGCTTGAAGTAGAAGACTTTACTGCCGAGCACATTAAACCGCGTTTTGCGGGTGTTGATGATCTGGCGCTTTCCGGGTTAGACGCGAAACGTTACCTGAGAGATGTTCAGCTTCAGGTTGTGATCAACAAAGGCGGAGAATCCTCTATCCGTCTGTCCTCACCTCGACCGATTAATACCAGCTTTATTAGCTTCCTACTTGAGGTTAACTGGCCGAATGGGCGTTTGCTGCGCGAATATACGGCCCTGTTAAAAGGTGCTCCGGCACCCAGTCCCAAGCCTGTAGAAACAGTAAGTCCGGCCCGGAAACAGCCACAACCAACTGTTGATATAGCCCGTGATGCTCCCCCGGTTAGGTCGATTCCTAAGGCCGAGGTGATTCGACTTAAGCCAGCGGGTGAGGGCGTCGCTACCACAAGCGCAGTATCAAAAGCTGATGTCGGCTTGCCGTCCGGTACGCGCTTAACGTCAGCTGCTGTTACCCCTGAGGAGCAGACTGCTGCACCAAAACCTGCCGTATCTTCGGTCGCTTCTCAGCAAATACCGCCACAGAAAAAGCCACCAGAGATCATAGATCATTCACGACCGTTTGTGCCTGATCCAAAGGTATCTGAGCGCGACGCGGATGTTACCCCGTCGATTAAGCCTGCGATCGTTAAGCCGGTTGCTGTTGCAAGCGTTGTCGAGATCCCTGCGAGCCAAGCCCAAGCCAGTGAGCCTGCGTCAGTCGAGATTGAGCAGCAGGATGCTGCTGCCCGCCGCATTAAGGTTGGAGCTAAAGAGACGCTTTGGGATCTAACGCAAAGGCATCGCATCTCAGGGGCATATACCAACCAGCAGATGATGCTGGCGCTCTACACCAAAAATCCAGAAGCTTTTGTGAATGGCAGCATTAATGGGCTTAAGGGTGGTACGACGCTTCTGTTACCGACAGAGCAGGAGGTCGCTAGTGTCAGCGCACATGATGCGTTGGTGAAGATTCGTAAAGCGCTCAAAGCACCTGCTCAACCTGGTGTCAAAGCTGTTGCAAAGGTCGATACGGTTGTCGTAGGTCCAAAGCAGACGCTTTGGGATCTGGTTATTTCCAATCGTGCCAGTGATGCGGTCAATCCGCGTCAGCTCATGCTGGCGTTGGTGAAGAAAAATCCTCACGCCTTCGAGGGTGGCAACATCAATCGAATGCGCAAAGGTGTGACATTAAAAATGCCTTCATTGGCAGAATACAATGCGCTGTCGGCTGCACAGGCGTATAACGAAGTCGCACGTCAGATCTCCCGGAAGGCCAGTACGGGAGGCTCTCAGGTAGATAAGCCAGAAAATATGGTGGCTCGGACCACTGGTGAAGCTTCGGCCCAGACTCCGCAGGCCCCGAAAGTTGTTCGTATTGGCGCCAGGGAGACCTTGTGGAGTATCGCTATTAATAACCTGCCAGATAGTTCAGTTCGTGCGGGTGTAATGATCAAAGCGATCATGGCCAAAAACCCTCACGCTTTCGCCAACAATGATATGAACCAGATGCGGGTGGGGGCGCTGCTTAAGATGCCCACAATGCAGGATATTCAGCGTATCAAAGCCCAGTAAAATTGGCGTGCTTCGCTTTGCCGGTTACTTATGAAAAGCGAAGAGGTGCCGATACATCGGTTAATCTGATCCGGATTCTTGAACGATAAACCACTTATTTTACGGTCACAGATCGGATTTAGTACGGAGAATGCGGGTAATTAGTAAAACTATCCGATATGTGGCTTGACCGTACTACGCCTTATAAATAATACTTTCCGGAGATTTCGGAATCTGCAACTCTATGATTTTTACGATAATTTCTTGAGTGCATGTAAACAAGGAAACTGATGATGCTGCGCAAACTCGCTCTAAGCCTTGCTCTGGCAGGGGCCCTGAGTTCGTCAAATTCTTATGCGCTTGGCCTTGGTGACATAAAGATCAACTCTGCACTCAACGAACCGTTGAATGCGGAGATCCAACTTTTAGAAGCCCGTAAACTGAATCCGTTGCAGATTCAGCCGCGTATGGCGGACATCGATGAGTATGTCCTGGCTGGCATTGATAAGCAGCGTTTCCTCTCTGATGTAACCTTCAAAGTGATCCTGGGGCCCGATGGCAACGGTCGAATCCGCCTTACATCACGTGATCCTGTAAAAGAACCTTTCCTTAACTTCCTCGTTGAAGTGAACTGGCCAAATGGCCGGTTGGTGCGCGAATACACCCTGTTGCTTGATCCGCCGGCATTTGATCCGAGCGCGCAGCGTCGCACGGTGCAGCCAGCGCGGACTGTCCAGCGCCCGCCTGCTGTTGTAGCGCAACCAGCGCCACAGGAGCCTAAGCCAGTTGCGGTTGCGCCAGTTAAGAACATCCGTACCGAGATGACGCCGCGGCAGGTGTTTGTCGATGTTCATGACTCCCTGTGGAGTATCTCTGATAAGTATCGCCCGAACGAAACAGTCACAAAAAGCCAGATGGCACTGGCGTTATTGAAAAAGAACCCGGATGCCTTTGTTGGTAATAACATCAACCGCATGAAGGCGGGTGTTGTGCTTGACCTGCCAACACTGGATGAGATCAACGCGCTAACGGCTAAAGAAGCAGCGGCAGAAGTTCTGAGACAGAACGATGCCTGGAAGAATCGTGGTCGTAAGGCGGCGCCGAAAGCATCAGCTAAACCGTTGGTGGCGACTGTTAAGCGTAAAGAGCCGGAAAAAGCTGCAGACGCTGCGCCTAAACCGCTGGTGCGTAAAGAAGTACCAGTAGTGCAGCCTGAGCCAGAGGCTCCGCCAGCTGACGACGCAGCACTGAAAGAGCTGGAAGATGCACGTCTGGCTCTGGAGCAGCAGCTGAACTCCACTCAGGATGAAGTGGGTGAGCTGCAGGGTGAGAACGAGCTGCTGAGTGATCGTCTGGAGATGATGCAGGGGCAGTTGGCCTCTATCCAGACCACAATTGACAGTAAAGATCAGAATATCGCCGATCTTGAGGCACGACTTGCCGAACAGCAGGCGAGAATCGATGAATCCGAAAAAGGTTTCTTCACCAAACTGATGGAGAATCCGCTTTACCTGGCGGGCATCGGTGGTGGGCTGGTACTGCTGTTAATAGGTGCGCTGGTCGCTCTATTCCTGAAACGTCGCAAGGCGAAGAAGCAGGAAGAGGAGTCTGACGATGCGAGTGGTGCTGCAGCGGCGGCAGCTGCTGGCGTAGCGGCAGTGGCTGCGGCGGACGCAATCGCAGAGGATGAGACCGACGAAGTCACCGAGCCGGAAGCAGAAGAGACCGGCGTAGATGGGGACTCTGCGGGTGAGGCACCAGCAGAGGAGGCAGCGGATGATCTGCAGGATCTGTCCGATCTTGACCTGGATATGGATTTGGATCTCGATCTGGATGACAGCGATATGCTGGCGGATACCGTTGAGCCGGTCGCCGATGGCGGGGATACGCTGCTCGATGATGACGAGTTCGATCTGGGATTGGATGATGACGCCGCTTCCGATACGGCTGGTGGTGCAGAGGATGAAGATCTCGAAAACCTCTTGGTCAACGACTTGGGTGAAGACCTGTCTGACAGTGCGCTCGAGCTGGACTCTGAACTTGATGACGGTGATCTGGAGTTCAATACTAGCTCGCCAGTAGAGACCAGTGATGAACTGGACGATATTCTCAGCAGCGACAGCGAGTTGGAGTCTGATCTCAGCGTAGATGACCTCGGTATCGACTTCGACGATATCGAGAGTATCGGTTCTGCTGATGCCGAAGAGAAAACAGATGATTCAGGTGATCTGGAATTCGATATTGATGATATCGGCCTGGATGACCTGGGGCTGGATGATGAACCGGCCGCTGAAGCGGGCTCCGAAGAGGTAAGTGCCGCTGAGCTGGAGGTAGAATCTCCGGATGATATTGTCGATGCTGATGATATTGAGGCGTTACTTGCGCAGGCTGCTGCAGAGACTGAAGGTGAAGAGGATCTGCTTGATCTGGCAGCCGACCTGCCCGCGGTGGACGCAACGGCAGATGTAGCGGCCGAAGAAGAACTCACAGATATTGACGATATCGACGCGTTGCTTGCTCAGGCGTCTGCGGAGATGGAGGGTGAGGAAGATCTTCTGGATCTTTCTGATATTGCAGAAACGCCAGAAGAGCCTGCTGTAGCAGAGTCAGAAGAGTCATTAGATGCGATCGTTGATGTTGATGACATCGATGCTCTGCTGGCGGAGGTCAATGAGCCTGTTGTAGCAGAGGAACCAGCGGAGGCAGAAGCGCCGGAGCTGTCTGACGATGATCTGACCTCCAGTCTCCTGGACGATGCTGATCTGGATTCGTTGCTTGCGGACACAGCGCAGCTAGCGGATGAAAAAGAGAAGCAGGAAGAAGCTGAGCTGGATCTGACCGAAGAGCCAGAGATGGATCTGGATGATCTGCTGGCAAGCGTTGGAATCGATGAGGCAGAACTTGAAGAAGTTACGGAGCCTGAATCAGATCAGCCTGAAGCTGCAGTTGAGAGTGACGTCGTAAGCGATGACATCGAACTGGATGAACTCGATCTGTCAGGCTTAGAGGCTGCGGAAGACGAAGAGCCGCTGGGTGATGCCGATGCGCTGCTAGCGGATCTGGAATCTTTGGTTAATGAAGATGAGCAGGAAGACGAGCTTGCTACCAGTGAAGAGTCCGATGTAACTGATCTGCTCAGTGAGCTGGAACTTGATCTGACAGCTGATGAGGGCGATGCCCCTGAAGCGGAAGCGGAAACTGCGGAAGATGCGCTGGCTGATCTGGAAAGTGAGCTGGGTCTGGACACAGATCTGGAGCTTGACCTGGATGCGCTGTCTGCTGAGCTTGAAGGTGATGCCGCGGAGCCTGCCGGGGATACGGTTGCTCCTGAAGTTGAGCTAACGGATGAGCTGGCGCTTGATGATGATCTGCTAAGTGAGCTGTCGCTCGAAGATGATGCTGAAGAGGTGCTGTCGGCGCCAGCGGAACAGAGTGACTTCGATGCTGAGGTTGAATCTCTTCTTAACGAAGTGGTTGAGAAGTCGGACCTTCAGCCAGCGGTTGATGCTGCAGATGACCTTGCCGTTGAGGAGGTCGCGTCTGAGTCTGGGGTTGCTGATCTGGAACCGGAGCAACCGCTTGAGATTGAAGATCTCGACGAAATTGATCTTGATCTGGGCGACATGGATCTCGAACAGTTGCTGGAAGAGGCGGCGTCTGAAGACGTGGCTGAGGCTCCTGCTGCACCTGAAGTTGCAACTGGCGAAGATAGTACAGAAGAGGCCTCTGATACGGCTGAGCTGGATGAGATCAGCGCGCAGTTGGGAGACCTTGAAGAGCTTGATATTTCCGATGTCATTGAGGGGCTTGATGATGTCGGCAGTTCCGATCTGGCTGATCTGGATCTCGATTTCGAGCTGGAGGAGTCTGACCTCACCGGTGGCGATAACGCAGCGGGTGATGTTGCGGACGGTCCGGTTAATGAGGTTGAGGAAGAGCTGACAGCTAACATCGTTCATGACCTGGACGCGGAGCTGGATAGTGAGCTGCAATCGCTGCTGAATGGTACAGATGGCGATATCGAGCTGGAAGAGACCGACGCCGATGAAGAGGATCTGGAAGAGATCGATGGCTGGGCATTGCTTGAAGGTGCTGATGAGCTGGAGACTAAGCTGGACCTTGCGCGCGCTTACATCGATATGGAAGATGCGGACGGTGCACGGGAAATCCTGCAAGAGATTATCAATGAAGGTAGTGATCAGCAGAAGCAGGAAGCAGGTGATCTGCTGGAGAGTTTGAGTAGTTTATAACCTATGTCTGAAGTTTCTCAGGACCAACAAGGGGCGATTTCGATCGCCCCTTATCGTTATGCTCTTTGTATCGAATATCAGGGTACCCACTATCGGGGCTGGCAGATTCAGAAGGGCGTCATCAGTATTCAGGAAACCCTGGAAAAAGCGCTTTCAACAGTGGCGAATGAACCTGTACACGTGGTGTGTGCCGGCCGCACTGATGCCTGTGTGAATGCGACATACCAGATAGTCCATTTTGAAAGCCACGCCAAGCGGACTGATCGTGCCTGGGTTATGGGTACGAACACCAAGCTGCCCGACGACATCGCCGTCAAATGGGCGATGTCTGTACCGGAAAGCTTCCACGCGCGATTCTCCGCGCAGCAGCGTCGTTATCGCTATGTTATTTTGAGCGCGCCGGTGAAACCTGCGTTGCTGGCAAAAGGTGTGACCTGGACCTACAAATCCCTTGATGTCGATCGGATGAATGAGGCGGCGACACATCTGGTGGGTGAGCATAACTTCAACTCCTATCGCGCGGTTAACTGTCAGGCGCACAGCCCAATTCGGGAGGTGCGTGAGTTAAAGGTATACCGCAACGGGCAACTGATCGTGATTGATGTGGCGGCTAATGCGTTCCTGCATCATATGGTCAGAAACATCGCAGGCGTGCTGATGAAGATCGGCTGTGGTGAGGCTGAGCCTGTCTGGGCGAAAGAGGTATTGGATGCTCAGGACAGGCGTCAGGGTGGGGTAACTGCACCGCCATATGGTCTTTATTTCGTCGATGTACATTACCCGGAAGAGTTTGCACTGCCGAAATCTGATCTGGGCCCTTATTTCCTCACCGCGCTGGACTAACGTTCGCCCTAAGCATCTGATAACATACTGGGTTTTCCGGACGAGATAGTTGTGAACAGAACGCGTATTAAAATCTGTGGCATTACCCGCCAGGAAGATGCTGATGTTGCAGTTGCGGCAGGCGCAGATGCGCTGGGGTTTGTCTTCTACGATCCGAGCCCTCGGAATGTAGGTGTTGATCAGGCTGCGGAGATCATTCGTAACCTGCCCGCGTTTGTGACGAGTACCGCACTGTTCGTCAACGCAGATGTCTCCACCGTGCAGCAGGTTATTGATTCAACCTGTATTGATCTGCTGCAGTTTCATGGTGATGAAAACGTTGCATACTGCGAGCAATTTGCACGACCTTATATGAAAGCGATCCGCATGAAGCCGGGCGTGGATGTGGCGGCAGAGTGCGCTCGTTATGCCAGTGCTTCGGCGATTCTGTTAGATGCATATCGTCCAGGCGTGCCAGGCGGTACGGGTGAATCATTCGACTGGGAGCTTATCCCGGAAGAGGTCCGTGGTTCTATCGTGCTCGCAGGTGGTCTGACTCCGGACAATATTCGTAAAGCGGTTGAGACCGTAAATCCCTTTGCCGTTGATGTCAGCGGAGGCGTAGAAGCCAGTAAAGGGATTAAAGATAAAGAAAAAGTAGAGAAGTTTATTCAAGAGGTTAATCGTGCCGATTAAGACTGATCTTTCCACAATTGCGCAAATGCCCGACGAACGCGGGCACTTTGGTCCCTATGGTGGTCGTTTTGTATCTGAGACCCTGATGGCTGCCCTGAAGCAGTTGGAGGAGACCTATGAGCGTTTGTGGCGAGACCCAGACTTCCAGGCCGAGTTCGACCGTGATCTGGCTCACTACGTGGGTCGTCCATCTCCGCTGTACCATGCGGTTCATCTGACCGAGTTGTGCGGCGGTGCGCAGATCTACCTGAAACGCGAAGACCTGAACCACACCGGTGCACACAAAGTGAATAACACCATTGGTCAGGCGCTGCTGGCAAAATATACCGGCAAGCCACGCGTTATCGCCGAGACCGGCGCAGGTCAGCACGGTGTTGCGTCTGCGACTGTAGCGGCGCGACTGGGTCTGGAATGTCAGGTGTACATGGGTGCTGAAGACGTGCAGCGTCAGGCACTGAACGTATACCGTATGAAACTGCTGGGTGCAGAGGTTATCTCTGTTGAATCCGGTACTCGCACCTTGAAGGATGCGATGAACGAAGCGATGCGCGACTGGGTAACCAACGTCGACGACACCTTCTACATCATCGGGACTGCGGCAGGTCCACACCCGTATCCGAAGCTGGTTCGTGACTTCCAGTCCGTTATCGGTCGTGAAGCGCGTGCTCAGTGTCTGGAGCAGGCAGGTCGTCTGCCGGATGCGTTGGTTGCTTGTGTGGGCGGTGGTTCGAACGCAATCGGGCTGTTCCATCCGTTTATCGAAGATGGCGATGTGCGTATGGTCGGTGTAGAAGCGGGTGGTTACGGCGTTGAGTCCGGCCAGCATGCTGCACCGCTGACAGCTGGTCGTCCAGGTGTGCTGCACGGTAACCGCACCTACCTGATGGAAGACGATGCCGGACAGATTCTGGGTACTCACTCTGTATCTGCAGGTCTGGATTATCCAGGCGTTGGACCTGAGCACTCCTACCTGAAAGACACCGGACGCGCGGAATACGTTGCGATCAACGACGACGAAGCGATGGATGCGTTCCGTACGCTGACCCGCGTTGAAGGCATCATGCCAGCCATCGAGTCCAGCCACGCTGTTGCACACGCCATGAAGATGGCGAAAGAGATGGATAAAGACCAGATCATCGTAGTGAACCTGTCTGGTCGTGGTGACAAAGATATTCATACCGTCGCACAGCTCGACGGTATCCAGGTCTGATCTTCGGACCTTAAGGACGGTAAAGAACATGAATCGAATTGCAGCGTGTTTTGAACGCCTGAAAGAGCAGGGTCGTCAGGCCCTGATTCCATACATCACCGCAGGTGACCCGGCACCGGGCGCGACCGTACCGACCATGCATGCAATGGTTGAAGCGGGCGCGGATATTATTGAGCTCGGTATCCCTTTCTCCGACCCGATGGCGGACGGTCCTACAATTCAGCTGGCGTGTGAGCGCTCCCTGAAACACGGAACCCGTCTTCTGGACGTACTGGATATGGTGAAAACCTTCCGTGAAAAGGATCAGGAAACACCAGTCGTGCTGATGGGCTACCTGAACCCGGTTGAAGTGCTGGGTTACGGTGCTTTCGCAGAGCAAGCCGCAGCAGCGGGTGTCGACGGTGCGCTGATCGTTGATCTGCCACCAGAAGAAGCAGAGGGTGAGTTTGATCAGGCGATGAAAGCCAACGGTCTGGATATTATCTACCTGCTGGCGCCAACCACTGAAGAGAGTCGTATCGAGCAGGTATGTAAAGCTGGTAGCGGCTACCTGTACTACGTCTCGGTGAAAGGTGTAACCGGCTCAGCGTCACTGGACGTTCAGGCTGTGGCTGATAAGCTGGATGTGGTTCGTAAATACACTAATCTGCCTGTGGGCGTCGGCTTTGGTATCAAGGATGCTGAGTCTGCCAAGGCAGTATCTGAAGTTGCCGAGGGCGTGATCGTCGGCAGCGTTCTGGTGAACAAGATTGCATCGCTGGTGCAGCAGCAGGACGAAATTCCTGCACAGGTTTCTGCTATCGTAGCAGAGCTGCGTACCGCGATGGATGCGTGAAAAAACTGACGCTTAAGTAAAGATTTGGAAATACATACATGAGTAACTGGCTGGAAAAAATCGTTCCCTCCCTGGTGCGCACTGAAACCAAGCGCTCCAACATTCCGGAAGGTCTGTGGAAGAAGTGTCCTAAGTGTGACGCGCCGCTGTATCGTCCAGAGCTGGAGAAGAACCTGAGCGTATGTCCTAAATGTGATCACCACATGCGTCTGGGTGCCCGCAAGCGTCTTGAGGTTTTCCTGGACGAGGAGAACCGCGTTGAGCTTGCGACCGACGTTGAGCCGGTAGATCGCCTGAAGTTCAAGGATTCCAAAAAGTACAAAGACCGTCTGTCTGCAGCTCAGAAAGCGACTGACGAGAAAGACGCGTTGATCGCAATGCGCGGTGAACTCAATGGTCAGCCGATTGTAGCTGTTGCCTTTGAATTCCAGTTCATGGGTGGTTCCATGGGTGCGGTTGTAGGTGAGCGATTCGTACGCGCAGCTAAGGTTGCACTGGAAGAGAAGATTCCTCTGGTATGTTTCTCCGCATCTGGTGGTGCCCGTATGCAGGAAGCACTGTTCTCCCTGATGCAGATGGCTAAAACCAGTGCTGTGCTGGAGAAACTGAAAGCTGCAGGCGTACCGTACATCTCTGTACTGACCGATCCTGTTTATGGTGGTGTATCTGCAAGTCTGGCGATGCTGGGTGATCTGAATATCGGTGAGCCTAAAGCGCTGGTTGGTTTCGCAGGTCCGCGTGTAATCGAACAGACCGTTCGTGAAAAACTGCCAGAAGGGTTCCAGCGCAGTGAGTTCCTGCTGGAGCACGGTCAGGTGGATATGATCATTCACCGCCACCAGATGCGTGAGCGTCTGGACTCAATCCTGCGTAAGCTGACCCGTCAGCCTACAGCCTGAGTGCTTTGGCAGCAAAACGACTGAAAATGTAATACTGGCCGGCGATTGAGCTTTTCAACTGCCGGCCTTTCTATTTCTGAATTGGATTATTAATGGATCAGGTTACAGATAACTTTTCACTGGATGAGTGGCTGGCGTGGATCGAGCGCTGTCACCCGTCTGAAATTGAGTTGGGATTGGAGCGTGTGCGCCAGGTGGCGGAGACCCTGCAGGTTCTCCAGCCGAGTTCGAAGGTTATTACCATTGCGGGCACTAACGGTAAGGGCTCCACTGTAACCTATCTGGAAACGATCCTGCTGAAAGCCGGATACAGCGTCGGTTGTTACACATCGCCACACTTCAGGCGTTACAACGAACGCGTGCGACTCAACGGTCGTAATATCGCAGATGAAGAGCTCTGTCAGGCGTTTACCGCGATCAACAATGCACGCGGTGAAACCCCGTTAACCTACTTTGAGTACGGTACTCTGGCTGCACTGGAGATCTTCCAGCGGAAACAGCCTGATGTAGTGTTGCTTGAAGTCGGATTGGGTGGGCGCCTTGATGCCGTAAACATTATTGATGCCGACGTGTCAGTGGTGACCAGTATTGCACTGGATCATATTGACTGGCTTGGTGATGATCGTGAAGTGATCGGGCGTGAGAAATGTGGTGTCTTCCGTGAAGGCCGTCCCGCAATCTGCGGTGACGCTGACCCTACTCAGTCTGTAGCGT
The DNA here is from genome assembly GCA_947501565.1 of uncultured Marinobacterium sp. GTDB lineage: Bacteria > Pseudomonadota > Gammaproteobacteria > Pseudomonadales > Balneatricaceae > Pontibacterium. The sequence goes on from CANMWJ010000002.1 coordinate 237,105, forward strand.
TAACCGCCGCTCAAACCGGGGCAAAACTCTATCAGGTGGGTGATCAGTTCAGTTATAAACGTACCAGCGAGCACTGGCAGTGGCGGGGTGTTTGCGGTGCGGGTGAGCCTTTGCAGTTGAACGATCTTCCGATTCCGGATCTGCCTTTGCCGAATGCGGCGACTGCACTGCAGGTACTGGCGGTATTGGGACTGAATATATCGCTGGAGCCGATATACGAGGGACTTGCCGATGCCAGAATGACCGGGCGCATGCAGCGCGTAGAGCTGGATAACGGAACTTGCTGGCTGGATGTGGCTCACAACCCTGAAGCCGCAGGATTGCTGGCGCAGCGACTGGAGCAGAAAGGACAGGAGGTTCATCTGGTGCTGGGTATGTTGGGCGACAAGGATATCGCGTCCGTGATCGAAACCTTGCGTCCGCAGGTTAGTCAGTGGTACCTGGCTGATCTCAACGTGCCGCGTGGCCAGAAGGCTGCGGTACTTGCTGAACATCTGCAGGAAGAAGTTGCGGAAGGGCGTTGCCAGACATTCGACGCAGTGGCTGGTGCACTGGATGCCGCTCAGCTTAAGCTAACCGGTGAGAACTGCTTGCTTGTTGCCGGTTCGTTCTTTACCGTGAGCGATGCGTTAGATCACTTGGGAGTGGATGACTGATTATGCAAGAGAAACTGAAATACAGGCTGGTAGGCTTATCTGTGATTGTGCTCTCAGCGGGTATTCTGTTTCCCCTGTTTTTCAATGGCGACGGTTACAAGTCTCGCCACCTGGAATCCGCAATTCCGGAGATGCCGGCGTTGCCGGAGGTTGTCAGTATAACGCCGAAGACCGTCGTGCTGCCTGACACCTCCGAAGTCGCTGAGCCGGAGAAACCTGCTGTTGCCACGGTTAAGAAGTCTGAGGTTCTGGTCGCAAAAATAGAACAGCAGAAACCGGCGATCAATATCGAAAAGGATAAGCCAACCCTGGATAAACAGGGTGTGCCGGTGGCCTGGACGCTGCAGCTGGCAACCTTTAACGACGAAGGCAATGCGAAGAAGCTCCGGACCCGGTTGATCGATGCTGGTCACAAGGTCTATACCCGGAAAAATGGAAAGCTGGTAAAGGTTTACGTTGGTCCGGACTTCCAGAAAACGAAACTTCAATCACTCAAGGTGAAGCTGAAAAAAGAGTTTAACCTTGATGGCATTATCGTAAGATTCTCCACTCGCTGATACGAAAAGCCTCTGGTAGAATGCGCGCATCTTTTTTGGGTTGTTACAGATGATGAACTGGGCTGACTGGGTAATACTGGCGATTATCGCCATCTCCTGTTTGTTTAGCTTAAGACGCGGCTTTGTTCGTGAAGCGATCTCTCTGGTTACGTGGGTGGCAGCGTTTATGGTAGCCCGTACCTTCTCTGCGCCCATGACCGAAATACTTCAAGCGTATATCCAAACCCCCTCTCTCCGTGTAGCAGCTGCCTTTGCTAGTCTATTCATAGTGACCCTGGTTGTCGGTGCACTGATCGGTCAGTTGATCGGCATGCTCGTATCTGTCACGGGATTAACGGCAACTGATAGGGTATTGGGTATCGCGTTTGGTGCCGCGCGTGGTGGCTTGGTTGTAGTACTGCTTGTGATGCTGGCGGGAGCAACCCCAGCAATAAATGATCCCTGGTGGAATGAGTCTCAGCTGATTCCCCATTTTGTACTGATGGAAGCCTGGACCAAAGATGTGGCTAGTGAAGTCGCGGACGTGATCTGGAACGCAGGACGCTAAAAGAATAATTTTTTGATATTACCATTTCCCTTCGAGGTGAGTTCGGATGTGCGGTATTGTCGGCATTGTTGCCAAATCCTATGTTAACCAGACTATTTTCGATGCGCTGACCGTTTTGCAGCATCGCGGCCAGGATGCTGCTGGCATGGTGACCTGCGAAAGCGATCGCTTTTTCATGCGTAAAGATAACGGCCTGGTCAACGAAGTGTTCCGCACGCGCCACATGAAGCGCCTGGGCGGTAACATGGGTATCGGTCACGTCCGTTACCCGACTGCGGGCTCTTCCAGCTCCGCAGAAGCACAGCCGTTCTACGTGAACTCACCGTACGGTATCGCGTTGGCGCACAACGGTAACCTGACCAACGCTGAAGAACTGGCTGAGAAGATGTTCCGTGCAGACCTGCGCCACATCAACACCACTTCTGATTCCGAAGTGCTGTTGAACGTTTTCGCGCACGAACTGCAGCGTCAGGGCAAGCTGAAGCCTGAAGCATCCGATATCTTCTCTGCGGTAGAGCGTGTACATGATCGCGTAAAAGGCGGCTACGCGGTTGTCGCTGTTATTACCGGTTACGGCATTCTCGCGTTCCGCGACCCGAACGGCATTCGCCCACTGGTATACGGCAAGCGCACCCTGGCTGACGGTCAGGAAGAGTACATGGTAGCTTCCGAGAGCGTGGCACTGGACGTATGTGGCTTCGAGCTGGTGCGTGACATTCTGCCGGGTGAAGCGATCTTTATCACGATGGATGGCGAGGTTCACACTCAGCAGTGCACCAAGAACAGCCGCTTGACGCCTTGCCTGTTTGAATACGTTTATCTGGCGCGTCCGGATTCCATCATTGACGAAGTATCCGTACACAAAGCGCGGATGCGCATGGGTGTTAAGCTGGCAGAGAAAGTGCTGCGTGAGATGCCTGAGCACGATATCGATGTCATTATCCCGATCCCGGATACCAGCCGTACCTCCGCTCTGGAGATGGCTTACCATCTGGATGTGAAGTTCCGCGAAGGTTTCATCAAGAATCGTTACGTGGGCCGTACCTTCATCATGCCGGGTCAGGCGCAGCGTAAAAAATCTGTACGCCGTAAGCTGAACCCGATCGAGATGGAGTTCAAGGATAAGGTGGTGATGCTGGTAGATGACTCTGTAGTACGTGGTACTACCTCCCAGCAGATCGTACAGATGGCACGCGATATGGGTGCTAAGAAGGTGTACTTTGCATCCGCTGCACCAGCGGTACGTTACCCGAACGTATACGGTATCGATATGCCGTCCGCAACCGAACTGATTGCGCACGGTCGTAACGACGATGAGATCGCACAGGAAATTGGCTGTGACTGGATGCTCTACCAGGATCTGGAAGACCTGAAAGAGAGCGTACTGGCAGGCAACCCAGAGATTCAGGATTTCGATACCTGTGTGTTCGATGGTAAGTACGTTGCTGGCGACATCGATCAGAGCTATCTGGATCGTCTGGAACAGAAACGAAACGATTCCGCTAAAGCTGAAAAGGAAGGGCAGCAGGGAAAGAGCAACGAATCATCTGACCTGCATAACAAGATCGATTGAGGTAAGTGCCCATGAAAAAGCCCGGCTTTGAGCGGGAAGAGCGTATCCAGTTCGAAGGTGAAGATTTCGCCTTCGATACGCTGGCAGTACGCGCCGGACAGCGTCGCACCGACGAAGGTGAGCACAGCGATCCGATCTATCTGACCTCCAGCTACGTATTTTCATCTGCTCGCGAAGCGGCTGCACGTTTCGGCGGGGATGAAGAGGGGAATATCTATTCCCGCTTTACCAACCCGACGGTGCAGGCGTTTGAACGCCGTATCGCCGCACTGGAAGGTGCAGAGCGCGCGGTTGCAACGTCATCCGGTATGGCAGCGATTATGGCAGTGGGTATCTCCCTGCTGCAGCACGGTGATCACGTAGTCTGCTCTCGCAGTGTTTTCGGCTCGACCGTTTCGCTGTTCAGCAAGTACCTGATTCGCGCGGGTATCGAAACGACTTTTGTTGATCCGACCGATCTGGACGCATGGCGTGGGGCGGTTAAACCGAACACCCGTATGTTCTTTATGGAAACCCCATCCAATCCGTTGGCAGAGCTGACGGATATCGAAGCGGTTTCTGCGATTGCTCATGAACAGGACGCATTGCTGGCCGTTGATAACTGCTTCTGCACACCTGCATTGCAGCAGCCGCTCAAGCAGGGTGCTGATATCGTGATCCACTCCGCAACCAAGTACCTGGATGGTCAGGGCCGTTGTGTTGGTGGCGTCGTGGTGGGTTCTGACAAGTTGATGGAAGAGATCTTTGGTTACGTACGCACCTGCGGCGCGTGCCTGAGTCCATTCAACGCGTGGAACTTCCTGAAGGGTCTCGAAACCCTGAAATTGCGTATGAAAGCGCACAGCGAAAGCGCGATGGCGTTGGCGCAGTGGCTGGAAACGCAGAAGGGGATCGACAAGGTCTACTACGCGGGTTTGGACAGCCATCCGCAGCATGAGCTGGCGGTTAAGCAGCAGAGTGGATTCGGTGGCGTTGTGTCTTTTGAGGTTGCAGGTGGTAAAGACGCTGCTTTCAACTTCATTGATGCGACAGAGATGCTGTCGATCACCGGAAACCTGGGTGATGTGAAAACCACCATTACCCATCCGGGAACCACCACTCACGGCCGTATGAGTCCGGAAGAGCGTGCGGAAGCAGGTATCAAAGATAACCTGATCCGCGTGTCTGTTGGCCTGGAAGATCTGGACGACATTAAAGCTGACCTGTCGCGTGGTCTGGCGGCAATCTAAGTTGCGATAAACTCCGCTTCTGTCTGATGTACTGCGCCGTCCTGGCGCAGTACGCTGCTTTTAAGCAGAAACCTATCCACCTCAAAACTGTATTTTCTGTACTCAAGCCGACTCTGTAGAATCTCGACAGCGGGTGCGGGATTTTTACGGCAGCGTCCCAGTGTCAGATGAGGGTGGAAACGGCGGCTTTCCAGTGCGATGCCACATTGTTGCACACGGCGATTGATCCGTGCCTGGAGCTGGCTTAAGGGTTCGCTGGTTTCCAGGCCAAGCCACAAGGCACCCTGTCTGAAGCAGCCAATCTCCTTGGTATGTAGCGTGAACGGGGTCAACTCGATTTCGCTCAGCGCTTCACACAGCGGTTCGAGCTGGTGATCCGGTTGATCACCCAGGAAGCTCAGGGTGAGGTGGATCTGCTCACTGCGGTTCCAGCGTATAGAGCGTGACGGAAACTGCAGATCGGTGAGCGCGTGACGAATATCGGTCGGCAAGTCGATGGCTATAAATAAACGCATGTCGGCTGTACTTAAAGCAGAGAAGATATCTTGATCATCGTTGTAAGCAAAGAGAACTGCAAATGAAGATTGTGTTGGCTCCGATGGAGGGTCTGGCGGATCCTATCATGCGGGATATCCTTACCCAGGTGGGTGGGATCGATTACTGTGTGACTGAATTTGTCAGGGTTTCTGTACGCTTACTGCCCCCACATATTTTCCGCAAGACCTGCCCGGAGCTGGATCACGGGGGTAAAACCCGTGCCGGTGTGCCCGTACATGTACAGTTGCTGGGTAGCGATCCGGAGATGATGGCGCGAAATGCGGCACGTGCAGCGCGTCTGGGTGCACCCGCGATCGACCTTAACTTCGGTTGCCCGTCAAAGGGGGTTAATGCCAACCGGGGTGGGGCGATTCTGCTGGAAACACCTAACGAGATCCACGAGATTGTCAGAATGGTCCGTCAGGCGGTACCGGATCATATCCCTGTCAGCGCTAAGATGCGTCTCGGCTTCAATGACAAAGAACTCTACCTGGATAACGCTGCGGCAATCGCAGATGCGGGTGCTGACCATATGACCGTTCATGCCCGCACCAAAAAAGAGGGTTACAGGCCACCCGCGCATTGGGAGTACATCGCACGCATCCGTGAGTATGTGAAAATCCCGGTTATCGCCAACGGTGAGGTCTGGAATTTTGAAGATTACACGCGCTGTCGTGAAGTCAGCGGCTGTGAGGACGTGATGATCGGGCGCGGTCTGATTGCACAGCCAGACCTGGCGCGTATTATCAAAGGTCAGCGTGACGGCTCCCCATTGGGACTTATCGAATGGCCTGCAATTCTGGCATATCTGCAGGAGCTGATCGCCCAGTCCGAACACCGTATGCAACCGCGTTACGTGCACGGACGGGTAAAACAGTGGTTACAGCACCTGAAGCGTCGATACCCCGAGGCCACACCGTTGTTTGATCGGGTTAAGGTAATCAACGACATCGACAGGCTTAAGCAGCTGTTAACGGGCGAACAGGCCCGTTTTGCTGAGATGGCGGCGGTTAACCGCTGAGGTAGACCGGTTGACGTCTGGCACCCCAGTCACCGTGGGTTGCCTCATACACGCCCGGCAGAGGTTCGTGGCAGTGTGCGCAACGTCCGTTTACCAGATTCCATTCTCCTAGTTCATACCAGTCCCGTTCAATCAGACGGATACCGCAGCTGTGGCAGTAGGTTGAATTGCCCACCGTATCATGTACGTTGCCGGTGTATACGTACCTTAAACCGTTATTGACCGCGATATCGCGGGCGCGAGTCAGCGTTGTTGCGGGCGTGCGGCTTTTATCCAGCATCTTCCAGTCCGGGTGAAAGGCGGTAAAGTGCAGCGGTACCGATGGTCCAAGGTTATCGAAGATCCAGCGTGACAGGGCGTCCAGCTCTTCGTTGCTGTCGTTTTCATCGGGGATCAACAGCGTTGTAACCTCAAACCACACATCGGTTTCATGGTGCAGGTAGAGCAGGGTATCCAGTACCGGTTGCAGGCTGCCGCCGCAGATCCGTTTATAGAAACGTTCGGTAAACGCCTTGAGATCGATATTGGCTGCGTCCATATGCCTGAAGAAACGGGGGCGTGCAGTATCGGTGATGTAGCCTGCGCTCACGGCTATCGATTTAACCCCATACGCCTCGCAAGCGATCGCGACATCTTCGGCGTATTCCAGAAAGATCACCGGATCGTTGTAGGTATAGGCTATGGAACGGCAGCCGTTGTCATGGCAGTAACGTGCGAGCTGTTCCGGACTGGCAGCATCAGCCAGACGGTCCATCTGTCGCGCTTTACTCATATCCCAGTTCTGGCAGAACTTGCATGCCAGGTTACAACCGGCCGTACCAAAGGAGAGTACAGGTGTGCCGGGCAGGAAGTGGTTAAGTGGTTTCTTCTCGACCGGATCGATACAGAATCCGCTGGAGCGTCCGTAGGTATAGAGATGCATGCGGCCGTTTTCGTTGCCGCGTACGAAGCACAAGCCGCGTTGGCCGTCAGATAACTTGCAGTAACGGGGGCACAGATCGCACTGTATTTTGCCGCGATCTACCTCATGCCAGAAACCGACCTCAATAACGCTCATATGCACCTCCGAACCGTTGGAAAAGCCGGTAAGCAACCCTTTCTTCCTGAAGTTCTTTCTATACTTAAAGACTAGGAGTCTGGTCGGCTTACAGCAACCATAAGCCACACCAGATCTGTACCTGATGGCTAGATGTTGTTTTGACTAATTCATATACCGGAGTGTGCTATGGAAACCCGACAACCCGCGGTGGCTGGGCTGTTCTATGCGGGACGATCTGATGAGCTAGCGCAGGACGTTGATCGGATGCTTAATGCTGCTGAGCGACCACCGTTAAATGGCGTGCGTGCACTGGTCGTACCACATGCTGGTTATGTCTATTCCGGCGATGTGGCCGCTTCTGCTTTCAGTTGCCTGCCGCGCGGGGCACGTTACAGGTATATCCTCTTGATTGGCCCCAGTCATCGCGTCGCATTTTATGGCATGGCAGTTCCCGAAACCCGCAACTTCAAAACCCCTTTGGGTGAGTTCCCATTGGCAACAGCGGTGATCGCAGAGATGGTCGAACAGGGTTGGGTCAGTTACAACGAGATGGCGCATCAGCAGGAGCATTGTCTGGAGGTGCAGCTGCCATTTCTGCAACGCTCAGAGATCGAAGGTCCGTTGGTGCCGGTGGTCGTCGGCGATGCAACGCCCGGGCAGGTCGCCGAGCTTATACGTCCGGCCTTAGCTGATCCGGAGGTGCTAACACTGATCAGTACGGATATGAGCCACTATCACGCTTACGACGAAGCACGTGAGATAGACGGCCACACCCACAAACGTATTTTGGAAGGTGCTACCGATATTCGCGGTGATGAAGCCTGCGGTTACATGGGCTTGAACGGGCTGCAGCAGGCATTGCTCGATAGTGGATATCAGATGCACCTGTTAAAACGCTGTAATTCCGGAGATGTCTCCGGTGACAGAAACCGAGTGGTGGGGTATGGAGCCTATGCCGTCTATTGAATACACCCAGGCGCAAAAAAAACTGATGCTCACGTTAGCCCGTGCGGCGATCGCGGATAAGCTGGATATCGCCCATCCTCCAGCGGATATCAGCGGGCAGGAGTGGTTGCAACACAAAGCCGCCTCGTTTGTGACCCTGAAAATCAACGGTGAGTTGCGCGGCTGTATTGGTATGTTGGAAGCTCAGCGCTCCTTAGCACAGGACCTGCGCAGCAACTCAGTGAATGCAGCCTTCCATGACGCACGCTTCGTCCCGCTTTCATTAGGGGAGTTCCATCAGGTGCAGATTCAGATCTCTCTGTTGACGCCAGCGCGCCCGTTAAGCGTAACCGACGAAGCCGATCTGCTCGGTCAGCTGAGACCTAATGTCGATGGTCTGGTGCTGCAGGAAGGGAGCGCTCGCGCTACCTTTCTACCTCAGGTCTGGAAACAACTGCCTGATGCCAAAGAGTTTTTATATCACCTGAAACGTAAAGCCGGGTTAGCAGGTGACTACTGGAGTGATACCATGAGTTTCTCCGTTTATCAGGTGATTCACTTCGGTGAGCCTGCCAAGTAGAGGGATTTACTCAGCGATGGCAAATAGCGATGGCTACGTTAACTACTTGCTCGATGGCCTGCGTCCAATGGGACCTGTGCAGGCACGCCGTATGTTCGGCGGTCACGGCCTGTTTATGCACGGCCTGATGTTTTCGATCATCGTGGATGATCAGCTCTATCTGAAAGTCGACGATAAGACCCGGCCAGAGTTCGATGAGCTTGGGCTTGAGCGCTTTTCCTATATGAAAAAAGATAAGCTGTGCCATATGAATTATTACCAGGCACCGGAGTCCTGTCTGGATGATCCCGATGAGCTGATTCAATGGAGTGCAGCGGCCTATCACGTTGCTCAGAGGGCTAGTTCATGATCTTACCGGGCAATCTTTTCAGTCACCTGCCGGACGATAGCGCCCACGAGCATTTTCAGGATCTGCTCCGGCTGCCGGGAGTCCGCGTGGAACGAATAGTGTCCCATGGTCAGATAACGCCGGTCGGTGAATGGTACGACCAGAGTTGGGATGAGTGGGTGCTCGTCCTGAAAGGGGCTGCACGCATCAGGCTGGAGTCGGAAAAAGACGAGATACCCTTGGGTGAAGGTGATCACCTCTATCTACCTGCTCACTGCCGTCATCGGGTTGAGTGGACCTCTCCCGGTGAACCCACCATATGGCTGGCAATCCATCTGAGTGAGAACACCGAAGGAGGTGGTAATGGCTGATATCGAAGTACTGCAAGCAGATATCACCCAGCTGGATGTTGATGCGATTGTTAACGCCGCAAACAGCAGCTTGCTGGGCGGCGGCGGTGTCGATGGTGCAATACACCGAGCTGCGGGAGCTGAGCTACTGGCAGAATGCCGAACGCTTGGTGGTTGTGACACGGGTGATGCGAAGATCACTGGCGGTTATCGGTTACCCGCAAAATACGTGATTCATACGGTAGGGCCGGTGTGGCACGGTGGGAGCAGGGGGGAAGCAGAGAAGCTGACGCACTGTTACTCACGTTGCCTGGAAATCGCCGCACAACGTAATATTCGTTCTATCGCCTTTCCTGCAATCAGCTGTGGCGTGTATGGCTATCCCCTCGAGCAGGCCGTTGCGATCGCGGTCGATACGGTTCGTGAACAGTTAAATATCCTACCGGGTATTCAACGTGTTGTTTTCTGCTGCTTCAGCGAAGAGGTGGAGCGCCTCTATCGTGATGCGCTGACGACTTGAACCGCTGGACGCACAGAGTGCTAAATAGCGCAGATGCTATCGTGCGTCCCAAAGGAGCTATTTCGAGACCATGTTTACCCTAACCCGACTCTTAGCAACGGGCTTCTTTGCTTTTATTCTCTGGGTTATCTATCTGGCCAATACCGGAAAAAGTGCATTCTTTTTCGACGTTATCCATTCAATTCCCTATGGCGACAAGCTTGGGCATTTCGTCCTCTTTGGGGTGCTGACACTGCTTATCAATCTGGCACTGAACTTAAAGCGGGTGCGATTGCTGGTGCCGATTTACATTGGGACGCTGTTAGTGACGGTTTTTGTGGTCGCGGAGGAGGTCAGCCAAGCGTTTATCCCGACACGGACCTTCGATTATGGTGACCTGATGGCCGATGCGCTGGGGATAGGTGCGTTCACGTTGCTTACGTATCTGATCGGTTGGGTGAAGACACGGAAGGTGGCAGAGCAGCCGGAACTGAACTGAACGTTGTTACCGCAATAAACAAAAAGGGTCGCATCAGCGACCCTCTCCAGTTTCAGATTCTGGTAATTGTTCCGGTGGTTAACCTTCGATCTGAATCGATCGTGGTTTCATCGCTTCCGGAATCTCACGTACCAGATCAACGTGCAGCAGGCCGTTTTCCATATACGCTTTGGTCACCTTTACGTGATCAGCGAGCTGGAAGCGGCGCTCAAAGTTACGTGCCGCGATACCCTGATAGAGGTACTGGTGCTGCTGTTTATCGGCTTGCTTGGTACCCGCGATCAGCAGGGTGGAGTTTTCACTCTGGATGTTCAGTTCAGAGATATCAAACCCAGCAACCGCCATGGTGATCCGGTAGGCGTTTTCACCCAACAGTTCGATGTTGTAAGGAGGGTAGCTTGGCTGATTATCGTTGCGGGTCGCATTGTCCAGCATAGAAGCCAGGCGATCAAAGCCGATAGCGGAGCGGTACAGTGGAGAGAGATCAAATTCACGCATCTTCATATCCTCATTGAGCAATATGGTTAGTCGATAGTAGTCGCGGACCTCACAATTGAGCATCCGCTAAATCCAGAAGCCTCTGCGCCCCGCGAAAACGCCGGGGTGATGCCAGAGGCTCCTAATCTATCTATGGGCGTGAAAGGGGATTTCAACCCTGAAGCGTAATTCAGGCGCGAATGCCCGAACTTTAGGTCGCTTACTTGCCTTCTTCGTTGAACCGATCAACGTCGTTGGTGATGGACACTTCAGTCTGCGCAGACGGGATACGGTAGTCGTAAACGCGTTCCCAGCCATCGCTTTCCGGCGCACGTTCCCATACGGTGCCAGCGTTGTACTGAACCAGTTCTTCCAGAGACGGATCGATCGTTACCATCTTCTCAACGTCAACCGGGATCAGGTTGGTTACTTCGTCTTCCAGGTATTCCGGAGTTTCGTAACCGGTAAACATACGCCAGCCGGTGTCATTCAGGTGCTCAGGTACAGTTTTGTACATAAAGCGTACCGGCAGTTTCTCTTCGAAAACCATCTTGGATACCAGTGCCAGAAAGCCGTTTTTAGTCTGGTTGGTTTCGGATTCTACGGAGGTCGGTTTATCGATATCTGGAGATTTCATAATGTCTCGCGCTGGCAGGTGAAAATCTAAGTGAATCAGGGGGCTATTGTAATACGCCTGATCCCATCGGGGAAATTGGCAGAAGTGTGGATAGCGGGAAGTATGAAAAAAGCCACCGGGTAGGTGGCTTTGTTTAGCTGGCTGGAGTTTAAACCTTGAATTTCTCTGTAAGGCTCTGCAGATTTCGGGAGAGCTGGGCCAACGAGGCTGATGCATTCTGGGTAGCTTTGCTGCCGTTGACCACGGTGTCACCCAGGGATTTGAACTGGTGTACCTGTTCGCGCACGCTGATAACGTCGTTTTGTGCGTTACTGGCCAATTGGGCGGCCTCGTCACATTCGTTACTCAGGCTGTGAATGGTGTGCTGAATGGCAGACAGGCTCTCCACGGTATTCTGAGCGTGTTCTACCGATTCTCGGGCTTTCGTCTGATTCGACTCCATGGTCTCAACAGATGCCGTGATGGAGTTTACGATCGTCTCCAGCATGTCGTTGATCTCGACAGTAGACTGGTGGGTACGGGTCGCCAGGGTCCGCACTTCGTCGGCCACGACGGCAAAACCGCGCCCGGATTCACCCGCACGGGCGGCTTCGATCGCCGCATTCAAGGCCAACAGGTTAGTTTGTGCAGCAATCTCAGCGATGGTGCTCACCACGCTGGACACCTGATCACCTGCGCTGCGCAACTCAAGCAGCATACCGGCGGTGGTTTCGATATCGACCGCCAGCTGTTCAATGCTGGTGGAGGTACGCTGAACCTCTTCCGCGCCGGCCTGAACCTCTTCTGCGCCGCGTTGAGCGGAATCCGAAGCGGTTGCTGAGCGCTCTACACCCAGCAGAATCTGCTCTTCCAGCTGATTCATTACCAGCACCAGATTGTCGATCTGGGTGTTGAGGTTGGAGATTGCTGCGTCCGAGTCAGATGCGGTGTTGCTCAGGGAGCCGACGGAGCTGCTGATACTCTGGGTAGCGGTTACCACCTCGGCCATACCGTTACGGAACAGCTGCAAGAGTTCATTGATGCTCTTGGCGGCTTCTCCTACCTCATCATTGCTGGATTGAGGCAGCTGAACGGTCAGGTCCTGATCCTTGGCAACCCGGACCAGACCGGTCGCCAGATTGCCGATCGGCTGTGCAACCTGACTGCGTGCGAAGATATAAGCGATCAACGCGACAATCACGATCCCGGCAACCATCAGCAGTACGAGCTGAACGGTACCGGCCATGTCATCGATGATGGTCTGCGAGGAATGTTTTGCCTGGCTGCCAACCGTTTCGTTGATCTGGGTAAGCTGAGACAAACCTTGCTGGGCGTGTTCAGAAAGGGTAGCGATGTGCTGGCGCGCCAGGTCCCAATCGATACGATTTGCGGCCATGACAGCGCGCAGCTGGTCTGCGGACTGATCCATTGCGACCAATGCGCTGTTAAGCAGCGTAAAGTCGATCTGGCCATTCGTCTGCAGTGAATCCAGGTGGGCCTGCCGGTTTGCAACCAGGGTGTCGCGTTGCTGGTCGAATGCTGCGACATCGATGGTGGTGCCATACAGCGAGTACGCGGCGATCTCCATCTTATTTACCTGAGAGGCCAGGTGGGTCAGGCTATTGAGCTGGGGCAGGGTGCCGTCTACGAAGGTGGTTACTTCTGATTGTACGTTGCGGGTGGTATTGGTGAGCGCCAGTGCGGCAATCAGGGTGATGATAAGAACAGCAGCGTATCCCAGAAATACCTTATTGCTGATAGACCCAAGAAGTCTGGACATAGAATAGTTTCCTTTACTCTCTGGCAGAATCGCCGTCACACGACCACGATTACAAATTGATCCCATCTAGAGTGTATATAACATTCCGCATCTTTAAAGTAACGGATGCTTATAAGTGCATGATTCGGCATTAGATTCTAAGCACGAAGGGCGTCAACGCTCAGAAGATACATAAAAATCAGTAACCTAGATAGGTAGCGTCTGCTCAAAAACCTGATAGAAACGCTGAATAACCAGACTAATAATCCGGTTTTCGCAGCAGGCCGCTAATCGCCCATAAACCGAAGATCGGTCCGGGGAGCAGGAGCCAGGCAACCTGGTTGCCCAAAAGGTCGATCTGGCTGGTGGCGAGATTGATCGACACGATGGTAATAAAGAAACCGATGCTGTTTTGCAGGGCCAAAGCGCTGCCAACCAGGTGTTTCGGGCAGGCCGCCGCTGAAAGTGAACTGAACTGTGCAGAATCGGCGACGACCGCCAGTCCCCAAAAGCCCAGCACCGCAATGGCTGCATACCCGGAGATGGGCAGTAACGGGTACAGCAGGCAAACCAATCCGGAGCAGAACAAACTGATCGCTGCAACTTTGGCGCTACCCAGCGTTGTGCTGTAGATACCCGCGAGAAAACAGCCCAGTGCACCGATGCCGATCAGCAGAAATGAGACCAGCGAGACCAGCGTATCGCTCCCGCCTATCTGGGTAACGGGCACAACCAGCAGTAACGGAATGATTGTCCAGCAGGCGTACAGCTCCCACATATGACCGAAGTAACCGCAGGCCGCTGCACGAAAAGCGGGGATGCGAAACGCCTGCAACGGGCTGGTATGGGCCTGCTGTGTCGAGCGGTGGGGCAGGTGGGGACCGTCACCCAGGCGGTAGATCAGCAGGCCGCCCATCAAAGCAAGAGCGGAAGCTGTGTACATCACCCAGGTCCAGGGCCAGTCGGGGCTGGCGCCTTTGATCAGGTGTGGAAGTGCCGTGCCCAGAGTGAGCATGGCGACCATAATGCTGAGCGAGCGGCCGGTATCATGGGGTTTCCAGCCGATAATCATCTTCATGCCCAGCGGATAGGTACAGGCCAGGCAGATCCCTGTCAGAAAACGAAACAACAGAGCACTTTCAATACCGTTGGCGAACAGCGCGAAGCTTGCGTTGAAGCAGGCACCGCACAGGGCCGCGACGCTGATGATGCGGCTGGCCGGAAAGCGATCAGCAAAACCGGTCAGCGAGATCAGTAGGGTGCCGCTGATGAAACCCGCCTGTACTGCAGCGGTCAAGTAACCGATGGCGGCTGTATCCAGCGACCACTCAGCGATAAGCTGATCGGCAATACCGTTCGCGCTGAACCAGAGCGATGTGATCAGCAATTGCGCGATCACGATCGCTCCGATGGCGCGGCTTACCTGTGCGTCGCTGGGATTCGCCGCATTATGCATTGCTATCGAGTGCCTGAAGCAGGTCGTTCAGAAGGTCATCCGGGTCTTCGATTCCTACCGAGAGTCGCAACAGATCGGTTGGCACCGGAGTGCCTTCGCCCTCAACACTGGCGCGGTGTTCAATCAGACTCTCGACACCACCCAGTGAGGTGGCGCGTTTCCAGAGTTTTACCCGCGCTGCCGTTGCAATGGCAGCTTGTTCACCACCCTTTACCCTGATCGACAGCATTCCGCCGAATCCCCCCTGCATCTGTTTGCAGGCGATATCATGCCCACTAAACGAAGGAAGCCCGGGGTAGAGTACTTCGCTGACGCGTGGATCTTGTTGCAGCTGTTCCGCCAGATAGAGCGCGCTGGCGCTGCTGTGTTTCACCCTGAGGAACAGAGTACGCATGCCCCGTAGCAACAGGCTGGCATCCTGTGGGCCAGGTACAGAGCCTTCATGGGCGCGGATGGTTCGAATACGCTGCCAGAGCGCGTCATTCTGCTTACAGATAAGTGTCCCTGAGATCACATCGCTGTGGCCGTTAAGGTATTTAGTGGCAGAGTGCATGACGATATCCGCACCCAGTGTAAGTGGTTGGGTGTGTACGGGGGTGCCGATGGTGGAATCCACCGCCACGATGATGTTGTGGGGTTTCGCCAACGCTGCAATTTCGGCGATATCGGATTGTGTCCAGAGTGGATTTCCCGGTGTCTCCAGCCAGATCAGGCGGGTGATGCCGGGGCGAATTGCAGCGCTGATCGCCGCAAGGTCACTCATGTCGACAACATCGATCTGTAGACCCCAGTTTGCCATATGGTCACAGATCCAGTTACGCAGCGACCAGTACATCACGCGTGGAATCAGTACGTGATCACCCGGTTTCAGCGCCTTGAACACTGCCATGGCTGCAGCCATGCCGGAGGAGAACAGCATCGCATCCGCGCCCTGTTCCAGTTTGGTCAGCAGCGCTTCAGCCGGTTTAAAGGTTGGGTTATCGGCCCGGGCGTAGACGTTACCGCTGGGATAGCTGTTGTCTTCCGCCCGGATATAGGTGGTCGCATGTGAGACGGGTGGTACAACCGCCTGCGTTTCGTTGTCGACGATGCCCAAAGCCTGAGCGGCGTTGGTTTCGGGTTTCAGCTGTTGCGACATATCTGTCCTCGACCGTATCGGTAAACCGACATCAATTGAACCAAAACCCGAATGTATCAGGTTTTTATATATTTATCAGAATCTTACAGCTTCTTTTTAATCCGTTAAGAACATTTGCTGTCACCGCAATTGAGGCAGGTGATGCAACCGTCCAGCAGGATCGCCGCCTTAGTATTGCACTTACTGCACAACTGCGCTTCCGCCGGGAAAGGACTGTCGTCTGCGTCGGCGTTGCTGCTGACGTTTTGCTGCTGTTCAAACTCCGCCCGTTTAGCTTCGAGCGCACGTTTCTGCTGATCGTCGAGAATGTCGGGAGCCAGCAGACCGATCATCTTCAGGTGTTGCTCAATCGCTTCTCCAATTTCCGCCACCAGCGAGGGCATGAACTTTCCGCCTTTCTTGAAATAGCCGCCTTTAGGATCAAACACCGCTTTCAGCTCTTCCGCCATAAAGGTGACGTCGCCACCTTTGCGGAATACCGCTGAGATAACGCGGGTGAGGGCAACCACCCACTGGAAGTGGTCCATGTTCTTCGAATTAATAAAGATCTCGTAGGGGTGACGCTGCTCGTGTTCAGAACCCTGATTGAGTACCACATCGTTGATGGTGATGTAGAGGGCGTGCTCTGACATCGGTGTTTTTATCTTATAGGTGGAGCCGGTCAGAAACTCCGGACGGCTCAGGTTCTCGTGTACGTGTTCAAGCGTAGCTTGTGTTTGTGGTTGAGCGCTGTGATCCGTCGCTGTTTGTGGCTCATCGTCTGCTTTCAGGATCTTGTACGCGATGATGGGCTGATCGATTTTGATAGTCATGGTGTATCCCGCCGTTAAAGTTTTCCGTAGTAACCTTCTTTCAGTGCATCGAACAGATTGGCAGCAGTGTGCAGTTCGCCATCGTATTCAACCTGGTCATCCCCTTTGAGGGTTACAATGCTTCCGTCTTCTAACGTGAATTCGTAGGTTGTGTTCTTAAGATCTTGTTCTTTAACGAGAACTCCCTGAAAGTTGTCGGGATTGAAGCGGAAGGTGGTGCATCCTTTAAGGCCCTGTTTGTGCGCATAAAGGTAGATATCCTTAAATGCCTCATAGGGATAATCAGTGGGTACATTGGCTGTTTTTGAAATTGAGGAATCGATCCAGCGTTGGGCGGCGGCCTGGATATCGACGTGTTGTTTTGGGGTGATATCCTCTGCGCAGACAAAATAATCCGGCAGTCGCTGCTCCGCATTTTCACTAAACGGCATCGCGTCGGAATTGATCAGGGCGCGGTACGCGAGCAGCTCGTAGGAGAATACGTCCACCTTCTCTTTGCTCTTTTTTCCTTCGCGAATAATGTTACGGGCATAGTGGTGCGCGAAGCTGGGTTCAACACCGTTGCTGACGTTGTTACCCAGTGAAAGCGCAATGGTGCCGGTGGGCGCGATGGAGCTGTGGTGGGTAAAACGGCAGCCGTGGGCGGCTAAGGCCGCTGCCAGTTCCGGCTCTTCAACGGCCAGTTGTTGCATATAACGGCTGTAGCGGGCGTGCAGGATCTTGCCGGGCAGTTCATCGCCCACTTTGAAGCCATCGTTTGCCAATTCCGGGCGTTTGCGCATCATCTCACCGGTGATGGTAAACATCTCATCCATCACTGGTGCCGGGCCTTTCTCTTTGGCCAGCTCCAGGCCTGTCTGCCACCCCGTAATCGCCAGTACTTTGGTCACCTCCTCGGTGAATGCGACGGACATTGGATCGCCGTACTGCATACCCAGCAGGGTGATGGTGGAGCCCAGTCCCAGGAAACCCATACCGTGTCGGCGTTTATGCTCAATCTCGTGGCGTTGCTGTTCGAGGGCGAGGCCGTTGATCTCAACCACGTTATCCAGCATGCGGGTAAACACTGCAACGGTATCCCGGAAGCTGTCCCAGTCAAAGCGGGCGTGTTCGGTGAAGGGGTGTTCGACAAAGCCTGTCAGATTGATCGATCCGAGCAAGCAGCTGCCGTGAGGCGGCAGGGGCTGTTCTCCGCAAGGATTAGTGGCCCGGATATTTTCGCAGAACCAGTTGTTGTTCCACTCGTTCACCCGGTCGATCAGGATAAAACCGGGTTCGGCGAAGTCGTAATTGGAACTCATAATTGCGTTCCAGAGTTTCTGTGCCCGAACGGTTTTTATTACGCGACAAGCGACTAATCCGTTCCGATTAGTAATGTAATCCTGCTTAATCGGCCACTCTCGCCAGATAATCTGGCGTTTGTCTTTCAGATTCAGTTGCTTGTTTTCCAGTTCCTGTCGGCGCAGGGGAAAGGCCAGTGGCCAATCCGCATCGTTATTAACCGCTTCGATAAACTCGTCAGTAATCAGCAGGGACAGATTGAACTGGCGCAGGCGCCCGTTTTCCCGTTTTGCCCGGATAAACTCCAGCACATCGGGATG
This sequence comes from uncultured Marinobacterium sp., assembly GCA_947501565.1. Classification (GTDB taxonomy): domain Bacteria; phylum Pseudomonadota; class Gammaproteobacteria; order Pseudomonadales; family Balneatricaceae; genus Pontibacterium. Next base: position 255,324 of record CANMWJ010000002.1, read on the forward strand.
GCCCACATCAAAGGTCGCCATCTGCGCGCCACGTCTTCCTCCCGCTGAGGAGACGGTGAAACACATCTTGTCGAATACATCCATAAAGGAGAGTGGACCTGATGTATAGGCGCCTGCTCCTGAAACATATGCGTTACGGGGGCGAAGGGTAGAGAATTCGTAACCGATTCCGCATCCGGCTTTCAGTGTTAATCCCGCTTCCAGATTTTTGTGCAGGATATCTTCCATCGAATCGTTGATGGTGCCTGCCACGGTACAGTTGATCGTTGATGTGGCGGGTTTGTGTTCCTGTGCGCCCGCGTTGGACAGAATACGTCCGGCGGGGATGGCACCACGACGTAATGCGGTCAGGAACTGGGGATACCAGTGTTCGCGCAACTCTTCGGTTTCTTCGACCTCGGCGATAGCACGGGCGACACGCTGGAAGGTATCGTCCAGCGTTTTGTCCAGGGCCTCGCCATCCTTGGTTTTTAAACGGTACTTACTGTCCCATATATCGATGGATGCGTCCTGAAAGGGGATCTCGCTTGTGCAGTTGTCGTTCTGTGGCGCTGCTTTAGGTGTGCTGAGCATGAGTTTCACCTCGCTTTATGCCGCTCGCGGGTAGAGGTTTAATTCCAGTTACATTGGATAGCCTTGTGTGAGGGATATCTAATAAATAACTATATGTTGTGTTTTATGGTATTTGTATGTCGTATATATAGTATTTGATCGATATCAAGCGTGGGTGGTGGCGAACGCTGAGGGAGGTGGGGTGAGTTTCAATAGCTGTCAGAACAATAAATAGATGACGAGACGACTATGAAGCGGATTTCAGCGCGTTACACTTATACGGCTGGACTTACTGAATCCGGCAGACAGAACGCAATTAAACAGAGGTAACCGTGTGCAGAGTTTCGATCCGCAGCATATCAAGGGCTATCATGCCCACGTCTACTACAACAGTCCGGCAGAGCGGGAGATCGCTGCCCGGATTCGGGAGGCAGTTGAGGATCAGTTTGATGTTGAGATGGGACGTTGGCGTGATGAGCCGGTAGGTCCCCATCCGGCGCCTATGTACCAGATCGCATTTGCCCCGGAGTTGCTGCCACAACTGCTGCCCTGGCTCATGTCGGTAAGTGCATCCCTGTCGATCCTTGTTCACGCCCGTACAGGTCAAAGTGACCTGTTGGATCATACGGCCGGGGCAGTTTGGCTGGGGCCTCAGCTGGAGTTGAATACCGCATTTTTCGGTGATGAGATCGGGCGCACCGCCTGAATGATCTGGCACGACCTCTCAGAAATGCCCTGCAATTTACATTGGTCAATTTCCTGACCGCCCAATTCCTGAATACTGGATAAATGGTAAGCCGGTGAACCCTAACCTTTTAGCGGGAGGGGCATCGGCCATCCGCTAGTTTGAGTGGACCGACAGTTGACGGGGAAGGAGGGCAGAAGATGACAGAACGTATCTGTGAGCGTTGCGGTGAGCATTGGGGTGCAAGTAAAGCGGACGACCAGCAGAGCGATTTCTGCGATCGTTGCGGGCAAGCGGTGCCCGAGCTGACCGAAGAACGCAGTCGTCAGTTCATTGGATGGTTTGCAGTAGTCAGCCTGTTTTGTTGTGCAATGTTCTTTATCCTGCCACGCTAACCCCATCGATCTGAAGGGTTGGACATGGGATGAATGGTGTAGAAGAGGTCAGTGCATGCTGTCCCTATTGTGGCGAGCCGATAACGCTGCTGATAGATTGCTCCATCGCTGAACAGCGCTACATTGAAGACTGTGAAGTATGCTGCCGGCCGATGAATGTGGCGGTTGCGATCACTGCAGAAGGTCTGCCGCAGGTCTCTCTTACCCATGAAAATGAGTAGAGCCGAGGCGGCTCAGCCCAGCTCAGCTTCGCTAGGCGCCTGGATCGCGCAGATGGTATGATGCCCGCGATTATTCAGCCTATCTGACCGAGATTTTTCATGGGGCGCTCCCAGTATCCTTCCTCCGCTGTTATGTCACCCGATTTTCGCCAGTGTGCGACTGTGCTGGATTTTCTGGTGCAGAAATACCCTCGTATTCCGGCTTCCATCTGGCGTGACCGAATCGTGGCGGGTAACGTGCACTGGGAAGATAAAACACCTGTCACTGAGGATTCTCCCTTTCAGCTGAATCAGCGCGTCTTCTACTATCGGGAAGTACCTGATGAGCCGGTTATTCCCTTTGCGGAGCAGATCCTGTTTCAGGATGAGCAGTTGCTGGTAGCCTGCAAACCGCACTTTTTGCCCGTCACCCCAGGTGGTATCTACGTAGAGCAATGTTTACTGCATCGTCTGCGTAAGAAAACAGGGATAGACACGTTAACGCCGATACATCGCATCGACCGTGAGACAGCTGGTTTAGTGCTCTTTTCCGTGAATCCGGACAATCGTGGTTTGTACCAGCGCATGTTTGCAGAAGGTACGATTTCTAAAACCTACCACGGGATAGCTGCACTTGGTGATGGCGCTCCTGATGATCTGCGTGGTCGCGAGTGGCTGGTAGAGAATCGGATGGTGGAAGCTGAGCAGTGGTTTCGCATGACAATCGGCGAGGGGGAGGTTAACGCCCGTTCTACGGTGCGTTGTGTCGATCTGCAGGCGGGACGGGCGCTGTTTGAGCTGAGCCCGTTAACCGGAAAAACCCACCAGCTTCGTGTGCACATGATGAGTCTGGGCTTTCCACTCGAGAACGATCTATTCTATCCTGAGCTGCAGCCGAGAAAGCCGGATAACTATGACAAACCTCTGCAGTTGCTCGCTAAGACGGTCGCGTTTACGGACCCGGTGACCGGTCAGTCACGTAGCTTTACCTCACCACGCAGCTTGCAGTGGGATCACAACCAAGGACAGGCCGCAGATTAGTTCTGGTTGTTGCCACCAGAAGGTTCTTCCCCGAGGCTATCGAGCGTAGCAACCAACTTATCGAAATCCAGTGGCTTGAGCAGGATGCCCTTTACGTTGCCTGTTTTTACGATGCGCTGAATGGCGTTGCGCTCTGCATGTCCGGTAATCACGATGCATTTCTGGGCGGGGTGGTTCTTGCTGATAAACTCGACCACCTGATCGCCATTCATGCCAGGCATGCGTACGTCGGTGATAAACGCATAAACCGGACCTTCGTCCAGCTTTGCCAGTGCGGCGATAGGGGAGTCGTAACAGTGTAGTTCGTAATTGGACTGTTCCACCTTAAACCGCCGTTTCAGGCTTCGCAGCATCATCTCTTCATCGTCCAGGACGATCACTTTGCGTGCTTCCAACTTCATCTCCGATACAGCTTGGAGCGACTCAGCATAAGTGAGTTTATGGCACCCTGCAATTGAACCGCCGTTTAAGAGGCAGGAAGACCGTGTTGCACAGCAGGTCTTCCTGATTGATGCCTTCGCTAAGTGGACTGTTGTGTAACCCACTGTTTAACATCCGCGTAGGGGTACTGCTCCAGTTCTGCATAAGCTGCAAGACTGCGGGCTTTCATGGGCGTAAAGCGCGGCACGCTGATGCCACAGAGGTAACGGGTCAACAGTTCCGCAGAAGGTTGTTTGCCCGCGTAGAGATCACGGTATTTCTGCTGGAACGGCTGGGTGAGATGATCGAAGTCGTATGTTTCCAACGGTGTAAGCTGTACAGAGATGGGTAATCGCGCGACAGAGCCCCGGCAGACGGAGCAGTGGCCGCAACCGTCCGTCAGCGTGTGATCGCCGAAATAGTGGGCGAGCTGCTGGCTCAAGCAACGATCGCTCTCAAACAGCGCCACCATCGCTTCGATACGTTCTACCTCGCTGCGCTCTTTCGATTCAAAATAGTGACAGAGGCCTTCACTCAGCTGAGTGACATCCATCGGCGCGTTATTGACCGAGTAGACCTCGGTCATCTGTTTGCTCTGCAGCTCAATCAATCCCTGCTCCTGAAAATACTCCAGGGCACTGACCACACGACTGCGCTCGGCACCGTAATGCTGGTGTAGGGCGTCAAAGTTGACCGTCACCCAGGTACGCGCTTTGGCGCTGTGCTCGACGATCGCCTCTACGAAGCTACGACGTTCTCCTTCAAAGCGCTCGATCAGAGCCGATTCGGGAACGAGATATTTGAAACGGTATTCGGCGAAATAGCTGAATTGGGGGTGGATAACGTTCTGTAGCTCCAGCTGAACCAGCAGCGTTTTGAGGGCCAGCGGGCGAATATTGCTCTGTTGCGACAGGGCATTCAGCATCAGCTCCCAACGCGGTTGTGGCGTGCCCATGACGGCCTGAATTTCGTCCAATACAGCCGTTATGCCTTCAGGTTCCGGCGTGTCGCCATACACAAAGTTCTGCAGTACGTTCAGGTTGTCGCGATTGGCGAGCACCAGACAGTCTGAAATCCCGCCATCACGCCCGGCACGGCCAGTCTCCTGACTGTAGTTCTCGATCGATTTGGGCAGATCATAATGTACGACGTAGCGGATATCGCTTTTATCGATCCCCATACCGAAGGCGATGGTAGCAACGATGCAGCGTAGTTCACCCGACATAAACTGTTGTTGAATCTGCTCGCGGATATCACTACCCAGGCCCGCATGATAAGCGCGAGCGGCGATGCCGTTTCGGTTGAGCTGATCGGCGACTGCTTCAGCTGTTTTCTGCAGGGTTACGTAGACGATACCGCATTGCTGCGCACGTGGTTGTAGCCATTCGGTCAGCCGTGTTGTTTTCTGTGTATGGGCAACCGGCTCAACCGAGAGATGCAGATTGGGGCGGTAAAAACCGGTGGTGATTACGTCCTCGGGAGCGATGGCAAATTTGTGCTGCATATCCGCGACCACCTGCGGCGTGGCGGTTGCCGTCAGTAGCAGCGTTTGCGGAATCTTCAGTTGCTGTTGGTAGTGGGGCAGCTTCAGATAATCGGGGCGGAAATTATGCCCCCACTCCGAGATACAGTGGGCTTCGTCCACCACCAGCAACGAGATAGGAATCTGTTCAATGAAACGGCGGAAACGTTCGTTTTTCAGGCGCTCTACGGAGATCATCAGGATCTTGATCTGCCCGTTACGCACACCCTGCATGACCGCTTGAGCCTCTTCTCGGCTCTGGGTGGAATCAATCGATGCGGCCGGAATATTGTGCTGGGCGAGAAAATCCAGCTGATCCTGCATCAGCGCCAGCAACGGAGATATAACCAGCGTCAGATGGGGCAGGTGCAGAGCGGGAAGCTGATAGCAGAGAGATTTACCCGAACCCGTGGGGAAAATAGCAGCGACGGAACGGCCGGATACAACGGCGTTGATCACGGCTTCCTGCCCCTCACGAAACGCGTTGTAGCCGAAGTGTTGCTGTAAGCTGTTTAAAATCATCAGACGGTCCTGTCATGTTGAATGATACGCCCGCTATTGTACGTCTTATTGTTTCGGGTTTCCGGTATTCGAGCGGTTCGCCAGAGATAGCGCCTGCCGGGGAGTGGTGAGCAGCGCTCTCTGTTGTTACTATCTGAAACCTCACTTCGGGTACGTGGTTTTTTGATGCAGTTAGCTACCTCCAGAATGCTCGCTTTTCTCAGGTCTGTTCTATTTGTCTGCCTTGCGTTCGTTGTCCCGCAGGCAGTATCGGCTGATATTCATAACGATAAGGTAACGTTGCAGCTGAAATGGGAGCATGAGTTTCAGTTTGCCGGATATTACGCAGCGCTTTGGCAGGGCTATTATGCGGACGAAGGGTTGGATGTTGAGATCCTTCCGGCCAGCCGACCGGATGGCAGCCTGTTGTCACCGGCGGATGAGTTGCGCGAGGGACGTGCGGACTATGCGATCGGTGCGCTGGATATTCTGGTTCACCGCGACCGGGGTGAAGAGTTGGTGGTGTTAGCACCGATCTTTCAGCGCAGCCCTAACTCTGTTTTCGCATTGCCGGACACTCCGCTGGCAAACATTCAGGACCTCGCCAAACTCACCATCGCCACCCCCGCAGAAGATTTCACCAAAGCGGAAGTGCTCGCCCTGTACCACGCACACGGGATTAAACTGGATACCGCACGGTTTATCGACAAGCCTCCTATTGTCAGTACCTTGCTGGATGGGTCAGCTGATGCGATCGCGACCTACAGTATCTCCGCGCGGACCAATGCTAAGGAGTCGGGGGTGCAGCTAAAGGAGTTGTCACCCAAGGATTTCGGCCTCGATTTTTATGGTGACACTTTATATACCCACCAGCGGGTGATCGAACGCGATCCGGAACAGGTCGAGAAGTTTTTGCGTGCCTCGCTCAAGGGATGGGATTACGCGCTCAATCACAAAACAGAGATAGCACAGCGTATCGCCAACGAGTTGCCGCGACACCTGTTCTCCTATGATGACCTGGAAGGGTATAACCTCGCCTTCGCCGACATCATCGATAACTACATGGCGTATCCCTATACGCAGATCGGCCATAACAATCACCTGCGCTGGCAGCGAATGATCAGCCGCCTGCGGGAGATCGGCGTGATCAGTAAGCCGATGGATATCGATGAGCTGGTGTACTCCCCAGAACGGCAGGTGTTCGACAATAATCTGCAGATACTGCTGATCGTCGGCTTTGGCTTGTTGCTGGTACTCAGCCTCTACTATGCCCGTCGTTTACGCTATGTGTGGCTGCTCTATGCGTTGCTGGTGGGGGTGATCTTCTATACAGAGCAGACGCTGGAAACCCAGCTGCAAAGTGACCATCGTAAGAATCTGCAGGTCGATGTATTGCAGCAGTTGAACAGCGTTGCGGATAACCTGGCAGGCACGGTGAACCGTAACCTTGCTCACCTGGGGGGGATGGCTGCCCACCTGACTGCCAATCCGGATATCAATCAGCAGCAGTTTGCCCGATACGCGAAGGCTGTTTTCAGTCATAAGCCTCTATTGAAAAACCTTGGGGCTGCGCCTGATCTGGTGGTGAGTCTGATCTATCCGCTGGAAGAGAATCGGGCCGCGCTAGGATTGGATTACCGTAAGAACCCAGAACAACGGGATGAAGTCCTGAAACTTAAAGAGAGCGGCAAGGTGGTTGTAGCCGGTCCGCTGACGCTGGTGCAGGGCGGCGTTGCCTTTATTGCCCGTACCCGGGTGATGGCGGTTGATCCGCAAGGGCAGGAATATTTCTGGGGCATTCTGTCTGCGCCATTTATGGCGGAAGAACTCTATAAGAAGGCGGGATTGTACGATCCGGATATATCCGTGGATATCGCGATACGCGGTCGTAACGGCCGTGGCGCGAGCGGAGATACCTTCTTCGGTGACAGCAAGCTGTTTTCCGATCAGCACGCCTTGCGTACCACCATCCGGATCGGCAGCGGCACTTGGCAGTTGGCGGCGACACCGAAAGATGGCTGGGCCTACGACGGTCAGGGTGTAACCCTGATCCGCGCCAGTGCACTGGGGTTAGCGCTGATCCTGTTGCTGTTCCTGTTGTGGCAGCGCCGCCAGATGGCGGCCAAAGAACTCTACGAAGATAAGATCCGCGATAACGAAGTGTTATTGCGGGAGATGAGCCGTGTTGCCCTGATTAATGGTTGGAAGATACCCGCAGGTAGCCACGATCTGCACTGGAGCTCCCATACCACTGATATCTTGGGTATGGATGCAACAGAGGATTGTCACTCGATTGAATCGTTGCTGGAGCGGTTCGATCAGCACCAGGCGAGTAAGCTGCGTTACGTGCTGATTGATGCGCTGGAGAATGGTAATCCTTTTGATGTTGAAGTGAGCTACGAGAGCCCGGACATGGCTAAGCGCTGGTTGCGCTGGATCGGCAGTGCGTCGGGCAGTCCGGTTGTGGGTTATGAGGTCACCGGAGCGCTGCAGGATATTACCGAACGTAAGAAACTGTCTGAGGTTATGGAACACCAGGCCAATTATGACCTGTTAACTGGATTGCCGAATCGCTCCTTTTTCTATGAAAGCCTCAAATGGGCGGTAAGCGAAGCAAAACGGGACAACAGCAAGCTTGCGGTCCTATTTATAGACCTGGATAAGTTCAAACCGGTCAACGATAACTATGGTCATGAGGCAGGTGATACGTTGCTCAGGGAGGTGGCGGGCCGGATCCACAGTACCCTGCGAGAAACAGATACAGTGGCGCGCATCAGCGGTGACGAATTTACGGTAATTCTGCGCCGTATCAGCAGTGAGCTGGCGCCGTTGGATGTCGCCGAGAAGATCCTCACGGAGATTCGTAAGCCTTACACCGTTCTTGATCGACAGATCTATTGCGGTGCCAGTATCGGTATCTCAGTGTACCCGGAAGACAGCCGTGTGGCTGAAGATCTGGTCTCCAAAGCTGATTACGCCATGTACGAGGTGAAGAAGAGCGGGCGCAACGGGTGCCAGTACTTTACCCATCGTATGCAGGCGTTGTCGGAGCAGCGTCACAACCTGTTTAACAAGCTGCAGCAGGCTGTCGCCGGTGAGCAACTGACGGTGGTCTACCAACCGGTGATCGATCTGCAGAAGGGTTCTGTCGCCAAGTGCGAGGCGCTGGTGCGCTGGCACGACGAGAACGGCGATCTGATCCCGACGCAGGAGTTTATCGCACTGGCGGAAGAGACCAGTCTGGTCAACGATATCGACCGCTTCGTGCTGCAGCATGCCGGACACACGGTTGCGGAGATGCGACGTACGCTGGGTGTGGACATTGCGCTTTCAGTGAACGTATCTCCACGTATCTTTGCTTCGACAGAAGCGGCACTCGCCAGTTGGATTGAGCTGGCGCAGCAGGTGGCCGGGGAGATCGATCTGACCATCGAGATCACCGAACGCTTGCTGATTCAGGGCCCCGATCGTGTGATGAAGGTGCTGCAACAACTTAAAGCGGCAGGTGCGACCATCGCGATTGACGATTTTGGTACCGGGTACTCTTCGCTTAGTTATCTCACCCGCTTGCCGATCGATTACATCAAGATCGATCGTGCTTTTGTACAGGCACTGGATGAGAGCCGGGAGTCACGCATGCTGGTAGACACCATCATCAGTCTGGCGAAAAACCTGGATCTGAAACTGATTGGCGAAGGGGTAGAGCAGCAGCACCATCTGGAGATTCTGAAGGATAAAGGGTGTGACTTCGTGCAGGGTTACCTGACGGGTAAACCGATGCCGGCAGAGCAGTTACGAAACTTGATTGTATCGGGTGTGGAAACCACCTGACATTGCAGACTGTGGCACAATTCTTCAGTGGCAGATCAATAACCGGAAAGAATCGTCTATCGACACGGGTTACGGTGGGTTAGTATCGCAGGAGGGCTAGGGAATACCCTGCAATCAATGCCGAATACCGGGAGTTAGTATGAATCGTGTCAGCCGTCCCTTTCACATGTCCGACCTGCAGATGGTGATCAGCGACCTGGCGCCACTGTTTGGCGACCGTATCCATCTCTCCCAGGCTGTGCGAGAGCAGCACGGCCAAGGGGAGGATAGCTACGGTTGTATCCCGCCTGATGTTGTTATCTATCCGTTCTGTACAGAAGAGGTGGCGCAGATTGTCAGCCTCTGTAACCGCTTTAATATTCCTGTCATCCCTTACGGTACCGGCACATCTGTCGAAGGACACCTGTTGGCTACTCATGGCGGTATCTGTCTGGATATGTCCGAGATGGATCAGATACTGGAGGTAAACGCCGATGATATGGATTGCCGGGTACAGGCGGGTGTCACCCGCGAGGTACTGAACCGGGATCTGCGTTACGACGGTCTCTTTTTCCCGATCGACCCCGGTGCGAATGCGAGTCTTGGCGGTATGGCGTCAACCCGCGCTTCAGGTACCAATGCCGTTCGTTACGGCACCATGCGTGAAGCGGTGATGGGCCTCACTGTTGTGACCCCGCAGGGCGAGATTATACGTACAGGCACGCGCGCGAGAAAAAGCGCCGCTGGCTATGACCTGACCCGTCTCTATGTCGGCGCTGAAGGCACGTTAGGCATCATTACCGAAGTGCAGTTGCGTTTGCATCCGATCCCGGAAGAGATACGTTCCGCAGTATGTACCTTCGAAAGCCTGGGCGGGGCGGTGTATACCGTGATTGAAGCGATGCAGGCGGCTATTCCTCTCGCCCGTATTGAATTGTTAAACAGTTTGCAGATGCAGGCGTGCATTCGTTACTCAAAACTGGAAGGTTTCGCAGAAGCACCTACACTGTTCCTCGAATTTCATGGATCGCCCGCGGGCGTGCAGGAACAGATCGATCTGTTTGAGGAGATTGCACGCAACAACGGTGGCCGAGAGTTTCGCTGGGCTGCCACCACCGAAGAACGAAATCAGCTCTGGGAAGCGCGACATAAAGCCTATTTTGCAGCACAGGCGCTTAAACCGGGTGCTAAGGCAATTACCACCGATGTCTGTGTGCCGATCTCGGATCTGGCGGAGTGCATTCTGGCGGCCGAGGCCCACGTGCTGGAAAGTGATCTGCTATGCCCGATTGTGGGGCATGTGGGTGATGGCAATTTCCATCTGCTTATTGTTTTTGATCAATCCGCAGAAGAAGATTGTCAGGCAGCCCGGGAATTGTCTGCTAAAGTTGTTGAAAGCGCCTTGAAAGTGGGTGGTACCTGCACGGGCGAACATGGCATTGGAAGCGGTAAGAAACAGTACCTGCGCGATGAGCAGGACAAAGCAGTAGAGATTATGGCGACCCTTAAGCGGGCGCTGGATCCAAACAACATTATGAATCCGGGCAAAGTTATCGATCTTTAGTCACTCTAGGCTGCGTTTAGCCACCCGGATGGAGTATTACCGATGTATTGGAGTTAGCATCGGGTTAATAGGGAGTAATCTATGGATGATCTGAAACCATCAGACCTGAATATCCTGCTGGTAGAGCCTTCCAACGCTCAGAGTAAAGTTATCGAAGCCGAGTTGGGTGCGGAAGGCGTACATAGTATCGATTTCGTACGGGGCAAAGAGGAAGCGTTACAGCACATCGACCAGATCTGCCCCGATCTTGTAATCTCATCTCTGCACTTCGCTGACGGTACCGGTCTGGAGCTGTTGCGTGAGATACGGGCCTATCCAGACCTGGAAGACCTGCCATTTATGCTGATCACCAGCGAATCTCGACGTGAGAAGCTGGAAGAGTTTAAACAGTCCGGGGTTGTGGCGATCCTGCCGAAACCTTTTACCCATGAAAACCTGTCCCGTGCGATCCACGCTACGCTGGACCTGCTGACGCCGCAGGAGCTGGAACTGGATCAGTACGATATCGAACAGCTACGTGTGCTGCTGGTGGATGACAGTAAGCTGGCGCGGAAAGTGATTGCACGAGTGCTCGGAAATCTGGGCATCGCCAATATTACTGAAGCGGGTGATGGCTCGGAGGCGATTGAAATTCTGAAGGAGAAAACCTTCGATCTGGTGGTGACCGATTACAACATGCCTGAAGTGAACGGACGTGAACTGACCGAGCATATCCGCAGTACAGAGCAGCTCAGCCATCTGCCGGTGATGATGGTGACCTCGGAAGCCAATGAGGCACATCTGGAAAACATCGCACAATCGGGCGTGAATGCGATGATGGATAAGCCGTTTGAGCCGGAAGGCGTGCGTCGAATTCTGGCGTCTATCATGAATAACTAAGGCCACATTCCGGTCGTCAGACGGAAAATAAAAAGCCCCGCGAGGCAGATGCCTGGCGGGGCTTTTTTGTGTCTGTTTGACGCAATCAGCCGTTGAAGTGCTTATGGTTCAGGTAGGTGTACGCGGTAATGAACGCAGGCTCCTGGAACTTCTTCAATCCGGTATCGGCGAATTCGATCATCAGTGGATTGCGTTTCAGCTGCTCTTTAATCTCGGTTGAGGAGACCAGTACAACATTCAGGTTCTCGATCAACTGAATAGCCGCTTCCAGCTTAAAGCCAACAGCGCTGCCGGCAAACTTACCTTTGTGCGGGCGCTGACGGATCACTGCAGTGTCTACGCCGTAATCTTCCATCAGTTTGCGGAAGGCGAACTGGAACTTCTGTACCTGTTCCTGATCGTTAGCGTCGCTCAGGGTCAGCTTGCGCTGACGGCAATCGGGAATATCGAATAAACCGTCGGAAAGGGAGAGCAGGGTGATGATCGCTTCGCTACCGGTCAGTTCGACGCCACAGACTTTCATGATATGTATCTACCTGATGATTGGGAAAGGGCGGCATTATAGCGAACTCAGCAGAGTTTGCCGACAAGATCCAGATGGGTGAGGTAGAGACGCAGGTCAAACTCCAGCTGGTGGTAGTCCGGTTCCATGTGCTGGCAGAGCTGATAGAAGGCCTTGTTGTGATCTTTCTCTTTCAGATGGGCCAGCTCATGCACGACGATCATGCGGAGAAACTCAATCGGTGTCTGACGGAACACAGAGTCGATACGGATCTCATTCTTTGATTTGAGCTTTGCGCCCTGTACACGGGAGATCTGGGTATGAAGGCCCAATGCATCGCGGGTCACGCTGATCTTATCGTCATAAACGACTTTGCTGAGCGGTTGGGATTTACGCATGAATTCAGCTTTCAGGCCCAGCGTGTAGTCATATAAGGCGCGATCTGTGCGTATATCGTGGATCTGCGGGTAACGCTTCAACAACATCGCTCCCAGCTTTTCCTGCTGGATAAGCTGCTGCACCTGTTGCTGCAGATCGGCGGGATATCCGCCAAGATATTTCAGCGGTGTTGTCGCTGTAGATGCGGGGCTGCGAGGTATCTCGGTGCGTCGTTTGGATCGTGGCATAGTACTGGACGAGGTATTGTGTCTGTGGGGTATTGGTTCGGGTTCGCTAGGGAACGTAATTTAACAGATATGGATCAGTTCGTACTCGATGTCAGCGATGCTGATCTCATCGCCCACCTCTTTGTGCAGCAGGGTTTCACCCAGCGGTGATGCCGGTGTCAGCACAGTGATCTCCTGACCGTCCAGACTGACCTTGGCGCCGCCGCCCGCAGGGCCGATAAACAGCTGCCGTTGGCCACTATCCATATCCTCCAGTATCACCAACGCACCTAAACCCACTGGGGTGTCGTCGCTATATTCGATTGTATGCAACTGATGATAGAGGCTGATGGCGTTTTGCAGCTCATGAACGCGACGGGATTGACCTTCTGCCAGATAGGAGGCCTCCAGACCAAGAGTATCGTACTGTGTTTCAGCAACGCTCTCATCGTGGGTTGCCGCATGGTGGGCTTCATCGGCGGCTTCCTGGGTGCGTTGCAGTTCGTCCTGTAGCTGGGCCAGGATCAGGTCAATGATAGCTTGGGTATGAGGGCGGATATCGGTCATGGTTGGTTCGATTATGGTAATAGGGTGTGGCTCAGGAAGGCGGTGTTTCTTTCTGGGCATGAACCTTGTCGACGACGATGTTGTCGACAGCGCGTAGCGTACGTGCCATCTCACGGGCAAGGTTCATCATCAGCAGGCCGAAGTCCAGAGGTGTGGTTTCATGCATCCGACTGAAAAGCGTATTGTTTACTTCAAGAACCAGAGAATCTTCACAGGCAACGGCACTGCCTACCCGGTTGTGAAGTGCGATCATGCTCATAAAGCCGATCTGCTCACCCAGGGTGTAGTCACGGATGTAAGCGTACTTGTCGTCGTGACTTTTGTAGTAGGCAAACGCACCTTTGAGGATCACGTAGAACGCATCACCCCGCTCTCCGGGGGCAAACAGAACCTCGTCCTTATCCAGCGCGTAGATAGTACCTTCGTTCAGCAGCCAGGTCAGTGTCTCTGTGGAGAGCGCACCGAAGGTCGATGCGCCCCGCAGGTAATCCAGACTGAACTGAGATAAAACATCGGGGCCGGAGACTATTTTCATGATCCACTCCAATACTGCAGCGTGTTGTCTTACCTATAAGACAACAGAATGGGCGTTAGTTTTCAACGCTTTATTGATCGCAGCAAAACCCGGTGTCGAGTGTCACTCGATGGAGATGGTGCTGTTGAAGGCGATGATGACACGGTCCTTCTCGCCGAAGTAGGGCAGCGCTGAGTGCTTCAGGTAGGACGGGAAGATCACAATCTGGCCATCGGTTGGCTGGAAATCCCAGAAACCGTTGCTGTTGATGTAGGCGGTGCCTGCGTCGAGGTACTGGTCAGCACAGAAGCGGGGATCGTAGAAACGGTTGCTACCGTTACGGCTTTCGATTTCGCACTCGCCCGCATCCACATAATAGATACCACACCAGGAGCAGTTAGGGTGTGAATGGGCGTCATGATAACCACCGTTTTCTGTGACGTGGTACCAGGACTCAGTAATATTCGCTTTGCCGATCGCGCCTTCTGGCCAGAAATCCTGATTTACGGCTGTCGCGACGGTGCCCAGCATATCTTCGATGAAGGTGCGCAGCTGCTGTACAGCGGGTGCTGAATGGGTCAGGAAATCCAGTTTACTTTCATACAGGCGGTGCTTGGCGGTGGTGGCGACCTCACTGTCCACGGCCTGGCTCTGCTGGTCCCGGTTGTTGTAGATCACCTCCAGCAGTTGATCCCTGAGCTCACTGTGCTCCGGGTGGTTGAGCGCAAACATCTGGGTGGCCCACACATTGATCTCTTCGATCATTACCTCGAAATCTGACATAGCGTCCTCTGTATTACCGGGATTCTGATGGATGGGGCGCGATCATACGTGATCGGCGGATCTGACGTCATTAAGTTTGATCAATATTTGTCGCGGTGGCCAGCGGGTTTGTCAGGCATAGCATGATGCGCTGGACTATGCTTTTCAGTATCTGGCTGCGACCTGAAAGGCTGCAAATGGCTGCTCATGATCCCTCCCAAACCACCCCCGCGGTGAAGTTGTCTGCAGTGCCGCCACTCTCAGAACTGGCTGATCGGTTACCCATCGTTCTGTGTCGTTATCGATACGATGGTGCACGTTACATGCTTTATATCAGCGAAGGTTGTACGCAACTGACCGGGTACAGTGTTGAGGCATTGCTCGGAGACCATGCACGGGTGTTCAACCACATCATCACGCCGCGTGATTATAAACAGGTGCAGAAACAGATCGCCGAGTGTATCCGACGTGGAGAAGCTATCGATATCGGCTACCGGATAGAGACCGCGGGCGGTGAGAGGCGATGGTTGCGGGAGAGGGGGAGAGTCTTCCACGATGAAGCGGCAGAGAGTGTCGTGATCGACAGCGTGTTAACGGATGAAACACGCCTGCGGCGCCAGTTAGAGTCGCTGGCACACACCGTCGATGAGAAAGACGAGGAGCGGCTACTGCAGGCGTCATTACTGAATGAGTATCGACGTGCCGTGGATGCCGGCGCCATTGTGTCCCGGTTCTCACCACGGGGACGGATCACCTATGTTAACGAACAGTTCTGCGGTATATCGGGGCATTCGCGGTCGGAGCTGATGGGGAAACACTGGAGCGTGTTACGCCACCCCACCGTATCGGATGGTTTCGTTAATGATGTCTGGCAGGTGTTGTCGGCGAAGCAGATCTGGCGCGGAATACTGAAGAACAAAAATGCGCAGGGTGTAGCCTATTACACCAAATCCACGATCGTACCGGTGCTGGGTCCCGGTAGCGAGATCCGCGAATATATTGCGATCAGCAGCGATGTGACCGACCTGATCCGCCAGAGCAAGCGGATAAAGCTGCAGACCACCGACCAACTGACACACCTACCCAACCGTCAGAAGCTGGTGGAGGATCTTCAGCGCGAAAGCCACGCCAAGCTGGCGATCTTTAATCTGTGCCGCTTTAAGGACATCAATGAGTTTTACGGTTTTGCGATCGGTGACCGTTTGCTGATTGAGGTGTCCAATCTGCTGCTCAGTCAGATGCAGGAGCCAGATCTGCGGCTGTACAAGCTTGCTGGCGATGAGTTTGCGCTGCTTGCAACGGCAGAGGTGCCCACCGGGCGGTTTATCCATCACTGCCATCGATTGTTAAAAACCTTGTCGTCTCATCACTTCCATCTGGATGGAGACCGCTTCAGCCTATCAGCGGTTGCGGGCGCGGCGCAGCAGCAGAACCTGCTGAACAATGCGGAGATCGCCAAGAACTTCGCCCGCGAAGGGGATAAGGCTTTCGTGTTCTTTGATGCCAGTCTGGGTTTGAAGGACCAGCTGAAAAAGAATATCCGCTGGACCACCAAACTCAGAGATGCGTTGCGGGAAGACCGTATTCAGGTGGTGGCTCAGCCATTGTTTGATAACCGTACCGGGGAACAGAGTAAATATGAGTGCCTGGCGCGGATGGTGGATAACGACGGTGCGGTGGTTTTGCCGATCCACTTTATGCAGATCGCCAAGCGGGCACGGCTCTATGCCGAGCTGACGCGTGTGGTGTGCGAAAAAGCGTGCTGCTATTTTGCAGATAAATACGATGAGTTCTCAATCAATCTGACCATTGAGGACCTGATGAACCCGCGCACGCTACGCATTGTCCAGGAGTGTATTACCCGCTATGAGGTGGCTAATCGTCTGACGCTGGAGCTGGTGGAGAGTGAGGGGATCGAAAAAGAGAGTGCGGTGCGGCGGGCGTTGGATCTGTTTAAGGCGATGGGCTGCAAGATCGCCATCGATGACTTTGGTACCGGTTACTCGAACTTCGATTACCTGATGCGCCTGGATGTGGATTACATCAAGATCGACGGTTCGATCATCCGTAACCTGGACCGCGATGCCAATGCTCGGGTAGTGACCGAGGTGATCATCAGCTTCGCACGCCAGCTAAACATCAAGACCATCGCGGAGTACGTGCATTCCAGGTCGATCCACCAGGCTGTTATCAGCATGGGGATCGACTATTCGCAGGGCCACTATCTGGGTGAGCCTAAGATTCTGGAACTCTGATCGCGTAAATCGCCTAGGCGTCGATCAGACTGCCCAGACGGCGGTAGCTTTCAAGGCGATCGGCGAAATCGTATGTCACCGTAACCAGCGCCAGTTCCTCGGTACCGTAACGTTGTGCAAGGGCGTTCAGCCGTTCCTGACACTCGGCTTCTGTGCCGTAAACCACCGATTCCAGTGTCTCATCAAAGTACGCTTGATCAGAGAGGCTCAGCTTCGCTTTCAGATCCAGTGCCTGTTCCGGCGTATTCAGAGGCTCACGGATACCGTGTCTGAACGCTTTCACTTTCCAGTAGGCCTGAGGCGCGGCGATCAACGCTGCTTCCTCTCGGGTTTCGGCGCAGACGGCGGATACGGCGATCATGGTCTGCGGTTCACCCTCATGACCCGCTTCGCGCCAGGCTGATTTGTAGTCTTCTACGATGCTGACCGGACGGTCTTCCGGACCGATAAACAGTGCCAGTGACATGTTCATGCCCACATGGCCTGCCAGCGCTGCGCTACCGCCGCTGGAACCCAGCATCCACATCTCCGGTACTGGAGAGTCGTCAGGCATCACGCGCAATTCATGATACGGGTGCGATTCAGGGATGGTGCCGTCCAGAAAGGCTTTCAGCAGCATCGCCTGCTGGCCGTAGCTGTCCTCGTGGGATTGCTGGAAGGGATACGCCAGGGCGTGACTGGCAAGGCCATCACCACCCGGTGCGCGGCCGATACCCAGATCGATACGTCCCGGAAAGAGTGTTTCCAGCAGACGGAACTGCTCGGCCACTTTGTAGGGACTGTAGTGGGGTAGCATCACACCGCCACTGCCAACACGAATCTGCTGGGTAATGCTGGCGATATGGCTAACCAGAATCTCAGGCGCAGGTCCTGCGAAGTTACCGCTGTTATGATGCTCGGCCACCCAATACCGGCTGTAACCCCACTGATCACACGCTTTGGCCAGCTCTGCTGACAGCGCCACCGGGCTGAGTTCGTGTTTCTTGCCCGGAACCGGGGATTGATCGACAACGGTAAGTTTAAGGGCCATGCATAAATCCTGTTGTGAAAAGCCGTATGAGGAAACCAGGGTGGAAAGTATAGGGGCGGGGGAATTGGGAAAACAGGTATCGATTTGCAATACAACATTTCATATTCGGAATAGATACGGCCTGACCGGTATCAATTTATTGAATGCAGAACCGGGTATCCTTTTCGCATCTGCAACAGAGTTAAGAGTTCCCCATGAGACAGAAACCGTCTACCGATATCGCCATGCGCAACCTGATTGATGAGGTGCGCGTTGTAATGCCGTTTGATATGCCGATCGATGATCTGTGCAGCGGTATCTGTAACGGGTGTTCCAAGAAGTTGCTGGACTACCTCGACATACAGCTGGGGGAGTGGGAGTCCCGCCTGGGTGTCGGCGAGAAACCCTCTTTGGGTGAACTCAATCAGCTAGCCAAGACCTGCAAGAAGATCTATAAAGTGCTACAGAAGAATGAGCTAATTGCTTGTTAATGATAGGTTTTTATCTGTTTTATGGCTGTTCTCTTAGCACCGGATCGGCGTAAGAAACTAAAACCCGCATAAACCAACAGACCCGCTATTGCTCCCGCCAGATGTGCTTCCGGGTAGGGTTGCCAGGGGCTGTCCACCAGCAATGTCTGTCGGGTGAGCAGCTCCCACGCCAGCTTACCGGCGCAGATGAATGCCGGTGCCCAAGCCAGCCAACCGTGGTGTTTTTGTCCGTTCGCTTTCCCGTACAGAATCACTGCTACTGCTAGCGGCGCAAAGAGAACGCCGGATAAACCGCAGTAGCTGCTGTGTTCGGCCAGCGGTGAAACCAGAAGCAGGTTCACCCCACAGATTCCCGCGACGAGTGTAGCGGCCAGTAATACTCGGCTACGGCACTCCAGATATCCCGCACAGACCAAAAACGCAATCATATCCCATAACAGGTGATTACCCGTGCTGTGAACCAGGTGGCCACTGATCAGTCGCCACCACTGTTGCTGATCGACGATTGCTGCCAGGTCGAAGCACCAGGCGCTAAGTGCTCCCAGATGAGTGAGCAGGGTGCTGACCAGGGCCACGCCTAGCGTAAGGAGCGGTAACCGGGTCCGTGCCTGCCGCTTCGATAGCGAAAACGGCGGGGCGAGTGGACGTTTGAGATTATGCAGGGTGCCCATGGTTTTAGTCCTTACGGGCGCTGCGGGCCTGAATGATCAACACAACCAGAATTGCCAGCAGTAACCAGGGGCCAATTGAACCTGCGCCGCCGCTGCCACCTGACGGTGCCGCGTTCAGCGTTGAACGTTGATTGGCAAACATCGGTTGCGCGCTGTCCGCACGGTGGTTACGTACTGCCTTCTGCTCGCGTTCGGCGCGTGCCTGTTGTTCCCGCTCAACACGCTGTTTGTTGTCGCGATCAATACCCAACTCTTTGAAGCGTTCATCACGCACTACGATCATTGAGGTGTAATCGGTGACAAGGCCATAGGTCTTGGCAATATCGGTGATTGCATCTTCGGTGTCTGCGTCGCCGCCCAGATAGTCGATCTTGTCCTGCAGGTTTTCAATGGCTGCGTAAGCCCATAGACGTTCCAGCTCAGGATTAAGCTCAGAGGTTTCCGGCAGTTGGATACGGGTGCTGTAGCTGCGTGTTTCTGAACCAACCTTACCGGACAGCACCACCTCGATCTCTTCGGCCTTTCGATAGTGGCCCATAACGATCAACTGTTGGCCATGATAGAGGCTGCCGATCGATTCGGGTGTCAGATCGGTGACGCGGCCACCGTTGATGCGCAGGTCGATATCCCTTAACGCCTGATAGGACATCTTATTGGCAGCCAGCATGATCTGACCCATCACATCGTCGGCGTTGGAGACGGAGAGGGCAAACCCCTGTGATACCTTCGTCATACCCTCAAGCAGGGGACGGTTTGCGCTGTTTCCCATGATGAAGGTAAACAGGCGCAGGTCGGTGTGTTCCAGTAGTTTGAGGAAAGCTTTCTTCTCGGTTACACCCACATTGGCCACACCGTCGGTGACCAGCACCAGTGCGGTGGCGCGGTCCGTATTCAGCCCTTTCAGACCCTTCTCGAGGCCTGCGTACAGGTTGGTGCCTTTATCGGGCTGATATTGCTCCAGGCGATTCAGAAGCGGGGTGATCGCCTCAGGTGTGGCTGGCAGGAAGCCACCGCTGAAATCCTGGGCGCGGTTGTTAAACAGGACAATCTTAAAGCGGTCATTTGCGGGCAGTTTCTGAAGCCCCTGACGTACGCCATCGATCAGGGTGCCGTATTTGCCGCTCATGGAGCCGGAAACGTCCAGTACGAACACCCAATCACGTCCTTGCTGTGTCAACGGTGCCAGATCATCACCCGGTGTCAGCGTAAGCATAAAGGTACCCGGAGACTGGGTATCTTTGCGGTAGGCGACCACATCGAGTGATCCGGGCAGGCCGTCACTGTGACGCCAGTAGAGCACGATATCTTTATTCAGTTGGGCGGCAGTGGCAGAAGGTGTCACTTTGGGCTGTGCGCCTTCCTCAACCTGAGATGCAGGGTTGGTGGTGCCGTTGGCGATACTTGCCTGCCAGGTATCGGGTGCGGGCTGGTGGATCTGTGCTGATGGTTGATTCGGTATATGCAGGCCGTCGATTGGATAGCTGTTGCGAAGGGTAACGTTAAAGCTGAACGCTTCCTGCACTGTTTCGTTGCGTGTCCAGAAGGCGAGTTTTTGTTCGTCCACGCCACCGTCTTCTAGCGGATACACATAGCGACCGACACCGGTGTCTACATGGGCAGGCTGCAGGTAAACCAGTTTTATACGTACATCACTGTTCGGCTGTACAGACGCAACGCTGATATCAAAGGTTTTGAAACCATCTTTCTCCACCAGAGCTGTTTCACGTCCCGCTTTTTTCTCCTCTTCATAGATCTGGCGGGCTTTCTGTTTCTCTACCACCTCAGCTGTTATCGGCTGACCGTTGATCCAGTAGGTGAATTCGCCAACGGCGGCCTTTGCGGGTACAGGGAAACTATATATGGCATCAAGTGCCTGCCCGTTGGGATTGTGAAACACCTGCTCGACGGAAGTGGTTGCGTAGCCGTCTTCGATCGTGACATTTACGTGGTGGGATCTGATCACCAGTTCCGGCAGATTACTATTGGCAGGTGTAAGCAGACCGGCTGCCTGGGTAATTGCAGGCAGCGCTGGTACTACCAGCAGCGTGGCCGTTACGACCCTGCGTAACGTTCTCAAAAGGTTCATGATGTTCTCCTTCTATGACGGGCGACTGCAGGATGGAAAAGGAGGGCGGTCGCGTCAGGACGATGGAGAGCGTGTGGGTTTTGGATCGTAAAACGTAGTTAAAGCGTTCAGGTCGCGTTCAGCGCGACCTGAGGTAGAAAATAGAGCCACGTACGGTTGTGGTGGTGGGGCGTTCAGCTTTTCTTGCGGTAGTTGTTGAACAGGCTGTATTGCCACTGTCGCAGTGCAAGCACCATCGTTGTGCCTTTGCGTTCATCCATAGGCAGCTTGGCGTCATGCTTCAACAGGGCGTTAAACTCGCTGGCGAGGCTCTGCATCTTGCGCTGTAGCTCTTTATTCGCGGAGGGAGACAGCACGCCATTAAGCACCAGAAGTTTTTCATGCTGCTTATCAAAACGTGAACGGAAGAAATCCTGCTCCACTTTTTCCTGGAAAAATTTCTGGATTGGGCCGTTTGGTTGCCAGTTAAAGTTGGGAGATACCAGCAGACGAATACGATTGCCCGGTAGTAGTTCGATCAGTTTGATGCGATCCAGCTGCGCCAGCTTCTGGATGCACTCATGTTCGTCAATTTCGTAATGACTGAGCAGATCCTCGTAGCTGAAACCGTTGATCACACTGACCGCTATCATCAACAGCAGCACATCTGAGGCGACCTCTTTTTCCTGTTCCAAACTCAGTTGCGTCGGGCGTTGCTGTTGTTGCGCAGTTTTCTGCACCAGTTCAGCGATATCGGTGCCGATCAATTCACAGGTTGTCTCGAGACGCTTCAGCGTGAAGTTGTTGTCTGAAAACAAGCGTTTTACCGACGCTTCGCTCAGAGAGAGTGCGTCCGCGACGTCGGCATATGTAGTGCCACTGGCTTTGAGTTCCTGCTTAAGCGTATCGATGAGAGCGCCGGTCTGAAGCATCGGGAGATCCTTTTTGTGCTTTGGTGTGCTGAATGCTGCCTCTGATGAGCAAAGAGTATAAAAACTAAAACGCCAGGCAGCCAATGCGCTTTCAAACAATGTTCTAAAAGTTATACCGTTATCGTAATTGATAGGGCGTTCGTTAAGATACTCGGGAAGCACTGGTTAGTCAGTGGGGCGGGGTGTTTGACGTTTGACTTATATCAATAGATGCGGATTTGCGTCAGCGAACCGTTAGGTGAGGTGAAAATTCTCATTGAAACAATTGCTTAACAGAGTACCTTTAGAATCCGCACTGGCTTGGAATTCGGCCGAAAAGAGGATGATCTGTTCTCTTAGCTGTATGAATTGTCGCCAACGAGCGTAACTTAATTGTAAAAAATAGATCCTTAGTCTAATGCATATGTATTGAAATCATTTTTGGTTATATGCATAGTGACTAACGAGCGTTTAAATCTTACTGATTAACTGGATAGGATCGATAGGAAATCAAAGATGTCTAAACAATCTACATTGAAATTCAAAAAAGTGTTCGCAATCTTGGTATCTTGCGCGTTTGCTCTTGCTGCCTTGTTCATGATCGGATCAATGTATGTTGATATCAGCGCAGAAGGAACTGCGACGACCGCGATGATCGTTTTTAAAGCGTTGTGTGCAGGCGTATCTATTCTGTTCTGCATCGCCAACGTTAAAATGGTCGCGCATACTAATGAAGAGCTGATGGAAGCGCAGACTGCATAAGCAGATCTGACCAGGGCACATAAGAGTAGTAACAAGTTCTCAGGCTCTCCCAAGCTAACAGAGCATTGTTAACGTGTAACACCTGACCATTTTCTCTGGATATAGAGATCAGGCCCCAACTAATTATTTGTCACTTAGCAGATAATCAGTTGGGGCTTTTTTCTGTCCGCTATCTCCAATCCCGCCGTGATCCGCTACGCTTTACCTGTTGGACATGATATGGTTGCGCCTTTTTAACCCCAGAGGAATTCCCATTGGCTCAGATCGGTCGTATGAACAAGCTTGCAGTTGTCCGCGAGGTTGGCTTTGGTGTCTATCTTGATGGTGGCGAGCTGGGTGGAATTCTGCTGCCGAAACGCTATGTACCTGCCGAATGCAAAGTAGGGGACCTGCTTGATGTGTTCGTCTATGTGGATTCCGACGACTTCCCGATCGCAATCACTGAGGAACCGAAGGTACAGCTGGGTCAGGTAGCTTCGCTAAAGGTTGTTTCCGTCGAGAAGGTTGGCGTATTTCTGGATTGGGGATTGCCTAAGGATCTGTTCCTGCCATACAGCGAGATCCGCAGTCAGCACCCTGAAGTGGGTCAGCATGTACTGGTTTACGTTTACCTCGATAACACCGACCGTATCTGTGCGTCTGCGCGACTTGATCGTTACCTGGATAAGACTCCAGCCGACTATAAGCGTAACCAGGCGGTAGATCTGGTGATCGCAGGGCAGACTGATCTGGGTTATAAAGCGGTGGTGAACGGTACCCACTGGGGGGTTCTTTACCACGATGAGGTGTTCCGCAAACTGCGCCGCGGTTACAAGACCCGTGGTTTTATCAAACAGGTCCGTCCCGACGGCAAGATCGATCTGTCGCTTGATAAGCCGGGTTACGCCAAGGTTGACCGCTTGCAGCAGAAGATTTTGCAACATCTGGAGGAGCGCAGCGGCTTTAGCCCACTGAACGATAAGAGCCCGCCAGAGCAGATCTATGCAACCTACGGCATCTCAAAAAAAGCCTACAAAATGGCGATCGGCGGACTCTACCGCCAGCGTAAGATCACCATCGATGAAGATGGTATCCGTCTGGCGGAAGATAACTGATCCCCGGCACCCGCACTATATCGCTGCCACATAAGGTGGCAGTTGCATACGGCCGAGCTCTTGCGTAACCAGTGAGGTCATTTGCGCTGCAGCCGGTGTTAGGGAGCGGCCTTTCCGGCGAATCAGGCAGATTTCCCGGCTGATATCCGGTGCGGTCAGTGGAATAAATGCCAGTCCGGCAAAGTTAATGGTCGCTGCGGCCAATGCAGGTAGCAGCGAAATACCCATCCCTTCGCTGATCAGCGCCGCTACTGCTGCGGGGTTGCTGGCCTCGATTACCGGGCCGTCCAGATCGATATCAACCACCCCCTCTTTTCTGAACCGTGCCAATTGCACCCGGATACCGGTATCAGTTGTGAGGAATATCAACTGTTCCTCTCCGAGCTGTCGCCAGCTTACCTCAGTAGCGGCTGTGTGATTCTGAAGTGCAAAGGGATGGTCAGTCGGGCACACCACGCCGTACCGGTCGCGTAACAGGGGCTGGTACTCCAGATCGGGATGGTTGCTATGGTTACTGGCAACACCGAAGTCGACTTCGTTTTCCAGTATGCGTTGCTCAATACCCCCTGCGCCGTCATCACGCAGGTAGATACCGATATTGGGGTGGTCCCGCCGGTACTGCTTCACGATGCCTGGCAGCAAACGTGAAATAGTGGACGGGGACGCAGCAATGCCAACCTGGCCCTGCTGCTGTTCTGAGACTGCTCTTAGGTCAGCAAGCGCCGTATCGAAATCGGACAGCAGCCGTTCCGCGACAGGCAGAAAACGTTTGCCCTCGCTACTTAACAGTACTTGCCGCGTTGTGCGGTCGAACAGGGTGAGTCCCACCTGATCTTCCAACTGTTTGATGGTGGCAGTGAGTGTGGATTGTGTCAGATGGAGGCTTTCCGCCGCCCGGGTAAAGCTACCCGCCTGCGCCACCGCATAAAACGCCCTTAGATGGCGAATAGAGAGATTATTCATATTTATCAATCAATCTATTTAATTTTATCGTTTGATAGATAAATAAGGATTCTGCATCATAGCCCCCATAATTACAAAGCCGTCGTTTACATCAATACACCGGCGGCTCTAGCGGTTTACTTCGATTTCAAGGATTTCCAGTACCATGATTCCACGTATACACGAGATAGATGCGACGCAGCAGCTGTATCTTCAGTTTATAGAACGTCTTAAAAACGGTGGGTTTGAGGGCGACCTGAGCCCGGACTATGCGAACCGTGTGGTGCTGGCCACTGACAACAGTATCTATCAGATGCTGCCGCAAGGTGTGCTGTATCCAAAAAGCCTTGAGGATCTATCCCGCATTGCACGACTGTCGAATGTGCCTGAGTTTGCAGAGGTTGTACTGAGTCCACGTGGAGGTGGTACAGGCACAAATGGCCAGTCGCTTACCGATGGTTTGCTGGTGGATGTATCCCGTCACATGAACCAGGTGCTGGAGATCAACGCTGAAGAGCGCTGGGTACGTGTGCAGGGCGGTGTGGTCAAAGACCAGCTCAACGCGGCACTTAAACCATACGGTTTGTTCTTTGCGCCAGAGCTCTCTACCAGTAACCGTGCCACCGTCGGCGGTATGATCAATACGGATGCCAGCGGTCAGGGTTCCTGCATGTACGGTAAAACCCGCGATCATGTGCTGGAGCTGAAATCTGTCTTCCTTGATGGCACTGTGTGGGAGTCCAAACCGCTGAGTGCAGAAGAGCTGGAAACCGTTAAGCAGCGTGATGACCGTGTTGGTGAGGCTCACCGTGCTGTGGATGAGATCTTTAAAACGAAAAAAGATCTGATCGACGCGAAGTTTCCGAAACTCAATCGCTGCCTGACCGGTTATGACCTGGCGCATATCTACGACGAGAACGGCAACTTCAACCTGAACTCCGTGCTTTGTGGCGCAGAGGGTTCTCTGGCGTTTATCGCAGAAGCTAGATTGAACGTGCTGCCGATTCCGAAATATGCGGCGCTGGTAAACGTTAAATACGACAGCTTCGAAACGTCCCTGCGCGACGCTACCGCACTCATGGATTACGCGCCGACATCGATCGAAACCGTCGACTCCAAAGTTCTGAATCTGGCGATGGGTGACATCATCTGGGATACGGTGTCCGACTACTTCCCAAGCGAAGAGGGCGAGCCTGAGATCAGTGGTATCAACCTGGTTGAGTACACCGGCGATGATGAAGCGGAGTTGCGCGCTAAAGTTGAGAATCTGACCACTCACCTGGCGGCTGTCGCGGGCGATGAAGGTAAGAGCTTCGGCCATACCGTGGTATACGGCGCAGGCGAGATCGGTAAGATCTGGGCGATGCGTAAAAAAGCGGTTGGCCTGTTGGGTAACGCCAAAGGTCAGAAACGCCCGATCCCGTTTGTAGAGGATACTGCGGTACCACCGGAGAATCTGGCTGATTTCATCATGGAGTTCCGTGCGGTACTGGATGAGCGCAACCTGGCCTACGGCATGTTCGGTCACGTGGATGCGGGCGTGCTGCACGTGCGACCGGCGATGGATATGAAAGATGAGGTGCAGGAACCGCTGATCCGCGAAGTCACCGACCAGGTTGTGGCCCTGACCCAGAAATACAAAGGTCTGCTGTGGGGTGAGCACGGTAAAGGTGTTCGCTCTGAATACGCGCCTGAGTTTTTCGGCGAACTGTATGCTGAACTGCAACGCATTAAAGGTACCTTTGATCCACGTAACCAGCTGAACCCAGGCAAGATCGCTACACCAGCGATTGAGGGCGCTGAGCTGCTGAAGGTGGATGGCGTGCCAACGCGAGGCCAGTACGACCGTCAGATCGATCCGAATACGTTCCAGTACTACGATGCGGCGATGTACTGTAACGGTAACGGCGCCTGCTACAACTATGACCCTAACGATGCGATGTGCCCATCATGGAAAGCGACCCGTGAGCGCGTTCACTCGCCAAAAGGGCGCTCCTCCCTGATCCGTGAATGGACACGCCTGATGTCCAATCAAGGTGTCGATCTGGTTAGCGAGAGTAACAAGGTTAAGAGTGAATCCTTCCTACGCAGCTTGCCGCGTAAGATCAAGAACACCCGGGCGAAGCAGCGTGGCGAATATGACTTCAACCATGAAGTGTATGAAGCGATGCAGGGCTGTCTGGCGTGTAAATCCTGTGTTGGTCAGTGTCCGATCAAGGTCAACGTGCCTGAGTTCCGCGCACGTTTCCTGGAAAGCTACCACGGCCGTTACCTGCGTCCATTGAAAGATTACGCGGTTGCCAGTCTGGAGATGATGATCCCGTTGGCGGCTAAATTCCCGGCGCCGTATAACTGGATGATGACAAATCCGACCATGAGGAAGCTGTTCCGCAAGCATGTTGGCATGGTGGATAGCCCGGTGATCTGCACCAACAGCCTGAAAAAGGGGATGGAGGTTCGCAGCATCGAGTTTGCGACCATGGAGCACGTCAGCACTCTGAGTGTCGCGCAGCGTGAAAAATCGGTGATCATCGTTCAGGACGCCTTCACCAGTTACTTCGAAACGCAGCTGGTACTCGATCTGATCGATCTGCTGGGCAAGCTGGGTTTCTACGTGATGGTGGCACCGTTCAAGGCAAACGGTAAGCCGTTGCACGTACACGGCTTTATGGACCAGTTTGAGAAGGTCGCCGAGAAGAACCGCGCGATGCTGAACGAACTCGCGGGTACGGGCATTGAACTGATCGGTATCGATCCGTCCATGACGCTGACCTACCGACAGGAATACAGCTACGAAAGCGAACAGGCCCTGCCGCCGGTGCGCCTGATTCAGGAGTGGCTGGTCGAGAACCTGGCAGCGCTTGAGAACGTTGCGGGCATCCTGCCGCAAGAGCAGTTTAAATTGATGGCGCACTGTACTGAGAAAACATCAGCCGCACCGTCTATCAAAAGCTGGCAGCAGATCTTCTCCGCGTTGGGGCAGTCACTGGACGTGGTTTCCACCGGTTGTTGTGGCATGTCCGGTACTTATGGCCATGAAACCGAAAATTATGCGACGTCCAAAAAGCTCTATGAGATGAGCTGGGCGGATGTGGTAAATAACCCTGAAAACAAAGGTAAGCTGGTTGCGACCGGTTACTCCTGTCGTTCACAGGTTAAGCGTATGGATCAGCAGCAGCTGCCGCATCCGGTACAAGCGTTGCTTGACGTACTTCAGCGTGTGGCCTGAATAAGCGAGCAGGGTGTATCTGATGTCAAAAAGCCGAGAGAAATGGGATAGCCGCTACCTCAACAAGCCGGATCAGGCACCTCAGGTGCATAGATTCGTGGAGGCGATGGTGGATCAGCTTAACGCAGGCAGCGTGCTGGATATCGCGTCGGGTGATGGTGCAGCTGCGCTCTATCTTGCGGCCAATGGCTTTCAGGTTACCGCGACAGATATATCGGGTGAGGGCCTGAAACGTCTGTCGCGCTTTGCTGCACAAAAGGGAGTAAGTGTCGCAACAGAGGTGATCGATCTTGAGCAAGAGGGTGGGGCATTGTCCACTCTTGGTCAGTTCGACAACATTGTGATTAGCCTGTACAAACCGGTCGCCGCGCTCTGGCCGGAGCTGGCCGCACATTTGCGTCCGGGCGGTCGCTTGTTGCTCTCTACCTTTAATCTGAAGCACCATGAACAGAATGGTTTTTCCCGGCGTTTCTGCCTTGAACCGGCCGAGCTTTCTGCTATTCATCCCGCGTTGAAGCTAGTCCAATACAGGCAGGATGTCGGCAGCAGCCAGACAATGGATCTCTATCTGTTCGAGCGACTCTGATCTCTTTTCAGAAGATGAGACTGGTTTCCATTTGCCACTCTAAGGTGGTAGTGCAATTGCACAATAAATGGGTCAGACTAGCGCAGTTTTCAGAGGGGTTATTCCTCTACTGAGCCATAGGGTTTATTAATTACATAATTATTCAAAAAATCTAAGGAGCACGCTGTGGAAGATCTGCTGCCCGAACTCTGCGATCAGTTCCCGGAACTGGTGCAGGTTGTAGAACCGATGTTTGGTAATTTCGGTGGTCGTGAACGCTTTGGCGGTGAAATCGTTACGCTGAAAGCGTTTGAAGATAACTCTATCGTGCGTGAGCAGGTAGCTTTGCCAGGTGAAGGTAAAGTTCTGGTTGTCGATGGCGGCGGTTCCATGCGCCGTGCGATGCTGGGTGATATGCTGGCAGAAAAAGCAGCTAAGAACGGCTGGGAAGGCATCATCATCTACGGTTGCATCCGTGATGTGAACGCAATCGGTGATCTGGATCTGGGTGTGCAGGCACTGGGAACCCATCCAATGAAGACCGAGAAGCGTGGTCTGGGTGACCTGAACGTAGAAGTAACCTTCGGTGGTGTGACTTTCCGTCCAGGTGAATACGTTTATGCAGATAACAACGGTGTTCTGGTCTCTCCACAAAAGCTGGAGCTGTCTGAAGACTGATTCTCTGCTGAGTCGGGTGTTTCCCGCCCGACTCCCTACACTCCCATCATCATACTGATATAGGTTTTTGCTCCGATCCCAAAGAGCGTCAGGCCGACTATCAACCCAAGAAAGATCAGCTTTCCAATCCTATCTGCTTGAGACTGCAGCGACACATGCCATACGGTCCAGAGCTTCACTAATACCATACCGATCAACGCCGCAAATACCCATATCTCTGTGTCACTCCAGACCACCATAATGCCGCCTCTTTTAAGATGTATTTGAAAAACATGATGTGCCGCACTATAACATGAAAAATAAATACATGTTAAAGATCGTTCAGGATACCTTTTCACGTTGACGATCTGTTTTCTGGCAGGGGGCGTAAACAATGCGAGACAAATCGAACTATCTTGGTTATCAGAAAGAGCTGGAGCGACAACACCGTGACTGGATGAGCGTGACCGGCAGTACGGTTAATCAACTTAATCGCGTGAACGGTTTTAAAGGTAGGGCGACCGGAGAGCTGATCCGGCCTAAGCTCATAGAACGTAACGATATCGAGGGGGAGACGCGCCGTGAAACGAGCCGATAACCTGGCCCCTCTAAGCCGGGATCACCATCACGCTCTCGTCGTTGCTAAGCGCCTGCTCTCGCACGCAAGCGATACGGATGATGGAATCCTGCAGGCTTATTGGCGCACCGCCAGGGCAGATCTGCTGACTGAACTATCAGAACACTTTCGTTGTGAAGAGCACAGCTTTGGCGTTTTGCTGAAAGGAGAGTACAAACAGCGTCTTTTTGCGGATCACCAGCATCTCTGCGAGCTACTCCTTGAGGATTCCTGTGATGCTGCTTTGCAATTCGCGCGCTGTCTGAAAGCACATGTTCGTTTTGAAGAACGAGAACTCTTTAACTGGCTTCAGGAACACCACCCCGATCTGGCGCTTGAGGCCTAGTTCAGGGTTTACACTGATTGGAGGGTAAGATGATCAAAACCGATGTCGTCGTTGTGGGTGCAGGCCCGTGCGGCCTGTTTCAGGTATTTGAGCTTGGCCTGCTGGGTATTCGTGCACATGTAGTGGAGGCGCTTCCCTATGCTGGCGGCCAATGTATCCAGCTGTATCCGGACAAGCCGATCTATGACATTCCAGCGCATCCGGAGATATCCGCACGGAACCTGATCAAACAGCTGCTGGTTCAGATCGAACCCTTCAAGCCGCAATTTCACTTCGATCAACGTGTTGTTGCGATGGAACACACACCTGATGATCGCATTCTCTTACGCACAAATGTTGGCACCGAGTTTGATGCCGGCGCTGTGGTGATCGCTACTGGTGCGGGAGCGATCCGTCCAATCCGGTTGAAAGTTGATGGGATAGATCGTTTTGAAGGAGCGCAGATGTTCTATGCCGTGACAGACGTGACACAGCATGCTGGCAAGGATCTGGTCGTCCTGGGGGGCGGAGATTCAGCGCTGGACTGGGCATTACAGCTGCAACCGCAGGCAAACAGTGTGGTTCTGATCCATCGTTCCGAACGGTTTCGTGCTCAGCCTCACAGTGTAGATCAGGTGCAGGGCCTCTGTGAGGCGATGCAGATGCAGATGCTGACCGGGCGGGTCACAGACTATGTGGCTGACAAGGAAAAGCTTCAGGCGATTAAGGTGCTTTCACCGGACGGTGTGACACGTACCGTTACCCTGGACCACCTGCTGGTGTTCTTTGGCTTGTCGCCTGACAGTAAAACTCTGGCACAGTGGCAGCTTGAGACACATCAAAACCAGATTAAAGTGGACACGATGAGTTTTGAGAGCAGCCGTAAAGGGATCTATGCAGTAGGAGACGGTAATTGGTATCCCGGTAAGAAAAAACTGATTCTAAGCGGTTTTCATGAAGCTGCATTAGCTGCCTTTGCAATTAAAGAGCAGCTAACACCCGGTGAGAAGGTTTATCTGCAGTACACCACAACCAGTCCGGCATTGCATAAGCGCTTGGGTGTGGCGCCAGATATCAGCGATCTGTATTGATCAGATTTACCTGCATCTCAGGTTTATCCAGCATATCAGCCAACGTGTACTGTCTGAGGGCATCCATAAACGCCTTTTGTGCTTCCCCGAACGCCTGTTGAAGTGTGCAGAAGCCGGTCAGTTTACAGGCTTGTCGACCACAATCGACGAGTGGGCCTGCGCCTTCGGACTGAGACACAATATCGCCGATATTAATATCCATCGGGGCTTTGGCCAGGCGAATACCGCCGTTTTTGCCACGGAAGGTCTCTAAATGACCAGACTTGGACAGTGCATGGACGACCTTGCGTAGGTGTTCCACAGAAATCTCGTAAAAACCAGCGATCTCAGACAGGGTTGTCAGGCGGTCGTCATTAACGGCGGTATATAGCAGAACACGCAGTGTGTAATCAGTAAAACGGCTTAGTTGCATATCAACCTTAGCTCCAAAGGGACGGGTAAAATATACGTAAGCTGATGGGGGACTGCAAGTTTGTGCAGGTATTTAAATAGTCGAAAATGGGTAAAGGGTTTTGTTTGAAATCTTTTTGAAAGTGATTTTTGAGAACGCTTCTTGTTTGCAGGATTAACCCCATTAATTAAAGGTTGAATTTCGAACAGTCCTCAAATTCAGGAGAGCTTTTCCCGCTGAAAGAGCTATGGCGCAAATGTCGCCATTGTACCGCCAGTTCGGCTTTTGCGACAGTTTATTGATTGATCACTCTTTTATTGCTTCGTTTACTCTCGTTTATGTGATGCGTTGTGACTTATTTAAAAATCGTATGTTTTAAATAAGTATTTTTGTTTTTGGGGTGTCTTAAAGACCGTTGGGTTCATTATTAATACTAATCTTTTGTGTGGTTTTATAAGCGTGATATTCGTGTTTTTTTGTTAATAGAATGAGCGTGCTGGTTTTTGTTTTAGATTGCTTGTTGAACAGGTTGGGCGTTAATTGCCTTATTGTTTATTAAAAAATCTATAGTGGGTTGCTGTTAACTTATTGAGCGTATATTAAGAAATATACTGTTGTGATGGGGCCGCCAGGTATACGTAAGACGCGCCATTGCGTTTGAAATGGTTGAATTTTCCATCTACTCATATACGACTAATTGTTGATCTACAGGTAATAATGAATACCCTGCTTTTTCAGAAGGGGCGTGTATGGTCGGATAATTAACCGGGCATTCTGGTTCTGTTTTCTATATAATGCTTTGCCATCTTTTTACGCGTTTTTATCGGTACAGTTTTCACCGGTAAAAGAATAATTGCCACGCAGGGATATGGATAAGGGGAGTCTCTGGCTCCGCTGTAGCCCTGAACAACTTGAGTTCAGATAAGATGGAAAATAAGAAGATAATCTTTATCGGCCCTGTAGGGGCGGGTAAGACCAGTGCAATTCAAGTCGTAAGCGAGATCGAGTGCGTCGCTACTGAAGCTAAGATCTCTGAAAAAACCGATGTTGCCAAGGAAACCACGACAGTCGCGATCGATTACGGACGTGTAACGACTAGCGGTGATGTAAAAGCACACCTGTACGGCGCTCCGGGTCAGTCACGTTTCGATTTCATGTGGGATATGTTGAGTGAGCAGATTGCACACGATGCAGATGGCGTGGTGATGATGCTGGATAACGCCCGTGAATGTCCTCAGTCCGACCTGAAATACTATCTGGACGCGTTCTCTCGTTTGATCGAAGGTAAACAGCTGGTAATCGGTGTTACCCGTTCCGATATTCAGGCAAGCCCTGCGGTATCGGACTATGAGCAGTGGCTTTCTGAGCTGAATGTAGACGCGCCGGTTCAGTTTGTAGATGCACGTAACTCCAGTGCGGTGTACGGTCTGGTTGAAGCGATCGTCGGTCCTGTTAAGCAGCAGTCCGTGTCTGGCATGCCGCACGCCAGCGCAGGCTCAGGTGCACAGCTAGGCGCTTAAGTCAGACAGCCTGCTCTAAAAGCGTCGACACAGCTCGGCGCTTCTCTCTTCCCCGCAGTTCTTTCCTGCTTAGATACCCGTCATCAGTGTTGAACCCGATTCTTGGGGTTTATCCCGAATCCCTACTGGGTATCGCTGAGTATGCCAGATATCTATAACGCGTAGGTTGGTGACGAGCGCAGCGACTCCCAACGACAGCAAACCTATTGGTCGCTCAATGCCATATTCGGAAATGGACCATAAAAAACCCGCATTTGCGGGTTTTTTATAGAGTTTGATTGCGTAAAAAGCGGGGTGCTTAGCGATTATCGAATACGCGCTTCGCTTTGCCTTCAGAGCGCGGTAGGCCGCCTGTCTCAACGATTTCGATCTTGGTGCTGATACCCACCACGGACTTGATGTGGTGTGCCAACTCTTTGCTGACCTGATCCTGTGGCGCGCTCTGCGCTTCGACAGTCAGCTCCACCTTCACCAGTACCTTGTCCAGGTTGCCCTCTTTGGTCACCACGATCTCGTAGTGAGGCGCCAGCGCAGGGATCTTCAGGATCTGTTCTTCGATCTGGGTCGGGAACACGTTCACACCACGGATGATCATCATGTCGTCGGAACGACCGGTGATCTTGTCGATACGGCGCATCGGGCGTGCCGTGCCTGGTAGCAGGCGGGTCAGGTCGCGGGTACGGTAACGGATGATCGGCAGTGCTTCTTTGGTCAGGGAGGTGAAGACCAGCTCACCGTATTCGCCGTCCGGCAGTACTTCACCGGTGTTCGGATCGATGATCTCTGGGTAGAAGTGGTCTTCCCAGATGGTAGGGCCATCTTTGGTTTCGATACACTCCTGTGCTACACCCGGCCCCATCACCTCGGACAGGCCGTAGATGTCGACCGCGTCGATACCCAGACGTCCTTCGATGTTCCTACGCATCTCGTCGGTCCACGGCTCAGCGCCGAAGATACCCAGACGCAGCGCCAGTTTTTCCGGATCAACGTTCTGGCGTTCCATCTCGTCGATCAGGTTTAGCATGTAAGACGGGGTCACCATGATGATATCCGGATCGAAGTCCTGAATCAGCTGGACCTGCTTCTCGGTCTGACCGCCAGACATTGGGATAACTGTACAGCCCAGACGCTCAGCGCCATA
The DNA here is from genome assembly GCA_947501565.1 of uncultured Marinobacterium sp. Classification (GTDB taxonomy): domain Bacteria; phylum Pseudomonadota; class Gammaproteobacteria; order Pseudomonadales; family Balneatricaceae; genus Pontibacterium. Next base: position 289,578 of record CANMWJ010000002.1, read on the forward strand.
GTGTGCGCCCATACCGCCGGTGAACAGGCCATAACCGTAGGAGATGTGAACCTTGTCGCCGTAGTGGCCGCCTGCAGCACGGATAGAACGGGCAACAACATCAGCCCAAGTATCGATGTCGTTCTGGGTGTAACCCACAACGGTTGGCTTACCGGTCGTGCCGGAAGAGGCGTGTACACGTACCACTTCGTTCATCGGTACCGCGAAGGAATCGAACGGGTACGCATCGCGCAGGTAGGCTTTGGTGGTGAACGGGAAGTTTTTCAGGTCTTCGAGGGAGTGCAGTTCATACGGGTGCACGCCTTTTTCGTCACACATCGCTTTGTAGGCGGGGACGTTGTTGTAGGCGTGGGCCACACTCCACTGCATACGTTTCAGCTGCAGGGCGCGCAGCTCGTCGATGCTGGCGGTTTCGATCGGATCAAGCGCGCTGCGTAGGATGTTGTCATTGTGCATCGTTATTATTGTCCTGTTGTTAGGGGCCTGCTAACAAGTCCGAGACTTTCTCTGCGAACGATAAAACTGCAATCTGTTCTGTCAGGCAGTTCCCTTTTGTTTGTAGTTATCTCAGAACTCACCGTCTCTGGGAACGAAAGAGGGGGCATCATGCCCCCTCTGTATCTTGCTTATACTCGCTCAATGATGAGCGCAATGCCCTGACCGACACCAATACACATGGTGCAGAGTGCATAGCGGCCACCGGTGCGATGTAACTGGTACATCGCCGTTGTCACCAAACGTGCGCCACTTGCGCCCAGGGGATGACCCAGGGAGATCGCGCCGCCGTTTGGATTCACCTGTGCTGCGTCATCGGGCAGGCCCAGATCACGCATTACCGCCAACCCCTGCGAGGCAAAGGCTTCGTTCAGTTCGATCACATCCATCTGATCCAGGGTCAGACCCGCTTTCTCCAGCACTTTCTTGGATGCCGGCGCAGGACCGAAGCCCATGATGCGCGGCTCAAGACCCGCTGTCGCCATCGCCACAACGCGTGCTTTTGGCGTCAGGCCGTTCTTCTCGGCTGCTTCTTTAGAGGCAATCAGCAGGGCGCAGGCACCGTCGTTTACACCGGACGCGTTACCCGCCGTCACGGAACCGCCTTCGCGGAACGGTGCGCGCAGTTTTGCCAGACCTTCCAGCGTCGTGGACGCGCGTGGGTGCTCGTCGGTATCAACGACCAGATCGTCGCCTTTACGCTGTGGAATGGTGACCGGGCAGATCTCTTCGTTAAACAGGCCCGATTCCATCGCAGCCGCGGTTTTCTGCTGACTGCGGAATGCGAACAGATCCTGATCTTCACGGGAGATGTTGAAATCTTCCGCGACGTTCTCAGCCGTTTCCGGCATAGAGTCCACACCGTACTCCGCTTTCATCTTCTTGTTGATGAAGCGCCAGCCGATGGTGGTGTCGTAGAGGCCGTTCGGGTTACGGGAGAATGCGGATTCCGCTTTACCCATCACGAACGGGGCACGGGACATGGATTCACAACCACCGGCGATCATCAGGTCGGTTTCACCGGCCTTGATCGCACGCGCCGCCATACCGATGGCATCCATACCGGAGCCACACAGGCGGTTGATCGTGGTACCTGGAACAGAGGTTGGCAGACCCGCCAGCAGGGCAGACATACGCGCGACGTTACGGTTGTCTTCACCTGCCTGGTTGGCGTTGCCGTAGATGATGTCGTCTACAGATGACCAATCGACATTAGGGTTGCGTTCCATCAACGCCTTCAGCGGCACTGCACCCAGGTCGTCAGCACGTACGGAGGACAAACCACCGCCGTAACGACCGAAAGGGGTGCGGATCGCATCGCAAATATAGGCATCTTTCATCAGATTCACTCCTGTTACTCTGAATCAGACTCTGGCAGTACGCTGCCTTTGATCTGGTAAGACTTGCCACGGAACAGAGCCAGCTCTTTGCCGTCCTGATTGGTTACCGTGATGTCGTAAACACCGGTGCGGCCGGAGCGGGTGCGCTCAACCGCTTCCGCAGTCAGCAGATCACCCTCAAATCCAGGCGCGGCGTATTCAATGTTACAGCCGCTGGCGACAGTCACCTTGTTGTAGGTGTTGCAGGAGTGGGCGAATGCAGTGTCGGCCAGCGCGAAGATCATGCCGCCGTGGCACATATTGTGGCCATTCAGCATATCTTTACGCACGGTCATGGTGAGACGGGCGTAGCCCGGTCTCACTTCGACAATCTCCATGCCCAGCGCCTGCGCTGCGTGATCACGCTCATGCATAGATGCACTGCACGCTTCCGCCAGCTGCTCTGGCGTCATTTCAGCACTGCTCATGTTACTTGCCTCCAGCTACCTTACGACGCAGCAGCGGAGACGCGCGGTAGCGGTCTTCACCGTAGGCCGCAGCCAGGTTGTCCAGGGTGTTCAGTACTTCGGCCAGACCGATGTTGTTCGCCCAGGTAATCGGACCGCAAGGGTAGTTAACGCCACCCTGCATCGCGATATCAACGGCTTCTTCATTACACACCTGCTGGTTCACGGCGTCAAAACCTTCGTTCGCCAGCATGCAGACGGTACGCATTACAGCCATACCCGGAACGTCGTCGATGATGCTGACGTTTTTGCCGATCGCCTGGAACAGGCCGGTTGCCGCAGCCACTGCGTCTTCGCTTGCCTGATCTGCCGGTGCCAGAGCCATACGGGTCGCTTTAGCGTAATCCAGCGCCAGATCGAACTGGATCAGGTTGGTGTTGCTGCTCTGCTGAGCGCGCAGGGTAGAGAACTGGCCATTGCTTAGTTTCAGGGTTGCGTCGCCCACGATGAACGCGCCGCTACCGTCGGTACGGTTTACCGTGATACCCGCTTCTTCGATCAGGGCTACCAGCGGCTCTGCTACGCCCAGGTCGCCTTCAACGGTTACCTGAGTTGGTTTAGCAGCTTCGGCAGCGTTAGCTGCGGTCGCTTTCTCGGCGCCTTCGCTGTAGTCGTAGAAACCTTTACCGGACTTGCGGCCGTAGTGGCCTGCGTTAACCAGCTCCAGCTGCACCAGGGATGGTAGGAAACGCTGGTCCTGATAGTAAGCGTCGAATACGGAGCAGGTTACCGCGTAGTTTACGTCGTGACCGATCAGGTCGGTCAGTTCGAACGGGCCCATACGGAAACCGCCGCACTCTTTCAGCAGAGCGTCGATGGTTGCGATGTCGGCTCCGCCTTCCTGGTATACACGGAAACCTTCTGCGTAGAACGGACGTGCCACGCGGTTAACGATGAAACCTGGAGTGGACTTCGCCATTACCGGTTTTTTGCCCCAGGTAGCGGATAGTTCGTAGATCTCGTCAGCGATCGCCGGATCGGTATCCAGGCCGCTGATCACTTCAACCAGCTTCATGATTGGCGCTGGGTTGAAGAAGTGCATACCCACCAGGTTCTGTGGACGCTTCAGCTTGCTGCCGATAGCGGTTACAGAGATGGAGGAGGTGTTGGTCGCGATGATCACGTCTTCGCCACAGATATCTTCCAGATCGCCGAACACCTGCTGTTTGATGTCCAGACGTTCTACGATCGCTTCGATGATCAGGCTGCATGGCGCCAGATCCTGCAGGGAGTTTGCGATCTGGATACGGCCGGTGAGGGCATCCACGTCATCCTGTGACATCTTGCCGCGTTCTACCAGGCGGCCCAGGCCTTTGGCGATACCGTCCAGACCTTTCTGGGCAGCACCTTCCATCGCATCAAACAGCAGTACCGGGTGACCGGCTTTCGCTGCAACCTGTGCGATGCCAGCACCCATAGTGCCGGCACCGATAACACCTACTGTTGAGTTAGTTGTGAGACGGCTCATGGCTTACTGGCCTTTGAAGTTGGGTTGACGTTTTTCCATGAACGCAGCAACGCCTTCACGGTAATCTTCGGTGCGGCCTGCCAGAGTCTGCAGATCACGTTCCAGATCCAGCTGCTCATCCATGGTGTTGGTAGATGCAGCGTTGATCGCGCGTTTGATCAGTGCCAGACCTTTAGTCGGCTGAGTCGCCAGGTGCTTAGCCAGTGCCAGTGCTTCATCCTTCAGCGCTTCGTCGTCAACCGCTTTCCAGATCATGCCCCAGTTTTCAGCCTGCTCAGCGGATACTTTGTCACCCAGCATCGCCAGACCCATCGCGCGAGCGCGACCAACCAGGTTAGGCAGGCTCCAGGTGCCGCCGCAATCCGGTACCAGACCGATTTTGCAGAATGCCTGAATGAAGGATGCGGACTTGGCTGCCAGAACGATATCGCAGGCAAAAGCGATGTTTGCGCCAGCGCCAGCGGCTACACCGTTAACAGCGCAGATTACCGGCATCTCCAGACCCATCAGGGTGCGGATCATTGGGCTGTAGTTCTTCTCGATGGACTCACCCAGGTTAGGCGCTTCGGAACCCGGAGCAACGTTACGGTCACTCAGATCCTGGCCTGCGCAGAAGCCACGGCCGTTACCGGTCAGGACCAGGCAGCGTACAGATTTGTCCTTCTTCACAGTTTTCAGCGCTTCACGCACTTCCGCGTGCATATCAGTATTGAAGCTGTTCAGGCTCTTAGGGCGGTTCAGAGTCAGGACTGCAACGCCATCGGTGATTTCGAATTCGATATTTTCGTAAGCCATGTTGTTATTTTCCTGTGAAGTTAGGTTTACGTTTTTCCATAAAGGCAGCGATGCCTTCATTTCGGTCTTCGGTTGCGGCCAGCATGGTGAACGCTTTGCGCTCGATGTTCAGGCCGCTGTCGAGGGTAGTTTCGTAGGAGCGTAGAATCGCTTCTTTGGCCAGGCGCACAGCAATAGGTGGCTTGGTGGCGATCTTCTCTGCCAGCTGACGGGCGCGTTCGATGGTGCGCTCCGGAATAACCACTTCGCTGACCAGATTAAAGTCGCGTGCCTGTGCGGCAGAGATGAACTCACCGGACAGCACCAGCTGCATCGCCATGGATTTGCCGATGGTGCGAACCAGACGCTGAGTGCCGCCTGCGCCCGGGATGATGCCCAGGTTGATCTCCGGCTGGCCAAACTGAGCGTTGTCGCCTGCGATCACGATGTCGCAATGCATCATCAGTTCGCAGCCACCGCCCAGACAGAAGCCATTTACGGCCGCAACCAGGGGTTTAGGGAAGGCAGCAATGCGACGCCAGTAAGTTGGACGTGCGTCATTCATTACGCCAACCGCATCCAGTGCGGCCATCTCTTTAATATCAGCACCTGCAGCGAATACTTTTTCGCCACCGGTAACCAGAACAGTTTTCACCTCATCGTTTAGAGCTGCAGCATCCAGTACCTCTGCCATCTCTTTAAGCAGGTTGGTACGCAGGGCGTTGAATGCTTCGGGACGGTTGAGGGTGATAGTCAGGACGCCTTTAGCGACGTCTGAAACGATGATGTCCTGTAAATCTTGCATGAGTCTCTGATTACTCCAGATTGTGAACAGGGAAAGGGTAGACACAACAAACCCCGGTTTTCCGGGGCTTGCATATAAATCTCTGTTAAGCGCGACCTGAGCTGAAGCGCGTAGCTGCGTTGTCAGCGTCCGGGTTCTTAATGCGCTCTTTGCTGGTGAGTGGTGCGATCAGTGTTCCTTTATTTAGTGCCATAAGTCGTCTTACAGTCAGAAACCCGATTGGACGCGCCGCTCCATCTGCTGTCAGCTACGTGCGTGCCTGACAGATCCAGCGAATGCATTGATTTGCATTAATTCACCCAAGATTAACTCAAAAAGCGAAAGGGATACAAGAAATATAATCGTGATTTGTCTTTTCGTATCATAATCTTTGGTGTATCTTTTCACTCTATAAAAATGAATGTAGTTGTGCCCTGGACCTTTAGTTACATGTTCGGCACAGCTATGTTTCTGCTGTATTAAAGAGCTTTAAGGTTGTGGCGCTGAGCGCTGCAATCGACATGATGCAGCCATCATTTGCCGATCCGTAGGGTGGGGCGATTGAGGTTGTAACAAGAACAAAAGTAGCCATTTCCAATAGACAGTCATCTGTGCCCTTCAAAGGTGCAGGAACAGAGAGCGGGGATTCCATGAGCCAGAACCTGTTTGAGAAACACCAGGACACCCTGAAGGGTGCGTTGAACGCCATTCACCAGCGTGACTACTACAGTCCGTACCCGGAGAATCCAAGCCCACGTAAATACGGCGAAACTGCCAACAAAGACGGCGAGAACGCGTTTAAAGCGTACATCGGCACCTCCTTTGAGCTGGACATGCCGGGCATCACCGGCGAAGCGGGCAGCGAACAGTCCCCGTACGGCTTCGACCTGAACGTGAAATACCCGCTGGTTGATACCGACGTTCTGCTGCCAGCGATGAAAGAAGCGCAGAAAGCCTGGCGTGACGTGGGTGTTGATGCCCGCGTGGGCATCTGCCTGGAGATCCTGGAGCGCATCAACAAGCGCAGCTTCGAGATCGGTTACGCGGTAATGCATACCTCCGGTCAGGGTTTCATGATGGCGTTCCAGGCGGGTGGTCCACACGCACAGGACCGTGGTCTGGAAGCTGTAGCCTACGCATACGAAGCGATGACCTCCGCACCGGCTGCTGCAACCTGGACCAAGCCGCAGGGTAAACACGACCCGCTGGTGATGGACAAGAAATTCACCGTCGTGGGCCGTGGTGTCGGTCTGGTGATCGGTTGTTCTACCTTCCCAACCTGGAACACCTACCCGGGCATGTTCGCCTCTCTGGTGACCGGTAACCCGGTTGTGGTTAAACCGCACCCGGCAGGTATCCTGCCAGCAGCGATCTCCATCAAGATCGCACAGGAAGTCCTGGTTGAAAACGGCTTGCCAGCGCACCTGGTCTCCATGGTGATCGACGAAGATCCAGCTAAACCATGCACCATGGAACTGGCACAGCGTGACGAAGTGCGCCTGATCGACTTCACCGGAAACACCTGGTTCGGCGACTGGCTGGAAAACAACTGCCCGCAGGCACAGGTCTACACCGAGAAAGCCGGTGTAAACACCATCATCATCGACTCCACCGATGACTTCAAAGGCATGGTGCGTAACCTGTCCTTCACCCTGAGCCTGTACTCCGGCCAGATGTGTACCACCCCACAGGACATCTTCGTGCCAGCGGGCGGTATCGACACCGACCTGGGCCACAAATCCTTCGACGAAGTAGCAGAAGCGATCGCCACCGGTGTAACCAAGTTCCTGTCTGATCCAGAGCGTGCAGCGATGGTACTGGGTGCCATCCAGGCGCCTGTAACTGCGCAGCGCATCGAAGACAGCAAAGGTCTGGGTACCGTAGTACGCGACTCTGAGCCGATGGAAAACCCATGGTTCAAAGACGCACGCGTACACAGCCCGCTGATCATGACCATCGACGCAGACAAAGAAGAGACCTACATGGAAGAGCTGTTCGGTCCGATCTCCTTCGTGATCAAAACCGACAGCACCGAGCACAGCATTGCACTGGCGAACAAAGCGGTGAAAAACCACGGTGCGATCACCATGGGTTGCTACTCCTCCAGCGACGACGTGCTGGATGCGATCGAAGAGACATCCCTGGACGCGGGTGTTGCTCTGTCCTGCAACCTGACGGGTGGCGTATTCGTCAACCAGAGTGCTGCGTTCTCCGACTTCCACGCAACCGGCTGCAACCCGGCAGCGAATGCGTGTCTGTCTGACCTCGCATACGTGGCGAACCGTTTCCGCGTAGTACAGAGCCGTCGTCACCCTAAGTGATAGAGCGCTTCTGATAGACAATGCATAACTATTCGGGGCGATTTATTCGCCCCGACTTTTAAGTACGAGATAAAGGATCAAACCATGAGCTACGAATGCATTCTGGTTGATATCAAAGATGGTGTAGGCACCATCACCCTGAACCGCCCTAAGGCGATGAACGCATTGAACGTGACGCTGACCCGCGAAGTTGGTGAAGCAGTGGATGCGCTGGAAGCGGATGACTCTGTAGGCTGTATCGTTATCACCGGTGGTGATCAGGTGTTCGCTGCGGGTGCAGACATTAAAGAGATGAAGGATCAGAGCTTCATTGACCTGTACCTGAAAGACTTCCCGTACATTCAGCGTGATTGCTGGCGTGCGATCGATGACGCGCGTAAGCCTGTTATCGCTGCAGTTGCTGGTTTTGCTCTGGGTGGCGGTTGTGAGATGGTGATGGCCTGTGACTTCATCATTGCAGCTGATAGTGCGAAGTTTGGTCAGCCAGAGATCGGTATCGGTACTATGCCGGGTGCCGGTGGCACGCAGCGCCTGACCAAGGCGATTGGTAAAGCGAAAGCGATGGAGATGTGTCTGAGCGGTCGTATGATGGATGCTGAGGAAGCTGAGCGCTCCGGTCTGGTTTCCCGTATCGTGCCTGCAGAAGAGCTGGCTGAAGCGGCATTCAAGACTGCTCGTAAGATCGCGTCCAACTCCCGTCCGGCAGTGGCGTACATCAAGGAAGCGGTCAACATGGCAGTCGATGCCAACCTGCGTGACGGTATCCGTTTTGAGCGCCGAGCGTTTGAGGCGACTTTTGCATTCGAAGATTGCAAAGAGGGTATGGCTGCATTCGCTGAAAAACGCAAACCGGAATTTAAACACCGCTAAGCGTTTTTCGTTATGCTATCGCCGTCATATGCCCGTGGGTGTATGGCGGCGTTTTCGTTTTTAAGGATTGAATCATGTGGCGTGTCTGTGTCAACTGATTGTATTGCGCTGCATAAGGTATGTAAGGCAACGTTATGAAATTAAAAGATAAAAAGGTTTGGATTACCGGTGCGAGCAGTGGCATTGGTGCGGCTGCTGCGACTCTGATGGCAGCAGAGGGTGCGCACGTGGTCCTGTCGGCGCGTCGCCAGGAAAAACTGGAAACGCTTGCTGAAGAGATTCGTGCGGCAGGGGGTAGCTGTGAGATCGCAGTGGTCGACGTATCTGATCGTGGCGGAATGGAAGCGCTGGGACAGCAGCTGTCCGAAAAAGGCGGTATCGATATCCTGATCAACAACGCCGGCACAATGCCGATCAGTCCGATTCTCTCCGGTCGTGTTGATGAGTGGGAACGTATGATCGACGTGAACATCAAAGGTGTGCTGTACGCGATCAACGCGGTGTATCCGGGTATGGCTGAGCGCAAAGATGGCCATATCGTGAACATCAGCTCTGTTGCTGCCCGCCTGACCTACCAGAGCGCAGGCGTTTACGGCGGCACTAAGCACGCGGTGCGTGCGATCTCCGACACTCTGCGTAAAGAGGCGATCCGTTTCGGTGTGCGCGTGACCGACATCCAGCCGGGTTCTGTAGACACTGAGCTGCCGGATAGCATCGTCCACGATAAGATCCGTGGTGCGGTGAAAGACAATATGTATGCCGAAGACAGCCCGATCCTTAAGCCAGAAGATATTGCGAACGGTATCCTCTACGCCGTTTCTCAGCCTGCGTATGTGGATGTCAGCGAGCTGATGATCCGTCCTGTGATCCAGGAAAACTAAACACTGATCCCTCCGGGTAGTGCCTGCAGGTTCTACCCGGTTTCTGTATCGGTCATATCCTTGGCCGTATCTCCGTCGTATCCTTGGGCCACATCGTAATGCCCTGTCTTTGCAGGCATAATATGCGCGCGTTGGCAGGTGGTCAGCGACGACGGTAGCTATCTGTCCGTTATCTATTGCTGTTTATAGGAGTTGTCAGTTTGTACAAGTTGCTGATTTTTGACTGGGATGGAACCATTATCGATTCCGCTGCTCGTATTATCTCGAGCATGCAGGCGGCGGCACGTGATCTGTCATTGGGTGAACTGACTGACGATGCGGTACGTAACATCATCGGACTGGGTTTGCCTGAAGCGATCCGCGAACTGATCCCAGGCGTAACCGCAAAAGAGATTGACCTGATGCGGGAGCGTTACGGGCACTATTATCTGGGCGCTGATGAAACGCCGACCCATCTTTTCCCGGGTGTGTTGCACTGTCTGGATCGTATGCACAACAACGGGATTCGTATGGCGGTGGCGACCGGCAAGAGCCGCCGTGGCCTGGACCGTGTGTTTGCCGAAACCGGGCTTGCTTACGTATTTGAAACTTCCCGCTGTGCGGACGAAACTACATCCAAGCCTGATCCTCATATGCTCGAGGAGATTCTGGCCGAGACCGGTGTCAAAGCATCTGAGGCGTTGATGATCGGTGATACTGAGTTCGACCTCGACATGGGGCGTCGTGCCGGTATGGATGTGATCGGTGTTAGTTATGGTGCGCACCATGAAGATCGCCTGACCAAATATGATCCGGTTCTTATGGTCCATAATTTCCCTGAGCTGGAAGCGTGGATCGAAAGCCGTTACCTGTCGGAATAGGTGTGTTGGCGGCAGAGGCTGTCAGTTTGTTGCGGGTTAAATCTAGATAATTAAGGAAATGACTATGTCTGATAATCATTGGGACGAGCGCGAATCGCCAGAGAACCCTGGGACTCAGGCGTTAGACAAGGTGAAGAAAAACGCGGACGGCAAAGAGTGGCGTTTGCTGGAGCGTTTGGTCGACGGCTTGTACGTAGAGCAGCGTCGCGCGCGCAGGTGGGGGATTGTATTTAAGTCTCTGACCTTTGTTTATCTGTTTGCACTGCTCGGTTTCGCTATCTTTGGCGGTTCCCTGAATTCAGAGGGTGATGAGCCAGAGCTGCACACTGCTGTTATTGATATTCAGGGGCCGATTGCTGCGACGGAAGAGGCGAGCGCTGACAATATTATCTGGGCGTTGCGCAGGGCCTTTGAAGCAGAGCAGTCAAAAGCTGTGATCATGCGTATCAATAGTCCGGGCGGTAGTCCGGTTCAGTCTGGTTATATCTTCGATGAAGTGAAGCGTCTGCGAGCGCTCCATCCTGATAAAAAAGCTTACGCGGTTATCACCGATATAGGTGCGTCTGGTGCTTATTATATCGCTGCAGCTGCGGATGAGGTGTACGGCGATAAAGCGAGTCTGGTTGGTTCTATCGGTGTCGTGGCCAGTGGCTTTGGTTTTGTAGATCTGATGGAAAAGCTTGGTGTTGAGCGTCGCCTTTACACTGCCGGTGATCACAAGGCGTTTCTTGATCCGTTCAGTCCGCGAGATGATCAAGAGTCGAAACTCTGGCAAAACGTGCTTGATACTACGCACCGACAGTTCATCGAACAGGTGCAGCGTGGTCGAGGCGAGCGTCTGAAACAGGATGAGTCTCTGTTTAGTGGGTTGGTTTGGACTGGCGAGCAAGCGGTCGAACTGGGTCTGTTGGATGGTCTGGCCAGCAGCAGCTACGTCGCGCGTGAGATTGTCGGCGTTGAAGAGATGGTAGATTACAGTGCCCAGCCTAAATTGTGGGAGCGACTGTTGGACCGCGTTAGCGTTACCTTTGCTAAGACAATCAGTGCTGAGATGGGATTGAATGGCAGTCCTGTTCAGCTGCGCTAAGGTCGGATGAGCTTGGTCTGATCAGCGGATATCACATCAAAGTTAGATAAAGGAGGCATCGGCCTCCTTTTCTATTTATTACTAATTCCAAAAATGGAACCTTGCTTTCCAATCTGTCCAATTTTGATAAGAAGTGCCTCCCTTTATACTGGTTCTCAGTAAACAGAAAGCAGGGGGGGTAGCAATGAATACAGCACCAGAAAACCGGGAGATCGCAGAACCGATTACGGTAGTAATCTCACGTCGGGTTAAAAGTGGGCACGAGGATGCGTTCGAAGCGCTCAGTACTAAAATGACCGAGGCGGCGGCATCTTTTCCAGGTTATATGGGTACCAATCTGTTTCGGCCGACGTCTGCGGCTGATCCGGAATATCGTATTATTTTCAAATTCCGTTCTCAGGAAGACCTGCAGCGCTGGCAACTGTCATCAGAGCGGGAGGCGGCGCTACAAGAGATTGAAGTCTTGCTGGATGCGCCGAGTAAAGTAGAGGTGATGCCGGGGCTGGTTACCTGGTTTTCACTGCCGGGTCAGAATCCGGTACAGCCGCCGCCTAAATATAAGATGACGATCGTAAGCTGGTTGGCGCTGTTTCCGACCGTCACACTTATCTTCTGGCTGTTCGGTCCGCTGCTTGAGCCAGTGCCTTTGGTGCTGAGAACCCTGATCGTTACGGCGGTGGTTATGCTTTTGATGAGCTACGTACTGATGCCCCGATTCACGCGGTGGTTTGCCTTTTGGCTCTTTCCGCGCGAAAAGCGAGACATCCGTTAGTCAGATCACTGTAATCTCTTCATTCTCAAGCATGCGAATCAGGCGGATAAGCGGCAGTCCGATCAGTGTATTAGGATCTTCGCCCTCAAGGCGTTCAAAAAGCGCGATGCCAAGTCCCTCAGATTTGAAGCTCCCAGCGCAGTTGAGCGGTGATTCAGCGGCGACGTAATTTCTGATCATGGAATCGCTCAGCTCGCGAAAGTGAACATGAAAAGGTACGACTTCGCTCTGGGTGTTGCCATTCTGGCTGTTGAGGAGTGTAAGGCCGGTATAAAATGTGATTTTGTTACCGGATGCTGCGCGTAGCTGTTCAAACGCTTTTTCTGGTGTGTGGGGTTTGCCGACAATCTTTCCATCAATTACAGCTACCTGATCTGAACCGATGATCAGTGCGTCGGGATATCGCTCTGCTACTGCCTGGGCTTTATTTACTGACAAGCGTTCAACAAGTGCTTGAGGTCGCTCGTTAGCTAGTGGGGTTTCATCAATATCAGGTGATGAGTGTGAATATTGCAAATTTAGCTTATCAAGCAGTTCACGCCTGAAGGGTGAGCTTGATGCCAGTACGAGAGTCTGCATAGGGTGAGTTGGGCCTTTCTGGATAAGATATTGAATCGGATTAGAATATTAGCGGTTTTATCCTACATTTAAAGCACTTAAGGCTTTGACAGACGGACATTTGGTCCCTAGAATTGCGCGCTTATGTCGTACAGACCATTACCAAAAAAAGTTGACCCGCGTAAGCTTGCTGAGCGGGGAGTGCGGATTGAAGGTTTAATCACGCCGAGTGAACTGCCTAGACTGGCCTCTCTTCTGGTTAATGAAGAGGGTAGTCTGAAGGTTGAGTTGGACTTCGGTGTTGATGAACAGCGATTCCGCACCGTTACAGGCAGTGCAGAAGGTCATGTATATATGACCTGCCAGCGTTGTCTCGAACCGGTGGAAGTCGCAGCAGAAGCACACTTCAACCTGGCGGTAACCCTGACCGAGGAACAGGTCAAACAGTTACCGCGTATCTACGATCCTCTTTTATTAGAGGAGGAAGAGGTGGAGTTGCGGAGCATGATAGAAGAGGAGCTGATATTAAGCTTACCTCCGTTTGCTTATCATGATGACTGCAGTGTTCAGACTTCATTTGGTGAAGAAGAGACGGCGCAAGACACCGATAAACCGAACCCATTTAGTGTATTGGCCCAATTAAAGGCCGATAAGAATTCGAACTAGGAGCTATTGAATCATGGCAGTTCAGAAGAGCAAAAAGTCCCGTTCCATGCGCGGTATGCGTCGTTCCCACGATGCTCTGAGCGGACCAACTCTGTCTGTTGACGCGACTACTGGTGAAACTCACCGTCGTCACCACGTATCCGCAGACGGTTTCTACCGTGGTCAGCAGGTAGTTAACAAGCAGGGCGACGAATAAGCTTGTCAGACTACTTCACCATTGCAGTTGATGCGATGGGCGGGGACTTCGGTCCCCGCGTCACTGTTCCTGCCAGTATCAGTGCGTTAGCGCACAATCCCCACCTGACCATCAACCTTGTTGGTCACCAGAACGAAATCTCTCCTTATATCCGTAAGCTCAACTCCGACGTTGCGAACCGTCTTGAGATTATTCACGCCGATACATTTATTGGTATGGATGAAAAACCGTCGATGGCATTGCGTCACGGTAAAGGTTCCTCTATGCGTATTGCGCTGGAGCGTGTGGCGGCGGGTCAGTGCGATGCCTGTGTCAGTGCTGGGAATACCGGAGCACTGATGGTCCTGGGCCGTTCTGTGTTGAAAACGCTTCCGGGTATCGACCGTCCAGCTATTATCTCTGCTGTCCCGACAACGCGGGGCGATTCCTATATGTTGGATTTGGGCGCTAACGTCAGTTGCAGTGCTGAGCATCTGTTGCAGTTTGCGATTATGGGGTCGGTGATGGCGCAGGCGGTGGATCAGATACCGGAGCCGAAAGTCGGCTTGCTCAACGTGGGGCAGGAAGAGATTAAAGGTAATGAGCAGGTTAAACTTGCATCGCGTTTAATCTCTGAACACGGTGAACTCAACTACATCGGCTATGTCGAAGGTGACGATATTTTCACCGGGCGTGCGGATGTGGTCGTCTGTGATGGGTTTGTTGGCAATATCGCGCTGAAAGGTAGCGAGGGGTTGGCAAACCTGATCAGGCATAAAGTGCGTACCAGCTTTAATCGAGGGATCTATCGTCGTTTTTTGGGGTTGTTGGCCAAGCCGGTTCTGGCTGAGCTGAATCGCCAGATGGATCCAAATCGTCGAAATGGTGCAAGTCTGCTGGGGCTTCAGGGTATCGTTGTAAAAAGCCACGGCAGTGCGGATAAAAAGTGCTTTGGTTATGCGCTCGAGAGGGCGATTGCCGAGGTAGAAATGGATCTCCCGAGTCGCATCAGTTGTCATATAGAGCGGCAGTTAAGCTGATGCCAGGTCACGCGGTTTTAATTAACTGCGAATACTGTACACTACGGGCAGATTAGACCTTTTTATTAGGTTAAGGATTAGTGGAGTTAAAGAGGAAACCATGTCTCAATCTCTAGCATTTGTTTTCCCCGGACAGGGTTCCCAGCAGGTTGGTATGCTGGCGGAGTTGGCGGAGTCCAATCCGATTATCGAAGCAACTTTTGCAGAAGCATCTGAGGTTCTGGGTTATGACCTTTGGGCGCTGGTGCAGAACGGTCCGGCAGAAGACCTGAACCAGACAGATAAAACCCAGCCAGCGCTGCTGACTGCAGGTGTTGCACTGTGGCGCATGTGGCAGGAGAAAGGTGGTGAAGCGCCATCTATCATGGCGGGTCACAGCCTGGGTGAATACACTGCGTTGGTTTGTGCAGGTGCGATTGAATTTGCTGATGGTGTAAACCTGGTTAAGCTGCGTGGCGAATTTATGCAGCAGGCAGTTCCAGCAGGTACTGGCGCTATGGCAGCAATTCTGGGTCTGGCTGACGATGCAATCGAGGCAGCGTGCGAATCTGCAGCTGAAGGTGCGGTCGTTTCTCCGGTGAACTACAACTGCCCGGGCCAGATCGTTATTGCTGGTGAGAAAGAAGCGGTTGAGCGTGCAATTGTTGCGTGTAAAGAAGCAGGCGCTAAGCGTGCTGTTCCTCTGCCGGTAAGTGTTCCTTCCCATTGTGCACTGATGAAGCCTGCAGCTGAGAAGATGGCTGGCGAGCTGGCTAAGATCGACGTTAAGCTGCCCGCTATCCCTGTGATGCAGAACGTCTCCGCCAGTGTGCCTGCAAACGTAGAAGAGCTGAAAGACAATCTGCTGGCACAGCTTTACAGCCCGGTGCTCTGGACTAAGAGTGTTCAGGCGATGGTAGAGCAGGGTGTGGAATCCACCGTTGAGTGTGGTCCAGGTAAAGTGCTGTCCGGCCTGAATAAGAAAGTACACAAGCCGCTCGCAGTAGCAGCTATTAACGAACCTGCAGGCCTGGACAAGGCCCTCGGTCAGTAAATTCCGGAGCAAGGAACTTAGTAATGAGCATTGAAGGTAAAGTTGCGCTGGTAACCGGCGCTACCCGAGGTATTGGTAAGGCGATCGCTAAGGAGTTGGGTCGTCAGGGTGCAGTTGTCGTAGGTACTGCAACCAGCGATAACGGTGCTGCAACTATCTCCGAATACCTGGCAGAAGAGGGTATTAAAGGTACCGGTCTGGTACTGGACGTTGCTTCCGCTGAATCTGTTGAAGCGGTTCTGAAGACCGTGCAAGGCGATTTTGGCGCTATCGAGATCCTGGTAAACAACGCTGGTATCACCCGCGATAACATCATGATGCGTATGAAGGAAGATGAGTGGGATGCGGTGATGAACACCAACCTGAACTCTGTTTTCCGTCTGGTTAAAGGTTGCTTGCGTGGCATGACTAAGGCACGTTGGGGCCGTATCATCAGCGTCAGCTCTGTTGTTGCATCTATGGGTAACGCAGGTCAGGCAAACTATGCTGCTGCTAAATCCGGTATGGAAGGTTTTACCCGTGCGCTGGCGCGTGAGGTAGGCTCCCGTAATATCGCAGTGAACTGCGTTGCTCCTGGCTTTATCGATACCGATATGACCAGCGGCCTGGCTGATGAGCACAAAGAAAAACTGCAGTCCCAGATTCCGATGAATCGTCTGGGTCAGCCGGAAGAGATCGCGGCGGTTGTAGGCTTCCTGGCAAGCCAGGGTGGTGGTTACGTGACCGGTGAAACGATCCACGTCAACGGCGGCATGTATATGGGCTGATTAGGCACAACTAGTCATTGTTTTTTTTCGCTAATTGTTGATAATGTGCCGTCAGCTAACAAGTAAAAATTACCGCTGACATGCTGCTTGAAGTATGTCAGCATTCTTAAGTATTCCGAGTCACATCTGTGTAGGTGTGATGTGTTGATAAGAAGATAGGAAGAGTTATGAGCATTGAAGAGCGCGTAAAGAAAATCATCGCTGAACAGCTGGGTGTTAAAGAAGAAGAAGTTGTAAACTCTGCATCTTTCGTAGAAGATCTGGGTGCTGACTCTCTGGACACTGTTGAGCTGGTGATGGCTCTGGAAGAGGAATTCGAAACCGAAATCCCTGACGAAGAAGCTGAAAAAATCACTACCGTTCAGCTGGCAATCGATTACGTTAACGCTAACCAGTAATCGATCTCAGTCTCGAATACCCGAAAAGCCGCATCTATCGTTGCATAGTGCGGCTTTTCTTTTATCTGAAGGTTTGTAGCGTGGGAGGATCATGATGTCACGCAGGCGAGTGGTGGTTACCGGATTGGGGATGTTGACCCCGGTGGGTAACACAGTCCAGGAAACCTGGGAAAACATCTTGGCAGGTAAAAGCGGCGCAGCCAATATTGAGCATTTTGATGCTTCCGGCTTTGCGACGCAGTTCTCGGCATCTGTAAAAGAGTTTGATGTCAGTGAATATATGAGCGCGAAGGAAGCGCGCAAGATGGATCTGTTCATTCAGTACGGTATGGCGGCTGCAATACAGGCGGTTAATGATGCCAAGCTGGAGGTTACAGAACAGAACGCACCTCGTATCGGCTGCGCAATCGGGTCTGGCATTGGCGGTTTGCCAATGATTGAAAAAAACTGCGAGCTGCTTGGAAAAAGCGGGCCGCGGCGAATCTCTCCTTTCTTTGTTCCGGGCAGTATCATCAATATGATCGCCGGGAACCTGGCGATTAAGTACGGCTTTAAGGGCCCGAATATCGCAATTACAACAGCGTGTACGACCGGTACCCATAATATCGGTCAGGCGATGCGTATGATTCAGTACGGCGATGCCGATGTTATGCTGGCAGGCGGTTCTGAAATGGCAACCACGCCTCTGGGTATTGGCGGTTTCTCTGCAGCGCGCGCACTTTCCACCCGTAACGACGATCCACAAGCGGCTAGCCGCCCTTGGGACCGGGACCGCGATGGCTTTGTGCTGGGTGATGGTGCTGGCATTCTGGTGCTGGAAGAGTATGAACACGCGAAAGCACGTGGCGCGGATATCTACTGTGAGCTGGCCGGATTTGGCATGAGCGACGACGCGTTCCATATGACGGCACCGCCGGAAACCGGTGAAGGTGCTGCGTTGTCCATGCAGAATGCAATACAGGATGCACAGCTTAACGGTGAAGATGTGCAGTATATCAATGCGCATGGTACCTCCACACCAGCGGGTGATATCGCGGAGTCGAATGCAGCGAAACGCGTATTGGGCTCGGCGGCTAGCGATGTACGCATGAGCTCCACCAAGTCGATGATTGGGCATTTGCTGGGTGCAGCAGGCGCAGTAGAAGCGATCTTCTGTACGCTGGCGCTGCGTGACCAGGTTGCACCACCAACCATCAACCTGGATAACCCATCAGAGGGTTGTGATCTGAATTACGTGGCTCATCAGCCTCAGGAAGCAGCTATAGGTGCTGCTTTGTCAAACTCATTCGGATTTGGCGGCACCAACGGCACCCTGGTGTTCAAAACTCTTTGATCCATTCCTGTATCACAGGGAGCCTATATGCTCCCTGTTTTTACTCCGCGCTTAGTAAAGACTTTCCATTTAATTCAGTAGGTTAAGATGGTAACTTGGACATGAATAGAGGTTCAGGTGCAGCTATGAGTGTGACGTGCTGGGTAAATGGTTTAGTGCAGAGTGCGGTGGATGTTCGTGATCGGGGGCTTGCCTACGGTGACGGACTGTTCGAAACCATCAAAGTATTAGACGGCCGCGCGCTTTTATTAGATCGCCATATCTTGCGTATGCGCGAAGGTGCGCATCGTCTGGCCTTACCTGATGATGCAATCGATCTGTTGCTTGATGAGCTGGACGTGATCGTCTTGCCTGATGCGGGCGTACTGAAGCTTGTTGTTACACGGGGTGCAGGTGGTCGGGGATACGCAATATCTGAAGACCTTCAGCCCCGGCGTATCATAATGTTGTCGGCACTGCCTGATTTTGGGGCAGCTGCCGAACAAGGTATTAAAAGCCGTATCTGTGACCTGCGCTTAGGTTTGAATCCTGCTTTGGCAGGCATTAAACACCTTAACCGCCTGGAACAGGTGATGGCCCGCAACGAATGGAGTGATCCCGCAATTCGTGAAGGCATTGTGCTGGATTATGAGGGTTACGTCGCGGAAGGCACTATGAGTAACGTTTTCTGGGTGAAAGACGGTGCGCTTTACACGCCAGAGCTGTCTCGTTGCGGAGTCAGGGGGATCGCACGTAACTTGTTGCTGGAGCGGTTAGCAGAGCAGACTATCCCTGTTTTCGAAGGTAACTATACGCCTGATCAGTTGTTTACTGCTGATGAGGTGTTTGTGAGTAACAGCCTTATCGACGTGTGGCCTGTTACCCAACTTGGTACCCATCTATTTGAAGTTGGTCCGGTGACTCGCCTGGCCCAAGAGCTGCTTGAACAGGAGTATAAAGTTTGAGACGCGTAATCATTGCGCTGTCTGTGGTTGCAGTCGGAGGACTTGGCGCTGCCGCAGTTGGTTGGCAGCAGTACCAGTCTTTTCTGAAAACCCCGCTGGATATCGATGGTTCCTACATCATGACCATCGAGAAAGGCAGCAACTATAGGAAGGTGCTAGCTAATCTGGTTCAGGACGGTGTGGTCAAATCTGATCTGATGTTGAAGCTGTACGGCCGTCACAGTGGCAAAGCGAGCAAAATCCGGGCAGGTGAGTACCTGGTGGAAGAGGGGGCAACTCCGGTCAGCCTTGTTGATCAGATGGTGAGTGGCAAGTCGATCCAATACAGCTTTACGATCATCGAAGGCAGTACTTACAAAGAACTGTTGAAACAGCTCGCCGCTGACAAGGTTCTTAAGCAGACCATTACCGATCTGGATCAGGCTGCCTTGCAGAAAGCGTTGTCCATCGATAAGCCTTCACTGGAAGGTCTGTTCCTCGCCGAAACATACAACTTTGAGCGCGGTGAAACCGATCTGGAACTGCTAAAGCGGGCGCATAAGCTGCTTAACAGCAAGCTGAATGATGCTTGGGCAAAGCGTGACAAAAAGCTGCCGTATGCCTCCTCTTACGAAGCCTTAACCATGGCATCAATCGTGGAGAAGGAAACGGCGCGCCCGGATGAGCGCCCTGTTATTTCCGGTGTGTTTGTGCGGCGCCTGAATAAAGGCATGCGACTGCAGACTGATCCGACTGTTATCTACGGTATGGGTGACAGCTACAAGGGCAATATCCGTCGTGCCGATCTGCGCAGACCTACGCCCTACAACACTTACGTGATAAAAGGGCTTCCACCGACGCCAATTGCGATGGTCGGTGCCGAAGCGATCAATGCTGCGTTGAATCCGGCTGCGGGCAAGTCGCTCTATTTTGTTGCTAAAGGGGACGGTAGTCACCAGTTCTCTAATACCCTGAAAGAGCACAACCGTGCGGTTCGTCAGTACCAGCTGAAACGCCGTAAAGACTATCGCTCTTCCCCATAGGTTTATCTAAACGTTATATGAATACTACTCAGCGTGGTCGCTTTATCACCGTTGAAGGCACAGAGGGTGTTGGTAAATCGACAAACATCGACTTTTTGTGCGCGTTGCTGGCCGACCACGGCATCGAAGTTGTCCTGACCCGTGAACCGGGTGGTACACCGCTCGCGGAAGAGCTGCGCAACCTGTTGCTACAGCCGCGTGAGGAAACTGTGTCATCTGATGCTGAACTGCTGCTGATGTTTGCGGCGCGCTCTCAGCATATCGCTAATGTGATCAAACCCGCACTTGAGCGTGGAGCTTGGGTGATCAGTGATCGCTTTACCGATGCGACCTTCGCTTATCAGGGCGGCGGACGCGGCGTGGATGTAAAACAGATTGAATTGCTCGAGACGCTTGTTCAGAAAGGACTTCAGCCGGATCTCACTCTACTGTTGGATCTGGATGTTGAGGTAGGTCTGAAACGTGCCAGTGCACGTAGTGCGCCTGACCGCTTTGAACAGGAGAAAGTCGCCTTCTTTGAAAGGGTGCGTGGCGCTTACCTGAAACGTGCAGAGAATGATCCGTCACGTTTTGCCATTGTTGACGCGTCTCTGGGCTTAAGCGAAGTGCAGGCGCAGATTGCGGGTGCGATCAAGCCGTTTGTGGAGGCTAATCATGGCTGAGGCCATCGTGCATCCCTGGTTTGCGGAGCGCTGGCAACACCTGTGTGGTCTGCATCGTGATGAGCGGTTGCCGCACGCGCTGATCGTGCATGGCGCGCAGGGGATCGGTAAAAGCCACTTCGCTACTGCGTTTGCCCATTATCTGCTGTGCCAATCTCCAAATGGCGATGAGGTCTGTGGCCAATGTCGCTCCTGCCAGCTGAACGCGGTACACGGGCACCCCGATCTTTTTCTGCTGGAACCGGAAGAACCGGGTAAGCCGATCAAGGTAGATCAGATCCGTGGCCTGACTGACTTCATCAACAGCACTGCGCAGCAGGGTGGATACCGGGTTGTGATCCTGAATCCAGCCGACGCGATGAATGTTGCGGCGGCCAACGCCTTGTTGAAGATGCTGGAAGAGCCAGGTCGCGATACGGTGCTGATGCTGTTAACCGACCGGCTGGGGCAGGTGATGCCTACCATCAAAAGTCGTTGTCAGCGGGTAGAGTGCCCACTGCCGCAAGAGGCTGAAGCCACCGCATACGTCGCTGCCAAGCTGGAGCTTGCAGAGGATGAAGCCGCCCATATCGTGCGTATTAACAACGGCGCTCCGATGGCTGCGATGAAGTATAAAGAGAGCGGTCTGGACGAGTGGCGTAGCCAGTTGATTAAAGGCCTTGCCGATGTGCTGAAGAAGCGGCGTACAGTTGTAGAGGTTGCGCAGAGCTGGCAGAAGGCAGACCTGGAAGTGATGCTGGGGTGGTTGTACGGTCTGCTGGCCGATGCCTCCCGTGCCAAGCTGACCGGCAATGAACAGGTGCAACATGCGGATGCGCAGAATATGTTGCTGGCGATTGTACGCAAAGCGGATCCGGTCAAACTCTTTCAGCTCGCCAGTCGGGTACAGGAAGAGCGTAAAAGCCTTATACTGAGGCAGAATACCAACAAACAGATGCTGTTGGAGCGTATATTGCTCGAATGGTCCGCAGTGCTCAGGTAACGGAGATAAGCAATGTCAGTGGGATCTCGACTCAGTCACGGTATCCTTTCACTCATCATTGAAAACAAGGATGACCTATACAAGGCATACATGCCTTACATCAAAAACGGCGGTATGTTCGTCCCGACCGCCCGCACCTATCATCTGGGTGAAGAGGTGTTTATGCTGCTCGAGCTGATGGGTGAGCCAGAGAAGATTCCCGTAACCGGTAAAGTGATCTGGGTGACCCCTAAGGGTGCGCAGGGTGGTCGTGAACCGGGTATCGGTATTCAGTTCTCTGCAGACGACTCCACACTGGTAAATACCATTGAGACCCACCTGGCGGGTGCCCTGAACTCCGAGCGCCGCACCAACGCCCTATAACTTATTACTATTCAGTTCTATTGTTTATGTTTATTGATTCCCACTGTCATCTGGACAGGCTTGATCTGTCTCCCTATGACGGCGATTTTAACGCGATGCTGTCCGCAGCATCGGAACGTAATATCCAGAAAATGCTCTGTGTCTCAATCGAGATGGAGCAGTTTAAGCAGATGTACGCGCAGATTGCGCCATACAGTCATATCTACGCCTCAGTGGGTGTGCATCCTCTGAATACAGACGGCCAGGTTGTCTCGGTAGACGCACTACTGGAAGAGACAAAGCGCGAACGTATCGTAGCCATCGGTGAAACGGGGCTGGATTACTACTACCAGCAGGATACGGTCGAAGTTCAGCAGGACAGTTTCCGTAATCACCTGCAGGCGTCTGCACAGAGCGGTCTGCCGACGATTGTCCATACCCGCGATGCACGCGAAGATACCCTGCGCATCATCCGCGAATCGGGTGATGCAGAGGTGGGTGGGGTGCTGCATTGCTTTACTGAGAACTGGGAGATGGCGAAGGCCGCGCTGGACCTGAACTACATGATCTCCTTTTCCGGCATCGTCACCTTCCGTAATGCGGAAGAGCTACGCCAGGTAGCGAAGCAGGTGCCACTGGATCGTATCCTGATCGAAACAGACGCGCCTTATCTGGCGCCGGTACCGTACCGGGGTAAGAAAAACGAACCTAAATACGTGGTTGAGGTGGCTCAGTGTATCGCCGACCTGAAAGGGGTCTCGATCGACGCACTGGCAGAACAGACAACCGCTAACTTCCATCGCCTGTTCTCCAAAGCGGCCGGTTAAGTTCCTCCGCCGGTTTCCTAACAAGAGCAAACGTCTATGTATTACTATCCGCCCGTTGAATACATCGAACCCCTGTTTCGCCCGCCAAGTGAAGCGAACTCGCTGATCTTGCAGGTGACCAATGGTTGCAGCTGGAACAAATGTACCTTTTGCGAGATGTATACGGCGCCACAGAAAAAGTTTAAGCCTAAAGCGGAAGAGCAGGTGCTGGCAGAGATTGTTCGCTGTGGCCAGCAGTTGGCGGGAGTCCGCCGCGTCTTCCTGGCTGATGGGGATGCGATGGCACTGTCATTCCGTCGCCTGAAAACGATTCTTGAGGCGATTCGGGAGCATCTGCCCAGTGTTACGCGGGTATCAGCCTACTGCTTGCCGCGTAACCTGAAAAATAAAACGGTTGAGCAACTGCAGGAGCTTGAAGCGCTGGGGCTGAAGCTGCTCTATATAGGCGCGGAAAGCGGCGATGATGAAGTGTTGGCTAAAATCGTAAAAGGGGAGACCTACCGCTCTACCTGCGATGCACTGCTCAAAGCCAAAGCCGCAGGCATGAAAACATCCGTGATGGTGATCAACGGTATGGGCGGTGTGAAGCTGAGCGAGCAGCACGCGCTGAACTCCGCGCGTCTGGTAAACGAGACACAGCCGGATTATTTTGCCACGCTGGTGCTGTTCTTCCGCAATGGTATGGGCAAGGTGGTCGACGGCTTCGGGGGCGACTTCCAGATGCTCGATCAGCAGGGCTTGTTCCGTGAGATGAAGCTGATGCTGAGTCATACCGAGCTTGAGAAAACCATCTTCCGTAGCGACCATGCATCGAACTACATGGTGCTGAAAGGTGTGCTGGGTCGCGACAAAGAACGCATGCTTAGTCAGATCCGATCCGTCATCGACAACTCTCCGATCATCCCGTTACGCGACGAATCTATGCGAAACCTGTAACCACAAGGGTTACAGGTTTTTTCAGAATTCGGGAGTTTTTCCCGAGTTTGTCCTCATTAGTCACATTTCCTTCGCATTTGGCGCTTACTTTAGGGTATAAGTGTGCTTATACTTTTGTATGAAATAGCCAATAATAATAATCTTATAGCGAAGGGTAATATATAAATGAGACGTCCAGTTCGTATTGCGGTTACCGGCGCGGCCGGCGCAATTAGCTACAGCTTACTTTTTAAGATCGCCGCAGGTGAGATGATGGGTAAAGATCAGCCTGTCATTCTGCAGCTGATCGAACTTCCGCACGCAATGAAGGCGTTGCGGGGTGTTGCGATGGAGTTGATGGATTGCGCCTATCCTCTGCTGCACACCATCACATTGCACGACAACGTAGAAGATGGCTTCAAGAATGCGCATTACGCCCT
Source organism: uncultured Marinobacterium sp. (assembly GCA_947501565.1). Classification (GTDB taxonomy): domain Bacteria; phylum Pseudomonadota; class Gammaproteobacteria; order Pseudomonadales; family Balneatricaceae; genus Pontibacterium. The sequence goes on from CANMWJ010000002.1 coordinate 313,840, forward strand.
GCTGGTTGGTGCGAAACCGCGCGGTCCTGGCATGGAGCGTCGTGACCTGTTGGAAGAAAACGCACAGATCTTCGCACGCCAGGGGCGTGCGCTGAATGACCATGCAAACCGTGACGTAAAGGTGCTGGTAACCGGCAACCCTGCAAATACCAATGCGCTGATCGCGAGCCGCAATGCTCCTGATCTGAGTCCATCCCAGTTCACCTGTCTGACCCGTCTGGACCACAACCGCGCCAAGGGTATTCTTGCGAATCACTGCGGTGCAACCACCCGTGATATCGGCGGTATCATGATCTGGGGTAACCACTCTCCGACCCAGTATCCCGACCTGCACCATGCGACTATTCTGGGTAAGCCCGCGATGGCTCAGATCGATACCACCTGGTACCGTGACGAGTTTATTCCGAAGGTCGCGAAGCGCGGCGGCGAGATTATCGATGCGCGCGGACTGTCCAGTGCAGCGTCTGCCGCGCAGGCGATCGTCGACCAGATGCGCGACTGGGTGCTGGGTACCGAGCCGGGTGAGATCATCAGTATGGGTATTCTGAGTGACGGCAGCTACGGTATTGCGAAGGGGATCTTCTACTCCTTCCCTGTGATCTGTAACTATGGCCGCTACCAGATTGTGCACGATATCGAGGTCAACGAATTCAGCCGTCAGCGTTTGACTGCGACCGAGCAGGAGCTGCTGGACGAGAAAGCCGCAGTTGAGCAGATGCTACCTGAAGAGACAGAGGCATCTCATCAGAACCTCTCCATCTGCCTGCGCTCCGGTGTGACGCTCTATGCAGATAACACAGGGCCTGACGCCGACAGCAAATTTATGACGACAAACCGCGTACTCTGATCGGTTTCTCTTCATTCAGTGTATTTGCTAAAGTGCCCCTTCATCTGAAGGGGCATTTTTTATGGTTGAAATTATCTCCGTCCGTACCGGTCGTCAGGGTCTGTTTGAATTTACTGAGCAGGTTGAGCGGCTGGTTGCGCGATCAGGTATCCGGGACGGCCTGTGTTCGTTGCTGATCCAGCACACCTCTGCAAGTCTTACTATTCAGGAAAATGCCGATCCCAGTGCACGGGTGGATCTGGAAAACTGGATGAACCGTCTGGTAAGGGAGGATGATCCGCTCTACACCCACACCCTTGAAGGCTCGGATGATATGCCGGCTCATATCAAAGCGGCACTGACGTCTACAACGTTATCGATTCCGGTGAAAGATGGCCGCTTGACGCTGGGAACCTGGCAGGGGATCTATTGCTGGGAACATCGGCACCGCGCTGGGAGTCGCCAGATCGCGGTGCACGTGGGGAGCTGAGCTCGAAGGGCAGGGGATTCTTAGTGGGTAGATGGCCCTTCTTCGGAATCCGCTGGCGTGATGCTGGTGAGCATCTTGGCCATATCGAGCAAAATGATCAGCAGGCCGTTGTAATAACACACGCCCTGTACGAAGCGGCGGGTTGATTCGTCGCTGGATACGCTTGGTGCGCGCTCAACATCGTTTTGAGGCAGGTTGATGACCTCATCAACGCTGTCCACCACCAGTCCGATCACTTCCTGTTCGTTGTACTCAACCACAATGATGCGGGTGTCGTCGTCGATCGGCACCGCAGGCAGGCCGAACAGTCGGCGAGTATCGATAACGGTGACTACGTTGCCACGCAGGTTGATAATACCCAGAACATAGTTCTGAGCGCCGGGTACCGGCGTCATTTCACTGTGGCGCAGGACTTCCTTTACACGAATAACGTCGATGCCGTAAAGCTCATCATCGACCTTAAACGTCGCCCACTGGTTGTAAACAACATCATCCTGATTAGTTTGTTTAGCCTGTTCTTTGGTGGCGCTATTCAGATACTGCTGCAGATCTTCAGCTGCTTGTTCCAAACCCATGACATTACCCACTAATTATCTGGTTAACCTGTGACAGGCTGCTCTGTGTATCAGTTTCAGGGATATATTCGAAACTGATTACACCGGAGTATCCCATAGCCTCTACCGCTTTGAAAAGGTTAGGGAAATTGATCTCTCCCGTACCTGGTTCGTGGCGCCCGGGAACGTCGGCAACCTGTATGTGTCCTATATGCTGCAGATGCTTCTGGAGGGTGGTGGTGAGGTTCCCCTCCATAATCTGCATATGATAAACATCGTACTGCAAACGCAAGTTTTCGATGTTATTTAATTCTTTAATATCAATTAGTTGTTTGCTCTTGTTAAGAAAGAATCCCGGTATGTCCTGCGTATTGATCGCTTCGGCAAGCAGTTCGATATCATGCTCTGCGAGGCGCCCTGCGGCATATTTCAGGTTTCTGACAAAAGTCTTTTCGGCCAGCTCAGAGCTAACTTGATCAGGTTTTATCCCTGACAGGCAGTTAATACGCTGAACATCCAGTGCCAGCGCGTACTCAAGTGCTTGCTCCACGCCCTGGTCGAATTCGTCAATACGGTCAGGGTGGCAGGCGATACCGCGCTCTCCTGACGCCCAATCTCCCGCTGGCAGGTTGATCAGGACCAGCTCCTGCTCATTTCTTTCGAGCAGTGCTTTTATCGTCTGGGCATTCAGTTCATAGGGGAACTGAATTTCGACCTTGTCGAAGCCCGCAGCCCGTGCCGCCTGAAAACGATCAGACAGTGGCTGTTCAGTGAAAAGCATGCTGAGGTTTACGGCAAACTGTGGCATCAGTTTTTCTCCACCGGTGGTGGGCATTCGGTTTCCTTATCGTTCAGGCGAGCAGGGTGGTTGAGTGATTCCAGCTGCAATAGCAGGCCGCTGTGATCACAGTTTTCCATGCCTTTGGCGACCATTTCGCGGTATTCGTCGTATACCCGTTGGGTGAGCGGCAGTGTTAACTCCTGCGCCCGCGCGCTATCCAGAATAGTACGCAGATCCTTAAGTTGCACACGCGAAGTGGCTCCAGGGTTAAATGTACGATCGATCATCCGCTGTCCGTGCAGCTCCAGAATACGACTGCTGGCGAAGCCGCCCAAAAGTGCTTCCCGGACTGCCGCTGGATCTGCACCGCCCTCAGCGGCAAGCAACAGAGCTTCAGATACGGCGCCGATGGTGATACCGACGATCGCCTGATTGGCACATTTGGCTAGCTGACCGGAACCCGCGGGGCCTATGTAGGTAGATGCCTTGCCCAGTACGTTGAAGACAGGTTGTGCGCGTTCGAAGTCGTTACGGGTGCCGCCCGCCATAATCGATAGCGTGGCTTGCTCAGCACCTACCGTGCCGCCGGATACCGGGGCATCAAGGTAACCGAGTTCGCGCTCTGCGAGCCGTTGAGCGTGCGCTTTGGCCATCTCCGGTGGAATGGAACTCATATCGATGATCAGCGCACCGGGTTTGCATTGGGCGACCGCGCCGGAATCAAACAGTACCTGCTCAACGATCGGGCCGTTTTCCAGCATGGTGATGACGATGTCAGCTTCTGCGACAGCGTCTCCAGGCGAGTCGGCTATTTTCGCACCCAATGGACGCAATGCCTCTGCTTTCTGCTGTGTGCGGTTCCAGGCGGTGAGCGAAAATCCTGCATTAAGCAGGTTGGTGGCCATAGGCAGGCCCATCAGGCCGATACCCAGAAAAGCGATATGGGGCTTGGACATGCGTGCTCCTTGTGTGATTGCAGTCCGAGGGTTACATGAGTTACAGACAGTTTGTTGGCTTGGGCAAACCGGCGATTTTTGCAGCCAGTTTCGCCGGGCTATCCGGGAACAGCTTCATCAGATAGATACTTTTACCCTTGTCGGCCCCCAGCTTCTGGCCGACGGCTTTCACAAAGGGGCGCATCGCAGGGGCATGCTCAAAGGTGTTGTAGAAGTCACGCAATACCTCCAGTACGGCCCAGTGATCCGGGGTGAGTGTTACACCCTCCGCCAGGGCGATCTGCTCCGCGACCTCTTCAGACCAGTCATCCAGCGCACACAGATAACCTTCTTCATCAACTTCGATCTGATTTCCATTTACTTCCAGTGTCATTGTTCAGAACCAACTTACTACTTTGTCTTGATCGCATGCCAGCTGTACAAAACCGGCGTCGTCGATGGGTGTAAAAACATCCCGCACTTTCTCGCTGATGCCGCGTGCCTGGAGATCAGGTTGTAATACATAGAGCGACACGGAATCCGGAAGTGCGGCAAAGAGGGCTTGGTGGCCGGGCAATGCGGCATAGACACCGTCTTCGATCAGAAGCAGGGCATCATTATCCGCTAAAGCATTGAGACAGCGTGTGACGCAGCTCTGATCTGCAGGTGCGCGATTGAGGGTGTGTAGTGCCATGGAGTGGAATACCTCAGAAAGTCAGAACGACGTCATGCTCTTTGATGAGCTGCTGGATGGCATCCTGATCGACCGCTGTTGGTGCGTTGGCCAGATCGGATGTTTCAAGCCCCTGCGTTTTCAGGCTCTGCTCGCACACATAGAGCTGATCGATGTCGTACATCGGCAGTGCAGCCATAGTGGCAGACAGGTTTTTCTGGCCGATGCCTTGTGCGTCATGCTCGCCCAACAGCTGGTAGACGCCATCATCAGCGAAGAGCAGGCTGACTGGCAGTTCAAATACGCCACAGGTCAGTGCAACGTCCAGAGAATCGCGTGCATTAGAACGGCCGTACGGGGCGCGTCGATTGATGATCAGAACCTTCTTTTTAGCGCTCATACTCAGGCTCCAAAGGTCAATGTGCGGTCAGAAACGGCGATCGCTTCCACCAGCTGGCCGAGGCCGGATAATTCAAATCCGTCCGCCAGGTTATGACCGGGTTTGCTGTAACGCCCGGATTCATTGGCATCTAACACACCACGACGCACGGCAGCAGCGATACAGACTACGAGGTCCAGCTGATGGTCCTGTGCGAGCTGTTGCCAGCGTTCCGGGATATTGGGTTCATCCTGAGGTGGAGAGGCGAGGGCACTGCCGGTATGTACGCCGTCGGCGTAAAAGAATACGCGGTGCAGGCTGTGTCCCTGATCAAGCAGGGATTTTGCGAACCGGTACGCCGTGTCAGCCGACTGATGGCTGTAGGGCGCAGCCTGAACAATAAGGGTAAATATCATCTGCAACCAACTGTTCTGCCAAAGAAAAAACCCCATTATCTTAGCAAGATAATGGGGTTTTAGCAGTGTCAGTTGCGAGACTGATATGGGATCAGTCGTCGCTCATCATGCCGGTCAGGGCCAGCAGGTGTACGAACAGGTTGTAGATGTTCAGGTACAGGCTGACAGTTGCCATGATGTAGTTGCTGTAGTGACCGTTAACGATATTGCTGGTGTCATACAGAATGAAACCGGCCATCAGCAGTACAACGAATGCGGAGAACGCCATGTGCATTGCACCCAGTTCCACGCCGAACATCGGCAGTACGAACAGAGCAACCATTGCGATCAGCGCGATGATCATACCTGCGGACAGGAAGCCACCCATGAAGCTGAAGTCTTTCTTGGAGGTCATCACGTAAGCGGACAGACCCAGGAAGGTCAGGGCGGTCATACCCAGCGCCGTCATTACGATCTCGCCACCGTTTGCCATACCCAGGTAGTGGTTAAGCAGTGGACCCAGGCCAAAGCCCATCAGGCCGGTGAACAGGAAGACCAGCGGCAGCGCAGCTGCACTGTTCTGTTTTTTGTTCAGAATAAACAGCATAACGAAGCTAACGATGATGCTGCCCAGGTACAGGATGAACGGAGGGTTCATCGCCATAGAGATGCCTGCTGTTACAGCACTGAACACCAGTGTCATACCCAGCAACATGTAGGTGTTGCGGATCAGTTTGTTGGTCGCCAGTACCGATTGTTCCCTGCCGGCACTATAAGTATCAACGTTACGCATGGTTATCCTCATGGTTTAATATCGCGTTAAGGGTATATATAGGGAATAAGACATCTTTTTCAAGAGAAGTTTCGTCGTATATCATAGGGGTAATCGGTAAATATCCTTATATTTCAATCAGATAGTGGTTTATCTGTATTTTTCGATATAACACTTCGGTTTTTTCTGATGATTGTCTGTATTTCATCGTATTTTGCATACAATAAGCGCTTGGTTGTTTGCGCTTGCCTAAGCCCTTAGAATTACGCGCCTCTCTATATTTTCATATTTCCTTTATTCCTGAAGTGCCTTCCCATGTGTGAACTCGACATCCTCTACGAAGACGATCATCTGATCGCTGTAAATAAACCCTCCGGATTGTTGGTTCATCCAAGCTGGATCGCACCGCGTAGCACGCCAAACCTGACCAGCCTGCTTAAAACCTATCTGGGCGGCACTGCCTATACCATTCATCGCCTGGACCGCCCTACGTCTGGCGTGATTGTGTTTGGCAAGACGAAAGAAACAGCACAGAAGATGAATGTCATCTTTGCTGAGCGTGAGGTTAAGAAGACCTACCTCTGCATGACGCGCGGTTATACGCCGGAAGCGGATACCATCGATTACGCGCTGAAGGAAAAGCTGGATAAGCTCGCGGACAAAATGTCCAACCCAGATAAGCCTCCGCAGGAAGCAGTGTCTGATTATCGTCGTCTCGGTACCGTAGAGCTGCCGATCGCCGTAGGACGTTACGAGTCGTCACGTTACTCGCTGGTCGAGGTGAAACCTAAGACCGGTCGTAAACACCAGATCCGCCGTCATATGAAACATATCTCTCATCCATTGGTGGGTGATACCAAACACGGTGATGGCCGCCATAACAAGGCGTTTCGTGAGCACTTTGATCTGGACCGCCTGTTGCTGATGGCGATTGAGCTGTCTTTTGAACATCCTGTGACCGGTGAGCAACTGACGATCAAAGCGCCGGTTGACGAACAGGTTGACCAGCTGTTCAGCGGATTTGGCTGGAGCGGTCTGTACCCCGTCAAAGCCGGATAAGTCTACCCGGTCGCGAAATGCGACGAATTACGCCAGAATGGTCAGAAAAAGAATAGGAGGGGACACTCCATGCGCTTTCTGACCGTTCTGCTGACCCTGGCTCTATTGAGCCTGCCTACCCACGCCGACTCAACACGCCTGCTAAAGTATTCAGGCGGTGAAATCACCCAGCCCTATTGGTTCAAAGACAGCTTCCTGGATCTGGCCGACGATCTCGAAGAGGCCACCGAAGAAGATAAGGTCCTGATGCTCTATTTTCATCAGGCGGGCTGTCCTTACTGCTTCAATATGATTCAACAGAACTTCCTGGATGCGCGACTGGCGCCTTTTATTCAGGAAAAGTTTGATGTGATTGCGCTGGATCTTTGGGGCGATCGCGAGGTATCTCTGCCCGATGGCACAGTACTGAGTGAAAAAGCACTGGCGGCTAAATGGAAGATTCAGTACACACCTACACTGGTGTTTCTTAACGGGGACGGTTCGATCAGTTTACGGATCGACGGTTTCCGACCGAAACCGGTATTTTCAAAAATACTGGATTACGCATTGAATCCTCAGACAGACTATAGCTTGGCACAGTCGCTGGTACAGGGTTCTCAGGAGAAATCCCTGTACCCACAACCTTTCCTGCTGGATACCCGTGATCTGAGTACGCTGAAGGGCAAACCGCTGGCGGTGATGTTTGAATACCGGGGGTGTGAGGATTGTGAGGCTCTGCATCGCAATGCTTTTGCGCGCCCGGCAGTCCATGATCTGATCAAGCAGTATTCTGTGGTGCGTTTTGATGCCACGTCCAGCGAACCCATTGTGTTGCCCGATGGCAGCGTGACCACGCCCGCTAAATGGGCTGAATCGACGAATCTCTCCTACTTTCCCTCGACACTGCTTTTTGATCAGCAGGGCATCGAACGGATGCAAATCGGAGGTTACGTGCAGGCGTTTCACTACGCGACGGCACTCGATTATGTACTGGAGAAAGGTTACGAGAAATTTCCTGAATTTCAGCGTTACCTGAATGACCGTGCTGACCGTTTACGCGAGCGGGGCACCAAGGTCGTGATTACGGAATAAACACCGCCTGAGAGCCTGATATAACCCGGTAATAGCACCCATAGCGCTGCGGAGGTGGAAAGTTCGACTTTCTAATGACCAGCGCTATTTTTTTGCCGTTGGCTGTGCTGTAATTTCGCGGACTCAATTTCTTATTTATACGACGGTTCAGCACGCACAATGAGTACAGAACACACACTGGAAGATGTCATTAAATCTAAAGATGGCGCTATTCGCATCGGCATTATCGGTGCAATGGATGAAGAGGTTGAACTGCTTAAAGCGTCTCTGGAAGGGCGTGAAGACCATGAGATCGCCGGTTACCATCTATTTACCGGTAAGATGCATGGCAAAGATGTAGTTGTGCTCAAGTCCGGTATCGGCAAAGTAAACGCGGCGATCGGCACCACGTTGCTGCTGCGTGAGTTTGCGCCGGATTGCATTATCAATACCGGTTCCGCTGGCGGATTCGACCCTGCACTGAATGTGGGTGATGTGGTTATCTCCACCGACGTTCGTCACCACGACGTTGACGTAACCATCTTTGGTTATGAGCCAGGTCAGGTGCCAGGTCTACCCGCTGCGTTCGCGCCAGATCCGCTGATGGCTCAGGTGGCAGAGCGCTGTATCTCCCGCATGGAAGGCATGAAAACCGTCCATGGCCAGATCGCGACCGGCGACGCCTTTATGAACGACCCTGAGCGTGTTGCCCGCACCCGTGATACCTTCCCGCAGATGCAGGCGGTGGAGATGGAAGCGGCGGCGATTGCACAGACCTGCCACCAGTTCGGCACGCCATTTATTGTTATTCGCGCTTTGTCTGATATCGCAGGCAAGGAATCCAATCTATCGTTTGAGCAGTTTCTTGTAACGGCCGCCAAGCACTCCGCAGAGATGGTGATGGCGATCGTTGATGAGATTGCAGCACAGTAATTCAAAGTAACTGACGCTTCCGCCACGGGAATGGGTGGAAGCCAGACGAGGCCGTAATCAGAATGAAATCCTCTTTTAATCCGCCCGTACGTACCCTGATGGGACCGGGTCCGTCCGACGTTAGCCCACGTGTACTGGCCGCTATGGCGCGCCCGACCATTGGTCACCTTGATCCTGAATTCATCCGTATGATGGATGAGATCAAAGAGATGCTGCAGGCGCTGTTCAAAACTCAGAGCCCACTGACTATGCCAGTATCCGCGCCGGGTTCTGCTGGTATGGAAGCCTGCTTTGTAAACCTGGTTGAGCCGGGTGACAAGGTTGTCGTATGCCAGAACGGTGTGTTCGGCGGTCGTATGAAAGAGAACGTGGTGCGTTTCGGCGGCGAAGCGATCATGGTTGAAGACGAGTGGGGCAAGCCAGTCGATCTGGACAAGGTTGAGAAAGCGCTGGCTGAAAACGACAACGTGAAAGCGCTGGCGTTTGTTCACGCTGAAACCTCTACTGGTGTGCGCTCTGATGCAGAATCCCTGTGCGCACTGGCACAGAAATACGGTTGCCTGACCATCGTTGATACCGTGACTTCTCTCGGTGGTATTGAAGTGGATATGGACGGCTGGGGTATCGATGCGATCTACTCCGGTACACAGAAGTGTCTGTCTTGCCCGCCGGGTATCTCTCCGGTAGCGTTCAGCGAGAAAGCGATTGAAGCGGTACAGGCGCGTAAAACACCGGTACCAAGCTGGTTCCTCGATAAGAACCTGGTAATGGGTTACTGGGGTGGCGGCGGCAAGCGTGCTTATCACCACACCGCGCCGGTTAACTCTCTGTACGCGTTGCACGAGTCTCTGGTAATGCTGCACGAAGAGGGTCTTGAAAACGCTTGGGCGCGCCATCAGAAGCACCACAACGCACTGCGTGCGGGTCTGGAAGCGATGGGTATCAACTTCCTGGTTGACGAGGAATGCCGTCTGCCACAGCTGAACTCCGTATTCGTGCCAGAAGGTATCGACGAAGCTGAAGTACGTAGCCGCCTGCTGCGTGACTACAACCTTGAGATCGGTGCTGGCCTGGGCGCTCTGGCGGGTAAGGTATGGCGTATTGGCCTGATGGGTAGCGCATGTACCCGTCGTAACGTGATGCTTTGTCTGGCGGCACTGGAGAACACGCTGATCTCCATGGGCGCGCAGATCAACGCGGGTGCTGCGGCACAGGCGGCTGAAGCGGCGTACGCTGAATAAGCTGATCTAGCGAACAATAAAAAGGGGCCTTTAAGAGGCCCCTTTTTTGTTTCTGTTAGATCGGATTCGTTGGGGGGCGCTTCGCTCGTCACCAACCTACACGCGGATCGAAATTCGTAGGTTGGCGACGAGCGCCAGCGACTCCCAACATCGGTGCATAAAACGCTATCCGCTGGTTACTTCTGATCCAGTGTCGATTGAATCAGGTTTACTTCGCGCTGCTCATCCCATTCGCGGCTACCGGCAATGGTTTTGATCAGCTTGCCATTGCGGTCAAACAGGAAACTAATCGGCAAACCGCGAATCCCCAATTCACGGAAAGAGCGGCCTTTCTCATCCAGCAGGATAGGGAAGGTGAGTTCGGTCTCCAGTTCCATCATAAAGCTATCAACGGTAGCCGGGCTTTCACCCGCGCTGATAGCGACGATTTCAAAGTCTTTCCCCGCAAACTTTTCGCGCAGACGCTGCATTGACGGCATCTCTTTAACGCAGGGTGGGCACCAGGTTGCCCAGAAATTTAGCAGTACAACTTTTCCTTTATAATCAGATAGTTCTACGGGATTGTTATCAACGTCTGGAAAGCTGAGTTGATACAGCGGACTGCTGTTAGCACTGGCTGTTTGCGTGCTGAAAAGCAGAAACAGGGTGGTGAATAACGTCAAAAATCTATTCTTCATGTTTAGGTTCCAGTGCGTGTATTGCATTGATTATATCCTGATGAAACTGCTGCTTGCGGGCGATCTCGTCCTTGTTCAGATCCGGTCGTTGCCAGAACCCGTCGCGCACCTTCGGTAGGAAACGTGACTGAACCTGAGCGCCGCCTGATTTAAGCGCACGCTCTACCTCCTCCATCCACCAGATTCGGGTGGACATCTGTGGTTGCAGGATCATGACTGGCGTAGTGCAGCGCTTGGCCGAGTCCACAAAGCTGACCTGTTGAAAGGGTTCTGGTTGCGTTAAGTAGATGCTCGGGTTGAGTGCGATCAGTCCTTTGACTTCATTGTCCGGGGTCGCGATCCCGTTAAGTGCCGCGACGGTACCGCGTCCGGCACCTACAAAGTAGACCGGTTTGCCGGAGCGTTGGTTCACCCAGTGTGCAAACGCTGCGATAACTGTTCCATCCATCTCCGCCAGACTTGAGTAAGCACGAGGAAGAAAGAACGTATCGAACCAGTTCGCTTGCCATACTTCGAAACCCTGCCGCGCAAGTGCCTGAGCGACCTCAAGCTGACGAAATTCCCCGTAGTGGGGTTCAAACCAGATCAGGCTGGCAACAGGGGATTGCACCTGATAATGCAGATAGGGGATTTCCGTATCACCGATTTCTGCGCTATCTTCAACAACCACCTGCCCAATGCCAGACGCTGGGAATGCAAACAGCAGGATCAGGAAGGTCAGAATCGGGCGCATAGTAAGGCAGTTAAATTAGATCTGTCTAAATTGAGCAGCATCTTATCACTGCGCAGAGAAGACGTTAATCAGGAACACGAATATGAAAGTCGCATTTATCGGATTGGGTGTTATGGGTTACCCCATGGCAGGGCATCTTCAGAGCAATGGCCATGAGGTGACCGTATACAACCGTACCACGGAGAAGGCGAAACGCTGGGCGGACGAGCATAAGGGTGAATATGCAGAAACTCCTGCTAAGGCCGCTGCGGGCGCACAATACGTTTTCACCTGTGTCGGCAACGACGATGACCTGCGTTCAGTGGTACTGGGCGAAGAGGGTGTGCTGGCGGGTATGACAAGTGGCACTGTACTGGTCGACCACACGACGGCATCTGCCGAAGTCGCACGTGAGCTGAGCGCAGTTGCTGCGGATCAGGGTATCGGTTTTCTGGATGCGCCGGTATCTGGCGGACAGGCTGGTGCTGAAAACGGTGTGCTGAGTGTGATGGTCGGCGGTGAGCAGGCAGTATTTGATGGCGCTGAGCCAGTGATCAAATCCTACGCGAAAGCCAGCGCGCTGATGGGACCGGTGGGTAGCGGCCAGTTGGCGAAAATGGTCAATCAGATCTGTATTGCCGGTCTGGTGCAGGGCTTGTCGGAGGGTATTCATTTCGCCAAACAGGCAGGTCTGGATGTACGCAAAGTGTGTGACGTGATCCAGCACGGAGCTGCCGGGTCCTGGCAGATGGTGAATCGACATGAAACTATGGTCGAAAATGAGTTCGACTTTGGTTTTGCAGTGGACTGGATGCGTAAGGACCTTAACATCACCCTGGATGAGGCCCGTAAAAACGGCGCACAGCTCCCAGTGACGGCACTTGTAGATCAGTTCTATGCAGATGTTCAGAAGCACGGTGGTGGTCGCTGGGATACATCGAGCCTGATTTCACGTCTTGAGCGTGACAGCTGATGATTTATAATGCACAGCGTTTTGCTTAATAACTATTACTATTAAAAATTGAGGACAGTTCTATGGATAAGTACGCAATGATCTCTTTCGTACCAAGTGTGGCTATTGTTGCTGCAATGCTTGTAGGTACCTACGTTGCTATCAAATACCTGAAAAAAGAGATCGCTAAAGACGCTGCGGCGGCTGAAGGCAAGTAATCTCTTTCTGCATCGGCAGATATTTGTCTGCCGATGCATACCCTTATTTCCTCTCTTCTTTCCGCATTTCCCGTTTTTCAGACCTTCCACCTCCACTCCGTTTACCAACGATCAGGCACAATAAATCCGCGATCCAGCTCCCGCCACTTGTCCTGTGCAGTCAGATCTGGGGTGAGCCGGGCGATCAGTATCGGCTTGTTTAGTGTTTGCGCAACAGCGGCAAGTTTCTCTTGGGACAGCAACGCATCTGGTGTCGGATCGGGCAGGGCGAGCCAGTGTGGTTTTTGCAGAATCTGAAACTGTGTGGGCTCCGAATCGCACAATCTTTCCGCATCTGCAGCGCGTAACCACCATCCACGTAGATGGTCTGCAGCAATATCAGGGCATAGTGCGGGCTGGTCTGGCATCTCTTCGAAAGGATAGAACAACCAACCCTGAATCAGGATTGAGCGTCTATCGGGTAACATGCCGAGCGCTTTAGCTGTGCGCGCCCCAGCATCTGTTTGGCCAAGGTAAGATTGTTTGTCACGCATCTTAAGCCACTTCAGATCAAGGCGGTCACGACGGTTGGGGCCTTCGAAGCTATCAAGTGTTTGGCCATCGCCGGTGCATAGGTAAAACTTAATTGCGCACTCCAGGTGGGTACAGACACCGTTCTGGTCGCGATAGAGAAAGTCGAACTCCCCCAGTGTTTTCTTGTCTTCAATGACCTGAATATTTCTTTTTATATCAGTTGGTTGCAGATAGTTTTCTAGAACCGTGTTAACTAAGTGTTCGTAGTAATCACCCAGTCGATGAATCGGTTTTTCCGGATCAGTTCCATCCGGTTTGAAGGGCAAATCTGGGTGTGGCGCCAGCGGTGTGTGCTGCAGCAACTGGTACGCATCCAGCTCGGGAGGCAGTTGCATGAGGGGCGGCGAGGATAAAATCCATTGAATATCACGCTTAATTTGCGCTGCAACAAAAGAATCAGTTAACAAGCGAACCTCTTACGCTTAAAGTAACGGAAAGCCATCCATTTTGTATGTATAGGATTCTGGGAATGAGCAGGCCTGAACAATCTGAAACCCCACTAAGCGAGCAGGGCAGACAGCCAATGCTGTCGGAGACCGATATTAACTACATCCTGCTGAACGGTGCGCAAATCGCGCTCACCAAACTGAAACGCTCCCAGAAGTTTGATGACAGTCTGTTTTATTATGCGGAGATTGGTGCGTATCTGGAAGTATCTCTCTCGCGAGGTGCCGGGATCACCGACGAAACGCGCGTCGCGCTAGAGTCGATCCATCGCCAGGCGACCTACGAGCATATGAATCACAACAAAGCATTACGCTCTGCTAGCTAAATCCACCGAACATTGCTGCTGGTTGTCTAACGGGCTATCGGCAGCGATGCCCGTCCTGCGATAGATCCCGATTGAAGTGACCGAATTAAATTCCGACTCCGTTTTTGATGCCAAGGCTTTTCTGAAAAGGCTAACCAGTCGTCCCGGCGTGTATCAGATGTTTGATGCGAAAGGGGAGATCCTCTATGTCGGCAAAGCGAAGAATCTGAAAAAACGTGTCAGTAGTTATTTTCGTACTACGGGATTAAACGTTAAAACGGCAGCGCTGGTTAGCAAAATTGCTGACATTGAGGTCACGGTCACCAACAGTGAAACTGAAGCACTGTTACTTGAGCAGAACCTGATTAAGCAGCAGCGGCCTCCCTACAACATCCTCCTGCGTGACGATAAGTCTTACCCATATATCTTTGTTTCTGATAAAGAAACCTATCCGGCGATCCGGTTTCATCGCGGTGCGCGGCGGAAAAGCGGGCGTTATTTCGGGCCTTTCCCGAGTGGCGGTGCCGTGCGCGAAAGTCTGAACTTGATGCAGAAGATTTTCCGTATCCGCCAGTGTGACGATAGCTTTTTCAAAAACCGTTCGCGCCCTTGTTTGCAGTACCAGATAAAACGTTGCAGCGGCCCTTGTGTGGAGCTGATTACACCTGATCAGTATGAGCAGGATATTCGCCATGCGATGATGTTTCTGGAGGGTAAAAGCAAGGTCATAATGGATGAGCTGGCCGACGATATGGAGCAAGCATCTGCATCGCTGGAATTCGAGAAGGCTGCCGAATACCGCGATCAGATCATCAGCCTGCAGAAGGTGCAGGAGCAGCAGTATGTATCCGGGGCCTCTGGCGACGCCGATGTGATCGGTTGTGCGCTGAAACCGGGTGGCGTCTGTGTCCATATGCTGTTTGTCAGGGCCGGACGCGTAATCGGGAGTAAGATTTTTCATCCTAAGGTTTCGATTGAGGAAACCGAAGCCGATGTGCTCTCGGCATTTCTGGCGCAATGGTACCTCGCGAGTACACGTGAGATTCCAAACAGCGTCATCGTCAGCTATCCGGTTGAGGATGGTGATCTGCTGGCTGAGGTGCTGAGTGATAAGCGTGGCAAGAAGGTAACCCTGGCCCACAGCGTACGCGGTGAACGTGCCGGATGGCAGAAACTGGCGCAAACTAACGCCGAGCAACATCTGGGTTCCTACCTGGCGAATAAGAAAAACGTCTATAACCGTTTTCTTGCGCTGCAGGATGCGATGTCGATGGATTCAGTTCCTCAACGCCTGGAGTGCTTCGATATCAGCCATAGCTCTGGTGAGGCAACGGTCGCATCCTGCGTGGTATTTGACCGGAATGGTCCTCTGAAGTCCGATTATCGGACCTTTAATATTGAGGATATCACTGCCGGTGACGATTACGCGGCAATGCATCAGGCGCTTACCCGGCGGTATACGCGTATCAAGAAAGGTGAGGGCAAGTTGCCCGATATTCTGCTGATTGATGGTGGTAAAGGTCAGGTGACTCAGGCGATGGATGTGCTTGAGGAACTGCAGATCACGGAAGTGATGGTTATAGGTGTGGCAAAAGGATCTACCCGTAAGGCAGGTTTCGAAACCCTGATAAATGGCCAAACTGGAGATGAATTTACCTTGGCTGGGGATTCGCCTGCACTTCATCTTGTGCAGCACATTCGAGATGAAGCGCACCGCTTTGCGATCACTGGTCACCGCGCTCGCCGTGGCAAGGCGCGCAAGCAATCTGTACTCGAGGGGATTCCCGGTGTAGGGCCAAAACGCCGCCGTGAAATCCTTAAACACTTCGGCGGAATACAGGAAGTAGAGCGGGCGAGTGTTGAAGAAATCGCAAAAGTCTCTACCATTAGCCGGAAACTTGCCGAAGAGGTTTATTCGGCATTGCATCCCGAAGCCTGACAGTAAGGTCATCTGTGGCGTTATCAATGAAGATTCCAAATATTCTCACTCTTTTACGCATCATCCTTATTCCGGTTTTTGTACTGATCTTTTATCTTCCTTACGACTGGGCCCCGTATGGTGCAGCGGCGGTTTTTGCTCTGGCTGCGGTGACAGACTGGTTTGATGGTTACCTGGCGCGTAAGCTTAATCAGCTATCTCCTTTTGGTGCGTTTCTGGATCCTGTTGCTGATAAGTTGATGGTCGCTGCGGCGCTTGTTCTGGTCGTTGAGATGTATGCGTCACCTCTGGTAACAATCCCGGCGATTGTTATTATCGGTCGTGAGATTGTTATTTCAGCGCTGCGTGAGTGGATGGCGCAACTAGGGAAGAGTGCAAACGTAGCCGTCTCCTACATTGGTAAGGTGAAAACCTCGATGCAGATGGGGGCGATCTTCTTCCTGGTCTTGGCTGTACCGGGCTCTGCATTGGCGTGGGGGGCTGTTGCGATGCTTTACGTTGCAGCTGGTTTAACTCTGTGGTCAATGATCGAATACCTGAAAGCGGCGTGGCCAGACCTGACTGAAGACCTGTAAGTGTTTAAAAAATAAGCGAATTTTTTTTGTATTACAGTGTTGACATAAGTCTGAGGGTCTCTATAATACGCACCACTTACAGAGCAGAGCGGAATTAGCTCAGTTGGTAGAGCGGGACCTTGCCAAGGTTCAGGTCGTCGGTTCGAACCCGATATTCCGCTCCAATCTCCTCTGTAGGCGCCAATAGGCGAAGAAAAATGGCTGGATGGCAGAGTGGTTATGCAGCGGACTGCAACTCCGTGTACGCCGGTTCGATTCCGACTCCAGCCTCCATTTTCTTAGCCCGGATGGTGAAATTGGTAGACACAGGAGACTTAAAATCTCCCGCTCATTGCGAGCGTGCCGGTTCGATTCCGGCTCCGGGCACCAGTTTCTATTCGGATAAGGCACAAGTGAAGCGGAATTAGCTCAGTTGGTAGAGCGGGACCTTGCCAAGGTTCAGGTCGTCGGTTCGAACCCGATATTCCGCTCCAATTCACTTTTGGCAACATGGCGATAGATAGAGGCCAGCGGGAGCTGGTTTTTTTATTTCGACATGATCTGGATATGCTGACTGAAATTGCGGATGTAGCTACCTACCCCGTAATTGGATTACGCAACATCGCAAGACTTGAAAGGGCTGGATGGCAGAGTGGTCATGCAGCGGACTGCAACTCCGTGTACGCCGGTTCGATTCCGACTCCAGCCTCCATTCAAGTTCTCTCCTTCGATATATATTCCCTCGTTATTCTTTCTCTACTTGCTTGCCATTACGGCCAGTGTTGTGTCGAGCATGCGGTTTGAAAAACCCCATTCGTTATCGTACCAGGCAAAAACTTTAACCATGTCTTCGCTAACCAGTGTCTGTGTGCTGTCAAAGATGCAGGATGCGGGGTGGTGATTGAAGTCCACGGATACTAATGGTTTTTCGTTATATTCGATGATCCCGTTGAAGTGATTTTCTGAGGCGTCTTTTAGTAGATCGTTGATCGCCTCTGCAGAAGTTTCGCATTCTGGCACAAAGCTCAAATCTACCAGTGAGACATTGGCTGTTGGTACTCTTATCGCTAAACCGGTCAGCTTGCCGGCCATCTCGGGCATAACCAATCCTACTGCAGCGGCAGCGCCGGTTTTGGTTGGAATCATTGATAGGGCGGCTGCACGCGCGCGATACAGGTCGCTATGATGGGTATCGGATAAATGCTGATCATTTGTATAGGCGTGTATGGTGGTCATGATGCCGTCGCGAATGCCTATGGTGTCATTGACCACTTTTGCCATAGGTGCAAGGCAGTTGGTTGTGCAGGATGCGTTGGATACCACTTGGTGTTCTTTAGTGAGAGTGTGATGGTTTACGCCATACACGATAGTGGCATCTGCGCCTTGCGTGGGGGCTGATACGATCACGCGCTTTGCTCCCTGTTTCAGGTGTATGCTGGCTGCGTCCCGGTTTGTGAAGCGGCCGGTGCATTCGTATACAACGTCAATATCCAGATTCTGCCAGGGAAGGGCGGTAGGATCTGCTTCGCTATAGATCGCGATGCGATCGTCATCCACAAACATTGCGTTCTGCTCTGCGTGCACCTTTCTGCCGAAATGTCCGTGCACGCTGTCGTATTCGGTTAGGTGTGCGTTAATCTTGGCGTCGCCGAGGTCGTTGATTGCAATGATTGAGATCTGATCGGTTCGATTAGATTCATAGAGTGCGCGCAAGATCATTCGGCCTATGCGTCCGTATCCGTTTATTGCTACTCGTACAGTCATTGTCCGCCTTCCTTTAATAGCTCGCTCAACAAAAAGCATAGAAGAAAATAAGGTCTACTAAAAATAGGGTGGGTGCCAATCTTTTGGCGGAAAAATGGGTTTGTAAGTACTAACACCGCAGTCTTAAGGGGTGAAATTAGTACTGAAATGCTATTTAATACGTATCAAATAATACGTATTAAGGTGTATTGGCATGCCAAGAAAGAGTGACACAGCGGAACGCGTGCTCGAGGTGGCTGACAAGCTATTGCAGCAAGGAGTGCGCCCTACGCAGCAAAACGTGCGGGCGCAGCTTGGATCTGGCTCAATCTCTACTATCAATAAGGCGCTCAATGAATGGTGGCAGCAGCTGGGTCAGCGTATTGCTGAGAACCAGTCTCGCCCTGATCTGCCTGAGCCGGTTGTGGAGTCTGCCAATCGATTGTGGCAGCAGGCTTTAGGGTACGCAGAGCATAGCTTTAAAGAGCGGAAGCTGGAGATGGATCGCTACTTCGATGAGGTCTCCCGTAAAGCGCAGCAGGACCGTGAAGAGAATCTGCGTGAGTTGACGGAGCTGCGGGCTCAGAATGCTCGCTTGCTCTCCGGACGTGAAAACCATGGCGATGAAAAACAGGCGCTGCAGCAGCAGATACATGCGCTTGAAGGGCGGCTGATTCGGCTGACAAGTGAGAAGGAAAATCTTGAGCGCGAGCTTAAGCAGCAGGCGATCGTCATGGACGGTATGGCAGTGCCTCAGACTGTGTCAGACTCGCAGGAGCTGATTGAGCTGAAGGTCTCTTTGCGTCTTGCAGAAGAGGAGCGGGCGCGCCAGGAGAAGGCTATTGAGGAGCTGGCAGATGAAAATGCCAGACTGAAAAAGCAGATTCTCGCTGAGGAGCGTAATGCGATCAGCAAGCGACACGCTCTGGAAACAGTGATTGCTCAACAGGATGTGCGGTATGATCAGGCTTTAAGGGATCTTGCCCAGTGTCGCGAGCAGTTGGCGGATCTTAAGGCGCAGTAATAGGGTGTTTTGGGCTATCATTCAAGTTAATTGATTGTCGTAAGATATTGAAATGGAAAGAACTATAGAAGAGCCCAGTACGTACGAGTCGATCGCTGATGCGGTTAAAGGTTGTGAGCCGGGTGGTAACGTTTGTTGTCTTTCGGAAGCGACCTTCAGTCTCGCCAAGGTAGTACTGGTAAAGGAAAAAATCAGCAACATCACAATTCAGCTGCTTGATGGTGATGGTTATGCGATTCGTCAGGTTACGAGTAAAAAACGCAGTGCTCAGCAGCAGGAGCATCTGAATGACCGCCAGATCGCGGTGATTAAGGCGCTCGAGAAGGTGTTGATGCATTGCAAGAAGGAAGGTGTGCAGCTGATTGGATATAGTGATGAGCTTGTTGCGCTACCCGCGTCGATCCCTGAAGAGAATATCTCCTCGGCAAGCGCGCTCGATATAAATACCTACGATAGCTATCGCGGCGCAGACGCAATCCTTGATATAGATACTGACTAAGCGGTTGTAACCGCAGGCAATCTGTTTAGAATGGCATGGGACCTTAACGGAAGAGGTCGCTTAAAGTCACTGCTATTCTCACAGGGAGCTTCTATGGTCGAAGGTATCAAGGTCTTGCTCGTTGATGATCATCCGCTGGTTAGGGCTGGATTTCATCGTTTGTTGCAGGCGGATGGACGCATTAATATCGTTGCTGAAGCCAACAATGGGCAGGAAGCTTTCGATCTATATCAGGAGCACACACCGGACCTGGTGATTATGGATCTGTCGATGCCGACCGATACATCGGATCCTGAGGCTACCACCAATATCAACGGCGGGCTCGATGCCATTCGCCGTATTATCGCTTACGATTCGGCTGCGCGCGTACTTGTGCTCACCGTGATGGAAAGCGATCCATTCCCATCTCATGTTCTTAACGCTGGTGCCAAAGGTTATCTCACCAAACGCTGCGCGCCAGAAGAGCTGATCGAGGCTGTATTCGAAATTTATCGCGGCGGCTCCTATATTTCAGAGACCATAAAAGCCAAGCTTGGTGACGGTTCTGATGATGAGGCTTCGCCTGTGCGCGCGCTGACAAAGCGTGAGCTTCAGATCTTCACGCATCTTGCTGACGGGCAGTCCGTTACGCAGGTGGCTGAGATTATGTTTCTCAGTCCTAAAACCATCCATGCTCATCGAACCAACATTCTGCGCAAGCTGAAGATTGCGAACAATTCGGAGTTGGTGCATCTCGCTATCCGTCACGGAATCGTTCAGGCCTGAACGCCAGCAGCTCTTTATGGTCCAACTTACAAGTCAGTTGATGACTTTGTAAAAGCTGAGTATCTAAAAGGGCTGCGTTATGACTGTGTACGGCATGTCTGATCTGCTACTGGAAAGTGACTTTATCTGGCGTGAAATCGCTGTGGGCGATCACGTGATGATTGAAGCAGATATATATGATGGCACGGGTTTGCAGCTCAAAAGTGACAGTTCCTATCTTGTTCTCGCCAAGCTGCAGAAAGCGCCGGGCAGTTCGTCTTTGGTTGTCGAATCGGACGTTACAGGTGACCTGGTAAACGTCCATCCGGCGCTGATCTGCAGTTACGAAAACGCGCAAATCCCAATCTCTTATTCCTGATTAGTAAGTTCTTACTGACGCTGCAAGGCCGTAATGACGGTATTCTGTCGCATATTAACAACTACGTATAATGTATATTATGTTAAATAGGATAATTATTTAGATGGTACTAGGTCCCTCCTGTGTGATCCAACGTGTGTCAGGCTCTAGGATTCAACATAAGGCCTTATATAGGAATTTTGATCGTGCGGAGAGCGCCGAAGATTTTCGTTTCGTGGGTAATGTGTCACTCCTCAGCACTGTGCGTACATCGCGTTGAGTCGTGAAGATTTCTATGTCGTGGAGAAAGCACCGTTGCGTGCGTCTCTGTGAGCACCTTGGCATTTACGCGTTTTACAATTGTCATGCCGTAGATGATCACTCGCCTCGGCCTTAAGTACGTTGGCTGGGCCTGGTTCGGCATATCTATAACATCCCAAAATTTTGAGATTGATCTACCTATCAAGAAATCCTAGCTGTTGTGATATGCGAAACACGTTCTTCCCTTCACGTACAGTTGTCTGGTTTTTCGATCGTAGCTCTTAATCGTTGGATGTTGTGCCTCGCATTCTTTCCTGGTTGTACCTTCTTTCAAATTGGAGCTCTTGATGCTGTGTCTTGGACATATGCTCTTAATACAAGGAACTCGGGATGGCTACCGTACAAGCGAGCAGAGCTTTCATAACAATTCGCAAAACTTAGGTTAAGGTCGGTGAATTCACTTTGTGTAGTGCGTTAGGAATACAGAGAGATTTCCGTACCGGAACGTTCTAGTGCGCGAGCGTGGTAAAGCTCCAGATGAACTGAGTAGTATTTCATTCAAGCTTTGTCCTGATTAAACGAGAGCCTTACATGAACATAAAGCGTTGGTAGAGCCCCTTTTAGCTGCTTTATTCTATTTCCAGTAGTAGGCACTACTGGTAATTCGGAGTGGCTACACATATCATTTCGCATTGATCTGCTAACTTGCTCATGGTTGGAATTTGTTGTGTCTACTAAATGCTTTCCCGGTCTTCCGCTTTTTGATTCCGCTAAGTACTTCAACCTGATATCTAGACACGACGTGTTTCCTGATCAGTCTCCCGCTGTCGAGGACTTTGTTGTTGGCCTCGATGTTGAGGGTGCGCTTGACGATTACCGCTATACCAAGGAGTTCCTAACTAGCTACAGTAAAAAAAGCCAGGATACCTACGATAAGTTCCGAGGTGACGCTGAGCGGCTTTTGCTTTGGGCTTGGCTTATCAAAAAGAGATCTATTGTGGATCTGCGACGACGTGACCTGGAAGAATACACAGACTTCGTTGCTAAGCCTGATCCACATTGGCAGTCAGACAACACGGCACGCAGATTTCTGAGCGTAAACGGTATCCGCGAACCCAATGAAAACTGGCGGCCTTTTCGTTCGGCAGGCGCTGGTAAAGGTCGGCTTAACACCAAGTCCTGGCAAGGACTGTTCTCCAACCTCAGTGTATTCTTCAACTACTTGATGGCTGAAGATTATGCGCCAGGTAATCATATCCCGATCGTAAAGAAGAATTGCCCCTACCTTAGACAAGAAACCGGCATCAATACCGCTCGCCGCTTGTCAGAACTCCAGTGGGAATATCTACTCAGCGCCGCAAAGTCGATGGCTGATGCTGACCCTCAACATGAAAGAACGCTTTTCGTTGTCGCTACATTGAAGTCTCTGAAGTTGCGCATTTCTGAACTATCAGAGCGGCCAAGTTGGCTCCCAGTGATGTCTCACTTTCATCGTGATCACGAAGGAAATTGGTGGTTTCGCACGTTTGGCAAGGGCGCTAAAGAGAGAGATGTTTCAATTTCTAACGAATATCTCGAGTTTCTCCGGCGATACCGGCAATACCGAGGCCTGACTCCCCTGCCCTCTAAAGACTCGGCTGAACCGGTTGTGGAATCTCGCGTTAAAAATCGCGGTATTGGCAGTCGTCAACTGCGTAATATCGTCGAATGCGCTTTGAATGAAGGTTGCCACTCGTTAATTAAGGACGGGTTTACGGTGGAGGCAACAGAGTTACGTGCTGCTACTACGCATTGGCTCAGGCATACTGGCGCCTCTATGGAAGTGGCCGCAGGCCGTGATCTCTCCCATGTGCAGGCAGATTTAGGGCATGGGAGCATTAGGACCACTGATGAATTGTATGTGGACTCAGATAATATGGAGCGGGCTTCAAGTGCTAAGAGCCAAGAAGTGTAATGTCAGTGCGCTGTTCTTCGCAGCCTAACGCTCATTCAACACTGGACTTATGAAGAGTCGTCCTGATACTTGCAGTACCTGAGCGACTGCAGGTATTTCCTTCAGACAGCTTCATAGCACTGAAGACACAAAGGGCCGCATGCGCATCGTTACCTGCGTATAGCACCTGGTCATTTTGGAGGTGCTTACGTGACCAGTTGGACATGGCGACACTCTTGGATTTCATAAACCGTCTATTGAATAGTACTGCTATCGCTGCTTTTATGCCGATCTCCCGACGGTAACCCTGCCGTCTGAAGATGGTGTTAAGGTCGAGTACCTCTTGCGGGTTGACGCCAAGTTTTTGCCGAATGAGTTTTAGGTCCGATTTTAGCCCAAAGCCAACTTTCACGATGTCTGTAGAAGACAGGATCTGTTCTAGTTCGGCTGCACAGTTAACCCAATCTAACTGGAAGATGTACGCTTTGTCTGGTGTGGATAATTGGACGACGTGAGGGCCTTCGGATACTTGCCCTTTTTTGAACGTAGGTTGAGACTCAGTATCAAACCCTAAGTGCTTGTTTCTTATCAGGTCTTCATATGCAGAAACGACGTCCTTTGGTGTCTTGGGAACAACTATCTGATCTATAGGAATACCACCAAAAGGTGCAAGGGCCGCGATCTGTTGCTTTGTTGGTGCTGCGATCTCATTTGAATTCATGCGCGGGTTCGTTTCCGGCCAGTAATGGCGACTAATCGATTGTGCTTATCAGCTGTTGTATACGGCAGCCTGGTTTACGCTAGCTCGTTTCTAACCAGCGCCTCAAGTTGAAACACATGCTCATCATGGTCGCCGAGGGCGCGTAACGACTCTGCTAGTTTCAGGAGGTATTCGGAATTAGGACCGCTGGGGCCGGACGCCTTCGCGATCTGCTTAGCGATCAACTCTTCCTTGTCCGGACCTAGATAAGCGGCGTTGTCTTCGGATGCGATATACACCAATCCATCGTTCTGGCTACCATCATCGAATGTCATGGGTGTGAAAAAGCGCAGATAGCCGTTCTTTTCCCGTACATCAAGATGATCGAATACCTCTGTTGATACCCGATATGCGACCCCTTTACAGTGGCTGCCCTGGCTTTCCACCAACGTCACCACCCGTCCAGGCTGCGCGTGGGTGCCTCTGTGGTCATGGGAACCCTGCCAGAAACGCCGTTCCCAGTTCTGAATGTTGGCCGGGCGGGATTCCAGATAGTCAAAGTCCACTTTAAAAATCAGCGATCCGTAGCCAAACAGCCACACGGTATCTAAATGTTCTAATGGCTGGCGTTGGCGATTCAGTTCAACAGTATTAAATGACATAACAACACATATGGAGATTCATGAGGGGTGGAACGCATACGGTGCTTTCTGGGTTAGATCCAGCCCTGTTGTCTGGACGGCACAACGTTACCACGAAATCCATTCTGATACAGAGAGTTAAACGCCCTCTTCAGTTTATGATATCCCTTTTACTAGTGCTTCGACATGGCACCGGCACTCACCACATCGGGGCTGCAGTCCGTGCACGGCAAAGATCTCGCGGTACTCCTCTTCACCAAACTCGATGGCTTCCTTTATGTCGTCCACGTAGAGGTCGTTACAGGTGCAGACCAGGGTTGGGTCTTGGGCTTTACGTTCAGTATCCATTGCGCGATATCCGGTATCAGGATGAAGAGCGATGGATTGTAGGTTGTGTGCGCTACCCTGAATAACGAAACGATTTCAGCTTCACTTGAGAGCTGTGCATGCGGCTCAGTAACTGAACAGCTCTTCCGCGGACAGGATCGATAAACGTCCCGATTGCAGCAGCGTGTCTATCCAGATCTGGTTCACGCCTTTTTCGATATAGGGTGTGTTGACGTGGCCATGAACGACCAGGTCGATGTTTTTTATCTGCGTGGAGTTTTTCGTTAATGCTTGCTGATACTGGTGAGTGGACCACAGGCAAAGGTCGCGCCTGATCAGCTTGCTGCGCCAGCGACTTTGGAGTGCACGCCAGTTGTCCGGGGCTGCTGCATGGGTAACACCGATACGTCCTGCGGACGTGTTGACGGTCAGAGCGACACTTGTCTGTTCAGTTATTAGATGTGCGCTTTGTTGTAGCTGCGCCTTAGATAGGGATTCTATCCAGTTACCACCGTGTTTCAGGTGCATCTGACGCACGATGGGGTCAGATAATCCCTGGATCAACATCTCTTCGTGGTTACCCATCACCGCGAAGAACCAGGGTTCGTTCAGCATCTCCAGGCATCTCGGGGAGTCGGGACCACGATCGATAAAGTCGCCGGTTGAGAACAGGCGGTCGTAGCGGGTGTCGAAGCTTCTGCGTTCGAGAACACGTTTCAGCTGACCATATTCACCATGTATATCCCCGACAAAGTAGTCAGTTCCCTGTGTGTTTTCGGTGTATTCGCGGTGCAGGGTCATAGGCAGGTTTTCGCAGGTGAGGGCAGGAAGTGCTGCCCTGCTCTTTTAGATCCAGTTTTTTAGATCCAGTGGCGTTTCAACAGGCGGTCGTAGAGCGTAAATACGTCCATCGCGAGTGTGCGATCAGCAAAGACACCGGAGTATTTATTGGTATGGAACTGGTTGCGCACCAGGCGCACGGTTTGCAGGCTCTCCGCTTCGGAGGTGCTGATCAGGTTTTCAGCTTCTGCCTGCTGGATCAGCGCCATAAACTTGCCTTTGAAATACTCACTCAGCAGGCCTTCAACAACGGCCGAAGACATAATTACAAACGACATCCAGGCGCTGCTTTCAAAAGCACGGTCGGCCTCATCGGCAAATTGCCCCAGGCGCATCTGCTTTTCCGGATTGTTGATATGGGGGAACAGCAGGCTGTAATCGCGAATGCCCGCGTAATGGACGATCAGGCGATTGCCGTCGCTGTTCATGTCTGGCAAGCCGGAGACGTTATGGATAATCACGCTGTCATTATCAACGCTGTGACGTGGCGACATGCCGTTACCAAACTCGTCAAATCGCCCGGGATCGTGGTATTCCAGCGACGTTGTCAGGATGGCGTACGCGGGCAGCGTCGGGATGGTGTAAACCCGGTCCTGAGCGCCCTGTGTGTTGTAAAACGACCTGAACGAGCCGCCGGTGAGCTCAAAGACTGTGGTTTTCATTTAGCTAAGCTATCCTTGGCCCGCGACTATACAACCGGGGTGACAATGACTGAATCTGTTACGGCCGGTAATGATAGGCGCTAGGATTCCGTTTGCAAATCAGTCTACTGCAGAACCTTCGCTGGATGTATTAATCCTTAGCAAGGATCATAAAAACCGTGAATGCCCGACCGGTATAGCTCAGCTTTCTATCTCATACCAACGCCCGTCGGGGCGCCCTATCCGAATCCACTCATAACGCAGGTCATCCCGCCTTGCCAGTCGGCGGAAGCGGTTGTCCAGTATCCAGCCTTCAACGGAGAGAACCACGTGTACTTCACCCTTTTCCGTCACAGCATAAACAAGATCAGATCCGATACCCATTTGTTCCAGCCGCTGGCGGCTCCACAAAGCAAAGTCCTCACAATCGCCTTTTAGGCTGATAACCCAGTGCTCTTCACGTTTGTGTTGTTCTTCATCGGTGATGTATTCGTGCGCCGCGTGGGCTTCATCAAGCACGGTTTGTAAGGCATTGACCAAAGACCAGCAGTTGCCACCGCGGGTACGGTAGTCGGCGCAGCCTTGTACGGGGGGAACGGGATCACCGATATGGAAAGGGGTTGGTGGGGTAACGGAACAGCCAGATACCAGAAACGCGATCAGAAACGCGATGCTGATTTTCATGTGACACTCCTAAACCCTCGGCGTTTTTATTCCCTCTCGCCAAGAGGTTTTAGATGCCCTGTGTGCATCCTTTCGGTAGAGCGCCTTGTTAATTTGAGTTTACATATGGCTACAAAATGTACAGATTGTGTACAAGAAGTATAGCGACAGATGGCAGAAGGTCATGCTGATTTAATTGCAACCTAATGCCATTATCGTTGATTTTTAATACAGCAGTACCGTCACGGGATGCTTGTTAAATCATTACTTATCATATGGTTAGCGCTGATACTGAATGCTGGATCTATCAGGCGCTGTAACGCTCTTCAAGCCTGGAGAGCCCCAGGCCATTGTTCTTCTGGACTTTAATTTGTGTAGGAATCCGCTCTTTCATCGCCTCGATATGGCTTATCACCCCGATCATCTTGCCTGACGCATTCAGGTTATCGAGTGCATCCAGTGCGGTATCCAAGGTTTCAGCATCAAGGGTGCCGAACCCCTCATCCAGAAACAGGGAGTCGATGCTGGTTTTCTGGCTGACCAGATCAGAAAGCGCCAGGGCCAGCGACAGGCTGACCAGAAAGCTTTCACCGCCGGACAGGGTTTTAGTGTCACGCACACTGTCGCCCTGCCAGGTGTCCAATACTTGTAGCTCCAGTGCTTCGGACTGTTTGCGCTGTAGCAGATAGCGACCATGCAACCGATCCAGGCGCCGGTTTGCCAGATAAACCAGGTGATCGAGCGTCAAACCCTGGGCAAATCGGCGGAACTTATCACCTTTCTGGGAGCCGATCAGGGCGTGAAGATAGGCGATGTCATCGTATTGCAGCTGATTGCGCTCAATTTCGGCAAAGAGTTCGGTCTGACTGGTTCGGCGACGCTGATCCTCTTCAAGACGCTGTTTGACTTCACCCTGCTTGTGGGTGATTTCACGCAGCTGTTGTTGAATGTTTCTCAGCTGCTCGTTTACGGCGTCTACCGGGGTATCCAGCCAGCCTTTGGGCTTGGCGTCGGCGAGCAGTTGCTCAAGTTGCTTAGAGGCCTGCTCTTGCAAGGCGCTGCAACGTTCAAGACGCGATGCGATCGATTGTTTGAGCTCTTGCAGGCGTACCCGCTCCGGTTCCGGCAACAACGCGGCTTCAAAAGCTTGTTGCGTAGCGAAGGGGCTGTCATCCAGTGCCTGTTGCCAGCGCTGTGTTTGCAGATCCGCATCTTGTTTTAGCTGTGCACTTTGGCTTTGCGCTGCTTCCAGTTGACCGAACAATTGCTTGAAGTTGTGGCCCATCTGCTGCTGATGTTGCAGCGCAGATGTCTGTGCTGCCTCAGCAGCGGTGAAAGCCTGTTGTGCCTGCTCTCGTTCTGCTGGTACAGATTTGTCGCCAAATATGCAGTGTCGCTCACGCTGTTTCTGTTTCAGCTGTGTATCTGTGGCGGCCAACGCGATTTCTAATGTTTTGAGCTGCTTATCGAGTTGTGAGGCCTGATCCTGGTTTGCCTTTATCGCAACATCCAGATTGGAGAGCGCCTGCGCATGTTCCTGTAGCTGCTGCGATGTGGTCTGCCAGCGGGCTGCTGTCTCAGTCAGTTCTTTCAACCAAATATCGATGGCGTCCATCACTGGCATCGCAAAGCCGGCGCCTTGCAGCTCTGCTGCCAGACCGTTGTGCAGTGTTTGTGTATCGCAACGGCAGCTATCGATCTCTGTTGCGAGCTTCTCCGACGTCGCTTGTTGCTGACTCAGCGTTTGCTGGTGCATTGCGATCTGGTGGCTAATGTCCTGAGAGGCACGCTCTGCGGTCGTCAGCTGTTGCTTCGCTTGCTGAAGTGCCTGACTAAGCTGCTGGTGCTGATTCAGTTGCGCGGTGAGTTGAGTCAGGCGCTGTTCGTGCTGTTGGCACCACTGCTCCAGGCCTTGGGTATCGCCAATTGTAAGGTTTACCGCCAATTCGCCGAGCAGTAACTGCCAGCGTCGCATCAGCGGTGCCAACTCTTCGTTGATCTGGTGCAGGCGGCGGTTTAGCTCCTCCAATTGCAGCTCTTCATGGCGGATCTTGTTGTTCACCTCGTCCCCCTGCCCTTTTATTGTTTCCAGCTCCTGCTGCAGGGTTTGTTGGCGCTGTTCTGTGTCGGAAAGATTAATTGTTCTGTAATTTTCGACCAGTGGGTGTGTGGTTGAACCACACAGAGGACAAGGTTCGTCTGGCCGGAGTTTGTCGCGCTGCGCGGTGAGGTCAGCGATCTGGCGCTCCTGTTCCAGCAGCATCTGTACATCTTTCAGCGTTTGCTTCTTATCCTGATACTGCTTACGTAGCGCGGAGACGTTACTCTGTCTCTTACCAATTGATTGCTGCAGCTGAATCTGGGTGTGTGATTTATGGGTTTGCTCGTCTGTTAGGATCGACCAGTGTGAACTCAGGTTCTGCAACTCAAAGCGCATCCCCTGCTGCGCGTGCAGCGACTGATGTTCCCGTCGAAGCTCCTCTTCCGGTGCGCCCAACAGCAGCTCAGCGACCTGTTGTTCCAGATCTGTTACCCGCGCTTTGTTGGTGTCTACTTGCGCGTGTTGTTTGGCGGCATTTTGCTCCGCTGTCAGGATCGCTTGTTTAAGCTTCGCTGAGTCAACTTCGATCGCTTTAGCGTCAAGCTCAAGCTGCTGCTGTCTTTGCTGCAAACGCTGTAGTTGTTCAACCTGCGCCTGCCACAAAGGCAGGCGTTCAGCCAGCTGAGCATGGCCGGCATGCTGATCAAGATAGGCTTGCAGGGTTACTTGTTGGGCACGCAGTTCTTTCTGCTGGCTCAGTTGCTCCTTCAGCCCTGAGGCCAGCGTGTCAGCTCGATTTTTGAGTTGAGCATGTTCCTGCGTCTGACGTGTGATCTCGCCTTGCAGCTGGGCGCATTCGTTATCCAGCGGCAACACCTTGCTGTTCAAGAGGCTTTCGAGTGCTGTATGGGCTTGTTTGGCCTCTGTTAGCTGCTGTTCACTCCTCTTAAGTGAATCCGTAGCCTTGTGGTTGCGCGCCTCTGCATCTGTCACTGATTGCTGCAAACGCTCGAGTTCAGCCAGGGATGACTGTTGTCTTTCTAGGGCCAGTTGCATCAGGCCAAAGGGTGACCGTAATGCCTCGGCGGGTGCGGATTGTGTGAGCCGATCCAGATCTGGCTGACTCTCTTTCTGTGCCTGCTGCGCCGCGCTCAGTTCCGCATCCGCGCTGTTCTTTGACTGCAGAGCCTGTTGATGCTGTTGCCACCACTGCTGATGTGCCTGCCACTGATTGCGTTGGCTATCGATCGCCTGTTCCTGAGACTGCAGTGCAGAGAGTTCGTTTTCCAGTTGCTCGACCTGTTCGGCGCTGAGCAGTTCAACACCTTCAGCACGGGCCTTCAGCGTCGCAAGGGTCTGTTTCTGAGCGGTGTAGTGCTCATGCACGCGCTCTGAGATCAGGCCGTACACCTCGGTGCCCGTGAGCTCCTCCAACAGTTCGGCTCGCTCGTTGGCATCCGCATTCAGAAATGCCGCGAACTGCCCCTGAGAAAGCATCATCGATTTAGTAAAACGGGCAAAATCGAGACCGGTGATCTGCTCTACCTGCTGGCTTTTTTTCTTAATCTGCGAAGCGATAATTGCGCCATCGTCCAGATTTGCCAGTTCAACCTTTGCGTCCTGCAGGTTGCCGTCTGCCTTGTCGCGTGAGCGTCGCTGACTCCAGAACGCACGGTAGGCATCGCCCTTTACCTCAAATTCCACCTCGGCCAGAGCATCCGCGGTACCCCGCGTCATCAGTTCATTGCTGCTTTTGGAGATGTTACTCAGTCGCGGTGTACGGTGGTATAGAGCCAGACATATCGCATCCAAGATGGTGGTTTTACCCGCCCCGGTCGGCCCGGTGATTGCGAACAATCCGTTTTCGGAAAACGGCGGTTGGGTAAAGTCGATCTTCCACTCACCTTTGAGTGAGTTGATGTTCTTAAAGCGCAGGCTGAGAATTTTCATCGTTCCACCTCCAGGCCGCGCTGCTGGGCATCAACCTCTGCTGCGATCTCGGTAAAACGCTGACAGATCCGTTCCCGGCGCTGTTGTTCGGCCTCGCCGTCAAAGCTTTCCAGATCCAGACGTCGCAAGAACACCTCCTTGGGTGTGAGTTCCGTCAGCGTCTCTTTCTCCGCCTGTTCCAGGGTACGACCTGATTTGCCACGGGAGCGGCATAGCTGAAGTACTTCTACGTTCAGATCTGTCGTCATTGCCTGAATGCGCTGTTGCAGGTCGTTCAGGTAATCCTGAGTTTCCACCTCGATATAGAGCCAGGTTGGCTTGTTATCGGAGTGTGCCTCATCAGAGGACAAGCTCTGCAGTTGGGCTTCGATACTGCTTAGATCACCTTTAATCGCCCGCATCGGCTGGAATAACGGCACGTTCAGTGGCGTGATGGTGGATAGGTTGCTACCGCTGAACTCAGCGATCAGTACCTGTTTCTGGGTTCCCAGCTCATCGAAACTTAAAGGGATCGGCGAGCCGCAGTAACGGATATGTTCAGATTGAGCGACTATCTGTGGGCGGTGAATATGACCCAGTGCGATGTAATCAGCCGGGGGAAAACTGGTGGACGGTACTGCCTCCAGGCTGCCGATATAGATATCACGGACCGAATCGGAGCTTTTAACGCCCATCGCTGTCAGGTGCCCGGTGGCAATAATCGGCAACTCTAACGCCAGATCACTGCGTTTTGCCTCCGCCAGCGCGTACAGATCTGCATAGTGCTTCTTTATCGCCTCACCTAATGCCCGCTGCTTATCTTCGCCGGATTGGTCTGCCTGGCTGCTCACCACATCACGGGGACGGATAAAGGGTACTGCGCAGAGCACCGCTCCGGGTTTGCCGTGTCGATCGTTGAGCGTAACGATCTGCTGTTCGAGGTCATCGGTGACATTGGCGATGACCCGTACGCCAAACTCCTCCACCAGCTGCTTGGATTCGCTCAGGGTGGCGACGGAGTCGTGATTTCCCGCCAGCGTGATCAGCTGACAGCCGATACGGCTGATCTCTACGATAAAGCGGTTAAACAACTTGCGCGCATAGCTGGGCGGCGCGCCCGTATCAAATAGGTCGCCGGCGATGATGACCGCGTCTATTTCCTGTTCGCGCACCTGTTGCAACAGCCAGTCGATAAAGGTGCTGTGTTCGGCTTCGCGGCTCTTTGAGATAAAGTGCTGGCCCAGGTGCCAGTCAGAGGTGTGCAGGATGCGCATGGAGAGGATTCGGGCGTCCGTGTTTCGCTGAAAATAGGATTGCACGCAATACTATCGCGTCCGTGAAAACACGCCAACGCTCGGTGTCACTAAATTGTACCTGCCCCTGAAAATTGACGGGCCTCGCATACCTATTTGAGGAGATTACTAAAACAAATCGTCATAACTCTATGATGTGACTGGAGTAATTCCTGCGCCGGGCCAATCAGGGATCTGGCGCATACAGACCGGACTGATTTCAAACAGCTTCAGTGAAGCGCGGAAATAAATTGCCAATTTTTCCTAATGCCTCCACCGACACCTGCCGATAACTTCTCTCATGCAAGTCTTGAGTTAAGGGAAATGACGATGAAATTGGATTCAGCAGGTTTGCACGCGGCGCTCACCAATCCGCTATCCAGCCTGAGAAGCCTGACTGCAACAGATGCAGAGGCGCAGCAGAATCTTCAGTCCGATTTGGCGGCTACCGTCAAAGCAGACGACCACGTATCGATCGCAAATACCTTGCGGTTCGATGGGAATGTCGACGCTGGATATCGTCAACAGGCTACGTTTCAGGGAAAACAGCATACCCTCGTCGTGCCTGACTCAAGGCAGGCAGAGCAGATAGGTGCTGTGCTCAAGCGTGTCCCTCCACATCAGCAGGATATGCTGATCGATTCCCGACTTCTCACCGATGAGCGTTTCCTCGCGCTAGCGGATAGCCTCGATGATCGTCAGCTCGGACAGTTAACCAATACCCTTGAGGGATTGCAGACCACACCGCAGCTTTATGCGAGTTCCTCTGCCGGACACGGACAGATCAATAGCCATCTGTTGCTCGAAAGCCTGACCGATATGGATGCCACTACCCGTGACCGGGTTCTGGAAGTGGCGGACAAACACGCGGCCAAGATCCCCGTGAACGTCATGGCAGACACTTATGCCGCTGATGGAACACATACGGCCAGCCTGCCCTCGCTGGCAGCCCGAGATCTGCACAACTTTGTTGCCTCTGTCGCCACGGCGCCGGATGCAGGATCGCTGTTGGACAGTCTTGAACAGTTCTCTGATGCCCAGCAGTCTGATCTGCTGCAGGTGATGGGTATGGAGCAGGAGCTGGGGCAGAGACTGATGAACGAGATGGCGGATCGGGACACCGATAGCCGTGATACGACCCTCCGTTTTCTGTCAGAGCTGAGTGCAAGTGCAGATTCACATGTTAAGGTCGCGCAACCAAGTTTTATGACACCCGATGTCGCAACGGTGGCTACCCATGATAACCATGCTTTTTCGGTGGTGACCGGGATGATTAGCGAGACGTTGTCGTTGCTAGAAAATTATGAATTCAGCAACCAGCAGCTGACTCAGATGAGCGGTCAACTGCAGTCCCTGAGCCACAGCGATCAGCGTGCCTATCTAAACATCTCCTCAGCGGGATTGGATCAGTTGGTGGGCGCTGACAGCAATCAGCCTGCCGATATGGAGGAAAACCGCGCATCTCTGGAAGTGGTTGATGCGTTGCGCAGTGATGCCGGTGTGCGCAAGTCGGTTTATATGGCGCGTATGGGCGATGAGGTCCCTTCCCTGGAAGGTGGCAAACATTATCAGCTGAAATACACCGCTACAGGTGAGCGTGATCAGAATACGCTTGTTGAGGTGCTCGCCACGGATGCCTGGTTGAATCGAAACAACGATGAGGTAGACCTATCTGCGCGTGCCAGTCACCTGGCGGAGAATCTTACCGCGTTAGGCGGTGAGGCCCGTGACAGGCGTGTCCATGCGCTGGATAGACTGACACAGCAGCAGGTACCGCTGAGTGAACTGTCTGATGACTATCTGCAGCAGGACTATCACGATTTCCAGAACAGGACCGAAGCACTCTCTAATACCAGTGATGCTGCGGCACTAACCGAGATGGAGTATCAGATTGAACCTGCGCTACGGGATGGATATTGGCAAGCAGTAGGTTTGGCGGGTGAAGAGGTCGACCAGTTGATCGGTATCCTGCAGAAAAACGACCCCGATATCGGGCGCCAGATCGTGGAGCACTTGTCTGGCGTCGCCACTGAAGTCTTCGATGGTGAAACCTCGGTTGATGAGGGGCGAGAGCGTGTGCATGAGCTGATTAACTTCTTTGAGGCTAATCTTGAGCAGGATGATCGCCAGCGTTATCTGGATGCTCTGTAAAAACACCTCAGGCTAATCGTTCTGTTATAAGCGTGGCCTGGAGGGCTCCTAAGCCGGGCCACGCGTCTTTTCTCCGATTCGTTTAGAGACGCTGGAAGATGAATCTTGTCAGGCGCGTGCTGCGCTCTGGTTTAACTTCCTGCCAACCGTCGATGCCCTCCCCTAATCGAATACTACCCTTCGCAACAAAAGCCGAGTAAAGTCCCGTCTTTTAATCCAACCCATCGAACTTAATTGAAGTGGCCATGAACTTTGAGATTTTGCAGGAGCGATTCTTTAAGCTGCGCTCCAACCGAGCCTTCGAGCTTTTCGTTGTTGCCGTCATTATGTTTTCTGCACTGGTGATCGGTGCAAAGACCTATGATATTCCGGACAATGTGCTGATGGTGATCAGCTGGCTGGATGTTGGGATCACCCTCTTCTTTCTGGTCGAGATTACGATCCGCTTTATCGGTGAACCGGATAAGAAGAACTTCTTCAAAAATGCGTGGAATATCTTTGATACGCTGATCGTGGTGGTGAGCCTGATTCCGATTCAGGACAGCGAGATGGCGCTGGTGGGTCGTCTGATCCGTATCTTCCGCGTGTTGCGTATGGTGTCGATCGTTCCAGAGCTTCGCCTGCTGCTAAACTCCCTGCTTAAGGCGCTGCCACAGCTGGGCTACGTGATCCTGCTGATGTTTATCATCTTCTATATCTACGCGGCGGTGGGTGCTTCGTTCTTCGTGAATATCAACCCGACACTCTGGGGTGATATCTCGATTGCTATGTTGACGCTGTTCCGTGTGATGACGTTTGAGGATTGGACAGATGTCATGTACGAAACCATGGAGGTCTATCCGTTCAGCTGGTTGTTCTATCTGACCTTTATCTTCCTCACCACCTTCGCCTTCCTGAACATGGTGATCGGTATCGTGGTGAACGTGATGGAGAACGAACACGCGAAAGAAGCAAAGGAACAAGCGATTGCTGAAGGACAGCTGACCATCGAAGATCTTTCTAATCAGATCAATGAGTTAAAAGCGATTATTGAAGCGCAGAATAATGCTGCTCAGCCTGCAAGAGAGACCGAAAAAGAGAAGCTCTGACGGGCCCACCAGCGCTTCTGAAACCCACAAAAAAGCCGTTCAGCATCTCATGCTGAACGGCTTTTTTATTTCCTTTCGGTTACTTCTCAAACGCTTTTGTCATGGATTCGAGCGAGTTGATCAGCGCGTTCAGCTCTCTGCTTGCCTGTGACGTCTGGTCAGAGGCCTTGCGGTTCTCTCCACTTAGATCACGGATAGTCCCGACGCTTGATTGAATGTCAGACACCACAGCAGTCTGTTCCTCAGACGCGGATGCAATTTGCGCACAGCGGTCGGCTACCTCCGTCATCATATTTTGAATGTTGACGAATGCAGTGTCGGTTTGGTCCGTGGCTTCCAGAACCCGGGTGGTTTCGGACTTGCTCTGCTGCATGATCTCGACGGTGCGATGCACGGCACTCTGCACTTCTTCAATGACGCGTTTGATCTCCTGCGTCGAGTTCTGGGTGCGTACCGCTAGGGTACGTACCTCGTCGGAAACCACTGCAAAACCGCGCCCATGCTCCCCTGCCCGTGCAGCTTCAATGGCCGCATTCAACGCCAGCAGGTTGGTCTGATCAGCGATGTCATTGATCACGGCGAGCACGTTGCCGATATCATCGGCCTTGCTCTGCAACTCCATCGTTGTGCTTGAGGCATGCTCAACGTGTTGAGCAAGGGTTTGGGTTTTCGCAGCAACGGCCGATAGCGCTTCCCGCCCTTCCGACGTGATCTGGCAGGCGCTGCCACTCACCTCCGATGTCTGGTTGGTATTGGTGGCGATCTCCTGGGACGCGAGCGCCAGCTGGGAGATAGCCGCCGCTACCTGATCGGTTTCAGCATCCTGACGACTGATACCGTCATCCGTCCGCTGAATCGAGGTATTGGTCATGCCAACGGCGTGTTTGATGGTGTCGTTGATGTCAGCGAGTCGTCCCAACACCGTACGGTTGCGCGCGTCCTGCATCGCCAGGGCAAGCTGCACGTCGCCCAGTTCATCGTTTGAATCACAGTACACCAGCTTGATCAGGGCGTTGGAGGAGACGTTAAGCGCGTTCCCCTGCAGCACATTCAGCTGACGCAGGCGCCACGCCCAGGCTCCTGAAACCGCGACACCGGTCAGCGCGGTTATAACTGCACTCGCAACCGGGCCAGTAATCATCGTACTTGCGGCTACGCCCGCGGTGACTATACCCAGTGACGCTAATATCGCGGTGAAGTTAATCGAACGTGACTTTAAAAGCCGGTTCAGTTTGCCGCTACGGATAGCGCTATAGATCGCTTCCGCTTTCTGTTTCTGAGCGGAAGACGGGCGCACACGTACCGATTGATAACCGATCTTCTCACCGTGTTCATAGAGCGGGGTTACGTAGGCATCCACCCAATAGTGATCGCCGTTTTTACAGCGGTTCTTTACGATGCCACGCCATGCCTGATCGTTATTTATGGATTCCCATAGGTTTGCGAACGCCTCTTTCGGCATATCTGCATGGCGTACGATGTTGTGGGGACGAGATTGCAATTCTTCGAGGCTAAAACCTGAAACACGACAAAAGGCATCGTTCGCGTAGAGAATCTGTCCTTTCAAGTCGGTAGTAGAGATCAGCTGAATGTTGTCTGGAACCTCGACTTCTCTGTCGGTTGAAGACTGAACTTTCATGATGACTCCTTCATCAGTGCAGCCTGTCTTTGAGGCGGCATCATAATTATTTGAGCATAGAACTTAGAGGAATATAGCTCAGTTTTTGAATATCTGATATTCAACTCAAGTGTGGAGCTGCCGATATATAAACGCAGTGTAACTTTGAAATTTTTCCCAGCATACGTGTATTTTAAATACCAAATACGTATCGTGTACTGCGAATTTGTGCGCCTTATTAGTAGATCCTGGCTCAGACAAACCTAAGATTTCGTCATGAGGTTATGCCTAAATGATCATTCATCAACTGGTGTACATCCTTTCATGTTCGCTCTATCCTTCTGTATATAAAGCGTTTTCCTTAATAAACGCCTACTACCGGACGCAGAGAGTTTTAGCGTGGATGCCCAAACGACAGATGTAGATCGGATTCTCGCACAGGCGGGGAAGATGCCCTTCCTGCAGGGCACTATGTTCCGCTTCAGCCAGATGGATCCGCTGGCCGATAACTTCAGTCAGGAGATGCTGCGGCTTTGCAAAGCGGACCCTATGCTGGCGCTCTTTCTGTTGCGTCTGGCCAACAGTGGTCGCGGAGCCAAGAATCAACCTGTCACCACCATCAACGACGCATTGCGTAAAGTGCGCCCTCAGCGCCTTTTCCATCTGATCGATAGTGCTTCCGTTACTCGAATCTTTAGCCCCTCCAAGCCTGAGTACAAAGGCCTGTGGCAACACTCTATTGAAACAGCGGTATTTGCCGAGTTCAGTGCACGTAAAATCGAAGGTTTTAGCGTGCCCCCTGCCCTTGCGTACAACGCCGGGTTTATACACGATATCGGCCGCTTTCTGTTCCTGGAGCATACGCCTCAAACGCTGGATGACACCGAAAAGGTGGGCTGGACAACGCCGATGGAGCTACCCGACCTTGAAAGGATGCTTTTAGGGCTCGATCATGCCGAGCTTGGATACCGAGCAGCGGAAAAATGGGGCTTGCCGAACATCCTGCAAAGAATGTTACGTCACCATCATCACTACGGGCTTTGGTTGGATAGTAACTTCCCTAAGCTCCTGCGTGAGTTGGTGGTGATCGTGCAGTTTGCAGATTTCGTCAGTGTTCTGGTTGAGAAAGATCCCGATTGGGTAGACTGGAAACCGGCTGCGCTGCGGGAGGCGATCCAGCACCGCTGTGTACACCCAAGTTGGGAGGACGTTCACCTGCCTGTTGCGGAGATGGCAGACAAGCTGCCTGCTCTGAACCGCGTATGTCAGGAGCGCCTTGCGCTTATCGGCCTGTAAGGGCCGCTATCCCTTTTCCGCACCATTCCAGCAGCGCTTCACTGGCTTGAGTAATATGTTGGTTTCCCGACTGATTTAAGAGTAGGATTTCCTTACCACAGCTGTTACGCGCTACATGAAATTATAGATTTAAGACTAAGGAAGGAACTAAATCATGAACGTTGGCGTCTTTTCCCCGGCATCACCGGATCTCAGGGTAAAAAGGAGATTCGTTTTCGCCATGTTAGCCTGCTCGTTTGGCGCAGGGAGCTCCTGCCTGAATGCCGCAGAGATTACCGAAAACCTGGTCGTGCATGGTTTTCTAAGCCAGGCCTACATCGATACCTCCAACAATAACTTTTTTGGACGTTCCGACGGCGGTTCGTTTGATTTCCGGGAGTTAGGGATCAACGGATACTGGCAGGCTCACGAAAATCTGAACCTTGCGGCTCAGGTGATCTCCCGAAACGCAGGTCGCGAGAGCGACTCCGATCCACGTTTTGACTATGCGTTGGCCGATCTTCATTTCTACTCTGATACCGGTAATCGCAGCGGTATTCGTGTCGGCCGTATCAAAGTGCCTCTCGGGCTATTGAATCAGACCCGCGATGCGCCCTCCGCCCGTCCGGGTATATTTGTGCCAGCCAGTGTGTATTTCGATCAGTTCCGGAATGCGCTGGTATCGACAGACGGCTACACGCTGTATACGACGCTTAGCCAATCCTGGGGTGACCTGAGCCTCGAGCTCTATCAAGGCACAAGCGATCCCGGTGACCGCGAGATGGAGTACTTCGTTTTTAAACAAGACGCGCCTGGACGCTTTGATGACGCCTCCATGCAGGGTCTACAGCTTAGATATGACGCTCTGGGCAGCGGCATTCGGCTGGCACTGAGCTACAGCCGCCCTAGTCTCGATTATCAACCTGCGGCAGTGGGAGACCCTCTGCACGGCGGTGATGTGATCTCAGACATGCTGCTCTACTCAGCGCAATACAATGGCGAGAAGATCAGTTTAACGGCAGAGTTTCTGCTGATGATCAATAACGTGAAGA
Organism: uncultured Marinobacterium sp.; assembly: GCA_947501565.1. Lineage (GTDB taxonomy): Bacteria > Pseudomonadota > Gammaproteobacteria > Pseudomonadales > Balneatricaceae > Pontibacterium. The sequence goes on from CANMWJ010000002.1 coordinate 353,124, forward strand.
ACTTCGGACCGCTGTATAACGATTTCAGAGCTAAAGGCGAAAGCTACTATGTGCAGGCCGATTACCGTTACCGGCCCGATCTGACGTTTTCAGTACGTTACGGCGAACAGATCGTCAATGATAAGGATCGCGACGGAGACAAGAGCATCACCTTTAATCCCGATCATGTGGGATTCGCTCATACGGTGATGCTGGGTGTACGTTGGGATTTTGCTCCCGACTGGATTCTGCGTGGTGAGTTTCACCACACTAACGGCACCGCCTGGTTATCCGGTAGCGACAATCCAAACCTGCTATCGAACTCGCGTCGGTGGGATACGTTGGCGGTGCAGCTGGTGTATAGCTTCTGAGGGTGGTGAAAAACCTCTGCCCTCAGAAACTAGGCAATACCTAAGCCTGGAAAAGAACCGCTCTAAAGCGGCAGGCTGAAGAGGTAACTGGTCCACCCTGCTGCCAGCAGAACAACCAAAAGGAACGGCACAACACGCACGCTATCACGGCTGACAGCGTTGCCTTTGTCCGGTTTATTACCGTGTAGCATTGCAGGGATCAGCGGATCGCGGTAACGAACTTTATGAAAGATAATTGCCAACACGTGCAAACCCACCATGATCTGCAGAATCAGCTGGACGGTTTCGTGTATCTCTCCACCCAACTCAGCCGTCTCATCGCTTACCATCGAATAGAAAGGCCCATCCCATAGAATGTCATCGGTGGTAACCAGGCCGCTTAACACCTGCAGGGCCAGTAATACGATCAGCGCGATGACCATCATGCCGCCTGCCGGATTGTGTCCATAGTGGTGCTCAGCATTGCCACGTAGCATACGCCCCGTGTAACCCAGCGTGTGAATCGGATCGCGCACAAAGGAGCTGAATCGGGCATATGAGGTGCCGGCGATACCCCAGAATAATCGGAAGACCAGTAACCCGGAAAGCATATAACCCGCATAAAAATGCCATTCGATCAGGTTGCCACCGAGATCCCCGCTCACGATCAGAAAGATAAAGAGCGCAACCAGTGTCCAATGAAAGATTCGGGTGGGTAGATCCCAGACTTTAACCATCGTCGCCATACGGGTTCCTGTACTGAATTAGATGCTATTTACAAAAAAGGTCCCAACGCGAGGCGTTGAGACCATTTTAAGAGCTAAGTATAACCAGTTGAATTACTTGGCTTTATACTCTTTGTGGCAGCCTTTGCAAGACTTGCCAACCGGGCCGATGTTTTGGCGCAGGCTATCCAGGCCCTGACCTGCAGTTGAAGCCAGCTTCTCAGAAGCAGATGCCCATGCTTTGTGCTTGTCCTGTACATCTGGGAAGTTGCTCCAGATGCCTGGTTTAGCTTTGGTTACGTCAGCCAGCGCATCTACGCCGTTGTCGGAACCTTTTGGCCACATCGCACCATTGTCCATGGTTGCTGCTTTCAGGATGTTTTTCGCAGAAGCTTCTGCCAGCTCAGCGTTGTACTCACGCTTGCCTTTTGCCATTGCGCCCAGAATACCCATGTTGAATTTTACAACCTGAAAGTGAGCCTGACGGGCTTCGATCTCGGTTTCAAATGGGGTTTCAGCCATTGCAGGTGCTGCAACGGTGGCCAGAACGGTTGAGCAAACCACAGCTTTCAAAACGCCCTTCATTGTATACGACTCCGGTAATAGTTTTGTGATTACGGCGGCAATAATAGCACCGACATTATATTCAATGAATCTAATTTAGTGCTTTTATAACGTAAAGTTGTGTAAAAGATGTGGCAGACATTGAGCGGCTCTAGGAAATCCGTTTTCCTCAGTTGCTGCTGACGGCGAAGAAGAGTGACATAGGGGAGCTGTCAGGCCGTGGTAGGCAGTCTACCCGGCCTGATAAAGAATGGAGATGGATGTTCGTTAACTGGCTTTTGCGGGTACGTCGAAGTCGTAAATAACCTGCAGGATATCCGGGCAACTGAGTATTCCAACCAGCTTGCCATTCTCGACGATTGGCATCGGTCGCCAGTTATTACGGGTCATCGTATCGGCAACATCAACGATATCATCACCAGGCGCAGCCGTATGGACTTCAGTCTGCATGTAGTCACTCACTGTGCCACCGACCTGCTTATAGTAACTACCCTGCAGGATGCGGCTCAGGCAATCCCATTCGCTCAGTAACCCGACGATTTTGCCCTGTGAATCAACCACCGGAGCACCTGATATGCGTCTTTCCAGCATAACCTCTATCGCTTTGAACAGCTCGGTGTCCGGGTGAAAGGTAACAAGGTTGGTCACCATATAGTCACGAACTTTTACAGATCTCATCTCAATCACCTCAGTTCATGGTTCCCTTTTAGCGTAGCCTTTACACGCGGATTCAGCCCCTTAACAGGGGCGCCAAAACGCCGTGAGCGGCGCTTTGTAACTGAAATAAATGCAGCTAAAAGACGAAATACATGAATAATCCGCAACGCTTTTTAATAAAGAAGTCATAAAAACAGCCGAATGAGCATTCATAAACATATGAAATCCATTCAAGGAACATGGGTTGCGGTTTATGATGACGTTAAAGCAGTTTCAAACGGGAAGTGCTGTTGCGGAGTACCTTCTCGCGCTTGTTCTGGTGCTGACAACCACCCTTATCGGGTTTGCATTTGTCAGCGACAATGTCACCAAAGAGATCAACTCTCTCACACAGGCCTTTCGGCCCTACCCACCTGATGATGAATTGGAGTCAGCCGAAACCATCGTGCTTAACGATGAGTTTTTTTATAAGTACGGCGCTCCTGGAGCCGGCCCGGCAGAGCCGGACAGTTTTATCCGGTTGAATCCTGACGGCACGATCAGAATCTCCATTTCACCTGGAAACCTGATCCTTGGTGGTGCGATTCTGTTTGGTTTGATGTTATCGCTGCTGATCTACCGGTTTGGTGTAAGGCGCTGATACCGCATCCGATACAGGTGAGCTTGGCGTTAGTGGACGCCGAGCTGGTTTAACCAGCGGGTGATCATAGCTTGCTGCATGGCTTCGAGCGGTAAGACCGCGAGGGTGTCTTCCAGTGACTGCCCTACCTCGCGCTGTTTTACCGCGTTAACCACCGGTGCCAACTCTATACCTGCCATATGCCAGATGCCCAGTGGCTGATCGGGCGTGACCACGACCTCCGCTTTCACAATACGGTTGTCTTGTACCACCGGCATCGCACGAACCTCAAATGCGTCGAAGTTCTCCGTCTGGTGTAAAGGTTGTGCATCGGGCCACTGACAGCGCTGCTGCCAGAACGGTTGCTCTGGCCACTGGGTTTCCATGCCATAGAAATCCCGCCCAATACGGGCAAAGCGGTAGAACAGCGCGCTGACACGGGCTTGGTGGAACTGCTTCGCCAGCTCCGCATTATCAGGACTGCTCAGTAGTGTATTGATAACGGCGGGTGCCTGCAGCGCAGAGGAGAGTGCCTGAAATATGCCGTTGCCTGAGAGCGGATCCACTGCCATCGCCGCATCCCCTACCCTTATCCAGTTATCACCCACCACCTCTTCGCAGAGAATCGGCGTACTTGTACGGGCATAGAACTCGCCGGTGGGTTGGGCGTTCTGCATAAAGGGTTGTGCCTGAGGCAGGCGTTTGAGGCGTTCGATACAGAAATCCAGCATCTCAGCTTTAGGCGGGAGATTGGCGCTTGCAACATCGAAGGTCAGCTGCAGATACCGCTTACCGGTATCCGTCATCGCCATCCAGGCCCAGCCATCTTCAAAACTGACCGCTGCGGATTGCGGTACGCAAGCCTCTCCCTGCCAGTACTGCAGCAGCGAAACGGTTTCGGCGCCGCGCACGCGCGGTAGATGGGCCGACGCTGCGGAACGTCCACGCGCTTCAACCAGGAAATCTGCGGTAATCTGTTGAACCTCGGCATCCCCGCGGGTTTCGGAAACCTGCACAGCGGGGCCGTCGAGTGAAACGGCTTTTATCCGCGCGTCTATCAGCTCAACGCCAGCGTTTTTCAGATCCTGCCAGATACCGTAATCAAGCGTCTGGCGATCGATCAGCCGTTCGGTATTGGCACTGTTGCTCTGGCCGTTCCAGGTGGCGTTGCGTGCAGACGGTTGCGCCAGATCTTTCAGTGCTTCAACAAAACCCGCGGCTCGCAGGCCCTCTATAACCCGATCGGATACGCCCTCTACCGCATCAAAGGGGCGTCGCTGTGCGATCACTGTCACCTGATAGCCGAGTCGCACCATTCCTAACGCAACAGCGCCACCAGCGGGACCTGCGCCCAGGACAACAATGCGTTTCGTATTCATCACCACTCTTCCTGCTGTCACCACTCTTCCTCTTCTGGCCGATAGACACCGGTACGCTGTTCTGCGCCGAAATAACTGGCGTTGGATTTAAGATGTTTGCCCAGTGCAGCGCGTGACGCTTCAGGCTGAGCAATCAGGAACTGCGCAATATGTCCGCAGATATAGGCTGTGCCGATACTGGCACCCGAGATCTCCCCGTCCAGACAGCGCACATGGGCACCAAAGTCAGCGTATTGAGTGCCCAGCAACGACCACTCCTCTGGCGCACAACGTGCATCACCGGTCGTTCGCAGTACGCCGGGATAATGAGAGGGATACACGGGGTCGCCTTTGGCTGGCGATGAGGCGCAAAGCAAAACGCCTTTTGCGACTGCTCGCTCAACGGCGTCGCGCAAAACATCGCGGTCAGTACGCAGGCCAAGGCTGAGGTTGATCACCTGCACGTCCTGCTCGACCAGCCAGTCGATCGCAGAGGCCACCTGTGCGGGCGTAGTGGTAAAGCGTTCGGAAAACACCTGTGCCATGTAGATCTGGGCCTTAGGCGCTAACCGATGGATCACGTCGACGATCTTGCTGCCATGGCCCAGAGTGTCGAGACTGGCGTCATCCATCCATAGGGCGTCGTCCTTCAGTACAAAGGCGGCTGAGTCAGTTACAAAGGATGCGTTATAGTCGCGGTAGCCGCTATCGACGATACCTACTTTAACAACCGCATTGCCCAGGTCAGTCATCGATCTGTACCTTTGCTGTCTGCTGAACTAGCTTGCCCTGGTCCAGTTGCAGATAGAGATCCGCTTGCGCCAGCGTTGAAGTGCGGTGGCTGATCAGAATGCGGGTACGGTCACAGAACAGCCCATCTACCGCATCGATTATCTCGCGTTCTGTCGCTTCGTCTACGGCCGACGTGGCCTCATCCATCACCAGTACGCTAGGTTGTTGCAAAAGCGCACGTGCGATGGCGATACGCTGTTTCTGTCCGCCGGAAAGTTGCTGGCCGCGCTCACCCAACGGGGTATCTAAACCCTGCGGCAGGGATTCAATCAGTTCGCCTAAGCGGGCCTGAATCGCGGCACCCAGTACCTGCTCGTCGGTGGCGTCTGGCGCTGCATAACGGATGTTTTCGGCGACACTGCCCCGGAACAGCACGATCTCCTGGCTGACAACTGCGATACGACGGCGTAGATCCGCCAACGAGCAGTCACGCAGATTAACGCCATCCAGTTGGATTGTGCCCTGCTGCGGATCGTAGTGGCGCTGCAATAGGTCGATCAGGGTGGACTTGCCGGTACCCGATGGCCCCTGCAGTGCTACCTTGCTGCCTGCTGCGATCGTCGCGGAGGCATCCTCCAGCACGACTGCGCCTTTAGGACCGTAACGGAAGCTGATGTTATCAAGTTCGATTGTGCCGCCCTGCTCCGGCAATGCCTTGTGCTGGGTGGTTGTCTGAACGGCAACCTCTACATCACGCAACTCCATTACACGGCCCAAACTCACGGTCATACGCTGGATCGCTACGTAAAGGCCCAGCAGACTCTGCACCGGTCCGACCGCCATACCCAGATAAGTGGAGAACGCAATCAGCGCGCCAAGCTGCCACTGGCCCTCGATCACCCAGTAGCCGCCGATCAGAAACGCGCTGGCACGGGAGAGTGAGGTGAATGTGCTGGGTACTGCCTGTGTGAAGAATTCGGTGACCTGCAGTTTGAGCAGGTCACTGAGGTAGTGTTCGTTGAGCCCTTTCAGTCGATCGGACTCTTTTTTCTCCTGCCCTACCGACTGGATAAATTTCATCGCGGGCAGTGTTTCCACCAGAAAGGATGAAAGGTCCGCCGAACGTTCGCGTAGTTTACGGGTGCGCACCTCCACCTTACGGCGCATCCAGCGCAGCCACAGTACCTCCAGCGGGATCAGCAGCGCCACGATCAGCGACAGCTGCCAGGAGAGCGCCACCATCAACACGATCGCGCCGACAAGTCCGATAATGCTGGAAACGGCGGAGAACAGGGAGTCCACGGCAAAACGCTGGATCTGCGCCACGTCACCATCCAGGCGGGAGAGGATGTCACCGATACGGCGTTGGGCAAAAAACGTTGGCGCCAGCTTCTGCAGATGACCGTACACATCGTCGCGCAGGCTGAACAGGATACGTGCCGACAGTTGCGTATGCAGATAGCGGTTAATACCGGACAATGCAGTACCGAAGATACCGACGCCGATCATCGCCAGCGCAACCTGAACAAGCGTGCCATAGTCCTTGGCGATCAGACCGTCGTCGATCAGCATCTTGGTCAGCCAGGGCTGCATCAGCACCAGCATTGAGGCCAGCAGCGACAACCCCAGCACGCGCAGAATCGCGATCCGTTGCGGTTTTACAAACCCGAACAGCCAGTGCAGTGCGCGCTCAAGGGTTTGAGGGTCGGTGGTTTCAACGGCGCGGGCGAGCCATCTGATCATAGGACTGGGGTACTCGGTGGAAAGCTAAAACACATATGAATCCACTGTAACCGGATGTAACAGTGGGCATTCGATCACTTTGTATGAAGATGTAACAGGTTGTAACGGAGCCGGTAGCAGGAAGTTTAGCCTTCCTGCTCCAGTTCCTGCAGTCGGCGATACAGCGTTGCACGGCTGATACCCAGTGCTTTAGCTGTGGCGCTGATATTGCCGTTATGCTCATCCAGCGCCTTGCGGATCGTCTGTTGTTCGCTCTGCTTTAGAATACCGCCGCTACCCTGTCCCTCCGCTTCATGGTTCAGCTGGTCAAGGAAATCGTCGGTGAGGTGATCTTCGGTGATCAGCAGTTCATCCTCGTCAAGGAACGCCAATGCCGCTTTGAGTATGGTCTCCATCTGGCGGATGTTGCCTGGCCAGCTGTAGTCAGACAAACTGGTTAACAATCCAGATTCGATCTCGACCGGTTTGCTGATCCCGCAACGTTGCTGAACCGCGCCAAGTAATTTGGCCAGAAACTCCGGCAGATCTGCCCGCTCACGCAGCGCTGGCAGTTTTACGCCCACACCGTTCAAGCGATAGAACAGATCTTCACGGAAATCGCCCTCGGCCACCAGGGCGCGCATATCGCGGTGGGTGGCGCAGATCAGGCGGATATCCAGAGAAACCTCTTCGCCACCGCCGAGCGGAGCAACGCGGCGTTCCTGCAATACGCGCAGCAAGCGTGCCTGCAGCGCCAGTGGCATATCGCCGATCTCATCAAGGAATAGCGTACCGCCGTCAGCCTGCTGGAAACGGCCCACCATGCCGCCACGGCGGGAGCCGGTGAAGGCACCTTCGCGGTAACCAAAGAGTTCGGATTCGATCAGGCCTTCCGGAATTGCGGCGCAGTTAACAGCGATAAAAGGTTTGTTGGCACGAGGTCCCGCGTCGTGCAGCGCACGGGCAACCACCTCTTTACCGGTACCGGTTTCACCGTTAAGCAGTACCGGCAGGTCGTGCGCCATCCCTTTCAGAGCCATCTTCAGGCTGCGGCTTAGGCGTGGATTATTGCCTGCCACCTCGGCGAGTCCCGGACGTTTCTCTTCACCGCTGCGCTTGATGCGTTGCTCAGCGGTAAACGGCAGACTGATACGTGGTTTAGGCAGCTGAATCAGGCGGCAGTAAAGCGCGCCGTTACGGGTTTGCAGGGTATGGGGTTTGCCCTGCATCAGATGGTTGATCAACTGGGATGCGCTGATACCCAGCACCTCCTCCAGAGGCCGCTGCTTGAGAGCACCCTCCTGTACGTTCAGCAACTGGTGCGCTTGTTGGTTTGCGCCCAGCAGGTCGCCATCGGGATCAACGGCCAGTAGCCCCTGCCAGACAGAATCCAGGTATTGCTGGCGGCTATGGATAGCGATCACCGCGTTTTCATTAAAACTGGCGGAGAAAAGACGGTTCTCGATGGAACGCGCCGCCATCTGCACCACTTCCAGTGGCTGTTGCACGCGACCGCGCAGATGGGTCATATCCAGCACACCCAGGGTGTTGCCGCTAGGGTCAAAGATCGGTGAAGAGGTACAGCTGAACTGATTCAGGCGATCCAGAAAATGCTCGTGGCCTTCGATCTTAACCGGACAAGCGTCAACCAGTGCAGTGCCCAAGGCGTTGGTGCCGCGGCTTACTTCGCTCCAGCAGACGCCGGGATTGAGGGCGTAACGTGCGGCTTTGTCCAGCGCATTGCTGTTGCCTTTTACGGCCAGAATACGGGCGTCACAATCGGCAAGCATCACCAACGCACGATCAGCGGCGTACTGACGGGTCAGCATCTCCACTTCGGGCGCAGCGCAATCCAGCAGAAGCTTGTTCTGCTCGCGCAGATCCTGCACGTCAGCGCGACTCAGTTGTTCGACGTCAACGCTGTTCTGGGTATCCAGGCCCGCATCTAAACTGCGCAGCCAGGACGCTTCGATCGGTTCGCGCAGCTGCCCACCGGGAATATCTCGCTGCAGAATCAGTTGCCGTGTTACGTCGGTACGCAACAGGTTATGGGGTTCGGTATTGATCGCCATCGCCCACTCCACCTTATTGTTATTGTCTGGATTTGGGGTTGATCGGATTGGTAAAACACAGCGGTGTTACCAAACATGGATTCAAAAATACTAGCAGATTACGTTTCTGGATTCTCCTACCTGACAATCGCCGTATCCTCGATACGCGAAACGCATAAGGGTGGGCGGTGTAGCTAACGCAACCAGCCAACTACGCCGCCCTGCCGTCCCTGGCAATGGGGTAGAACGTTAAACGCGCTTCTTAGTAGAAGTACATCAGCACTGCCTGCAGGTACAGGTTGTCGTTGCTGTTGCCCTGAGCCGCGATGTTCGCGGTGCCTTTTGGCTCGTACAGACCGATCATCGGGCTGAATACCCAGTTGTCGTTAATAGACCACAGAGCGTACAGATCGATCTCGGTTGCGGCGTTATCCGCGGCGTTGTCTGTCTTATCGAAATCCCAGTACTGCAGGCCTACGGTCAGATCCTCACGTGGTGTCAGGGTCAGTTCCAGTCGATCAACCTCGTTACCGCTGTTGAACGGGCCGCCGTAGTTCGCTGCAACCTCACCCTGGAACCAGGTACCGAAACCGCGGGTGAAACCGAAGAACAGCGGATCGAAGGTTTCATCTTTGCTGGTGGCAGTGTTATCGCCGGAGAACTCCGCGTGGCGGTAGTTCAGGTTTGGTGTCCATGGCAGATCGGCAAAGGTCCAGCCGCCCTCCACGTACCAGGCGTCAGCGTCCTTCTCGGTCTGATCACCGCCGGTTTCTGACACGTATTCAAACGACAGGAACAGGTTGTCGACGCCCATGCTACCCTGCCCGCGCAGGCTGACTACATCCATACCGTCGCGGTTATCGAACAGTGCCAGGCCGGCGCCTACGTCCACGTCGGTGGCTTTCATGTAGGTCAGGCCCAGCGTGCCCATCGCATCGTCGACGTACTCCAGATTCAGACCGGTCAGTTCGGTGTTCTGCTGGTACTGGTTGTCAGACTTCAGCCAGAACAGGTCGCCCCGGATCGGGCCTTCAGGATCAACTTTCAGAATTGCGGTGTTGTCGAAGCTCTTGCGGCCCGCCAGATAGTAGGCACCGCCACGGTCCAGACTGCCATTGGAGACAGAATCAAAACCTTTACCCGGGCTGATCGCATCACCGGCGATCAGAAAACCGTCGCCCAGGGTAAATATCTGTCGACCCACAGAAAGATCAACGAGGTTGTTGGAGGACTGCCAGCCAACGTAGGCGTTTTCCAGATGGATTTCGTCTTCGTCACCGGTGGTCAAACCCAGGCCGTCACCGTCGCTGCGGGTACCCAGCGCGATGACGCCGATACCGCCATAAAGAGTGTTGCCGTTCTCCAACAGGCTGGAGCCGACGAGGTCACCTTTGATGTACGCTTCCTGCCAGGATTTTTCGCCCGGTGTGCCAGTGTAGTTCTCATCCAGCGACATTGCTGCGGCCATCGCTTCAACGTTAAATGAGATGGTTTTGCCGTTCTCTTCTGAGATGACAGCTGCCAGCAGGTTGGGTGCAAAGCATGCTGATAAAGCCATAGCAGTCAATGAGTTACGCATTGTTTTTATCATTGTTTCTCTCCGTAAACGAAACACTTTCTTATTGTTGTTTTGCTTTCTCCGGGCAAAAAAACGGCCCGGGGAGGAACCCTCCCCGTATGGGCCAAGGCTTGGGATTGCTAATTGCTACCCGGAGGAGTGATCGCGGCCGAGGGGAAATACACAGCCGCGTTCGCCGTGGTGGGTCAAAGACCCGTTACGGTTAACGAATAAAGACCTGGGATGTAGAGATCGCCATATCGCCACCCGGCAGCTTGATGTTGCCCAGTTTCTCCATGGAGTCAGCGTCGTAGATCGCCACGTCGTCGTAGGTACCGCCCAGATACACTTTGCTACCGTCGTGGTTCATGGCGATGCAGTAGTAGGAGTGATCCAGCTCGGCGGCTTTGATCAGCTTCTGCTGTTTCACGTCGTACTTCGCCAGACGGTTCAGCACGCCGAACACCAGGTTCGGGTCTTTTGGCGACTTCATACCGGTGAAGTAGATCTCGGTGATCGGGCCGAAGTCGGTGGTTTCGGTTTCACCGGTCTCCAGATCCACGTTCAGGTAGCCGTAGATCCAGTCGGCAGTGGCCAGATCCTGCTTCTCATCCTGAAAACGCGCGGTGGTGTAAAGGATGGTGAAGTCCTTGCTCGGGGTCTGGATTGGCCAGGCGTTCAGTACGTCCGGCTGCACGTACAGCGGGCGCTCCCAGTTGCGGCTAGGCAGGTGTACGTCGTATTTACCGGTTTTCACATCCATCTTGTAGATGTCGGCTCCAGCCATATACAGGCCGCCGTCTTTACCGGTTGCCATTACGGTTACCTGACGCGGTGCCGGGAAGGTACGGACCGGCTTTGCACCTTTGCCGTCTGCGGTGTTGTAGACCGCCAGATAGGTGTCCTGCACACGGTAATGGTCACGGTTCAGCTTGGTTGGGTTGTGCATCACGTACAGCTCTTTGCCGTCCGGACTCAGCGCCATGGAGAACAGCGATTTGGTGCGGACGCTGTTCTGTCGGTCTGAGAAGGTGGTGTGGAAACTGATACTGCAATCGTCCACGTTGATGCCGTACACGTCCTCGTAGTGGTTGGTCAGCATGTAGACAGTCTTTTTGTCCGGTGCGACCTGCAGTACACCCGGGCCGTACGCGCCCGGTACCTTACAGGTTTTCAGGAGACTGTCGGTCTGCAGATCCAGAACATGGATCTGGTTCGGGTAGTTGGCAACCACCATGTACTCCTGCCCCGCTTTCAGCGCGGGGCCTACTTTCTCAGGAGCATCAGCGTAGGTAACACCGCTGGTCAGTGTAGCTCCAAGAATACCTGCACCGGCCATCAGGCTACGCAGGGTTTTGCGCATCTTGTTTTTGTTATTCATCGCTTTGTCCTGTGCTGGTTACTTCTTATCGGATGGGAACACGGTGCCCAGATTGCGCCAGCTCTCGCCGGAATCCAGTGCGTTTTCGTTCCAGTTGGTGTGCGTGTTCATCATGTCCGGCACCTGCGCAGGCCACCAACATGGATCGGCACAGCCATACAGGTCGGATTCCATCGGCTGACACAGGGAGGTTACGGAACCAAACGCATCGATCTCCCAGCCCGGGTCGGTGGTGGCGGCACAACCGGCCAGTGACTGCATCGCAACCACCTCTTCCACCTGATCTTCAGCAACCGCTTTGTCCAGCAGCTGCGCTTTGTTGTTTATCGCTTTCAGATGTTTCATATCAGTTTGCCCTCCGAGGCAAAATGTATTGATCGATGAAGCCCGGGTTCTCGGCCATGATGCGTGCGTACACATCGATGCCGAAATCCACCCAATCCCTCATCAGATCGCAATAGTGGTAGGTAGGACGGGTCGCATCACCGTAACGGGCGTGGCTCTCGTGGTAACAGCCGCCGGAGCAGAGGTTACGAATACGGCAGGAGGCGCAACCGGTGTTGCTGCGGTCGAGCCGTTGCGAGAGGAAATCGCCCAGTTGGGCGTGGTCCACGCCGTTCTGAATGTCACCAAAGGTGTTCAGATCGGAGCCGGTGAAACGATGACAGAGGTTGAGATCGCCCTTGTGATCCACCGCCAGCATCTTCAGGCCTGCGCCACAGGGCAGCGCTTTCTTATGGCCTTCGTGCAGGTCGGTGATCAGCTGGTGCAGGTTGGAGAAACCGATGTTGCGGTTCTCCAGCGCGGCAGCGAGATACTGCTCACCCAGCGCCTTCATGTTGTCGAACACCTGCTTGAGCTCATCGTCGGTCAGATTGAAGTAGGAGACGTCACCGGATGTCACCGGTGCAAAACCCACCTCTGCAAAGCCCAGTTCGTTGAACAGGTGGTCCCAGATACCTACCACGTCGGTGGTGCCTTTGGTCAGGGTGACGCGGGCACCGATCGGACGGCGACGGTAACCGGCCAGCAGCATCTTCGCTTTCTGGCTCACCACGTCGTATGTGCCCTGCCCGCCCACGGTGATTCGGTTCTTATCGTGTACCGCTTTGGGGCCATCCATACTCACGGAGAGACCGAAGTTGTGTTCCGACAGCCAGGCAACGATTTCCTCGTTGAGCAGCGTGGCGTTGGTGGTCATGGTGAACTCCACCCGCTTACCGCGTGCCGGAATCTCCCGTTCGCACCATGCCACCACCGATTTGATCAGTGGCAGATTGCTCAGAGGCTCACCACCAAAGAAGACGATGTTGTACAGGTCCTCGTCCGGAGACTCGGCCAGCATCATCTCGATCGATTGGATCGCTGTCTCGAAGGTCATCTTCTTGCCCGCAGAGGGCTTGTCCAGATCTTCCTTGTAGCAGTAGGTGCAGCTCAGGTTACAACCGGTATTCACGTTCAGCACGATGGTGTTGAGCGGGAACTGATCCACCGATTTAGCCGCGATCTCCTCGGTCAGCGGCGAGCCGTCGCTCACCACCTCCAGTGCCATCAGTTCGCGCAGGGTGTCCGCGATCTGTTGGGCTGTGAAGCTATCGTTCAGGTGGCGGATCAGATCCGGGCTGGTCCACTTCTCAGTGCTGTTCACGTCGCCGCGCAGGGTATCGATCACCCCGGCGGTGACACCGTCCAGCTCAAACAGAGAGCTGGTTGGGATATGGAACAGCAAGCGGCGTTCGCTCACCTGCACCAGGTGCAGGTTATGCTCGACCAGATTCAGCACGGAGCTGTTGTCTAAAGACAGCCCTGAGCCGCTGTTAAGGTGTAGTTGGGCGCTCATGGCAACCTCCTCGTCATACCTCGGTTAAACGTTGTCAGGTGCAATCGCTACGCTTATGGCAGCGGCGCATCGTTCCAACGTTGAACCGTAACGATCAGTTGGCCATCGCCCTGCAGGGTCTGGTCACCATCCTTAACAGACGCCACCACTTTCAGGTTACCGGCGTTGTTGGTGGACATGCGGCGTTCCGGGTTAGGCCCGGCATTGCCCGGCGTAAACACACCACTGGTAGCATCCATACGACCGGCAAAGTACACGTCGTTGTCCGCTCTCGCCGCTTCGTCGAACGGCTCCACATGCCAGCTGGCAGGCAGGTAGCCGATACGGATGTCGTCCTCAGTACCTGGCTTACCGTCAGCACCCGCGCCCCAGGCTTCCGCTTCGAAACGGGCCTGTACTTTCGGTGTGCTACCGCCGTTACCGCCCACTCGGGCGATGGTGAACGCCGGTTGTACTTTGATGGAATCAACCTTGTTGTAGACGGCGAACTGGCCACCGTTGACGCCACCCACAGTGACGGAGTTGGCTGAGGTGGTGGCGTTCGCGTCGGCTTTCGCCAGTACGGTGACGCTGTTGTAGGTGCGTTTCAGTACTTTCTCCACGCTCACGCCGTTACCCAGGGAGACGCGCCCTTTCAGGCCTGTGCCCACGATGGTGACTTCGGTGGATTCACCCGCTTTCAGGTTTTGCGGATAAACAGCGACGATCTGGTGGTTGCCGGTGGTCGCTTTCGCCGCACTGAACTCCATACCGCGCTCATCGTGTGCCGCTTCAAATACACGGCCACTCAGGTTCATGCCGTCTTTGCTCGCTGCCAGCACCTGACGGGTAATCACACCGCCCAGGTCTATCTCAGCGCGCCATTCGAAACCGGTATAGACGATCGCTGTGCCGCTGCCTTTGAGCGGTGTGCCATCGGCCCAGGTGCCTTCCATGCTTACGCTGTAGCGGTCCCCCGCTTGCTGAGTAATCGTCATCAGGCCACTGCCGTCACCACGGCCCGGCTGATGCACGGCGAAGCTCCACTGACCGACAAAGTCGGGTTTAGCGGCGGACTGCCACTGATCCCAGCTGTTGCTGTCCATCGGGAACATCTTGCTGAGTTTAGGCACCATCTCGTTCAACGCGATCGGGAACCAGTCGCGGTCACGCGCCAGCGCCTGATATTCGGTGGATGGCCACTGACCCAGATGGAAGTGCACCAGATGCTCCCACTCAGCTGCCGGACGGCGCTGCAGCCCGACGCGGGCACCAGAGTGGCAACGGGCGCACATCTCTTCAAACTGGCTGTCTTCGAAGGATTCCATGGTGTCGAGGCGACGTTCCATGGCGTAGCGGTAGGTGGAAGTTTCTTCCGGGGCGAGGCCCTGACGATCTGCCAGGTACTTCACCACGGTGGCACGATCGTCATCGCTGATCTGCAGACCGTGCATCATCTGCATACGGCCGATGGTCATCAGCCAGCCTTCCGGCGTTTTGCGCTGGTGGCTGATACGGCTCCATTGGGGAGCAGCCTGATTCTCTTCAGTGTGACAGGCGAGGCATTTGCCCTGCACGATCTTAACCGCGTCTTCCTGCGCGTAGCTCGGTAGCACGGTGGTCGTCAGAGCGGCGGTAATCGCCAGCGCCAACGGGCTTTTTATTATTGTGTTCAAGGTCAGACCTCCTTTTGTTTTTGTTGTCCGGCGTTTGGATGTCCGGTGTATCTAACCTGCCCTTACACGTAGCGAAGCCCGTGCCAAAAAAAGAAATCTCTTTATTTACAATTGGTTACCTAAAAAATGTAGGGTTTCGGGTTATCCCGTATCGCGGTGCACACTGTTGCAGAACAAGACAACCTGTCCAAAGTTGAGACACAGCGAGATGAGATGTTGGGCATCGCGTTGCGGTGGCCAACCTACAGCGATGCGACCTATGTAGGTTGGCCATTTGGAACAAATGCCCAACACCCAACCTGACTCGATTTTTTACAGCCTGTCTCAGAATGTGACACACCATCAAAAACAGCATAAAAACCACTTACAAATAAAAATCCATAAAATTCAATTGGTTATGTGTATCTCGCTGTGTTGGCACAGCCCTTGCGCTACCCCGGTGACATTGCCAAAACAAAAACAAGAAGGTTTATCAATGAGTTACACCGACACAGCGATGGCAGCGACCACTGCCTTTATCAATCAGGAACATAAGCTGTTAATTGGCGCAGAACGCTCACTGGCGGCTTCAGGTCGTACGATTAATGTTTACAATCCGGCCACTGGAAAGGCGATCACCCAGGTCCCAGCAGGCGACAAAACAGAAATTGACCAGGCGGTTGCTGCTGCCCGACAGGCCTTTGATGACTCCGACTGGTCCCGCATGAAACCGGGCGACCGTGAGCGTCTGTTGTGGCGTCTGGCGGATCTGATCGAAGAGAATGCGGAACTGCTGGCGGAGATCGAATCGATCGACAACGGCAAAAGTAAAGCGATCGCACAGGCGGTAGATATCCGCCTCGCCACCGACTTCCTGCGTTATATGGCGGGCTGGGCGACCAAGATCGAAGGTCAGACCGTGAATCCAAGCCTGCCGTTTATGCCGGGCGCGGAAACCTTCGCCTACACCACCCGTGAAGCGGTAGGTGTCGTAGGCGCTATCGTGGCGTGGAACTTCCCGCTGCTGCTGGCCTGCTGGAAACTGGGCCCTGCCCTGGCAACCGGCTGTACAGTGGTACTGAAACCAGCCGAAGAAACCCCACTCACCGCCCTGAAACTGGGTGAATTGGTGCTGGAAGCGGGTTACCCGGCCGGTGTGGTGAACGTTGTTACCGGTGAAGGTCACGAAGCCGGTGCTGCCCTCTCCTCTCACCCGGATGTCGATAAGCTTACCTTCACCGGCTCCACCGAAGTGGGCAAGCTGATCGGTAAAGCGGCGATGGATTCCATGACCCGCGTGACCCTGGAGCTGGGCGGTAAGTCACCGACAATCGTAATGCCGGATGCGGACCTGACTGTCGCGGCACAAGGCGCGGCGAACGCCATCTTCTTCAACCACGGCCAGGTGTGCTGCGCCGGTTCCCGCCTGTACGTGCATAAGAAACACTTCGACCGCGTGGTGGCCGATGTCAGCGATATCGCCGCGAATCTGCCGATGGGACACGGCCTGGATATGAACGCCCAGATGGGACCGCTGGTCTCTGCTCGTCAGCAGGAGCGCGTGCAGGGTTATATCGATCAGGGTATCGCAGCAGGCGCTACCGCGACTGTAGGTGGATCGGCCTATAACGGCGAAGGTTACTACGTGAAACCAACGGTTCTGGTGGATGTGGATCAGCAGTCTGCTGTGACTCGTGAGGAGATCTTTGGCCCGGTTCTGGTGGCGATGCCGTTTGACGATATGGATGAAGCGATCCGTATCGCCAACGACAGTCAGTACGGTCTGGGTGCCAGCATCTGGTCCAACAACCTGTCGGAAGTGCACCGCATGATCCCGCGTATCAAGTCCGGCTCAGTTTGGGTGAACTGCCACACCGCGCTTGATCCGTCCCTACCGTTCGGTGGCTTTAAGCAGTCCGGTCTCGGTCGCGAGATGGGGCGTGAAGTGCTGGAGCACTACACCGAGGTGAAGTCTGTGGTGATTAATCTCTGATTTGTACTGCTGGCGGTGTAAGTTGTTGCACCGCCAGCGCTGTGAGCAAGATTAGCAACGCCTGCACCCAACGGCTTTTGGGTTGTAATCCATCACATTTCCTTTCCCGTCCACCTCCAGATGGCAACAATCCTCGAATAGATCGCGCAGCTGTACCCTGCCCCGCTGCACGCGGGATTTCAGCGCGGAATAGCTGATGCCCAACTCTTCGGCATAGCTTTTTTGAGCGCGACCTTCGATATCGATTGCACGCAGAAGTTGTGCTGTTTCCGGCGGTAGCGCATCGATGAACGGAAGGATGCAGCCGCTAAGTGAGGCCTGCACCCTTTCAGGTTCAGATTCAAGGTTCCCGTACCACAGGTCATCCGCTTCTACCGGGGGCTGGCGACCACGCTTGCGGTAGAAATCGATGACCGTATTGTTTGCGAGTCGCATCAGCCAGGGTTTAAGTTTGTCGCGCGTCTGCAAGGTGCCGATCTGCTGATGGGTTTTCAACAGGATCTCCTGAAGCAGATCATCGGCGTCTGCCGGATTCGCTATTTTAGCGTGTAGCAGTGCTTTCAGGTTATCTCCGTAGGCCTGCCAGACCTGTTCAATATTCGTCATATTTTTATTGAGTTTGTGACGCTGCGCCCTTTAAGAACGCAGCCAGGGTTCAGATCTTAACAGCAGTTCCCGGTGCTGCAGGCATCGTCTACGCTGCTGGTACACACATCGCCGCGATGCCCCAGATAGGTTTCATCCGACAGATAAAAATCGGTAAACGCTTGCTCAAAGTCTGCGGAGACCGATTGTTCAGCCAGCCCAGACGCCAGCAATGTACCCTGCCATGTTTTCAGCTTAGGGTATGCCGCCAGGAAATCGTAACAGGTGTGTTTCTCGATCAAAGCAGCGCGGTGCAGCAGTGGCAACCAGGCCATATCAACCATTCCCGGCCTTTGGCTCTGGAAATACGGTGTGTCAGTCAGCACATTCTCAATGGCGGCAAAAGCTTTTTCCAGTTTTACGCTACGTTCATTCAGTAACGCTTCGGTAGGACTGCGCTGGGCACTGCACTGGGTTAGATAGTTCTTAGCGGCCAGGTAGCTCCAGGCACGGTGTTGCGCGCGCCGCTCGGCACTTAGATCCGGTTGCAGTGGTCCGTACGCCTCTTCGATGTATTCGGAGATGGCATCTGACTCGAACAGTACGGTGCCGTTATCCGTGATCAGCAGCGGCACCTGTCCATGCGGAGAGATCTCCAGAAACCATTGGGGTTTGTCACGCAGGCTGATGTATTCGACCTCGTAGGGAAGGTCCTTCGCCTCCAGCAGCGCAGTGACACGTTGAACAAAGGGGCAGATGGTAAAACTAACAACTTTCATGTGGTGTCTTTCCTCAGGTTTTTAAGGTTCCTAGACAAAAGACGTCAGTGGTCGGGAAAAGACGCAAAAAACTGCGCGGTTCATTAAAAACTTTGTTGGGCATCGCTGCGCGATGGCCAACCTACGGAGCGCGTAGGTTGGCGACGAGCGAAGCGACTCCCAACATTTCGATGTAAATAGCAGCCCCGCAATAAGCAGCGCGCTGTAGACCTACTAAATACGCCTCCTTACAAACTTTGCAATTCTTCTGTCTCACGCCTACAATGCCCGCCGTTTTCACTCATCTAATCTGTAAAGGAGGTTCATCATGCGACAGCACGTATCCCTTTGCAGGTCCGCTCAGGTTTAACGCTTTAGCTTCACCTTTTAGTTTTAGCCGTTAACTAACCTGACTTTGTTGGCCTGCCAATCCGCTTTTTTGTTTTTACTGAACATTGGAATTGGTTATGGGCACTACACCTCAAACTATTTCTGCATCTGTGTGCGTGATCGCCAACGACGACACATGGATCGAATCCAGCGCGGTACAGCAGCTGGAAAAAACGTCCCAACTCAAGGGCATCACCCATGCCGCCGGCATGCCAGATCTGCATCCGGGACGCGGTTATCCGATCGGCGCGGTCTTTCTCTCTGAGGGTTATGTCTACCCTGCCCTGGTCGGTAACGATATCGGCTGTGGTATGTCGCTGTGGCAGACTGACTTGAAAAGCCGCAAGGTCCATCTCGACAAGCTGGAGAAACGCCTGATGGGCTTAGACGATCTGCTGGACGAGAGTTGGGCCGAGCTGATCGAACGTGAACAGCAGGCGCGCGATATTAATTCGACCGCCTTTGATCGTTCACTGGGCACCATCGGTGGTGGCAATCATTTTGCCGAGCTGCAGCAACTTGACGAGATCTACGATGCTGACGCCGTGACAGCAGCAGGCCTGATAAAAGATAAGCTGGTGCTGCTGGTACACAGCGGTTCACGTGGCTTGGGTGAACGCATCCTGCGTTCTCATGTCGACCGGTTTTCCCATGCGGGTTTACCGACCGATACCGAAGCATTTGATCAGTATCTGGATCGTCACAATCAGGCGTTACGCTTTGCTGAGTTGAACCGCGCGTTGATCGCCCGGCGTATGCTGGAAGCGCTTAAAGCAGATGGCAGCATGCTGCTGGATATCAACCATAACCTGGTCGAGCAGATCGATCAGGCAGACTGCAGTGGCTGGATTCACCGCAAAGGCGCGACACCAGCCGACCGTGGTCTGGTGATGATCCCTGGCTCACGTGGCGATTACAGCTATCTGGTGCGCCCGAAACCCAGCGCAAGCAGTCTCTACTCGCTTGCTCACGGCGCAGGACGTAAATGGCAACGGACTGAATGCAAAGGCCGTCTCGATAAGCGCTACCGCGTGAAGGATCTCGAACGCACCCGTTTCGGCAGCCGGGTAATCTGCAAAGATAAAGCGCTGATCTACGAAGAGGCACCGGATGCGTACAAACATATCGACTCGGTTATTGCTGCGATGCTGGACGCCGATCTGATCGAGCCGGTCGCACGCTTTAAACCGGTACTCACCTACAAAACTCAGGGAGGATGTTGCTGATGCTTATTCAGATCACCGCCGCGCAAGGTCCGGATGAGTGCGCCCGGGCGGTTTACCTCGCGCTGCAGGCGTTTTGTGACGAAGCACAACGTGCTGGCCTCTCCATCTCCCTGCTTGAGCAGGAGGCCGGCGCTAAGTCAGGAACCTATCAGTCGGTATTAGTGGCGCTTGAAGGCGATGGTGCCGAGAGCTTCATTACCGACTGGCATGGCAGCATCCAGTGGACCTGCCCCAGCCCCTACCGTCCACGTCATAAACGCAAAAACTGGTTTATCGGCTTTAATCGGTTTGAGCGCCCCTCGATCGAATCTGATATGCAGATCCGTTACGAAAGCTGCCGGGCATCCGGCCCCGGTGGGCAACACGTCAACAAAACCGATTCGGCGATCCGGGCGACGCATATAGCGTCTGGATTATCGGTTAAGGTGCAGTCCGAGCGTAGCCAGCACGCCAATAAACGGCTGGCGCAACAGCTTATTGCGCTTAAATTGCAGCAGGCTGCGGAACAAAGCCAGGCTGACGCACGTACCCGACAGCGGGATCAACACCTCCAGCTGGAGCGCGGTAATCCGGTCCGGGTTTACAAAGGAGAAACCTTTGTACGCGTCAGGTAGCTGGCAACTGCGTAAACGGTGGGCGGTCTCAGGCCGTCTCGCCGACTTTGTCCTCCATCCACCGCACAGCCCTATAAAACTTTCAGCTAAATCCGTCGTTCCGCCGTTACAGAGCAAAAACAACTAAGCTGCTTTGTAAGACAGGAGAGAAAGATGAAGCGTCGTACTCTGGTTAGCGGACTACTCTCTGCGCCCCTGTGGGCGCAGATACCTTTGGCATCTGCCCGCTCGCAACAAGCGCAGCTGGTCGATATGTTGGTCAACACGCCACGTGACAAACTTCAGCCCTGGGTGGTTGAGCAGATCCGCAGCGGTCGCCTGCGCAAACCGGAATTGATCAAAGCGCTGCTCAGCGCCGGTGTTAGCCATATCGAACCACGCCCCGTGGGGTTTAAATACCATGCGGTGTTGATGGTCGATGCAGCGCGACGTTTATCACTGCAAGCTGAAGGGGTCGCCAACTGGATACCGATCCTCTGGAATGTAGACTACTTCAAGCACAGTCAGGCACGCAGTCTACGCAGTTCGGGCTGGCATCTGGGAAACGCAGCGGCGGAACTGCCCTCTCTTAACAACGCCCCCAATGTTTTTAATCAGGGAATGCAGGCTAAAACCTGGTTACAGGCTGATCGCGCAATAACCCGAATGGCCCGCTCAGGTAGCATGAGCGCCGCCTTCGAGCTGATGCTGGAATGGGCGATACGTGATTTTCACTCGATTGGTCACAAAGCGATCCTGCTGAGCGGCGTGTGGCGCTGCCTGGAGTACAGCGGCTGGCGAGAGAGTGAAACCATCCTGCGCGGCGTGACATATGCCCTGCTTGCCGACGGTAATGTGTCTGCGGATCGCAATCAGGGTTGGTGGGAGCAGGACTATCCGCTCAATCTACCGTTAAGCGAACAGATTCCTGCTACCGCCTTCAGGCACGAGTATTCTGAGAAAAATACGCTGAGTTTGTTGAAGAGTTTGCGTAGCGATAATGCACGAACCAGCAGCGAACACGCGGCAGGACTGCTAAAAAGTGGCATGCCTGTTCAGGCTCTTTGGGATGCCGTTTTCCTGGCTGCCGCAGATACGGTGATGAACCGCCCTACCATACCGAGCCTGCACGCAGTGACGGTAAGCCACGCTCTGCACAGCTTATGGCAACGTACAGCAAACCCAACCATGCGCCGAGTAATTCCCCTTCAGGCGGTCAGCTACGTGGTACAGATGAAACAACAGCGATTCGGTGGTGGCTGGAACGGCCTGGATATCCTCAATCTCAGAGCGGAGTCGCAAGCAGCTGCGTCCCTGACCGATCAATTTGAAGATCTGGGTGAGAATATCGGTACATCTCCCGAGGATGCACGACTCCTGCTGCAACGTTACCCGATCAGCGACGAATGGTGGCGTCTGAAACAGCAACTCAATCACTGGTTACTCTACAAATCTAATCAGGCTCACGACTTCAAATTCGGTGCCGCGGTGCTGGAATCGGTGGAGTGGATCTCACCTCAATGGCGCACGCCCTACCTCGCTGCCTGCTCACGTTTATTGAAAGGCAGCAATATGCCCGATAGCGTTGAGGCCCAGAATATTGAGCTTTGGCTGGGTGATGCATTCAGTTAGAGTATCGCGGTAACCTATTGATAATATTAAACAATACAGGATTACACAGGTCAGGTAATGAAAATAAGGCAATCAACCGATACGGATACGGCAGCGATCCACGATTTGCATCTCAACGCGTTTGGTGAGGAGGAAGCTGCAGTGGTTGCACAACTCGCCGTGGACCTGATGCAGGATAAGACGGCGCAACCGGCTTTGTCATTGGTGGCTGTTGATCAGGATGAGATTGTCGGCCATATCCTCTTTACCACGGTGACCGTAAGCGGATCATCGATCGAAAACGCCTATATCCTCTGCCCGCTCGCCGTAGCGAGCAAGCTGCAACGGAGTGGCGTAGGAACCGCCTTGATTCAGGAGGGGCTCGATATTTTGAAAGGACGTGAAGCTAGCTTTGTAATGGTGCTGGGTGATCCCAACTACTATTCGCGGGCCGGATTCAACGCAGATCACAAGATCAGCCCACCCTATGAGATCGCTTATCCCGAAGCCTGGCTGGCTCAGGAGCTGAAAGACGGCGCATTGAACGGCCTGAAAGGTACGATCCAATGTGCCGATGCACTGCACTCACCGGCACTTTGGTAAACCGTATGCAGCGATATCGATGAGCAGTACGGCGCCTTAAAGCATGTCTGCTTTGCCAAACTGCTCATTGCTGAAAGCGTTTAAGGGGTTAAAAGGTGTTAGAGGGTTTAACGACCGCTATACACCGGATCGCGTTTCTCCAGAAAGGCGTTCACCCCTTCTACACAATCTTCCGAGTTCTGAATCAACGCAAACTGATCCATATCCGCATGGGCGCTGGTTCCGTTCAGTGCGTTAGCATGGGCGTTGATCGCCGATTTACACATATGCACGCTGTTAGGCGGTAGCTCTGCGGTACGTCTGGCGAGTTTCATCGCCTCTTCTACCGCTGTGCCTTTTGCTACCAAGTAATCGGCAATGCCCCAGGATTCAGCGGTATTAGCAGATAGCTGCTCCGCCAACACAACGATCCGCTTCGCTCGCGAAGGCCCAACCAGGTTAGTGATACGCGGAATCGAACCCCAGCTCATATTAAAGCCGCGCTCCACCTCCGGCACATAGATATGGGTATCTTCGGCGATAACACGCAGGTCACAAGACACAGCCAATGCAGCTCCGCCACCGGCACACCAACCTTCTACGGCAACAATGGTCAGCGGTTCCAACTGCTCCCATGCGTTACACATCTTCGGACCAATCTTCAGTGCGCGTCGACGTTCAGAGAGATTACCGGTGGCGCTTTGCAGTACCTCCTCGTCTTTCAGGTCCATACCGAGACAGAAGTTATCTGCACGCCCGGTCAGTACGATGGCGCTGAGCGTGGGATCATCCGCCAACTCCTCAGCCACCGCAGTCAGTTCACGCATCAGCGCAAATGAGAGCGTATTAGCGCTGTTCTGACGGTCAAAACGTACCACAGCGATACGATCCTGTTTCTCTAAGGTTACCTGGCTATATCCCATCAGCCATATCCTCTGTCGCGAAAAGTGATCTGACAATTTAGTTGATGTTTCATTGAATCGCTACAGAGAAAGAGCATGCTTGGGGTTAAACATGCAGTTGTGATTCTAGTCGTTGGGAGTCGCTTCGCTCGTCACCAACCTACACGATGATTGGGTTTCGTAGGTTGGCGACGAGCGTTAGCGACTCCCAACATCAACAAGTAAGCTTGTGGTACTCGAACGTCACACCCAAACCCTATATACCTTCTCACCAACCCTTTCACAGCAGATCGCCACGCCGGTGATCTGCTCAATCACCGCACGATTGGTTTCAAAATGTTGTGTCGGGGTTGTGGTTGTAAACTCCCCCTTCCCTGCCAGCAGCAACGGAATCAGTAGTTGATCCGCCAGATGTTCTTCGACCTGCGCGCCGAAGTTCAGAAAACGCTTCACGCAACCGACAGAACGTCGGGCGACCTTTTCCGCTGACAAACCGACCTTTCCTGTGGTTTCAAATACGCTTTTGTGGCTACCGTGGGGGATAAGCAACATAAAGGCATTTCCCGGCCCCGGTGTGCGCACCATACGGACCTCTGCAAGTGCATCGTTCCAGCCAGTTCTGATTCTAGCTTCCGCCACTTCCCGCTCTGCGATGGAGCGATCCAGCCTGCTGACCAGTGCCTGCATATGACCGATGTCCGATGCTGGCTTGTTAACCGATAGCGGGTGTAAGGCTGCGGGCTGAATTTCCAGATGCCAGCAACCGCCACCCGCGGGATAGAATCCCAAGCGTTCGGTTTCGAGTTTGTACTCAAGCCCAAACGCTGCCAGCAGCGGCAGAAAGGAGCTCTGAAGAAAGGTCAGTGAAGGCGACATCCCGTTATGGGTGCCGCCTTCGAATGTAACCCGTGAAGGGGCCTGCGCACCCATCAGCAGTGGCAGCACGGTCTGGCAGACTAGCGTAGTGCTGCCCGCGCTGCCGATGGCGAAGTGATAGTCCCCTGCCTGAATCGGACCGGGGTTGAACCGCAGTCGCAGGGAACCCAGCTCAAGCCCGTCCATTTGTGCGTTGGTAATCTGCTGTACCGCACGCGCAGCAGTCAGGTGCTGGCGCAACAGGCCTGGTTTGGGACGCCCGGCACGGATATTAATGATTTCTATATCGATGCCGTAGAGCGCCGCCAGCGTGAGCGAGGTGCGCAGCACCTGACCGCCGCCCTCGCCCTGCGCACCGTCGATGGTCAGAAACTCCATAACTATTCCTTTCCTGTTCCGATCCCTAACCTTTAACACAGACGATCTGCTTCAGCGTCTGTACCACTTCAACCAGGTCGCTCTGCGCGGCCATCACCTTATCGATATCCTTGTAGGCGTGCGGGATCTCGTCGATCACGCTTTCATCCTTACGGCACTCCACACCATCGGTGGCGGCGATCTGGTCGTCGATGCTGAACACCTTTTTCGCTTTGGTGCGGGACATCACACGGCCTGCGCCGTGGCTGCAGCTGTTGAAACTCTCAGGATTACCTAACCCACGCACGATAAAGGAGCGCTCGCCCATACTGCCCGGAATGATTCCCAGCTCACCCTTCTCGGCTCGCACTGCGCCTTTACGGGTGACGTAGCAGTCCTTACCGTAGTGGTGCTCGCGCGAGATGTAGTTATGGTGGCAGTTCACCGCCATCTGTGCGGCATCAAACGGGATACCCAACTCTTTACGTAGCGCTGCGATGGCGTTATGCATCATGATCTCGCGGTTTTTACGCGCGTAATCCTGCGCCCACTCGACCGCTTCCACGTAATCGTCGAAGTACTTGGAGCCTTCTTTCAGGTACGCCAGATCCCTGTCCGGCAGCTGGACCTGATGGCGCTCCATCTCTTTCTTCGCCAGCTCGATAAAGTAAGTACCGATACGGTTACCGACACCACGGCTACCGGAGTGCAGCATGATCCAGACCGCATCGTGCTCATCCAGACAGAGTTCCAGAAAGTGGTTCCCGGTACCCATAGTGCCCAGATGCACCACATTGTTGGTCTGTCGGATCGCCGGATGTTTCTCGCAGATACGCTCGAAGCGTGCCTGCAGGCTCAGCCACTCCTGCGCCACCAGTTCGGGGATATCCTGCCACGCACCCTTATCGCGTTTATTGCCGCGACCGCTGGTACGGCCATGCGGGACGGCGCGCTCAAAGGCAGCGCGGATACCTGCCAGATTATCGGGTAGCTGATCGGCACGCAGACTGGTTTTGGTGGCGACCATACCGCACCCGATATCGACACCCACAGCGGCGGGGATCACGGCCCCCACCGACGGGATCACGCTGCCGATGGTGGCGCCTTTACCCAGATGCACGTCGGGCATCACGGCGATATGACGGTGCACCAGATCCAGTTGTGCGATGTTCTCCAGCTGCTGCTGGGCGTCGGGTTCAAAGGGCACGTCGTTGACCCAGGCTTTGATCGGCACACGTCCTTTCTCGCTGATCAGCGTATAGTTGCTTGTTCTGTGCTTACCCATGGTTCACTTTCCTTACATTCTTTAGGTCACGGTGGATCAGGTGATTTTGACCACACCGTTCATCAGGCCCTCAAGACCGCCGTATACCGTCAGGCTATCGATCTTCTCGGCCATCTTCTCCAGCGCTTCCAGCTCTTTCAGCCGCATCAGCGTTGGGTTGTTTTCCATCACCTTGGCAGTGTTGTGCAGACTACGCGTCGCGGCGGTCTCTTCACGCCGCTTGATCACGTTGGCCTCAGCCGCTTTCTGCGCCTCTACCACCTGATTGAGGATCGCTTTCATCTCGCCCGGCAGGATGATGTCTTTCACACCCACGCTGAGCAGATTCACGCCGACCGCACTTAGGGTGTTTTGTACCAGTTCGTGCACGGTCTCATTGATATAGAGTTTATCCAGCAGCAGGTCGTCCAATGTTTTGGTGCCGACCGCTTCACGTAACGCCAGCTGCAGGGTTTTATAGACAAACTCCTCCACCCGATCGACCTGCCGTGCTGCCAGTTCCGGATCTTCGATACGGATCGCTGCGCTGAGGTTCAGGCGCAAGCTGACCCGGTCTTTGCTCAGGATCTCCTGGCCGCTGATCTCCAGCTGCTGCTGCCGGGTATCGAAACTCTTAAGTTCGACGTTGTGCGCGAACTGCCAGTAACCGTGCAGGCCCGCCTCCAGCTTACAGTGATAGACACCGTCCACGTAGAGCAAGCCTACGTGATCCTTGGCCACGTTAAACTCTGCGACCGGTTTGATCGCCACGGTACGTTCGCTACGGATCAGGCGTGCCGCATGGTTGGCACCCGCACGCTGCAACTGAATTAGCAGCGCCGTATCCAGCGCCAATGAATCGTTCAGATCAACGATCTCCAGAGTGCATTTGGCCGCCTCTTTCCACAGCATCAGGGTTTCACCCGGCGCAACGACACCGCGTAACCGGCCGTTCTCGTAGAGCAAACCTGCCTGCGTCTGGGTCAGGTGCCAGTGTTGCAGATGGTCTGCCAGCAGCGGATAGCTGTGATACAAACGCTCGGCATTTTTCGGCGCAAAGAACAGCTCATCGATATCAAAGTCAGTAGGTCCAACCGGCCCGGCATACGCCATAGGTGATGGATACCCGGTGTTAATACCTGTACCAGTTTCTGGTCGCGGAACATCAGCACGCGCTGGTTCTCGGCAACTTTTATACGTTTTCTGATCATCGTTTTACATCCTTATAGGGTGTTGGTAAGGGTCGTAAACTTGGGTGCATCCTCTCCCCGTACATAGCGGGAGACGGCATCAGCTACGGCCAGTGCCTGCGGAGCGGTTGTCTGCATCCTGCTGCAACCTTTCGTTCGGCGTGGCAGTGAGCCGCCAGCGGTCTGGACGGCTTACCAACCTGTTGTTTTTCAGTTTCAAGATGGGATTTGAACCCATAACAAACGAATTAAGATTCGTCGCTCTCCCGTTGAGCTACTTGAGCCAGTTAACCTGGCGGGTGCTTGAGGTGGGATTTGAACCCACGTCCGACGGGTTTCCCCGCCTGCTCTACCCCTGAGCTACAGAAGCGATACCTTGGTTAAAGGTAACGGCTGCCTTGATGGCAGATGTGTTTGGTATACGCAGTCGCATCGCTTAGCGCATCGGCGTGTCTCAGAAACACAACCTTCAAAACACGTAATAGGTATTACAAGGCGTGTGCCAACTTGAGTGGTGCCTAATGAAATTCACATAACATATTGATATTCATGAAATAAATCTGTCCCATTTTGCCATGCTGATGTTTAAGGTTTGAAACCGCACGTTTAAGCGAATATCTTTCCAGATAGATTTATATCGGTATGGATACGCTTTATGAAAAAGACAGTCGCAGTCAGCCTTATCGGAACCCAGCTGGATTTCGCGGGAAAACGGGGAGATCGCTGGGCGAAGTGGCGCCCCAATGTCAGCCTCTGTAGCCAGGATGATCTGGTGATCGATGAGCTGCACCTGCTGCACGACAACCACCGCGAGCGACTGGCCCATCAAGTGATGGGCGATATCAACGCGGTATCGCCGGAAACTCAGGTTGAGCTGCACGCCAATAACTTTGTTGATCCCTGGGACTTCGAGGAAGTGTATTCCAAACTCTTTGACTGGTGCCAGGCACAGGATTTTGACCCGGACCAGAACGACTATCTGTTCCATATCACCACAGGCACCCACGTCGCCCAGATCTGCATCTACCTGCTGACGGAGAGTCGTCACTTTCCCGGTCGTCTGATCCAGACCTCCCCGGATAAACACACGGAGAAACATGTCGGGCGCGCACAGATCATCGATCTGGACCTCTCGCGCTACGATCAGCTGGCAACCCGTTTCGACAGGGAGCACCAGCTGGGTAGCGCTTTCCTGAAAGGCGGTATCGAAACCCGCAACAGCCAGTTCAACGCAATGATCGCCCAGATCGAAAAGGTGGCGATCCGCTCTCGCGAACCGATCCTGCTAACCGGCCCTACCGGGGCGGGTAAATCTCAGTTGGCAACACGCATCTTCCAGCTGAAAAAGCAGCGCGCGATGATCAGCGGCGATCTGGTGCCGGTAAACTGCGCCACCCTCAAAGGTGAAAACGCCATGGCGGCCCTCTTCGGTCACACCAAAGGCGCTTTTACCGGGGCGCTGCAGGCACGCGACGGTTTCCTGAAGTCCGCTCATCAGGGTGTGCTGTTTCTGGATGAAATTGGCGAATTGGGAGTTGAGGAGCAAGCGATGCTGTTGCACGCGCTGGAGAACAAAAGTTTCTACCCGGTGGGCAGCGATAAGGCGGTATCCAGCGATTTTCAGCTGATCGCCGGTACCAACCGCGATCTGAAGCAGGAGGTGCTGGAAGGACGTTTCCGACAGGATCTGCTCTCACGTGTCAATCTCTGGAGTTATGAGCTGCCGGGCCTCAAAGACCGCCGAGAGGATATCGCGCCCAATATCAACTACGAGCTGATCGAATACGCCAAGCGTGAAGGCACCCACGCGGAATTCAACAAGGAAGCACGGGAGCACTTCCTGCGTTTTGCACAATCCGACAACGCGCTCTGGCAAGGTAACTTCCGCGACCTCAACGCCGCGATCACCCGCATGTCGACGCTAGCGGATTCGTCACGCATTACGGTCGAGGATGTGGAAGCAGAGATCGAACGACTGACTAACTCATGGCAGATCGACACCCAGCAGCACAGCGTTGAGGACTGCATCGTGCGCTACCTCTCTCCTGCAGAGATAAGCCAGCTCGACCGTTTCGATCGCAGCCAGCTCAACTACGTGTTGGGTGTGTGCGAATCCCACAACTCGCTGGCCGCCGCCGGTCGTGAACTGTTCCAGGCCTCCAGACTGGAGAAGAAACAGACCAACGACTCCACCCGCTTACAGAAGTATCTGGCGAAGTTTGGTATTTCCAGCACTCAAATTGAAAGAAGATAACTGTATAAGAAAGGATCAGGATAGATCGATTGACCTCTTTTCCCCGGTTCAGACGACAAACAAGCGTTCATTCAATAACAATTAGTGCTAAGAACTGTATGTTTTTGGAATAAATTAGGAATTTTTCCTAGATCGCATTTCGGGATACAGGTGTACACTATTTGCACATTCAATAACCCATGAACCATTGCTCGGGGGGCACGACGATGAAAATGGGAAAATGTTGCGACCACTGCACGCATCAGACCAGCCGGTCTGAACCACACGGTTACATGAATATGTTGTGCGAACTGGAGATCGGAACGATCTACCGTTGTGACGTGTGCGGCTCATCCTGGACCAAAAGTAACCATCGGGGATGGCTGATGTTACGGGAAGGTAGCAGACCGATAAAAACGGCGGCGGGATTCTGAGTTGTACTCCCGCCTACGCGGACCACGCAGTCTGCATACCCTGATCAACCGATCAGTTACTCCCCTCTTCCAGCTCCTGTTTCAGCACACCAAAATTCTGTGCCAGATCCTGCTTAAGCTTATCCAACATCACCTTCGCATGTTGCACCTGCAGTTGTTCTTTATCGTCAGAGAGCGGCTGGGTGTTGGCGTGGCGTACACCGCTGACCATCACCTCCCCGGTGAGCGAATCCACCAGCTGGTATTCGAACAGGAAGGTCACATCCTGATCCCGTTTACCCAGTGCCAGTTCTGCGCCGGAGAGCAATAAACGGATCGGGATCACCTCATTGATCTTCATCTGCTGCAGCGAAAGCGATACAGAGCTGATCACAGGGCGCAACGTCAGTACTCCAGCACCATTTTCAGACCTGAGCGGCACCTCCGCTGCATCCACCTGTGCAGCAAGAACTGCGTTGATCTCGTCACGGATCTGCGCCAATACCTCAGCACTGATCTGATCCCCTGCCTCAGGCTGTGGCTTGTAGACCACGGGTAACACACGTACCGCGCGGTAGTCCCGCGGATTAAACCCCGGTGCAACCCAGCGCCATGCCTGCGTTTCTGAGGGAAGCTCCACCGCTTCCAGCTGCGTGTAGTTCTGGATAAAGCCGGACTGGCGCTCTTCCTTTACGCTGGTTCCGGTACAGGCAGTGATGACTGCACAGATAGAGGCGACACACAGAGTACGTAGAATAATCATCGTTTAGTATTCCTTGTCACGAAAAGGGTTTGCTGGATGTGCTTTTGTGTAACACAACAATTACCGCTTACGTCAGCATAGATCAGTCTTTTCCGCGAGTTACGATAGGGACTGCAGCGATAACATGATAGACTCCGCGCCAGTTAAAATTCTAAACCTAATCAAAGGGACTTTACTCATGAAGAAGCTCTTTTTCGCTGGAATCACCGGTCTGGCTGTAATGACAGCTCCAATCAGTGCGAATGCCGACTTTGCTGGTGTTTATGTTGGTGGTAGCTACTGGAATGTCGATGCAGACGGTTCCATTGCTTCAGCGGACAAGCAGGCTGCAGATTTTGACTTCGACAAAGATGGTCAAAACAGCATTTACGTAACCATCGAGCACCCTGTGCCGTTTCTGCCTAACCTGAAAATCCGTCAGACTGACCTGGAATCCAACGGTACAGCTAACGTTACCGGCTTCGAGTTTAATAACATCACGTTCAACGGCTCTGTTGCGACTCAGGTTGATCTTTCCCACACTGATTTCGTGCTGTACTACGAGCTGCTCGATAACATCGTCAGCGTTGATGTGGGTCTGAACGTTAAATACTTTGACGGTTCTGCAACCGTTACTTCCAATACAGATACCACTCGCGTAGATCTGAGTGCGCCGATCCCTATGGGTTACATGTCCGTTGAGGGTGTGTTGCCATTCTCCGGCTTTAGCGCAAAAGCTGAAGCAAACCTGCTCAGCATCGACGACAGCGAACTTAGCGACTACTCCGCAGAGATCCGCTACGAGGTTATCGACAACCTGGCGATCGATGTTGGTGTAACTGCTGGCTACCGTCGAATGACTATCAAGCTGGATGACATCGACGATATCGATTCCAACCTGACCTTCTCTGGTCCATACATCGGTGTTGAAGCTCACTTCTAAGCCCCTTTCCCGGCATAGAGTTGATCGATAAAAGAAAGGCTACCTCAGGGTAGCCTTTTTAGTTTGTAGGTTTTTTAATCAGGCCAATGTTGGGAGTCGCTCCGCTCGTCGCCAACCTACGGGGATCGTGTAGGTTGGACATCGCGCAGCGATGCCCAACAATCCAACTACCCTTCCCTGACCCATAAAAAAAGGCCACCCGAGGGTGGCCTTAAAATGGTCGACAGAGTACGACCCCGCTTCAGATCATTTCAGGCGTGCAAGACGCAGATCGGAGGTGGACATATCACCGGTCAGCTGGATGCTGCCGATCTTCTCCAGCGTCGCTGCATCGTGTACAGAGATATCACTGGATGTACCACCGATGTAGATGGTCTTGCCGTCACCGGTCATGTTGATGTTGTAGTAGGTGTGGTCCATCGCCTGCACACCCATGGTCTCACCGGTTTTCAGGTTGTGCTTGGAGAGCTGGTTAAATGAACCGTACAGCACATCTTTATCGTTCGGGTCGGTTACCCAGTTAAAGACGATAAACTCAAACGGTACGGTTTCGAAGCTCTCCACCTTGCCGGTTTCGGTATCGATACGAACGTGGCCCCAGAGGAAGTCAGCCTGAGATTCGTCGCCCGGCGCACCGTTCCAGCGAATGGTGAAGTACGGCATGATGAACTCGCCCACGTGCTCACCCATGGTATGCATCGCAAACGCATCAGGTGGAACCCACTTGTCCGGTGCACGATCCCAGTTCTGCAGCGCTTTGATCATTCGCATCTCACCGGTTTTTGGATTGATCGCTTTCAGATCGCCGCCGCCCAGAATCACTTCACCGTTCTGCATGGAACCGATCTTGGTGATTCGACGGTCAACCGGGAAGCTACGTACCGGCTTGGCGTTCAGGCCGTCATCGGTGTTGAACACCGCCAGACGTGGCGCCATAGTTTCGAAACGGTCGGACAGCTTACGTACCGGGTTCTGTACGGTGTACAGCTCTTTACCGTCAGCGCTGACCGCCATGGAGATAAAGCTCTTCACGGTTACGTTGTCGTAGGACTGCTTGGCGGAGAACTTGATCTCACAGTTGGTGATATCGAAGCCGTATACGTCTTCCCACTTGTTGGTCATCACGTATGCGATGCGACCGTCCGGAGACATTGCGATACCGCCGTTGCCGAAGATACCCGGTACGTCACAGGTACGTACCAGCTGGTTGGTTTCGGTATCAACGATGTGCAGCTGGTTCGGACGGGTTACGGTCAGGATGTACTCGTGACCACCCGCCTTCATGCCATTGATGGTGTCCGGCGTCTGGGCAACTTCGGTATTTACGGTGCTACAGCCCGCGAGCAACGCGGAAGCACCGATCGCGCCGGCCAATGCCGCACGCTTGAACATATTCGTCAGTTTCATCGGATTAAGCCTCCATCACTCTTCCGGGAAGACGCTGTCGATCTTGCGCCAGTCTTCGTTGGCCTTAGCCACATCTTGTGACCAGTTCGGGTGACTGCTCATGGTGTCTGGCACCTGAGCGGGCCACCAACAAGCGTCGGCGCAACCGTAAAGGTCGGATTCCATCGGCTGGCAGAGAGAGCCCAGGCCACCGAACGGGTCTACTTCCCAGCCCGGATCGTTTACGGAGGTACAGCCCACGATGGACTGCATCGCTACAACCTCTTCCACCTCGTTCTGGGAGGTCGCCTGGTCGAGCATTTTGGCTTTTTTATTGAACGACTTAAGGTGTTTCATTTAAGAACTCCTTCTAGGAGATACGTAAGCATCGAAGAACGCCGGGTTCTCGAGCATGATCCGCGAGTACGCCTCTACGCCGAAGTCCACCCAGTCTCTGAGCAGATCGCAGTAGTGGTACGAAGGTCTCGCGGCATCGCCGTACTTCGCATAACTTTCGTGGTAACAACCACCAGAACAGATGTTGCGGATGCGGCAGGTTTCGCAGCCCGTGTTGCTGCGATCAAGACGCTGTTCGACAAACTCGCCGAGACTGGTCTTGTCGATCCCCTGGTCGACATCACCAAAGGTAGGCAGGTCCGATCCGGTGAAGCGGTGGCAAAGGTTGATACCGCCTTTGGTATCCACCGCCAGCAGGCCGACACCGGCACCACAAGGCAGCTGTTTCTTGTTGCCTTCGTGCAGGTCGGTCATCAGCTGGTGCATGTTGCCGTAACCAAAGTTACGGTTGTCCAGCGCCGCTTCGAGGTACTTTTTACCAAGGCGTTTCATGCCTGCGAACACCTCTATCATCTCCTCGGACGTGAGGTTGAAGGAAGTGATGTCGCCGGAGGTCACGGGGCCAAAGCCCACCTCGGCAAAACCCAGACCGCTTAGGTGCTCAAAGATCGCTTCCACGTCGGTGATGCCGCGTGTCAGTGTCACACGACAACCCACTGGGCGCGCCGTATAGCGCGACAGCAGCATGTCGACCTTCTGTTTCACCACATCGTAGGTTCCCTGACCGCCCACGGTAATCCGGTTTTTATCGTGCATCGCCTTGGGGCCATCCATGGAGATGGTCAGGCCGAAGCGATGTTCGTTAAACCAGTCCACCAACTCTTCATTAAGCATGGTGGCGTTGGTGGTCATGGTGAAGCTGACCTCTGATTCCAGCGCGGCAAAACGCTCTTCACAATAGGCCACCACTTTGCGGATCAGCGGCATATTGGTCAGCGGTTCACCGCCAAAGAAAACCACGTTGTACTGACGCTGGTCGGGGGACTCCTCAAGCAGCATCTCGATCGACTTCACCGCCGTTTCGTAGGACATCTTGTTGCCCGCCGACGGTGTAGTCAGGTCCTCTTTGTAGCAGTAGGTGCAACTGAGGTTGCAGCCGGTATTGGTGTTGAGCACGATCGTCGTCAGCGGAAAGTTTTTCACTTTCTGCGGTTCGTGATTGATCTGCACTGCACCACCGTCGGAAACGATACGCAGAGACTTCAGCTCCTCAATCGTATCCATCACGTCTTCCGGCTGATAACGGCCATCGAAACGCTCACGAAC
The DNA here is from genome assembly GCA_947501565.1 of uncultured Marinobacterium sp. Classification (GTDB taxonomy): domain Bacteria; phylum Pseudomonadota; class Gammaproteobacteria; order Pseudomonadales; family Balneatricaceae; genus Pontibacterium. The sequence continues at coordinate 387,961 of CANMWJ010000002.1, forward strand.
CATCTGCGCAGTCACCCTTTCCTGCTCTGCAAACAGATCGATCAGATCACGGCTCAGACCGTCCAGCTCAAACAGACTGCTGGTCGGCACGTGGAACATCATCTTGCGCGTGTCCACATCCACCAGATGCATGTTTGGCTTCACCAGGGATAAAGAACCCATATCTACCTCACCCTTATTGTTATTTCGCGTCACGCGAATCTGTCTGGAGGTTTATCCGCCGATTACTCGATAATCGGTGTAACAAATTTCTGTACGGTTACCAGCAGGTGCGCTTCACCCTGAACACTGCTGTCACCGTCCTGTACGGTGCCGACTACGGTCAGGTTGCCCACGTTGTTGGTCGACATCTTACGTTCCGGGTTCAGACCCGCATCACCCGGCGTGAAGATACCGTCACGGTCGATGGTGCCTGCGTATTTGATGTCGTTGTCGTGCTTTGCAATCTCATCAAACGGCTTGAGGGACCAGGCCGCTGGCATATACCCCAGACGCAGATCGTCATCAGTACCCGGCTTACCGTCAGCACCGGCGGTGTAACCCACGGCACGATAAGCAGATTTCTGTTTCGGAATCGGACCACCGGCACCACCGATACGGGCGATGGACTCAGATGGCGTGATCTCGACACGATCCAGTTTGTCGTATACCGCCAGTGCAGCGTTCGCACTAACGCGCCCCACTTTCACATCCTTAGCGCCAACACGGGCGTTAGAGGACGCTTCAACCAACAGCTGAATGCGGCTGCTGTCGCGAGACACAACACTGATCAGCTTGAGGCCACTGCCGAGCTTCACGTTACCCTTGAGGTTATTGCCGGATACGGTGATTACCTTGCGCTCACCCTGTTTGATGTAGGACGGCGTTACAGCAGCGATTGCGTTGCCTTTAACCGCCTTCACGCTGCCACCGATGATCTCGTCATCGCGTTCGAACATACGCCCTTCCAGCGCCATGCCATCAGCAGAAGCCGCCAGCACCTGACGCACTTTTACGCCGTCGATGGTCAGGCTTGCACGCCACTCGTAGCCCGCATATACCACCGCTCGGCCTTCGCCCGTCAGCGGCGTACCGTCTGCGTAAGTACCTTCAACCGCCACAGCATAGTCATCGGCAGATTGTTTGGTTACACGCAGGGTCGCATCGAAGTTGCCTTTACCTGGCAGATAGCCGGTCATTGCCCAGCTGCCGTCCAGATCTTTCTTGGCGGCGCTCTTCCAGCTGTTCCAGGCATCGCTGTTGAATGGGTAGTCTTTCGCCAGCTTCGGCGCAACGTTAGTCAGTGCGATATCAAACCATGCGCGGTCACGGGCACCGGCGTGCAGTTCAGCCGTTGGGATCTGACCCATGTGGAAGTGAACCAGGTGTTTCCACTCGTCTTCGGTACGGCGCTGCAACGCGATACGGGCACCGGAGTGACAACGTACGCAGGTCTCCTGCAGCAACTGATCGAATGACTCCACCACGTTTGGTTTTTTCTCCAGCAGATAACGCAGACCATCGGTTTCGGACGGTGCCAAACCTTGCGTATCGGACAGATATTTAACCAGCGTGCGTTTCTCGTCCGGTGAGATCACCAGGCCGCGCTGCTGTTGCATGCGGCTGATCGTCATCATCCAGCCTTCTGGGGTTTTGCGCTGCTCACTGATGCGCGAAAACGGCGTCGCCGATTCACCGGTCTCCGTATGACACGCCAAACAGCGATCGCGAATGATGCGTTCCGCATCCGCATCCGCAGCCTGAGCAGGTGCTGCCGCCAAACCCATCAGGGCCAGTGCACCGGTTCCCAGAAGTGCGCGCGTTGTCTTGTTATTATTCAAGGCCATCACTCCTTAAGTTTTATTTTTCTGACGACTTGTCTCTTCAGACTTCTGCAGGTCTGGTCGATCAAAAACCGTCGATCCGCATCCCTGTAATCCGGTATCAACCCGTCCAGCCGGGCCCGATACATTCATAAGGGTGCGTTATCTAAGTTACGCGGGTGGTGTAAATAAAATGCCGCGCTTTTGTTAGAAGATGTAGGTAGATGTATCGAGATGTATCGAGCGATCAAATTTGTAAAATAACCCTTTGTTTTGTTTGATAATCCCGGTGTCTGAGAGTAAATATAAAGGGGTTCAGAAGGCATCTTAGAGTGATTTTCAGAGATGCGCCTCCGAATTAGTAACATTTATTCAACAACGGATCGGTCACTATGGCTTCAGACACTTCAGCCCCAGCACACATTCTGATTGTGGAAGATGATTTCGCCTCGCGCTCGCTTTTGGTGAGTTACTTCGAGAAAGAGGGCTATAGAATTACCGAGACGGAACAAGCCGACGACCTGGTAATTCTGGTGGAAGAGCAGAAAGTCGACCTGGTCCTGCTGGATATCAATCTACCGGGAAAGGATGGGCTCACCCTCACCCGGGAACTGCGTGCTACCTCCCGCGTAGGTATCATTCTGGTCACCAGTAAAGGTGATGAGATCGACCGTATCGTTGGCCTTGAGCTGGGCGCCGACGATTACGTGACCAAACCGTTCAATCCGCGTGAACTGCTGGTGCGTGCTAAGAATCTGCTCTGGCGCGTGCGCAGTCAGGATAAAGATCCTCGCGAAAACGCCCGTCAGATCGCAATCTGGAACTTCGAGGGCTGGTCTTTGGATGGCAGCAAACGACTGCTCACCTCTCCCGATCAGACTAGCGAACGTCTGCCCGAGGGGGAGTTCAAGCTGCTACACGCGTTGATCAGCCACCCCGGACAGGTGCTCTCCCGCGACCAGCTGATGGACGCAATCCATGACCGTGAATGGACCCCCAACGACCGTTCGGTGGATGTACTCGTCGGTCGCCTGCGCCGCAAACTACGCGACAACCCGGCCGATCCCCATTTTATTCTCACCGCCCACGGTGCAGGCTACATGTTTGCCGGCGAGCTGGAGTAACACCTGATGATCAATCTGCCCGGCTACCGGATCCTTAAAAATATCTACCGTGGCCGACGCAGCAGCATCAGCCGTGCCGTGCGTTTGCGCGACAACCTGCCCGTCATCATCAAAACACTGACCACCAACCAGCCGAATGCCGATGAGGTCGGCCAGCTTCACCACGAATTTGAGCTGTTAAGCACCCTTGATATTGAGGGTGTTATCAAACCGGTTGCGCAGGAGAAAACTGAACCCCAGGTTGCCACCATTTTTCACGACCACGACGGCGTATCGCTGCGTGATCTGATCGAACTGAAGCAGTTCTGCTGGCACGAATGGCTACCCACTGCCGTGAGATTGGCGGAGCTGATCGGGCGTGTGCATGACGCCCAGATCATCCATAAGCAGGTGACACCGGATAACATTCTCGTTAACCCGCACACCGGCGAGTTGCAGATGATCGACTTCACCCAGGCGACCCATCTGCAGAGGGAACAGGCAAGCTGGCACTACAGCCAGATCGACAGCGAAACACTGCCCTATATCGCGCCGGAGCAGACGGGACGTATCAACCGCGCAATCGACTACCGCACCGATTTCTATGGCCTGGGTGCCACCCTCTATGAGTTGATGACCGGCCGCCCCCCCTTTCAGGAGGAGGACCGTCTGGCGCTGGTACACAGCCATATCGCCAAACAACCGGTACCGCCCCATGAGATCAACAGCGCGCTGCCGCCGGTAGTTTCCCAGATCATCATTAAATTGCTGGCAAAGGATGCGTCGGAGCGTTACCAGTCGATCTTTGGGCTGACGCAGGACCTGCGCACCTGTCAGGAGGAGTGGCAACGTAACCAGCGCATTGCCAGTTTCAGCATCGCCTCCGATGACCGCTCCGAACGGTTTGTAATCCCTCAGCGTTTGTATGGCCGTGCAACCCTGATAAAACGGCTGCTAAGCAGCTATGACCGCACCGCGCTGGGTCAGAAAGAGATCATCCTAATCTCCGGCTATGCCGGGATAGGCAAATCCAGCCTGGTGCACGAGATCCGCCAGTACATCAATGCCCGCGGCGGCAGCTTTATCAGCGGTAAATTTGACCAGTTCCGTCGCAACCGTCCCTACGCTGCAATCCTGTTTGCGTTACAGGGCCAGATTCGTCAGCTGCTTACCGAATCGGAATCCAGCATTCATACCTGGCGAATACGCCTGCTTGAAGCGCTGGGTGATAACGCGCAGGTATTTATCCGCCTGATCCCGGAATTGGAACTGATCATCGGTAAACAACCCGATGCGCCCAAGCTATCGCTGGCCGAGGAGCAGAACCGTTTCTCGCACCTCTTTATTCGCTTGTTGCGAACCCTGGCCACAGAAGAACGCCCGCTGGTGTTGTTCCTTGATGATCTTCACTGGGCCGATCTGGCGTCGATCAGCCTGATCAACACGTTGGCACGCAACGATCAGCTGGGCCACCTGATGCTGGTTGGCAGTTACCGTGATCAGGAGGTCAGCGCTACTCACCCTCTGAGTACCACCTTTGCCAAGTTACGTGATGGCAGGGTTAACCTGCGCGAACACCGGCTTGAGCCCCTTACCCTATCGCAGGTAAATCAGCTGATCGCCGATACCCTGCATGTAACGCCGGATCGCTGCGCCTCACTGGCGCATATCAGCATGGAGAAAACCCAGGGTAACCCGTTTTTCCTCAACCAGTTTCTGGCGGCACTCTACGAGGATGGGCTGATCTACTTCGCACAGGGTCACTGGTGCTGGGATGAGGACCGGATTCGCGATCAGGAGATGACCGATAACGTGGTCGACCTGATGGTGGGCAAGATCCAGAAGTTATCGCCAAACACCCAGAAAATCTTGCAGATGGCCGCCTGTATCGGTAGCCCTTTTACGCTGCGTATTCTATCGATCGTGCATGAACGCACACCTCAGGATACTGCCGCAGACCTCTGGCAAGCGATGGCGGAGCGACTGATACTCCCGCTGGACAACAGTTATCGCCTGCACCCGCAGGGAGATGCGGCGGCGTCACGCTACCGCTTTGTACATGACCGTGTGCAGCAGGCTGCTTATAGCCTGATCAGTGACGATGAGCGTTTGCCACTGCACCTGAAGATCGGTCGACTGGCGCTGGATCAGTTTGCCCCTGAGGAGTTTGAGAACCGTATTTTCGAGGTTACCAACCACCTCAATATCGCCGCAGATCTGATTACCGAACCCGATCATCGGCTGCAGCTTGCAGAGTTAAACCTCAAAGCAGGCGTGGTTGCACGGGATGCCGCTGCATTTGAAGCAGCTTACGAGTACTTCAATACCGGGCTGGAGATGTTGCCCGCCGACTGTTGGCAAACGCACTACGAACTCAGCCTGGCGCTTCACACCAATGCGACGGAAACAGCGTATATTCGCTCCGACTTCAGTCAGCTGGAGACACTGGTCGGCATCGTACTGGAGCACGCCCAGAGTCTGCTGGAGAAGGTACGGCTGTATGAGATCCTGATCCAGGCACATGTGTCGCGCAATGAGTTCGAAACTGCGCTGGATACGGCGTTGCAGGTGCTGGATCTGCTCGACATCAAAATCCCGAAACATCCAGGGGCGATATATACCTGGCTGACACAAAGTAAGACTCATCTGCAGTTGAAACGTCTGCCAGCCAACCGCGTGATGCAGATGCCCGCGATGGATAACCCCAACATACTGGCCGCCCTGCCGATTATGGCAAGTATGTTTGGCGCCATTAAGTTCTCAAGCTCCGAACTACGTCCGCTGATCATGGCGAAGCAGGTAGACCTGACCCTGCGTTACGGGTTGAGCCCCTCCTCCGCACAGGCGTTTGCGGGTTACGGTGGTGTCCTCTGCGGCAAGTTTAACGATCTGGATCAGGGCTACGCCCTTGGTCAGGCGGCGCTGGCGATCGATGACCGACTGCCATCGCGGCTTACCCACCACAAAACGCTGTCACTCCATAACGCCTATATCCGTCACTGGAAAGAGCCGCTGTCAGCGTGTCTCGATTCCCTGAAAGAGGGGTACCACCTGGCGCTGGATTGCGGTGATATCGAATGGGGTACCTACTGCATCGCGGCCTACATCCAGTACCGCTTTACCCTGATGGAGGATCTGGATAAGAGCCAATCTGAGCTTGAGCCGTACATGCTCAAAATGCAGGAGAGTGGCCAGAAGCAATCTGAAGAATATTCTCGCTTAGCTCTGCAAGCTATTGATTGTATTCAAGGTAATAGTGATTCTCCTGTCGAGATGAACGGCCGGTTCTACAATGAGGAATCAGCGCTTGCAGACTATCAGGAGAACAATCACCGTACAGCGGTCTGTGTCCATCATTTCTACAAGGCATTCCTGCACTACATCATGGGTGAAACCACACAGGCAGCCCAACACGGTCGTATTGCTGAAGAGTATATCTCCTCGATCTACGGTACCTACACACAACCGTGGCTACTGTTTGTTTCTGCAATGGCTCACCTTTCAGAGGTGCCAGACGCCAGCATCCTGCATCAACAGACGCTACTGAGCCATGCACGCCACATACTCAAGCGAACCCGTTATTGGGCGCGCCACAGTCCCGTCAACCATCATCACCATGCGTGTATGCTGGAGGCTGAGATAGCACGTGTGACCAAGCGCTATACCAAAGCGATGGACCTTTATGAGATTGCGATCAGCGCCTGTCAAAACAGCGAAAACAACTTTGATGTTGCGATCACCTACGAGCAGGCCGCAAAGCTGTATCTGGAATGGGACAAGAAACAGATCGCCCGCAACTATCTGAAGGAATCCGTCTCTGTCTATCGCAGGATCGGCGCAACGGCGAAAGTCGATCAGATGTATCGTGTTTATGCCGATCTGCTGGAGCAAACAGACAGCAGTGCCACGACCACTCAGCCCTACCGTAACGGTGTTAGTAGCCCTAGCAGTCCGAATAATCAGGAGATCGACATCACATCGGTGATCAAGGCATCCCATGTGATCGCGGATGAGATCGTACTGGACCGCCTGTTGAGTCGGCTGATGAAGCTGGCGCAGGAGAACGCTGGGGCGCAGCGCTCCATTCTGGCCCTGAAGCGTGACCTGGAACTCTGCATCGAGGCGGAAGCCAGTCTGGATAGCGATACCCGTTTCTTCGCGGGCACGCCGCTCGATCAGGGTTTCGACATTCTGCCCGTCAATATTGTGCATTACGTCGCACGCACCAAGGAGACGGTGGTGCTGGGGAACGCGCTGGAACATGAGATGTTCATGCACGACCGCTACATCCGGGAACATAACCCACGCTCTCTGCTCTGCATGCCGATTCTTTACCACGGTGAACTGACGGCAGTGCTCTATCTGGAGAACAACGAAAGTTCGGACGTGTTTAACCGGGAGCGTCTGGAAACCCTACAGATTTTGTCGGCACAAGCGGCGATCTCGATTGAAAACGCCAAGTTATATTCCAGCCTCCAGCAGTCTGAACAGGAGTTTCGATCGCTGTTTGAGAACGCGGTAGAGGGGATCTTCCGCGCAACACCCGATGGCACCTTTGTGTCTGCCAACCCCGCGCTTGCGCAGATTCTCGGTTACGCCTCGCCGGATAAGTTTCTTAAAGCGATTACCGATATCGCCAGCCAGTGCTTTGAAGACCCGGCATCCCTTGAGCATTTCATGTCGTTCCTGAATACCGATAACGAAGTGATCAACTTTGAAACCCGGTGGCTGGATGCCAACAAGCAGCCGCTGGATGTATCGATCTCCGCCCATCGGGTGCTGAACGATCAGGGAACGGTGCTTTACTACGAGGGCTCGTTGACCGATATCAGTGAGCGTAAGAGCCGAGAGGTTGCCGAGCAGGAACGTCTTGCCGCTATCGTGGCACAGGAGAAAGCTGAAGCAGCAAGTGATGCTAAGTCGCAGTTCCTGGCTACCATGAGCCACGAGATCCGGACGCCGATGAACGGCATTCTCGGTATGGCGCAGCTGCTGGAGCGGGGTCACCTTTCGGAAGAACAGCGCAATCAGGTACGGGCGATCTACCGCTCGGGGCAGTCGTTGCTGTCGATTCTCAACGATGTATTGGATTTCACCAAAGTAGAGGCCGGCCAGGTAACCCTGGAAGCCCACCCATTTACGCTGAAAGCACTGGTCGATGAGAACGAAGCGATATTAAAGCCTCTGGCAGAAGATAAGGGGCTGGACCTGATCGTACGCTACGATACGGCGTTGCCGGATATGATCGTTGGTGACCGTCGCCTGCTTAACCAGATTCTGATGAACCTGTGTGGCAACGCCCTGAAGTTTACTGATCAGGGTTTTGTCGCTCTGCGCGCACGTCTGGTCAGCCGAAGCAGCGATTCAGCTCTGATTCGCTTTGAGGTCGAGGACAGCGGTATCGGGATTGCGACCGACGCTCAGGAGCGCATCTTTGAACACTTCAGTCAGGCCGACAGCTCTATCACCCGCCGTTTCGGCGGAACCGGGCTGGGGTTATCGATCTGTAAACGACTGGTCGAGCAGCAGCAGGGCCAGATCGGTTGTGACAGCACCGCAGACAAAGGCAGCTTGTTCTGGTTTGAGATCCCCTTCCCGGTTGCCAGTGATACCGTTGCATATTCTTCCCAGACGGCAGATGCCGCACCTATGACGCCAAAGCAGATCCTGCTGGTCGAGGATACGGAGATTAACCAGCAAGTGACCGCCGGGTTGCTGGAAGCGGACGGCCATCAGGTAACCATAGCCGACGACGGTTATACCGCCCTCTCCCTGCACAGCGATAACCACTATGACCTGATTTTGATGGATATCCATCTACCGGATATGGACGGTATGGAAACCACCCGCCGTATGCGCAGCCATCCCAATGCTGACAAAGCGGCAGCGAAGATCGTCGCGTTTACCGCGTCAATCACTGAGGAGGAGATCCATAACTATTTTGAAGCGGGTGTCGACGATGTGCTGGCGAAACCTTTGCAATATGAAGAGTTGCGTCGAATGCTGAAAGAAGATGACCACTACGAGTCTCTGCCTCAGCAGACGGTGTCGCCCGTCGATTGCGCTATCACGCAAAGTGAAAAATATTCATCCCCTTCAGATAACGATCTTCTCAATCTCAATTTGCTTAATCAACATCAAACGATGCTAGGTCAGGAACGCTTTAACACGCTTATCGACCAGTACAAAACACAGGCAAACGACCTCTTCAGTCAGCTGGAGGACGCCGGACGGCGAGGCGACCGCGGAAAGGTGCGCCAGGTTGCGCATAAACTTGCCGGCGCCAGTTCTAATTTTGGTTTGGAAAAGCTCAGCGCGATCAGCAAGTTAATAGAAGATGGGTGCGAGTTCCCCGGCGATCACGATTTTATTTCACAGATAGAGAGCGCCCACGAAACCTATAATGAGAGCATTACTGAGCTGACATGCTTCGTAAATGACGCAACGTGAATAACCTTACAGTTTGTAACGTTTAGGAACATTGATCGCTTTCTTTATGACACTTTTGAATAAGATTTATACAGCTGTGGTGGTATAGTGTTAAACGCAGGTATCAAACACCTGTTTAGGATATGAAACAGCCAGATCCTCTCTCGACAAGGCAAACCCCGAGCGATCGGGGGACGCAAAGTCACGGGTCCCTAGGGAATTAAGCAGTAAGGGATAGCCGGACCACCGAAGGAGAGCCTCTTTTACGGACAATTCATTTACGAGGATCTGTAACTCATGCATTGCAGAGGTCGTCATGAAATGTTCGTCACTGTTTGCAGGCTGCGCCTTAGTGTTGCTGGCGCTTGTTGCAAACGATTCTTCAGCCGAAGCGCAACAATCATCCCTTAACGCGCTGGGAGCCAGTGCCTCTCTCCCCGTGAGCAGCTCTCCACTAGCTCAGCAGTACGCAGCCGTCTCTATCATCCAGGCGACTTCCGCCGTAGCCAGCTCAGAACTTCGTCCTAGCGAAGAGCAACGCGAAAAAGAGGAGCGCCAGCGTAGACGGCAGGAGATTCGTAAACTGTACCTCAAGCTCTTTATGGTCATGGGCGCGCAATAATCGTTTTCCGGGGCGCTTATCGGTTGTGATTCAGGTGCAGCGTATTTTGCGTGAATTCTTATCAAGCGCAGGCGTTCGCTATGGATACAGGTGTTAACTACAATTAACAACAGTGTCTATATATTGCTCAACCGTTGATACGCACCAAACAAAGGCGCTCCCCTATGAACACTCCTCACAGATTACAAAAGGGGCTGACAACTGTTGAATATGCTGTAGTCGTAGCGGTACTCATCACAGGTATTATCAGTAGCTTCAACAATCTCGGTTCCGCCGTGGGAAACAGCATCGGCGATCTCGCTGGCATAATGGACTACGGCGATACGTCGGGTTCATCCTCCTCCTGGTATGGCGGCTCCAGCTCCGGCAGTGGCTCGGGTTCCTCCTCATCTACAAACTCCAATGACAGTTCATCTGGTGGTTACGGCGGTTCGGGTTCCTCTATAACGTCCGGTGGGGGTAGCAGTGCATCCAATCCGGATACAAGTGGCAATGGAGCCGGTGGCGTTACAGGCGGAGGGACAGATAGTGGTATCGCCGGCGGTGGCGGCACAGCAGACAGCGGTTCAGGTGTCGGTGGTGGAGGTACTTCAGGATCTGGTGGATCTGGTGGAACCTCAGGTGGCGGCGGCGCAGGTGGGAATAGCATCGCTGGCGGTGGCGGTGGATCAGGAGGCTCAGGTTCCGGAGGAAGCGCTACGTCAGGAGGAGGTTCCGGTGGTGGTAGTTCAGTTGGTGGCGGCGGTATCGTTGCATCAACCGGGACTGGCGGTGGTTCGGGTAACGGACCAGGCAGCGAAGAATCGGCCGGCGGTGGCAGTGGCGGAAGCGGTTCTGGTAGCGGTTCTGGTACTGGCGGCACAATCACACTCACCGTTGAGGAGATCGAATATAACGGCTATGCCGCTGCAGACACCGCATCTGGTAGCACTGAAACAGGCATAGGTGGCTCCTCAGAGGAGATCGGCGGTTACGGCACCACAATGACGGCTGGTAACCATCAGAGCAAACAGCAGATGCAGGAAGTGGCCTCGCCAAACGCAGCGCTGGGTACAACCTTCTGGTTGCTACTTCTTCTTATCTTCCCGCTTATCTGGTACCTGTTGTCACGTATTATAAAAGATTCCGATAACACCACACCAAAACGTAAGCGCACCTCGATGCGCTCGGTGTAACACCATCTCACCCAGGACACAGCGGCACCTTCTTACGCTTAACCATCTTACGCTGTGTCCTGATCGTTTGATCCATTCTCCCGTTTCAACGTACATTTAAACAAGATATATCTACCCTCCTCTTCGAATGGAATGTTAAGAAGGATCGCTATGAATCGTTTTATCGCATTAATCACTTGCCTACTGGTTAGCACCAGCGTTTATGCAAACGAATGGCGGTCCACACTTAACCGTGACCATCCTCTGGCGGGTAGCATCTACAATCTCTCCTCACTGGAGCCGGTAACCGAAGATGTTCTTCTTCAGAGTCTTAATCGCGCCCCGGTGGTGCTGATTGGAGAAAAGCACGATAACGCCGATCACCACGTCATCGAGGAGCGGATACTCAATACCCTGCTCTCAGGCGCCGGTAACGCCTCAGTGATCTACGAGATGCTAACGGTTGCGCGACAACCGGATATGGCAGTTCTTTCGCCACAGGACGATTCAGAGAGTCTGAAGAGTAAGTTGAACTGGAACGACAGAAGTTGGCCCTGGAAGCATTACGGGCCGGTGGTGGAAACAACGGTAAAGAACAACGCCACGCTGTTGGCAGGCAATATAACTAAAGAGCAGATACGTACGATCTATCGTCAAGGGCGTGACGCTATACAGGCAGACGAGAAACTTCACACGGCCTTGAATATTGAGGGCGGTGTGCGCGATCAGCTGCTTGACACGGTTTACACCGAACACTGCATGATGATGCCTAAATCGAAGCTGGCCCCTATGGTGGACATTCAACTCGCGCGGGACGCTTATATGGCGTCGGTAATTGCTACGTCGGCAGAGACTGGAAAAACGGTATTGATCGCGGGTGGTTACCACGTGAGAAAAGACAGTGCCGTTCCCCTGCATTTAAAGAAGCTGAAGCCAGAGCTTAAACCACTGGTCGTTATGTTGGCTGAGGTTAATCCTGAAATATCTGATATCCCCGCCTATATGCTCTCTCTGCGCGAGATTGCAGATTATGTATGGTTTACACCACGCTCAACTGATCGGGACTACTGCGAAGACCTGAAACCCGCACATAAAAAGTAATCTGCGGATATTTACCAGCGCACGACTGAGCCGTTGTCGTACACCATGTCAGACTGGGTAAGCTGACAGTTAATAGACACCTGGTTTACCGATACCTGCATGCCTTCAGCGATCAGGTCTGCCAGTACGGCTAGCATCAGTTCTATTGTTGTCTGCTCATTACAGTCGGGCAGCAACAGGTCAACCAATATGGGCGGCTCTCCCTGCTCGGCGTTAGAGCATGCTCTGCCATTTACCACCATCTGCGTCGGCTGCAGCGGATTCCAGACAAGTGTCAGTTGCTTGGGATTCAGCCTGAAGCGATCACAAAATCCCCCTGCAATCTCTTCCAGGCACGCCGCCGTCACTTCTGATTCAGGCTCTACTCCGCACATGCGAATTATGGGCATTGGCACACTCCGTTTAGCGATTGATCATTAGTAAAGCACAATTTCAGGAGATCAACGCCGGGATACCCACTATTACGTCGCAGTAATAAAGCTAAGCCGTAAATTACGAAATACTTCGTATTGCTGTAGTACCGGTTTAAGTCCTAAATTACTTGTAACTGCTTCGGTATCTCCAGCGAATTTACCAGCAGTCAAAGCCGAATGGGGACTTCCACTTTCAAAGCCGAAGATAAGCGGAAGTTCCAGAGAGCAAGGATGCTCTTAGAACTACCGTAAGGAAACACGTAGTAAAGATTTCCAGCAGTGAAGAGTTTGTTCAAAGCCGAGAATTAACTTTGCACTGTACCTCTCCTAAGGGCACGCTGTGAGTGCCCTTTTCTATTTCTCCCATACCAAAAGCCCAAATACATTGTAGGTTTGCGACGAGCGAAGCGACTCCCAACGAAACCACGCCCGTGCTTTGAGTATGAATCATAAATACCATGAGAATTGTCAGGCATCGCTGCGCTACGATGATTGGCGTATGTTTCAGATTAACTCCCCATACGCGCTGTTATACCTGTAGGTTGGCCATCGCGCAGCGATGCCCAACAGAACCACTCCGTTTGATGTCCTGCCACAAAACCTTAGGACACGGTATTTATGAGATGTGGCGTTAGCCTATGAGTTTCAATTAAGTCGCTGCGTTGGGAGTCGCTTCGCTCGTCCCAACCTACCGGCAGATTTAAGCTTTAGTAACGATATTCGTTAGGTATCGCTGCGCGATGACTAACCTACGATGATCGGCGGATGTGTAGCGTTCAGATTAACTCCCCTCACGCTCCGTTGTGCCGGTAGGTTGGCCATCGCGCAGCGATGCCCAACAGATCTACTCCGCTTTAATGTTCTGCCTAAAAGCCTTAGGACACGGTATTGGTGAGGTTTGGCGTTAACCTATAAGTTTCGATTAAGTTGCTAGTGTTGGGAGTCGCTTCGCTCGTCACCAACCTACGGGAAAAGATAAAAAAGCGGGAATCCGTTTCCAGATTCCCGCAAACTCCAGCATGAGAAAAGAAATATGCCAGCACAGGGATGAAACATTGAAGGCTGTGGGACGGAAACCCGCCCCACCAATGTTGAAGAAATGACGTTGCTCAGAATTGAGCGGAGGTATTACTTGTTGATGTTCAGAGTCTGAGGCACGGTGTATTCCAGCAGGCCTTCCTGACCGAATTCGACACCGAAACCAGACATCTTGCAGCCACCGAATGGCGCGTGTGGCAGTACTTCAGCGTGACCGTTAACCCACGCAGTACCACATTCCAGACGCAGAGCCACTTTCTGTGCTTCAGCGGTGTCAGCGGACCATACAGAGCCACCCAGGCCAACTTCGCAAGCGTTTGCACGTGCGACCGCTTCATCGACATCGCTGTAACGGATTACCGGCAGTGCAGGACCAAACTGCTCTTCAGCAACGATTCGCATCTCGTCGGTTACGTTCGCTACGATGGTTGGTGGGTAGAAGTAACCCTTGCCTTCCAGCGGCTCGCCGCCACAGAGTACGTCTGCACCCTGTTCACGCGCATCGTCAACCAGTGCTTTCACAAGTTCAAACTGATCTTTGTTCTGGATCGGACCAAAGGTCACGCCCTCTTCCAGGCCATTGCCAACATTCTGGGCATTAGCAATCGCCACCAGTTTTTCACACAGCGCGTCGTACTGGCTGTCGTGTACGTACAGACGTTTCAGTGCTGCACAGGTCTGGCCCATGTTCAGGAATGCGGTCTGGAAGATGCCTTCTGCGATCGCGTCCAGATCAGAATCTGGCAGGATGATACCGGCGTCGTTACCGCCCAGCTCCAGCGTCAGACGTTTCAGGTTGCTTGCAGCGCTGCGCATGATGGTTTGACCGGTCGGTGTGGAACCGGTGAAGACGATCTTGCGGATCTTGTCGTGGCTGGTCATGCCGCTACCGATGCCGCTCTCACCGGTTACGATGTTCATTACACCCGCTGGCACCTCTTCGTTGATGATCTCAGCTAGCAACAGGGTGTTAAACGGCGTCATACCGGATGGTTTGGATACCACGGTGTTGCCAGTACGCAGGGCTGGCATGATGTGCCATACCGCAATCATCAGGGGCCAGTTCCACGGTGTGATGGAACCTACCACGCCCAATGGCTTGCGGTGTAGCTCAATACGTTTGTTTTCGCTGTCTTCCAGTACTTCAACCGGAATTTCCAGGTCCGCTGTGTAGCGGGTCCAGGCAACGGCACCGCCTACTTCCGCCTGTGCCAGGAACATCGGTTTACCCTGCTCCTGAACGATTACAGACGCCAGTTCTTCAGCGTTAGCTTCGATGCGATCAGCAATACGGTGCAGTGTTGCTTTCAGTTCGTCATCGCTGGTGTGCTGCCAGGATTTAAATGCTTCCTCTGCGGCGTCAATGGCGCTGTTCAGCTGATCTACAGACGCGTACGGACACGCCGCAACAACCTCTTCGGTTGCCGGGTTGATCACGTCAAACGTGCCTCGGCCGCCTGCAACTTTCTCACCGTTGATAATCAGATTGTATTCTCTTTGCATGGAGGTTGGTCCTTATCGATTGTTATAGCTATTAAAGCCGGGCCTCCTGCAAGACCCGGCTGGATTCGTGACCGTTACTTAACTTAGAACGGCACGATCGCCAGTACCTGGAAGTAGGTATTGGTGTCGTCATTACCCTGAGAGCTGGCCGCAGAATCAGGTGTAAAGAAACCCAGCAGAGGGCTGATGATCAGGTTGTCGTTTACAACCCACTCTGCGTACAGGTTCAGCTCCTGCGCATCAGAACGGCCTGCAGCACCGCTGGTGTCTTCGAAATCGAAGAACAGCGCGCCGACAGTCAACAGTTCAGATGGGTTGGCTTTCACGCCGATGTGATGAACGTCCACGCCGGTGTTACCCGGACCTGCAGCTGCGTAGTTCGCCCATACCTCACCCTGGAACCAGGTGCCGTAGCCACGGTTAAAGCCGGTAAACAGCTGGTCGTAACCTTTATCGAAGCTGCTGTAGCGGTAGTTAACGCTTGGAGACCAGGCTACGTCTGCGAACGTCCAGCCACCTTCCACGTACCATGCATTGGCATCAGCAGAGTTGTTGCCCTGAGTCTGGTCTACGTATTCAGCAGACAGGAACAGGTTTTCAACACCGGCATTACCCTGGTAACGCAGGCTGATGTTTTTCTGGCCGTCACGCTGTGGGTTATCGAATGCGCCACCGGCGATGCCTGTTGGCGTAGTGTCCAGACCTTTCAGGTACATCAGACCGAAGGTACCGATGTCGCTGTTATGCTCGACGTTAATACCTGCCATTTCAACCTGGCCCTGAGCCTTGTTGTCAGACTCGAACCAGAAAACGTCAGAGCGCAGACCGGTTTCACCGCCCACTTTCAACCATGCGGTTTTGTCGAACGCTTTACGCGCAGCCAGCCAGTAAGCACCACCACGGCTCAGTTCGGAATCAATCGCATCACCGAAGTTCAGGGAGTCACCGTTCATCAGGAAACCGTCACCGAGGGTGATGTTCTGACGACCGATAGACAGATCAAACATATCGTTACGGAAACCCGCGTACAGATCTTCAACCTCTGTATCACGCTCATTACCGCTGGTTACACCAGACGCTTCACCGTCTCCCCATGCGCCTGCAGACAGCAGGCTTGCCGCACCGTATACAGCACCGCCAGCCATCTCCTGGCTACCGGACAAACCGTACTTGGCGTAGGCTTCGGTCCAGCTTGGTTTGCTTTCTGCGTTGCCGTAGGTCTCCTGAGAGCTGAAGTAACCTACGATCACTTCCAGATCAAAGTTCAGCTCGGTACCGTTCTCATCGATCAGGTTGTAAGCCGATGCAGTACCTGAAGCAGCAGCGATGGCCGCCCCCAGCAGGCAAGCAGATGCGCGGCGCATCATCTTGGATTTCATCGTGTTCGTCCTCCGCAATAGCGTATTTTTATTTGTTGTTATGCTGAATCGGTGCGCTATACAGGAAGGGGAGCTGCTAACCGCATCAATTCATGACGTAAAGGTTACGTGGTGGCTGTAAACAGGATTTGCGGGCGATGTAGAGAGTTGTGCGTAGATGTAACGAGATGTAGCACCCGTATCACACAAGCGAATTAAGAGCCTGTATTAACCGGGTTGAAGGGGCAGATTTGTGGCCCGCCCGAAAACGGCTATCGGGCGGTACGCCAGAAACGACGGTTGTTGATGCTCAGGATCACACCGTCTTTGGTAATCTCCTGCAACACCAGGCCGCGTTCGATGGTATCCCCCTCCCCTAAACGCTTACCGTTGATCTTAACCATGCGCGACCTTGGCGTTTTGGAGAAGATATGAACGGTAAAATTTAGCTCAGGGATCGTGCGCTGCACGTTGACCGGGAGCTGCTTCTGATGAGGAATGCCGTTGTACGGGTCAGGTTGTGCGGGTGCTGGAGCCGGTACCGGCTTGGCAGGTGATGCGTCGGCCAGCGCACCCACTGATGCCGCCAGCTTTTTAACCACTTCGGGTTTACTGGCTGATGCAGGCGTAGCTTTCGCGACCGTAGGTCTGGGTGGGGGTGGGGCTGTCTGAGTTGGCCTGGTGCTACGGGGAGGCGCAGAACTGCTGGTAAGCTGGTCCCGAATGGCGTTCTCAGCATAACGGGTGGGAGCGACCGACATATCGTTAGCACGCGCGCTGGCCGTACGGATCTTAACGTTCTCAACCTCCGCCAGTGCTTCTGCTGACAACAACCAGTCATCATTGCGCAATGGGGGTTCTACCGCGGTAATGGGCAATGGAACGCTCATGCTCGAATTGGCCTGGGGTGCTACTGGGATTGGTTGCACCTCCGTCCTCACTGGTGCCGCCTGTGTCGGCGTTTCTGATGACTCAGTTAACGTCGCATAGATTCCCGCACTGCTTACCGCCAGGATAGTCACAGCCAACGCCACGACCCCCGCCCACATATAGGGGATTGGCCTGCCATCCCGGGTCTCTACCAGCTGTAATGGTTGCGTACGGAGATCGGGAATTTCACCTCTATGGCGGTCACGATCCGAGTGTTTCAGTGCATCGAGAATATATGACATGGTTAGGCGCCTCCCTGCTTATCTTGCAGTTGAGGCACATCACTCGATGAAACCGAGTTCAGCAGAATCGCCGTATGTGGTCCAACCACCCCATCGGGCACCAGTCCATGGCTGGTCTGGAAACGTTTCACCTGCCTGACAAGGCCACTGTCGTAGGTCTGCAAGCGGAAATAACGTGGCGCCCGGCTCTGGGCCAGCGCCAACTGACGATCCAGCCAGATCACTTCAGGGCCTGTCGTACCGGGATGAATAGGCGCCTTGTAGTGCTCGGGTACCCGCCACACCACCGTATATTTGCCGACTACCCAGAGCTTCAGGTCTTCAACCTTAACACGGCGTATTTCGCCAGCGATGGAGACACGAGCGATACCCTCTTCAACACCAATCAACGTGGCAAAAAAGTTTTGCCCTTTGGCGTTAAACAGATTAATCACTGCCGGACGGTTCAGGTTGATCAGCTCTTCCAGGCTGCCGATATTAAAGAGGCATCGTAGACCATTTGTCTGGGCAAAGCGGCACACCGCCGGTTGTTTGCGCGGCTCATACGTAAGGTTCCATTCCGCCATGAGGGTCTTGTACGCCTGTACTTCGGTTCGGGCGGTATCGGTTCCGGTAGGCCACTGCCAGTTGGCTGGATTAGACAGTTCCTGCCCCCGCGTTACTGTAGGCTGGGATGCTTGAAGTGACTCAGCCTTGCTGATGCCGGTGTTTATCAGCTCACTGGTTACGTTTTGCGCGGACTGAATCAGCTGATTTTCAGGCAACGCGCTATACACCGTCGCACCCAACCCTACTGCCAGCAGTAAAGAAGCCGCTAAAGCCACAGGTCGGGTGATTCGGCGCTTGCCACTGGCGAGACCATGCGACGCGCCTTCACCAAATACTTCGTTGGCGGCTTTGCCCAGCGTATTCTCTTCGACACGGTTCTCCCTTTGAACATAAGCACCGAGCAACGCCCGGTCACAGATTATGTTTACTAAGCGCGGAATCCCCTGAGTGAGCTTATACAGACGCTTAATCGATGAGGGCGGAAATAGCTGACCATCCACGCCGGCGACAGATAAGCGATGTGCGATATAGGCCGGCAACTCCTCCTGGGAGAGCGCGTGGAGATGGTAGCGTGCGGTAATCCGCTGGTTGACCTGACGAAGCTCCGGTTTCGAGAGCTTTTCAAGCAGTTCCGGCTGACCGATCAATATGATCTGCAGCAGCTTCTGCGTGTTGGTTTCCAGATTCGTCAGCAAACGTATGGTTTCTAATACCTCAACTGACAGGTTCTGGGCTTCATCGATAATCAGTACCGTATGCCTGCCTGCCCGATGATTGGCGAGAAGGTGCTCGTTGATCGCATCAACATACTCCTTTAACTCACCATCTTTCGGGCAATTTATCAGCAGATCGTCGCAAATCGCATCCAAAAGCTCTGTGGCGCTGAACTGCGGATTAAGAACGAATGCGACCTCGGTGTTTTCCGGTAACTGTTCCAGTAAGCAACGTGACACCGTGGTTTTACCGGTACCCACTTCGCCAGTGAGCAGGACAAAGCCACCGTTACTGTTTATGCCATAGAGAAGATGAGCAAGAGCCTCGCGGTGTTGCTCACTCATATAAAGGAAGCGCGGATCGGGCGCGATCGCGAAAGGCGGTTCTGATAATCCAAAGTAGTTGCTGTACATGGCAAATACCCCTTGGTTACAGATACAAATATAGAACCGCACCAGAAGAAATGCTCAGTATTTGTACAGCAGTAATTACACATACCAGGGAAATATATTCATGAAACTAACAGATCTAACTGCAATGTAACGCATGTTTAATAGCAGTGTATTGCATCGTTTTCACATCCCGCTTTCTATCTGACAACTACAATTAACGTAACCATTAGCTGTGTACTTATTAATCAATCGTCCACCTTTTACAACAGGCGACAGCTATGAACCCCGTCAAACAACTCGCTCACAGGGATGATGGAGGCATCCGCAAAGCGCTGTACGTAGACTTAGCGGAATATCACCCGAGCAACATAGATAACTTTCATTTTTCAGACTGGGCGTTGGATCGCGTGACATCTCCCCCGCGCGCCCACGACCATATTCACAACTATCAATATCTGGTGGGATTGGTTTATCTGAGCCACCTCACGGATAAACAACGGCAACAGGTAATCGACATTGTCAGTCGGGAGTACAACACCATCTGGATCGCGCTGGTCGAACACAACGACCTTCTTGATGCGAACTTCCAGCGTATGATCTGTTGTAACTTTTACGACTACTTCACACTACCGCTGGACAACAACCTTAACTATCTAAAGGCGACCTTAGGGCACGCTTACGGTATTGCGATGCTTCGTTCGCTGGAGGCACAGACCAGCCCCGACATGGACCAGGCGGAGATGGTCGGCGCCAGTGAACCGATGCGGCAGGTATTTAACGAGATCCGTAAGGTCGCGAACGTAGATGCCCCCGTTATGATCGGTGGCGATACCGGGACCGGTAAGGAGATGGTCGCACGGGCCATTCATCAGCGCTCCACCCGTAATGAGGGGCCCTTTGTCGCCGTAAACTGCGGTGCCCTGCCCGATACGCTGATTCACGCGGAACTGTTCGGATACGAAAAAGGTGCGTTTACCGGTGCCTATAAACGTAAGATCGGGCGTATCGAATCGGCGCAAAACGGCACCATCTTTCTCGACGAGATCGGCGACCTGCCGCTTGAGCTTCAGGTATATCTGCTGCGCTTCTTAGAACAGAAAACCATCGAACGGCTGGGCGGTAACGAAAGTCAGCGTGTGAATGCACGTGTGATCGCAGCCACCCATATCGATCTGGAAAAAGCCGTTGAAGAGGGCCGTTTCCGGGAAGACCTCTACTACCGGTTAAATGTCCTTAACATCCAGATGCCAACGTTGGCGGAACGTTTTGAAGACATTGAGCTGCTCGCCCGCTATTTCTTCAAAAAGTTCTCCCATGAGTATGAAACCCATGTTGAAGGCTTCTCGAAACAGGCGATCGACGCGATGAATAAGCACAGCTGGCCGGGCAACATCAGGGAGATGCTTAACCGCGTAAGACGTGCCTTAGTGATGAGTGAGAACCGCCTGATTACACCGGGGGATCTTGGTCTTGGCCAGGGAGAGGAGCAACTGGAGGTGATGTCACTGGATGAAGCGCGTAATCACGCCGAGATGCTGGCCGTAAAAAGCGGACTGCACTTCTCCCACCACAACATCACCCAGACCGCAAAGATTCTGGGTGTGTCCCGCGTCACCCTTTATCGCCTGATCGAAAAATACGGGCTCAAGAAAAATGTTTCAGCACCTTAACAAAACTGCGCGGCGCTGACGCCGCGCAAATTCTTAACTCATTGAATTTCAGTAACTTTCATTAATGGCTTAAAGGTTGCTTAATTACCTGTAGGGGACGGAGGTAATTATGCGACATAGCCCTGACAACAGAAAACGTCATCAAGACGACGAGGCCGGATCCGGACAACACGCTGGACGACTGCCGGCCAACCACACCGTTAGGGTTGAGCATAACCTTTCGACCTCATCGCCCTACCTTGTCCCCTCTTTCCGGAGCCGCTCCCGAAGGCTCCTTCATCAGCGCGTTCACTACAGTTCCGGCCCAATTATCCTTCTGTGGGATGAAATTGATGAACGC
This sequence comes from uncultured Marinobacterium sp., assembly GCA_947501565.1. Lineage (GTDB taxonomy): Bacteria > Pseudomonadota > Gammaproteobacteria > Pseudomonadales > Balneatricaceae > Pontibacterium. The sequence goes on from CANMWJ010000002.1 coordinate 409,321, forward strand.
CTGCCCTCAACCGACGAAGGCCAGATCTATGAAAACGGCCTGACCCACTCGGATGAAGACGATACAGATCAAGACATTTAAAAGACGCCTAAAAAGTTCCGCATGAACTGATCATTTTTCATTCAATAAAATTGAATTTATATTCCACAACTGTATAAGACATGATCAGTTGTAAATGATAGGATGCGCACCGTTTATACAGTTTACAGCGTGTAAAGCAGCCGAGATGGGTGACTACGTTGTGGGGAACAGCTGTTAACCTGAGGTGCCGGACTTGGGTAGGGTAGTCTGGCAATCAGCGTTAAAGCACATGTTGTTCGTGCTGATCTGCACCCCACTATGGTCCCGTAGCACTCTCCCCTCGCCGCTTCACCGCCCCGAATGACTTACATTCATCCACCTTGGACAAGGAAGGTCAGCGGGCACAGTGATGTTATCTGGATGCAGGGTTCTCACGACGAGATAAGTCCATTCGGTTAAACGCCTGCGGGAAAACAGTACCGCAGTGTTACATCGGAAAGATCCTCTCCGGATAAAGGCACAGCCTGTGAAAGCAGGTGTCGCAAAGTTACGGGTCCCATCTTTGTTGTGGGGACGGCCGCACTGCCCATGGAGAGCATACCCTCGCTGATCAGTACGTAGTTTGAGGATCTTTCGCAATTTTTTTAATGCGGAGATTCTTATGACGCGTTGCGCGCCTTCACATCTGCTGGCCACCCTCGGCCTGAGTTCTGCCCTACTGCTTACACCGGGTTTTGCTGTAGCAGCCCAGCACGATAACCACGCTGGACACAATCACGCCCATGGCAAAACACCTGATTTCGCACAATCTGCGCTGAACCGTGCTCAGGCAACCGCAGCAACCACAGACCTCATCAACGCCCGTAAAGCCTGGGCGCAGTCCCGTGGTGCTGCTAACAAAGAAGCAACGCTGGAAAAGCTGATTGCTAAGGCCGAAGCACGCCGTGAGAAACTCGCACAGCTGGTACGTCAAAACCCGGCGGCGGCTATTGGCCTCGCACTCAACGAAGATCTACGTAACAGCATGCCCGCCGAAGTACAGGAAAAGCTGGAACAAAAGCTCGACGTACAAGGCACATTGGAATCTACCTACGAACACTTTGACGATGGCAGCTATCAGCTACGCCAGTTTGTGACCACAGCATCCGGTGAGCGCTTTGAGCTGCATACCGCGGGCAAACACAAAGAAGTTCTCACCGGACAGCAGGCTCAACTGAACGGTTTGTTGATCGGCGGCGACAGCGAGACCGACGGCCAGATTGCGATCGCGTCCGCTGACGATATCCTCACCATGGGTGCTACCGGTGGTGACAACGGAGGTACACCAGGGCCTCTGCCCAATGCATTTGGTGAGCGCAAGGTTGCTGTCATCATGGTGAACTCCCAGGATGCGACAGACACCCCATGGACCAAAGCCCAGCTGCAGGATATGTTTTTCAATCAGGCCAGCGACTTCTTCCATGAAAACTCCTATGGCCAGACCTGGCTGACCGGTGACGTACTTGGCTGGTACACCCTGCCGATCGATACTGCGTCCAGCTGCCCAAGCAACTTCACCGATGTCGCCGATGCCGAAGTCGCCGCCTCCGGTGTTGATCTTTCAGCATACGGCCACCTTGTCTATATCATCCCAACGACCAGCCGTTGCGCGAGCGACTCCAGTAACGTTGGCGGTGCACCTTCGCGCACTCGCATCCGTTCTGCGGACAGCATCCGCGTGGTCACCCATGAGTTGGGCCACGCACTGGGCCTTGGGCATGCCAATGCACTCGATTGCGAAGGTGACGTGCTTTCTACCAACTGTAAGGACGCGGCCTACGGCGATATCTACGATGTCATGGGCAAAAACTTTGGCCATCTGAACGCGTTCAATAAACAAAAGCTCGGTTGGCTTGGTTACAACCAGTCACCCCCGGTGACCACAGTAACCACTGATGGTACCTACGAGATCGCACCATTGGAGAGCAACGATGGTCGCAGCAAAGCGCTTAAAATCTTCAAAGGGGTTGATTCCGCGACCGGCAAGAACAGCTGGTACTACCTGGAATACCGTCAGCCGATCGGCTTCGATGCGCTGCTGTTTGAACCAGAGCCGTACTACTACCCGGAGCAGCTTGAAAACGGTGTGGTGGTCCATACCGGTGTAGACGGTGCGTACTACAGCTACATGCTCGATATGACACCCGACAGCTCACCCATCTCAGTATATGACCTGCAGGACCCTGTACTGGAGATCGGTAACAGCTATACAGACTCAGACGCGGGCGTAACCATTACGCCGGTTGCCAGCGATAACAGCGGCATTACCGTGAGCATCAGCTTCACCAATGGCGGTGGTGGCGGTGACACTGGAGGCAGCACCAATACAGCACCAGTGGCAGCAAACGACACTGCCAGCACTCAGGAAGGTAACGCGGTTACCATCCCAGTGTTGTCTAACGACTACGATGCTGACAGCGACAGCCTGAGTATTACCGGTACCAGCGGTGTTAACGGCAGTGCGCAGATCTCCGGCGGTAACATTGTCTTTACACCTAGCTACGGATTCAGCGGTACTGAGACCTTCAGTTACAGCATTTCCGATGGTAATGGCGGCAGTGACACCGCTACTGTCAGCGTAATCGTTGAAAGTGTTGCAACGAATACCGCACCTGTAGCGGCTAACGACAGTGCCAGCACCGATGAAAACACAAGCGTGACGATTCCAGTACTATCTAACGATTATGACGCGGATGGCGACAGCCTGAGCATTACCAGCGTGAGCGGTGTGAATGGCAGTGCGCAGATCTCTGGTGGCAGTATCGTCTTCACGCCTGCGACCGGCTTCAGCGGCACCGAAACCTTCAGCTACAGCGTAGCTGACGGCAACGGCGGCAGTGACAGTGCGAGCGTAACGATTACCGTGTATGCGGCACCAGTTTCAAGCAACAGTGCACCTGTCGCGGTAAATGACAGTGTCACCATGAGCAGCGTATCCGCTATCACTGTACCGGTATTGAACAATGACTGGGATCCGGAGAACGACAGCATTTCCATCGCGTCCGTTACTCAGGGCTCAAAAGGTTCTGTTCGCATCAACAGCGACGGCACCGTGACCTATACCCCAGGCAGACGTTTCAAAAACGGCGACACCTTTAACTACACCATCAGCGATGGCGAAAAAACGGCGAGTGCTTCTGTCAGCGTTCAACTGCAGAAAAGCTCCGGCGGCTCTAAAGGCAACGGCAAGAACCGTTAATACAGGCAGTCGTCAGACAAGCCATGCTCAGATGAGCTCAGTGCAGATGAGCTGAGAGCTGATCATTAAAAAGGCGATGTACGTGAACCGTACATCGCCTTTTGTGTTTTAACTTCTTGGGTTAATCAAGCAGACCAGGTACTGGATATGGGTTCATATCCCCTGGAGGACATTCTGCTGGGAAGTCAGTTGTGTTATTGGAGTAACAGATCGAGCAATCTGCGTCATCTGACTCAGGACCTACACCTGTACCGGAGAACTCACCCGCTGCCACAACAGATGCTGTATTGCTAAACAGTGCCATTTTCGAATCTGGGTGGTTCGGATCGAATACGGTAAAGATTGAATACCACGTCAGTCCGTTAGACTCACCCAAAGTGTAACCTGTAGGTGCCTCTGGGAAGTAACAGAAGGTCTCTGTATGTGATTCCTGAGGTGACAGTACAAGGTTGTCGACATCGTTTGCTTCTTTCAGTAACAGCGGAGCCCCAAGTGCAATATCATCAGTCAGCCAGATGTCAGTCAGGTTCTCATCGATACCCACCAGTCCATCGTTTCTAACGGTAATATCTACACACGCCTGAACGCCAAGGATAGTAGAGGAGTTATGTTCTACTTCCACCAGACGGATCATTGGATTACCGCAATCTTTCTCAATGGAGATATTAGGCGGAGCCAGATCGTCACAGGTAGAGGAGCTGTCGTCCATCACCATTGGTTCATGGGCATACTCTGTATCAGCGGTGATCTTAATAAAGTTCGCTTTACCAGCAAGCGGTTGTGGCGCGTGACATTCAACGACCAGCGTCACATCGGCGCCCTCTGCCAGAGACAGATTAGGAATGGCTGTCTGGCCTGAGATAGCAACGGCGTTCGCTGCAGGCGCAACGATTTCACACTGCACGTACCCGTCACCCTGCGGGTGGCCATCGAGCGCTTCGGTAACCATGAAGTTGTTCAGCGCGCCATCACCAGTGTTTTCAACTTTTACGTCATAGGTGTAGATCGCGCCATCTGCGCCACCGTTCACTGGTGTTGGAGGGCCGTCACGGCAATCTTTGGTCACTTTGATATCAGGATCAGGCAGCACTGGTGTATAGCAGAAAGAGATATGACTCAACCCCGCACGGTTACCGCTGCGGGAATTAGGCGCGTGTAAACCATCGTCATGCACTTCGCCTGTTGTCGTATCGCCGTTACCAAGGGAATACAGGTAACCATTGGCGTTAGGACCACCTTTAACGATCACTGCGTGGACCAGACTGTTGTGGGAGACCCACGTAAAGGTTTTGTTTTCTGTAAGAATAATATCTACGTTCATTGGGCCATCTGGGTGGTTACCGCCCACAAGCCCCGTACTGTAATAGTCTTCGAATCTGGCCTCGTAGGCATAACCGTAATACGCACAACTAGGATTACCTTCGATTAATTCTGCCGGTACTTCAGGACCATCGCCTGTATGGTTTGCAAAAACCGCATTGCTGCTTAGAGCAAGTGAGCACACTCCGGCTATGGCAACACCGCGAGCGGCCGTTAACAGCGTATCGCGGCTACAGCTATTAAGAATGGACATAATCATGCCCTCCTGTAAGAGCGTGGTATAAGCCAATCCCGCGCGCCTCAGAGAGGCTCACACGGAACACATCATCCCTACGGCAGGTAGGTCTGAGATAAACCTCTTATCTGACTCATCCATGGTGTATCTCAGACCTATCCGCCAAATAGGGTTGGCCACATACATCGGAGTAATACGCAGGCCCTCTTAACAGATACGCTCATATTCCAAGAAAGACCGCGTACGGAAATCTGGTCAAAAATGCATGTGGCAACCGTATATCTGCAGGAACCACACCAGATTTTTAACCTGTTGAATTAGAGTGAAATTTAGAGATATGCCTAAGTCCGGATTAATACAAAACGTATAGCAAGGATTACACTTACGAGAAACAGGTGTCAGTTAAAGTTAACAGGATGACACTTGCGGTGCTGCAGCCACTGCAGATCTGTTGAAACCGGCTAATCTCAAGAAAATTTACGGATATCTTCTAAAAAATGTATGGGGTGCGACCTACTAAAATCGCAAACGATCTCCCTACATGAGAAGATCTTCGCTCCCAACCTCCATCGCTACCTCCCAGTTGACGCGGTGTATACATCAGCGACTTTAAGTTCATCACAAATCGATTATTTTTTATGCAACAAAATTGAATTTTTATTCCATAACTGTATAAGACATGAACAGTTGTAAATGTTAGGATGCGCACCGTTTATACAGTTTACAGCGTGTAAAGCAGCCGAGATGGGTGGCTACGTTGTGGGGAACAGCTGTTAACCTGATGGGCCGGACTTGGGTAGGGTAGTCTGGCAATCAGCGTTAAAGCACATGTTGTTTGTGCTGATCTGCACCCCACTATGGTCCCGTACTACTCTCCCCTCGCCGCTTTACCGCCCCGAATGACTTACATTCATCCACCTTGGACAAGGAAGGTCAGCGGGCACAGTGATGTTATCTGGATGCAGGGTTCTCACGACGAGATAAGTTCATTCGGTTAAACGCCTGCGGGAAAACAGTACCGCAGTGTTACATCGGAAAGATCCTCTCCGGATAAAGGCACAACCTGTGAAAGCAGGCGTCGCAAAGTTACGGGTCCCATCTTTGTTGTGGGGACGGCCGCACTGCCCAAGGAGAGCATACCCTCGCTGATCAGTACGTAGTTTGAGGATCTTTCGCAATTTTTTTACTGCGGAGATTCTTATGACGCGTCGCGCGCCTTCACATCTGCTGGCCACCCTCGGCCTGAGTTCTGCCCTACTTCTTACACCGGTTTTTGCTGTAGCAGCTCAACACGATAACCACGCTGGCCATAATCACGCCCATGGCAAGCCCCCTGCTTTCGCTCAGTCTGCACTGAACCGTGCTCGTGCGACTGCTGCTACCACCGATTTTGTCGCCGCGCACAAAGAGTGGGCCCAGGCCCGCGGCGCATCCAACAAAGCTGCCAATCTGGAAAAACTAATTGCTAAGGCTGAAGCTCGCCGCGAAATGATGGCGGAGCTGATTGAAGCCAATCCTGCTGAGGCATTGCGTATTGCGATTCCTGAAGATAAGCAGGTCGGCATGCCTGCTGAAGTATTGGATTTACTTGAGCAACGTATATCTGTTGAGGGTGACCTTGCGGTTGTTTATGAAGATTATGAAGACGGTCAGCACAAACTTCGTCACTTCGTAAATACAGCATATGGTGAGCGGTTTGAGCTGCGCTTTTCCAAGGAGCAACGCAAGAAACTGAAATCAGGACTTAAAGTGAACGCAACAGGTCTGTTCTTCGGTCAGAGCGGAAGTGAAAATACATCTGTCGATGGCGATCTGATTATCGAAACCAGCGATGACGGGAACTTGCTACTGGCGGATAATGGCACTGGAACTTCCGGCACCGCGTATGACCTTCCAAATGCAATGGGTGCACAAAACACTTTGGTAATTCTCGTTAACTTTCAGGATAAACCGTCCGAAAAACCCTGGACTGTAACTGAAGCGAATAACTTGGTATTTGGTACTGTTAACGACTTTATGCAGGAAAACTCATCTGACCAAACATGGGTTAGCGGTAACACTGCAGGCTGGTTTACTATTCCAGTTAACAGTACCGAATGTGACGGCTTCGCCATTGAGAGCCACGCAAAACAAGCTGCGCAAGCTGCAGGTTACAACCTGTCGTCCTACGACCGTTTCGTTTTCGCCTTCCCTAAAAATGCATGCGGTTACTCTGGAATGGGCCAGGTTGGTGCTGTCCCATCGAGCACCTGGATTAACGGCAGCCTGATTTTGCGCACCGTTGCCCATGAGCTTGGGCACAATATGGGTCTGCACCACTCTCATGCATTGGAATGTGGCGACACTACACTGGGTAGTAGCTGTACCAGTCAGGAGTATGGTGACACCCTGGACATCATGGGTTACTCCGGTACGGTTGGCCACTTCAATGCGTTCCAGAAAGAACAACTTGGTTGGCTGAGTGCGGATAACGTAATCAATGTCACAGCAAGTGGTAGTCATACCCTGGTACCGGCGGAACTGCTGACTAACAGTGCGAAGGTACTGAAGGTATTTAAGGAAGTTGACAGTACAACCGGCCAGAACACCCATTACTATGTAGAGTTTCGTCAGCCGATCGGCTTCGATACGCAAATCACCGACCGTGGTGTTGTAAACAGCACCAACATTTTTAACGGTGTGATTGTCCATCAGGGTACACAACAGGTGGGCAACAGCAGCTATCTGCTAGATATGACACCCGGCAGTGAATTCGTGGACATGAAAGATCCGGCGTTAACGGATGGCTTTAGCTTTACGGATTCTGCTGCGGGCATAACGCTGACTACCGAGTCTACGTCCAGCAGCCAAGCGTTGGTAAGTGTTGATTTCAGCGGGGGCCAAACGCCTACCTGTACCTACAACAATCCTGGGGTATCTGTTACGCCTGGCACAAGTGACTGGGTAGAGGCCGGTACGACATACACCTACACTGTGACTGTCAGCAACAACAATAGCTCTGCTTGCTCAAGCAGCACTTATGATCTGAGCAAAGGTATTCCTTCGGGATGGTCTGCTGTTCTTGGGCAAACCTCGCTGAATATTGCGTCTGGTAGTAGCGCGAGCACTACGATTACGCTGACATCACCAACTAATGCAGCGAACGGTTTTTACGACTTCTCCGTTTCTGCGGCAAGCGGCGGATACAGTGCAACAGACAATGCTACTTACGTTGTTAATACGGTGAGCAATAGTGCGCCGACAGCACAAAACGACACGGCTACGACCAATGAAAACACAGCAGTTACGATCTCTGTCCTGAGCAACGACACCGATCCTGACGGCGATAGCCTGAGTGTGACGTCTGTAAGTGGTGTAAACGGTAGTGCGGTAATCAACAGCAATGGTACTATCACCTTCACGCCTGCCAACGGCTTTAGTGGTACTGAGGTATTCAGTTACAGCATCTCCGATGGAAACGGTGGCAGTGACAGTGCGTCAGTATCAGTCACAGTGAACCCTACTAACACGACTACTAACAGTGCACCAATCGCACTAAGCGACAGTGCCGTTATGTCGAGCATTACTTCTATCACTGTTCCTGTATTGAACAATGACTACGATCCTGACGGTGATTCGCTGACGGTAACTGGTGTTACGCAGGGCAATAAGGGGTCTGTGCGTCTCAACAGTGATGGAACCCTGACCTATACACCGGCTAAGCGCTTTAAAAGCGGAGACTCTTTTAGTTACACCATCAGTGATGGTGCGAAATCGGCCAGCGCTACCGTTACCGTGCAACTGCAGGAAAGCGGCGGTGATTCCGGTGGTAAAGGTAACGGTAAAAAGCGTTAATACCGTTTGATCGTTCTTTACCCATGATTGTCTTGTCCTGATATAGGTTGACACTATTTCAGGTTAAAAACGCCCGATGCACTTCATCGGGCGTTTTGTATTTTA
>CANMWJ010000003.1 GCA_947501565.1 uncultured Marinobacterium sp.
AGTACGCTTAGTTCTTGATTTCATAACACCTTCCGATTTGATGATCGAAAAGTGTCAACGTTATTCAGGACGGGACACCATTCATAAAAAAGGCGGCCCTTTGGCAGCCCCATCAACTTCAGCCTTCCAGTGTCGCCCAGTAATGATCAAGTAACTTACGAGCGATCGTAAATGGCGGAGGAATATTTACACTCGCCAGATCATCCTTACTAAACCACCTGGCATCTGTAATCTCCACGCCATCCGGTTTAAGGTCGCCGGACTCATAATCTGCATAGAACCCCAGCATCAACGAGTGCGGAAACGGCCAGGATTGGCTGCAATGGTAAGTCACATTGCCAACCTGAATACCCACCTCCTCCATCACCTCGCGCATCACTGCATTTTCGGCCGTTTCGCCTGCTTCGATAAAACCTGCCAACGTGCTGAAGCGATTCTCGTCAAAATGCGCGGCATGAGCCAATAAGCAACGATCGCCATCGCGCACCAAAACGATTATACAGGGAGAGATTCGCGGGTACTGCACCAACCCACACTCATCGCACGCCAATGCCAAATCCTGATGATGAAGAGTCAGTGGTGTGGCACAGCGGGAGCAGAACCGGTGGTTGTTATGCCAGGTAGCGATCTGTGCCGCGCGGGACAACAGCGAATACATCTCTTCGTCTTCTGCCGCCGCCAGCAAACTCCGCAACCCCCAGCGTTCGCCGAAATCAGATAACAGATCCGAGCCATCCTGAGAATCGACTAGCAGCAAGCGCAACTCAACGCCTTGATAATTACCAACTGGATACTCTGTTGAAGCGATAGTTTTAAACGAATCAACTTCACTGTCCGAAATTCGCAACACCCCCTTGTCGTTACCAACAAGATAGCCGCCCTCTATCACCAGATATTCGACTTTCATGACACTACCCGACCTCAAAAACATTCATAAGAAATATATAGTTATAACGAAAAATAAGGGTTTTTACTTATGTGCATATCACCTTAGTGGTATACGGTATAATTTTATAGTCTTTTGGGACTAAATTGAGTATTAATACCTTTTGATTTTACATGCTAGGTGCTACGCTTAGCGCCGTTTTTCAAACAGTATGAAACCTGCGAATAAGTCCGAGACTTGCTCTGTGACTGATCAGGCTGCCTGAATGCAGGGGACAGACCTAAACAGGCCCATCCCAAGAAAGCACAAGCAGCTTCAGCCTCATGCAGGGGATTCGGAGCGAGCCCATCAAAACTCGATGCTTCTCGCTCGAAAGGTACTTCTGGATCGACCAGCCCGCCTGTTACAGCGACCAGAACCTCAACTTGTCCCTAGCTCCAGAGGCGTGTCGGACGTGTTCGTAACTCCACTAACCAAGTTACACACCAGTGCTCCGGCATAGGAAGAGGTTAAATGACCAACACGCTAACCCAGGCTGTGGTTCGTAATTTCCTGGGAAACTCACCGATCTGGTATAAACAGGCCATCCTCGCATTCCTGATTATCAACCCGATCCTGTTCCACACCGTAGGCCCCGTCATTACCGGCTGGCTGCTGATCTTTGAATTCATCTTTACCCTGGCACTGGCTCTGAAGTGTTATCCACTTCAACCGGGCGGTCTACTGGCTCTTGAAGCTGTGGCCATTGGGCTTACTAACCCTGAAACCGTCTCCCATGAGATCGAATCCAACCTGGAAGTGATCCTGCTGTTGATGTTCATGGTAGCCGGCATCTACTTCATGAAGAGCATGCTGCTTTGGGCATTTACTAAGATCCTGCTCAAAGTACGCTCCAAGTCCCTGCTCTCTCTTCTGTTCTGCTTCTCTTCTGCGTTCCTGTCTGCATTCCTTGATGCATTGACCGTAACCGCTGTACTGATCAGCGTGTGTGTCGGCTTTTACTCTGTATACCACCGGGTTGCATCTGGCAAACCCTATGGCAAAACCGACCACAACCACGCCACAGACCAGGAGGTCAGTGACACTCACAAGGAAGACTTGCTGGCATTCCGCGCTTTCCTGCGCAGCTTGCTGATGCATGGCGCCGTGGGCACTGCCCTGGGTGGTGTCTGCACCCTGGTCGGCGAACCACAGAACCTGCTGATCGCACAAAAAGCCGGCTGGGATTTCGTACAGTTCTTCACCCTGATGGCACCAATCACCATGCCTGTGCTGGTTGCCGGCCTGACGACCTGCTTGTTGCTGGAGAAGGTCAAAGTATTCGGTTACGGTGCAAAACTGCCACACAACGTACGCAAAGTTCTGGAAGGCTTTGCCGCCGAGCAGGACGAGAAACGCACCAAACGCGATTCAGCAGCGCTCATGACCCAGGGCATTGTCGCTGTATTTCTGGTTGCCGCACTGGCACTTCACCTGGCTGAAGTTGGCCTGATCGGCCTGACCATTATCATCCTGCTGACTGCATTCAACGGTATCGTCGAAGAACACCAGATCGGCAAGGCGTTTGAGGAGGCACTGCCCTTTACTGCGCTGCTGGTTGTTTTCTTTGCAATCGTATCCGTTATCCATGACCAGCACCTGTTCCAGCCGATTATCGCTGCGGTTCTGGCGATGGATCCTCAGGATCAGCCCGCCGTGTTCTTTATGGCGAACGGCCTGCTGTCCGCGATCAGTGATAACGTGTTTGTAGCGACCGTTTACATCAACGAAGTGGTTGCTGCACTGAATGCAGGCGATATCACTCGTGAGCACTTCGATTCGCTGGCGATTGCAATCAATACCGGTACCAACATCCCAAGTGTAGCCACTCCAAACGGTCAGGCAGCATTCCTGTTCCTGCTGACCTCTGCACTGGCACCGCTGATTCGTCTGTCTTACGGCACCATGGTCTGGATGGCGCTGCCATACACCATCGTGATGAGCACAGTGGGCTTCCTGGCGGTTTCCACAACACTGTAAACCGATCCGTCAGCGCACAATAAAAAAAGCAGGCTTTAAGCCTGCTTTTTTATTGCACTGCTGCTGGTGCGTGACCAGTACGCATCTGCGATTAGTGAAGTTCAGGCTCCTCGCCACCCTGATCACCCTTCAGCCACACACACTCCCCACCACTCTTTTTATCAAGCAGCGCCAGGAACGCTTCGTGCGCCTTCATCTCGTCTGCGTCTGCACGGGGCACGCTCAACTCCCAATGATCCCCTTCCAGGCGACGGATACGACCTACGGCACCATCTTCACCGTCCTCACCCTCGTGCGCCAGTATCAATGAAGTCTGGCCACCGGTCAGCATCAGATAAACATCGGCCAGGATCTCGGAGTCGAGCAATGCGCCGTGCAGCTCACGATGGGAGTTATCGATACCGTAACGACGGCAGAGTGCGTCCAGGTTGTTCTTCTGCCCTGGGTGTTTCTTACGCGCCAACAGAAGCGAGTCAGTTACCGTACAGATATCGGCGATACGCTCGGGATAACCGATACGCTCCAGCTCCGCGTCGATAAAGCCGACGTCAAACGCAGCATTATGAATGACCAGATCGGCACCACGGATAAACTCGATAAATTCCTCCGTAATTTCGGGAAACTTCGGCTTATCTTCCAGAAATTCGTTAGTGATACCATGGACGGAGATCGCCTCTTCCTCAACCTCGCGGTTGGGTTTGATGTATTGGTGATAGGTACGCCCGGTCAGACGCCGGTTCGTCAACTCAACACAACCGATCTCAATGATGTTGTGCCCTTCACTCGGCTCCAGACCGGTGGTCTCGGTATCCAGTACTACTTGTCGCATGTTTAAACCTTAGATGTATTTCTCGGCACCACGGTTCGCCAGCTGATCAGCCAGCTCGTTCTCCGGGTGACCACTGTGACCCTTGACCCAATGCCACTGTACGTTGTGACGCTGCACCTGCTCATCCAGTTGCTGCCACAGATCCGCATTCTTTACTGGCTTTTTCGCGGCCGTTTTCCAGCCGTTTTTTTTCCAGTTTTTCAGCCACTCAGTAATGCCCTTACGTACGTACTGCGAGTCAGTGGTCAACGAAACGTCACAAGCCCGATTTAGAGCAGCCAGCGCCTGAATCGCTGCCATCAGTTCCATCCGGTTATTGGTTGTTTCCGCCTCACCGCCACACAACTGTTTCTCTGCATCGCCGTAACGCAATACAGCGCCCCAGCCACCCGGGCCAGGATTGCCTTTACAGGCTCCGTCCGTAAAAATCTTAACGGCTTTCACTAATTTGTCCTCGAACACTCGGTTCTGCCACGGGCAGGTTGATCAACCGTCCCCGTACTTTTTCCATCTTAATCGGTGTCATTCCGGCAACATCTTTGCGCGCCAGCATCAGCGTAAAAGCGCCATGATCTTTGAACGCCCGACGCCCCCAACGCTCCAGACCGTTGCAGCGTTTACGCCAGCGTTCATTTTCAAACGGCGCCAGAAAATAGTCAGATTTACGCTTTAACTCGGTGAGTTCCAACAGCTGGAACCAGTCAGACAACCTACGATGACTGATAAAATGCCCATTCCAGGGCGCCCCACGCTTTTTGCCCAGACAGCGACGATAAACACCCCACAAGCTGGATGGATTAAATCCAATCACCAGCAGGTGGCCACCGGGACGCAGAATACGTGCGGCCTCTCGCAACACCTGGTGAGGACTTTGCGCAAAATCCAACGCATGATGCAGAATCACCACATCCACACTGTTCTGCTCCAGGGGCAACTCACTGCTGTCTGCAATCATGCAGTTGTCCGCCATCCCCAACTCAAGCTTGGGCGCGATGACAAACTTATTGCGCACCGGGCTTTCGTCGTAAAGACAAACCCTGGAGTCCACGCCAATCTGTATCAGGTGGTATCCAAATAACGTTGGCAGCAAGCGATCTACAAGATCCTTCTCTGCTACCAACAACTCCTGCCCTACATCAGTGTCGAACCAGACCTTTAGGTCAGGCGTCAAAGTTTTAAGAGGAGGTTGTGACTGAAAGCTCATTCATCGCTCCAACCGAACCCATTTTTCTTTCCGGCTACTTTAACATTGCCAATTGCTATAGAGTATATCCGCTAACTGCCTTTCATCACTGAGGTTTTTATTTATGTTCGACGTAACACCGATTCCCGCGTTTAACGATAACTATATCTGGGCGATCAGCATCGCCAACAACAATCAGATAGCCGTTGTTGATCCCGGCGATGCTGCTCCCGTTGAGCAATACCTCTCTGACAACAATAAAGAGCTGGCCGCGATTCTGGTAACACATCACCACCATGACCACACCGGCGGCATTGAAGCGCTGGTCTCCAGCCACGGTGTAGCGGTGTACGGCCCGAGCAACTCGCAGTTTTCGGGTATTACCCACCCGCTGAATGACGGCGATGAACTGGAGCTATTCGGTCACAACCTGCAGATTAAAACCATTCCAGGCCACACTCTCGACCACATCTCCTATCTGAGCGAGCAGGACAAACCACAGATCTTCTGCGGCGACACTCTCTTTCTCGCTGGCTGCGGTCGCATCTTTGAGGGCACACCCGCGCAAATGCTGGAAGCGATGAACTATTTCAAAGCCCTGGCTGACGACACAGAGGTGTATTGCACCCACGAATATTCGATGGCCAATCTGAAATTTGCCGCTGCTGTGGAACCGGGTAACGCAGATATCGACGCTGTCGCTAAGCGCTGTTACGAGTTACGCGAAGAGGACAAACCAACACTGCCAAGCTCCATTGCCCAGGAGCGCCTGATCAACCCGTTCCTACGCACTGAAGAACCTTCTGTCATTGAGGCAGCAAACACATTCGCTGGCCAGGCGCTGAGTTCTGAACTGGAAGTTTTCACCGCTGTGCGCGAGTGGAAAAACCAGTTCTGATTCTGACAGAGAGTGTATTAACAACGCCTTAGGCGGAAACCGCCCGATATCCTCGGGCGGTTTATCAATAACCGGTTTTAAACAACCGACAGATTCACAAAATGTCCGGTTGACCCCCTCCCATCCCCTCCATAGAATGGCTCGTTTATTACGGCCAGCTAACCTGTTTACTGCACCTGTTCTTGGCCGTGGGAACCGCCATATAAAATCGTGTTTCAGTAGCGTACAGGAAAGTAATGAATCCTCATTTTAGGTCAGTTGTAGCGGCTCTAATCAGTTCGGTGGCGATTACCGGCTGTCAGTTCCTTCCTTCGAAATCCAGCGACAGCGACAGCACTGCGCAAGTCGAGAAAAAACCGCAGACACATCAGGATCACTACCTCGCTAAAGGCGTCGAAGACGCTAAGCCGAAGGCGGACGAACCTCCACTACCGCCAACCGATCTCTGGGTTCTCACCCGCGACAATTTCAAGCTCGATCTGGAGCAATCCAATCCGCGTATTGATGCCCAATTGAAGTGGTACAAGAAACACCCTCGCTATATCTCTCGCGTAGTTACCCGTGCATCCCGCTACTACCACTATGTACTGCATGAAACCATCAAACGCGACATGCCTGCGGAACTAGCACTGCTGCCGATTGTGGAAAGCGCCTTTGATCCCTTTGCATACTCCCACGGGCGGGCTGCGGGCCCATGGCAGTTCATCCCGAGTACCGGCAAGCACTTTGGGCTGAAACAAACCTGGTGGTACGACGGTCGTCGCGACATTACGGCATCGACACAAGCTGCGCTGACCTATCTACAGCAGCTGTATAAACGTTTCGACAGCTGGGAGCTGGCTCTGGCGGCATACAACGCTGGCGGCGGTAACGTTTCCCTGGCGATGAAACGCAACCGCCGCGTAGGCAAACCGACCGACTATTGGTCTCTGAACCTGCCCAATGAAACACGCGCCTACGTACCTAAGCTGATCGCTATTGCCAAACTGGTGAAAGACGCCGAGGAATACGGCATCACGCTTGAGCCTATCGAGAACGAACCCTACTTTGCTGAAGTGGAAACCGGTAGCCAGATCGATCTGGCGCAAGCTGCGGATCTGGCGGATATCTCCACCAAGGAACTGTACCTCTTAAACCCGGGTTTCAACCGCTGGGCGACCGACCCAAAAGGCCCGCATAAACTGCTGGTACCGACGGAGAAAGCTGAACAGTTCCGTACCCGACTGGCCGCCCTGCCTGCGGAACAGCGCGTAAAATGGACCCGTCACACCATTCAGTCTGGTGAATCTCTGATAACAATTGCGCGCCAGTATCGCACTACAGTTGACGTGGTTAAGACCGCCAACGGGCTGAGCAACAGTAACATCCGCGCCGGTAAAACGCTGATGATTCCAACCGCCAGCCAGCGTTCCAGCGAGTATGTTCTCAGCCAGGCACAACGCCTGAACCGTAAACAGGAACAGATCGCCCGACGCACCAACCGCGTTAAAAACCGCTACACGGTGAAAAACGGCGATAGCTTCTGGTCGATTGCCAAAAAATACGATGTCGGTGTTCGTCAGCTGGCGGCTTGGAACAGCATGGCACCGGGCGATCCCCTGAGCATCGGTAAGGAGCTGATTATCTGGAAGGACCAGAAGATCGCGACCAACAACACCGACCGTCAGATCATTCGAAAAGTTGGCTACAAAGTCCGTACCGGCGATTCACTGGCACGCATCGCCGATCGCTTTAACGTCAGCATTGCCAAGATCCAGCAGTGGAACGATCTGGATATCGAGAAATACCTGAAACCCGGGCAGCACCTGACACTGTTTGTTGATGTCACCCGCTCCAAGTAATCCGATAAACGAGGACCTCCATGGACACTACCGCTATCTTTATCATCGTTGTATCCACCGTGCTGGCTATCGTTTTCAAGGTGGTCATCTTTAAGAAAATTCGTAACTGGATGGACCAGGATCTGATCAAAGGACTGGCCGGAGATAATCAGCAGAAGCTGGTTTTCCTTCAGGAAAAGCTACAGAAAATCAAAGAAGACGGGATCGCCCGCAAAGAGTATCAGGACCGCCTGACCGCCTTTGCAGAAGAGTTTGAACAAAGCCGTTAAGAATCTGTCCTATTGAAGAGGTTGCTGGCATAAGCTGCAAGTGGCTGATATAAATAGCTATTATCCCTTCCGGGTGACGGATCACAGATGAAAATATTACGTTCTATTCTGGCCGGTGCGCTGCTGACCGGTTTACTGACGGCAACCGCTACAGCAGACTCAACTATCAGCCACGGCATCGCCATGCACGGTGATCTCAAATACCCGGCTGAATTCACTCACTTTGATTACGTAAACCCGGACGCACCTAAAGGTGGCCGGGTTATCCAGTCCGCCCAGGGCACCTACGACAACTTTAACCCCTTTATCATTAAAGGTACGCCTGCCGATGGCGTGGGCCTGATCTACGACAGTCTGCTCGGCCGCGCACAGGATGAACCTTTCTCACTGTATGGCTTGCTGGCGGAAAAGCTAGAGGTTGCCGACGATCGTAGCTGGATCACTTTCCACCTTCGCCCTGACGCTAAATTCAGCGACGGCGAAGCCGTCAACGCCGACGACGTTATCTATAGCTTCAAATTGCTACGTGAGAAAGGCTCTCCCTTCTACCGCGCTTACTACGCTGATATCACTAACATCGAAGCGGTAAACGACAAGACGGTAAAGTTCACCTTCAAGAACGGCGACAACCGTGAGCTTGCACTGATCGTGGGTGAAGTTGCCATCCTCCCAAAGCATTACTGGGAAGAGCGCGATTTCCAGAAACCCACCCCAGATATTCCAATCGGTTCAGGCCCCTATGTGATTGGAGATGTGCAGCTGGGGCGCAGCGTCACCTATCAACGTAATCCTGACTACTGGGGCAAGGATCTTCCAGTAAACCGCGGACGATACAACTTCGACAGCCAGGTATTTGATTACTACCGTGATGGTACTGTCGCGTTGGAAGCCTTCAAAGCGGGAGAATACGATTTCCGTCAGGAAAACAGCTCTAAACGCTGGGCGACCGGCTACACAGGCGCCGCCTTTGATTCCGGTAAAGTGATCGCACGCGCATTGGAGCATGAAAACCCAACCGGCATGCAGGCGTTCGTAATGAACACCCGCAAAACCCATTTTGCTGATCCTAAAGTCCGTCAGGCACTGGCGTATGCGTTCGACTTTGAGTGGACCAACAAGAACATATTTTACGCGGCTTACACTCGCACCCACAGCTTCTTCTCCAACTCAGAGATGGCGGCTACCGAGCTGCCAAGTGATGCGGAACTGGAGATACTTGAACCAATCCGGGACAAAGTACCAGCGGAAGTGTTTACCAAGGTCTACCGCGCTCCAACTACCGACGGCAACGGCAAGATTCGCACACAGCTTCGCAAAGCCAAACGGCTTCTGCAGCAGGCTGGCTGGACCTTCAAGAACGGCAAGCTGATCAGCAACGAAACCGGCAAGCAGTTCAGTTTTGAAATTCTGCTGGTATCCCCAGCGTTTGAGCGCGTGGTCGCTCCGATGAAACGCAATCTGGAACTGATGGGTATTAAAACCAATATCCGTCTGGTGGACGTCTCACAATATATCAACCGCATTCGCGCCTTTGACTTCGACGTGATCGTCAGCAGCTTCGGTCAATCAAGCTCTCCGGGTAACGAACAACGCGACTACTGGCATTCGCAGATGGCAGATCTGAGCGGCAGCCGCAACATCATCGGCATCAAGAACCCAGCCGTAGATCATCTGGTAGAACAGATCATCCAGGCTCCGACACGTGAGCAACTGGTACTGCGCGCCCGTGCTCTGGACCGTGTACTACAATGGAATCATTATGTGATTCCCCAGTATCACATCAACAAGTACCGCATTGCTTACTGGGATAAGTTTGAGATGCCCGACCTGAGACCGCGCTACGCGTTAGGTTTTGATACCTGGTGGGTTAAACAGGATGTGAGCGAATCTAAGGGTAATTGATGGCAGCTTATATACTGCGTCGCTTGTTGTTAATCATCCCCACTCTGCTGGGGATTTTAACGATCAATTTCATCATCGTGCAGGCAGCACCCGGCGGACCGGTTGAGCAGACCATCGCGCAGCTGCAAGGGCTGGATGTCGGTGCAACCGCACGTATTGGCAGTACTGCTCAGGGTGATCTGGCTGGCGAAAGCAGCGCCGCGTCCGGCAGCAGCGACAATCTTTCACGTGGTGCCCGAGGTCTGGATCCAGAGCTGGTACGCCAGATCGAGGAACTGTATGGCTTCGACAAACCCGCGCACGAGCGCTTCCTTGAGATGCTGGGTAACTACCTGGTATTCGATTTCGGTAAGAGTCTATACAGCGATAAGGAAGTGGTAGACCTTATCATCGAGAAACTGCCAGTCTCGATCTCTCTTGGTCTCTGGACCACTCTGCTTACCTATCTGATATCGATCCCACTGGGGATCAAAAAAGCGGTCAAAGATGGCAGCTCGTTCGATGTCTGGACCAGTACCGCGGTAATCATCGGCTACGCGATCCCAAACTTCCTGTTTGCGATTCTACTGATCGTACTCTTTGCTGGCGGCACCTATTGGGACTGGTTTCCGCTGCGCGGTCTGACCTCCCCCGATTTTGACCAGATGACACTCTGGGAGCAGGTAAAAGATTACTTCTGGCATATCTCGCTGCCAGTACTGGCCTCGGTGATCGGCAGTTTCGCCACACTGACCATGCTGACCAAAAACAGCTTCCTCGATGAAATAAACAAACAGTACGTGCTGACTGCGCGCTCCAAAGGCCTGACTGAAAGCCGCGTGCTTTATGGCCACGTGTTCCGCAACGCCATGCTGATCATCATTGCGGGTATGCCTGCGGCGCTGATCGGCATCTTCTTTACCGGCTCCATGCTAATTGAGGTGATCTTCTCCCTCGACGGTATCGGCCTGCTGGGCTACGAGTCAGTGATCAATCGAGACTATCCGGTGATTTTCGGAACGCTCTATATCTTCACCTTGCTTGGTTTGCTACTGAAGCTGGTCAGCGATATCACCTACGTCATCGTTGATCCGCGTATCGACTTTGAGAGCCGGGAGCATTGATGAAGATGAGCCCGCTCAACAAACGTCGTCTGGAGAATTTTCGCGCCAATAAGCGCGGTTTCTGGTCACTGTGGATCTTCCTCGCCCTGTTTATCGCCAGCCTGTTTGCGGAGTTTATCGCCAACGACTCCCCGCTGCTGGTGCGCTATCAGGATCAGTACTACTACCCTCTATTTAAGGATTATCCTGAAACGGTCTTCGGCGGTGAGTTTGAAAGCCCCACCGACTACAAAGACCCCTATGTACAGGAGCTGATTGAGAACGAGGGCAACGGCAGTATCACTTGGCCCCCAATCCGCTACAGTTACGACACAATCAACTACGAGCTGCCAGCCCCGGCCCCCTCTGCACCGACACAGGAAAACCTGCTGGGTACAGATGACCAGGCGCGTGACGTGCTGGCCCGTGTGATCTACGGCTTCCGCATATCGGTGCTTTTTGCCATCGTATTAACAGTCGCCAGTTCGATCGTCGGTGTGATAGCCGGTGCAGTGCAGGGTTTCTATGGGGGCAAAACAGACCTGTTCTTCCAGCGCTTTATCGAGATCTGGTCAGGCCTGCCGGTGCTGTTCCTGCTGATCATCCTCTCCAGCATTGTTGAACCGAACTTCTGGTGGTTGCTGGGCATTATGTTGCTCTTCAGCTGGATGAGTCTGGTGGATGTGGTCCGTGCCGAATTCCTGCGCGGACGCAACCTGGAGTACGTACGCGCTGCTCGCGCACTGGGACTTGGCAACCGGCTGATTATGTTCCGCCATATCCTGCCCAATGCGATGGTCGCCACGCTGACCTTTATGCCGTTTATCTTTAACGGTTCCTTGGTGACCCTGACGGCCCTGGACTTCCTCGGTTTTGGTCTGCCGCCGGGCTCGCCGTCACTGGGTGAACTGGTGGCACAGGGTAAAACCAATCTTCACGCCCCCTGGCTGGGTATCACCGCTTTTGTCGTTCTATCAACCATGCTGACGCTGCTGATCTTTATTGGTGAAGCGGTGCGCGACGCCTTCGATCCAAGGAAAGTGTAACCATGAGTGATCATCTGGTCCGCGTAAAAAACCTGTCGGTAAACTTTGAGATCAAGGACAGCAAGGTAGAAGCGGTACGCAACGTCAGCTTTGATATCCCCAAAGGCAAAACGCTGGCGCTGGTCGGTGAATCGGGTTCTGGTAAATCGGTAAGTGCGCTGTCGATTATGCGTCTTCTGCCCTATCCCAAAGCTACCCACCCCAGCGGCGAGATCCACTATCAGGGACAGGACCTGCTGAAACTGGATGAGAGCGCCATGCGCGATCTCCGGGGCAACCGTATCGGCATCATCTTTCAGGAGCCGATGACCTCTCTGAATCCACTGCACACGGTCGAAAAGCAGATCGGCGAAGTTCTGCTGCTGCATAAAGCTCAGACGGGCTCACAGGTGCGCGAGCGTATTGTCGAACTGCTCTCGCTGGTTGGCATCCCTGATCCTGCAGCGCGTCTGAAAAGCTACCCTCATGAGCTCTCCGGTGGTCAGCGCCAGCGCGTTATGATTGCCATGGCACTGGCCAACGATCCCGAGCTTCTGATCGCCGACGAACCCACCACCGCACTGGATGTCACTATTCAGGAGCAGATCCTGCAGCTGCTGCAGGAGCTGCAGCAGAAACTGGGTATGGCAATCCTGCTGATTACCCATGACCTGAACATTGTGCGTCGCTATGCGCACGAGGTTTGCGTGATGTATAAAGGCGAACTGGTGGAGAGCAACAGCAGCGAAGCGCTGTTCAGCGCTCCCAAGCACGAGTACACCCGTGCCCTCCTAGCCGCTGAGCCAAGCGGTGATCCAGCCCCTTTGCCACCCGGCAACAACACGCTGCTGGCAACAAAAGACCTCAAGGTGTGGTTCCCGATCAAAAAAGGTTTTCTGCGCCGAACCGTTGATTACGTCAAAGCGGTCAACCATATTTCCCTCGACCTTCAGCAGGGCGAAACTCTGGGAATCGTGGGTGAATCCGGTTCGGGGAAAACCACTTTAGGGCTGGCGATACTGCGCCTGCTAAGCAGCGAGGGCGGCATCTATTTTGATGACATAGATATCTCAAAACTTAACCAGGCTAGGGTAAAACCGCTCCGCCGCCGCATGCAGGTGGTATTTCAGGATCCCTTCGGCAGCCTTAGCCCACGTATGTCTATCGCCGAATGTATCGCCGAAGGCCTGGATATCCATGAGATCGGCTCCCGCGATGAACGTGAGCAGATGATCATCGATGTGTTAAATGAGGTCGGCATCGATCCTGAAACCCGTCACCGCTATCCACATGAGTTCTCCGGTGGACAACGTCAGCGTATTGCGATCGCCCGGGCGCTGGTACTTAAACCCGAACTGATCATTCTGGACGAACCGACCTCCGCGCTTGACCGCACGGTACAGAAACAGATCGTGGAACTACTGCGTAATCTGCAAACCAAATACCAGCTGAGTTATATCTTTATCAGCCACGATCTGGCCGTAGTGAAAGCGTTAAGCCACAAGCTGATTGTTATGCGCCATGGCGACGTGCAAGAGACTGGGCACGCCAGGGAGATCTTCAGTAACCCACAGAGCAAGTACACTCAGACGCTGCTGGAAGCGGCCTTCAGCACCTGAATGAAAATCAGCATTCACCGCGGATTGATATCGTAGGCGCAGCGAAAACCGATCGAACCGTATACTGAGCGGCCACTCACCGGCGGTTTAACGTTACGGAATGAGCTGCGCAGGTTACCGCGGTTCTCATCCCAAGAGCCACCTCGTACCAATCGCTGACGGCCATCGGATGGCCCCATCAGATCACCCGCTGCGTATTGCGCGATGCCATCGCGAGCGTACCAGTTCATCTGCCACTCCCCGGCGTTACCGTGCATATCAAACAAGCCATAGGCGTTAGCCTCACGGCTGCCTCGCGCCCAGGTTCGATCCTCGCCGCAACCGTCGGGTTCGTTCGGTACGGAGCCCATAGTGACACCGTCATCCAGTATCGCGTTTTTGCAGCTGACCTCCTGACCCCATGGATAACGACTGCCAGTGCCTGCACGCGCAGCTTTTTCCCACTCAGCTTCATAGGGCAGACGTCCACCCTGCCAGCTGCAGTAATCTAATGCCTGCTGCCAATCGACACAGTTGACGGGATGCGCCCCTCGCCCTTCTGCACCCAAATTGCAGTATTTGTTGCGCTGATGGTCTTTGGGTCGTTTACATTGTCCCGCATCCAGACACGCCTGATAGTCAGCGACCGAGACCTCATGACGATCGATCTTAAACGCCGGTACATGGACCTTCATGCCTCCCGCCGGCCCTTCATCATTTTCACAGGCCGCATCGCCAACCGAACAACCCATCATAAAACTGCCCGCAGGGATGGTTACGGTCTTGCTGTTTGCGCTAAGTCCGGCGCTGGTCAGCAAACTGAGCGCTATAACAGCCATTTTCTGCATCAGCTTCATCATTCTGGTCCTAGTTTTGTTATTGTCAGCCAGCTCCCCCGGTACCCGACAGAAGGCACCACAGGATTTCTGGAACCATCATTCCTAATGCAGTTTAGCGATTAATCCATACATCCCCTTTTCGCAGGCACAAAAAAGGGCGCTATCGCACCCTTTTTTCACTATCGATCGGTCAGATGTTCATCGCGCTCAGGCGTTCAAACCACCCATCAGCACGTATTTCATCTCGATAAACTCGTCGAGTCCGTACTTGGAGCCCTCGCGGCCTATACCTGATTCCTTCATTCCACCGAACGGAGCTACCTCGGTCGACAGCACACCTTCGTTTACAGCGACCATACCATATTCGAGTGCACTGGAAACACGCCATACCCGCCCCAGACTCTGGCTATAGAAGTACGCAGCCAGACCGTACTCCGTATCATTCGCCATCTGCACCGCCTGCTCCTCAGTTTCAAACCTGAAAACCGGGGCTACAGGTCCGAAGATCTCCTCACGGGCAAAGCGCATATCGGTAGAGGTATCAGCTACGACGGTGGGTTCATAGAACTCTTCGCCCTGAGCATGGCTGTTTCCGCCACACAGGACGCGTGCCCCTTTATCGGTCGCATCTTCCACCAGCATTTTCACCTTGTCGATTGCAGCTTTGTTGATCAGCGGACCGGCTTCAAAATCGCCTTCCAGCCCAGGTCCGGTGCGCAGCTTCTGCACCTCTGCGGTGAACTTCTCGACAAACTCATCGTATACACCGTCCTGCACCAGGATACGGTTCGCACAGATACAGGTCTGTCCGGCGTTACGGAATTTCGAAAGCATCGCCCCCTGTACTGCGGCATCCACATCGGCATCATCAAAGACAATAAAGGGCGCGTTTCCGCCCAGCTCCAGTGAGACCTTCTTCACAGTCTCAGAGCACAGTGCCATCAGTTTTTTGCCTACAGCGGTTGAACCGGTAAAGGACAGCTTGCGCACCACCGGGCTATCCGTCAGCGTTTTACCAACCACCACCGGACGTGATGTGGTCACCACGTTGATCACACCCGCAGGGATTCCGGCTCGCTCGGCCAGGACCATCAAAGCAAGTGCGGATAATGGTGTATCCTCCGCCGGTTTAATCACCACGGTACAACCCGCCGCCAATGCTGGTGCACATTTGCGGGTGATCATCGCATTCGGGAAATTCCATGGGGTAATCGCCGCTACAACACCGATCGCTTCCTTGGTGACCAACACACGTTTATCACCAGCAGGGGCAGGAATCACATCGCCGTATACCCGTTTCGCTTCCTCCGCGAACCACTCAATAAAGGATGCACCGTAAGCCACCTCCCCTCGTGCTTCAGCCAGAGGTTTGCCTTGCTCCGCGGTCATCAGCAGAGCCAGATCTTCCTGCGCCGCCATAATCAGCTCAAACCAGCGACGTAACAGCTGCGAGCGCTCTTTTGCACTGCGCGCTTTCCATTCAGCCAACGCACGCTCTGCGGCAGCAATCGCACGCAAAGTTTCCTCTTCCCCCATATCCGGGACGCTCGCCAGTACCTGACCATTCGCAGGATTAAGCACGGCCATCGTACTGCCCGAATCTGCGGCGGCCCATGCACCGTCGATATACGCGTTTTGCTGCAAAAGAGAGGGATCGTTTAACGTGATCATTATGTAACTCCAGCCCAGTGATATCCCTTTGCCAGGTTCTATTTCTCGCGCAGCGCTGTGGCATCGCGCCCGGCAAACAGCATTCAGTGTACCTCAACTCGGCAGGATATCTTCTTTCCAACCGTTATTAGCACAGCACTTCCGACTGTCTGTAACACCATAGACACGACAAACCAGATCAGCGGATAACCAACAACACCGAGAAAACATTGATCTAGGACAATTTTCATGAGGATCATTCTCATTCATAGAATGGGAACAATTCTCAGTAGCATTATCAATTTTCTTATGCTAACTTAGCTGCCATATTTTGTAGGGCGGTGTATTCCCTAAGAAATGAGCACCGTCACCAATGAATTTTCGATAAGGTTGTGGATCGTGAAACTGAAAAAAATCGTATCTGCCGTTGCCCTGGCATCCCTGGCTTCTTTTGGTATGACTGCTCAGGCAGCAGACAAGGTTTATGCGGACTTCCCGGTAACGGTTAAAGGTTACGAAGGCAAAGCTGAGCACTCTGTTGCTTACACTGGCCAGATGGCTCGCCACGTCCTGCACACCTCCCTGAAGAAGCTGGCAGCGAAAGGCAACGGCCAGGCTAATCCAGAGCTGAAAGCTCAGATGATGGCGTACTTCGCAGGTAAAGACGCTGGCCGTGACATCATCGCACCAGCAAGCAAAGGCGCATTCGTTATCGCTGAAACAGAAGTTGATGCGCTGTCTAAGAAGAAAAACCTGGCAGGCAAAGCGTACAAAGGCGCTGTGACCTCCTGGCCGGGTAACATGACCGGTGCTGAAGTACTGGAGTTCATGATCGACAAAGCATCCTCCGCTGAG
This sequence comes from uncultured Marinobacterium sp., assembly GCA_947501565.1. Classification (GTDB taxonomy): domain Bacteria; phylum Pseudomonadota; class Gammaproteobacteria; order Pseudomonadales; family Balneatricaceae; genus Pontibacterium. The sequence continues at coordinate 16,877 of CANMWJ010000003.1, forward strand.
AAAGGCTACGACAAGATCAACGGTCTGGACTACGCACAGCTGATTTCCAAGTTCGCTATGGGCGCTGTGTTCTACAACCAGGCGGTAGACAACTACCTGGACGAGAAGCTGGACGCAGGCACTAAGCCAAACAACAAAGCGTACAAAGAGGGCAAAGCTTACACCGGTAAAGAGCACGTTTGGGATGAAGCGTTCGGTTACTTCGGTGCCCCTGCTCACACTCTGTCTCTGAGCCCTAAGCAGGCCTACAGCATCGCAAAAGCTAAGCCAGAAGCGCTGGCACTGGCTGACGCGAACAAAGACGGTAAAGTAAGCCTGTACAACGAGATGGTATTCGCACACGCTTACTACGCAGCAAGCTCTGATAAAAGCGGTAAAACTAACTACCTGCACACCATCACTAAAGCGTTCATCGACGGTCGTCAGATCATCACCAACGCTGACGGCAAAGCTCTGACCGACAAACAGCGTGCAGACCTGAAAGCGCAGGCTGCGATCATCGCTGAAAACTGGGAAAAAGTGATCGCCGAAGCGGTGTTCAAATACGCGGGTTCCACCTACAAAGATATCCAGAAGCTGAACGACGCGCTGGAAAACAAGGGCGACGTAAGCAAAGTACTGCGCGGCTACGCTAAGCACTGGGGTGAACTGAAAGGTTTCGCCATGGCACTGCAGGTTAGCGGTAAAGATCTGGGCGCAACCGGCGTACAGCTGAACCGTCTGATCGGTTTCGGTCCGGTACTGCTGGGTAACACTCAGGTAACCGGCATCGACGCTAACGGTGACTACGTACAGAGCAGCACTCAGACTCTGGACGAATACGCACTGAACATGCTGAAAGTTCAGCAACTGGTTGTTAAAGAGTTCGGCGTTAAAGCACGTGACAAAGACGTACTGGCCAGCATGGGCGACCTGGTGAAAAAGCTGGGCGAACAGGCTGCTGAAGCTGAGAACGACTAATCTGATCTCCACCTCGGTGGAAACAGACGTCTGACAGAACCAGCTATACCGGGATGTATAAACGGGTATAGCTGGTTTTTTCGTATTTACTGGTATGATGCCTGCCGATGGACACATTGCTCACCGACTACTTCTCCGACCTCTACACCAGCATCTATGAAACCGTGCTTAACCCTCGTAAGCGGGTGTTTTACGGTTATATCCTGCTGGCCCTGCTGATAGGTGGAGTCTGGCTGAAGTGGCGCTCAAGGCAACCGTTGCTAACCATTGGCAAACAACTGCTCTCTCCCCGCATCTGGTGGTCTGAATCGGCGAAAGCGGATTACAAAATTTTGCTGATCAACAAGGCGGTTCTGCTGGCGGTAGTGCCGCTGCTGATCACCAAGATTGCACTGGCAACCATCATCTTCCAGCAGCTCTACGGATTTATCGGTTTTCCACCCACGCAGGGTAGCCTTTTGCCCAACTGGGCCGTACCGATCTGTTTTACCCTCTTCCTATTTGTGCTGGACGACTTCGCCCGCTATTTCCTGCATATGCTGATGCACCGCTGGCCGGTCCTCTGGGCGTTCCACAAGGTGCACCACAGCGCACGCACCATGACACCCTTTACCGTGCTGCGAACGCATCCAGTTGAGGGATTGCTGTTTACCCTGCGCAGTATTCTGGTGCAGGCGATCAGTATCGGCACCTTCCTCTACCTGTTCGGTGATCAGGTGGATCTGGTCACCGTGCTGGGAGTTAACGTGGCAGTGTTTATCTTTAACGTCACCGGCTCCAACCTGCGTCACTCCCATGTACCGATCTACTACTGGAGATGGCTGGAGCGTATCCTGATCTCACCCGCGCAGCATCAGATACATCACTCCACCCTGCCGCGTCATTTTGACAAGAATTTTGGTGCAGTACTGGCGATCTGGGACTGGATCGGCGGCAGTTTGCACCTGTCAGAACCGGAGACGGAGCTGGAGTTTGGGGTGTCGAGCAAGATTGAAGCAGATGAGCAGAGCTTGAAGAGCTTGTATCTCAAGCCGTTCGCAGAGTCCTGGCGTTCGATCGTCCGCAGAACATAATTCTCGTGTTAGGCATCGCTGCGCGATGACTAACTTACTATGCGGATATCTATGTTGGGAGTCGCTTCGCTCGTCGCCAACCTACGGGGAGCAAATCCGCAGGTTGGCCATCGCAACGCGATGCCCAACACAACAATCGAAAAAGCACAAAAAAAGCGCCGGACTCATACGAATCGGGCGCTTTTTTATGCTTGAACCGCTTAGACGATCAAACCGTACTGATCGCGCAGGATCTCGATGATCTCTGCTTTCGGGTTCTCGGACTGAGGCAGCTTCTCACCGGTGATCTTCTCGGCGATGCCTACATAAGTGTCGGAAACCTTCTGGATCAGCGCTGCAGGCAGTTCGTTGTCACGCGCCAGTGCATAGCGCTCTTCCATGCGGTCTTTGTTAACCAGGATGTCAGAATCCGGGAAGTGGCTCAGCAGCTCCTGACGGAATACTTCCTTGGAGTTTTCCACCACTTTGCCTTCACGGTAAGACGGACCATCCCAGATACGGGAGGAGTCAGGTGTACCCACTTCGTCCATGTAGATCAGCTTGTCGTTGCCTTCGGCATCAGTGACGTAGCCAAACTCAAACTTGGTATCAACGAATACCTGATCGACTTTCGCCAGCTCAGCGCTGATCACCTCGAAGCCCTCTTTCAGCAACTTCTCGTACAGATCAACATCATCCTGAGACTTGAACTTGAACGCTTCGTAGTTGTTTACGATGTCATCGCGGGTAACGTTCACATCGTCCACTTCAGGCACGCCCGGAATACCGGTCAGGATACCTTTGGTGGATGGCGTGATCAGCAGCTCCGGCAGTTTCTGGTCTTTCTGCAGGTCTTCAGCGATCTGGATACCACAGAACTCGCGCTCGCCCTTAGCGTACGCACGCCACATAGAACCGGTGATGTACTGACGGCAGATCGCTTCGATCATAACCGGTTTCGCTTTCTGAACGATCCATACCAGCGGGTGTGGGATATCCAGAATGTGGCTGTCGGCCAGTCCCTGTTCACGGAACAGCTTGAACCAGTGGTTAGAAATCGCGTTCAGTGCTGCACCTTTACCCGGTACGCCCTGCATGCCGCCTTCGCCAGTCCAGATGCACTCAAACGCAGAGATACGGTCACTGATGACCATTACCGCCAGCTCGGCATCTTCCTGTACGTTGTAGCCTTTCTCTTTGATCAGGCGACGGCTGTCCTCTTGGGTCAACCAGTATACGGAACGAACTTTACCGCTGTGTACCGGCAGATCGGTACGGATTGGAAGGTCGTTGTTAACCGCCAGAACTTTATCTGCAAGACTCATTTTCAACACTGTCCTGTTATTCGTAGATCAGGGAAGCCGCCTCATATCGACAGAGGGCAGCCTGTAAATTCGAAACGCGCGATTTTACCAGATCGTCCCAGCCTAGACACGTTCGCGCGTATCTTACAGAGCACTTTTTATCTGATGCCGACAGGTTCATTGACCTCGAACCTATGATTCAACCAGCCTCACCTTCGCTGACAGCACGCGTAAATCCATGACCTTTACTGCCCCGGCATCACAATGTCGGCGCGGGTACTTTCCACGATATCCAGCAGCTCCTGCTGCTCTTTTTCAGGCACTTCGAATTTCGCCAGAGTTTTCTTGAAGTCCACCACCATCGCATCCCATTCGTTCTTTGTAATACTCAGATGCACGTGGGAATCCTTCATATTGCGGCCTGTATAGGTATCCGGCCCACCGGTCACCTGGCTGACCAACAGCGTAACCCGGAACTTAAGTCCCGCTTTGGGTACCCGGTCACGGGATGCCTTGATCGCCGGATTGGCATTTAACACATCGTTTACCAGCAGGCGTTCAATAAAATCGTCAACCACGGTGGCGATACTGTAGGCACCACCTAAGCGGTCATAAAGGGAGCGCTCCTGCTGATGACCATCAGCCAGCGCCACACCTGAGAATATAAGGGTGATAGCCATTACCAGAGCGGTAACGGCGGATCGTAGGGGTTGCATAACATCTGTCCTCATCGTTATGACCTTTACAGCCCGGTCAGTTGATATGCAGTTGTGACTCAACCGGGATGCAACAAAACCCCCGGTACCGCGTGAGCACGGGTATGTAGTGAAAGTATAGCGTTAACGCCCTGCTGTTAATGATCCGATGTACGTACGATCTCCTCCAGGCCGATTCCCGGACAGATATGATCATTGATGTAGTCGATCAGGTTGGTCGCCACATGGCGGATACGTTTGTCGATCATCTCATCGGTACAGTTTCCCTGATCATCAAACACTCGCTGTACCCCCGCTACTGACACGGGTGCGGGCAACACGATCGAGCCTACATGGGAGCAGACACCGCGCAGCTGCTCCAGCGATTTGATCGCACCGATCGCACCCGCAGCCACCCCCAGCAACGCCACCGGTTTGCCCGCCAGCACAGAGGGAAATCCCAGATTCTCGATCGCCAGCTTGGTGAGTGCACTGAAACTGCCGTGATACTCAGGCGTCGCAAAGATCACCCCTGTTGCCGACGCGACGGTGTCACGAAAATGCTTCAGGCTCGCCAGGTCCCCTTGCTGCCCGGGCAACGGCAGATCGAGCGCCATCATATCGATCACTTCCAGCTTAATATCGCCATATTTACCGATCTCATCCGCCACCAGCGCCACCGCTTTATCGGTGTAGTTGCCCTCCCTGACGCTGCCGGGAATGATCACGATACGAATCTGCCCCTCTCTGGAATCGGTCATCTTATCTGCCTCCTGAGGTTAATCGCTACGTTGGCTGTACTCAAAAGCATAGTTGATCGCTGTGCCACAGCTGCTCTGTTGTATTAGCATAAGACGGGATAACAACCGGGTACCTGATCATGAAAAACAGTCAGAGCCGACTGATCGCTCGTTACACAGAAGGTTTATCCGCGGGCACCTTGCAGTGGATAGGGCTGCGCCCGCAACATAAAGCAGAGATGCTGAACGTCGGGCAGGTAAAAGCCATCGCTAACCACGGACTTGAGGGAGACCACCGCTGCCAGAAAACACCCGGTTCCGCACGGCAGGTCAGCCTGATCGCTCAAGAGCACGTCGAGGTGATCGCCAGCCTGCTGGGAAGAGAACAGATTGATCCCTCCCTTCTGCGCCGCAATCTGGTGGTGTCAGGCATCAACCTCTACGCTCTACGCCACCAGCGCTTCCGTATCGGCGAAGCTGAATTTGAGGCCACCGCGCAGTGTCATCCCTGCTCACGTATGGAACAAGCGCTTGGCAAGGGCGCGGTCGCAGCCATGCTGGGCCATGGCGGTTTGTGTGCCAAGATAATCAAAGACGGGGTTATCCGTCTGGGCGATAGGGTAGAAAAACTCTGATCTCACCGCCTTTCTTTAATCCACAGAGATCCCGCTGCCCAGAGGAATCTCACTCAGGCGTTGGCGAACGCCGCATTCTCCCCCAATACTGTCTATTAACCGCCAACATTTCCCCTCTGCTCCATGGACTGTACGCAGGAGGCCACCTCATCTAGCGATGCTTAGGAGGTATCCCATGCCCCGCTTCAGTACGGAAAACATTCGCAATATCGCAATTGTCGGTCACGCCGGCGCCGGTAAAACCACACTCGTTGAGAGTCTGTTGCACCGCGCTGGCGCGATCAATACCCCCGGTACCATCGAACGTGGTACCACCCTGTCAGACTACAGCCCGGTAGAAAAACAGATGCAGCACTCGATCGATGTCTCCCTGTGCAGCTTCGACCATGCCGGCAATCACGTGAACCTGCTCGACACACCGGGATATCCCGACCTGATCGGTCGCTCGATCAGCGTGTTACCTGCCGTGGACAGCGTTGCCGTCATAATCAACGCCCAGATGGGGATCGAACAGATCAGCCAGAAGATGCTGGAGCTGTGTGCCCGGCGCGAGATCTGCCGCATGATCATCATCAACAAAACCGACGTAGCCCCCGCTGATCTGAGCCCCCTGTTAAGTGAGCTTCAGGAGCGCTTTGGCAGTGTATGTCTGCCACTCAACCTACCCGCTGCGTCCGGCGATGCTGTGGTGGATTGTTTCTTTGAACATGGCGATACCGACACCGCGTTTTCATCCGTCGCCGAGGTGCACGATGCCATTGTCGATCAGGTGGTGGAGGTCGATGAGGAGCTGATGCAGCTCTACCTGGAACAGGGTGAAGAACTTTCCCCCGAACAACTACACGCACCCTTTGAACAGGCGTTACGCGAAAGCCACCTGATCCCGGTCTGTTTCGTCTCCGCCCGCAGCGGTGCCGGTGTCAGCGAACTGCTCGATATCTTCGCCCGTCTGATGCCCAACCCCAACGAAGCAAATCCACCCCAGTTCTTAAAAGGCGAAGGCGATGACGCTAAACCCGTACAGATCTCAACCGCCGCCGATGCCCACGTAATCGCGCACGTCTTTAAGGTCAGCGTTGATCCCTATATGGGCCGCCTGGGGTTGTTCCGCATCCATCAGGGTACCGTCAACGCAGGCTCTCAACTGTTTATCGGTGATGGTCGTAAACCCTTCAAGGTCGCACACCTGCTCAAACTGCAGGGCAAACAACATGAGGAGATCGGCAGTGCCGTACCCGGTGATCTCTGCGCTGTCTCCAAGGTCGACGAGATCTTCTTTGATGCGGTGTTGCACGACTCCCACGATGAGGACCACTACCACCTGCGCCCCATCGAGCTGCCCCAACCGATGAGCGGTCTTGCGATTCAGACCACCCGCCGCGGTGACGAACAGAAACTCTCCGAAGCGCTACATAAGCTGGCCTCTGAAGACCCCGGCGTACATATTGAGCACCGTGCCTCCCTGAACGAAACCGTCCTGTATGGCGCCGGTGACCTGCACCTGAAGATAGTGCTGGATAAGATGAAGGAGCAGTTCAACGTGGATGTGGAAACCCATCCGCCCAGCATCGCCTACCGCGAAACCATCACCACACCCGCCGAAGGGCATCATCGCCATAAAAAACAGTCCGGTGGTGCAGGCCAGTTTGGTGAAGTCTTCCTACGTGTAGCACCCCGCGAACGCGGTAGTGGTTTCCTGTTCATCAACAAAGTCGTTGGCGGTTCAATCCCCACCCAGTTTATTCCTGCGGTCGAGAAAGGTGTCCGTCAGGTACTGGAGTCCGGCGCCATCGCCGGTTACCCGCTTCAGGATCTGGAAGTCACCGTGTACGACGGTAAACATCACTCCGTGGATTCGAAAGAGATCGCGTTTGTTGCGGCAGGTAAGAAAGCCTTCCTTGATGGCATCCACAACGCGCATCCCATCGTGTTGGAGCCTTTTGTGAACGTGGCGATTGTGACGCCGACCGACAGTGTGGGTGATATTACCGGTGATATTTCATCGAAACGCGGACTGATCAGCGGCACAACGGTACTGCCCCAGAATCAGGTTGAGGTCAGCGCCCAGCTACCCCTGTCAGAGATGGATGGTTACCAGTCCAAACTGAAATCGCTGACCGGGGGCGAAGGCAGTTTCACCATGGAGTTCAGCCACTACGAACCGGTACCGCATAAGGTACAGGAGGCGCTGATGGCCGAGTTCCGTCCGGGGACGGAGCTGGAATAGAAACTCAGGACTGCGTTGGCTTTTCAGACCGGAAGGCGGCCGGGTCGCGAAGATAACTGCGGCCCAACTGCCACAACATTAATGCAGCCCCCAAACCACAGGTACCCAGCACCATCGTCATGATCATGATCTGGTAACGTACCGCCACCAGCGGTGATACACCGGAGAGGATCTGGCCGGTCATCATACCCGGCAGCGCCACCAAGCCAACCGCCAACAGGCTGTTTACCTGCGGGATCATCGCCGCATGAAAGGCTGTGATCCGGGCCTGGCGTTCACTCTCGCCGCGCTGCAGCTCCGCATGGTAGCGCTCCGCCGCCAGGCTCACGCCGTTCATGGTATTGGCAAAATACATCCCCGCCAGCGGCACCATCACCTGGGGTTCGTACCAGTACTCGACCCCCAGCACCAACTTCAGTGATATCAGCAGATGTACACCAACCGCGATAAACAGGGCGACAAACGCCGCCTTGAGAAATCCCGGTTGCTGCCGCACCGGACGCACCGAGATCCAGGCAGCGGCACAGATCATCACACTAAGGACCAGCAGCGTAATCCAGGGCGAGGGATGCTCAAACATCGCCACCAGCACATACCCCACACCCAGCAGCTGCAGGCCCATACGTGCGCTGGCGATCAGGATCTCCGACGGTCGCCCCTGCCAGAACCAGTAGATGCCATACACCATAACGACAGGAATAAGACACCAGCTCAGCGACCACCAGGATATTGAATGCATTGTTTCTCCCCAAGATAACACCCGCGCGCCATTTCGCGCGCAAACCGCCCTTTATACCCGTCCAGTACAACAAACGGATGACAGCAGTCCAAATACGCCCGCCCCGCGTGCGCCAGCTACGCACGCAGGTAGACGATGCCATATCCCGGATAGCCGGAACAACTAGCCCGGGGCGATATTCTGGTTCACGCGGAAGAAGTTTTCCGGATCATATTGGGCCTTAACCTGGGCGAGGCGTGCATAATTTCCCCCGTAAGCGCCGTCGACCCGCTCCTCATCTTCACTGATGAAATTCACGTACACACCACCGGTTGCCATCGGTTTAGTCGCATCGAAGAACTCCCGTGCCCAGGCGATACAGGCACGGTCATCGCCCACATCATCCCAACGGGTGTGCACGTTCATTACAAACTCGACGTCGCGGTGAGGATACGCAGTGGCATCTGAGGCGACGCGGTTGATCTGCCCGCCGAGCTGGGCGAGGAAGATCTCCGATTGAGGGCTGGGCAACTTACCGCCGTACTCCACCAGCATATCGATCAGTTCATCACTCAAGGATGCGAAGTTATGGGATTTCCAGTAATTACGTGCGCCTGGCGTCAGCAATGGGTCAAACGCCTGCTGGAAGGCGATAAACGGGTGCGGCGCGAAACCGTCTGCAATTGGTTCACCCAGTTCCCGCAATGTGGCCAACGCTTTCTCACCTGCGTCCATCGGGCCGTTATAAAGCGCCACAATGATCAGGGAAAGTTTACCGTGATCTTGTGGATCCAAAAACGGCAGCGGCGGCGCATCACGGATCACCGCCCACACGGTCAGCTCATCCGGATTATCTTTGCAGACGCTTCGATAGGCGTGTAATACGTCACGCGCCTGATCGTAGGGATACACAACAGGCCCCGACATCACCATCGGCCCCACCGCGTGTAAACGAAACTCAAAGGAGGTAACGATCCCGAAGTTGCCGCCACCACCGCGAATCGCCCAGAACAGGTCTGGATGCTGGTGCGCATCACAGCGCAGACGCTCCCCGTCGGCGGTCACCACCTCCGCCGCAATCAGGTTATCGATTGTCAGGCCGTGCTTGCGACTGATCCAGCCAAAGCCACCACCCAATGTCAGGCCACCCACGCCGGTGGTGGAGTTGATCCCCACCGGGACGGCCAAACCGTACTGCTGTGCTTCATGATCCAGATCCCCCAAGGTGGCGCCTGGGCCTACCGTGGCGATTCTGCGCTCGGGATCGACCTGTACAGAGTGCATTGCACTGAGGTCGATCAGCAGTGCCTCATCCGCCAGTGATTTCCCGGCGATGTTATGCCCGGCACCCCGTACCGACACCAGTAGATTACGTGAGCGCGCGAACCGCACCGCATGCCGTACATCCGCCGTGCCGCTGCAGCGAACAATCACGCCGGGGCGGCGGTCTATCATCGCGTTCCAGATCTGACGTGTATCATCGTAGGCCTCCTGTCCTGCAACAATTATCTCGCCCCGGATTCCCGCACACAGCTCATCAAGCGTTTCGTCATCCAGAGTCAGCATGGTGCCGTTCAACGAACGGATCTCTGCCATAGCCATATATAAACCTCCTTCAGCCAGCCCGAACAAACAGCCTGACCGGAGGGTACGCAGCCAGCACCACATTGAAGGCTGCGGAAAGTGAATAGGGTTACTGCCGCTAAAGGCGTCGAACTGCAGCTATACGTTGTAAAAATACGCGCCTTCGGACAATTGGATGGATCACGGGGAACCCCGCTCCAGGCATACAGCACCGCCACGAGACTTTGCTATACGACGCTGTATAAATTTTAGACAATCACAAATATCACTCGCGTAGCACTCTGTGCCATCAACACGAAAATTAAACACTAAAAAACCTGTAACCAATGCTCACTTTTCATACAGCGCGGCCGATAACCGTTTAACACTCGGATTCAGAGGTCAGCCGGATGATCATCACAAACCATAACGTTGCATTCACCACCAGCCACAGTAAACAGCAGAGCAGCCTTGAACAGGAGACTCTGCAGGTCCATCAGGTAGGCACGGATGGCAGTGGTCAGGTACTGCAGCAGGCATCCTCGGACAACACCTCCCTGTCAGACGAAGCGCTGGCGTTGGCTAAAAAAGTGGGTGCGAACAACGGCGGCGTGCGTCTGGAGCATAGCGAATCTGAGCTTGCCAGCCGCAGCAATCAGCTCAATGCACAGGTCAGCATTGCACCGCTGAGCGACCGTGGTGATCAGGGTCCGGTGCTGACCACAGGTCTCGTGCCGCTCCCCGCCGCAGATGCGGCGGCTGCGGGAGTGAATACCGGCACGATCGGACAACCGAGTTCGCTCGACCCGCAGATGAGGCTGGCCGCACAGATCATCTCCGCCATGACCGGAAAATCGATTGAGTTGACCGATGTACGTGATCTGGAATTCGCCTACTCTGAAAACGCGGTTCCGGCTGACGGTGCACCTGCGGTTGGCATGCGTTACGAACATATCAGCGAATACCACGAGTCGGAGCTGACCACTTTCAGCGCGCAGGCCCAGATTCATACCGCCGATGGCCGCCAGATCGATGTAGATCTGATGATGCAGATGTCACGCAGCTATAGCAGCAGCGAACGCACGCTGATCACCGCCGGTGCACAGCTGAAAGACCCGCTGGTGATCAACTTTGATGCGCCTGCAGTTGAGCTGAGCAACGACAAATTCCTCTTTGATATTGATGCCGACGGTAACAAGGACAACATTAATCAGGTCGGTTCCGGCAGCGGTTTGCTGATGTTGGATAAAAACGGCGATGGTCGCGCCAATAATGGCAGCGAACTGTTCGGCGCACTGAGCGGCGACGGTTTCGCCGATCTAGCTAAGTACGATGACGATGGCAACGGGTTTATCGACGAAGGCGATGCCATATTCCACGAATTGAAGATCTGGGTAAAAACCAACCGCGGCGGTGACGAATACTTCTCCCTGGCAGACAAGGGTGTCGGCGCCATCTATCTGGGCAGCGTGCAAACCCCGTTCGAGCTGAAAAACGCTGACAACGAACTGCAGGGGCAGGTACGCAACTCAGGTTTCTTTATCGGTGAGGATGGGGAAGCCGGTACCGTACAGCAGATCGATCTGGTGGTCTGATACCGGCAGGGGCCTGTTTTTATTTGCTGAAAAGCAGGCCCAACAGCTCTTTCGGGTGCTGGCCGCTCTGCTCTGCCAATTGGGCAATCGATACCTGCGGATCGCTCACAACGATACCCGCCCCCTCCAACGTTTTAATCAACGCCTCAACCGGCAGCTGTTTCAACTCCGCCACCAGCGTCAGCGGTGCCGCTTCCACACTGAAGATAATATTCATCATCGGACTCCCTTCCCCACCGCTCGATGCCATCAGGGTTACGCTGATCAACGCGACCACCAGCATTACCGCCAGCGCAGGACGCAGGGTGAAGTAGCGTTTGAAGGGATTGAGGTGCACCAGAATATGCATCCCCATCGCGGCAACCATCAAGATACCTATCCACTCATGCATCCCTTTGACCAATCCCTCTCCCAGATGAAAAAACAGCATGAGGCCGGAGATACCGACAAACAGGGAGGTAACAATGGTCAGAGGGGTAGCCCAGGGGCGCAGAGTTGTCGCGTTCATTTGAATACAATGTCCGTATTAAGTCAGAGAGAGATAGCGGTCGAAGCTTTTGCCACGTTGAATGCGCACAGAATACTTTTCGTATTAACTAAGTTGCGTTAACCGAATGTAAAGATTGGTAAAATTGACCCGCAGCGGACATATAGCGGTAACAGCTTTGCAAACTGAAGTTCATCATCACGTCATGCAATCCTCCTAGGGTGAGGGGCAGAAAAACCCAACAATCCGTTCAATAAATTTCTCAGCAAGACGATGGAGTGCCCCCTGATGTTTCACCCGACTTTTCGCCGTAGCGCACTGGCGGTTCTGATCGCTGCCGCTGCTGGCTCTGCACAAGCCGACAGCTTTAACCGTATCGCGAGCTTCTCCACGGTAGACAACCTGCCTGCCGGAAGCGAGATCACCACCGAGACCTCTGCCGAGATCATCACTGTCTCTGAAGACGGCAAAACGCTGGTGTACTCCGACAGCCCGCTGGAAGGTCTGGGTTTCATCGACATCCGAGATGCAGACGAGCCTAAAGCTGCAGGTTTCCTGGCCCTGGGCGGTGAACCAACTTCCGTGGCCGTTGCTGATGACTACGTTCTGACCGGCGTAAACACCTCCAAGAGCTATACCGAACCTTCCGGTTACCTGGCTGCAATTGAGCTGGACGATAAAGAGATCGAAGCGCGCTGCGACCTGGGTGGCCAACCAGACTCCGTAGCAGTTTCCAAAGACGGTAAATACGTTGCCATAGCGATCGAAAACGAGCGTGACGAAGACCTGAACGACGGTGCGCTGCCGCAGCTGCCCGCCGGTTTCCTGGTTATCGCCAAGCTGAAAGACGGTAAACCACAGTGTAAAAGCCTGCGCCGCGTTGAACTGACCGGTCTGGCAACCGTTGGCGGTGACGATCCGGAACCTGAATTCGTTGATTTCAACGACAACAACGAGATCGTTGTTACCCTGCAGGAAAACAACCACCTGGTGGTTGTAGACGCTAAGTCCGGCAAGGTGATCAATCACTTCTCCGCAGGTTCTGTCGACCTGAAATACGTGGACCTGAAAAAAGACCGCGCCCTGACCTTCGACAAAATGCAGGAAGACCGTGCACGTGAACCGGATGCGGTTAAGTGGCTGGATAACGACCGCTTTGTCACCGCCAACGAAGGTGACTTCAAAGGTGGTGCGCGTGGCTTCACCATCTTCCACAAGGACGGTCGCGTGCTGTTCGAATCCGGAGCTGGCTTCGAGCACCAGGTCATCATGGCGGGTCACTACCCGGAAAAACGTTCCGGCAAGAAAGGTAACGAACCAGAAGGCCTGGAAGTCGCGACCTTCGACGGTGAAACCTACATCTTCGTACTGTCCGAACGTGGCGGTGCGATCGGTGTTTACCGCGACACCGGTGCTGAACCTGAGTTTGTACAGCTCCTGCCATCCGGTATCGGTCCTGAGTCTGCTGTAGCGATCCCATCGCGTAATCTGCTGGTCAGCGCCAACGAGAAGGATCTGATCGAAGACAAAGGCCCTCGCTCTCACGTAATGGTGTACAAACTGGATGACGATGCGCCGATCTACCCGCAGATCGTTTCCGGCCGCAACCCTGTCGGTGAACCGATCGGCTGGGGTGCCCTGTCTGGTATGGCAGCTGACGCCAAGAAACCGGGTCTGCTGTACGCAGTAAACGACAGCTTCTACTCCAAGCAGCCAAGCATCTTCACCATCGATGCAACCCAGGCGCCAGCCAAGATCGTAAAAGCGACGCCGGTCACCCGTAATGGCAAACCTGCTGAGAAACTGGACCTGGAAGGTATCACACTGGACGGTAAAGGCGGCTTCTGGCTGGCCTCCGAAGGTAAAACCCAAAAGCAGGTGCCACACGCGATCTACCATGTGAATGCAGCGGGTGAGATCGATCGCACCCTGAACTTCCCGGAAGCGCTGCTGAAGCACGAAAAACGCTTTGGCTCTGAAGGTATCACCCTGATCGGCGACTCACTGTGGATCGCCATTCAGCGTCCGTGGGCAAATGATCCGGCGAACACCGTTAAGCTGGTGTCCTACAACCTGAAAACCAACACCTGGGGTGCGGTGCGTTATCCAACTGAAGTAACAAGCAAAGGCTGGGTGGGCCTGTCTGAGATCACTGCACACGACGATGAGGTTTACATCATTGAGCGTGATAACCAGATCGGTGAGAACGCCAGGATCAAACGTTTGTACAAGGTTGAGCAGAGCGAGCTGAAACCGGCACCTCTGGGTGGCAAGCTGCCAGTGGTGAAGAAAGAGCTGGTACGTGACTTCATCCCTGACCTGAAAGCTACCCGTGGTTACGTGACCGACAAGATCGAAGGCTTCACTGTAGACGCCTCCGGTAAAGGCTACGCTGTGACCGACAACGACGGTGTGGATGACAGCTCCGGCGAGACCAACTTCTTCTCTATCGGTAAGCTGTAAACGCCTTACGCTAGCGTAAAACCGTAAACAGCAACAAAATGGCCGACATCTGTCGGCCATTTTTTATCTGAATGTTCTACTTTTTAATGTCTTACGTAGCGTGTCACAGTCCCTGATCGGACCAGACCGCAAACTCATTGCCACTGGGTTCAGTAAACTGAAAACGTCGACCACCGGGAAAACTGAAGATCGGCTTGATCACGTTTCCGCCCGCGGCTTCCACTTTGACTTGTGTCGCCTCCAGATCTTCACTGTAAAACACGATCAGCGCTGCACCGTTCGCCGTCTGCGAGGCCAGATCAGTTCGAAAGAAACCACCATCCAGGCCAGCGCCGGAAAACGCGGTATAGTCTGGACCGTAATCTTCAAACTTCCAGCCGAAAACCTCTGTAAAAAACGCTTGGGTCGCCGCCAGGTCCCGCGCGGGAAATTCAACGTAGTTGATCTGTTCGTGCGTATTCATGTTGCTCTCCTGCGACCATGCCATGTGCCAGGCGTTCTGAGCATCCAACCAAATCTGCCCTGGCTTAATGCCACTGGGTTTTACCCACCTGTTTGCCTTTGCGAAACAGTTTTCGGGAGTACAGTTGCCCGCTCTCTATATCATAGTGAAGGGATTCACCGTGCCGCTTGCCATCCACATAATCGGTTTCGTACAACAATTTGCCCTGCCGGTAATCGTACTGTTTGCCCTGCTTCAAACCTCGGTCAAAATGGCATTCGGAGATTTTCTCTCCCATATCGTTGTAACGTGTCTGGGGGCCATGGCGGTAGTTTTTCTGATAATAGGCTTTGAACTTAACGACGCCTTTACGGTTGTAGGTCTGCTCCAGCCCCTCTTTTAAGCCGTAGGCGTAGGTAGTCATGGATGCCAACCAACCGGTACGTGTGAATACATAAAAAACGCCATGTTTGCGCCAGCGCTTCTGCCCATTGATGGTCTGCTGAATATATAAGCCACGGCGGGTTACAGTATTTTCGATCCGAAAGGTATCACCTGCGTGATCAACAAACTGTGACTGGTGCTTCAGTTTCAGAAAGTGTTCGGGTTGAAGCTGGCTGTAATCAAAACTGCCGGCACAAACCATCACCGGCGTAAGCCAGAAGAAAAGAGCAAACAGCACTGCTTTCAATGAATATCCTCCCTGAATTGACGACAAACAGCCAAACACGCTCCAGGCGGAGCAGACGTATCAGGCTGCAGTCAGTTTACCCGTTCACTCAAACTCCAGGCATTGCGGCAGATCAGAACCCACTTCATACCAGCTGGCGCGTTGAGAGGTCCAGATATGTTTGCTTTCGGGGGTCTGAGGATCGTCATCCAGCGAGCCCAAGCGCAAGATAATATGTGCCGTGCCCTCGCGCTTCGCGTAGATCTGGGTGCCACAACAGGAGCAGAAGTAACGGGTCTTACCCGGCGAGGACTCAAAACTGCTTAGCAGTTCAGCACCTGTCAGCTGAAAATCCTTATCCTGCACCGCCGCCACACTGGAAAACGCAGCACCATGCGCCTTACGGCAGGTCCCACAGTGACAGTGCACTATCTCCCCTACCGGGCCACTGATCTGATAACGCACCTGACCACACAAACAACTTCCATGAATCTTATCCATCTGATTCTCTCTTAACCGTTATTCCACTTCTGTACCCACAGCCTGGCCTGGATAGCAGATCTCCGATATGCCATTGGTGCCATCGGTACCCTCGATCACCTGCCACTGATCGTGGTGTTCAGACACCAGCGCATTCTCGTAAGTCTAAGTCGTTTTACTCATGGTTATTCCTTTAACTCTTCTGAGTTTGCATTGGATACAACCGGTATCGACCCCTGATCCGCTGGTGGTAACAGTCGCTGAACGTTCTGGGGCAACAACAGTACCAGGCGCTTACGGCTGCTGTGCCAGAAGGCGGAAAGTAGCAACAGCGCGGTACCGATCACGAAGCCGGTAAGAGCAAAGCTGTAACCAACAAAACCGTACACGTTAAACAGGCTGGAGAGCGCATACAGCACATAGATCAGTGAAGAGACCATAAATGCCCGTCGGTCGATCGCTAACGACATCGCTGTCATCGTCAGATAGAGCAGGATCACCACCAGCAGACTGCCAATGCTCTCCTCCCCATCCAAAATCCCTAATCCTGAAAAGATCGGGTGGATAATCAGCGGGGCCGCCAGCAGATGCAGCCAGAAAGCAACATCAGAGCGCCGAGTGGTGCGCCCCCGATCCGAGGCATCCCAGTACATCGCATAGGCAAACGCGCTTATTCCCGCCACCAGAAGTACCAACCAAAGTGACTTTTCCAGTGTCGGGAAGATATTCAGCAAGCCGGACAGACTGAATGCGATCAACGCAGCGGTGCCGGCGGCTACGGTAATCGGCACCTGAAAGCGACGCCAGTGCCAGTAAGCGGCCAGCGCAGATATTCCCGTCGCCCAAACGGCGGTTTCCTGCGGCGTTCCCGACATCAGGTTCTGTACCAGCATCGCAATACCCGCAACAAACGCAAGCAACAGTACAATCGCCGGTAACGCCATACGACGGCGCCGTACGAAAAACTCCGCCAGTCCCCACGCCAGAGCACTGAACACACCCCAGGCCAATACTGCATGCGACTCCAGCACCCACCAGCTGGACAACAGCAACAGCGTGCAGGCGATGACCACGAAAATATCGTTGAAGCCACCGATCAGACGGAAGTTTTCCTCATCAACGGCGGCGGTATCGGTTAAGCGGGCGTGCTGTAAACGGAACTCCGCTACGGCACTGGCTGAGAAAATGCCCTGTTTGACGGCATTATCCAGATCTTCATCGGTATACATATTGTCCCTCAAATACCCCTTCCTGCGGGCGCCAACAGCATAACAATCCATCCTTTAACTTACACGGATTCAACAACACTTAATCGTGCTGAGGGCCAGGCATTCTAGTTTGATCCGGTAGACCACTTTTCTAAATCAATCGGATCAAGATAAAAACTTGCGAAAATGTGCTTTGGCGTCTCATAAAAAAGCCGTCCTATACTGAAATTCAGCAGCTTCAAGCGTCATACCCGATATTGGAGAGTTGCGATGACCGGTAAAACAGGACCGTTTTACTCTGCTGTACTGGTGGCCGGCCTGTTGGCCCACACAGCGCAAGCTACCGCAGAGGAGCTATTGGTAGGCAAAGTCTGCCCCGTCATGTACCAGAATGAGAATGTAGGCATTCTGGTGTTCTCCCGTGAGTGGTATCACAGCAGCCGCGACCATGCGGCCTATGTACCCAGCGACAACGCCACCGGCGTCGGCCTGGAGATCCACCTCTTTGCAAACGATACCGGGGCCGTTGAAGGCCAGAATTTAGCACGCTGTGACCGTTATCGCCTTCTTCAGGTACGCAGCACCAACGCCCGTTTATTCGATGGCGAGAGCGCAGTACAGGTCGATGTTCCGGATGGTTTTGACAATCCCTTTTATGATAACGCCCCACTGGAACACGGCTATGGTGTCCACAGTGCGCCGGCGGATGATCGCGATAAACCCTGGCAGGGGCGCCCTCAACGCGCCTCCACGGTTGCGATATACGATACCCCCTATGTATCTGATAACTACGGTGTAGACGGCAGGAATATCGACGTCATGTTCGAGACCTGTGTGGTATGCGAACGAGACGACCAATACGACGCCGTACTTGCCTGTGGTAACTGGGGTTATCGACGCGACTATATGGGCGGCATGACCGGATGGGCAGAACCGGAATTTCTGGGGGTAACTTGCCAGCAGGAACCCAGCCAGCAGTTTTATCAAACGCTGGATCGCTCCCATCGGATTGATTACTCCTACTGGATCGAATGGCGTCAGGAGAGCAAAAGGGCTATCCAGCGATAGCCCTTAGGATCATTATCTTGGCGTTTCAGACCACCATATCCACCTGCTGAACGGTGCCGACTCCACCCGCTTCGGTCAGGTAGAATCCGCTGGAGCGTACCCGGCCGTTATGCTGGTTATCCTCCCCTTTCAGTTCAAACGGGGTTTCAGTGGCACCGAGGTAGATAGCCCCAATATCCCTGGATGTCAGCGCTTCGAGGCGATCCTCATCTTCGTTTTTGATCCAGAGTTTAAGATCGGAGAAAATGCTGTCAGCTTCATCGATATAGTTATTGCCGTCTTCATCATACTGCGCCAGGTCGGCAAAACCGTTGCCACTCAGGGCACCGAAGAGTTCAGTGCCATCATTGATCACACCGTCACTGTTTTTGTCGAGGGCCAGCATACCTCCGCTGCCGGTAAGGTAACTGATCATCTCCTTGTCACCGTCTGCATCCAGATCGAAAGCAAACTTCTCATCGCTCAGATCAGCAGACTGCCCTTCGAAGTTAACGATCAGAGGATCGGTGAACACTACAGTTTGAGTCATCGACACCGTGCGGGTCGCCGAGTAACTGCGCTCCATTTTCAGATCAAGACCAAACTCAATCTCACGACCATCCGCCGTTTTTACCAGGCCACAGCTGGAGAAGTTGGAGCATTCATACTCTTCAACGGTTTCGGTGACACTGAAGGTCATCTCCAGCGCCAGGGGTCGTAGCTTTGGCATCGTTTCATCACCAACCCGATCCGGCGACTTTGCTGATGCAACCTCGGATGGATCAGTAACCTCCCTGGAATCCAGATCAGTTGATGGCAACTTACGACCACTGATCGCCTCCATAAGCCCGTTCAGCAGCCGCGTCCGTGTGATTGCCTGTTGCTGGTTCGTCGCCGCCTCCTGCTCGCGGGTTCTGAACTGTAGCCCCTCCTCCGTCATTACCAGAATCGATGAGGTTGGCGATTCGCTGTCACTGTCTGGCGTGTCACCTGCCGGTGTTGCACTCGCCGCCAACGGCCCGCTTACGCCCTCCCAAAGAGAAAGATCAGCCTGCCGCAACGAGCTTGCCGCACTTTCAACTAACTGACCGAACCCCATCGATGCAACACCCAACTGATTACTGCTACCTAAGTAAGTAGACTCTCGTTTTTCGTGACTGGTGTGCATCTCAACATTGCTGCTCTGGATAATCATAAACAGTCTCCCAATGATCCCTGCTGTATCGCGCGCCCTTTTTCGGGCCGAACGAACCCTTGCGTCGAGCGAAACACTAAACGCTACAGGGTGATTTCCCTTTTTTCAGGCCGAACAAGTCCTGCGCTTTTGCCAAAACAAAAACGAAATTCGACCCATTACGGAGTAACGGTCAATCTTTGCCGCCAGAACTTAAGCGTTACGGCAACGCGCCACCCTTGGCATGAGAAACCAATAGTAAGATCAACGCTGATTAAACCGTCTGATGTTTGCTGAATTAGAACTAAGCTGGACTGATTCTGACTGGACACCTCCCCCACAGGGCGCTTGAATACTGGTGGTTTCAGCCAATAGCCCACCGCCCACACCGGCGGGTCGATGTTCATTTTGACTGTATCGCGACGCAGATCCTTTGGCGCAATTCGAAAATGGATAAATTGACTCAGTAGTGAGACAGCAAAAAGCGGGCCGGGTAACTCTGCATAAAGAGCACATCAATCAGACCAGCTTTACGGCTCATGCCGTCCAACGCTGGTATACTGACTCTTTAATTTTTAGTGACCCGTTTTATGCAATGTAGAACCGGTTGCGGCGCCTGCTGCATCGCGCCCAGCATTACTGTTCTGAACAAACCCGCAGGGGTGCGCTGTCAGCACCTGACGGACGAGAACCTGTGTGCCATCTTCGGCAAGCCGGAACGCCCCCAGGCGTGTGCAGATTTTCATGCAGGGCCAGATGTGTGCGGCGATACAAATGAGGAAGCCCTGCGCATCATCACCGAACTGGAAGCGATGACCACGCCCTGATGTAACGCTAAGGGAAACGTCGGTAGCTTTAGTGGGCTCTCACCCTGCGCGGGCCAGTCGGGCACAAGGCAGCCTGATGGACGCAGCGGGCTGACTCGCTACCGCTTTGATAGGCCAGTTCAGCCAAACTGTCCTGCAAAGCTTCGCTGTCAGGCTGAATACGCAATGCACAACGAATCGCACTGATCGCTGCTTGCGGGCAGTGACTCTCCCTTAACGCATACGCGTAGTTATTCCACAAAGCGGTATTGCCGGGGAACTGTGAAACGGCTCGCTGGAACAGATCTGCCGACCGTCCGTATTGGCGTTGCAGATAGTGCAGATTACCCAGCGCCAGCCAGTAGAGCGGCTCGCGGGGCCAACGCTTCAAGCCGACCTGATAGGCAATAAATGCCGCATCTGGATTTAGAGACTCAACACTGTGGATCGCCGCCAGGTACGAGGTTGCATCTGCGGTGGCAGGAATCTCTCCCCGCTTGGCCACCACCAAAGCCCAGTAATCTGCCCGCGCCCATGTGTGCATAAAGGTATGAAACGGGACGTTATGTCGTCTAACGGTCCCGGAGCGCAAAGTCATCATTTGATGCTCAAGGTCGTACCCCACCGCCACCGCATAATGCCATTGTGGAAACCAGCTAAATCCCAGATTCTGCATTACGAGCACCGGGTTACCCTGAGCCAGCTCAGTCAGCAGGTTCTCCAGCGTGCCCGTCAGAACATAGGGGATACGGCCATAGCGACGTGTCGCCGCCACCAACTCCAGCTGCAGAGTGCCCTCACGCCCCGGCAGGTATACCTCTGGCGTCAGCTGCTCATCCGTCACATCGACCCCCGACGCTGCCAGCACAGTTGCCAATGCTGCCGGGCCACACTGAAACTCAGCTTGTGGGAAAAAAGGGACCTGTTCGAGTAGCACGCGATCGGTGATCGAATCCGTAAGAGACTCCCTTGTCACTACAAGCGATTGTGTACTGCAACCGCTGATCAGCAGGTACAACAGACCCGCAATGAGCCAGCCCAGCGATCTACCAGCCCTCATCACCTGATCGGTTTAACGAACGTGAACAGATCCGTCGCCCCTAACGCATCGGTGATGATAAACACAATGAATATCAACGCCGCCAACCCGAGAATACCTTCTCCCGCAGGCATCTCGTCCATCCGGGCATGCAGCGCAACCACTTCTGCATCAGTCATACTGCTGATACGTTCGGCCACGCGTTCCGGGTCTACTCCCATCGCCAACATCTGCTGTTGGAGCGCCTCCTCCTGCATCAGATTGTTAAGCTGTTTACGGGCATCCACGCTTTGCTCCGCGCTGATTGCTGCATCGGTTGTGATCATCGCTGCCTGCACTGTGGCCATTGGCATTATCGCCATCAACATAACCAGAAGTGAGGCTGTAATCTGTCGTACCTTATTCATCGCTACTCTCCATGAGTTAGGCCAAGGTTTCTTTAGTATAGAAAATATACAGAAAGCACCAGCCATCCCGCCGTTACACGATATACAGGACATAATCCCACTGTTATGATCCCTCCGTTTTCTAAGGAACCTGCACGCGAGAACTCGGATTGTGAATAAAAGTTTGATTACCAATGCCCTGGCACTGGCTACAGCAGTGGCCGGTTATGCCCTTAACCACTCTGTTCTGTTTTCGGTTGGACTCTTTGCAGCCTCCGGCGCGCTGACCAACTGGTTGGCGGTGCACATGCTGTTTGAGAAAGTACCAGGCCTCTATGGTTCAGGTGTTATCCCGGCACGGTTTGAAGATTTCAAATTGGGTATCAAAACGCTGATGATGGAGCAGTTCTTTACCGAGGAGAACATCGAACGTTTTCTTGGTGCGGACAACGGCATACAGCCTGATCTGCATCTGGCACCCGTAATCGAAAAGGTCGACTTTAATCCGCTGTTCGACTCCCTGATCGAGGTGATTCAGGAATCCTCTTTCGGTTCCATGCTGAACATGGTGGGCGGTGTAGCCGTGATTGAACCCCTGCGCGAGCCGTTCGTTAGCAAGGTTAAAACCTCGATTGAGGATATTACCCGCGAAGAAACCTTCGTTAATCTGCTGAAAGAAGAGCTGGAACAGCCTTCTGTAATGGCGGAGATGAGCGAAAAAGTGGAGTCGATCGTCCAGCAACGCCTGGATGAGCTGACACCACAACTGGTGAAAGAGATTGTGCAGCAGATGATCCGCGAGCATCTGGGCTGGCTGGTTGTCTGGGGTGGTGTGTTTGGTGGTCTGATCGGTTTGCTGGCAGCGCTGATTCAGCTTAACTGATCGATAAAGACTCTGGGTCGGCTATTCGTCGACCCAGACCCAACGTAGCGGCTCGCCGAAGTCGTCGTAGATGATCTTCTTGCGCGGTCGCTTTGTCCGCTTCAGACCGACACCATTCGCGCTCTCTTTACCTTTACTACCACGACGGGAATCGATGGTCGCCAGAAGATTGGCTACCGGTGTGCGCTGCTGAGCGCTGGACTCAAAGCCAAACTGACGGGGATTATACTTGCCATCCTCCAAGCCACTCTCGCCCATATCGAACTGTTGGATCTCTCCACCCTGTTCGACAAAGGATTCTACCTGCTTGGCGAGTTCGGCTCGCAACTCTGCTTTAGTCTGACGGCGTTTCATGGGCACATTATCCACAAAACCTGTCGGATTGCGAAATATTGTTTAATCTTTGAGCGATATCCGCACAGGCTCAGGCTTCCTCAACACCGTAGCGCTCGCGCCTGATCTGACGCTTCTGGCACTCCATCAGATAACGGGAGAGGATTAACCGGTCACTGTCAGAGAGTGCTGTGATCAGACAACAGTTCAGGTCACCAACACTGCGGACCGTCCGCAAGTTACAGGTAATAATCACCGACAGACCGTCCAGATCAAACGCCAGTTTGGCTGCTATCAGCTCACCTGAGTTCACCGGGGCCCCTTCGTAGGCAATACCGTTTTCCGACAGGTTAATCGCCGTACACTGCTCGCCCGCAATAATCAGCCGGAAGTTATCCTCGGCCGATAGGCTATGCCGATATGCCCGTCGCCCGTTGTCCTGCGCAAATCGAAACTCAATCATCCTGTGCTTTCTCCAACACAAACTCGATACGACGGTTTTTTGCTCTGTTTGCCGCGCTATTGTTTGGGGCAAGCGGTACCGAATCCCCGTAGCCTGTGGCTGAGAGGCGCTCCGGCTCAACGCCACCGCGAATCAGGTAGCGCAGCACGGTTGTCGCTCGAACGGCTGACAGCTCCCAGTTAGAAGGAAACTGGTCGGTGTTAATCGGCGTATCGTCAGTGTGGCCATGAATACTCATTTTGTATGATGGGTGTTTGTACATGGTATCCAGCAACACATTTACAAAGCGGTTGATCTGCCTGTTCAGACGAGCAGATCCCACTTCGAAAAAGATTGCCCCATCGACAACAATGACAATCTTTCCATCCTTAGGCGCTTCAATCACCGTATGATCCGCTATTTGCGCTGCATCGACTGACGCATCCAGCTCCTTGACCAGCAACTCCCACTCAGTGAGGTCGGTAGCAGCGACCGGATGCGTGGTCAGGTCCGGAGACGCTTTATCACCACCCGCATCACCGCTGTCACTGTTAGAGGTTTTCTCAGACGTTTTTGTCACATCGATCTTATCTGGCTGCGGAATGTCCGTGGTAACCGGCGCGATGACGTTCAGCTCGATCAGGCTGTTAGCCGCTGAAGCCCCCTGAAACTGGACCTGAAAAGCATTAATGACCAGTTCAAACTTATCCTTCTCCACCGACGATATGGAAAACAGCAGGACAAAAAACACCAGCAACAGCGTCATCAGATCAGCATAGGTCATCAACCAACCCGCTTCCTGGGCATCGTCAATCAGATGCTGACGGCTGCTCATTTAGCTTTTCCTTTCGCGACCGGCGCGCTTTGTGGCTGCGCCGGCATCTTCACGTCGGTATCTCCGGCTGCCGGCTTCCCTCCCCTGACCGGTTTACGTTCTGCTTCAGGCAGATAGGACGCGAGCTGCTCATAGACATGCATGTAGTGGTCGTTGGTGAGAATACTGATGCAGCCTTCGCGGATGATCTCCAGATTGGCCACTTCAGACAGAGTACGCGCCCGTAGTTTCCCTGCGATCGGCAGAAACACCATGGTGGAGAGCAGCGAACCATAAAAGGTAGTCAATAGCGCTACCGCCATCGCCGGACCAATGGTGTCGGGATTATCCAATTCACTCAGCATCTGAATCAGGCCGATCAGGGTTCCTAGCATACCGAAAGCAGGTGCGTAGGCCGCCATCTTCTTAAACACATCCTGCACCGTATGATGGCGCATGATCAGAGAATCGATCTCATTTTGCAGGGTGTTGCGGATTACCTGCTCTGAGGCAGCTTCCGCCAGCAGGTTACAGGCACGCTTCAACACATTGGAACTGGTCTTTACGTCACCCAGCTTCACCAAACCATAACGATGGCTGATTCGACTCAGCTCAAGCATGGTATGGATCATCTTCTGGGTATTTGTTTTGTCGCGCGAGAAAACGATATATGCAGCTTTAAATGCCTTAATAACGTCACTGAACTGCACAGTCAGAAAGGTCGCTGCAATAGTACCGCCGGCGACAATCATCAAACCGGGTACGTTGATAAAGATATCGGCGCTACCGCCTAGAACTATTGCAGAGATGATCAGAGCGAGACCGGAAATAATTCCGATAAGAGAAGCGAAATCCATAAGTGATACAGCGAGTTAACCAGTGGAGCATGAATATTAGCAGATGGTTTTTAAGCCTGCTGATCAAAGGCAAAAAATAATAGCTATCCCTTGATAAAGGTAATGCTATCGCCCCCTGCAACATCAACTCGATCATGAATGATCACCCGAACCCGGTCTCGTGGCACGGTGATAGTCTGGCTAATCAACTCAATCAGCTCTTTGCCAAGACGCTCTTTCTGTTCTGAAGAGCAGGCTTCCAGAAGGTCAATTTTTGCAACAGGCATGGCGGCGTCCTCCAAAACGGTTTGCGGTGGATAAAAGATCCGCTTGCCCTTTAAACATCGTCTCTTTCTTGCGGTTTATCCGTTATGAAATGGAACTAGACACACCCTCCTTTGGTACTACCCTTTTCGCACCAACACGCCCTATAGACACAAAAAACCCGGCTCGACGGCCGGGTTTTTAACGTGTTCACGCTCTTAATCAGAGACGTTCGATCTGAGCTTTAGCGTTCAACTCAGCCACCAGGTCCTGATAGACCTTCTGTCCGGAACGGCTGCCCAGCACAGAACGCATCGCCTGGCGCTCGTTATCCTTCAGATCGTCTGCAGCGCCTTGAGTTACGCCAGTAACAGCAACTACCGCACGGCCACCATCCGCCAGTGAAACCACTGCGTAGGATGCAGCACCCTCAGCAGGCTGTGGCAGTTTAAACGCCTCCTGACGAACTTCCTGCGGCAGATCGCGTTGTCCGCGGTCAACACCTGCCAACGTGTTCAGCTTGCGCTCACCGGTCTGAGCAGACAGTTCAGCACCGTCACGCAATGCAGCCAGAATCTCTTCGGCCTGGGTATCCAGAGTCTGCGCTACACGCTCATTCAACAGCTGCGCTTTAACCTGGTCCGCCACTTCCTCGAAGATCTGTTCACGCGGCAGATCGTGCTGTTTCAGGCGCAGTACAACAGTGCGGGAGGAGTCCAGCTCAACCGGCGTGCTGTTCACGCCTTCTTTGAGAACTTCATCACCGTACGCAGCGGCTACAACCTTAGCGTTGGAAGTGATTTCGTCGCTGCCTCCCAGACGGGAGAATGGCGCACTGGTCTGAATTTCCATACCCAGCGCTTCAGCAGGTTCGATCAGGTCACCTGCAGAGTAGCTGATGTCAGACAGCTGGTTGAGACGATCAACGTATACACCCTCAACCTTTTCGCGCAGGACATCGTACTTAAGATCAGCTTGAGCCTCCGCCAGGGACGGTGTTTCGGTTGTTTTCACATCATCAAGACGGATGATGTGGTAACCGTAGTCTGTGCGCACTGGCTCAGACACCTGACCTTTCTCCAGCGCAAACAGCGCTTCCTCGAATTCAGGTACGAACAGGCCTTTGCCATTAAAACCCAGATCACCGCCACTTTCAGCGGAGCCCGGATCGTCCGATTCAGCTTTTGCCAGCTCAGCAAAAGACTCACCAGCCTTGATACGTTCTGCAATCGCTTTGGCTTTCTCTTCCGCCGCCGCTGCATCGCGGTCATCGGAGATCTCGATCAGGATGTGAGCCGATTTGCGCTCTTCCTGACCTTCGAAGTTAGCAACCAAGGCATCGTATTTGGTCTGGATCTCTGCATCGCTGACTTCGATATCGTCCAGCATTTTAGCCTTATCCAGCAGCAGGTACTCGATGATCACAGTTTCATCGGTTTTGAAATCAGCACGACGGTCTGCGAAGTAACTTTTCGCTTCGTCATCACTGATCTGAATGCTTGCTTTGGCGTCTTCAACGCTCAGGGTGAAGTAACTCAGATCGCGTTTCTGGCGGTCCAGAGATACTACTCGCTCAAGTTCATTATCGACAGAGAATGCAGAGAGCAGGTAAGCAGTACGCATCTGCTCGATCATCTTCTCTGTACGCATCAGGTCGCGGTAGGTCAGCGGCGTGAAGCCTGCGTTTCGCAGCATCGCTTCAAACTGCGCGCGATCAAATTTTCCGTCAACCTGGAAAGCCGGGGTAGTTACCAGCGCTTGATCAATCATGCGATCGCTATATACCAGATTCTGAGCCTGAGCCGCCTGAGTCAGAACACTCTGCTCGATCAGAGAGTCCAATACCATCTGGCTGATAACGTTGTCGTCCAGCAGAGTAGGATCGGCATTCTCGCCCATCTGGCTCAGCAGCTGACGACGCTGAAGCTCAACGCCCTGTAGCAGTTGACGCTCACTGATTTCTTCCCCGTTTACAGTGGCTGGGGCGTTACTTCCACTGGTCAGACTGACAAGTGACTCAACACCGAACAGCGCAAAAGTGATGGCAATCAGGCCAACAATCACTTTTGCGAGGATGCTTTGAGAATTATTGCGAATCGTTTGAAGCATGATGCTCTTAGAACCCTGGCAAACATCTGATAACAAAAAAGCGCATCCCTAATCCCATAGGAATGCGCCTTTTCATATTTTTTAATGCGTCAGCCGGCGTAGACTAAACCGGCTGAAGCTACGTGCTAAACGGCGAGCTGTCATGTAAACCCAACATTTCCCACGCAATTGGCGGAACGGACGGGACTCGAACCCGCGACCCCCTGCGTGACAGGCAGGTATTCTAACCAACTGAACTACCGCTCCTCGAGTAAAACCCTGACGCGATCAGGTCTTACTTGTTTACTGCGTCCTTAAGAGCCTTACCAGGCTTAAAGGTAGGCAGAGTCGCTGCTGCGATCTCGATTGGCTGACCGGTCTGTGGGTTACGACCAGTACGTGCAGCACGTTCTTTAACACCAAAAGTACCGAAGCCTACCAGTGCAACTGAGTCACCCTTCTGCAGAGCACCAGTTACAGCCTCCAGAGTTGCGTCCAGAGCGCGACCTGCCGCAGCTTTAGGAATGTCTGCAGAAGCTGCGATAGCGTCGATCAGTTCAGACTTGTTCACATTGTTCCCCTTTATCGAAAAAATGTAGTTTTTATGTTCTGTAATCCAGTCCAGCAAGATGGTCTTGGCAATTTATACCAACAGGCAGAAAGGGGTGTCAACTTGATTCAACGCCTTTCTACCCCTTGATTTCTCTAATGTGGCTTAATTTGCCCTTGCTCATTTTTTGAGGATTTTTCCTTGCCTGAAACCTGTTCTTCTGATTTATCTTCCAGAGGTTTCGGCTGATACTTGAGTGCGATCTCAAGTACCTCATCAATCCATCGTACCGGCTTAATATCGAGATCTGCCTTGATGTTGGCCGGAATTTCCTTCAAATCACGTTCATTTTCTTCCGGAATCACCACCGTTTTGATGCCACCACGGTGTGCAGCCAGCAGTTTTTCCTTCAGACCACCGATCGGCAACACCTGACCACGCAGGGTGATTTCACCGGTCATAGCGACGTCAGAGCGCACCGGAATATTGGTCAGAACAGACACCAGCGCGGTGCACATACCAATACCCGCACTTGGACCATCTTTTGGCGTTGCGCCTTCAGGCACGTGAATGTGGATATCGTTCTTCTCGTGGAAGTCCGGTTTAATCCCCAGGCTGTCCGCGCGATTACGCACCACGGTCAACGCAGCCTGGATCGATTCCTTCATCACGTCACCCAGGCTACCAGTAGTCACCTGACGGCCCTTACCCGGCACCACAGCCCCTTCAATGCTGAGGATATCGCCACCCACCTGGGTCCATGCAAGTCCGGTCACATGGCCAACCAGGTCCTGCTCTTCCGCTACTCCGAACTTGTGTTTCTTCACGCCGGAGTATTTCTCCAGCTGATCTTCACCGATCACCACCGGCAGCTCTGCTTTATCAGCCAGCGCCAGCTCTTTAACCACTTTACGGCAGAGTTTCGCGATCTCACGTTCCAGACCACGTACGCCCGCTTCACGGGTGTAGTAACGGATCAGCGCCGTCACTGCGGAATCCTGGATATCAACCTCTTTCTCTTTCAAGCCGTTATTTTTCAACTGCTTAGGAATGAGGTATTTACGCGCAATGTTAAGTTTTTCGTCCTCGGTGTACCCCGGGATACGGATTAGCTCCATACGGTCCAGCAGTGGGCCCGGAATGTTCATGGAGTTGGAGGTACATACGAACATCACGTCAGAAAGGTCGTAGTCGACCTCCAGATAGTGGTCGTTAAAGGTACTGTTCTGTTCCGGATCAAGTACTTCCAGCAGCGCCGATGCCGGGTCGCCACGGTGATCCATGCCCATCTTGTCGATCTCATCGAGCAGGAACAGCGGGTTTTTCACTCCCACCTTGGACATCTTCTGTACCAGCTTGCCCGGCATAGAACCGATGTAGGTACGACGGTGACCACGGATCTCTGCTTCATCGCGTACGCCACCCAGAGCCATACGTACGTACTTACGGTTGGTCGCACGCGCAATAGAACGTCCTAGGGAGGTTTTACCGACACCCGGCGGGCCAACCAGACAGAGGATAGGACCTTTCAGCTTCTTCACACGACGCTGAACTGCCAAATACTCCAGAATGCGATCTTTGACCTCTTCCAGACCATAGTGGTCTTCGTTGAGGATCTTCTCAGCACGCTTCATGTCGTGACGTACTTTGGAGCGCTTAGACCACGGAATCTGCAGCATCCAGTCGATGTAGCCACGTACGACCGTAGCTTCTGCCGACATTGGCGACATCATCTTGAGCTTGGTGTATTCGCTCATGGTCTTGTCCAGCGCTTCCTGCGGCATGCCCGCTTCTTCGATACGCTGCTTAAGCTGCTCCATATCGTTGGAGCCACTTTCGTCAAGATCACCCAGCTCTTTCTGAATCGCTTTCATCTGCTCATTCAGATAGTACTCGCGCTGGCTTTTCTCCATCTGCTTCTTAACGCGACCGCGGATACGCTTTTCAACCTCAACCAGGTCGATCTCGCCCTCCATCAGCGCCATCAGATGCTCCAGACGCTCACGATTGCTGAGCATCTCCAGAATCTTCTGCTTCTCTTCCAGCTTCAGGGACATATGAGCAGCAATGGTGTCTGCCAGGCGCCCTGCATCCTCGATATTCTGCAGTGAGGAGAGAACTTCTGAAGGGATCTTCTTGTTGACCTGCACGAAGCGCTCAAACTGCTCCAGCATAGTGCGTTTGTACAGCTCAGCTTCGGAGCTGCTCACATCGTCAATCGGCAGCGCCGCTACATCAGCGGAGAAGAACGCCTCTTCATCTTTCAGCGTTTCGATGGTAGCTCGGTAATCACCTTCCACCAGTACTTTTACCGTACCGTCCGGAAGTTTAAGCATCTGCAGCACGCTGGCTACGGTGCCGACATCGAACAGTTCATCGGCGGCAGGATCGTCGTCGGACGCATTCTTCTGCGCCACCAGCAAAATCTCTTTATCGCGGCTCATCGCCACTTCGAGGGCTTCGATGGACTTCTCTCGCCCTACAAAAAGCGGGATCACCATGTGCGGGTACACCACTACATCCCGTAACGGTAAAACTGGGAGTTCGATGGTTACCTTTTCGTTGTTGTCATCTGTCTGCGCCATGATGAACCTAACCTCTTACACATACCGGCATCTGCTTGTGCAGATGCACAAAATAACAAATCAAAATCTACTTTACTGCTAGATGGGGATTCCCTTCCGCAATTACAACCGATGAATCTAAAAAATGAGGTGTCTTATAAGTAGATAAGTAGCGTGGATCTGCCTTCACTTATAGCAGCATCCCCAGAAAGGCACAATGAGAAAGGGGAGCCTGGGGCTCCCCTTTTAAAATCGTTGTAAATCTTACTTGTAGTAGGCGTTGTCGGTGACCGTGTGATCGGTCACATCGCGTACACCTTTCAATCCGGCAATACGCTCAACCAGTGTTTTCTCGACACCGTCTTTGAGAGTCATGTCTACCGCGCTGCATCCCTGGCAACCACCGCCAAACTGCAATACCGCAATATTGCCATCCTCTTCCTCAACCACCTCAATGAGCTTAACTTCACCGCCGTGGGAGGCAAGACCTGGGTTGATATCAGCGTACAGGATGTAGTTAATCTGCTCAGCAATCGGGCTATCGTCAGAAACCTTAGGTACCTTTGAGTTAGGCGCTTTGATAGTCAGCTGCCCCCCCATACGGTCTTCTGCGAAATCAACCAGCCCTTCGTCCAGATAAGGCACGCTGTTCTTTTCGATATAAACCCGGAATTTGCTCAGCTCCATGATCTCGTCATCTTCGATGACTTCTTCCGGACGGCAATACGCCAGGCAGGACTCCGCATAAGGGGTACCCGGCTGGGTGACAAACATTCGCACTGCAATCCCTTCAACTTCCTGTTTGGCCAGCAGTTCGGCCAGGTAGTTTTCAGCGCTTTCGGTTACCGTGATGGTCATACAAAATCCTGTTACTCAGCTCTTATGTCGTTCTATGTGGCTGAAGCATACACCGATTCTATTTCTGAGTAAATTGCTCAGTTATTAACCATCCATTCCTTACGGGAGTTTTCTGGTAGAATTGGGCCTTTTGCCCAGCCACGGACCCCAATGCCCGCCTCTCAGCGCTTTAAAACCATTCTCAGTCTCGGCCTGCCGATTATCGGCGCCATGCTGTCCCAGAGCGTGCTTAACCTCGTGGATGCGGCCATGGTGGGCAGCCTGGGCGATTCCGCCCTCGCCGGTGTCGGCGTCGGCAGCTACGCGAACTTCGTCGCGATCAGCCTGATTCTGGGCCTATCCTCCGGCGTACAGGCGATGGTGGCCCGCCGTCGCGGTCAAGGCCGCATCGAAGAGATGGCACGCCCGGTTAATTGGGGACTGCTGATCTCCCTGATTTTTGCTCTCCCCCTCAGCATCCTGTTTATTCACTTTTCCGGTAGCATCGTCAGCCTTATCAGCGACGATCAGGATGTGCACCGTATCGCTGGCGATTACTTCGATTACCGTACCCTCGCGATGTTCGCAGTCGGGGCAAACCTCTCCTTCCGGGGGTGGTGGAACGGTATCAAGCAACCCGGCACCTACCTGAACATTCTGCTGGTGATGCACCTGTTTAATGTCGCGATCAGCTACTGCCTGATCTTTGGTGCCTTGGGCTTGCCGGAGATGGGCGCGGCTGGTGCAGGCCTGGGTACTGCACTGGCACTCTATCTCGGCTGTTTTCTGAATGCCCTGCTGGTTTTTCGTAACGCCCGACCCCACGGATTTCTGCGCATCAGACGCGGACCGGCATCACTGGGCGCACTGCTACGCCTCTCGATCCCGCACTCTGTACAACAGTTCTTCTTCGCTGCCAGCATCTGTGCGCTGTTCTGGATCATCGGCGAGCTGGGTACCGAGGACCAGGCGATCGCTCATGTACTGATAAACCTGGCTCTGTTCCTGATCTTGCCAAGTGTTGGACTGGGAATCGCGTCTACGTCGCTGGTCAGCCATTCACTGGGAGAGAACAAACCAGAGGAAGCCTATCAATGGGGCTGGGATGCGATTAAAACCGCAAGTGTGATGATCATCGGTCTGAGCATGCCTCTCTGGCTGTTCCCGGAACAGGTTCTTGGCTTGTTCATCCACTCCGAAAGCCTGATCGCGGAGGCGAGCCTGCCACTGCAGATTACCGCACTGGCCATCTGCGCAGACACGGCAGCCATCGTTCTGGCACAGGCTCTGCTCGGTGCCGGGGCTAACCGACCGGTCCTGATTATCAGTACCGTGGGGCAATGGGCTTTTTATCTGCCACTGGCCTGGTGGATTGGTCCCTACCTGGGTTTTGGCTTGCTCGGCATCTGGCTGGTACAGCTGGTACACCGCAGTTTGTCATCACTGGTTTTTGCTTATGTCTGGTCAAAAAGACGCTGGATGCATATAGCGGTGTAAAGGGCGCTTCAGGTTCTGTTAGACTGATGCATAGATAAATCGTTGCAGGACAATACCTTAAATGGAAGAGCAGAATCTCGTTTTTTCCTTTTTCCTTATTTTCACCGGCGCGGCGGTGCTTGCATCTGCGGCGTTGTATACCCGCCAACCGCTGCTCGTGGCTTATATCGTCCTGGGCGCCCTCCTTGGCCCCTATGGGTTGGAGTACGTAAACGATACTCAGCTACTCTCTGAGATCTCCCATATCGGCATTATCTTCCTGCTGTTCCTTCTCGGTTTGGATATGCAGCCAAGCCATCTTGTCCACATGCTCAGGAAAGCGACCCTGGTCGCCATTGGCAGCTCGATACTGTTTTTTGCCACCGGCTACCTTGTAGGCGTGGCATTTGGCTACACCCAAACGGAAGCGGCAATCATCGGTACTGCGCTGATGTTCTCCAGTACGATCATCGGCATCAAGCTACTGCCAACGACCGTGCTTCATCACCGGCATACCGGTGAGCTGGTTGTCGGCCTGCTCCTGTTACAGGACGTGATTGCCATCATGGTGCTGCTGTTCCTGTATAGCGGCGACAGTGAAAGCAACGGTATGGGCACCTATCTGAAGACCCTGGCCGCGCTTCCTTTGTTGATCCTGGGTGCATTCGTATTCGTAAAATACGTACTGTTGAAGCTGATTCAGAAGTTCGACCGCTTCCATGAGTACATCTTCCTGCTGGCAATCGGCTGGTGCCTGGGCCTAGCGGAGATCGCACAGATGAGCGGTTTGTCCGCCGAGATCGGCGCATTTATCGCGGGTGTCTCGATCGCGACCAGCCCTATTGCCCAATACATCGCGACTAGCCTGAAACCACTGCGCGACTTCTTCCTGATCCTGTTCTTCTTCTCGATTGGGGCGAACTTCAATCTGACACTGCTGGACGATGTACTCCTGCCTTCCATCCTCCTGGCTGTGCTTGTGGTTGGCCTGAAACCGGTCATCTTCCGCTTCCTGCTGATCCGCATAAGCGAAAGCAAGAGCCTCGCCTGGGAGGTTGGGTTCCGTCTCGGCCAGATCAGCGAATTCTCGTTGCTGATCGCCTATATCGCGACCAGCGCCGCGATGATTGGACAGGAAGCATCTCACGTCATTCAGGCGACAGCGATTATGACCTTCCTGCTGTCCACCTACGTGGTGATCTTCAACTTCCCGTCCCCCATCGCGGTCTCGGACAAGTTGCGGCGCGACTGACCCCAAACAGCAGAGACAAAAAAACCTCTGTACCTGTTCAGGTACAGAGGTTTTTTATTTTTACACAGAGCTGTGGACTTAGCCCCAGGCCCGGACCGGCCCCACATCTACGTGGATAAAGTTACTGCGCTGGTAATAACCAACCCCACCCACCTGCAGCGAACGCGCCTGTGCCCGCAGATGTTTCAGCGCCACACCGGGTACGCGGATATCAATCGCTTTCCCCAGCATATGGTAGCTGCGCTTCGCCACCTTATTGCTCTGCTGAGCCAGCTTCGCATTGGTTTCAGGGGAGCGATAGCCAGAAATCACGTGGAACTGCTTCTCCACCCCCAGATCCTGCTGCAACAGATGCAGCATATCGAAGAGACGCGGATCCATCGCTGTGCTGGTATTGCTACGATGATCACGCAGTATGTGGTTCACCTCCTGCATAACCTCAGGCACGTAGTGACCATCCGCCCAGTAGGTAGCGTTCAGGCTCTCACCTGTATGCAGGTTATAGAAACTGAGCTTACGCTCAGGAGAAGCGGGATACGGAACACGAGAAGCGAACGCTGAAGCGCTCGCAAGACCTAATGCGGTACCACCGAGGCTTTTCAGAAAGCCCCTACGACTATGCATTGAATTCATGATAAAGACTAAAAAACAGACAATTAACAACCAAGGCTGTCATTATGCATATCTTTTAACCTTTGTACATTTTTTGTACTCACAAAAATTGATCAACCACCCTGCTATTCCAAAGCTGATCCGCTTTATTTAGCAGTCCCTGCGTATCCAGACCTTCATCTGCGCCCAGCAATTTCAGCATCAACGCCAAGGTCGAGCGTATCGCAAGCTGACCGTACGCGTGCTCTGCAGTGCCGCACCATACCTCGCGTATCAACGCTGGGTCGAGCGGATCTTCCTTCACAAAGCGACGCTCTGCGATTCGGGGCCATTCCGTCTCCTCCAGCTGCCCATCAACCACCCACTGCAAAACACTCTCGCCATCCGGTTTTGCTTCAGCTTCACCGCCGTCACCTTTGATGGTCAGGTTACGCTCGAAGCCCAACAATTGAGCGGTTTTCTGATGCATCGGCCCGTAGGGCGGGTGGAAGACCCCATCGACACTGCAGCGGGCGTGCAACGGATTGAGCATGCGACAGAGTGTATGCACCGGTGAACGCAAGCCCAACACTGAACGCAGCTGGATAATCTCCCCCAACGGCGGACAGAGCTGATCAATCGACATAAAGGCAAAGTTCTTCGCCGCGAGCTCAGCTTCTAC
The DNA here is from genome assembly GCA_947501565.1 of uncultured Marinobacterium sp. Classification (GTDB taxonomy): domain Bacteria; phylum Pseudomonadota; class Gammaproteobacteria; order Pseudomonadales; family Balneatricaceae; genus Pontibacterium. Next base: position 52,180 of record CANMWJ010000003.1, read on the forward strand.
CTGTTCCCAATCCTGACACCCAGCCAAACCGAACAACGGCAGCATATCCTCGGTATAGATACGTTCCGGCGTGTGTCCATGGGCGCCGTGCATAAACACCCTATAACCATGCGTCGCCAGACAAAGCGCTGCCAGCAAGAACCAGGGGTGACGTCGCTTCTTGCCAGCGTACGTCGACCAGTCCAGATCGACAACAAGGGAGTCTGGTGTTTTAAAGCGGGTGCGGACTGCATCGGCAAATCCAGCCAGCTCTTCGGGTGCTTCCTCCTTCACTCGCAGCAGCATCAAAAATGCCCCCAGCTGTTCCGGACGCACCTGATCATCCAGGATCATCCCCATCGCATCAGCGGCTTCCTCCCGGGTAAGCGAACGGGTTCCACTTTTCCCTTTGCCGAGGATACGAACATATTGCGCGAATGGGTGTTCCTGCTTCATAGACCTGCCTTAATGATTGCTCTAGAGTTAGCGCCTTAAACTATACACCCAAGCGATATCGAGAATGAATCTCAGGCACCGCGAAGTTCACCTATTTTTTAACGCCCTCTCATTTTTTACCCGGATACCTACACCCGACTGGGTTGAATACTCTGCCGAGAACCTGAATCGCGCCAGTCGTTATTTCACTTGGGTTGGATTATTGATTGGTCTCGTTGCAGCAGCTGTCTATGCGGTCAGCAGCTACGCGCTGCCCGGGGAACTCGCGATACTGCTCTCGATGTTCAGCACCATCTGGCTGACCGGCGGTTTTCATGAAGATGGGCTTGCCGACGTGTGCGACGGATTCGGCGGTGGCTGGCAGAAAGAGCAGATACTGCACATCATGAAAGACTCTCGCGTCGGAACCTACGGCGTATTGGGTGTGGTACTGGCACTCATGTTCAAATTTGTCAGCCTTTCCCACATCAGCGTTTTGCTTCCGGTGATAGTACTGGCTCATGTATTAAGCCGCTTTGCCGCACTCACACTCATCTATGCCGATGATTACGTACAGGAAGACCAACTGAGCAAGGCGAAACCTCTCGCTCAGGCGATGACCGGACATGAACTGGCTATCGCGACCCTCCCGCTTGCCTTTTGTTTTTTATTCCTGGCACCCGCTGCACTGATTGTATTGGCGCCGGTGTGGCTGATGCGCAGCTGGTTGTCCCGATTTTTTAAACGCTGGATCGGCGGTTATACGGGGGACTGCCTTGGCGCCACCCAACAGCTGTGTGAGTTGGTGATCTATCTGTTCTTCTGCCTGCCTTTTATGACGATGGCCTGATAGAATCCGCCCATCTCTTTATGACCTGACAGCAGCATGCGAAAACGACCACCACAGCGCCGCCACACGGCTAAAAACACCCCTAAGCAAGCGATTCCGGATACCCCGATAGACGTTCAGATCAAACGCCTTAGCCACGAAGGACGCGGCATCGCCCGTCATGAGGGCAAAACCCTGTTTGTTACCGGAGCCCTGCCTGGGGAGACGGTATCTGCACGGCTCAGCAAACGCCACCGTCGCTACGACGAAGCCGACTGCATCAATGTGATCACACCCGCAGCCGAGCGTGTCGAGCCAATCTGCCCGCACTACGGCGTGTGCGGTGGCTGTGATCTACAACATCTCGCGCATGACCAGCAGATCGAGCAGAAACAGCAGATAGTACTTGATCAGCTGGCCCGCCTTGGCAAGGTGCAGCCTGCTCAGACAGATTCGCCGTTACGCTCCAAAGCGACGGGCTATCGCCGCAGTGCTCGTCTCGGCATCAACCAGCTGCAGCGTGACGGCTCGGTGATCATCGGTTTTCGCCGCCGGGGTAGCAGCAAGCTGACTTCAATCGACAGCTGCCCGGTGCTGGAGAATAAGCTCAATCAGGTCTTACCGCTGCTTCGCGAAGCACTGGTGGATTACGATAACGTACGCGATATCACACACGCCGAGGTCACCTTGGGCGATGACCAGGGGGCACTCACATTACGCACCAAGAAACGCCCCGCTGACGCGCTTTTAAACCAGCTCAGCCAGTCCATTGCTACACTGGATCTCTGCCTGTATCTCGATAACGGGCAGGAGGTACGCGCTTACAATGAAGACTGTAAGCTCAGTTATGCCTTGCCGGAACATAAGGTCGATCTGGCGTTCCGTCCAGGCGACTTCCTGCAGGTTAATGGTGATATAAACCAGCAGATGATCAGCCGCGTGTTGGAATGGCTGAACCTCAACACCGACGACCGCGTGCTGGATCTGTTTTCCGGAATCGGCAACTTTACCCTGCCACTCGCCCGCTATGCGGATGAGGTCGTGGGCGTTGAGGGTATTGATGCAATGGTTGCTCGCGCCACTCAGAACGCAACCAATAACGGCCTGGAAAACTGCCTTTTTTACCGCGCAAACCTGAGCAGCGACCTGCGCCATCACCCTTGGTTTAATCAGGGCTTCAGTAAAATTCTGCTGGACCCGCCGCGAGCTGGCGCCTACGAGGTGATCGAACAGATCGGTCACTATAACGCCGAACAGATCCTCTACGTCTCCTGCAACCCCGCTGCACTGGCACGCGATGCAGAGAAGCTGGTAGAGATGGGTTACCTGTTTACCCGCTTCTGTGTCATGGATATGTTCCCGCATACCTCCCACGTAGAATCGCTCGCGTTATTTGAAAAGAAGAGCGACCACTGATGCCTGAGCAGATCTATGCGGACAATCATATCGTGATCGTCAACAAACCCGCAGACCTGCTCTCCGTGCCGGGTCGCGGCGAAGACAAACAGGACTGCGTCTGGCGCCGGGTACAGAAAACCCACCCCACTGCACGCATCGTGCACCGTCTCGATTACGCTACATCGGGCCTGATGGTCCTGGCATTAAGCGCTGACAGCCACCGCAAACTCAGTACCGAATTTCAGGAACGACGTACGGAGAAGTCCTATCAAGCGATTGTCTTCGGTACGCTGACCGAAACAGCAGGCGAGGTAACAGAACCGCTGCGCTGCGACTGGGATAACCGCCCTCTGCAGATGATCTGCTACGAACATGGTAAGAAAGCGTTAACCCGCTGGGAAAAGATAGGGGAAGAAGAGTTTGGCAGTCGGGTCCGATTGTATCCGATTACCGGCCGCTCCCATCAGCTACGTGTTCACATGCAGCACTTGGGACATGCGATTATTGGGGATCGATTTTATGCCAGTGAAGAGGCGCAGGCGTTGAGCCCGCGCTTGCTGCTGCACGCCGAACATCTCGCACTCCACCACCCGCACAGCGGCGAGTGGATGGAGTTCAGCGCACCAGTACCGTTCTGATCAGTTGACAGCTCGTACCGGCTGCCCGGCCTTAAAGCCCTCAATGTTCTCAACGGTCTGATCAATGATGCGCTGACGCGCTTCGCGACTGCCCCAGGCACTGTGCGGCGTGATGATCAGATTGGGAATGTCATCGCTGATCAGCACATTGCCGCTACGCGGCGGCTCTTCGGTCAGCACATCGGTAGCAGCACCAGCCAGATGTCCGGAACGTAATGCTTCAGCCAGCGCCTGCTCATTGACGATACCACCCCGTGCGGCATTGATCAGGAAACTACCGGGTTTCATCTTAGCGATAGCTGCTTCGTCGATCAGGTCCTGGGTTTCCGCTGTCAGCGGACAGTGCAAGCTGAGCACATCAACAGTCGCCAGCAGCTGATCCATCGGCAAGCGCCCCTCTTGCGGCTCACCACCCGGACGCTGAGCAATCACGACGGTCATGCCAAACGCTTCTGCAATGCGAGCCACGCCGCGCCCCAGATTACCGTAACCCACGATACCCAGCGTTTTTCCAGCCAGCTCCCGAATCGGATAAGAAAGCATGCAAAACTGACTGGCCTGAGCCCAATCACCTGCTTTCACCGCACGATCATACTGAATCACGTTGGTGTGTAACGCCAGCATAAGGGAGAAGACGTGTTGCACCACTGAATCTACGCCATAAGCGACACAGTTGGACACCTGAATCCCCAGCTCACTCGCTGCAGTCAAATCAATATTATTCGTGCCTGTTGCCACCACGCAGATCAACTTAAGTTCCGGCGCACCACTGAGGGTCGCCTTATCCAGCTTCACCTTATTGGTGATCACCAGATCGTAACCTGCGATACGCTCCGCCACCTGTTCAGCCGACGTTGCCATATGCACATCCAGGCTCTCCACTACCGCACGAATCGGATCGAGGCTCAGGTCCTCCAGGCTTTCCAAATCCAGAATGACTGTTTTCATTTTCTGTTCCAGCTTGTAAACAATAGATACAACAAGGGGCCCTGCAGGCCCCTTGGAAATAATGGATGTGTCGTTAGCTTAACGATCAGTTCTTAGACAGACCGCTTTTCACATCCCACAGAATCTCTTCCGAGATATCTTTCTGGGCGGCCAGGCCTTCATCATTCAGCACGGTCAGGTAAACACCGCTGCGGGAACGATTCAGTTTCAGCTGATAACGACCGGTATACTCGTAGGCATCCTTCTCCTCATTGTATACACCTTCATCTTCCTCTTCGTTAGTGCCAAAAACGTATACCACTTTGCCAGCCAGCCAGATTTTGAATCCTTCTGACTTCTGCATCGCTTCCTGCTCAAGCTCTTCTTTCGTCATCTGGCTTTTGCGCGCCACCTCCTCGTCACTAGCCTTCAGTGAGGAGTAGCGGATAGCGTCGTCTTTGCCATCAACGCCTAGCGCTTCGGCCAGCGCAGTGGTCTTGAACGTGATCTGACCTTTGTCAGAGTGCAACCACTCAAAGAATCCCATCTTGTCGGTTTCATCTGCAGGAACACTTGTGGTGTAGGAGAAATAAATCATCCCCGCATCCTGATCACGGGTACCCACATCAAAAAGGTTGCTGGACATCGCTTTGGATACAGAATTCCAAACTGCATCAACAGAGCCTTCAACCTTCAGGACCGGATTGCCACGGGAATCACGTCCTACAGCGGTTTTACCAATGCGAGGCTGCTGCAGCTTAGCAAGCGTAGGCGCGTCCTCTTTGTCAGATGCCTTGCTCAGATAACGCAGCATCTCAAACATCATCTCGGACTTGTAACCCACTTCCTGTGCCGCAGCGTTCCAGTCAACTGCTGTAACATCCTCATCTTTAGAGAAGCGTACGTGCTTCATAGAGATAGAGGTGCGTGTTACATCGCTGCCCTCGGGACGAAGCGTCACCTGCAGCTTATCCATAGGCGGCCCATCTATCTCTTGAAAAGTCAGGCGCTTGATCCAATGATCAACAAAGCTTAGTTCTTTGCCGTCACCATCAATCCACACCGTTTCCATCACGCCCTTGGTCGGATCAGTATCCTCCAGCGCAATACCGTTGAATGCCCAGAAATCCTGCAGTTTCAACCAAACCTGATCAATCGGCGCGTCGACGATAATCAGCTTCTCGCTGCCGTCACGGGCAAGGTTCACACTGTCATTGGTTGACTCAGTGTAGAAAAACTCCGGACGAGGCACCTTGTAATCATCGGTGCGCTGCGACGCAGTCGCATCGATGTGAGGAATTTCAAGGTTAGAACCAGTGCCAGGAGCACGCAGATGAGGCGGCACCTCTAACGCCTTTCCCTCTGTTGCTTTTTCATAATCCTGACTGCGGTCACGAATCACCCCGTGCTCACCATAGATCGGATTATTTTCCATCAGACTGCACCCTGTGGTCAGGGTGCAGGCAAAGATCGTCAGAGATACTGCCTTTTTCATAATATCTGCCGTTTAGATAAGACCAGTCGCACGCATCGCAGCACGTACTTCTTCGTGGTACTGCTCACTCAGAGGAACCAGCGGCAGACGAATACCATCGCCCATTAGGCCCATCTCAGACATCGCCCACTTCACCGGAATCGGGTTCGCTTCAACAAACATGCTGTCGTGCAGTGGCATCAGCTTATTCTGCAGTTCACGCGTCTGCTCTGCATCACCAGCAATCGCCAGTTTGCACAGCTGTGACATCTCAGCTGGCGCAACGTTCGCTGTAACCGAGATATTTCCGTGACCACCCAGCAGCATCAGCTCTGGAGCAGTCGCATCATCACCGGAGTAGATCGCGAAATCTTTCGGTGCGTTCTCAATCAGCTCTTTCGCACGATCCAGATCACCAGTCGCTTCTTTGATACCGATGATGTTGTCGATTTCTGCCAGACGCAGCACCGTTTCCGGCAGCATATCGCATGCAGTACGGCCCGGTACGTTGTACAGGATCTGCGGAATGTCTACTGCTTCAGCAACCGCTTTGTAGTGCTGGTACAGGCCTTCCTGAGGCGGCTTGTTGTAGTACGGAGTTACCAGCAGGCATGCGTCTGCACCTGCCTCTTTGGCTTCGCGTGTCAGCTCAATCGCTTCTGACGTGGAGTTCGCACCGGTACCGGCGATCACTGGGATACGACCGTTCACACGTTTAATCACGCGTTTGATTACCTGGCAGTGCTCATTACAATCAAGCGTTGCAGATTCACCGGTGGTACCCACCGCAACAATCGAGTCTGTACCCTTATCCAGGTGCAGATCAACGACCTTATCAAGGGCGTCCCAATCGATCTCACCAGTGGATGTCATCGGGGTAACAAGAGCAACAATGCTGCCAGTAATCATGTTTATCTCCGTAAGATATAAAGAGAGGTAATAGTAACGACCGTTACAGGCCGCCACAACAGGTACGTCTGCCCTCTACAATTAATCCAGATCGTACTTGTTATCGTATAAAGGCTGGTTATTCTATACGATTTTCTACACGCTTGAGTAGCCATCCAACCAATTGAAAATATAGGGAAAGCCCATGTCCACCGTTGCACTAGACCAACCCGTACCTGATTTCACCGCTCAGGCCACCAGTGAGCACACCGTTGAGCTCGCTGCACTGCGCGGTAAAAACGTCATTATCTATTTCTATCCGAAAGACAGCACACCGGGCTGCACCACTGAAGGCCAGAACTTCCGCGACCTGATCGACGAATTTAACGCCAACGACACCGTGATCTACGGCGTATCTCGCGACGGCATGCGCGCGCACGAGAACTTTAAAGCCAAGCAATCGTTCCCGTTTGAGCTGATCAGCGATCCGGATGAAGAACTGTGCAAGCTGTTTGACGTAATTAAGCTGAAGAAGAACTACGGCCGCGAGTATATGGGCATCGACCGTTCTACGTTCCTGATCGATAAGGAAGGCGTGCTACGCAAAGAGTGGCGCACGGTAAAAGTTAAGGGCCACGTAGACGAGGTTCTGGAAGCGGTTAAAGGCCTTTAATCATCCGCCTCCGCAAAGAAAAGCGCCTGACTTAGTCAGGCGCGGCTAAAGCTTGTACTGGCGCTTTTGGCCAGGCGTTTACAATCGCCTTGATCAGGGTTGCCAGCGGAATCGCAAAAAACACGCCCCAGAACCCCCAAAGCCCACCAAATAACAGTACGGCTACTATGATCGATACCGGGTGCAGATTTACTGCTTCTGAGAACAGCAGCGGCACCAGCACATTGCCGTCCAGTGCCTGAATGATGCCGTAGGCGATCATCAACCACATAAATTCATTGCCCCAGCCCCACTGGAAAAACGCAATCAGCGCCACAGGCACAGTCACGAGTGCAGCACCGATGTATGGGATAAGAACGGATAACCCCACCATGATACCCAGCAGTGCGGCGTAGTTGATCCCCAACGCGATAAACGCAACGTAGGTGACACTGCCGACAATCAGAATCTCGATCACCTTGCCACGTACGTAGTTGGCGATCTGGTCATCCATCTCGTTCCAGACTTTGGTCATCATTTCACGTTTGTCTGGCAACAGAGAGGCCCACCAGCGCGACAACATTCGACCATCTTTGAGGAAGAAAAACACCAAAATCGGTACCAGCACCAGGTAGATCAGCAGCGCTACAACTGTGCCGATGGAGTTGATGGAGAAAGTCACCACCCATTGGCCAAGCTTGGATAGCTCATTGGCGGCCAGATTGATCAGCTCATTTACCTGCTCCACCGAGATCATATTCGGATACTTCTCAGGCAACAGCAACGCCAGCTGCTGCACTTCCGACAATATGCGCGGCAACTCGTTGAACAAGTTACCGGCCTGCTTCCACACCAACGGCAGGACAAAGAGCAGGATAGCCAGGAAAACGCTGACAAAAACCACAAACACCAGCGAGACCGACCACATATGGGTGAGCTTGCGCGACTCCAGCCAATCTACGGCGCCCTGCATCAGAAATGCGAGGATCAAACCGGCAAAGACCGGCGTCAGCATCTGACCGATGGTCAGGATGACCGCCAGAGCACCGGCCAGCAATACGAACAGCAGCAACGCCTCCTCATCTGAGAAGTAACGTTCAATCCATTTGCTGAGAATCTTACGCATCTCTTATCTCTGTACTCTCTGTACTTAAATTAACGGCTTAGCCACGTCGGATAATATAGACGTAGGGTTCAGCCTCGGTGAACGAATCCAGCAACACGTGGTCGGATTGATCAGTGTAGGCTTTAAAGTCACGAATGGACCCGGCGTCCGTCGCAATGACTTTAAGCACCTGCCCAGGCGCAAGCCGGTTAAGTGCTTGTTTTGCTTTCAGTAACGGCAGCGGACAATTCAGACCTGACGCGTCCAGTGTTTCGTCGATTACAGGCTCAGTCATTAACTTAACTTTATGAAATCTCAGGTTGAGTACATTTTTCGAGTCCCGCACTATATAACAATTCATTCCGCATTAGCAGCGCGTTTTTAGACGGAAACTGAACCATGCATATTTATCGCCTTTTTCTCTCATCGTTAACATCATTAATACTGCTTTTTCCGACTAATTCACTATACGCCAGTGAACAGGGCCTCCCATCGATCGGCGATGGCAGCTTCTCAACAACACCACAACAGGAACATATCCTGGGCCGTACCTGGGTGCGTATGCTGAAAGGCTCAGCCAAATTGTATGAAGACCCTGTTGTCGTTTCTTACCTGGAAGACCTGCTGTGGGATATTGCCGAACACAGCCAACTCACCGATCGCCGCCTGGAGCTGGTCGTACTGGACAACCCTACACTGAACGCCTTTGCTGTCCCGGGTGGGATCGTTGGTATCCATACCGGTTTATTGCAAGCAGCGCAGAGCGAGGCAGAACTTGCTTCGGTGATCGCCCACGAACTGGCCCACCTCAGCCAGCGCCATTACGCAGCCCGGATCGATGAGAATCGACGCAATCAACCATTTATGCTGGCCGCCCTGCTCGGCAGCTTGCTGGTAGCCGCAGCCGATGCTGAAGGCGGCGCAGCTGCTCTCACCTCCACGGTGGCTGCATCCCAGCAAGCCAGCCTGACATTCAGCCGCCAGAATGAACGGGAAGCCGATTATATAGGCATGCAGACCCTGGCCGAATCTGGCTATGACCCCAGCGCGATGCCACGTATGTTCTCGCGCCTGCAGGCAAACGCCCGCTACGGCCGCAAACCTCCGGAGTTTTTGCTGACCCACCCGGTGACTGAATCTCGTATTGCTGACTCACTCAACCGCTCAGCATCGCTCCCCAAACCCTCTCGCAAACCAAATGCCATCGATTATGCGCTGGTGCAGGCACGCATTAACGCCTTCTATAGCAAGGATACCGAGCGCCTACTGGCGGATATACAAAGCCAGCGCAAAACGCGAGACAGCGACGAACTGCGCTACGCCACTGTGATAACGGCAATGAAAGCGATGAGATTTGCCACTGCCAGCACCGCATTTGACACGATGAACACCGCTTTTAAGCAAAAGCTGCCGGTACAACTGCTGAGTGCAGAACTCAATATTGCCCAGAAACACTATGCCGAAGCCGCAGAACAACTGAAAAAAATCCTCAGATTGTTCCCGGACAACTATCCTACAAACTCAATCTATGCGGACCTACTGCTCCGTCAGGGGCAGACCAGCCACGCCATCGCAATCTATCGCAAGCTAACCGAACAACGCCCACAGGATGCTAACGCCTGGTACAACCTTGCTGAGATTCAGGGACTCGGCGGCAACCGCCTGGAAGTACACCTGGCCCGTACCGAATATTATCTGCTGACGGGCAATGTGGACCTGGCGCTACGGCAGGTCAAATTTGCACTGCGCACGCCACAGCTTTCAGAAAGCGAACGCTCTCGCCTTAAAACACTGGAAGAGGAAGCGAAAGCGATACGCCAGCAGATGAAGAAAGTGATGTAACTTCTTTCAGGACGGGACACAGACACAAAAAAGCCGCATACAATGCGGCTTTTTATTATCCGTGACGAACGTGGTAGGCGCGATCAGTTATTCAGGCTAGCAGAGAAATCCAGCATCCGCTGCAGTGGACGACGGGCGTCTTCGATCAGCGTCGGATCAACATGAACCTCTTCACCACCACCCTGCAAACAAGCCAGAATATTTTCCAGACCGTTCATCGCCATCCACGGGCAGTGTGCACAGCTACGACAGGTAGCGCCTGAACCGCCAGTTGGCGCTTCCAGGAATTCCTTACCCGGCGCAGCCTGCTGCATTTTGTAGAAGATTGCACGGTCAGTCGCAACGATAAACTGCTTATTCGGCAGGTCATGTGCCGCCTTGATCAGCTGAGATGTAGATCCCACGGCATCAGCGATCTCGACCACAGAATCCGGTGATTCAGGGTGCACAAGTACCGCTGCATCCGGATACACCTGTTTCAGGTCCAGAATACCTTTGGCCTTAAACTCTTCGTGCACGATGCAGGCACCATCCCACATCAGCATCTCAATGCCAGTCTGCTTCTGAACGTAGGTCCCCAGATGCTTATCCGGCGCCCAGATAATCTTCTTACCTTCATCCGCCAGATGCTCAACCACCTGCAATGCGATACTGGAAGTCACAACCCAGTCCGCACGCGCTTTAACTGCCGCTGAGGTATTTGCGTATACGACAACTTCGTGGTCAGGGTGGGCGTCACAGAATGCTGAAAACTCGTCAATCGGGCAACCGATGTCCAGCGAGCAGGTCGCTTCCAGCGTTGGCATTAGAATGCGTTTCTCAGGGCTCAGAATCTTGGCAGTTTCACCCATAAAACGCACACCTGCCAAAATCAGGGTGCTGGCTTCATGCACGCTGCCAAAGCGAGCCATCTCGAGCGAGTCAGACACGCAACCACCGGTTTCGTCGGCCAACTCCTGAATCAGATCGTCCGTATAATAATGCGCAATCAGACACGCATTCTTCTCTTTTAACAGCTTTTTAATCTGATCTTTATACTCTTCGATCTCCTGGCGCGCATGGCTTGCTGGCAGGTGTTCCTTTGCAAAATGCTCCTGCACCAGAATTCGATCTGAGATTTCCTGCTTACTTAACATGTAGGTAACTGATTCTTGTAGTTGATTGCTGATATTGAAGCACAAACCCGGCGCGAACCGGGCGTGTTGACCGCAACACGATTATACCATAGACGTATAATCTCTTAATGACTTAGAAACGATCAAACCTAAGAAAATCATACTTGTAGAACAGAAACGAAAAAGGAGCACATGAGTGCTCCTTTTTCTGAAATTGGTGGGTCGTATAGGATTCGAACCTATGACCAATTGGTTAAAAGCCAACTGCTCTACCAACTGAGCTAACGACCCTTAGTGCATCGGTATAGTGGTGGGTCGTATAGGATTCGAACCTATGACCAATTGGTTAAAAGCCAACTGCTCTACCAACTGAGCTAACGACCCGCCCGATGGAGTGCATATACTACGCACCCCAGAAAAAAGTGCAAGCAATTATTTTGCTAAATTGCTCTTTTAATTAAATTTCCTCAACTCACACGTAACGCGTTGGATCGGCGACCCCGGCATCTTCAAAGCCCTTCGCGCGCAAGCGGCAGCTATCACACTGACCACAAGCCCGGCCATCATCATCCGCCTGATAGCAGGAAACGGTTACGCCGTAATCAACACCCAACTCAACGCCTTTACCGATAATCTCTGCCTTAGTCAGATCGATAAGCGGCGTCTGTATTCTCATGCGTTGACCGCTTACACCCGCCTTGGTAGCCAGATTAGCCATCGTTTCAAATGCAGCAATATATTCCGGACGACAATCCGGGTACCCGGAAAAATCGACGGCATTCACACCGATGAAGATATTGTGAGCTTCCAACACTTCCGCCCAACCCAGTGCAAGAGAGAGAAAAACCGTATTACGTGCTGGCACATACGTCACCGGGATACCGTCTTCCTCCTCTTCAGGGACATCGATAGAATGATCAGTAAGCGCAGAACCACCAAAATCTTCCAGATGCAAACGGATAACACGGTGCTCTTTCACACCCATCTGTTTCGCAACCTGCTTCGCGGCATTCAGCTCTGTTTGCGAGCGCTGACCGTAGTCAAAGCTCATGACGTAACATTCATACCCCTGGCTTTGGGCGATGGCCAGCGCAGTCACTGAATCCAGCCCACCAGACAGCAAAACAACAGCTTTTTCAGCAGCAGTCGTCATTCTTGCGTTTCCAGCTAACTTAATTACTTACGTTTGAGGTCTTGAGCCAACGGCGCTACTTTCGAATCAGGATGGTTTTTCAACACGTAGTCGATATATTCCTGAGAGCGCGTTGCATCGCCAAGCTCGGCATAGATAACACCCAGCTTATAGGCAGCTCGAGGTGTTTTCGGATGATCAGGATATTGCCCCAACACCAGCGCGTAGGCCTCACGGGCCAACTCCAGCTTCTGCTCCACATGATAGATCTCACCCAGCCAATAGTATGCGTTGGCCACGCGAGCACTTCCAGGGTAATCACGCACAAAAGCTTTCAAAGCCGCAATAGCCGCCGGGTAATCCTGTGTACGCACCAGCGCAAATGCATCGCGGTATGCCTTGGAATCGGACACACCATTTTTCACGGTGACCGGTTCAGGTTTTGGTGCAGGCTTAGGCGCCACCGGAACTGCTGCAGGCACAGTCTGAGCAGGCGTGGTTGTCACAACGGAAGCCGCTGCGGTATTTCCTGCATCTGGCGCTACGGGCGCCGGATTATCAGAATCATTACTTACCGCTGCAGGGGGCTTAACCGTCTGAGCACCAGCACTCATCAGAGCACTGATACGGCGATCCAGATCGCGATACCTGTCGAGCTGCTGCTGTTCCATCTTCTTCATACGGAACGTCTGCTGCTCCAGCTGGCCACGCAGATTACGCACTTCATCCTGCAACTGCTCAACAATCATCAGCAACTCGGTGTTGCTGCGTGAAACTGCTGGGTTGCTCTGGAGCGAAGTGGCTTGAGGATCGGGAGAAGAGGTACGGATCTCAATAACTTGAGGTGCAGCCAAAGCACTGGCGCTGCATGACAGCGCCAGCACTGCGGCTGAAAGCGAACGGGCTGAAAACATTAGTGGCTAACGTATTTCAGCTCAACGCGACGGTTCTGAGCCCAAGATGCGTCAGTGTGACCCATCATTGCCGGCTTCTCTTCACCGTAGCTGATTGTTTCGATCTGACCAGCATTTACGCCGTTAACCTGCAGGTAACGAGCAACTGATTTTGCACGACGCTCGCCCAGCGCCATGTTGTATTCGCGGGTACCGCGCTCATCAGCGTGACCTTCCAGACGAACGGAAGCATTTGCGTTCGCTGCCAGATAAGCTGCGTGTTTTTCCAGCGCATCGAAGCCGTTCTGTTTTACAACAGACTTATCGAAGTCGAAGTAGAAAACAGTCTGCAGGTTTGCAACTGATGCAGCAGCGTCCTCTGCAGCAGCCTTAGCAGCTTCAGCGGCCTCAGCAGCTTTCTGTGCTTCCATCTCAGCAGCGGAAACGCTACCAGAAACTTCTGTACCTTTAGTGTTTGCGGACGTACCAGTTGCAGTAGCGCCTTCGCTACCGGAATCTGTGCCACTAGTAGTACTACAACCTGCAGCCCAAGCTACGGACAGAGCCAGCGCAACGGCCTTGGTTACATTAGAAGCTTTCATTGAATACTCCTGTAAATATCCCTGATTGGTCTTCGCCAAAGTAAGATAATTAATTTTTTAATTCCCAACTGACGCATACGTTAATTGCTGCAAGCACTTATTGCAAGTAGGGAGACCATGCAGGCTCTCGCACATCCCCCTGAGTGGCCGGAAGCAGGAAGCGGACGTTACCATCCAGGGTAACTCCACCCAGCACTCCCCTGTTTCCTTTTTGCGTTGCATACAAAATCATACTGCCATTTGGAGCTATGGTAGGAGACTCATCCAGAGCCGTTCGGGTAAGCACATCGAGGCGACCAGTTTTCAGATCCTGAACGGCGATTCGAAATACGCCGTCATTTCCCTGATGCACCATCGCCAGAAAACGCCCATCCTGAGTTAATGAAGCACGCGCGTTGTAAACACCCTCATAAGTAAGGCGATCAAGCGCACGGCTACGCAGGTCCATCTGATAGATCTGCGGCTGACCACCGCGATCTGAGGTAAAGAGCAAGCTTTTGCCGTCAGGCGCCCAACTTGGCTCCGTATCAATACCATAATGATGCGTCAGACGCGTCAGCTGACGCTGCTGGAGATCCAGCACATAGATCTCCGGATTGCCGTCTTTGGAAAGCACCAATGCCATTTTATTGCCATCAGGTGACCAGGCTGGCGCACCATTAAGGCCACTGAAAGACTGAATTTTCTGACGGTTACCGGTCAGCAGGTTTTGAATATAGATAGCTGGACGACCGCTTTCGAAAGAGACGTATGCGACCCGACGCGTATCTTTAGACCAGCTCGGCGACATGATCGGCTCGCTGGATTCCAGGATTGTACGCGGGCGCGCACCATCAGAATCAGCCAAACGCAGACGGTAGCGATAGGACTCAACGCCGGTTTTCTCTGCGGTCACATACAGAATACGGGTATAAAAGGCACCTTTTAGACCAGTCAGATATTCGTAGATATTGTCGGCGATAACATGCGCGACATCTCGCAGCCCGTTGCGACTACCAACACGCGCGGCAGCCAGAATCTGCTGCTCCTTAACAACATCATAGACTTCGTATTCAACGCGAATCCGGCCATCCCGCTCTGGTTTGATGCGGCCGATGACCAGAAACTCCTGCCCCGCCAGTCGCCAGTCGCGGAAACTGACTTCGTTGCGCGTAGACGGATTACTGAGCATGTTGTCGCGGTTCATCACCTCAAACAAACCGCTACGCCCGAAGTCACCACCAATCACTTCAGCAACATCCTCCTCCAGACCGAAGCCACCGCTCCATGAAAACGGCACCACTGCGATCGGAGTTGGCTTATCTACACCCTGGGTAATTTCAATGGTCAGCTCTGCCCGAGCCACCACTGAGATCACCATCAAAGACAGGATGGCGACCAGACGCTTATATAGTTTCACAGCAGTTCCTCCCCTAAACACCAGGAAACATCTCCTACATGTATAGTCGAATACGACAGATCCCCTAGAGCGGAGTTCAACTTAATAACGCAGATCTTCAGGCCTGAAGATCATAGTGAATTTGCGATAGTAACGATCAAATACGACAGGGTCGAGACTCTGCAACTCCGGGAAGCTGGCCGCTTTTAATACCGCTCGGACTGCATCCCGATCAAAACGATCATCACCACTGGATTTGCTGACATAAGCATCATCCACTTCCCCACTCGGCAACAGATGGATGGAGAGCTCCACTACCATACCGTTACGTGCATTGGGCGAACGACGCCAATAACGAGAGATCTGATCACGCACGTACGCTTCGTAACTTAGCGCAGCCTGATGCCCCTCCTCCTCTGCAAGCTGGGCTTCCTCTTCGGCCAACGCCGCAGCCAACGCTGCGTCCCTGGCTTTCTGAGCTGCCTCTTCCCGGCGCTGCGTCTCAGCCGCCAGTCGCTCCTGCTCCTGACGTTCACGCTCAGCCTCAGCCGCTTCCTGACGCGCTTTTTCTTCCGCCGCTTTCTTCTCAGCAGCCTGCTTAGCAGCCAATTCCTGCTGACGTTTTGCTTCGGCCTGCTTGCGCGCTACTTCCTGCTTACGTTTCTTCTCTGCTTCGGCTTTCTTGCGTGCTACTTCTTGCTTACGTTTCTTTTCGGCCTCAGCTTTTTTACGCGCCACTTCCTGTTTGCGTTTCTTTTCGGCCGCTGCTTTTTTACGTGCAATCTCTTGTTTACGTTTTTTCTCTGCTGCCGCCTTCTTGCGCTTCTCCTGAGCTATTTTTTTGCGCTTAGCATCATCTGCTTTGCGCTTCTGCGCATCAGCCTGACGCTTGCGATCAGCACTCGTGGTGATCGATTTACGATCTACGATCTGCGCATTAACGTGGCGGGGTACTTTGACTACCGCTTTCTCCGGCTCAAACCACACATCAGCGAGCACAAAGAAGACCGCACCGTGCAACAACAGCGCCATCAAAGCGGGCAGCAGGTAACTCTTGAGTTTCACGATGGGTAACCTACTCGGTGACCAGTCCGACGCTGGCTGCACCGGCCTGCTGCAGTAGCACCATCAACTGAACGACAGCGTTATAATCAACCCCTTTGTCACCTCTCACCAACAGCATCTTATCGGGATTGCTCGCCAGGATTTTTCCTACACGATCCGATACCACCTCTGCTGCCAGCGGCTCTTCAGGGTCACCACCGGCATCAATGTAATAGTTCTGATCGGCATCCACCGTGATAATCAACGGCTCTTTATCCCGGTCATCTACCGGATCAGAAGCAGCCTGTGGCAGATCTACCTTAACCCCCTGGGTCAGCATGGGTGCGGTAATCATAAAGATCACCAGCAACACCATCATCACGTCGATATAGGGAACAACGTTGATCTCAGCCTTGAGCTTACGGGTTTTACGGTGGCGTCTAATCATGTCTGCACCTTAAGACGCTGCGTAAACACGACGGTGCAAGACAGCAGAGAACTCGTCCGCGAAGGTTTCGTAACTACCCAGCATACCTTCCGCTTTCGCTGAGAATCGGTTGTAAGCAATTACCGCAGGAATCGCAGCAAAAAGACCTATAGCCGTTGCCACCAGCGCCTCAGAGATACCCGGCGCCACAGACGCCAGCGTTGCCTGATGCACGTTGGCCAGGCCACGGAAGGAGTTCATGATGCCCCACACCGTACCAAACAGACCAATGTACGGACTGACAGAGCCCACTGAAGCAAGAAATGGCAGATGCTGCTCCAGCTTCTCCTCTTCACGAGACATCGCGACACGCATACCGCGCTGCACACCCTCCATCACTGCATCGGGGTCGGACGTGCGTTGCTGAGTCAGGCGAGTATATTCTTTCAAACCCGCACGAAAGATGTTTTCCGCGCCGCAATCCGGATTAGGTTCCTGATTCACTTCACGATAGAGCGTCCCCAGGTCGACCCCGGACCAGAAGCGCTCTTCAAAGGCCTGCAGCGCGCGCTTGGTGCGGCGTAAGAAGAAGTGACGCTGAAAGATCATCACCCATGACAGGATCGACGCAAGCACCAGCAGCAGCATTACCAGTTGAACCACAACACTGGCATTAACCACCAGGCTCCAGATAGACATCTTTTCAACCACGTTGGCTGTCCTCTAATTCTCTACAATTCTTCACGATAAACGCCTGCGGCTGCAGGCGCTTGAATATTAGTTACGCTGGCTTTTAAAACGGTCGGCGATCTCCGCCGGGATACGCCTTGGCCTCATGGTACCGCCGTTAACGCATACAACCTTTACCTCTGCCCGGCACAATACGTCCTCATCCCCCTTACGGGAAACGACCTGGCTGAACTGCAAAGACGTTGCCGTCTGGTTAGTGACGTCGACACGCACCAGAAGTTCATCATCTAAACATGCAGATTTTAAATAGTCACACTCGACCCGATGCACCACGAACAGAATGCCATCCTGCTGCAGCTGATGCTGGTTGTAACCCAGATGGCGAAGCAGCTCGGTACGAGCGCGCTCAAGGAACTTCAGATAGTTGACGTAGTAGACAATACCGCCCATGTCGGTATCTTCGATGTACACACGGTACGTTACTTCAAATGCCATTGTTTATGAGGTAAGCCAGAATCCTGGCGACAACAATAACAGGAGAGATACGCATAAAAAAGCGAAACCACCCCTATGAGCAGTTTCGCTTGATGTAGATAAGTATAATCAGGTGCAGATCAGCCAGCGGCCTGCAGAATACTGCTGTTTGACTGGCATCGTATGCAGCACGCAGCAACCGGATTAGCCTTCAAACGGTTGAGTTCAATATCCTCGCCACACTCGGTACAGATACCAAAACTACCATCCTCAATCCGCCTCAATGCAGCGACACAAGCCCGTATTTCATCAACATGGCGATTGATATTGACCACATTAAATGCCCGCTTCGCTGAACAGCTATTCGCATCTACCACTGCCGCTTGCTGACTCGACGATTTCCCTTGTTCATACGGCTCCTGCCGCGCTTGCTCACGTGCTTCTTCGCGCAACAGGCCAAGGTGACGTTCGATCTCCGCCCTGAAGGCCAACACCTTAGACGCGGTTAATGTCACTCCCATCATCTGTCCTTTTATTATTTTCTGTGATTACAGAAACATCTTAGACAGAGCGAGCCAATTCACACGTTGATGAATATCAGAAACGACGGGAAAGCCGAGATTACTAAACCTTTATTGATCCATGTCCGGTTTATCAATACCGAAGTGGCGGTAGGCGTGATCCGTTGCTACGCGCCCACGCGGAGTACGCATAATGAAGCCCTGCTGAATCAGGTAAGGCTCGAGTACATCCTCGATAGTATCGCGCTCTTCACTGATCGCTGCCGCCAGACTTTCCACCCCGACCGGACCGCCACCAAATTTCTCAATCATGGTCAGCAACATGCGGCGGTCCATATGATCAAAACCGCTGTTATCGACATTCAGCATATTCAGCGCCCGATCCGCGATCTCAGCCGAGATATGCCCATCCCCTTTTACCTCTGCATAGTCACGCGCACGGCGCAACAAACGGTTGGCGATACGCGGCGTACCACGGGAACGGCAAGCAATCTCGCGCGCTCCGTGATCATCAATCCCAGTACCAGACAACGCCGCAGAGCGACTGACGATACTGGAGAGGTCGTCGATATTGTAAAACTCCAGGCGCTGCACGATGCCGAAGCGATCACGCAAGGGTGACGTCAGCAAACCCGCACGGGTGGTTGCCCCCACCAGCGTGAACGGTGGTAACTCCAGCTTGATCGAACGCGCGGCCGGCCCTTCGCCGATCATGATATCCAGCTGGTAGTCCTCCATCGCCGGATAGAGCACCTCCTCCACATTAGGACTCAGACGGTGGATCTCGTCGATAAAGAGCACATCACCCGGCTCCAGATTGGTCAGCAACGCAGCCAGATCGCCCGCCCTCTCCAACACCGGGCCAGAGGTGGTTTTAATCTCCGATCCCATCTCATTGGCGATAATGTTTGCCAAGGTGGTTTTACCCAATCCCGGTGGGCCAAAGATCAGCGTATGATCCAGTGCCTCGCCACGCCCTTTGGCTGCGTGAATAAAGATCTCCATCTGCTCAAGCACCACGGGCTGCCCGACATAGTCCTCAAGGGTTTTCGGGCGAATGGCACGATCCTGCGCCTCCTCAACCGGATTACTGGCAGGCGAGATAAAACGATCCGCTTCGATCATGGATGGAGCCTCAACTTACACAAAATAGAAAAACCAAATATGGGACTACTTATTACCCTGTTCGCCCCACTTAACCCGTCACCATCGACTTCAACGACTGACGAATCAGATCCTCGCTGCTGGCACCTGCACCCAGCTGTTTTTCAGCAGCAGCGATCGCCTTAGTGGCCTGTACCGGTTTGTAACCCAGCGCCACCAGCGCGCTTTCCGCTTCGGCGCGGTAATCCGTCTCAGGCACAGCCGCTGCGGCCTCAGGGTTACTACCACCATCCAGCTGAAACTCACCGAAATCAGCCACCTGTAGGTCTTTGAGTTTATCCTTCATCTCAACAATCAGGCGTTCAGCAGTTTTTTTACCGACACCCGGCAGCCTCACCAGCGCAGCCGTATCCTGATCATGCACTGAGCGCACGAAATCATTGCTGCTGATACCAGAGAGGATGGTTAACGCCAGCTTTGGCCCGACACCGTTCACCTTAATCAGCGTGCGAAACAGCAGACGCTCTTCACGATCGGCAAATCCATACAACAGCTGAGCATCCTCCCGCACTACGAAGTGGGTAAACAGCGTAACCTGTTTGCCCAGTTCCGGCAGACGGTAGAAGGTGTTCATGGAAGCTTCCACTTCGTATCCAACACCGTTCACATCAATCAGCAGTTGCGGCGGATGTTTCTCAAGCAACTCGCCTCTTAGCCGTCCGATCACTTACTTCTCCTTATCCCGCGCACTGCGGGCCGATTCCAGGCGATGCCCGGCAACAATAAATTCAGGTAAGCGCAGATCAGCAAACACCGCCGCCATGCGCGTCGCAAAGATAAGCCCCATGGAGATCAGCGCCAACAGGCGCTCTTCGATCAATCCGTGGAAAGAGACAAAGAAGATCGCACCCGCCATTGCGCAGGTGGCATAGATCTCACCACCCCGGTGCAGGATCAACGGGATCTCGCGGGTCAAAATATCGCGAATCATACCACCGGCGGTGCCGGTGATCATGGCCATCATCACCACGATCAGCCCTGAATGCCCCAAGGCCAGTGCTTTCTGGGCACCGAGAATGGCAAACAGCGCCAGCCCCATCGCATCCAGCACTAGCAGTGCACGACGCGGATAGGCCACATAACGACAGAGGATGAAGGCCCCCACCGCAGAAAAGATCGCCGTCCAGAGGTAGCTGGTATCAACAATCCAGCCCACAGGATGGGCGTTCAGCGTGAGATCGCGCAGGGTGCCACCACCCAGAGAGGTCACAATCGCCAGGACCACCACCCCCAGAATATCCATACGCTTACCCTGGGCCGCCAGAGCCCCGGTCACAGCAAACACCGCCACCCCTATAATCTCTGCGAGATAGATAAACTCTTCGTATTGCATCAGCGCCACCGGCCGTTACGGGTTGATCGGGCTCCGGCCATCTGCACCAAGCTGGCACGGGTATAGGAGTGACACAGAGCGATTGCCAGCGCATCGGCGGCATCCACTTGCGGCAGCCCCGGAAGCTTAAGAATATGTGCCACCATATGCTGCACCTGAGTCTTGTCGGCAGATCCCTTCCCCACCACCGCCTGCTTCACCTTTCGTGCTGCATATTCGTGGACGGGTAGATCATGATTGGTCCCGGCAACAATCGCCACGCCACGCGCCTGCCCCAACTTCAGGGCAGAGTCAGCGTTACGCGCCATAAACACCTGCTCAATCGCCATCTCTTGCGGGCAGTAACGATTGATCACCTCGGTCACGCCCTCAAAGACCTGCTGCAAGCGCTCAGGCAAGGCCTCACCTTTGATGCGAATACAGCCGCTGGCGACATATTCATTTTTCGAGCCCATGCTATTAATCACGCCGTATCCGGTGATACGGGAGCCCGGGTCGATTCCTAGTATTAACATAAAACCGTCTGTTCCAATCGTCGCCGACCATAATACGCCGGAGTGCACTATTCGACGCAACCGGTATTTATCACCGACGAACAAAAAAGCCGAGACAGCTGGTCTCGGCTTTTTCACGGAGCCCTGAGCGATATCACCCCAGACTCCATTAGATCCCCAACAGGGACTTAAGGAGTTTTGCGCAGCTTGATGTTCAGCTCACGCAGCTGAGCAGCGCTTACTTCCCCTGGAGCCTCAGTCATCATGCAAGATGCGCTCTGAGTTTTCGGGAATGCAATCACTTCACGGATAGAGTCAGTACCGGTCATCAGCATGATCAGACGGTCCAGACCGAACGCCAGACCACCGTGTGGAGGCGCACCGTACTGCAGCGCATTCAGCAGGAAGCCAAACTTGTCGTCTGCTTCTTCGTCGGAGATACCCAGGATCTCCAGAACGGTCGCCTGCATCTCCTGATCGTGGATACGAACGGAACCACCGCCCAGCTCGCAACCGTTCAGTACCATGTCGTATGCACGGGACAGAGCGTCCAGCGGGTTCGCTTTCAGCTCTTCTGCAGAGCAGCTTGGCGCGGTGAACGGGTGGTGCAGCGCAGTCAGACCACCGTTATCGGTCTCTTCGAACATTGGGAAGTCAACAACCCACAGCGGCGCCCATTCGCACTGCGCCATCTCCAGGTCTTCACCCACTTTGATACGCAGCGCGCCCAGCGCTTCAGAAACGATCTTCGCTTTGTCTGCACCAAAGAACACGATGTCACCGTTCTGAGCACCCAGACGCTCCATGATCGCCATGGTTACTTCTTCGCCCAGGAACTTGATGATTGGAGACTGCAGGCCTTCGATGCCGTTTTCGATCGCGTTAACTTTGATCCACGCCAGACCTTTCGCACCGTAGATACCCACGAACTTAGTGTATTCGTCGATGTTCTTACGGGTCAGCTGAGCACCACCTGGTACTTTCAGCGCAGCCACGCGGCATTTCGGATCGTTTGCAGGGCCCGCAAAAACCTTGAATTCGATCTCAGCCATCAGGTCAGCAACGTCTACCAGCTCCATCGGGAAGCGCAGATCCGGCTTGTCGGAACCATAGCGCTGCATCGCTTCGGAGAACGGCATACGAGGGAAGTCACCCAGATCGATACCTTTCAGCTCCAGGAACAGCTTACGGATCATGTTTTCGGTCAGACCCATGATACCTTCCTCATCCATGAAGGATGTTTCGATATCGATCTGGGTAAATTCTGGCTGACGGTCAGCACGCAGGTCTTCGTCACGGAAACATTTAGCAACCTGGTAGTAACGGTCGAAACCGGACACCATCAGCAGCTGCTTAAACAGCTGTGGAGACTGCGGCAGCGCGAAGAACGCACCTTCGTGCACACGACTCGGCACCAAGTAGTCACGCGCACCTTCCGGTGTCGCACGGTTCAGGATCGGAGTTTCGATATCCAGGAAGCCGTTGTCGTCCAAGTAGTTACGGATTGCGTTGGTAACTTTAGAACGGAAACGCAGTTTTTCCTGCATCTCCGGACGACGCAGGTCGATGTAACGGTGGCGCAGACGCACGTCTTCACCCACGTGCTGGTGTTCGTCCAGCTGGAACGGAGGGGTTTCAGCTTTGTTCAGGATAACCAGCTCTTTACCCAGCACTTCGATCTCACCGGTAGGCATATCCGGGTTGATAGTACCTTCCGGACGGTTGCGCACCAGACCACGTACTTCGATAACGTATTCGTTACGTACGCTGTCTGCCAGCGCGAAGCTTTCTTCACGATCCGGATCGAATACAACCTGTGTCAGACCTTCACGGTCACGCACGTCCAGAAAGATAACACCACCGTGGTCACGACGACGATGTACCCAGCCGTTCAGGGTAATTTCTTCGCCAACGTGTTCTTTTCTCAGATCGCCGCAATAATGGCTGCGCATAGTTTCCTGTTCCTGTTAAGTTACCAATGCATCCGGTAATGACGGATACGTATGTTCAATTCGAAATTAAGCGGTTTCAGCTATTGCTATTGCTGCCGCTGTCACCGGCAAGGTTCTTTTTCTTACCGGTCTTAAAGTCTGTCTCGTACCAACCACTGCCAGACAAACGAAAACCCGGCGCAGAGACTTTTTTCTGCACATCTTCGCTGTCACATGACTTGCAGTTAGGTGCCGGTGCATCACTTCGCATCACCAGCTTTTCAAACTCGTGGCCGCAGCTTTTGCACTCAAAATCATAGATAGGCATTGTAGAACGCGTTCCAGATACAGATCTATTGGAAAACGCGCGATTATAACCGATTTAGTGGCCGGATACAGGCCTAATAGAACAGCAAGACCGACCCGAACGGGTCGGCCAGAAGAGATACGTCGGTGTTACGCTTCGGGTGCGATTTCAACTTCACCGGTATTGGCGAGCAGCACCTCCACCTTATGGCGAATCTCGTGGATCTGCTCCTCCGTATACGGTTTCACTGCCACCTTACCCCAGATCGGGCCAGGCCATGCGGGATCATCCTCCTGCCGCACTACGTGATGCAGGTGCAGCTGGGGAACCATATTCCCTAACGTTGCCACATTCATCTTTCGAGCAGCGAAAATATCCGCCAGATTTTCCGACAGGAATGATGACTCGTGAATCATCTGACAGCGCTCTTCTTCGGACAGATGGTAGATTTCGGTCGCTCCGGCGCGGCGCGGCACCAGAATAAACCACGGATAGTTGGCATCATTCATCAGCAACAGGCGACATAGCGGGAAATCTCCCAGTACAATACAGTCTGCGGCCAGCTGAGGATGCAGTTCAAATTCCAGTTCCAGCTCGTCCATGGTTCCTCCGGTGAAATTACTTATAATTCCAGACGTTAGCGGTTCTCTTACAGGTAAGAGTATAGGCAAATATGCTTGATATCGTACTCAGTGACAACATTGAATCGATCGGCCCCGAGGTCTGGAATACACTTTGCGGTACCGATTACCCCTTCCTGCGCTACGAATTTCTGCACGCTCTGGAGCATTCCGGCAGCGTCGGCAAAGGTACCGGCTGGCTACCATTACACCTGACACTCAAGAAGGGAGACACCACCCTTGCGGTAATGCCGCTCTATCTGAAGCAGCACTCCTACGGCGAGTATGTGTTCGACTGGGCCTGGGCGGATGCCTATGCCCGCTACGGCCTGGACTATTACCCCAAGCTGGTCACCTCCATCCCGTTTACCCCTGCATACGGCCCTCGTATCGGCAGCCAACTGCCACTCGAGCAGATAATCCCAGCCATAAAGGAAGCGATCCCACAAATCGCAGAGAGATTTGACGCCTCTTCGTGGCATGGACTCTTTGCCCCGACCGATACCATCGAAGGTTTCGCGGATGATCACTTTATGCGTCGCCTGGGCAGTCAGTACCACTGGTGTAACCAGGATTACCGGGATTTTGATCATTTTCTGGAGCGTTTCAGCTCTCGCAAGCGCAAGAACCTGCGCAAGGAGCGCAAAAAGGTCATCGAACAGGGGGTGACGCTTAAAACCTTTGTTGGCAGTGAGATCACTGATACCCTGCTCCACCGATTCTACCACTTCTATCAGATCACCTACCTGAAGCGTGGCCGCAAAGGCTACCTGACACCTGAATTTTTTACACGGCTACGCGATACCATGCCCGATCAGCTCGTGCTGGTCGCCGCTTTTAAGGGTGACGATGCCGTCGCGGGCGCCCTCTCTCTGCGCAGCGAAAGCACTCTCTACGGTCGATACTGGGGCTGCCTTGAGGAATATGACAGCCTGCATTTTGAAACCTGCTACTACCAAGGCATCGAATACTGCATACGGGAAGGACTAAAACGCTTCGATCCGGGTGCTCAGGGAGAACACAAAATCCAACGCGGTTTTGAACCGATCGAAACCTGGTCGGTTCACTGGATTAAAGAGGCTGGCTTTCAGGAACCTATCACCCGTTTTCTGGCAGAAGAGGAAGAGATGATGCGGGAGCAGATCGCCGAACTCACTACCTGGCTGCCGTTCAAACAGGAATAAACACCCACAAAAAAGCCGCTCAGTGAGCGGCTTTTTTACAGGTGATCGCTTTAGCACTTACAGAATCGTCGCGGCGATCCAACCTGCAATCAGCAACGGTAGGTTAAAGTGCAGGAAGGTAGGGACCACCGTATCCCAGATATGTCGGTGCTGCCCATCAACGTTCAGACCCGCAGTCGGGCCCAGCGTTGAATCCGACGCGGGAGAACCCGCATCACCCAAGGCACCTGCAGTACCCACCAGCGCAACGATCGCCAGTGGAGAGAAACCCAGCTGTACCGCCAGCGGTACGTAGATCGCCGCAATAATTGGGATCGTAGAGAAAGAAGAGCCGATACCCATGGTGATCAGCAATCCAACCAGTAACATCAGGAACGCTGCCAGCGCCTTATTACCATCCACAAAACCCGCGGAACTCTCCACCAGGCTAGCGATCTGACCGGTTTCGCGCAGCACCTCAGCAAAACCCGCAGCGGCGATCATGATGAAACCGATGGTCGCCATCATCTTCATGCCATCCACCAGCAGGCCGTCGGATTCGTTCCAACGCACCACACCAGATACAGAAAAGACGAGGAAGCCCAGCAACGCGCCCAGCACCATAGAACCGGTATACAGCTGCACACCAAACGCTACTGCGATCGCCGCAATGGAGATCAGGGTACGTGCAGTAGACACTGTCGCATCCGCACTTTCCACCTGCTCGATCTTGCTCAGGTCGTAACGGCGCTTACCACGGTAGCTGATAAACACAGCGATCAGCAGGCCTGTGAGCATACCCAGTGCCGGTATCCCCATCGCGGACACAACACTCAGTCCCTCGACGGACACACCGTTTGCAGCAATGTTCTTCAGCAGGATCTCATTCAGGAAGATGCCACCAAAACCCACCGGCAGGAACATGTACGGCGTCACTAGGCCAAAGGTCAGCACACAGGCGATCAACCGACGATCCAGGTGCATCTTCGCCATCACCAGCAATAGCGGCGGAATCAGCATCGGAATGAACGCGATATGGATCGGCATAATGTTTTGCGAAGAGATCGCCACCAGCATGATCAGCACGATCAAACCACTTCGTACCAAGCGCACGCGCTGGGCGTCATGATTATTTCCCAGCATCACCACTACGCGATCAGCCAACAGGTGCGGCAGACCAGACTTGGAAATCGCGACGGCAAAACCACCCAGCAGGGCATAACTCAGAGCAACACCCGCACCGCCGCCGATACCACTGTTAAAGGCATCAACCGTGCCCTGCAGCCCCAAACCGCCGGTCAGACCACCCGCCATTGCACCGATCAGAAGTGCCATCACAACGTTCGTACGAAGCAAGCTCAGCACCAACATCGTCAGCACTGCAACAATTACCGCATTCATTAAAAATGTCCCGGAATTTGATTGAACGAAGAGTGCCAGAACAGGCACATCAGGAAAGGGGCGCACTTTGAACATTTATTCCCATAATGTCAATAATCCACTATAGGAACATAAATACACAAAGAGAAAGTCTTATTAATGGATGCCGCAGATCAATAGGCCGAGCCACAGCACTAAGGAAGAACACCTTCACAAATCACATCGCACTACCCGGTGGTACTTTTGCGGGATCAAACTCCGCCACCTTCGTGGCAAACGTCCAGACATAGCCATCGGGATCACGCAGACAACCCGTCCGATCACCCCAAAACTGGGTTTCTACATCCCCAACCGCTTCAGCACCCACCCCAACCGCCCGAGTCACAAGCGCATCTACATCTTCGCAATAGACATACAATCCGATAGGCGATGGCTCACCGCTGGTGAGAGGTGCTTTCTGCGGTGAACCAAATGTTCCTTCAGGTGCAAACATTACCAAGGTGGTATCCAGGTAACGAGCTTCGCAGTGCATCGGCGCGCCGTGCTCATCACGCAGCATAACACTGCCCTCGAACCCAAAAGCACTTTTATAGAAGGCCAAAGTGCGCTCGGCATCCTTGACCATCAGATAAGGTGTTAACGGATTAGTATTGTCGGGCATCCAGTCACGCTGGGTCATGGCACTCACCTCCGCCGGAATGGTTATATGACCCAGCTTAGCAGCTCATCAGGGCTGACGCGGGATATCAAGAACCTCACCCGATGTAATATATTCATTGCCACCCAGGCGACCCAAGGGGTCAAGCTGTTCTGCCAGGATCTTGGTACGCCCTTTCGCATCCTCACCCACCACAGAATCATCCAACCAGATCCGCTCCAACCTGCCATACACAAGGTTCTGATTGTTATCACCGATGGTGTCTAGCTTATACAGCTCGCAAGCAAAGGCGATACGCGCATCTTTCAGGCGAGGCAGTTCAAAACCCTCAAATGGCACTGTATCCATCGCCAGCAGGTCCAGCTCGGACTCACCTTCCGGCAGCACTTTTGCAGACAGGGTCACCTGAGGAGCAAGCTCAGGATGCGCCAGATGGATCACGAACTTCTTACGCTCCACGATATTACGGAATGTATCCTTATCGCTGCCATCAGGCTTACGACCGATAGAAAGCATCACAACCGGGGGCTGGCTGCATACCGCATTAAAATACGAAAACGGTGCGAGGTTGAGTTTTCCATTTTCATGTTCTGACAACACCCAGGCGATCGGACGCGGGACCACCGTTTGTGTCATCGTGTGATAAACCTGATTTTGTGACAGTTTCGTAAGATCAATAATCATTGCTGCTTCCGCACTATTTAAATAAGCCCCTGAAATTATGACATTTACTGCTCCTGAAGCGAATTCATAGTGTGCTTTCGCAACATGAAACAGATAAATATTGAATGAAATTCATATGAGAAATTGTCTCTCTACTTGGTTAGAGAATCACCAAACCCTTGCCTACACTATAAGCCCCGAGAGACAAACAGCTCTCTCCATACCTGCGAATAATAAAAACAGCTGGTCTTCTAAAGGCCACGAGGATTACGAAATGCTTACATACGAAGAGTGCCTGGACATGTGTGACCTGACCTCTGACGAGGTTGACGCAATCGCGGAACACGAGCATATGGATCCAATGATTGCTTTAGCACTGGGACAGTATCTGATCACTCACGACGGCGAGCAAAAGATTAAGAAGATAATTCTGGACGATATTGCAAAAGCCCGCCGCGATGGCAACCGGTCGCACGAAATGTTGCTGAACAAGGTACTGGAGCACTTTATCGCAACTCACCCAGACCACGATTCCCTAAAATCAGCAGCCGCCTGATCTGCTGATTCCCCTTCCTGCCGGTGACGTGGCGTATAGCGCCCACACCGGCTTTTATTTTTTCTGACTCCAACACAGTCTCTAATAACTCACTCCAGATCAACTATAAACAGGCAGTCAAAGACGATCGGAGTACCCACACCGTCAAAGCTGGACAGATCCACCAGATCAGATAACCGAACAGTACCGCTGCGCCCGGCAAACACTCCCGTTCCACCCAATACCGCGTCACCATCACCAGACGCCCCGGTGATATGGGTCATAGGATGACCACCAGTCGTTTTTGTTTCACCATTTACAGGCTGGACAGTAGTATTACCCCGGGTAATCAGGGTGCCTTGAGGCAGGTGGAAATAGGTAGTACCCACCAGCAAAAGACCACCTTCCGCACCTTCTCCAATATTGGATAAACAGTCAGTCGCGGTACCTATAAGCTGACGATTTTTCGCATTCACAAGCTCGATATCAAAACAAAATGCATCATCGTCAAAACCATCTCCATCGATATCCGGCACCGTACCTTCATACATATCGCCAGAACCGACCAGATTAAACACCCATCGCTTCCCACCTGCCTCAGCTGCGGTAGACGTGAGGAAAACAGATAGCACCAAAGCGACAAAGATCTTCATTTGCATAACACACCTCCCGTAATGCTGCTAAGAACAACTCCCCTTAACAACACCAGCGGTTTAATTTCATCGGCTACTTCCTACATGAATCCAACACGCAAGTTTGAAGCCAGTGCGTTAACACATTGAACAGTCAGTACTTTATCGGAGAAAGGAATCGGTACAGCAGGAGAATTGTTACCCCGGCTTTACACACCGAGAGGATTTCAGAAGCGAACCGGCCAGACCAGATGCTATTAGAGCGCGGACATAGGGATTAGAGAGGGGAGCAACAAAAAAACCCGACTCTACTGGGTCGGGTAAAGATAAAGGCATAGTGCCAAATGGGATGCATCACAAAATCCCAATTCAAGCCCTGCCAAGGGTAAATCAGCGACCGCAGCTAAACGCTGCGGTCGCGTCAACATTTAAAGCTTCTGTTCCAGTTCTGGAACTGCTTCAAACAGATCTGCAACCAGACCGTAGTCGGCAACGGAGAAGATTGGTGCTTCTTCGTCTTTGTTGATTGCAACGATGATCTTAGAGTCTTTCATACCCGCCAGGTGCTGGATCGCACCGGAGATACCTACAGCGATGTAAAGCTCTGGCGCTACAATCTTGCCGGTCTGACCAACCTGCATGTCGTTTGGTACAAAGCCAGCATCAACTGCTGCACGGGATGCACCCACGGCTGCACCCAGCTTGTCAGCCACTTTTTCCAGCATCGCGAAGTTTTCGCCGTTGCCCATACCGCGACCACCGGAGATCACTACGCTTGCAGCAGTCAGTTCAGGACGGTCAGATACTGCCATCTCTTCGCCAACGAAGCTGGAGACACCAGCGTCATGTACAGAATCAACAGCTTCTACAGCAGCGGAACCACCTTCAGCGGCAGCAGCATCAAACGCTGTACCACGTACGGTGATCACTTTGATCGCATCCAGAGACTGTACAGTTGCGATTGCGTTGCCCGCATAGATTGGACGCTGGAAGGTATCAGCAGATTCAACTGCAGTAATATCAGATACCTGTGCTACGTCCAGCAGTGCCGCCACGCGTGGCATTACGTTTTTACCAGTCGTAGTCGCAGGCGACACAACGTGGCTGTAATCCTTACCCAGTTCAGCAATCAGCTTGGAAACGTTCTCAGCCAGCTGATGCTCGTAGGCAGCTGCGTCAGCTACCAGTACTTTGCTCACGCCTGCAACCTGTGCAGCCGCTTCTGCCGCAGCGCCACAACCAGCACCTGCGACCAGTACGTGCAGATCACCGCCCATCTGGGTTGCTGCGGTAACCGCGTTCAGAGTTGCACCTTTCAGGGTGCTATTGTCATGTTCTGCAATAACCAGAATAGCCATCAGATCACCCCTTAAAGAACTTTAGCTTCGTTTTTCAGTTTTTCGACCAGCTCATCCACGCTGCCGACTTTGATACCCGCCTGACGTTCAGCCGGTGGGGTAACTTTCAGCAGTTTGGTGTGCGCTTTTACTTCAACGCCCAGGTCTGCAGGGGTTTTAACATCCAGCGGCTTACGCTTCGCTTTCATGATGTTTGGCAGAGACGCGTAACGCGGCTCGTTCAGACGCAGGTCAGTGGTAACAATTGCAGGCAGGTTCAGTGCAACAGTCTGCAGACCGCCATCAACCTCACGGGTCACGCTCACTTTACCGTCTTCAACCTTAACTTCAGACGCGAAAGTACCCTGTGGCATATCCAGCAGAGCCGCCAGCATCTGACCAGTCTGGTTGTTGTCGCTGTCGATCGCCTGTTTACCCATGATAATCAGCTCAGGCTTCTCTTCGTCGATCACTTTAGCCAGCAGTTTGGCTACGGACAGAGACTCTGGCGCTTCTTCGGTTTCAATCTGAATACCGCGATCAGCACCCAGTGCCAGTGCAGTACGGATCTGCTCCTGACAAGCTTTAGGGCCGATAGAGACAACAACGACTTCAGAAGCAGTACCCGCTTCTTTCAGACGTACAGCTTCTTCTACTGCAATTTCACAAAATGGGTTCAGGGCCATTTTTACGTTGGCCAGATCCACATCACTGTTGTCCGACTTCACACGTACTTTGACGTTGTAGTCGATCACTCGCTTAACTGTTACAAGCACCTTCATCGGCAAAGACCTTTTATCTATCGTTCTTCTTTATATGTTCTACTGTTGGCTTAGATAACGCTTCTTTCTGTTAGCGTCATCCTACTCATCAACTGTTAGAATCAACCGTTTTCTAAGTGGTTTCCCTTATATTACTGATCCATTTCCAATAAGCAATATCCCTAACTAACAAATTTATGCCCCATTGGACTAATAACAAAGCGGTTCCAATGTTAGGGAAAACACTTATAATTAGATCACTAGAAAAATGAGCGCCGGTTTGCTGAAGATAGGCCTCTGAGGAACCACTGAATATGTCCAACAGGCTCTAAACATGGCATTTCAGTAGGTCCAACATAAGAAAAAAGACAACTGAGTTTGGGGAGATCTACCGATGACCCGTGAGTCGATGGAATTTGATGTTGTAATCGTTGGCGCTGGCCCTGCCGGGCTGTCCACCGCCTGTCGTCTGATGCAACTGGCACAGGAAAAAGAGCAGGAGATTACCGTCTGCGTAGTCGAGAAAGGTTCCGAGGTCGGTGCCCACATCCTGTCTGGTGCCGTAATCGAAAGCCGCGCGCTGGACGAACTGTTCCCGAACTGGAAGGAACAGGGTGCACCGCTTACCACAGCGGTAACCGAAGATGAAGTTTACCTGCTGAAAGATGCCGAAAACGGCACCAAGATTCCAAATGCGTTTGTGCCGAAAACCATGCACAACGATGGCAACTATGTTGTCAGCCTGGGTAACGTTGCCCGCTGGCTGGCAGAGCGCGCTGAAGAGCTGGGTGTGGAGATCTTCCCAGGTTTCGCCGCATCTGAAGTTCTGTACAACGAAGATGGCAGCGTAAAAGGTATCGCCACCGGTGACATGGGCATCGGCATGGATGGCGAGCAGAAAGACAGCTACATGCCTGGCATGGAGCTGCACGCGAAATACACCATCTTCTCCGAAGGCTGTCGCGGCCATCTGGGCAAAGAGCTGATCGAGAAATTCAACCTGGACAGCGAAGCGGATGCTCAGCACTACGGCATCGGCATCAAAGAGCTGTGGGACATCCCTGCCGACCAGCACAAACCGGGTCTTGTCGTACACGGTTCCGGTTGGCCACTGGATAAAGGCACCAGCGGTGGCTTCTTCCTCTACCACACCGATGACTGCCAGGTAGTCGTGGGTCTGATTGTCGACCTGAACTACGCGAACCCGTACATCAGCCCATTCGACGAATTCCAGCGCATGAAGCACCACCCAGTGCTGAAAAAGCATCTGGACGGCGGTACCCGCGTATCTTACGGCGCACGTGCGATCACCAAAGGCGGCTTCAACTCCCTGCCGAAGATGACCTTCCCAGGCGGTTTGGTGGTTGGCTGTAACGCCGGCACCCTGAACTTCAGCAAGATCAAGGGCACCCACACCGCGATGAAATCCGGCATGATCGCCGCAGAAGCGATGTTTGAAGCCCTGAGCAGCAACTGCCCTGGCGGTGAAGAACTAACCCGCTACGAAGAGCTGTTTAAAGAGTCCTGGCTGTATGACGAACTGTTCCGCTCCCGTAACTTCGGTCCAGCGATGCACAAGTTCGGGGCAATCATGGGTGGCGCATTCAACTACGTCGACCAGAACTTCTTCGGTGGCAAACTGCCAATCACGCTGCACGATAACCACGCCGATTACGCGCAGATGCAGCCTGCCAGCAACTTCCAGCCGATCGAGTACCCTAAACCAGACGGTACGCTGAGCTTCGATAAGCTGTCTTCCGTGTTCCTGTCGAACACCAACCACGAAGAAGACCAGCCGTGTCACCTGCAGCTGAAAGATGCGGATATCCCGCTGAAACAGAACCTGCCGACCTTCGCAGAACCTGCACAGCGTTACTGCCCAGCGGGTGTATACGAGGTGGTTGAGGACGAAGGCGGCCAGCGCTTCCAGATCAACGCGCAGAACTGTCTGCACTGTAAGACCTGTGACATCAAGGACCCTGCCCAGAACATTAAATGGGTAACGCCGGAAGGCATGGGTGGTCCTAACTACCCGAACATGTAAACAACACTTAAAAGGGCCTCGTTGAGGCCCTTTTTTATCAGGCTTCGCTGTTACATAACGCACTACATCCTCCTCCACCCTCTCCCTTCATCCGCCTCTCCATTTGCCCCTGCATCTGCCAGCGCTGGCGCCAGCCGCCCTTCCCTACTTGGTCCAGAAGCCGACACTCATTTGTTGATTGACCAACATCAACGCCCATCACCATTGCGCCCACTAACCTGTTTTCTTCCGCCAACAACAATAAGAATCTGCGATGGACCTGACTCGTTACGTAAACACCTTCGGCCGCGCCATGCGCCGCAAGTATGACTGCAAGGTGCAGAAAGTTTCTATAAACGCGTCCTTTACCTGCCCCAACCGCGATGCCAGCAAAGGGATTGGCGGCTGCACCTTCTGTAATAACGCCTCCTTTAACGTCAATGCGCAACAAGCACCGAGCATTGCGCAGCAACTGAGCACAGGCAAATCGGTGCTACGCACCAAGAAGAATGCACGCCAGTTCATCGCTTACTTTCAGGCCTACACCAGCACCTATGCCGACATCAATTTGCTGGAGCAACGTTACAACCAGGCGCTGAATACACCCGATGTGATCGGTTTATCCATCGGCACCCGGCCGGACTGCGTACCAGAAGATGTATTACGCCTGCTGGCGGACTATCAGCAGCAGGGCAAAGAGATCTGGTTGGAACTGGGCCTGCAGTCAGCAAATGACGAAGTACTGAGGCAGGTCAACCGTGGACATGACGTTGCCTGTTATAAAGACGCCATGAAACGGGCCAAAGCGCACGGCCTTCAGGTATGTACCCATCTGATTGTGGGATTGCCGGGAGAAGCCCCCGAAGCGAGCATAGACGCAGCCGCGATGGCGACCGATCTGGGCACGGATGGCCTGAAAATACACCCGCTGCATGTGGTGAAAGGCACCCAGATGGCACGGCAGGTTAAAAGCGGAATCATCCCTGACCTGCCCCAGAGCCGCTACGTGGACGTTGTGACGAAGATCATTCGCCAAGCACCACCGGAACAAACCTTTCACCGCCTCACCGGAACAGCCAACAAACACCTGCTGCTGTCACCCGGCTGGTGCGAGCGTAAATGGTCCGTGCTGAACGATATATACACCCGTCTGGCTGATTCGCCGGGCTGAAAGAGACATACGCATTACCTATGAGCATCAAGCGCCCCAACCCGAGCAAAAGATACGCCCACGCCGAACCCGATACGCTGGTGTATCAGATCGACGATCGGCTCTACGTCAACCTCACCGACCGTTGTACGCTCGCCTGCACCTTCTGCCCGAAACACAACGGCTGCACTGAGGTGAAAGGACACGAACTTTACCTGTCGGAACGTCCTGACGTTGAGCAGATCATCAAGCTGATCGATGACCCAACCCGTTATGCAGAGATCGTGTTCTGCGGTTTCGGCGAGCCCACACTGCGGCTAAAAGACCTGCTCAAGATTGCCCGCGTGGTAAAGGCGAAAGGTGGCCAGACTCGTATCAACACCGATGGATTAGCCAACCGTGTGCACAAGCGTGATGTCACCGGTGAGATGGCCGAGTGCATTGATGCCCTATCAATCTCGCTTAACGCGCAGGACGAAGCGACCTACAACAAACACTGCGCGCCGAGCCTCAAAGGTTCCCATGCGGAAGTACTCGACTTTATCGAAGCTGCCGCCAAGGTGATTCCTGACGTCTCCGCCACTGCCATCGACGGCCTTGAAGGCGTTGACGTCAAACAATGTGCTGCGCTGACCGAAGCACGCGGCGCAAAATTCCGCGCCCGCTATCTGGATCTGGTGGGTTAAGGGTACGTTTAGCACCTACACTTAAGTGATCGTTTCAGAAGTATTTACGATGACCTTAAGGAGTGCTGACGATGTCTGAGCAAAGCTGGATTCTTACCGCCAACTGCCCAAGCCGACTGGGAACCGTAGACGCAGTCACCGGACTGCTCTACCAACAAGGGCAGTACATCGATGACCTGAAGTCATTTGATGACCGCCTCCACCAGCATTTCTTTATCCGCGCACAGTTCAGGCCGGAACGCGACTTTGACGAGCAAGCGTTCCGCAACGCCTTCGCACCGCGCGCTGAAAAGTTTGATATGGAGTGGAGCCTGACGCCCACCAACCTGACATACAAGGTGGTGATCATGGTCTCGAAGTTCGATCACTGCCTCAACGATCTGCTCTACCGCTACCGTATCGGCCAGCTACCGATCGAGATTCCGGCGATCATCTCCAACCACCCGGACCTGAAGTCTCTGGCCGACTGGCACAACATCCCCTACTACCACCTGCCGATCACAGCAGATACTAAACCTGAACAGGAAGCGGACGTATGGAAGATCATCTGCGACAGCAACGCGGACCTGGTAGTACTGGCCCGCTACATGCAAGTACTGTCAGAAGATATGTGCGAGAAGCTGTCCGGCAAAGCGATTAACATCCACCACTCATTGCTGCCGGGTTTTAAAGGAGCACGCCCCTACCACCAGGCCTACGAGAAAGGCGTAAAACTGGTCGGGGCAACGGCTCACTATGTAAATACTGATCTGGACGAAGGCCCGATCATTACCCAGGGAATCGAACCGGTCGACCATACCTACTACCCGGAAGACCTCACCGCCAAAGGTAGGGATATCGAGTGCGTCACCCTCGCCCGTGCGGTGCAGTACCACATCGAACGCAGGGTGTTCCTCTGCGGTAACCGCTGCATCGTTTTCTCCGACTGAGCGTCATCCGCTCTCTTTTAGTCGCTGACGAGGGGCTGTTCGGCTTTCGGATCCGGGAAATCCGTCCTTGAGCCATCGGCCCCCAGTACCTCAATACTGACCGGCTGCCCTGTCTCACTCAGTTTCACCAAGCCCAGGCCACTGCCGTTGTGAAGGTGATGATCTTCGGTGGTAGGACGCCGCGCTTTAATACGCATACGTCGACGTTTGGTGAACCAGTTAAGCGGTGAACGGCTGCCGTATAACACGCGGTTAAGGCGATCCAGCCAGGGCAACAGCACATTTGGAAATTCATTCTTCATACCACTGCAGGTGATCTGCCAGATATTTGGGCTGTTCTTGCGGAAGCGGATCACCACATCGTATACAAAGGAGTAGTGCACATCCCCCGACAGAATGACAAAATTCTGCGGCGTCTTTGGATGGCGGAAGATATTCAGGAGCGTATTGGCAGAACCCGGGTGCGCCATCCAGTTCTCCGCATCGACCGTGAGCGCATGACCGAAGTAGGTGAACACACGCTGGATGGTTTCGATCAGCTTCACTCCAAAGATCGGCGCCGGTGACACCATCACCACGGAGGATTCGCCGATCAGCTCCTGCTGCATATCCGACAACGCCTCCCAATCCATCAATCCAGATGGTTTGGATAGCCGACTTTCAGAGCGCCAGCGGCGGGTGCGGGTATCCAGCACCACCAGCTTCGGCGTCGTTGGCAGACTGAAATGCCAGCGTTCAAAGTGCAATAGGGTTTCAATCAACTGGTCCTGAGAGTCGCAGTCCGGCTGACTGAAGAACCGACCTACCCGCTGCATAAACTCCTGAGGAAAGTGCTGCGGCGCATTGCCCCATCCCTGACACAACCAGTAACCGATCATCGCGTTACCCAGAATCCGTTTCGAGAAGGGATTGCCGTAGGCCGCCTCCTCCCAACCCCGGGTCAGATTCCAGTCATCCGTCACATCATGATCATCGAAGATCATATACACCGGCAGGTGAGCCATCGCCCGCTGCACGCCCTCAAGCCCATCCACAAAATGCGCCAGCTGTTTCTGTTCTTCCAGATAGCGGTCACGGTGCGGCTCTGCAACATCACTGACGTTGGTTTTCACGTAACGCCATAACACCGGCGACCACACCAGCAGATACATAGCGATCACCTCACCCAAGGTGATCAGGTGGTTATGTGCGCCGTCAGCAGTAAAAATCGGCTTACGGGCACCACCAAAAAACTTATCGCGCAGTGTTTCGTTGGCTTTGTTATGGGGTAACAACTCCTCGCGTTGGTAATAACAGCAGCGATTACTGTAGAGCGCATCACTGTCTGCAACGGTTGCCCCCTGGAGCGTCTCGCCATGCAAACCAAGTAGCCTGATCACCTGATGGATCGCCGTAAGCATCGGACCGGCAACATCATCGGCATAAATCTGATCACCACTCATCAACAGCATCGCCGGACGCTTACCACTCTCGTTGAGAGACTGCTCAACAATATGATCAGCCTGTAGCAAGGCATCATCGCTGGCATAGTGCGGCTTGCGGCAGGAGCCGTGCAGGATGCTATCCAGCTGGGTTTTCAGCACCAGCGAAGGCGAACGTTGTCCGCCGTAAAGCATGCTCGGCTGCAGTTCAGCCAATCCTCGCTCCCCGTCGGCATCACTCACGCGCAGATCATATTCAAAGCGCTGCGCCACGGGCAGCGGCTCCTCAAAATGCAGATCTACGAGGTAAACCCAGGCGCGGTCACCAACCTGAATCGTCTGTGTGTTATCCGCACTTAACGGAAAACGCTGGGATTGCCGATCAGGCAGAACCAACTCCACGCTGGCGTTCAGTTCAACCGAAGTAACAAACCACAGCACCATCTGCTGTGGCTGCAAACGCCGTACGATAGGACCGGCGATCAGTTCAGGGAGTGCGACATCCATCTGTTCTTCCATACTGCCTGATTATCAATGGGTTAGCTTAAGAATACCCAAGACTGAGCGTCTCTACATCATTCTGGCAGTCTACGCTGATTTTGTTAAACGTCGACTGAACGCGCCTTTCATTCTCTTATCTCGAATATCCTGAGTATTTTTCAGTCAACAGTTGTACCCTTCTGCCGATAACATAGAGAAGTTAATAAGAATCCGCCAAGAGAACACTGCGATGAGTATCAACAGCATCGGCCAGAATCTGCCAGGACAGGCCAAACCTATGGACAAACCTCAGCAAGCGACAACCTCGCAAGGCGCTGAGAAAGCGGAACAAAATCGCGCAGAGCGCAGCCAGGAAACGCCAGCCGTTTCCACCCGCGAGCAAGCGCGGACCGAACTCAACCGCTCTATCGTTGAGGCTTCACTGGAAGTGAGCATCAAGTCCGGCGATCAATCGATGACCCTGCTTTACAAAGCAGCGGTGGAAAAACTGAACGAAGTGCTGGAACCGGATTTAGGCCCGCGTCCTCTCGATGCTGCCGTTGAATCCGGACTGGACGTCTCTCCAGAAGCAACTGCAGACCGCATCGTCTCGCTGACCACAGGCCTGTTCGCAGCCTTTCAAGACTCCAACCCTGATCTGGAAGGCGCAGGATTGGTCGATCATTTTGTCGAAGTGATTGGCGGCGGTATCCTGCAGGGGTTCGAAGAGGCTCGCGAGATTCTGGATGGTATGGGGGTTCTGGAGGGCGACATCGCCAGCAACATCGATGCAACCTACGACCTTGTGCTGGAAAAGCTGGAGCAGTTCCGGATCGATAATGGCGGCAGCCCCAAAGAAGATACGGAAACCAATACACCTGACACCGACTCTGATGTCATAACCGCTGCCGAATAAAACAGAATACCCCGGAGCACGGCTGCGGCCGATGCTCCCGCTTCTGTAGTTCCCGCGCACACGTAGATTCATTCCACAACACAGAAATTACTGATCATGATCAGCCATTTCCTCCCTAAGTCTCTGATTCTCTGACTATCACCTACACTAAATCTGGGTTATCTTAATACCCTTAAAGAATTTCGTGTTACTTTAGCCTACGGACCGAGCTTCAGTAGCCGTTTTGGAATTTTCAAACATGTTGCTATCGATCCGTACCACGCCATTACCACGTTTTTTCTGCTTTCGCTTACGTGTATTGCTGTGTCTTACCCTTCTGCTAACGACCGGCCCAAGCCTGGCCCAGGCTGAGGTGAACTATGTCCGTATGGGCACCTACCTGCAGCAACACCCGGAACAGGTCGAGATCACAGAACAATTCGCAAATCTGGTAAGGCAACCAGGCACACCACTGACAGCAACACAGAACAAACCTGTTCGCATCGCCGTTATCTATCCGGCACTCCAGACATCCGACTACTGGCGTCGCAGCGTAGCTTCGTTTGAAGCACGTATGAAAGAGCTAAACATCCGGTACGAATTAAAGCCTTTTTATTCACGCCCCTCTGTGGATATCAAACTGCAGAGCAAGCAGCTCAATCAGGCACTCAACTGGCAGCCTGATTTCCTGATCTTTACCCTCGACGCGCTACGCCATCGCCGTATGATCGAGCGTATCCTGGTGCGCGGTAAACCTAAGCTGATTCTGCAGAATATCACCACACCACTCCGTCAGTGGCAGCGTCACCGCCCTTTCATGTACGTTGGTTTCGACCATGCTGCCGGCACCCGCCAGATCGCCGACTACATGCTGAAGAAAAATCAGTTCAGCGGCAGTTACCTGATGCTCTATTTCTCCCATGGTTATGTGAGTGCGATGCGCGGAGATACCTTTGCAACGGAAGCTGCGATACATCCAGCCATCAGCCAGGTCGCCAGTTATTACACCGACGGGAACCGCAAGCTGTCACGCGATGCCGTACGCCGTACGCTTAACGAGGAAAAAGACCTGAGCTTTATCTTCGCCAGCTCCACCGATATCGCGCTGGGAGCGGCCGACGCGCTGAGTGAGGCGGGGCTTAAAGGCAAAGTGATGCTCAACGGTTGGGGCGGCGGCGCCGCAGAGCTGGCCGCACTTCAACACGGCGCTCTGGATGTAACAGTAATGCGGATGAACGACGATAATGGTGTCGCAATGGCGGAAGCGATTCGACTGGATCTGCAAGGTCTGAGTGAGCAGGTACCGCACATCTATTCCGGTGATATCCAGTTAATCAACCGCGAAACGCCGCCCGAAGAGATTAAAGCGTTGAAAGCGAGAGCTTTCCGTTACAGTGAGCAGTAAGCAGGTAGCCCTTGTCCAAGGTTCGATTTACAACATTTATCCTGACGATCATTCTGTCGACACTGATCCTGTTGTCGGTGATCCTGATCATCCCCACCTATCAAGGGGGCGATCGCGCCTTTTCCGAGCAGTTACGCCTGAACTATGAAAAAGATCAGGTGGTACTGAACCATCTGATCCGTGAGATATTTGAAGGCATCCGCCAGATTGCCAGTGAAGCGGCTGGCTCCAACGATATTCTCATCGGATCCATGACACAAAACCCTGTCCTGATGCAGCCAGAGCTGGATGAGATCATTTCCGGTAACGCGGGCGAACGTATAGATGCCTTTGTACTGGAATATGGTGAAAACGAGCTGTTAGAGGTAGCGAGCGTTAGTCTATCCGGGATGGACCTGCCGCTGAAAACACTGAGCCAAAGCTACACCCCCTTCAACAGCTGGGGCGTAGTGACAACCGGACAGGATGATGAGACTCAGGTGCTGCTGAAGCTGACGCTGCCGATCATCGAGGGTGAATATGGCGAGGTCATCGCACACCTGCATACCTTTATCCTGCTGAATGATAACTTCTGGCTTCTGAACGAGCTGCAGAGTGTTACCGGCGCAATTGCGGTAACCCTGAGGCTGGATGACTGGGCATTGGGCGGTCTATCACAGACCCCACAGCAACTCGAGGTGTTGCAGGGTATTTCAGATAGCACCAGTTTCAGCCACCACGACCAAGGTGTCATCAACCACCACCGCCTGACGTTTCAGAGCAACCGTCCGTTTGAGCTTGTCGCGCTCCTACCCGGCACGGCCTACAACATGTTCCAGAACGCCTATAAAGGTGACCTGAGTTATTTCATCCTGGTGGTCATCATCCTTGGGCTTGCGTCGGTGGTGTTTATTCACCGAATGATGCGCATTGCACTCAATAACTTGCTCAACCACGCCGAAGCCGTCACCCAAGGGGAGCTGCACTCCTCCTGCAATCAAACCTTCAACCACACCTTCGACGAGTTCGATAAGGTGGGTGAAGCCTTTGCCTCTATGGTAGAAAACCTGCGAGAGCGCGATAAACGGATAGCTGGGATCATCGATAACACCCCCGGCATTATCTTTATCAAGGACACCAATCGCCGTTATCTGCTGGCCAATGACAAACTGGCTCACACGGTAGGTCGCCCCCAGGATGATATTACCCGGATGAGCGACAGCGACCTCTTCCCGGAACATCTGCTGGAGAAACTGCACGAAACCGATCGCTATGTACTAGATAAAGGCGAAGGGACGCAGTTCGAGTTCACGCTCAACACCGCACAAGGGGAACGCACCTTCCTGACCAGCAAGTTCCCTCTGTTCGATGACGATGGCGTACCTTACGCGGTGGGAGGAATCTCTACCGACATCACCGAACGTAAGCAGTTTGAAGACAGCCTGCAGCTGGCCCAACAGATCTTCGAAGAAGCGGCCGAAGCCTTTCTGGTATTTGACGAAGACAACCAGATCATCACTACCAACCAAGCGTTCCGGGAGATGACCGGCCTCGATGAGTCGCGCACGGCCAGCGAATATCTGGAGTTCCTCAATACACAGAAACATATCCGGATGGCGCTCAATGCACAGGGCTACTGGAAAGGGGAAAGTGAGTTGCTGCAACGGGACGGTACCTCACTGCCTGTGCTGCTCTCTATCAGCGAAGTAAACGACAGCCTTACGGAGCAGAAACGCTTCGTGGCGGTGTTCTCCGATATCACAGCGATCAAAGAAGCTGAATTCCGTCTGGAGAAGCTGGCTCACTTTGATGATCTGACCGGTCTGCCCAACCGCAGCCTGTTCTTCCGACGCCTGCAAAAAGCGATATCCCGGGCTGCTGACAGTAACCGGCACACAGCCCTGTTGTTTATGGATGTGGACCACTTCAAGAGTATCAACGACACCTTTGGCCACGACGCCGGTGATCAGTTGCTGGTCGAGGTCGCGGACCGCCTGAAGCACTGCATCCGACGCGATGACACCTTAGCCCGCCTTGGCGGCGACGAATTCACAGTTGTGCTCTCTGACGTGGAAAGTCCTGAGGTCGTAGAGATCACCGCTCAGCGCATTATGGAGGCGCTGAACACACCATTACGCATCGACCAGAACGTCTTCCATATCACGGCAAGTCTCGGCATCGCCCTCTACCCCGAGGATGGACAGGACAACGCAACGCTGCTGAAACACGCCGATATTGCGATGTACCACGCCAAGGATAACGGCCGCAACGGATTCCAGTTCTTCAACACACGGATGAACGAGCAGTCACAGGCACGTACACGCATAGAGAGCGGCTTAAGGGAGGCGATAGAGATGGGTGATCTCTTCGTTCAGTACCAGCCACGTTTTGATGTGGGTGGGCAGAAGATGACAGGCGCAGAAGCACTGATCCGCTGGCAGCATCCGGAATACGGACTGATTCCTCCGTCTGAGTTTATTCCGATCGCAGAGAGCTCCGCGCTGATTGAAACTATAGGCCGCTTCGTTCTGAATGAAGCCTGCCATGCCGCCCGTCGCTGGCTGGACGAAGGCCACGACGTGCCTGTTGCGGTCAACCTCTCCACCCGCCAGCTGCGTGCAAAAGGCATCGTCGACGAAGTGCGTGAAGCACTGAAATCGAGTGGCCTGCCTCCGGCGTATCTGGAGCTGGAGATCACCGAAACCCAGGTTATCCACGATATTGATCAGGTGATCGGTACCCTCAAAGACCTGCGGGAGATGGGCGTGAGCCTCTCGGTAGATGACTTCGGTACCGGTTACTCATCCCTGGTGTATCTGAAAAAACTGCCGGTGAACACCGTTAAGATCGATCGCTCCTTTGTTGCCGATGTACCTGGCGACCCGGATGATGAAACGCTGATCGAAGCGATTATCGGTATGTCGCACTCTTTACGCCTGAGCGTAGTTGCGGAGGGCGTGGAAACCCAGGAGCAGCTGGATTACCTCAAGGGGCTTGGTTGTGATGAGATACAGGGATATCTGCTTGCCCGCCCCGGCAGTCCGGATCAGTTGCGTGAAGCCAATGACGCCAGAGAACACACAGAGGCCCATTGGATCTGATCCTCAGAGTGCCTTGGAACAGACAAAAAAATACCCGTCTCTTTCGAGACGGGTATTTTTGTTTAAACAGCGATTCAGAAAATACGATTTAGCCTGATATTAGACGCTGACTCAGTGCAACTCCTCGTATTTCTTGCGAATAGCCGCCAACTGGGGCTGGATATCTATTGGAGCGTAGTTCATAGCCTGT
This sequence comes from uncultured Marinobacterium sp., assembly GCA_947501565.1. GTDB lineage: Bacteria > Pseudomonadota > Gammaproteobacteria > Pseudomonadales > Balneatricaceae > Pontibacterium. The sequence goes on from CANMWJ010000003.1 coordinate 95,860, forward strand.
TCAAACAGATCTTTGTTCTCCTCGGACAAGCGCTCGTCCTCTGACATCGCAGAGAGCTTCTGCATAGCTTCAATAAACTTAGGGTGTGCATTACTTACTTCTGACATAACCTGGCCCTCCAAATAAAGTGGCGACTTGGTACGGTCATTCTAGCGAAAAGCCATGAATCTGTAAGCTTTATTGCCTCAATTTACCCCAGCGCCTTCTGAGTAATGCCAACCTCCAGCGACTCAAACCAGTCCAGGAAACGCCCCACATCATCACCACGGAAGATACGCCCGTGCTGTGGACAGAGCATCTCGATGTCCAGCTCACGCACCCGACTGACCCAATCGTTCTTGGCTTCATTGGACGGCATCCAGCGCTGATGGAACGTTTTCATCTTCGGGATATGCGCTTCGAAGTTGTCTACGTAGATCGGCGCTTCCGGCTCCTCCAGCGCGGCTCCGATATCACCGGACATCAGGATTTTCGCTTTCGGGTCATAAATATTTACGTTGCCCGAGGAGTGCAGATAATGCGCGGGAATGAAACGCAACATCGCATCATCCAGATGCAGCTGGCCACCCTCATCCGGTATCGGACTGTAGGTGATGTTGTTCATACCGAAATGGCGGATAAAACTTTCCCACAACCACGGGGAGTGCAGTGTTGCATTCTCCAACGCCTGATCCCACAACCCCAACGAGGAGATAATATCGGGGTCCTGATGGGAGGCAAAAAGGTGGGTTATTTTCTCTACCGGTACCTGCTTGATCACGGTGGTCAGCATTGCGGAGAAGAGTTCGATACCACCTGGATCGATCAGCAGTGCGTTGTCTTTACTCACTACCATGTATTGGTTGGTATCGATGATCTGGCTGGGTTTGCCCGGATCACGGCCAAACACCAACCAGGCATGAGTGCTACTCTCGTAAAGTTTATAGGTTTTCATGCGTGGTCCTGTGGTTCTAATGCAATTCAGCAACCAGAGACTGGGAAGACTTGATATGGGTTTTGATGGAAACAGCTACGCTTTCAACATTATCGGCAACGTTATTCAGCGCATCCTGATAAAAGCTGTCCGCCTGCAACGCCTCTACCCGTGAAAGCGTTGCCAGAATACCCGCTGCCCGTAACTCTTTCTCCAGCACATCCAGCTCTTCATTTAAGCGGTCGATCTGCTGTCGATAGGCGATGACAACGTCCTGCTGTTTCTCTACCGTACGCTTATACACCACATCCAAACTATGGATATATGGCGAATCCTTAGCGTTTTCGTAGACCGTATCGAAATGCGCGATTGCGCGATCACCCCTGACCTTTTCCGCCGCCATACGGCTGAGCTCTGTCGCCAGAAGGTCAATCTTCTTGGAGGAGCTGACCGTCACATCGGCCAGTTTGTGGATAAAGTCAGTCAGGGGACGGAAGCCTGCTGCGCCCTGCCCTGCACGCAAAGCAAGCGCCTTGGCATTACTGGCGATTAGAGTGAGCTGTTGAGCGGCGCGCGTAGCCTGATCCAGCTTTGCAGCGATAACCGCGGCGGTGACAAAATAACTACAATTTTCTGAAGACATATAATTATATTTTTTGCTGCCGGGCTTCATGAACGACTTAATAATCAAACGGCGTAATCTACGCCTGAATGAGCACTGCGTCTTTGATTGAACTCAAAGTAGCCTTCAAATACCGGTATTCCCCAGGCATCTTAATTTCGAGTTCATTTTTATATCGGCCAAATACCCATTCTGTTTATAGGTAAAATATAAATATTACGCACTGTCTCCAGATTTTTTTAGCATGGTTTAACGCAGAGCTACAGTTAACTGTATGTTTTTAAAAGACAACTGAAGAGACAAGCGTAGCCTGGGCATTTGGAGCTACGTAAAGCTCAGGAGAGAGATGCAGGCGTGAAATACAACCAGTAGCCTCTAATGACACTGCTGGATAAAAAAAAAATAAAAAAACCCGGCACAGAGGCCGGGTTTTTTAATCGGTTCAGCAACGCTTAGCGGATATCGAAATCGACAACCACTTCGTCGGAGATCGGGTGCGCCTGACAGCTCAGTACGTAACCCGCTTCGATCTCGTGCTTCTCCAGACCGTGGGAGATGTCCATGTCCACCTCACCCTCTACCACCTTACACTTACAAGTGGAGCATACGCCTGCTTTACAGGAGTACGGCAGGTCCAGACCGTTGTGCATGCCCGCATCCAGGATGTTTTCGCCAACCGTTGCCAGGTCGAACATCACTGCGCGGCCGTCGGACTTAACGGTCACTTTAGACATCTTCTCTTCGCCGAACTGCTCTTTACGTGCAGCCGCTTTCTCCAGCATCTCTTTAGAGTCTGCAGAAGAGTTTGCGAACAGCTCGTAGTGGATCTGTTCGTCGGTCAGACCTTCCATACGGAAGCCGCGAGATACTTCGGACATCATCGCTTCAGGACCACAGATGAAAGCTTCATCAACTTCTTTAATGTTGATCAGGCCGGCTTTCTGCAGTGCGTAACCTTTAGCGTTGTCGATGCGACCGTTCAGCAGATCTGCGCCCTGGTCTTCATAGTCCATGACGTTGATCCACTGGAAGCGGCTCATGTAACGGTTCTTAACGAAGTTCAGTTCGTCTTTGAACATTACAGAGTTGCTGCGACGGTTACCGTAGATCAGGGTCACTTTAGACTCTGGCTCAGTAGACAGCACAGTTTTCATGATGGAGATCATCGGCGTGATACCAGAACCCGCCGCGATGCACATGTAGTTTTTCTTCTGGTCCGCTTTAACTTCTGTGTAGAAGCTACCCTGTGGAGGCATAACCTCAACAGACATACCTGGCTTGAAGGTGTCATTCGCGAAGTTAGAGAACTTACCGTTCTTAACGCGCTTGATACCGACACGCATGTGGCCGTCGTTTACGCCGGAGCAGATGGAGTAAGAACGACGTACGTCTTCGCCGTCGATCTCTGCACGCAGAGTCAGGAACTGACCCTGAATGAATTTGAACTTCTCTTCCAGCTCTGCAGGCACTGCAAAGCTCACTGCGATCGCGGTATCCGTTTCCGGCTGCACATCGGCGATCTTCAGCGTGTAAAAGTTGGTGTCAGACATGCTTCACCTATCTTCTGTAAAGACCGATCGGGGATCAGATCTTTTTGAAATAATCAAAAGGCTCGCTGCAATCGTCGCACTGGAACAGCGCTTTACATGCAGTTGATCCAAACTCACTTACTCTGCGAGTGTTTTTAGAACCGCAGTGCGGACATTGCGCGTGTGCATCAGGCGTCAGACCATCTTCATCCAGGTCAGCATCCTCCGGCGGCGCAATGCCATATTCACGGAGTTTTTTGCGACCTTCCGGTGACATCCATTCTGAACTCCAGGCTGGCGACAGAGACATTTTTACTGTCACGTCGGCATAACCTGCATCGTTCAGAACCTGAGTCACGTCGGTGCTGATGTTATCCATCGCCGGGCAACCGGAGTAGGTTGGCGTGATGATGACAGTCACTTTGTCACCGTCACGCACGATATCGCGCAAGATCCCCAGATCCCAAATGGTCAGCACCGGTACTTCAGGGTCTTTTACTGCGTCGAGCAGATCCCATAGTTCCTTTACGTCAGCGGCGTTGCGTTGCTGCAGGCGCTGGTACTGCTCTTCCGGCATCAGTGAGATTTCGTTCATAGCCAATTACCACTTACATCCCGGGTGGGAACGGTGCACGATCTGCATCTCGGTCAGCATGTGGCCCAGGTTCTCAGTGTGGTAACCGGTACGGCCACCACGAACAGCCCAGCTGTCTTCCGGTACAGTCAGCGTTGCTTCAGTCAGGATATCGCTAACCATCTGCAGCCACGCATCGCGCAGTTTAGATACGTCTACACCGATACCTTCGTCTGCCAGCAGCTGTTCAGTCTCGTCCATGTCGAACAGTTCGTGAGTGTAGCCCCACAGCTGATCCACGGCTTTCTGAGCACGCTTGTGGCTCTCTTCAGTACCGTCACCCAGACGCAGCACCCAGTCACGGCTGCGACGCAGGTGGTACTTGGTCTCTTTAATCGCTTTCGCAGCGATTGCAGACAGGGTTTCGTCCTTAGACTGCAGCAGTTCTGGCAGCAGGATGGTGTAGTACACGTCTGCGAACAGCTGGCGAACCTGAGAGTATGCGAAGTCGCCCTTTGGCATCTCCATCAGCAGCAGGTTGCGGTATTCACGGTCGTTACGCATGAACGCGAAATCGTCCTCGTCGCGACCGTCGTCTGCCAGCTCAGCAGCGTAGGTGTAGAACATACGCGCACGGCCGATGTAATCCAGCGACACGTTACCGTATGCAATGTCTTCTTCCAGGAACGGACCGTAGCTCACCCACTCGGAGATACGGTGACCCAGAACTACGGAATCGTCGCCCAGACGGGTGGCGTATTCCTGGATAGCGTTTTTAATCTGATCACTCATTCTTCGCTCTCCCCAATTACATGTTGTTTACTGGGTCAGGCAGAACGTAGTAAGTCGCGTGACGGTAAGGTTTGTCATCGTTTGGATCGTAGAAGCAATCCGCATCGTCTTCCTGGGAAGAGCAGATGTCAGCGGACTTAACAACCCAGATGCTTACGCCTTCACTACGACGGGTGTAGCAATCGCGCGCGTATTCCAGCGCCTGTTCGTGATCTTCGGCGTGCAGGCTGCCTACGTGTTTGTGGTCCAGACCACGCTTGGAACGTACAAAAACTTCAAACAGTTCCAGTTTTTCAGTGATGTTTGTCATTTCAGCTTCCTCTTACGCCGCGTTTTGTGCTTTTTTAGCGCGTTTCTTTTCGTTGTATGCAGACAGTGCGTCACGTACCCATTCGCCTTCGTCATGAGCGGCGACGTGATGTTCGATACGCTGACGGTTACAGTGGCCGTTACCGTTGATTACAGACCAGAACTCATCCCAGTTCAGATCGCTGCTGTCGTAGTGACCGCGCTCTTCGTTCCACTTGATGTTCTTGTCAGGGTGGTCCAGACCCAGTACTTCGATCTGCTTAACAGTCTGATCAACAAACTTCTGACGCAGGTCGTCGTTAGTTTCACGCTTGATCTTCCACTCCATGGATTTCTGGGAGTGCGCAGACTCAGAGTCGTGAGGACCGAACATCATCAGTGCAGGCCAGTAGAAACGGTTCAGTGCATCCTGAGCCATCGCTTTCTGCTCTGGAGAACCTTTAGCCAGTGCCAGAATTGCTTCGTAGCCCTGACGCTGGTGGAAAGACTCTTCTTTACAGATACGGATCATGCCGCGGGAGTATGGACCGTAAGAAGTACGCTGCAGGGAAACCTGGTTCACGATCGCAGCACCGTCTACCAGCCAACCGATCGCACCTACGTCAGCCCAAGTCAGAGTCGGGTAGTTGAAGATGGAGGAGTATTTCGCTGCACCGCTCTGCAGCTGCTCGATCATTTCGGAACGGGAGATACCCAGCGTTTCACAAGCGCTGTACAGGTACAGACCGTGACCCGCTTCGTCCTGTACTTTGGACAGCAGGACAGCTTTACGGCGCAGAGATGGCGCACGTGTGATCCAGTTACCTTCCGGCTGCATACCGATTACTTCGGAGTGTGCGTGCTGGGAGATCTGACGGATCAGGTTTTTACGGTACGCTTCAGGCATCCAATCTTTAGGCTCGATCTTCTCTTCAGCCTCGATCTTGCGCATGAAGTTTTCTTCTTGGGATGTCATATCAATGGCCTCCAGAATTTGTTGGGCGCGCGATTAATTGCTCATACGGTCCTAGTAACACAAAAATTGGACCGTATTTTCTTATAATGTATCAACTGTGCTTTACCAGTAGACAACGGCTTCGTTCGAAACGTTGTCTGAACCGGTCGTTTGGGTGCACCAGCACTACTCAGTGCATAGCGCCCCCTGCTCCACCCGTATTAACGATTGTCGAATACGCGTTTCGCTTTACCTTCAGAACGCGGCAGCGCGCCTGTTGGTACGATTTCGATCTTGGTGCTGATGCCCACCACGGACTTGATGTGGTGTGCCAGCTCTTTGCTGACCTGATCCTGAGGCGCGCTCTGCGCTTCTACAGTCAGCTCTACCTTCACCAGCACCTTGTCCAGGTTGCCGTCTTTGGTCACCACGATCTCGTAGTGAGGCGCCAGTGCAGGGATCTTCAGGATCTGTTCTTCGATCTGGGTCGGGAATACGTTCACACCACGGATGATCATCATGTCGTCGGAACGACCTGTGATCTTGTCGATACGGCGCATCGGACGTGCAGTGCCCGGCAGCAGACGGGTCAGGTCGCGGGTGCGGTAACGGATGATCGGCAGCGCTTCCTTAGACAGGGAAGTAAACACCAGCTCACCGTATTCGCCGTCCGGCAGCACTTCGCCAGTGTTCGGATCGATGATCTCTGGGTAGAAGTGGTCTTCCCAGATGGTTGGGCCATCTTTGGTTTCGATACATTCCATCGCAACACCTGGACCCATCACCTCAGACAGACCGTAGATGTCGACCGCGTCGATACCCAGACGCCCTTCGATGTTCTTACGCATCTCGTCGGTCCACGGCTCAGCACCGAAGATACCCAGACGCAGTGCCAGTTTTTCCGGATCGACGTTCTGACGTTCCATCTCGTCGATCAGGTTCAGCATGTAAGACGGGGTTACCATGATGATGTCTGGATCGAAGTCCTGGATCAGCTGGACCTGTTTCTCGGTCTGACCACCAGACATAGGGATAACTGTACAACCCAGGCGTTCAGCACCGTAGTGTGCGCCCATGCCGCCGGTGAACAGGCCGTAACCGTAGGAGATGTGCACCTTGTCGCCGTAGTGGCCGCCAGCAGCACGGATAGAACGGGCAACAACGTCAGCCCAGGTATCGATATCGTGCTGGGTGTAACCCACAACGGTTGGCTTACCGGTAGTACCGGAAGAGGCGTGTACACGTACCACTTCGTTCATCGGTACCGCGAAGGAATCAAACGGGTACGCGTCACGCAGGTACGCTTTAGTGGTAAACGGGAAGTGTTTCAGGTCTTCCAGAGTGCGCAGTTCGAACGGGTGTACACCTTTCTCGTCGCACATCGCTTTATAAGCAGGGACGTTATTGTAGGCGTGCGCGATGCTCCACTGCATACGTTTCAGCTGCAGCGCGCGCAGCTCGTCGATGCTGGCGGTTTCAATCGGGTCAAGTGCGCTGCGTAGTAGGTTCTCGTTATGCATCGTTATTATTGTCCTGTCTGTTTGCCGTTGTTTTGTCAGAACTCACCGTCTCTCGGGACAGCTTCAAACCTTTGAATAAGCCAGTATCACGACAGGACTTGTTCGCAGGTTGAGAAAAAAGGGGGTGTTTCGGGTCACCCCCACAAGAGCGTCTAAGCCAGAGGCTTACACGCGCTCAATAATGATCGCGATACCCTGCCCAACACCAATACACATGGTGCAGAGCGCGTAACGACCACCGGTACGATGTAACTGGTACATCGCCGTTGTCACCAGACGTGCGCCGCTTGCGCCCAGGGGATGCCCCAGAGAGATTGCGCCGCCGTTTGGATTCACCTGTGCTGCGTCATCTGGCAGGCCCAGATCACGCATCACCGCCAGCCCCTGAGAGGCAAAGGCTTCGTTCAGTTCGATCACATCCATCTGATCAAGGGTCAGGCCCGCTTTCTCCAGCACTTTCTTGGATGCTGGCGCAGGACCGAAGCCCATGATGCGCGGCTCAAGACCCGCCGTTGCCATCGCAACAACGCGTGCTTTTGGCGTCAGACCGTTCTTCTCGGCTGCTTCTTTAGAGGCGATCAGCAGGGCGCAAGCACCGTCGTTTACACCGGACGCGTTACCCGCAGTCACGGAACCACCTTCGCGGAACGGTGCACGCAGTTTTGCCAGACCGTCCAGCGTCGTGGAGGCACGAGGGTGCTCGTCGGTATCAACGACCAGATCGTCGCCTTTACGCTGTGGGATGGTGACCGGGCAGATCTCTTCGTTAAACAGGCCCGCGTCCATCGCAGCTGCAGTTTTCTGCTGACTGCGGAATGCGAACAGATCCTGATCTTCACGGGAGATATTGAAATCTTCTGCCACGTTCTCAGCCGTTTCTGGCATAGAGTCCACACCGTACTCCGCTTTCATCTTCTTGTTGATGAAGCGCCAGCCGATGGTGGTGTCGTAGAGACCGTTCGGGTTACGGGAGAATGCGGATTCCGCTTTACCCATCACGAACGGGGCACGGGACATGGATTCACAACCACCCGCGATCATCAGGTCGGTTTCACCGGCCTTGATCGCACGCGCCGCCATACCGATGGCATCCATACCGGAGCCACACAGACGGTTGATCGTGGTACCTGGAACAGAGGTTGGCAGACCCGCCAGCAGGGCAGACATACGCGCTACGTTACGGTTGTCTTCACCTGCCTGGTTGGCGTTGCCGTAGATGATGTCGTCTACAGATGACCAATCGACATTAGGGTTACGTTCCATCAACGCCTTCAGCGGCACCGCGCCCAGGTCGTCAGCACGTACGGAGGACAAACCACCGCCGTAGCGGCCAAAGGGGGTACGGATCGCATCGCAGATATAGGCATCTGTCATATTAGTCACCTCTTCCTAATATTTTTTTCTTGGGCGCTCAAACCGAGAAACACTTCCAGCCCGATTAAGCATCCGACTGTCGTTATATTCTTTTGCCGCGCGGCAGGACTTTATCAACACCCTACCCTGCTACGGGGCACAGGTAGATATATTACACAATAATTGACCCAAGGCAATTTTTTTGTATCATTTAATCGAATTCAGCAGCCCACTTGATATTTGCCATTTACCGCACTCCCCACAACCCAACAGCACCGCGGAAAGGCCCGTATTTACTGAATTTCAGGCACAAAAAAGCCCCGGCATAACCGAGGCTGACTGGATACAACAAGAGGATTTCGCTGACAATAACTGTCGAGCTAACTGCCTTTAAGCCAAACTTTTACCGCTTTCCAACGGCTCACAAGCAACGCACTGAAGATCAGCCCGCAGCCCAAAAACTGCATCAAAGTCATCACCTCACCGAACCAAAGCATTGCCAATACAGCGGTCCAGATGGGCTCCAATGTCATAATGACGGCAGTATGACTGACTGGTGCCATCCCCTGCGCCAGCGTTTGAAAAAAGAAGCGCAAGCTCGTAGCAATCAGAACACTCGCCAGCAACCATCCCCATATTGATGCAGGCTGATCAAACTCCCAAGGCTCAATGGCAGCTGAAACCGTCAGCGCCACCAGCCCCACCACCATCAACTGGATCGCCGACAGCGCAATTACCGAAACCGCTTTCGCCGCCCGACTGTTTAATGTGAAATAAAACGCAAAGACGACTGCCGCCACTACAAAGAAGACTTCACCTGCTCCGATGACAAGCGCTGAATCCAACGACAAACACGCCATCCCAAGCGCAGCCAAAGGTAACGCCAACCAGACACTACGCTCTGGCCGCTCACCAAACAACAACGCCACAAACGGCACCAGCACGACACCCAGGCTTGCCAGGAAAGCCCCCACTCCAAGATGATTGGCATGGTGCAATCCCAATATCCAGAACACCATACCCAGGGAAAAACTCAGCCCAACTACCACAGTACGCCGCCATTCCCGAGCACTTAACCCCTTCAACTGAGATGCACCAAACGGACAGAGCAAGATTCCGGCAGACAGAAAACGAATACCAACAAACAACAACGGCACCAAACCGCTCAGGGCTTCTTTGGAAAAGATCCAACCAAAGGCTGCAAGCACAGTAACAAGTACTAGCAATAGATCGGCTTTAAGGTGATTAGAAGGGACCACGAACATACTCCATATAACAATGGATGCGGATTGTACGCGGGATTAAGACAAGAAGGCCAAGCTTCATATGGCCAGAACTATTGGAAATCTTCTCTCGGCAGCCGAAATATGTAAGGATTGCGCACCAAATGATCTGCATCCATGGATTGGAAAATACTGCATCAATAGCACCGAAACAGTGCCTCGATACCCAGCACCTGATTTTCCAATCCGCACCGATCTGCAGCCAAGGGCACAATAGTACTCTATAGCAGCTTTCACTAATTCAAACTGACCAAAGGAATGATCAATGAATATCCAAGCAATACGTATCTGGGGAGTTATAGCCTTACTAACTCTTCTCACTGCATGCCAAGCCCCCTCTGTGCGCCCCGTAGACCCCGCGTTAAACGACGCCAATTCCGCAGATGTCCACTTCTACAGGGTCAAAGGCTTTGTTAACGGAGGTGTTGACTATCGGGTTTTCGCCGGAAACGAATACATTGGAACCCTTTCAAATGGGAGCCAGTTTATCCGCCGACTCCCTAACGGTTCGCAGAGCATAATATTTAAGCCCTATGAATTTGGTATTCCTAGTCTCGGGGAGAAAAGAGTAGAGATCGAGCTGAAGGCTGGGCAAAACTATTACCTACGCATGTCTCACAGTGTTGGCGGGGTAGTCCCAATTGGTTCCTCGATGCTAATAAGCAAATCCACGGGCCTGAATCTCGTTTCCTATGAAGACTGGAAAGCCAGAAGATAGCTTTTTCGGAACGAGCCATAGCCACAACACCCTTCTCAACCAGCATTCTATTGAGGCATACAAGCAAGGCCCCACCAGCCTTCGACTAACCAGAAACGAAGAAGCCCCGCTCAAATGAGCAGGGCTTCTGAATTCGTGGCGGTGAGGGATTATTCGTCGCTGCGCTCACCTGCGCGGCCCGGACCGAACCGCGAGGGCTCTCACCCTCCCTTCAAGCTCCGTAAAAACAAAAAAGCCTCGGTCATAAACCAAGGCTTTTAAGTATAAAATTCGGCTGGCGGTGAGGGAGGGATTCGAACCCTCGATACGTTTCCGTATACACACTTTCCAGGCGTGCTCCTTCGGCCACTCGGACACCTCACCGCATTCGTTAAGGCTTTATATACAGCGCCTCAAACGAGGTGCGTACTTTAATGGACTTATCCTTCCAAATCAAGCGATTAGTTCGCTCAATCTGCAATTAATTTCAATCGTTTAACGATTGAACAGAAGCCACACCTAACGGGCCTTTCAGCCAATAAAAAACCGCCCAGCTCTCACTGGGCGGTAAAACCTGGCAAAGGTAAAAACGGGTTGATCAGTCAGCCTGGCGGCGCAGGAATGCAGGAATGTCCAGGAAATCCATATCATCGGTTCCGGTGCGCGCAACTTTCTGCATTTCTGGCTCGGGCTCTCGCGTCGGCTCAGTTACACGCTTAGACTTTTCCGTTTCAGCACGCTGGCGCATAGCGGTCGGCAGCTCCAGCTGACTGTAGTCGGTGGTTGGTGTCGCAGCACGACCACTACCGCTGCTGACAACTCGCACCTCTTCCTGCTGCGCGCGACCCAAACCGGTCGCCACAACGGTAACTTTCAGTTCGTCGGTCATCTCTGGGTCGATAACGGTACCCACAACGATGGTTGAGTTCTCAGACGCGTACTCTTCCACCAGGTCACCTACTTCGGAGAACTCACCCAGGCTCAGATCCAGGCCTGCGGTGATATTCACCAGAATGCCGCTCGCACCTGCCAGATCGACATCTTCCAGCAGCGGGCTGTTAATCGCCGCTTCGGTCGCTTCGGTGGCGCGCATCTCGCCGCGTGCAGAACCGCTGCCCATCATCGCCATGCCCATCTCGGACATAACGGTGCGCACATCTGCGAAGTCGACGTTGATCATACCCGGGCGGATGATCAGGTCTGCAATACCCTGTACCGCGCCTTTCAATACATCGTTGGCGGTGTTGAATGCATTGATCAGACTGGTGTTTTTACCCAAAACCGGAAGCAGCTTCTGGTTCGGGATGATAATCAGAGAGTCGACGTTATCTTTCAGCTCTTTGATCCCCTCTTCGGCGATCTTCAGACGCTTACGGCCCTCGAAAGAGAACGGCTTGGTCACAACCGCAACAGTCAGAATACCCATTTCACGAGCAACTTCTGCAACGATCGGCGCAGCACCAGTTCCAGTACCACCACCCATGCCTGCGGTGATGAATACCATATCAGCGCCGGACAGCATCTCGCCGATACGCTCACGGTCTTCGATCGCCGCCTGACGACCAACATCCGGGTTCGCACCTGCGCCCAGACCTTTGGTCATCTCACCACCGATCTGAATTACGCTTTTTGCCGCCATATTGTCCAGTGCCTGCGCATCAGTATTTGCACAGATAAAGTCAACACCCTCTACATCGCTGGTAACCATGTGCTGTACAGCGTTACCACCGCCACCACCAACGCCGATCACCTTGATCACGGCGTTCTGTGGAATATTATCGACCAGTTCAAACATGTCCATTTAACCCTCCAGGTTGGCGTCAACCCATAACGCCAGGCGCGTATCGCGCTCTTAAAAACTGTTTAAAAGTTTGCCTGGAACCAGGATTTCATCCGGTTCACCAGACCCGGCTGAACGACTTGCAGATCCATCTTTTCAGGTTCTGCGGAACGTTCTGCCCCCTCTTGTTCATTTGCTTTGGCATACTGCAATAACCCAACCGCCGTGGCGTATACAGGATTAGCCAGTATGTCCTCCATGCCACGTGTGTCCTTCGGTGTCGCCAGACGCACGGGCTGATGGAAAATCTCTTCGGCCAACTCGATCGCCCCCTCCATACGGGAGGTACCACCGGTCAGCACAATGCCTGTCGCTACCAGATCCTCAAAGCCACTGCGACGCAGCTCAGCCTGAATCAGCGTAAACAGCTCGTCATAACGCGGCTCAACCACTTCCGCTAACGCCTGACGCGACAGATCCCGTGCCGGGCGGTCACCCACACTTGGAACCTTAATCAGTTCTTCAGCGTTGGCTAACTGCGCCAGTGCACAGGCATATTTAATCTTTAACTCTTCTGCTTTCTGCGTTGGCGTACGCAACGCCATCGCAATATCATTGGTAACCTGATCACCCGCTATCGGCACCACAGCGGTATGCCGGATCGCGCCGCCGGTGAAGATCGCCATGTCGCTGGTGCCACCGCCGATATCGACCATGCAGACACCCAGCTCTTTTTCATCCTCAGTCAGTACCGAATAGCTGGAGGCCAGCTGTTCCAGCACCACCGCATCGATCTCCAGACCACAGAGGCGTACACACTTCTCAATGTTATGTACGGCATTGATCGCGCCGGTCACCAGATGCACTTTGGCTTCCAGTCGTACACCCGACATCCCCAGAGGTTCCTTAATCCCCTCCTGGTTATCGATCACATACTCCTGCGGCAGGATATGCAGAATTTTCTGGTCTGCCGGAATCGCCACAGCCTGAGCCGCGTCGATGACACGCTCAAGATCATATTCCGTTACTTCGCGCTCTCGCACAGCAACAATGCCGTGGGAGTTAGTCGCACTAATATGGCTTCCGGCTATACCGACCGTTACCGAGTGAATTTTGCAGCCAGCCATCAGCTCAGCGTCTTCCACTGCCCGCTGAATAGAGTTCACGGTTGACTCAATATTGACCACTACGCCGCGCTTCAGACCACGTGACGCATGCGAGCCAATGCCCACAATCTCGGTCACTCCGTCCAGCCCGACTTCTGCCACCAGACAAACCACCTTAGAGGTGCCTATATCCAGTGCAACGATCATATTTGAATCAGCCACTCTTTTTCTCTCACTGTATGCAAATCAACATCCGGCCTTACTCTCGACCTGAACAATTAAACACCAGTAATTTTACCGGAGTTTTAATCCTTGGTGACTAGTAAAGCACGGCTCAGCAAACAATCAAGCCCCAACTTTCTTATAGGGCTTATCGGCCACGGAGACGCGGTCTTAAGAGAAAATTTTGTTGTTTATCAAGCGGCTATCCCACTTCGGACCGCGAAGTTTAACTGGTTCTTAAAATAAACCCAACCGCATCAACCATTTAAAGATTAAGCGATAAATCAAAAACCGATATTGACGTTTTAAATAATTTTCAATATTTAATTTTGATTTTTCACAGGTTTTTCAAAATAGAATATTGATTTTTCACAGAGAAATCAAAATCCAATATTGATTAAAATTGATTATTTTTCATACAAAAATAAATATCTACACTAGACAAATAGGGAAAAAGACAACTTTCCCAAAAAATAATTTTTGGATAACTAGTGGTCGAAGTTCAACCAGAACCATAACTCCCGGTTTATCCTCCCGGGCTCACAGGACAAACATCACCAAACCTACAGCTAGCTGTATCTAAAAGAGGGCTCAGATAAATGAATACGACGGGAAAAGAGGAAAGCAGAAAAAGCGCTATCTTACCGGCGGTAGCTGTAGCCGGTATCAAATAAGCGCCAGTCAACCAGATCGGCTGTGGTATCAAGGTAGGAGCGGATCGTGGTAACACCGTCGGCGAGGAAAGTGCTATCCATGAAGTTATTGAGCACCGCCTCACCTTGACTCTCTGCAGCCTGCAGACAAAACGCCAGATAACGTGGGAAAGGTAAAATATCGTCACGCCAGATCGGGCCATCATAATACTGCCCAACGCGCTCGTGGTACTCCTGCGACGTCACGCATTTATTCAGACGGTATTCTATATCGCTGTAGCGGGTACAGATCCTGCCCTGCGTTTCACTGTCGTCCACAAGTGCCAAAGTCTGCACTTCTGCCCAGCGGAAACGGTGCTCCCGTTCATACAACTCACGAAAGTCGGATTCGCTACACTCAAACTGGCTGCAGAAAATCTCCATCCCTTCAGCAGGTTCGGTGGAGCAGGACGCCACCCTGAGCTCATCACGACTCGCCCCGTGACGACTGAAGAACACAATCCCTACTTTATTGAAGATACGGCGATAACCTGGCACCCGCACTAAACGGAAGTTGCGCAACCCCGGTACAGTTTCCCGCGCCGACTGCTCAGACAACAGCGAACCGTATCCGACTACAGAGATCATGTTGGATCGTTCTCCATTGCTGTTTCAACCAGCGTGTTATCCAGTTTTTTCTTACTGCTCGCGCCCAGTTTATTGAGCATCGCGGCCTGATTCACCAGGTTACCGCGCCCGGATACTAAACGTTTGTGTGCCGTATCATAGGCTTGCTGAGAACGCGCCAGATGACGGCCAATCTCGTCCATCGCTTCAACAAAACCGACAAACTTGTCATGCAGCTCGCCACCACGTTTTGCTATCTCACGTGCGTTCTGGCTCTGGTGTTCATAGCGCCAGATATTGTGGATAGTTCGCAGGGTAACCAGCAGGGTTGCGGGGGAGACCAGCATAATATTGCGTTCGAACGCATCACGGAAAAGTGCTTCATCATTTTCCAGCGCCAGCAGAAAAGCACCTTCGATCGGTACGAACAACAACACGAAATCGAGCGAGCGAACACCCTCAAGCCCCTGATAAGCCTTCTCACTCAATCCCCGAATATGATTGCGTAGTGACTGCAGATGCTCACGCAGGAAACGCACCCTCTCATTCGCATCCTCACTGGAGCAATACTGCTCGTAAGCGGTCAGCGATACCTTCGCATCAACAATCACGTCCTTTTGGTCAGGCAGGCGTACGATGACGTCGGGCTGATAGCGCCGCCCCTCTTCGGTGAGGGAGACCTGGACTTCATACTCGTGGCCACGCCGTAAACCAGACTCCTCCAACACACGCTCCAGGATCACTTCACCCCAGTTACCCTGGGTTTTGGACTCACCTTTCAACGCATTGGTGAGATTGAGTGCGTCCTGGCTCATCTGCTGGTTGAGCTGTTTCAGCTGCGAGATCTGTTCATGCAGGGAGCGACGGTCCTTAGCTTCCTTGTCATAAACATCTTCTACCCGCTTTTTGAAATCGCCTAACTGCTCACGCAGCGGATTAAGAATGGTACCCAAGCCTTCCTGATTCGCCTGACTGAATTTGGCGGACTTCTCTTCAAAGATACGGTTCGCCAGGTTCTGAAACTCAACCTTTAATTGATCGCGCGCGGTTTCCAGCGCTTTCAATTTATCCGCATGGGCAGCCCGTTCAGCGTCTAAGCGGGTTTCCAGCTCAGCGAACAGTTTGTTGCGCTCGGCCAGTTCAAGTCGATTTTGCTCAGCTTTAACAAGCTGCTCCTGCAACACTTGCTCGACTTGCTGCAGACGCCGCGTCCGCTCCTCCAGACGGGTTTCCAGTTCGGCAAAATGGCGGTTGCGTTCGGCCAGTTGCTCTTCCCGCGCTTTCAGATCTGCTTCGAGCTGCGGCTTAAGCTCCAGCGCCTGCAAACTACCACTTAAGCGTTCCTCCAAGCGGGCTTTGATCACCTCATGCTGTTTCAGGCGATCATCACGCATCTGCCGCGCAGCTTCCAATTGCTGGATTTGAGATTGCTGATCACGGGTTGTCTGCTCAAGCACCTGCAGCTTTTGCATCTGCTGATCCAGCGTCTGCTGCTGAACAAGTTGCTCAGCCGCAGCGTCGGCTTTCAGCTTTTGGATCTTCAGTGCAGCGGCAAGGCCGGTGATTAACGTGCACAGTGCGGCGCCAATCAGAGCAGAACTCAGATCAAGCCCGGAGGAGAGAAACTGCGCCAGATCCATCAGTTTGAATTACCAGTAGTAATAAAGGGCAACGGCGGATGCAATCACCAGCGGCATCATAATAAAGAGGTTCTTAACGTCACCAAACAGACGCTGGAAGATAACAACGTGCAGTACCGGGAAGGAGACAAACATGCAGGACAGCGGAACCCACCAATCCAGCTTCAGGAAACCGAACGCCATGGCGAAGAGCAGAGTCAGGGCTGACAGGTTACCCATCATAATTATGGTTACGGCACCGTTGCGACTCTGTGCAAATTTAGGCTTGTCCTCTTCGGCTAACTTGTTAATCGCCCCAGCACTCAAGGCCGCCGACATTGAAACAAACCCCGTCGCCAGAAAAATGTAGAGTAATTCCACGAAACCGTTCTCCAAAAATTGTCGTAAATTCAGGCCATTGTACGGGATTTGCTACCCATGACACAGGGTACTAAAAGCCAACACATATAATTCAAAAGAATATATTTATTCTTTTTTGAAATATTAAAAATCATCTGCTAGCATGACTTTTCCAAGTTAGCGATATATCACTCGATTATCTCCACGATAGTCATATCCGGAAACCTTCCGCCCTGCAGGCTGAGCAGGGCTTTTTTTTTGCATTCTTTTTACGATTCTTTCGCTCTACTGGTGAGCACCCGCTAAGATCAGTATCATTCTGGCAATTCTAGAAACAGGAATTCGTCTGCAGTGTTAGTCCTCAGGTATCTGCGCAAGCTTATCGATCGCCACTTCACACAGCTGAACTGGCAAGCGGTCATCTCAATGGTGCTGCTTTATATGGTGCTTTGCTGGGGTTTACTCAGCGCTGCGGGAGAGGACGCTCTGACCGGTAGCGATTTCCTCTACTGGCTACTGGTAACCGCCTCCACTGTGGGATACGGAGATCTGTCTCCTACCACAGCAGAAGGCAAACTGATCGTAGCTTTCTTCGTAATACCGTTCGGCCTCAGCCTGTTCGCCCTTACTGCCGGTAAAGTGGCAGCGTTTGGTGCTCATCAGTGGAGAAAAGGAATCATGGGACTTAAACAGTTAAACCTTAACGACCATGTACTGGTCATCGGCTGGGATGAGCAGCGTACGCCGAACATGTTGCGCCTGTTACTGCTTGAAGCTGCGCAGAATCGTGGGCGCAAGATCTGCCTCTGTGTCACCGACATGATGGAAAACCCACTGCCGGGCGAGATCGAGTTCGTGCGCACCAGCGCCTTCAACGACGAGCAGGATATGGCGCGTTGCTGCCTCACCAGCGCATCGACCATCATCATCGATACCGCGCAGGACGACTTTACCCTGACTGCCGCACTCTACGCCGACAGCCAAAATGAAAACTCCCACATCATCGCCTTCTTCCGCGACCCATCCCTGGCCAAGCTGCTGAAAGAGCACTGTCCGAAGGTGGAATGCACCCCATCCGTGTCGACCGAACTGATGGTTAAGGCAGCGATGGATCCGGGTTCCAGCTGCCTGCACCGTGAACTGCTCAGCGCTGCCGAAGGCATGACCCAGTACTCGATCACCTACCCGGAGGGACTCCCGGAAGTCACCGTACGCGATCTCTATATTCCGCTGAAAGAAAACTACGCGGCCACACTGATCGCCGTGGATCTGGACGCCGATGGCAAACCGGAGGTTAATCCTTCTCTGGATAAACGCATTAAACCGGGCTGCAACATCTATTACATTGCAAACAATCGAATTCACTCCTTTGACTGGGCTGCCCTGGCCGCCCGTTAATTCAACCTACTGGAGATCCGCATGGAAGCCTTAGAACCCCTGCTGATTGGTCTGGGCAATTTTGCCCTCTATTTCGCTGTATCCCTGATCGCCCTGCTGCTGTTCAAAGTGCTCTACACCCTGTTCACCCCCTACGATGACTGGGCACTGGTTAAGAACCAGAACAGCGCGGCGGCTTATGCATTGGGTGGAGCGGTGATCGGCTTTTCCATTGCTCTGGGCAGCGCCGCCAGCAACTCCGTTTCCCTGCTGGATTTCGCGGTCTGGGCGGTGGTAGCCCTGATTGCGCAGATCCTCGCCTACTTTATCGTGCGCATGTTTATGCCGCTGATCAGTCAGCGCATCCAGGATAACGAGACACCGGCGGGCATCGTTCTGGGTGCGGTGTCGATTGCGATCGGTATTCTCAACGCGGCCTCACTCACCTACTAACGGAGGGCTCTACGGATGAAAAGAACCCGCCGAATAGATTTGAGTAAGATGCGCAAAGCCGCACAGCCGGGTAACCTGGCCAAGGTCAGTATCGTGCTGGGTGGCAGCTATATGCTGACCGGTTGCGACTCCACGGAAGCGTATATCTACCGTACCATCTCTGAATGTGCGTTGGATAATCCGCTGCAACCTACCGAGTGTGAGTTTGCCTACCGCAACGCGCTCGCTGATTGGCAGCGTACCGCGCCCCGTTACCGCAGCATGTCCGATTGTGAATACGATTTCGGCTACGGTGACTGCCGCGACCACAGCAATCGTTACATCCCACGTATGGCAGGCTTTATGCTGAGCGAGAACCAACAGGGCGATGATGATTTCGACCTGGACTTCAAACGCTCTAAAGCGCTGGGTCGCAGTCGTACGCCATCCGCCTACAACAAATGGGTTGGCGCCGATGGCACCCTTTTCGGTGAATACGGTCGACGCAAGATGAAAGTGAGCGGTGACTCCTTCACCCGCTTGAAGGGCAGCGCGCGCACCATCGGTCGCGGAGGCTTCGGCAAAACGATCTCCAGCCGCTCTTCACGAGGCAGCTGATCAGATGCTTCGCATCCCCTGCGCCGAACGGCCAGACTGGAAACAGAAAGCGGAGACCTTTGGTTTCCGCTTTCACACCATGCACGGCGAACCCTACTGGGACGAAAGCGCTTACTACCAGTTCACACTGCAACAGATCGAACGTGATCTGGAAGATCCTACTGCCGAGATCCACCAGATGTGCCTTGAGGTGGTCGAGCAGGTCGTTAAAAGCGAAGAGCTGATGCGCCGCTTTGCAATTCCGGAGTTTTACTGGGATCAGATCGCCACCTCCTGGTATGAACGCGAACCCAGCCTCTACAGCCGCATCGATCTGGCCTACAACGGTACGGGCCCGGCCAAGTTTTACGAGAACAACGCCGACACCCCCACCAGCCTCTATGAAACCGGTTTCTGGCAGTGGCTCTGGTTGGAAGAGCAGGTCGATCGCGGCAAGGTCAACCGCCAAGCCGATCAGTTCAACGCCCTGCAGGAGCTGCTGATCAACCGCTTCAGCCAGCTGAAAACCCAGATGCCCGATCATCAACTGCACTTTGCCTGCTGCAAGGATACAGATGAAGATAGGGGTACCGTACAGTATCTTCAAGATTGCGCCGAACAGGCAGGTATCCCCGGTGCGTTTGTCTACGTCGAGGATATCGGCATCAGCGACAAAGGCCGCTTTACCGATCTGAACGACACACCGATCAGCTGGATGTTTAAGCTCTATCCATGGGAGTTTATGCAGCGTGAAGATTACGGCAAACATGTGGCATCCAGCCACTGCCGCATGATCGAACCGATCTGGAAATCGATCATCTCCAATAAAGCCCTGCTGCCGATGTTATGGCGACTGTTCCCGGATCACCCTAATCTGCTACCCGCCTTTTTCGAAGACGATAACGCGGCCAGCGAACTGGGCGAATACGTACGCAAGCCGATCTTCTCCAGAGAAGGTGCGAATATCTCCGTACATAAAGGGAACGAGATCGTCATTGAAGGCGACGGCCCCTATGGCGCAGAGGGTCATGTTCTGCAGGCTTGGCACCCACTGCCGCGCTACGAAGACAACTACACACTGATCGGTTCCTGGCTCGTCAACGACCAGCCCGCAGGCATTTCGATACGTGAAGACAAAGGCCCGATCACCCAGGACCTATCCCGCTTCCTGCCCCACATAATCCTGTAGAAGCACCGCCGCCATGAAACGACCAATTCAACAGATCTTCCTCGCCTCACTGCTCGCAACCAGCTTACTCAACACGCCTGTCGCTTGGGGTGAAACGCAATACGAGGTGATCGACGATACCTACACCGTGTGCGAAACACGCCAACAGTATCGCCAGTTACTGAGCTGGTCGCTCTACGGTGTTGGCAAAAAACCGGCCACCGGTTGTTTTCAGGCCCCTGCGGGTGCAAAAGCCGTTATCCTGGAGTGCCCGGAAGATGATATTATTCTCTGCCGTTTTCGCCTGAGCCCAAATGACGGACAAGCACCGTTTGAGGCTTGGGCCAGCAAAGTGATGTTAAGAGAGATTCCCTGAGTACCATGTCCGATTATCTGGTAAACGAAGCCATCGAAGACTACGCGTTCCTGAACACCACACAGGAACCTGAACTACTGCGCGAACTGATCGACGAAACCAACAAGAATATGGGCTGGCCGCAGAAGCTGTCTGGTCGTTTGGTAGGTCGCACGCTGAAAATGCTGGTGCAGATGGTTCAGCCAAAAAACTGCTTCGAAATCGGTATGTTTACCGGCTACTCCGCGCTCTCCATCGCCGAAGGTATGCCGGACGACGGCAAGCTGGTCTGCTGTGAAACCAACCCTCGCGCCATCGACTTCGCCAAAACCTTCTTTGAGCGCAGCCCTCATGGTCATAAGATCGACGTCATCTTTGGTCGCGCACTTGAGACCATCGATAACCTCGTTGAAGCAGGTGAGATGCCGGAACTGGACTTCTCCTTTATCGATGCCGATAAGCGTAACTACCTGAACTACTACGAACGTATTCTGGAGTTGACCCGCCCAGGCGGCATTATCGTGCTGGATAATGTGCTCTGGTCCGGCAAGGTACTGCAACCGGAATCCGAGATCGACGATGTACTGGTGGAGATGAACCGCCGCATCGCCGACGATCCTAATGTGGAAAACATCTTCCTGACCGTGCGCGACGGCATGAACGTTGTCCGCAAGATCCGCTAAGGCCAGCCCATGTTTATCCTGCGCAACCACCAGAGCGACACACCGTCACTGGAGAGTTTCGAAACGCCAGAAGCCCTGAACGCTGTTGAAGTCAGCTATGCCGATCTGCGCCTGAGCACAGCAGATGAGCTCCTACGCCTCTACGTTGATACGGCGGATAGCGCGCCGTTGATGCCGCTACTGAAACAGGCACGGGACTTCTACATCGACGACCTGGATCTGGTGGGCAGCGCGGCAGAAGTGACCGGTTTGCTGGTCTGGCTGATGGATGAGCATGGCATCGACTACCGCGGTGAAACCCTGGAAGCCACCGCTGATCGCCTGAGTGATATCGACATCGAAGCCGATACAGATAAATACACCGACCTGATCTTCCACCTTAAAGACGCCGTAGAGCGCCTCTATGATCTGGAGATGGAGGACTGGTAAACCAGCGCCTCCCCTGCTCCCCATTCTAAGCCCCTAAAAGTTAAAGGTTTTCCATCAGAAAACCGCCAACAAATTAGTACATTTTACTAGCACTGATTGTTCCAAAATACGCTACAATCGAGAGACTTACGTTCCTATTGGTCGGGATTTAGCGTTTTATGAACCTCAATGATGTCCGTCTTTTTCTCCGTGTCGTAGAAACCAACAGCTTTACTGCTGCCGCAGAAGCACTGGGTATCCAGAAGTCCACCATCAGCCGTCGCATCGGCCAGCTGGAGGACGACCTGGGTGTCCGTCTGTTACAACGCACCACGCGCAAACTGAAACTGACCGAAGAGGGACAGGACCTGTTTGAACGCTGCCGCCCACTGATCGAGGAGCTTGAGCAGCTGCCGGATCTGGTTTCCGCCCACCACACCGAACCTCAGGGCCGCCTGCGCATCACTATGCCGCCAGAGATGGGCATCTTCCTGATGAACGATGTGATCGCGGACTTTATGAAGCACTATCCAAAGATCGAGCTGGAGCTGGAGTTATCCACCCGTGTAGTGGACCTGATTGAAGAGAGCATCGACCTGGCACTGCGGGTAGGCAACCTGACCGACTCCAGCCTGATCGCGCGCAAGATCGCCAGCGTCACCAGTGGTCTGTACGCCTCGCCTGATTACATCAAACGTAATGGTGCACCGAAAACACCAGGGGAACTGATCAACCATCAATGCCTGGGCCACCTTTCTACTTCGCCACACTGGATCTTCGAAAACTGGGAGAATGGAAAGCCGGTCACCATTAAAGCCCGCCTTAAAGCCAACAACCTGACGTTCCTGCGAGATATGGCGATTCAGGGACTGGGTATCGCCCGCATCCCCAAAGCGTTCTGCCTGAGTCAGGTAGAAGACGGCACCCTTGTGCCTGTGCTAGACCAGTTCCACCTGCCCGGCGCAGGAATCCACGCGCTTTATCCAAGCCGACGCCACCTGAATCCGAAGGTACGTCTGTTTATCGACCACCTACTGACCATGTTGGAAGGTCATCCGTGGATCGATCAAACCGATCCACGGCTGCACAATCACTAAATAGGGAAAAACGCATCGGCGGAGTAACAGAATTTATCACGCCGCTTGCGGTACTTTTTGTTATACGGTCGCTGCGTTTTTTCGTATTTGTTTTCAAAGTGGCGACACTTCTGCACAAACAACTGTTTGGCCTGCACACGACAGCGACGGTAGGGAATACTGCCTGCATCGTGGTTGTGACAGACAGAACGGTGCAGGATCCGATTATTACGCTCCTGCCATTTCACTTTGTAACGTTTTTCAGGGACTTTTCCGGCAACGACCGGCAATACAGAGATAGAAAGGCTGGCAGCTAGCGCCAGTAATAGAGTTCGTCGCAACATCCTTGTTGGTTCCTTGTGAAGGTCATTAGAAACTGTTCATAACACTCAGGCCATCCAGATCCATTGACTGGCCTGAGTGTCGCACTCATCTATATCGGCTGATCGAGTATCGCATCCGCCACATCAATCAGGGCACGCCCCAACGCGAAGTGCTGTTCCTTATCCAGGTGCACACCGTCGATAACGCTTGTCGTTGTTACCGCGGCCGCATCAAAAAAATGGCAATCCAGTTGCTCACACACCTTTTTCAGCTCATCGGCGAAACCGATGCACTTGTCTTCAGCACCGGCGAACTTATCGGCCATTGCGCCTTTCGCTTTCTGGATCGGCGGTGGCGCAACCACCAGGATTGGCGGCTTCGGCATACCCGGCTCGATCGGAGCATTTCTGACCGTATCAACCAGCGTTGCCACACCCTGTGCAGCGTGCCAGGCATTGTATTCATGCATCGACTGAAAATCGTTATTGCCGAGCATTATGATCACCAACGCCAACGGTGAGTGCATCTCGATCGTCTGGGACAATCCCTCCTGACCGTTACGCCCAGCTTTAAACGGATCTTCAAAGACGGTACGGCGGCCGTTCAGACAATCCTCCACGACGCGCACGTGATGCTCATCCAGCACCAAGCCGTTTTCCAGCACGCCCGGCCAACGTTCATCGAAGTCGAGTCGATTACGGGTATTGGGGATAATGCCCCAGGTTAATGAATCGGAATAAACCAACACCTGCTTCAATACTGCGTGCTCTTCCATGGTATCTCCCTGCAAATCTAACAGTGCTGTCTAACCAGATCAGGCTTTACCAAAGATACCGGCGGCCAGTGCCTTCTGTACTTTGATAATATTCTCTCCGCCTTTGAACTCCTTCACCATCGGCTCACTCATACCGGACAGCCAGAGTTTCAGCTCGGAATCCATATCGAAGTGGCCCGATGTCTCCACTGAGAAACGGATGATCGATTTATAAGGAATCGTGAGATAGTCACGTTTTTTCCCGGTCATCCCCTGCAGATCAATCAGAATCAGACGGTAATTGGTAAACACATACTTATCCCGGATCACCTTAAACGCCAGGCTGATCTCCTCGCCCTCAACCAGAACTGGCTCCAGCTCTTCACTCAACTCATCGATATCGATATCGCTGGCGTTACCTAACAATCCATCAAATAAACCCATTCCTGACTCCTTAACCCACACACTTAGCCGTTACACCGAGTGCACCCGGGCCTTGCTGATTTTCGAAAAGTGATAGCTCACACTCTAGCACGTTCAATTTGGATTAAATGCCGCTCCAGGCGAAAACTTTCACGCTTCGATGTCGATCACGAGCCTTCACCCTGAAACAGCGTCACTATGCCAGTACCTCGAAGGAAACTGCGGCCTTCTCTTCTCCATTTATCAGAACCGTTAAACGGTGCTCGCCGGGATAATGCTTGCGCGTGGTCATCTGGCGGAAGCTCTGTTGTCGCTCAAAGCCTTTTGCAACGTCGTCAAAATCACCTTCGCTGATCTTGAATACCTTGCGGCTATGTCGACCGTTAGCCTTGAGGTAGTCGATCGCGTACTCGATACGCAGACGACCGAGCGTGCTTTTACCGGCGCGCACCTGGAAGCGAAACCCCAGTTCAGCGCCGATCTGCACTTCAGGCACTGACAGCTTCAGCTCAGTCACCTCAATTTCATCAGCAGGATGGTAACCAAACAATGTCATCGCCTGCGGATGCGCCTGCTTTAACAAGGTTCGGCAACCATGCTTGATGATCCACTGGGTGTGCGGATGACGCTGCCAGTTTCGCTGCACCCAATCTAATGTCCGCGCGGGGTGATCCTTAGCGATATCATTCAGGTTATTCGCCACACTGCGGCGTACATAGTCCTGCTCATCCCTACACAGGTTGTCCAGAATCGGAAATATCGCCGAAGGATCACGTTTAAAAAGAGGCAGCGATTGCGCCCACGGAAGGCGCGGTCGACATCCCTCGCTGGCCAATCGGCGCACATGATAGTTGTCATCCTCACTCCACGCCCGCATCTGCACCATCATGCGTTCCTGATCGCGCAAGATAAACGGCCTGACCGCGAACTCCGAACTGGAAAATCGGGTCAACCATTGCAGAGCGTTCATCGAAACATCCCAGTGTTCCAGCCCATAGGCTTCTACATAGTCGGGAAAAAACATCGCTTCGTATCCGCCAAATCCGGGAGCACTGGCGTTGAGGATCTCGATGGCGTCGGTATAGGGCAGTGCCAACGTTTGATGCAGACAGTGTCGAATATGCTGAGTACGCGCTTTCAGCTCCCGCACCTCCCACTGATCGTCGAAGACCTGTTCGATAAACCGCTCAGCGGCAAATGCCGGATACTGCTCGCTGATCGCTTGTGCGAGACGCATCAGGTACGCTGGGTTATAGACCGCTTTCAAGGGTTCAGCCATGAAATACTCCGCTGATCAGATTAAAGAAGTGACTGTGCTTTATGACGGCTTATGCCCGATCTGCGTACGCCAGGTCGGCCAGTTCAAAGCGCTATGCAAAGATCCAAGCATCCACTGGTTTGATATCACCGGGCAGGAAAATTGGCTGGCTGAGCATCAGATTGACGCCACCGCCGCGATTCTGGAACTGCACCTGATAGACACCCATGGCGACATCATCAAAGGCCTGGATGCGTTCATTCTGCTCTGGTCACGCACACCGCTGTTTAAACCGCTGGCATGGCTACTACAACTGCCTTTGATCTACCCGTTGGCTTGGCGTTATTACCACTGGGCAACCCGCCGCCGTTTACGAAAACAGGGGCGATTGCCAACACGTTGCCGCTAACACTGTGTGAAGTACTCAGACAGCACTTTTAACGGTTTGCGCTTTCTTACGACCCGCACTCTTTCGCGCCGTACTTTTCTTACCCGCCGGTGACTTTCGACGCCGCCTGACCGGTTTGGATGGCAATCCCTGCAAACTGGTCGGCACCACCGTTGCAGCCTGGCTAATCAAGCTTTCCAGCTTAGACAGGAGCGGGTCCATAAAACTCTGGTAGTTGGATTGCTTCTGACTGATCGCATCCAACACCGACTCCCAATGTGCGGTCATGTCCGGTGTGGTTGCGCTATCCGGAAGCGCATCAATCAAACCCCGCCCCGCAGCCGTGGAGCGTATCGCTTTGCCCTCACGCTGCAGGAAACCGCGCTTAAACAACAGCTCGATTATGCCTGCGCGGGTCGCCTCGGTACCCAGACCATCAGTGTCTTTGAGTACTTTGCGAATCTCCGACTCCTTCACAAAACGGGAGATCCCGGTCATCGCCGCGAGTAAGGTCGCATCGGTGAAGGCTTTGGGCGGCTGAGTCATCTTATCGACCACCTCACCACGTTCGCAGAGCAGGCTTTGCCCTTGTGTCAGTGGAGGTAGCTCCTGCTCAATCTCCTCTTCATGTTGCCCCGCACGCTTTTTCGGCGTTCCCTGCAACACTTTCCAGCCCTGATGCAATGGCTGCCGCGCAGTTGTTGTGAAGCGCCCCCCTTCGATGGTGACCTCCACTTTAGTTTCGAAATAACGGTACGGTGGATAGAACTGGTAGAGATAATGGCGAGCGATCAGTTCGTACAGCTGCTGCTCAGCCTTCGGCAAACGGGATAGCTCGGTCTTCTTCGCCGTTGGAATAATCGCATGGTGGGCATCCACCTTTTTATCGTTCCAGGCTTTGCTTTTAATTGAGGGGTCCGCTGCGGCTTTCTGCTGCAACTGAGCAAGCGCACCACAGTTGTTATTGATCGAAGCGATGATTGTCGCAGCCTGGCTGTGCTGTTCCACCGGCAGATAGCGACTATCCGAGCGCGGATAGGTGATCAGCTTGTGCTTTTCATACAACGCCTGACAGCTATCCAATACCTGTTTGGCGCTCAGGCCAAAACGTTTGGCAGCATCAATCTGCAACGCAGAGAGGTTATACGGCAATGGCGCCGCCTGCTGCTTCTCTTTCTGCTCAAGCTTACTGACGACGGCTTCTTTACCGGTAATTCGTCCAGCAACATTCTCCGCCAGTGGGCGAGACAACACCCGCCCCTCCTCGTCCTGATAGGGGCGACAAGCTTCACTAGGCTGCCACCTGGCTTTGAACGGCTGCTGGTCCGCCGTTAACAGATGGGCGAAGACTTCATAAAACGGTTTGGACTGAAACTGTTCGATCTCTCGATCACGTCGTACCACCAGTCCCAACACCGGTGTTTGCA
Source organism: uncultured Marinobacterium sp. (assembly GCA_947501565.1). Lineage (GTDB taxonomy): Bacteria > Pseudomonadota > Gammaproteobacteria > Pseudomonadales > Balneatricaceae > Pontibacterium. The sequence continues at coordinate 123,402 of CANMWJ010000003.1, forward strand.
CCCGGCCTACTGACAACACACCGTTATAACCCACCTTTTTACCCTGCAGGGTATACGCCCGCGTCATGTTCATGCCGTACAGCCAATCGGCCCGAGAGCGTGCCAGGGCAGATGTCGACAGAGGAATGAACTCGCGGTTATCACGCAGACGTTCCAGTGCGCGCCGTACGGCAGGTGGGTTGAGATCACTGATCAGACAGCGCTTTACGCTGGCTTTTTTAGCCGCAGGCGTGCCGATGAAGTCGATCACTTCATCCACCAGCAGCTGACCTTCACGATCAGGGTCTCCCGCGTGCACCAACTGGTCCGCTTCTTTTACCAGCTTTCGGATAACAGAGAGTTGTTTGCGGGTTTTGGCTTTAGGGGTAAGTTGCCACTGCTCTGGAATAATCGGCAGTGTGTTCAGGTCCCACTTTTTATACGCAGGATCGTAGGCATCAGGTTCGGCTTGCTCCAGCAGGTGACCGATACACCAGGTCACCACATCTCCGTTACCCACACGCACAAAACCCTCCCCCTTCTGATGAGGTTTGGGTAACACATCGGCGATAGCACGCCCGAGGCTGGGTTTTTCTGCGATATAGAGAATCATAACGCCGGACCAATTACTGTATATAAAACCAGTAATCTACCGGCTTTGCAGGGGAAATACCAGCGCCTGTAATACAAGTACTTCTATGAGGTCAGTCAGCTATCCGGATCGTTCATCTGGGCCATCAACCAATCACGGAACATCTCCATGCCGTAAGTCGGTTGTCGCTTATTTGAATACACCAGATAGAACGCCCGTTTGGTTTCCAGCTCAAGATCAAATAGACGGATCAGTTGCCCGTATTGCAACTCACGCTCAATCAACTGACTGTCCGACAGGGCAATGCCCAACCCCTCCATCGCGGCACCGAGCGCCAGAGAGGTCCCCGAAAACGTCAGGCCGCGCTGCTTGGAAGACCAACCCAATCCAGCCTGGCGGAAGATCTGATGCCACTCAGTACTGCGGCTGGCTACGTGGATCAGGGTATGTTTTTTCAGATCTGCGGGCGTGTGTAGCGCTTTACTGCCCTCCAGCAGACGCGGGCTGCATACGGGCACAACAGCGGCACTGCGCATATAGTGGGTTTTCAGGTTGCTCCAGTCACCCGCGCCAAAATAGATCGCCATATCGACATCGGAGTGATCGAAATCGACCTCACCTGTCAGTGCGCTTAAACGCAGTTCTACATCGGGATACTGTTTCTGAAAGTCAGCCAGACGTGGCATCAACCATCGGGTCAGAAACGCTGGCACCACAGCAATATTCACAGTGCCCACGTTGGGCGACGCCATCAAACGACGTGTGGCACTGTCGATCTCATCCAATGCCAGCTGTACAGCATTCAGATATTTCTCTCCCGCACCGGTCAGGAATACCTTCCGTTTTTCCCGTCGAAAGAGATTCATTCCCAAAAATGCCTCGAGTGACTTTACCTGATGACTCACCGCCGAAGGAGTAACAAAGAGCTCATCCGCAGCCTGGTTAAAACTGCCGAGTCGTGCAGCCGCTTCGAAGCTGCGCAACGCATTGAGAGGGGGTAAACGTCTGATGGGGAACTCCAGTGCACACAGGCTGTTAGATGAAAAAATCTAATCTATTTAGTGAAAAACAGTCGTTTGTCTATTCAACAATCCGACCTTAGTATAACCCCCATCAGATGACTGATCTATTGCAGAAGCCCTGAGAAATCAACGCCATTCGCGCTTAGGCAGCAATACCGTGATCAGCCTGGTGGTTTCAACACAAAAACCACCTGTAACACTCAGTTAAGTTTTTTTGGTGATCAACATGGCATACGAAATCGACCTTCACACTAATCAGTACGGTGAGCCGGATATGGATTTCTACATGCAGGAAGCTAAAACCCAGCGTCACGAAGCTCTGGTTGCAGCTTGTAAAGCACTGATCATCAGCCTGAAGTCTCCAGCCAAAACACTAAAGCTGAACTTCAAACGTCAAAGTTCTTTCGGGACCCTCTTAGGTTACTAAGAGCACACCTCTCTTTTGGGGCCTGCCAATGGCCCCAGTTTTTCTCCCCCTTCTCTCAGATCTAAGCAAGCAAAGCTTTTCCCCCACACACCTTTCAGCTTATATTGCCTTCCGCTAGCCAACAGTCCGCCATATATAAAGCAGATAGCCCACAGTTACTCATTTCGTAGCCTATAATCTTATTTACGATAACTTATCTATAGATTGCGCCGAATAGCGCTGAACTAGCAGCCAACTTCTGAAAATCCACCTGGCCTCAAGACCACCAGACAACTGGACCTAACAGCTTTATCCGACAGACCAGTAACGTAACTGTAATGGGCGTTTATTGAACAACGCACAGAGAAAGGGTGCGAGGAGGGTCCGCATGCTCCTCCAACCACTCCAGATCACATAGATAATGAAGGGTTATTTCTGTGTGATTTGTAGCTTTAAAGCAGCACGGTTTCGCTTTCTGCCACACAGTGACAGCAAAACGATACAAAAGTTTCCGAAAGTGTATTTTTTTCATAGACGAAAGTTACAAAGATGATATGCTTTCAGTTACAGCTTGATTACGAAATGTTTACTCATAAATATTTTGACGGTTGAGCAATCAACATTTGAGTCAGATTTATCTGGCTCAAATGCTAACTATAAGAAATAAAATGACGATTAATCAGGATTGAAACCATGGCTAAACTTTCAAAGAACCTGCTAACTGCATCCATTATCGCGGCAACAGCTTCTACTATGGCTCCTGCTGCTTTCGCGGCGGACGAAGCTGAGCTGAACGTAAGCACCCGTACTCTGTACTTCAACCGTGACTTCCGTGAAGGCGCTACCGACCGCATCTCCCTGTCTCAGGCGCTGCGTATCGATTACGTTTCCCCAACTTTCGCTGACCGCGTTAAAGTTGGCGCTTCTCTGTTCGGCAACCTGAAGCTGGACGAGCGCAAAGCAGGTGAAAGCACTGGCGCACTGCGCAACAAAAACGGCGAAGGCGAAAGCTACGGCAAACTGGGCCAGCTGTACGTTGACGTAGCACTGACTGAAAACGCTAGCCTGCGCGCTGGCCGCATGGTTCTGGGCACTCCACTGCTGAACGATTCCGACTCCCGTGCAACTCCTTCTTCTACTCAGGCAGTAGTTCTGCAGGGTTCCGTTGGCGGTGCTGACCTGTACGGTATCTACAGCGATCGTGCTTCTGCTAAGACCGATTCTTCTTTCGACAAGTACCCAGGCGACATCACCCTGGTTGGCGGTTCTTACGGTTTCGATAACGGCCTGAGCCTGAATGCAGCTTACGGTGTTGCTGAAGATTACCTGTCTCAGGTTTACCTGAACGCGTCTTACACTTTCGATCTGGGCAACGACAGCAGCCTGCTGATCGACGGTTACCACTACGCAGGTGAAGCAGAAGGCTCCCTGTTCGGTAACGCAAACTACGACTCTACTCTGAGCAACGTTGCTGCACGTTACAGCGTTGGCAACCTGGCTCTGACCGCTTCTTACCAGACTATCGGTGACGAAGACTACGTTCACACTTGGGGTGGCAGCGACGACAACGGCCTGATGACCTGGAACTCTGTTCAGATCAACGACTTCAACCGTGCTGACGAAGACTCCTGGCAGCTGCGCGCTGACTACAAATTCAGCCCAAGCCTGAAAGGTATGATTCGCCACACTTCCGGTGAAACTGACGCAGCTAACTCCGAAGTAGCAGAAACCAACGTAGACGTAACTTACGCTCTGCAGACTGGTGTTCTGAAAGGTGCAAGCGTTCGTGTTCGTTACGCACACGTTGCGACTGACGCAGCTGGCGGCGACATCGACGAAGTACGTGTAATCGCTAACTACGCGTTCTAATAACGCCGCGTAAGCGATCTTTTAGCCGCCGCGCCTCCCCCTTCGGCGCGGCGGTTTTTAGCTTCCCCTCTCCCTACCCCTCCAACCGCACCGATCTCATATCCAAATAGATAGTTGAACTATCAACAAACTCTCTATCCTCATTATTAATTGTTCTAACCAGCACGTAAGTTTTCAGTTTGGTTTCAGGACCTCTGCCTAATCTAACCTTGGCAGAAAGAGAGATGGAGACACGCCATGAAAAAAGTACTCGCAACAATCTTTATCATGATGGCAGCATTTTCTGGACAGGTGATGGCCGAAGGCGCAGTACTGGACCGGGACGCTTATTACGCTCTGGACGCAAATGCCAATAAGGCATTTCAGCCTGAGTTTTCAGTAGATATCCCTGAAGAGTAAGTGTCCGTAGCGCACTGAAAAGAAAGAACGAAAAAGGCGGCTATATAAGCCGCCTTTTTGCGTAAAACAGAAACCGCCGGGAACAAACCAATCAGCAAAAGTTAACGCCGCATCCTCTTTTGCTGATACATCAGTTGATCAGCCTCAGCAATCAACTGATCAATATCCGCCACAGGCTCAGATGCTGACGCCAACGAGATTGGCAATACACCAGCGCTAAACTCAATATCGTAATCCCGACTTTCCCGGCTGACGTCGCCGACAGCCTGACTCAGACGCGAAAGAGAACTGTGTGCCTGAGCTTCATCAGTATCCGTCAGCAACAGCGCAAATTCATCCCCACCGATCCGCCCAAAGAGATCAGAATCCCTGAACGTCAGCCGCAACTGTTCGGCAAAGGTTACTAGCGCACGGTCGCCCTCTGCGTGCCCAAACTGATCATTTATCGGCTTAAAATTATCGAGATCCAACACCACCAACGTGGCCGGAATACGATTGCGGACGCACAAGCTCAGCGCTGTTTTTGCCAAAACAGAAAAACCCCGCCTGTTAGAGATCTGCGTAAGCTCATCGGTTGTAGCCAGCTGAACAGCTGCCAGCTCTTTTTCAGCCATCGTCGCCAGGTCAGCCAGCACTTCCAGCTCTTCGGCATCCAGCTCACGTGGTTTCTGATCGATCAGACAAAGCGTACCCAGCGCACTACCGTCTGCGCAGTGCAGCGGATAGCCCGCATAAAAACGAATATTGGGCGGCCCAGTGACCAGTGGATTATCAGCAAAACGGCTGTCTTCGCGCGCATCTGAGATCACAAATGCCTTATCACCAAGAATCGTATGGCCACAGAAGGAGATATCACGCGCGGTTTCACGCACATCCAGGCCCATGCAGGACTTAAACCACTGCCGATCCTTATCCACCAGACTGACAAGCGCAATGGGTACATCAAACAGCCGCCTTGCCAGCCGGGTTAACCGGTCAAAACGCTCCTCTGACTCGGTATCCAGAATCTCTGCCGCATGAAGCGCCTGCAGACGCTCAGCTTCGTTGAAGGGCAACTTTGGTTTATCCATATCTCCTTCCCACCGCTCACTTCACTGGCCAGGGGACGCTTATCCAAACGCCCCATCGCTATCAGTATACATAGATTCCCGACCACAAAGACCCGAAATCAGTAGGGTTTTCAGGCTGTTGGAATAGGCAGGCAGCAAAAAAACAAAGGAAATGAAGCTTCGACAGCATGAGTCTGTTTCAGACTGACAGCAGAAAACTCAACCGCGACAAACGACAAATCGGTCTATAGTGGATTCAGTGAGAAGTAATAAGAAGAAAGAGGATAGCGAGGGAGGATAAACTGGGGGTGACTCCACCAGCCACATCCCGGCACACGAATCCACCGCTGTGGCTGCTCCCTTCCGGGCCTGACCAGGTTCACGGTTTATCGTTGCGAGAGGACCAGCAGAGCCACCACAACACGGCTTGTTAAGGCCTCATCTGAGCTTTGCAACTCAAGATAGGCGCGCAGTATACCAGCATGTTCAGGATATGCAAAACTATATAGAGGTTTTGATAATCAAGGAGTTTGCAGATGAGCGCTTCGCGCAATAACATGCTTCGTTTAATTCGCTGTTTTACCCGGGTCGTGGACGCTGGCAGCTTCAGTGCGGCGGCCGATCAGCTGGGAATGAATAAGGGATCTGTCAGTCAGGCGGTCAGCGCGCTGGAGTCGGAAACCAAGCTCCGCCTGCTTAATCGTGACACCCGCCATCTCAGCCTGACGGAGTCCGGACGACACTTCTACAACGGTTGTCAGGAGGTGCTGGCCAGCGTCGATCGGCTGGATGAGTTAACCAACCACCTTACCGGCGAGAACAGCGGCACCTTGCGCGTAGCCTGCAGTAATTTGTTTGGGACCCGTGTGCTGATCCCGGCACTGAACCACTTTCTGGAGTTCAATCCGCAGCTGAAGCTGGAGTTGTGCGTACAGGATGACTTTAACAACCTGCCGGATGAAGCGATTGATGTAACCGTGCGCTTAGGTTGGCCGACCGATTCATCGCTGGTCGCACGCAAACTGTTTGAGTCGCGACAGGTGATCTGTGCAACCCCCGAGTACCTGCACAAACAATCTCTGCCCACCTCACCACAGGCACTGAGCGAACTGAACTGGCTGGGCCTTACCCGCCATCGCTTCCGAAATAGCCTGACGCTGACCGACAGCGACCACCAGGAACACAACGTGCCACTCCGTAGCCGTATCGTCACCGACAACTCCTCCGCGCTGTTCAGTCTGCTGATGTCCCACAACGGCATCACCTGCCTGCCAGCCTGCAACATCCGTCAGGAACTTGATCGCGGCGAGCTGGTGCAGCTGTTGCCGGACTACCAGATGGAGCCACTGGGCGTATACGCCCTTTATCCTTCGAAAGACCATCTGCCGCAGAAAACCCGCCTGTTCATCGATTTCCTGATCGAGTTTTTTGACCGGGCACATGCCTGACGCTTCCGGTCCCAAAGACCAAAGCCCCTGAGAAAGCCACTGCTTAAGCGCGGCACAGATACCGCGCTTAAACATTCCTTCCCAGACCTGACCACAAAGATCTTCATTGGAGTTAATCTGCATATTAGTTAAAATATTAATTAATATATTCATTTAATACGGATTCCCATGTTCAGATCCTTAAGTTCCGACAACCCTATGCTCTGGCCTTCAACTGCTTTTGCCGGAGTCCTGCTGTCCAGCATGTGGGGCCTGACGCTGATAGACACGCTGGCGGTCGCAGCAACTGCAGGCATAGCCACAGTACTGGCCTGGCTGTTTGTCGCCATTGAGCTACCCCGACTACAAGCGCGTCAGCGTAAGCAGATCTTAAGCCTTGCGGGCATAGGGGCCCTCTGCGCACTCTGGGCCTGGAGCCAGGGAAGTAATGTACAGCTGCTGCATCTGCTGGATGAACACCTGAAGCTGGTGATGTTACTGAGCGCCGTGCACTTTATCAGCCTGGCCACGCGACTGGAGCGCAGCAGCGCCCATCGCGGCCCACGTAGCTATCTGTTCACACTGGGTGGCATGCACCTGTTTGCCTCGATCGCGAACTTTTCATCGGTTGTGATGGTCGGTGATCAGGTAAAACGCAACGGCACACTGGACCGACTCTCACAGATTATTCTCTCGCGCGGTTTTGGCCTTGCGGTGTTGTGGTCGCCCTTTCTCAGCATCTTACCGCTGGTGCTGGAACAGGTGCCCGGCGCGCATATCGCTGAGATCTATCCACTCTCAGTCACGCTGGCGTTGCTCGGCCTGGGATTGTGCCTGCTGGAAGCACGCCTGCGGTTACCGACAGAGTTACAGACGTACGACGGCTATCCGATCAAACGTTCAACCCTGAGCCTGCCGGTGGCGTTGATGGCGGGCGTGCTTCTCACAGCATGGATCTTCCCAACCGTGCCCACCATCGCGGTGGTAGCCAGTCTCGCAATTATCGCCCCCCTGCTGCTGATCTCGGTAAAACAGGGGATGACAGCAGGCGTCACTGCAGTGGGCAATCACATCACTGGCAAACTGGCAGAGGCCCGCGCTGAGATCTCACTGTTCCTGTGTGCGGGACTGCTGGCAGGCGGCGTGAAATCCTGTATCAGTGTTGGTCTGATCTCACTGCCCTTCACAGAAACCAATGCCACCGTGGCCTCTCTGGTTTTGGCGGCGATTGTCACGCTGGCTATTCTCGGCATTCACCAGCTGGCCCTGGTGGCGATCTTTGCTGGTTTGCTGGCAGACGTAACGACCACCCCGACCCTTATGGCGGTGACTTATATTCTGGCGACTGGACTCTCGATGTCGGGCAGCACCTTCAGCGGGCTGAGTTTTATTTTGCAGGCACGTTTCCACTGCAAGGCACGGGAGATACTCTCCACCAACCTCGCCTTTACGGTAATCATGGTATTGGCGGGCAGCGCCCTGCTGCATGTTGCTGAGATGCTGGGTGTACGCTGATACACCCGGCATCCGGATAGAAGGCTTTGCCAGAAGGCCTTGTCAGAAGGCTCGGTTAGACAGGATTAATCCTCGTCGCCGTAATGCTTAAGCAAGCGGCGCACGTACCACCAGAGCACACCGGCAATCAGCGGTACTGAGAAGCTGAGCCATACCAGCACATCGTCGCGCATCCCTTCGGCGGGCACTGTATTGCGGATTGTCCGCTCAATCAGATCAAAGGCGTAATAGGTCACCACGATGATGGTGAAACTTTCCAGTTTCGCCTGCAGGCGCAACTGACGACGGGCGCGTCCGTTCAGCGCCTCCAACAGATCGCGGTTCTGCTGTTCGATGGAGAGATCCACCTGCGAGCGGATCAGCTCACCAACACGTGCGATACGCTTGGAAAGCTGTTCGATACGACGCCCGGCCGCCAGACAGGTGCGCCGAGCCGGTTCCAGGCGACGTTCCATAAACTGGGTGATGGTCTGCAAACCTTCGATACGTTCCTGACGCAGTTCGGTCAATCGTGTATCCAGCAGGGCAAAATAAGCCTCACTGGCGGAGAAGCGATTGGCCGTATCCGCAGATAATTCCTCTACCCGTGCTGCCAGCGTCATCAGCTCCTGCAGCAGCTCCGCAGGTGCGTCTTTACTGTCGCCGGTCATACGGTGGGTAATATCCGCCAGCTGTTTGTCCAGCGTGGTGATCAGTGGCATCGCCTCATGGGCCGCTGGTAGTGCTAACAGAGCCACATGACGGTAGGTTTCAATCTCGCAGATACGCTGCAGAAGACGTCCCGCCTGAAAAGGCTGCAGCGATCGATCCTCCACCAGCACCCGCCCCAAACCGGTCTCGTCACGGGGTGCAAAGTCGGTCCAGACTGTGGCACCGCCATTCATCACCTCTGCCGCCGCCAGCTGCAGATCACCGAAATGTTCCTTGCACCAAGCCAGTGGATCATTACGCCGCTTACGGAAGATGATCTCCACCCCCGAGAGCAGCTCGCCGGGTAACTTGTCCTCGCTGAGCAACTGCATCCAACGCTGTGCCAGTTCCTCTTCCGAATCTGCACCGAAGTGATAGAGCGTCAGGCTGTAGAACTCGTTGTGGCGCTCAAAGCGTAGCGCTGCACTATCGGAGCTGAGGAAAAAGAATCCCCGTTCCCGATCCTGTGGCGACGCCTCTTCAATCTCCAGCTCTTCTGCCAACGCCAGTGCCGTGGCAAGGGCTTCATCCATACGTTCTGAAGGCAGCACCACCGCCAGATGCATCATATAAAGCGGCGCCTGCACCTTCTGAAACGGGCGGGCGTGTACCTCAGTGGTGATCTGTTCATAGAGCGGATGGGTAGCCATCAGACTGGACGGAACACTGCTTTTAACGTTCAAGGATCTGTTTTCTCTCTTATTGCTAGTGGAATCTGCTCACTACTATGAACTTCTTGCCGCGAATTATACCAACGACTGATGTCGGACTAAGGAACCTGCGAACAAGTCCCTTGGGCCTCTGGCTTTCAGAGCAGCCAGAGATCAAGGCAACGATTACAGGCGTACTGGTTGTCCGGCGAAAATCGTTAACGCAGAGGTCTGACTGCTCTGAATGCCCCATAGGGCGGGCTCTATAACGGCCATCTACTTTGTCGTACAGCTTGGAAAGGACCAGTCATTCCGCTGCGCTGCCCTTCGCGTATCTGGCCGTTCTATAGCCCGCAAAGAACTTAAGGGACTTATTCGCAGGTTCCCTAACGACAGCACTTGAAAACCCTGCACCTTCTCAGGACAATGGTCAACGCTAACATATTAACTAAACAGCCCTTTTTATATGCGTAAGTTTGAAGATTCCATTCCCCTGCAACTGCTCAAGGCGCGTGAAGCGACCATGAGTTTCTTCCGTCCGATTCTGCAGGAGATCCCCCTGACCGAACAGCAATGGCGCGTTATCCGTGCGCTGAACGAGTACAAGGAGCTGGAATCCAAACAGCTGGCTGAACGTTGCTGCATCCTCAGCCCCAGCCTCACCGGCATCATCAACCGACTGGAGCAACAGGGTTACATTCAGCGCCGAAAATCCACTGAAGACCAGCGCCGCGTGCTGATCAGCCTCACCGATCAGGCCAAGGATATGTTTGAGGAGGTGAGCCCTCGCCTGGAGGCGCGTTACAAAGCGATGGCAGACCAGATCTCCGAAGATAAGCTGGAGCAGCTCAACACCCTGTTGAGTGAGTTATGTAAGCTCAAACCCTGAGCCCCGCTTACCACTCCCCTACTCCATTCTAAGCGCCGGTATCTGACCGGCGTTTTTGCATCTGCAGTTTAAGCTGTCTGCTGCAAGCATCTGCGCGTTATCCATTCTGCACCGTTAACCCCATCTAACTCTGTGTTGTCGATTAGCTGTTGACATTAGATAACATATTAACTAACTTACCAATTAATTAATATATTAACTATAAATTGTTATCTCGGTGACCCAACGATCACATATAACCTACGAACCTAAGCGAAGACACAATGCGCTAGAGTTATGTAAGGGATAACGAAAATACATATCCTACGAGGTAGAGAGAGATGGGCGAAATCGTACTGGCAGCCAAAATTACCCACGTACCAACCATGATTCTGTCGGAGTCGGCAGAAGAAGGGCCACTGCGTGGCTGCCGTCAGCAGGCGATTGATGGACTAAAAGAGATCGGTCGTCGTGGTCGTGAAGCGGGTGCAGACACCGTTGTAGTTCTGGATACACACTGGCTGGTTAATGCCGGTTACCACGTGAACTCCAACGAACACTTCAAGGGCAACTACACCAGCCACGAGTTCCCGCACTTCATTCAGAATCTGGAATACGACTTCCCGGGCAATCCAGCGCTGGGCGACGCAATCGCCGAGAAAGCAACTGAAAAAGAGGTGTTCACCCTCTCCCACCAGGTAGAAAGCCTGGACCTGGAGTACGGCACCGTTGTCCCACTGCGCTTCATCATGCGTGAAGCACCGGACCTGAAAGTTGTTTCCGTGGCTGGCTGGTGCACTGTGCACAGTCTGGAATCCTCCCGCAAGCTGGGTGAAGCGATCCTGGAAGCGATCAACGAGAGCGATAGCAAAGTGATGCTGCTGGCATCCGGTTCCCTCTCTCACAAGATCTGGGCGAACGACGACTACGCAGCTAACAACGGCACCTTCACCATCTCCAGCGAATTCAACCGCCAGATGGACCTGCGCGTTCTGGAACTGTGGGAGAAAGGCGAGATCGCGACCTTCCTGAAGATGCTGCCTGAATACGCACAGTACTGCAGCGGCGAAGGCGGCATGCACGATACCGCAATGCTGTTCGGCGCACTGGGCTGGGACAAATACGAAGGCAAAGGCGAGCTGATCGGCGAGTACTTCCCAAGTTCCGGTACTGGTCAGGCCAACGTGGTGTTCTCCCTGTAACGGGACAACTTGAGTTCGAAAGGCAATCCGGGGGCTACGCCCCCTTTTTGATCGATTCAGGAAACAGCAGGTGTCAGCAATTACTCTCCATCACAGCGTCAGCACTCAGCTTGCAGTGACCGTTGCAGCCGCCGCCTGCGACTTTGCAAAACATGAAAACCTGAACATCTGCGTAAGCGTGCTTGACCGTCACGGTCATCCGTTGGCGTTCCAACGCATGCAGGGGGCTCCACTGCATTCGATTCAGATTGCAGAAGATAAAGCGTTTACTGCCGTCAGTTTTGGATTTGCAACCCACCTCTGGCAGGAACGACTGAAAGAGAACGGGCACTTACGACAGGCTCTGTCGCAACAACCTCGGCTATTGATGATTGGCGGTGGTATGCCACTGATCTGCGACCATGAAAGGGTCGGCGCCATTGGCGTATCCGGCGCATCGGAACAACAGGACATCGCATGTGCTACTGCCGGGTTAAATACATTTTTAGCGGAGATCCACGATGCTTAACGTAACGTCCTTCTATCCCATCGCCGATAAGCCTGAAACGCCCATTCTGGACCAGCTTCAATGCAAAACATCACGGGTTACAGGCGCACATAAAACTGCAAGAGAGACCAATAAAAAATGAGCATTCAGTTAAAAGACAACAGCCTGCTGAAAACCCAGGCATACATCGATGGTCAGTGGGTTGACGGTGACACCGGTGCAACCTTCGAAGTGCGTAACCCTGCTACCGGCGAAGTTCTGGCAAACGTTGCCAGCGTAGGTGCAGACGAGACTAAACGTGCCATCGATGCCGCTGAAAAAGCGATGGCCTCCTGGAAAGCGCTGCCAGCTAAATCCCGCTCCGACATCCTTGAGCGCTGGTACAACCTGATGCTGGAAAACCAGGACGACCTGGCGATCCTGATGACTGCTGAACAGGGTAAGCCGCTGTTCGAATCCCGCGGCGAAGTCATGTATGGCGCATCTTTCATGAAATGGTTTGCTGAAGAAGGTAAGCGTGTATACGGCGATGTGCTGCCGTCTACCGCTGACCGTCGCAGCATCGTGATCAAACAGCCTGTCGGTGTTGTGGCTGCGATCACGCCGTGGAACTTCCCGAACGCGATGATTACCCGCAAGGTGGCTCCTGCGCTGGCGGTCGGTTGTGCGATCGTACTGAAACCAGCGGCTGAAACGCCACTGTCTGCTCTGGCGCTGGCTGAACTGGGTGAGCGCGCGGGTGTTCCGGCGGGTCTGTTCAGCGTGCTGCCAAGTGCGAATGCGTCTGCAGTGGGTGGTGAGATGACTTCCAACCCAACCGTTAAGAAACTGACTTTCACCGGTTCTACCGGTGTGGGCAAGCTGCTGATAAAGCAGTGTGCGGATACCGTTAAACGCACCTCCATGGAGCTGGGCGGTAACGCACCAGTCATCGTATTTGATGATGCGGATCTGGATAAAGCCGTTGCAGGCGCCCTGACCTCCAAGTACCGCAACTCCGGCCAGACCTGTATCTGTGCTAACCGTCTGTTGGTGCAGGACGGTATCTACGATGCGTTCGTTGAGAAGTTTACTGCAGCCGTAAAAGAGTTCCGGATCGGTAACGGCTTGGAAGAGAGCACCACTCACGGTCCGGTAATCACGGAGAAAGCCGTGGCGGATATCCACGCGAAAGTGGCAGCTGCCGTCGAGCAGGGTGCAACCGTCGAAACGGGCGGTCAGCTGAGCGAGCTGGGCTCCCACTTCTACGAGCCAACCGTACTGACCAACGTAACCGCAGACATGCCTCTGTTCAAAGAGGAGATCTTTGGTCCGGTTGCGCCGGTATTTAAGTTCGGCACCGAAGAGGAAGCGATCGCGATGGCGAACGATACCGAATTCGGTCTGGCATCTTATGTCTACACCAACGACCTGGGCCGCGTATGGCGCGTATCCGAAGGTATCGACTACGGCATGGTGGGCGTGAACGAAACAGCGATCAGCTCCGAGATCATCCCGTTTGGTGGTGTTAAAGAGTCTGGTCAGGGCCGTGAAGGTTCCAAGTACGGCCTGGATGATTATCTGGAAACAAAATACATCTGCATCGGCGGCCTTTAAGGTGCAGAAAGCCCGGGATGAGCTGTCAGTGGGTAGAGTTGTGATCAGTGACGTACAGTCCTGGCGTGTGGACCACATGCCGTACGGCGGTGCGAAAGACAGCAGCCTGGGCCGTGAAGGTATCCGTTATGCCATCGAAGATATAACGGAGATCCGCCTGATGGTATTGCGCGATCCCCAGGCTTAATCGCCTGAGGCTGTCAGCGCTACTCCAGACAGCGTTGACAGCCAACCCTTAACAGCGATACTCCTTAAGCTGTACGTGACGAGTGCCGCCTTTCTTCTCGTCACTTTTTTCACTCTGTTAGATCCGGGAACCTAGTTGCAAACAACCACCCAGACTCCAACTAAACCTGCCATTCAGCCTCCACCGATTCCGCTGCTCACGCTGATCGCCATGGCCAGCCCGCTGGCGCTGAACGCCTTTATCCCGGCGATGCCCGACGTGGCACGCGATCTTGGTCAGCAGATCGGTACCATTCAGCTCACCTTTACCCTCTATCTGCTTACACTGGCGATCGGTCAGCTGATCTGCGGTCCGTTGTCGGATTACTTCGGCCGCCGCCCGGTACTGCTTGTGGGGCTGGCTTTGCATCTGGTCGGCAGTTTGCTGGGGGCGACCGCTGACGATATTACCCAGTTGATTTCAGGCCGTATCCTTCAGGCCTTGGGCGGCAGTGCAGGCATGGTGCTGGTCCGTACAATTTTGCTGGATGTATATGGTCGCGAAGGCGCCGCAGGCAGGATGGGATACGTGGTAATGGCTATCGCCATTGCCCAGGCGATAGCCCCCACCATGGGCGGTTATATCAACCTCTGGTTCGACTGGCACAGTATCTTCTACCTGTCGCTGCTGATCAGTACGCTGATCTGGTTACTGGCCCTTTGGCGCCTGCCGGAAACCGGCACGGAGAAAACGACTTCACTTGGCGTACTGCCGATCCTCAACCAGTACAAAGCGGTGCTGCGCCTGCCACCCTATCTGGGGTATACCCTCTCCACCACCTTTATCGCCTGCGCCTTCTACCTGTTTGTCGGCAGCATGCCCTATATCGTGGTGGACCAACTCGGCGGTACCTCGGCGGATTTCGGTAACTGGTTCCTCTGTGTCTCACTGGCATTTATGGCGGGCAGCTTCCTCTCTACCCGCATCTCCAAACGCCTGCGCATCGACAACATGATCCGCCTAGGCAACGGCTTGTCGCTGCTGGGCGGCGCGATTCTGTTGCTCTTCGCTTTACTGGATCACTGGCACTACACCACCCTGTTCCTGCCGATGGCTCTGCTCACCTTTGGCCGCGGTATGAGCCAACCCAACGCACAGCTGGCCGCGATCAGCTGCTCCACCAGCACGGCCGGTACCGCCTCTGGCCTGATGGGTTTTATCCAGCTGCTGACCGGTTCAGCGGTGGCGCAATCGATTCCTTTCCTTATGGACACAAGTGTTGTGCTCCTGATCGCATTTATCTTTTTAGCCCCACTCTTATCATGGGTATCACACAGATACGCGATAAGGCATTCAGAATAACCACCTAGAGATACCCCACGACCGTGACAACTCCGTCCGCATTCAAAGGTTCCGACCTGATCTTTCTGCTGTTTTCCGCAGCCCTTCTCTCCCCTCTTGTATGGCTGGATGATCCAGCTGGCGCCCTGAAAGCGGCAAACCACAGCTACCCGCTAATGGCGAGTTTTATCAAGTTTGCGATCCTGGCGACCTACGGCGAAGTGTTGGGGCTGAGAATCATCTCCGGTCACTATCCACTGGCAACCTTTGGTGTACTACCCAAAGCGGTGGTATGGGGTGTCTTTGGTATCTGTATCAAACTCTGCTTTGTGGTCTACGTTTCGGGTGTGCCGATGGCACTGAAATTGTTGGGTATGGAGCATGCAGCGGCCGCGCTGGCTGGACCTCTCTCTCTGGATAAGTTTACGGTCGCCTTCGCGATCAGCGTTTCAATGAACCTGACCTTCGGCGTCTGGCTGATGACCTTCCACAAGATCACCGACCTGCATATCAGCAGCCACGGCGGTCGTATGACCAGCCTGATCAGCCCGGTACACTTCGGTACCATCCTCAGCGAAATCAACTGGAACCGGCTCTGGTCCTTTGTCCTGAAGAAAACCATCCCCCTGTTCTGGATCCCCTGCCACACCCTTACCTTTATGTTACCGGGCGAGTTCCGCGTGCTCTTCGCGGCCCTGTTGGGGGTCGTCCTCGGCTTAATACTAGCGTTTGGTCAGAAAGAGCCAGCGCCCAAAAACAGGGCACCTGCTGTATGAATTTTCACCTCGGGCTTGTTTAAATCAAGGTTTTGAACCGCTCGCTCAGTAAACTTGAACGGAAAGGTTGCTCCTGATTTAGAACGGTGCTTGAATGTCGAAAACCAAGGGGATAAGAGCAGCACATGGAAGCACCCTCTACAGACATTCTGATGGCTCGCCAGCCGATCTTTGACAGGGAAATGCGCGTTGTCGCGTATGAGTTGTTATACAGATCATCTGGCACTAACGCCGCACAGATCTTCGATGGTAACCAGGCCACATCCGACGTTCTCGTCAGCAACTTCACCAGCATCTTTGATAACGGTACCCAACGTTCGGTACCGGCGTTTATCAACCTTACCGAAGACATCATTAGCAGCAACAAGCTGCCATCGCTGGATAACAAGCAGGTGGTGCTGGAGGTACTGGAAGACGTTGAAGTTACCGAGGCAGTGGTTGAGTCTATCAAGAACCTGGCTGCCGCAGGTTACCGCATTGCGCTAGACGACTTTGAATACACCCCGGCGCATGATCCCCTTCTGCATCTGGCTCAGATCGTCAAAGTCGATCTGACGATCACCCGTGGCGACGATCTGGTAAAACTGGTTCAGCAACTACGCCCGTTTAAGGTCGCGTTGCTGGCGGAAAAGATCGAAACCAAGGAAGAGTTCCGCCAGTGTATCGACCTTGGTTTTAAGCTGTTTCAGGGCTATTTCCTCTCCCGACCGCAGATCATCGAAGGCCGTAAGATCGCGGACAACGAGATCGTGCTGCTGGAGCTGATGTCAGCTCTGGATGATCCGCGTGCTACACCGGAGATGCTGGAAAAGATCATCATCCGCGATCCGAATCTCACGCTGAAACTGCTGCGCATCGTTAACTCATCGCGTTACGCGCTGGTGAACAAGATCGAAAGCCTGTCCCAGGCGATTGTGATGATCGGCCTGAACGAGATTAAGAAGTGGACTGCGCTGATCTCACTCTCCAACAACAGCAACAAACCTTCAGAGCTGACACGCCAGACCCTGATCACCAGCCACATGTGTGAGTTGATCGCGGAACAAACACCAGGCGTGAACGCCAGCTCTGCTTTCCTCGTCGGCATGTTATCCAACCTGCACGTGGTGCTCGATATCTCCAAAGAGGAGCTGATGGAACGCCTGCCGATGAGTGACGAGATTACCGGCGCACTGACTGAACGTGCCGGACCTCTGGGTGGGATTCTACGCAACAGTGAAAACTATATGAACGCGAAGTGGGAGGAGCTGGACGGTGTTATCGATTGCCATCTCTACATGACCGCGTATAACGAAAGCGTTAGCTGGGCCAGCGAAACCATGCAGCTGATGCACCCCTGAGCGGGCAACCCAAAGAAACAACCTGCCTTCAATGACTCATCTGTATCAATGAGACTAGAGGCCTGACAATGTAACGGGCACAGCGTAAGGCCCGAACGTTTTTAACCGTACCTGTAGCGGCAGGTTTGACAATGATCTGTTATAGCAACGACGCTCAGCGTCTTATCTGTCGCATCTCTTTCCAGATTTACTGATTATGCTGACCAAACCCGATCTGTCTGCAGTTTTAGAAGCGATCCCCGCGGATATCTATATCCCGCCTCAACCGGCTGTGCTTGCACAGCTGCAGGAGGAGATCAGCAAGGAGGGTTGCAATGCAGAGAGCATGGCCCAACTGCTCAGCCATGACGTCGCGATCTCCGCGACCATCTTAAAGACCGTCAACTCCCCCTATTTCGGCCTGCGGCATAAGGTTCAATCGATCGCTCACGCCATCTCCATGCTGGGCATTGAACCAACCAGAGACCTGGTAGCCAGCCTTTTGTTACGTAAGGAGTTTAAGGCCAAAGGGATCGGTTTCCCTCGTTTCTGGGATTCCGCCTCCAACATTGCCGACCTGTCCGCTTTTACCGCTAAGCGACTGGGATTGCTGCCTGCCGATCTGCCTTTTACGCTGGGCCTGTTCCACGATGTGGGTATTCCGCTGATGGCGCAGCAGTACCCGGACTATCTGGATGTACTCAAGCAAGCAAATGAATCGGACAGCACGCTGTTTACGGATAGAGAAAACGAACAGTATGACGTTGATCACGCCATCATCGCTTGTGCAGTAACTCTTGAATGGGGGATCTCAGAATCTGTCCGGGACATCATCCTGTATCACCACGAAGTGGATGATTTCTATTACTTCGATTCGTCAGAGAACAAAGAGCAGAGCAAGCTGCTTTCGATTCTCAAAATCGCAGAGTTAGGTAACAGCCTCATGCGTACCGGCTTGCCGGATCCCGACTGGACCCGATTTGGTAAAAGTATCACCGAGTTTCTAGGCGTTACCGAAGAGGATATCTACGCACTGATCGAAGAGTTCAAGCAGCTCTGAATCTGCCCTGGCCTCTTACACGGCTAACCTTGCAGAGATAGTTTGCGGGGAATGGTTTTGCAGGGCGACTTTTGGCGGGGATAAGCTTGAGGGCGATCTAACGTATAACAACGTCTTGAGCGAACAGAAAACTATCGCAGCACCGTCCAGGCGCTGCGATTGATACGCGCAGTCAGGATGACTTAGTTAATGGTCGCCACTCGTGCCGCCAGCGCCATAAAAATTCCACCAGTAACCCGATCGATCCAGCGGGAGTGTCGCTGCAGCGTGTTCAGCACCCGCGAGTGGGAGAACACCAACGCCACCAGCACGTACCAGAGTCCATCGATCCCCCCTGCCGTTGCCATCATGATCAGCTGGTCGGTCAGCACCATATCCGTAGAGACAAACTGCGAGAACAGCGCGATAAAGAACAAAGCCAGCTTGGGATTCAGCAACGAGATCATCAACCCATCGATACCCGCTTTCAACAGGGAATCCCCCTGCTGCGCACCATCTTCTTTTACCTGCAAGGGCCCTGCACCTTTGGAGGTCAGCGCTTTAAAGCCCAGCCAGGCCAGATAACCCGCACCGCCGTAAGTGATCACCTTAAACAGCAGCGGTGATTCTGATACGACCACGCCCAAGCCCCAGATGGTCAGCAACGCCCAGAGTGCCACACCTGCGGCATGAAACAGCGCTGCGGCGATGCCGTGCTCGCGTGAACCGGTCACCGTGTGACGCAGCACAACCGCCAAGCTTGGGCCAGGCGTGAGTGCGCCCAACACACAAATTGCGACAATAGATAGCCAGATAGTAAGTGTCATCGGAGCACCTCTGAAGACCGACAAAGAGTAAACATGCAGCTCAGTTTAAGGCAAAGCCGTACGGCTAGGTAATACTTCAAAGTTATAACCTGCTCTGCTAGGCTGCGGCCTATGGAACTGTCTAAGATAAACCTCAACCTGTTATTGGCACTCTACCACCTGTTACGCACCCATAGCGTGACCCAGGCCGCAGAAGCCGCACATATCAGCCAACCCGCGATGAGCCGTAACCTGGCTCAGCTGCGTAAACTGCTCGCAGATCCGCTGATGGTGAGGGTGGGTAATGATATGCACCTGACACCCAAAGGGGAATCCCTCTGGCAGCAGCTACCACCCGTGCTTAACCAGCTGGAAGCATTACTCACGCCCAACGAATTTGAGCCGTCCGGGTATCAGGGGCACTTTAACGTAGCCACCACCGATTACATCACCCAGGAGCTGCTGCCCCCTTTTATGGCGAAACTGCAGCAGTCAGCGCCCGGTGTCGACATCCATTTCCACCTCTGGCACCCATCGATGATGGAAGGGTTGCGGCAGGGACAGCTTGATCTTGCCGCTTGCTTTCTCGATGAGGTACCGGACGATATCTATGGCAGGCAGGTGGGTACCGATGGTTTCTGCTGTCTGCTCAGCCGCAGCCACCCGCTTGCGGATAGCCCGCTAACGCTGAAGACCTACATTCATGCGGAACATCTGGCGGTCTCCGGTGGCGGCGACAAAAACCGTGCGGTAGATAGCGCTCTGGCGCGTATCAACCAGCAACGCAGGGTTAAGGTCACGGTTCCATTTATCCACTCCGCCCTGGCGATGACCGCAGACAGCGACTACCTGCTTACCCTACCGAAACATATCGCGTTCCATCTGGGTGAACGCTTTGGATTGGTGCTGAAACCCCTGCCGGAGGAGATTGAGATCCCCCCGATTCCCTATTACCTGATCTGGCATCACCGCCTGAAAGCGGACCCCGCCCACCGCTACCTGCGCGACAGCTTATACGAAGCCTTGATCCAGAAGTCCCGGGTAACGCCAAGGTCATAACCTATACGCATAACCCTTATCCCGATTGCTGATTGGTGCGCGCTCCTGGCAGCCCCTACACTTTGCGCCAGATACAGCGTTTTACGGATATAAGGAAAGTGAACATGAACGAGTGGTTGTTGCTGGCAGGCATCTGTTTCATGGGGGCGATGATCCCCGGAGCCAACACCGCGATCGTGCTGCGGAGTACCCTCAACGGCGATAAGCGCGGTGCGTTTATTACTGTCTGCGGACTCTCCTGCGCGCTGGCTCTGCACGCCACCTTTTCCATGGTTGGACTCACCGCGCTGATCAGCAAAACTCCGGCGCTGTACGAGCCCATTCGTTGGTTGGGCAGCGCCTATCTGCTCTATATGGGGATCACCTACCTGCTGACGCGCGCCAAGAGCAAGGACGAGAACAGCGAAGCTGACAACCAACTTCAGCATCCATTTATCACCGGCCTGATGGTCAGCCTGTTCAACCCCAAACTACTGCTGATGTTTATCGCCCTGTTCAGCCAGATCGTCGATGCCGCTCATGGCTGGCCACAGAAACTGCTTTATGGCGCCACACCGATGCTGGCAGAAGCATGCTGGTTAAGCCTGATCATCCTGTTGCTCTCACAACCTAAACTGCAGGCGGGCATGCAGCGTGTGCGCAAAGGTATCGAGCGACTGATCGGCGGCGGACTGATCCTGCTGGGTATTAAGGTGGGTCTGGGTTAACGCACCTGACACGCGTGGCTAGAACGTCGTTTCGAAATGTTGTCCGGATGCGTCGGCGTGTTGCACCAATTTAGCGAGTGCGTTTTTCTGCACCTGGCGTACCCGCTCGACACTTACCCCCATCTGGCTCGCCACCTCCTGTAGGGTATGCTCACGCCGACAGCCGATACCAAAGCGCAAACGCAGCACCTGTATCTCCTTCTCGGTTAATGTCGCACTCAGACGATCTATCAGCTTCCGCTGCAAGTGGGGTTCGGTCACTGCCTCCAGATCAGCGGACGTATCAGCGATCATCGCCTCGAGCGTTTCCTCGTCATCGCGAAAAACTGGCTGATTGAGCGAACGTGAGACTTGTGGAAATGACTTAATCCGCTGCAGCGTTGAGACTGGGATGCCGGTGTGCTCACTCAGCTGCTCCAGCGTTGGCAATACACCTTTCTCATTGAAGTGACGTTTTTCTGCGGCAGAGATGGTCGACAACTTCTCCTGCAGATAGCTGGGGCGGGCGATCAGGTGATAACGTTTCTGCAGCGCAGTTTTAAGTACGTTCTGAATACAGAAAACAGCATAGGTAGAGAAACGGTTACCGGTGGCAAAATTAAAGCGGTCCGATGCTTTGATCAGCCCCATGTTTCCCTCCTGAATAAGGTCTTCAAACGCGATGCCGGTGTTACGAAACTTGGAGGCAACCAGATAGACCAGCCGCAGGTTACTTTCGATCAGGCGGTTGCGCAGCTGCAGGTAGTCGCGGGTGTTAAAATCAGGCTCACTATCCAAAACACGCGCTGCAACGCTCTCTGATACACCCTCCGATTCCAGTTCCTCCGCAAGCGCGACCAACCGCTGCCGCCCCAGCGTAAGACTGTTGACCAACCAAGCCAGGTTTACCCGGATCCGTTTGCTATCTGCTGACGCCGATTCCCCGATATGAAACAACACACGCAGTTGATCCAACAGCGTCACAACCATTGCTTCTACCGCCTCAGGAGACACGGGAAAACGCCACTTGGTCGCAACCATCCCGTTCTTACCTTGATAGAGATGCAGGTAATCCAGCAATACCAGCTCAAGCCTACCCAGATAGAGATCGCTCACCATTATTCGGCGCAGCAGGCCAACAATAGCAGCGTCGATCTTTTTACCCAGATCAGCCTCGTCATGACGACTCAGTAATCCCAGATTCCCCAGATCCCGACTGTAGATGTCCAGCGCGCCGGTATCCTCAATGCGAAGGGATGACTGGTCGCTCGCCCCGAAACAGTTTACATCCGATGGGGTAGAGTATTCGCTTGGTGGTGAGGGCAGCGCATCACCTTTATCAATGGGATCGGCAGAAGTTAGAGGTAAAGCGTCGGAAGAATAAATCACAGTATCACCTTCTATAGACTGGGTACTGTGGTTTTACGGTTTTCGGAGTGTTTCAGATTGTGGTGGTTTGAGATTGCGACCGATCGACCGGGGCACTGTCAATACGATCACGGCCATTTTCTTTAGCCTGATAAAGCATCGCGTCGGCGTGTTGCAAAAGAACCTTTTCGGACTGACCGGCTTGCGGGGTTATACAAGCCAACCCAATACTTACCGAGATTTGTGCCGCCTCATCATCGTGTTCCAGCGGAACCTTCACCTGGCGAACTCTGTTTATTAGCCGCTCGGCTATTTGCCGGGCATCCTTCAGCCGGGTGTTACCCAGGACCAACACAAACTCCTCCCCGCCAAAGCGGGCATGAAGGTCGCCCGGTCGCCGAGCAAATTGCGACAGCGTCTCGGCCAATTGCTGCAAACAGCGATCACCATTTAAATGACCGAAGGTATCGTTAAAGCGCTTAAAATGGTCTACGTCGATCAACATGAGCGAAATAGGTAACTGCAGGCGCTGACAGCGTTTCCACTCCTGCTCATAGAAGTGATCAAAATGACGGCGGTTCGGAATGCCTGTCAAACCATCTGTACGCGCCTGATTGAAGATCGTCTCCTCCGCCAGTTTTCGCTCGGTGATAGTCTCATGGCTGATAACAAAATAGCGCTGGCCATAGTTCACAAGAGGCGTCACTCGCATCATAAACCAACGTTTTTCATCAGAGCTGTGGCAGGGGTATTCGAAGTAAAACTCAGGCAATTCACCACCGATTACCTGATAAATTCCCATTGCCGCCTGCCGAGCAAACGCATCCCCGCTCTCTGCAGACTGCTCACAAACCTGAAGGTAATTTACCCCCAACCAGGAATGCTCCAGTACACAAGCATTTTCCTGTCCAAATCGGATCCAGCTGGAATTAACAAAACAGATGAAGCCGTCGGCATCAATAACGGTAACGTGGGTAGAGATGGAATCCAGAATGGATTGCAGGAATTGCGGCGTGTCCTTCACAGCATTTCTCCAACACAGGAAAGCTCCTGAACTGAAAGAAACCATAGCACACCGATGAGATCCCGCTGGCGCATGAAACAATAGATGCTGGAAATCCGTACGTTTTCCTGACATCTCTCAGTTTTTTGATGCTCATACTGAATCGTTCATGACACACAGACAAAAGGGACAGCCTCCCCCTGAGCCACAGGTGGATAAAGTGTTGTGGCAGCTCCACCCGTCAATCGCTCGACCCGAACACTCCGGGGATTACAGCTATTGTCTGCCAGCTACGGTTTCGCTAAGCGGATACCCCTTTCAGCCACAGT
Source organism: uncultured Marinobacterium sp. (assembly GCA_947501565.1). Lineage (GTDB taxonomy): Bacteria > Pseudomonadota > Gammaproteobacteria > Pseudomonadales > Balneatricaceae > Pontibacterium. The sequence continues at coordinate 147,045 of CANMWJ010000003.1, forward strand.
GCCGCTTCCTCATCACGGCGCGTACGCAGCCCTTCTGCTTTAGGCCAGAGACGTTTCATCGACACCAGCTCATCCGCTACCTTCTCCAGCGCAGCCCTGCGTGAAGATTCATCACTCTCAGCGGCCACCTGCAACAGATCACGAATGTTGCGCATCTCCTGGCGCGACGGGAGCTCTGCGAGGCTATCGCCCCGGTTATACACCAGGCTGACCAGCACCGCCTGACAGAGCGGTGGCAAACGCCCCAACGTTGGATAGATCATTTCGGTTTTGCGGTAATAGCGTGGTAAAGAGTCCTGCAGAAAAACGTTCCAGGCAATTGAGAACGGCACATGGATGCCCATCGCCTTAAGCTCATCCTCGCGCTTACGGCTACCTTTTCGACCGAGATCCTGTGTCAGTTCTTTGATTATTTTCGATGGGAAATACGGCGACCAAAGCGCCCGAAACGCTTTTTCATCCTGCCAGTGCAGGTCGTAACCGACACCGAGCGTGATACCGCTCTCTTCACCCGGAAAGTGCGGCCAAGTGCCGACCTGACGGTAGTAACTCAGCCCACCGGTTTCTTTCAGCGCAATAAAAGCGATACCGTCGCTGTCCAACGGGGGAAAAGGTTCCGGCTGCTGCTGCAACCAGCCGCAAAGCTTGTCGTCAGCGATACCGTTCTCGGTTACACCTGCCAGGTTCTGGGCATAACGCACACCGCGTTCGCAACCACCACCGAAGATACCGTCCACCTCCAGCATCGCGCCCACTTTGTTGAGCAGGCTCTGCAGCTGCTTAACTTCCGGTCCGCTATCGCCGCGTTTCAGTTCAGGGAGCCGAATACCGGTAAGGTTGCCCTGACGTTTCTCTTTAGCGTCGCGTTTCTGCGCCTTAGAGACTTTCTTCTGGCGTTTTTTCTCCGCCTTTGCAGCGGCCTTTTGCTTAACCTTTTGCTTAGGTGTGCCTTCGCCCAGCAGCGAATGCTCTACCCAGCGGATGACCTTGTTGATCGACACCCCGCATTAACTCCTTTGTCTGTTTCCCTGTCCCGACCCGAGACCCAGAAGTGCTTTTCATAGTGTGCAGACACAAAAAAGCCACCCCCGAATACAATTCCGAGGTGGCCTTTTGTTAACGCCGTACGCTTATTGAGCGATCTCAGCGTTGTGGTAAACCTGCTGTACGTCGTCGCAGTCGTTCAGCATCTCCAGGAAACGCTCGAATACCGGCACGTCATCGCCAGTCAGCGGCGTGTGGGTCTGTGGAATGAAAGAGATCTCTTCCAGTTCGTATTCAAGGTCCGGGTACGTTTCAGCCAGCGCAGTCTTCGTTTTGAAGAACTCGGTGTGTGGCGCCAGTACAGTCAGCATACCGTCTTCGTTTTCGATATCTGTAACATCGACGTCGGCCATCATCAGCGCTTCCAGAACGCCCTCTTCGTCATCGCTCTTGAAGACAAAGATCGCCTGATGGTCGAACATATGGGATACGGATCCCGGCGTACCCATCTTCGCTTTCGCTTTGTTGAAGCAGATACGTACGTCACCGATAGTACGGTTGTTGTTGTCGGTCAGACAGTCCACGATCACCATGCAACCGCCCGGACCAAAACCTTCATAACGCGCCGGATGGTAGTCTTCGCCACCGCCACCAGCTGCCTTCTCCAGTGCACGGTCTACAACGTGCGAGGGTACCTGATCTTTTTTAGCTTTTTCGATCAGACGGCGCAGTGCCAGGTTGCCATCCGGATCAACGCCGCCGTTCTTGGCGCATACGTAGATCTCTTTACCGTATTTGGAGTTAACCTTTACACGGGCACCCTGGGTTTTAGCCATGCTGGCCTTGCGGACTTCAAAACTTCTTCCCATTCGGAATTACTCTTAAACCTGATGTTTAGTGGAATGCCATAGATTTTAATCGGATCAGAAAAAAATATCAGGTTTGAAAGGCAATTAGATGCGACTGATCCGATGTTCGGTGGATTATCGAGCGGCCGCACACTGCCGTTCCGCCCCAAATGCGCATCATCAGCTTGAGGGTGTGGGAGTCGTCGCCAACCTACAAATCTCTATCATGGGGTAGGTTGGTGACGAGCGAAGCGACTCCCAACTTTTAACAACCTATAAAACAAGAATTCGCTTTTCGCGCGCGGTAGCAGTAATGAGCACACCTGCCATTCAGGCAAAAAAAAAGCTGCCAGATGGCAGCCAAATAGCGTCCGAGGCCTGCGTTCTGACCGGAACCCGCAAAGAAACGCGGTCAGAAACCAAGCATCGACAGAAGGTGAATCGGATCGGATCAGGACCGGGCGAGACCTGCAAAAACGCCCGACGAAACCACACAAATCCGTTTACCCCTCTCCATAACGCCAGAGCACACTTGAAGCAATCGGTAGATAACGCTTACTTGAACAACGGGTGGATGTTGTTCTTGTTGAACTTGAGCACCGGATCCAGCTCGGTCATCTCGAAGGAGATCTGACAGTAGCTGTTATCGGTCACCGGTTTCATCCAGTCGCAGAGGATGGCGAACACTTTCTCCGCCACCGCCTGTTTGAGTTCCATTGGCCGCCCATGCCCGATCTTCAGATTCAGGTTCAGGAAGGCGAACTCTTCACGACCGTCAGCGACGCGGTAGTCCTCACAACGGATCGCACGGCTACGTACACCACCCAGCGGAAATTCACCGGTGGAGACCACGTATTCATGCAGCTGCGTGAACAGATCCTGGAAATCCAGCTGATCGTGCAGGTTGGATGAGTATTCAACGATAAAGTGAGGCATCGGTTTTCCTCGTTTTCGTTCTGTTTTCTAACTTATTCGGTGCAATACGCTGCGCTATTGCACCCTACTTACTATTGCACCCTACGGGAGCCTGAACCGTAGGGTGCGTTACAACGCACCGCAATACGGCAGTAGCTTTTACACACCCCACTTCGGAATGTGGTGATCCCCCATGCTGATGCAAACGTTCTTCAGCTCGGAGAACACCTCGAAGCTGTAAGTACCACCTTCACGGCCGGTACCGGAGGACTTGATACCACCGAACGGCTGACGCAAGTCGCGCACGTTCTGGCTGTTGACGAACAGCATACCCGCTTCGATCTGACGACCGATACGGTGTACACGACCGTTGTCGGAGGTCCACAGGTAGGACGCCAGACCGTATTCGTTGTCGTTCGCCATACGCAGCACATCCGCTTCATCTTTGAATGGGATCAGTACAGCCACAGGACCGAAGATCTCTTCCTGCGCGATACGCATATCATTGGTTACATCACGGAATACGGTTGGACGTACGAAGTGACCGTTCTGCAGCTCAGCGGGCAGATCAGATGGCTTATCACCACCGGCGATCATGTTCGCGCCCTCTTCCACACCCAGCTTGATGTAGCCGGTTACCTTGTCCCAATGCGGCTTGGAGATCAGGGAACCCACTTTGGTGTCCATGTTCATCGGGTCGCCCACGGCGATCTTGTCTGCACGGGCTGCAAAGTCAGCCGCGAACTTGTCGTAGATGCTCTCCTGAACAAAGATACGGGAACCTGCGGTGCAACGCTCACCGTTGATGGAGAAGATACCGAACAGCGCCGCATCCAGCGCTCGCTCGTAGTCACAGTCATCGAAGATCATCACCGGGGATTTACCGCCCAGCTCCATGGAGAACTTCTTCAGACCGGCGTTGGCAATGATGTGTTTACCGGTTGCGGTACCGCCGGTGAAGGAGATCACACTTACGTCGTCGTTGCGGATCAGCGCATCACCCGTCGTCGCACCGTAACCGTGTACGATGTTGAATACGCCTGCCGGTACGCCCGCTTCCATCGCCAGCTTGCCGAGGAAGTCAGTGGTCAGCGGAGACAGCTCAGACTGCTTCATCACCGCGGTGTTACCCAGCGCCAGACAGGGTGCGGTTTTCCAGGTACCGGTCATGAACGGTACGTTCCACGGGGAGATCAGCGCGCACACGCCCACCGGCTGGTGCAGGGTGTAGTTCAGCATCTGATCGTCCACCGGGTAGGTGTGACCGTTCATCTGTTTCGCCATCTCAGCGAAGAAATAGAAGTTGTTGGAGGCACGTGGTACCAGCGCTTTCTGGGTCTGGTAGATCGGCAGACCGGTGTCTTTAGTCTCCAGAATAGACAGCTCTTCCACATTCTCAGCGATCAGGTCGCCTAGCCGTTCGATGATCTTGGAACGCTTCGCTACCGGCATGTTCGCCCATGCAGGGAATGCATCTTTCGCTGCTGCAACGGCTGCTGCAACCTGCTCTGGGGAAGCGTGCGCTACTTCTGCCAATACTTCACCGGTAGCCGGGTTTACGGTTTCGAAGGTCTCTTTACTCTCAACCCACTGGCCGTTGATGAGGTTCTTGATCATCTCAATACTCCAAATCGTTTCGCGTTTGTTCGTTTGTAGCTGACATCTGTGTTGGGCATTGCTACGCAATGGCCAACCTACGAAAACATCTGGACCTGTAGGTTGGCCTTCGCGCAGCGAAGCCCAACATCTCAAGGTCTGAATTGCCAACTAATTAATATGTTAATTAATTTAGTTATGATCTTAACGGATGTCAACGCCTGATCGATGAGAAATGCACAACTTCTTAAGATATTAATAAGTTGACAACAATGAACCGACGGATAAACTAGTTAATATATTAAATATATTCGTAGCGAAGCGGATGTTCATAAAGGTATCCAGCTTCCTCCACCTATATAGAGGACAAACCATGAGGCACAGCCGAATACTCCAAGCAGGTGTGGCCTGCGATCAGACCGAGGAACACAGCAACACTCTGATTGCCGATCAGGATACGCAGTGGCTGCCTGCCACCACCGGCACTGTGCTGGGTATCGCCCTTAACCATGCTGATCTGCGCGAACAGATGGCTGAGGCGTTTAACGAGAAACCACACGTTAACCCGCCTAAAACTCCGGTTCTGCACATCAAAACCGACAACACCCATATCGGTAACGGCGCAGCGATCCCTGCCCCGGATGATGGTGAAACGATCTACGCCGGTCCTTCTCTGGGTATTGTTATCGGTCAGCAGGCAACTCGTGTATCCGCTGCGGATGCACTGGATTACGTAAAAGGCTACACCGTCGTCAACGAAGTGAGCCTGGCGGAAAACTCTTTCTATCGTCCAGCCGTTAAAGCCAAATGCCGCGATGGTTTCTGCCCGATCGGCCCTTGGGTGGTTGATGCCGCTGACGTAAAAGAGCCTGAAGCACTGCAGATCGCGACTTACGTAAACGGTGAGATGCAGCACTGCACCACCACTGCCAAACTGCACTACGGCATTGCCGAGATCGTGGAGTATGTGAGCAGCTTTATCACCCTGCAGCCGGGCGACCTGCTGATCGCCGGTACGCCACAGCGCACCGAAAAACTGGCGCTGAAAGCCGGTGACACTGTTGCTATTGAAATTGAACAGATTGGCCGCCTGGAAAACCCTGTTGTGGCTGAACAGGAGATTGCACAATGAAACGCGCACGTATTCTGCACAACGGCCAGCAAACCGACGTAACCGTAAACGATGACCATCAGGCTGTACTGGCTGATGGCACCGTTATCAACGAAAACGAAGCACACTGGCTGCCACCCTGCGACGGTAAAATTTTCGTTCTCGGTCTGAACTACGCTGATCACGCCTCCGAACTGGCGTTCAGCGCACCGGAAGAGCCGCTGGTGTTCCTGAAAGGCCCGAACACCCTGATCGGTCACAACCAGAAAACCTACCGCCCTGACAACGTGGATTACATGCACTACGAGGCGGAACTGGTAGCGATCATCGGCAAAACGGCGAAGAACGTAAGCCGCGAAGACGCGATGGATTACATCGGTGGTTACACCGTAGGTAACGACTACGCGATCCGCGACTATCTTGAAAACTACTACCGTCCCAACCTGCGCGTGAAGAGCCGTGACACCTGCACCCCGGTAGGTCCATTCATCATCGATGCAGACGAAGTCGGCGATCCCGGAAACCTGGAGCTGAAAGCCTACATCAACGGTGAGCTGAAACAGCACGGCAACACCAAGGATATGATCTTTGACATCCCATTCCTGGTGGAGTACCTGAGCGCCATTATGACCCTGCAACCGGGCGACATGATCTTCACCGGCACCCCGGAAGGTCTGGCGGACGTTAAGCCGGGCGACGAAGTGGTGATCGAAGTGGAAAAAGTCGGCCGTCTGACCAACACCATCATCACTGAAGATGAATACGTTGTCAGCCTGAACGCGTAAGGAGCATTTATGTTATCTCAAGAGATTATCAACGATTGCGCCACCCAGCTGAATCAGGCTGAGAAAAGCCGCGAACAGGTGCGTCAGCTGTCTCTGCAGCACCCGGAGATTACGATCGACGACGCTTACGCGATCCAGCGTAAGTGGGTGGAGATGAAACTCGCGGAAGGCCGCGAGGTGATCGGCCACAAGATCGGCCTGACCTCCCGCGCCATGCAGCAGTCCTCCCAGATCGACGAGCCGGACTACGGCACCCTGCTGAACGATATGCTGTTCCAGGACGGTGGCGATATCCCAACCGATCGCTTTATTGTGCCGCGTATCGAGGTGGAACTGGCCTTTATTCTAGCCAAGCCTTTGAAAGGCCCGAACTGCACGATTTTCGACGTCTATAACGCCACCGATTACGTAGTACCAGCACTGGAGCTGATCGACGCACGCAGCCAGTCGATCGATCCGGACTCCGGCCGTCCGCGTAAGGTGTTCGACACTATCTCCGACAACGCAGCAAACGCGGGCGTAATTCTGGGCGGTCGTCCGATCAAACCGGACGAGCTGGATCTGCGTTGGGTCTCCGCGATGATGTACCGCAACGGCGTAATTGAAGAGACCGGCGTGGCAGCGGGCATACTCAATCACCCTGCCAACGGCGTGGCCTGGCTGGCGAACAAACTGGCACCGTACGACGTCACCCTGGAACCGGGCCAGATCATTCTGGGCGGCTCTTTCACCCGTCCGGTGCCGGCACGCAAAGGCGATACCTTCCATGTGGACTACGGCAAGCTGGGTTCCATCAGCGTGAACTTCGCGTAAGTACAGCCAAGATAAGCTTTAAGGAGAACTGAGATGGCAGCGCCAAAAAATCAGTTTAAAGAACAGATCAAAAATGGTCCGGCACAGATCGGCCTCTGGCTGGGTCTGGCGAATTCCTACACCGCCGAACTGTTGGCCGGTGCCGGATTCGACTGGCTTCTGATCGATGCGGAACACGCACCCAACGATCTGCAGACCATCCTCGGTCAGTTGCAGGCTGTTGCACCCTACCCGGTAACGCCGATTGTGCGTCCGCCTTGGCCGGATCATGTACGTATCAAGCAGTTGTTGGATCTGGGTGTACAGACCATTCTGGCACCGATGGTGGAAACTGGTGAGCAGGCTGCACAGGTTGTAGCGGCGACCCGTTACCCACCGCAGGGTATTCGCGGCATCGGCAGCGCGCTGGCGCGTGCTTCAGCGTTTAACCGCACACCGGAATACCTGCAGACTGCCAACGACGAGATCTGCGTACTGGTGCAGGTGGAAACACCAAAAGGTGTGGAAAACCTGGATGAGATCATCAACACCGAAGGCGTCGATGGTGTGTTTATCGGCCCGTCCGATCTGTCCGCGTCCATGGGGCATATCGGCAACCCTGCACATCCGGAAGTGCAGGCCACCATCGAAGATGCGATCCAGCGTATCGTGGCCGCAGGCAAAGCGGCAGGCATCCTGATTGCTGATCGCGGTCTGGCACGACGTTATCTGGAGCTGGGTGCTAAGTTTGTCGCGGTGGGTTCCGATACCGCCCTGCTGATGAAAGCATCCGACGAGCTGGCACGCAGCTTCAAGGACGATCTGCCAGAGGTCGCCAAACCAAGCGGCCCAAGCGTTTACTAAAACGGCTGTCCCCCGCGGGTTCCCGCTGTCCCGAACTTATCGGGAATCCGCCCTTTATTCTTCCGTTGAGCTCTCTTTCCATTCTGCAGCGTTAAGCAAACTCCAGAGCGTCAGATCCAAGCTCTGCTTTTTCACTCGCGCTGCTGAGCAAACGCAACTCAATCTCCTCCTGAGATTGGGGTTTGGCAAAGAAGTATCCCTGCAGCTTATCGATGGTCAGCGCCTGACAGAGCACGCTCTGATCCGGGGTCTCTACACCCTCGGCCACGATACTCAGGCCAAGCGAACGTAACATCGAAGACAAACCGATCATCACCGCCAGGTGCTTCGAGGGTTCGTCCGATACCGGCAGGATCGAGCGATCGATTTTGACGATGTCGATCGGGAAAGAGAGCAGATGGGAGAGCGAGGAGAATCCGGTGCCGAAGTCATCCAGGGCGATACGACAGCCAAGCCGGTGGATCGCCGCGATACAGTCATGTTTGATCTTATCATTACCCAGGAGCGCGGTTTCTGTCAGCTCAAAGGTGACCGACTCAGGATCAACGTCAAAGCGTTCCAGTGTCTGTTGAATGAACAGCACCAGTTCCCTGTCACCAAGCTGTATCGGCGACAGGTTGATCGCCATCGTCAGCTCACGGTCATAGGTCTGCTGCCAGCGTGACAACTGTCGTACCGCCTCTTTGATCACCCAGCGGCCGATCTCATGAATACTGTGGGATTCCTCCGCCACGGGAATAAACTGATCGGGCCGGTATTGCACCTGGGTATCCGGCCAGCGGATCAGCGCTTCAAAACCGGTTAGGGCTTTCGAACCGGCATCCACAATCGGCTGATAGTGCAGACGGAAATGCTCCCCTTTTATTACATCGCGAATCGCCAACTCAATCTGGTAACGCTGGGAGAACTCCTCCTGCATCGTCTCTTCGAAGAAGCAGAGCTGCCCTCGCCCCAGCTTCTTGGCGCGATACATGGCGATGTCCGCGTACTTGGTCAGCTCCGCTGCGGTTTCACCGTTGTAGGGGTGCAGCGTAATACCGATACTGCAGCTGCAACGCACATTGTCGCCATTGATCGCGAAGGGCTCATCCAGCTCACGCAGGATACGACGCGCCAGTTTATTTACGTTATACACGCGCTCTATGTTTGTGAGCACGATGGCAAACTCATCCCCCCCAAGACGGGCAAATATCTCGTTGCCACGTAAACAACGCCTGATACGCTCGACCACCTCTAACAAGAGAGCGTCACCGGCATCATGGCCATAGCGGTCGTTAACGTATTTGAAGCGGTCCAGATCCAGGACCATCAACGCAACACTGTGCGTCTGGGGCTTATTGTTTTTGATGGCGTTGTTCAGCGCATCTTCGTAGTGGTAGCGGTTGTACAGCCCGGTGAGCGCATCGGTTTGCGCCATATCTTTAACTTTTCGGTAGCTCTCGTACAACTCACGTTCAAGTTCAAAACGCTTGCGGGCGTGCAACAGCGCCTGCTTGAGGCGAACCGTGGTGATCTCTTTTTTCTGCAGAAAGTCCTGGGCACCAGCATGCAGGCAGTCCAGAGCCACCTGCTCGTCATCGGACTTGCTCATCATCACGATGGCAGTCTGTCCGAGGTTGGGGCGATCACGCAGACGCGTCACCATCTCGATACCGTTCACCTCAGGCATCCGGTAATCGAGCAAAATCACATCATAATTGTGTTCATTCAGCAGACAGAGGCCCTGCTCAACCGTCTCTGCCTCTGAGAGCCGGGTGATGGAGGGATTTTGCTCCAGCACCTGTTTGATCGATTGCCGATCAACTGCGTCATCATCAACTAACAGGATATCCATCGTCTTCACTTACCAGAGGCTGCGTCACTGAGCGCTGCCTGGAAAACCGCACCTGATAAATCTCGATGCGTAAAATTGATTCCGATCCTTAGCTATATCGGGCGGCTTTAAACTTAATTAAGCCTGACTCAGCTGGATTCTTTTATTAAACAGGACATCCATTTTTCTTGAGCAAGAATTCCACAAACACATAACGCTGGCAATGTATTTTTTGGTTCGAATTTTAGACCATTGGTATAAGATTCAAGTAGTTATAAAGCGATAACAACGGTATCGAAAATCATCGAATGTTATTTAACCCGCTGTTTTTTCTATGATTCGCTTTATTTAACCGGGAGTTAGCAGATATTTAAGGATGCACTAATACGGGGCACGCTTTAGGAAAGTCAGTATTTTTACGGCGTAGAAATTCAGTATTTCTACCTAAGGAACCTGCGAACAAGTCCGAGACTTTCTCTGCGGTCGATAAAGCAGCTTTATGTGCGAAAGGCAGTGCAGCGGAATGACTGGTCCTTTCCAAACTGCCTGACAAAGCAGAAAGCTGTTTTAGCGTCCGCCCTTCGGGGCTTTCAGAGCAACCCGATCTCCGCGTTAGTAATTTTCGCCAGGCAACCAGCATGGCTGTAATCACAGCCTTGATCTCGAATTGCTCTGAAAGCCAGAGGCGTTTCGGACTTATTCGCAGGTTCCCTAAGTTAAAAAAATCGTGGCCGATCCAGTTAATATCACAAGCACTAATACAGGCACTGCTTATGTGTTCGAAGGTTAGTCATGAGCCTTACCAGCAAACGCCATTAACCCACCAGCTGAAAAGCATAGGCGTCTGAAGCTCTCCATCCAGCTTATTCAGAGCTGTGTAGCCGCAATCCGGCCCGACCGACGCTGTTTCTGCTGCGAGCGCTCAATGGCACACTGATCGGCATTATTGAGGATCACGATGCACTCCAGACACTGCACACACTCGTCGTAGTCGATGGAGCCATCCCGATTGATCGAGTCGATTTCGCAACGCACTTTGCACAGCTGACAGGGTGAACCGCACTCCTTACGCCGCTGCAGCCATTTGAACAAACTGAAACGCCCCAGGACCGCCAGTCCCGCACCGAGTGGACATAGATAGCGGCAGAAGAATTTGTGGATATAGAGCCCTGCCGCCAATAGCAGCACCGCGTAGAGCACAAACGGCCAGCTGCGCACAAACGCCAGCGTAACCGCAGTTTTGAACGGTTCGATCTCCGCGAGCTGCTCGGCCAGGCTGAGTGAGTAGAAGGCACAGCCCACCAGCACCACCAGTATCAGGTATTTCAGTTTCTGCAGCTGCTGATGGCGCTTAGCCGGGATTTTCAGTTGGCGGATCTTGAGCAATTTGGCGAGCTTCGAGGTCAGCTCCTGCATCACGCCAAACGGGCATAACCAGCCACAAAACAGCCCCCGCCCCCAAAGGAACAGGCTGATAAAAACGTAGCTCCAGAGCACGAAGATGATCGGATCAAGCAGGAATACGGTGATATCGAAGCCATCCACTATCGAGAGCAGCAGGGTATAGATGTTCACCACGGAGAGCTGTCCTTGCGTATAGAACCCCACAAAACCCAAGGTAAACAGCAGAAATGCCCAGCGGAAACGATGGAACCAGACACTATGACGGGTTACACGGTGTTGCCAGATAAAGAGCCCGGTCAAGATCAGCAACGCAACCGCCAACACGGCAATATCCCCCACCCTGTCCTTCCAGATTCGGAGCCAGAGCGGATCAGGAACTTGCATCTGCGGTAACTCCACCTTCTCAAACAGGTATTCAGGCAAGCTGTAACTGTCACTGAAGCTAGCCTGATCGCGGATAAGGTGGTTGCGGTTAAGATCCAGGTTAAACTGCAGCGTCAGCGGCTGGGCCGGATCGAATCCTGCCTGCGCTTTGATACGGAAGATATGGGCGTGTTCCAGATACTGCTCATCACCCAGCAGAAAACCGTTGTTATCCAGAAAGTCGGTGTCACGAATATCCACCGGCAGACCATTCTGGCTCATGCCGATCCGGGTCGGCACGGTGCCGGGACGAAAGTCTTCCTCCACATAGGGATAAGGTCCGTTTGATGCCACCAGGACCAGATGTTCACCCGGCTTACGGCGGCTCATCAGCCGGGCGTATTCTTCCACACCCAGCAGGTTCTGACCGACTGAGGGAGGGTTGAGGTAGGCGTAATGCAGCTCGCTGAAAAGCGCTCGCCCCTGATCATCGATAACCTGATCGAACTCTACGCTGGGATAGATCGCCAGCGAATTATCCAGTCCGGATTCCACCTCCGCCACCGTCAGCGGCCAGCGCTTGAGCCAACCTCGCGACGATAACTCGGCCACACTCAGCTTCTCGAACAGCTCCAGGCGGACCTTTGAAGGCTCCGCCTGTTCAAACCCCTCCAGCTTCGCCCGCGCTACCTTCAGCGCCGCCGACAACATGATGTCGTTAATCACCAGCACCGAAACCGTGGCTTTGGTCACACCGTCGATATACACAGTGCCGTTACTGCTCTCCTCGGTGCTCCCCGCCCGGCGACTGTCGATGATAATGCGCTCCTTAACTGAACGCCCTACATATTGGTGGATAAAGTCATACATCGGCCCCTCGCCGAGGCCGTGCATAAAGATCGGTTCATGGTGACTGAGTACATGCACGCCCACGAACTTCCCCTGAGTATCGATACCCACCAGCAGGTTTATCGGATCGCCAGAAAAGCCGGGCAGGTCACTCAGGTCGGTACTCAGAAACGCATAACCGAGCAGTTCATTCAACTGATAGACAGGCACGACCGGTGGGTTTTGCTGCGGTTCGCCTAAACGGGTCGCTTTGGGAAAGATCGCCTCGACGGAGGCTTTAACCTGAGGGGAGAGAGGATTATTCAGCGCATGGGCCGAGCGCGCAGCCAGCATCACCAGCAGGATTGCTGCCCAGAATCCCACCGTTAACAGAAGTTGCCTGACCGTATTGCCCATCTTAAAAACCTGATTTCTATCCCTAACCTCTATTAGGGGCAAGAAACCCAATGGCCTGTAGGGGCCGGACAGACGATTCGACCAGTACCTTAGCAGCAGGACCTTAGACTTAGATCAGACAGGATGAAACAACTCAGCAAACTTCTGCCGTGCCCAGGCACACATCGGATCGTGGTGGAAACGCGCGTGCCAGTAGAGGTAGAAACGGATATCGGATTTCGGGATCTCCTCCGGCAGTGGGCGTAACACCAGATTGCGGTCTTTCGCGATATGCTCCGCCAACCGTTCAGGCAGCGCGAACACCAGGTCCGTGCCTTCACAAAAGTCCGCAACAGACATAAAGCTGGAGAGTCGCAAGGATAACGTCCGGCTGCGTCCCATGGTTTGCAGTATCCGATCCATCCAGCCCGGCCCTTTACCGGTGATCGACACCATGCCGTGGCGGCACTCAACGTACTGATCCAACGTCATCCCCTGGGCCAACGGGTTATCTTTGTCCATCACACAGATCGAATCCATTCGGTCGATAACGGTGCGGTGGAACTGATCCACCGCGAAATCGGGTTCCAGCCCTGTCAGGCTGAAGTGCACCTCGCCCTGGTCCAGTTTTGCAAAGTGGTCGGCGGTCTGCGGCACCAGCTCGATCTTCAGCTTGGGCGCTTCGGCGAGCAGCGCTTTGGTCAGCCTTGGCAGGTAGAGCGCCATCTCCAGATCAAGACCGGTAAGGCGCAAGGTATCGGTTGCCGTCGCCGGATCAAACTGCGGCGGTGAGATAAGACTGCTGGCATCCTGCAGCATCGCGTTCAGGCGCGGTACCATCGCGTGGGCGCGGGCGCTAAGGTCATAGCCATCGCGGGTACGCACCAGCAGCGGGTCATCCAGCATCTCGCGTAAACGCTGCAGTGCACGGCTCACCGCTGGCTGACTCATGTGTAACCGCTCCGCCGCCCGTGAGACATGTTTCTCCAGCAACAACGCCTGCAACACCACCAGCAGATTCATATCCACCGAACGAAGATTCACTTCACGCATAACTAACATACAACCCATGCATTAGACTCATTTATTGTGAGTGACTAAAGTCATAACCACAATCAAACAAAGATGCATAAACAGCTGATTTTTATACACTCAGGCTATAAACATATAACCTGAGTGAGAATCAGTTGTATTACGTGAGATTTTCGCAACACAGCGTTCGGCCGTTGGTACTGCACCAAACCACAACCGGTTTGTCATACTGCGGAATAGAACAGAATGAGGAAAACAGCCTCTATGGCACTGAACAACCGTATTCTGAATGATCAGCACAACTACGGCTGGGGATTTATCGCCATCCACTGGTTGATGGCGCTGTCCATTATCGGGCTCTACGCACTGGGACTCTACATCGACAGCCTGAGTTACTACGACCCGGAGTACCGCACCGTACCGCACATCCATAAGAGTATTGGTATGTTGGTGATCTTAGCGCTCGGCGTCCGCCTGATCTGGCGTGTCGGCAACCGCACGCCGGAAGAGCTGCCACAACCGAAGCTGCTGACACTGGCCACCAAAGCGGTGCATACGCTGCTCTACCTGTTGATGGTTGTTGCCCTGATCTCCGGTTACATGATCTCCACCGCCGATGGCCGTGCCATCGAGGTATTCAGCTGGTTCTCCGTACCTGCGTTCAGCACCGGTATCGATAACCAGGAAGATATTGCCGGTGCCATACATTGGTACTCCACTACGGCACTGATTGTACTGGCAGGCCTGCATGCGTTGGCCGCCCTCAAACACCATTTCGTTAACAAAGACGCGACCCTTAAGCGTATTTTTGGAATAAAACAGGAAACCCCATGAAAAAAACACTGATCTCTGGTCTGGCGCTGGCCGGCCTGCTGGCAACCACCGCTCCTGTTCAGGCGGCGGATTACGTCATCGATACCAAAGGCGCGCACGCATTTATCAGTTTCCGCGTTAACCACCTGGGCACCAGCTGGCTGCTGGGTCGTTTTAACGAGTTCGAAGGCGAATTCAGCTACGACTCTGCAAACCCGAATGCCTCCAAGGTTGAAGTGGAGATCAATACCGCATCTGTCGATTCCAACCACGCCGAGCGCGATAAGCACCTGCGCGGCGGAGATTTCCTGGATGTGAGCAAGTACCCGAAAGCCTCTTTCGTCAGCACCGGCTTCAAATCCAACGGTAACGGCACCGCGGTGATGACCGGCGACCTGACCCTGCACGGCGTTACCAAGCAGATCTCCATCGACGTAAGCAAAGTGGGTGAAGGTAAAGACCCATGGGGCGGCTACCGCGCAGGCTTCTCCGGCACCACCGAATTCAAGATGAAAGACTTCGGCATCAACTACAACCTGGGCCCACTGGCAGAGACCGTGTACATGGACCTGCAGGTTGAAGGTATCCGTAAGTAAGCGTTTCTACCCCTGCTCTCGCAAGAGCGATCAAGCCGCCCATCGAGGCGGCTTTTTTTGGGGTATTTTCCCCAGTAGGTTGGCGACGAGCGCCAGCGACTCCCAACACCTGCCGGTCGGAGAATCCCGCTAGGTGCTCCGTCAGAACGCCAAACGGTAACGCACCTCGTACACCCCATCGCCCAACCACGTTGGATCATCCCGACGCGCACCGTCCAACACCATGCCTTGACGTTCGTAAAACAGCTGCGCTTTGGCGTTACCATCCAGCGTCCAGAGCAACATCCCCACGTATCCACAACGCTTGAGATGCTCAATAGCAAACTGAAACAACTGATGACCTGCTCCTGAGCCGATCAGAGATGGCGCAAGGTAGAGGTGATAAAGCTCTCCAAAATCCGCTGGGGGTGACTGGATCGGACGCGGATTGCAGGTATGTACAAATCCCGCAATACGATCATCCTCAATAAGCAGATGCACATCATCAGATGGCGAAGCGAACCATCGCTGCCACTGCTCCAGCATCGATTGCCCTGTGGTACTGCGCAGAATATGCTCTGGCATCAACGCACCGTAAGCGTTATGCCATCCCTCAGCGTGAATCACCGCAATCTCAGGCAGATCTGATGCCCTGGCTACACGAATCATCCCAACCTCTCGTATGACAATTTGGTTACAGCTATAGCAAAGCTCCCCTCCATCTCACAATAACCAGATGGCTGTCACTGTTAGGTCCTTAGGTCCTGGCGATCTGATCTACGCCACAGTAAGGCACGATCGGTGCAACATTCTGTTCGCCGCTTTTTAGCATGGTATCTACCGTAGGCATGACCGATACTTGTCGCGTAGACGCGCTAACGAGCAGGGGAAAAGTGATGAAAACAGAACGTCTGGAATTTACCTGTCACGATGGTTCAACACTGGCAGCACGGCTGGATCTTCCGGTCGGAAAACCCGCAGCCTATGCCCTCTTCGCCCACTGCTTTACCTGCTCCAAAGATATCCCTGCCGCACGCCGTATTGCCCAGCGGCTCGCGTCGTTAGGCATCGCCGTGCTGCGCTTCGACTTTACCGGGCTGGGTCACTCGGCAGGCGAATTCGCCAATACCGGCTTCAGCTCCAACGTCGGTGATCTGCTGCAAGCGGTGGAATTTCTGCGCGAACAATACCAGGCACCACAACTGTTGATCGGCCACTCCTTGGGTGGTGCAGCGGTACTGGCCATGGCGGGTGAAGTACCCGAAGCCAAAGCGGTGGTGACTATCGGCACACCCGCAGAACCAGAGCATGTGCTGCACAACTTTTCCGAGCAGATTGATGAGATCTGCAGCGACGGTCAGGCCGAGGTACAACTGGCCGGTCGAGCGTTCACCATCAAACGTCAGTTTGTTGAGGATATCTCCGGGACTTCATTAGCACGCTCAGTAGCCCACCTGAAAAAAGCCCTGCTGGTGATGCACGCGCCGTTAGACGAAACCGTATCTCTGGATAACGCCGCCAAGCTGTTCCGTATGGCGAAACACCCGAAAAGCTTTATTACCCTGGACGCCGCCGACCACCTGCTCTCCAGTGTGGAAGATGCCGAATACGCTGCCGAGATGATCTCCACCTGGGCGCAGCGTTATATCGATGTGAGCGTGCTGCCCAAACAGATGAACGCCCCCGAAGGTGTCACCCGCGTGAGCGAAGCAGACGCCAACAGCTTTACCCAGGATATCAGCGCCGACGGCCACCACCTGATCGCCGACGAACCCGCCAGTTATGGCGGTCACTACCTCGGCGCGACGCCCTACCAACTGGTCGCTGCAGGTTTAGGCGCCTGCACGTCGATGACCATCCGTATGTACGCCCGTCAGAAAAAGATCCCACTGGAGCATGTGCAGGTAGACGTGGTGCACAACAAGGTACACGCCGAAGATTGCGCCAGCTGCAGCCAGAACGGCGGCAAGATCGACCGCTTTGAACGGAAGATTACGCTAAGCGGAGATCTGACAGAGGAGCAACGTCAGCGTTTACTGGAGATCGCCGACCGCTGCCCGGTACACCGTACGCTGGAGGGGGAGATCGAAATTCGGACTGAGTTGAGTTAGGCCATCGGAACAACAATATCGAATTAAGAAATACCGCTATGTGGGCTCTCATAACCAAAGCAATTGGGAGAACCCTTGTTTGATAATGACCACAACCTTTCGGTAAGACGCCTCTACCCTTCTGCCTTAACGCCCCCACCTTCCGCATCTTTCGGCTGTTCATCTGCTCATGCCAACTATAATCCGAATAAGATCAACGCGGTCTCAGGATACGGGAGGCAATCCATGCAGACGGCAGTCCTGTATTCTAAGAAAACTGAGCCTGGGCAAGACAAACTAAACCGGTTCGAGCACAAAGCTTACAGGTTCGGAATCCTGTTGCTGACGGCCATGCTTCTCACAAGTTGCGTAACACTCCCCGTCCCTTGGAAGGGGGAAGCTCCATTCGATACACACACGCTGGAGCAACTACTGATACCAGAGACAACGTTAAAGACCGACGTCTTACTCACCCTGGGAGAACCTGACGTACAGTGGAGAGAAGGACAAATATGGCTGTACGCGGGCTTTCAGAAAACGCGCCATGACGTAATAAACCAATCCTCTGCTGGCAAGTATCACTACCTATTTCTGGAGTTCGATTCGAAAGGCTCCCTGAGAAGGTTTGACCACCTGATCGACGAAAACTGCACCTTCTGGGGCCTATGTTTCGCTCAACCCGCGGATCACGAATGGAGTTACACCGGCTCACTTGGTTTTGCAGACCAATACCTTGTGGCACCGGCGGTCGCTATAAAGGCTCCTACCCCAAAGGATATAGCAGCAAAAAGATTCTCCCCCACTACGGGCAAGTGTTCGATCTACGTCTACTATGACGGTCAGATCCCTCCCCCCAGGCGACCTGTACTATGCAGACCGGATTCGCCTTGTAGAGAGTTAAAACCAGGTTCCTATCTTCACTGGACACAAAGTGCGGGTACTGAAGCAGCTGCCTATTCAATCGGCCATCTAAGGCTCGGCATCGTCAACATCAAGGTTGTTGATAAAATAGGCTTCGAAACACGCTGCTCTTCAGGCGAAAGAATATTTACCCGAGTGTCTTATAAGCTAAAAACATGGTACGGCGCTTTTGGCCCTCAAGTTGAGTATGAAGATACTGAAACCGGCAAGAAGAGCGTAAGAAAACGCTGGCTGCTTCTGGATTGAAAGGGTTGTGCTATTCAGAGACTAGCAAAAGTAATGCTCTTGAGCGGACAAGCCGGAAGCAAGTCGATACCTTAAGAGCCTTTGGATCAACTTGAAGATCATGGAGCATTCCGAAAAGAACGAGGACAAAGCAGCCGAAACGGCTGCTTGCGGTAGAAAAAGATAGCGAACACAAAGTGAATGCCATGCTTTTACTTCAAGATAAAAGGTTACTGCTGGAGTTGATAAGCAACTCCCTTGAAGATAAACACAGCACTAAGAAAAACTATCAACCACCTATACTTATTATCGTACTTATATACCTCTCCTTTCTTTTTTAGGTATACATCACCTGTCACTCCGACAATAAATGAAGCTGGTGAGAAGAGTATAAACGTCAATATAAAGAACCATATGGTTCTATAGAACGGTACCTGATCACCGGGTATATCTACCTTCTCCGGAATCAGAATCCCTTTTTTTGATTCTGGCGTCTTAGACGATGAAGATTCGGGCTCAACAACCGGAGCCTCTGGTACACCAATTTTGGATTCCGGGGGTGGAACCATCGGCCTTATATCACAGCCTATACCGCACTTATTGAGCAACTTACGGTACTTTTCGGCAACGTCTGACTCGACTCCCTTCTTAATTACGGTTTCCTGTCGTGATAGAAGCTTCTTTACAGTTGCAGCATCCAGCTTCAGGGGACGCGTTAGATTCTGCTCTACATCGCTCGGACTAAAGCCTTCTGAAATGGTGTTTTGGAATACAACCTTGAATTGCGACACCTGAATATTCCTTTATTCTATTTGAAGTTAAACAAGAGGGAGAGTTGGCTTTTCCCTAAAACCCTCTACAAAATCACGTTATTTATAAGCGCCTACCGCAGCCACCCCAATCCTAAATTTTTCCGTATAGGGTTAGCACTTCTACTTTACTATGATACACCTCCACGTTATGGCTAAACCTAACTATATAAGGTGTCAACTAAGCCGGAGTGTGTGAGGGGAAGAACTACACTTTACCCCTCACGTTTTTCATCGTAACGCTGCCGTGCTTTTCTGATATCAGCGTGATGATCATCCGCCCAAGCCACCAGCTTCCACACCGAAGCTGATAATCCCTTCCCTAGCTCCGTTAACTCATATTCCACTTTCACAGGAACCTGCGCATAGACGGTGCGTAGAACAAAACCATCACGCTCTAAATCACGCAGAGTTTGCGTCAGCATACGTTGTGAGATCCCTTCAATACGGGATTTAAGAGAGTTGAAGCGATCCGGGCCATCGACCAGCGCAAACAAAATCAGAATGGACCACTTATCACCGATCTGAGCCACTACATTACGGATGGGACACTCTTCATCATTCCGGAAGACCCGCCTCTCCTCATCTTTGCGTGAACCCATCATAAACTCTCCATAGGTTATCAAAAGGTAACTTAACCACTAAATAGTGCCTTATTGCGGTGCAACACTCAATACCATAACCTAGTACCTATTAGTAACCAACACCAATAATTATTACTCATACAGAGACAGGTATAGGTCACGATATGACACAATCTCTTTTGAATAAGGCATTGACTCAGTTTGCTTCCGATAAGCCCGAACCCGCTGAAGACCCGTTTGCACCTCGGTTTGTGAAGGTAGGAAAATTCGACATTCGCTTCATTCGCAGAGAGAAGCTCAATGCCCCAACCCTGTTACTGCTGAACGGTTTGCCTCAGAGCATTCGCATGTGGGAGTCATCCATCGAAGCCTTTAGCGATAAGTTTGATGTTCTAGCCTTTGATATCCCTGGCTTTGGCCTATCAAAAGCTGAAGAAGCCGATATGTCTCCCAGCAATCTAAGTGAAGTGATTATTCAAGTGATGGACCACTTCAATATTGAACACGCTCACCTAGTAGGGCCAGACGTCGGCGTACCCATCTCCCTAACCGCAGTGATTAACCACCCTGAACGATTCTTGAGCCTGAACATCTTCGATGGCCCGGGAAACTTCCCACCTAAGCTGTCTCCCATTCTAATGGCAGTGATTAAGTCGCGCTTTGTACGCTGGCTGGCAAAAGGGTTAAACAAAAGATCGGTCATGAAAACCAACTTTCTAACCGCAGTAAATGAGGGTTATTACCGCTACAAACCCAGTAAGCGCGCAGTGAAAGAATACTATGACATTACCTATAACGACCAAGCCCACAAATGCGCGATCAGCTTCTTTGGCACATACTCAAAAGAATTGCCGTGGATTGAACAGCGACTAAAAGACATTCAGGTACCCACTTTGATCACATGGGGCAAACAACACCCTTTCGTACTGGTTGATAACGCAGAGTATCTGGCTAGACACATTCCTAATAACAAATTGGCTGTATTTGAAAATGCATCGCACTTTTCGTCGGAAGATGCGGGGCAGGAATATGTAGATCTGTTGATAGAGTGGATTGAGAAAGGTTTTGAAAAACAGAAAGCGGCTTGAGAAATAATTCGAACCGAAAAAACGTAGTGCCTGATATTGCTAAATCGATAACAGGCACTTTCTGCTTTTTCTTCTTTCAGGAAGCTGTAAGTACGGTTCCTATACGCTCTTGCATCTCACCCTTAATGATGCGAGAGCTTTGACGAACAACGTGAACTACCTCTCGAACACCACCTCTCGGTATTCAGCTCAACCTTCTATAAGATTTCTTTGTGGTCAAGGTGTAGTAGATCCACATCTTTAACGATTGTATATAAAAGCCCACTAAACCGCAGGAACTATCGCGTCCGAGTGCTTTGACTTGTTATGTTTAATAGTAAAAAGGAATCTCTTCCTCTCCCAAAGAGCCCAATTTTTTATTTAAGAAATCCAATAAACTTCGCCTTTTTATATTGTAGTCTCCAGCCTTTTCGTAAAGTTGTCCAGGATTCCTATTCTGTTTTCTTTTATCACTAAGATAAGACTGATAAATACGTTCTAATTTTGACTCGAGAGAACATACAAATTTTTGATAGCTTTCATCACCTATCATGCTGGACGGGACAGTTTGTAACACAAGATTTCGCGACCAATTATCATAGAGAAATCCTGTCTTTAGTAAAGCTTTCATTAATACCAAGGCATTTTCGAAATCATCGTAATTTCTTTCATGCAAAAAGTTATCTTGAAATGCAGGGCGTTCAAACGCTTTCTTTAAAGCAGCCAAGTGATTTTTAATATCTGACTGCCCAAACTGTTCTTGAAATACTTGATAAGCGTTTGCTCTTATCGCACTAGACCTATTGATCTCTTGATTAATATCATCCCAAAACATCAGCTGCACTCGAAACGGAAGGTGACCTGATGAGTTTAAGCTATTCACATGATCTTGAAGTTTTGCATTTATCCTGAGTGTTGTTGCTATGATAAACAAGTCAAGCTTTGGACGAAAAGCTAAAGCCTTATCTATTTCTTTATCAATTGATTTACTTGTCAATCCGTCACTCTTAGTTTCTTTACATTGAATACCAATGCTTTTATCCCACATATCTACTGCATATACATCCACACCATTTTGCCTTTGCCCTTGCCGCCCATACTCTTGCACTGAATGCTCTATAAACTTAACTTTTGCCAAATCACCAATCAACATTTGAAAGTCTTGCCAATTTGATGGCGGCGGCATGTAAATTTGAATCTGATTCATATTTATCCTTGATTACTTGAAAGATTCGTAGAGAAAAATAACGCCTAAATCAGGTGCGCCGTAGGCGTCACCTGGATTTACTTGTTATACGCCGTTTGCTCGATGCATGATTCTATAAAACGAGCCGATATCTGACCATTGACTCATGTCGTATTGACCCTTTAATCTAATATGACCTTTGCGGGTTCTGATTTCTTTTTGGAGCTCACCTGAAACTAGGTTTCTGTGTCTCGAAGTTGAGTAAACCTTTACTTGCTCACCTTTGTGTTGGTTATTCACAAAGTAATCATCATCAGCAAGGGCAAGATGAATACCGGGTTGATAGTTTTCTAGGGTGGAATATAGCTCGATATTTTCAATATCTTCCCAGTAATCATACATTGATAGGTTTCCACCACCGCGCCTTGCAGATTGATCTCTCGTCATTTTTCTGAAACATTTTAGTTCAATAGGAAAAAACATTTCGTTCTGTCTGTTTCTAAATTGAATGACGATATCTATGATGTTCTTTTTCTCAGGTCTAACTTTGACTGGAACTTCCAGTAGAACTTTGATTGATTCATCTTCAGATGCTTCATAGAGTGAAGCTAAGGTTTGAAACACAGATGCAAGTTGAAGTTGCATCATTTTTTCATTTTCTGGATCTTGCAGTTTCCCACAAACCTTTTGAGTGTAAAGCTCCCACCCAATTTTTACTAATTCATAAATTCTGTCAGATGAACTCATACTTTCCTTGAGGCGTATAACATCTATGGACGCCCCTTGTTATGCAAGTAAAACGACAATATTTGGCATTAGGACGTGCAGCCATCTATCCGGATTCTTTAGGCTCTCGCCATGATCCCTGATGAACTCCGCTGATTTGGTGCTAATCATTTATAACGTTCTCGCAGAACGATGTTAGACACAGCTTTTCCAAATCACGGTATGACCTGTTTGCCATCATTTCGTCTTACCTACGACACCTCCGGAACAATCCTTTTTATATTGCTGTCGGCTCTACGTACCGACTCACTTTATTCAGTAATGCCCAGGCTATTCGGGCTAGCTTGTTGGCGAGCGCAACGATTACAACGTTGAAGTTAGCTCTTGCCAGCAGGTTGGAAAGCCATCGAGTCAGCACCCTTCTCTTTGGGTTAAGGTGCCGTAACACCGCTCTCGCGCCGTGGATTAACATTTTTCGTAGGTATGCATCACCACGCTTACTGATTCCACGTAAAACAGACTTACCACCGCTCGAATGCTGTTTCGGAACCAACCCCAGCCAAGCGGATAGCTGCCGTCACGATTTAAAAGCGTGTCCATTCCCAACTGAAGCGACCAGTGCCGAAGCTGAGAGTCTCCCGATACCGGGCACCTCTAACAAACGTCGACATGCATCGTTACGCGCTATATCACGATCAATCTCTGCATCAAGATCAGCAATACAACGCTCGAGCTCCGTCAACCTGATTCTCATACGCTGTATGTGTCGGCGCATGAGCGGGGGCAACTCCGATTCTCGCTCTCCATAGGACTCTCGGAACCACCTTTTCAGCCTTCCCGGCCCAGCGGGAACCGCTATGCCAAATTCGCCCAATGTTGCCCACAATCGGTTAATCAAAGCAGTGCGATCTTTTACCAGGCCATCTCGCTCGCGATGTATGAGTAACAGCGTTTGCTGGTCTTCTGTTTTTACTTCAACAAACCGCATACTTGGTCGCGTTACGGCTTCGCAAATCGCCTCTGCATCAGCTGCATCAGCTGCATCATTTTTGTTCGTCTTAACGTAGGGTTTCACATACTGAGGCGGCATCAACTTAACATCATGCCCCAGATCAGAAATAACCCGCCCCCAGTAATGGGAGCTACCGCAAGCCTCCATTCCGACCAAGCAAGGAGGCAAGTTAGCAAAAAACTTAGCGACCGAAGCTCTACGCAACGATTTGTTAAAAACACGTCGACCCGTAGCATCGGAACCATGAACTTGAAAAACGTTCTTTGCTAAATCAATGCCTATAACCGCTACCGTTTCCATGATTAAGACCCTCTTATTAACCGCATCAACTAGCAGTTTAGGAGGGGCGTCCATTTCATTATTTTAATTCTACGTCGGCTTATATTTCTGAAATACCCTTCTATCTGTAAGTGACACCAACACATTAAAGAAAAAGGATTTTATAGATCGTATGCCTTATTCTTTTCCGCTGAAAACGAGCATGCGCATATTGATGACTTGCTGTGCACGTTATCACACAACCCGTTACCCCTAAGTGGCTAATATGTAACGGGTTTAATGAAAAGGCAAGTGTAAAAACGAGTCCGTCACAACGGTAAAACGAGCCGATTACTTACAGCCCTACCAATATACTGGATAAAAACCCAATTTCTGTATATTCATTCCTGAATAAACCATCCTAAGAGCACAATTAATAGCAGTCCAAACTTTGAAAATCGTTCAACTATTTCTGATTATAGAAACAACACGTAATATCAATCACATACAAAAAAGCCCAACCAACTGGCCGGGCTCTTTATCCCTATTTAAAACCCAGATTCTGGGCTCAATTACAGATTCAATAACGCCTCGTCAATCGCCGCATCCACAGCTTCTCGATCACCCAACTGATTCGCCAGCAGCAGCGCCAGTTTGGTCAGGAACAGGGCTTCTTTCTGTTCTCCGGCAGCAGTGATCGCTTCAGCCAGGCGGTCGTAGATCGCTTCCAGGTCGGTCACGCTCAATTCTGTATTGCTCATTATCTCTCTCCTCAGTCGCGGATGATCATCTGGTTGATCGCTTTCAGCAGGTCGCCGGTATCCAGCTGTTTCCAGCGGGCAGCCACGTGCTGGTCGGGGCGGACAAGGTAGGCGCTGCCGTCGGATGCGCCGTAGCGTTCGCACATATGGCCGTAAGGATCACGCAGGATCTTCACATCGCGGTTGGTCACGTTCAGCTTCTCGCTGATACGGATGATCTCAAACGGGATACCCTGCTCGGTGACCGCATCCTGCAGCAGTTTCAGTGACGCCGGCAGCTCCGGTTCTTCGCTGAAGTAGAGCAGGTAGATCGATGCGCCCAGATGATCGAACAGGTAGTCGTTTTCAGAGAAACGAATATTCTGCAGCGGCGCACCATTTACAGGCCCTGTGCTAAAGCGGTGGTTATCGTCGATTCGGCAGTTGAGACGGCTGTCCAGATAGTCGTGGGCGCGAGAGGTGCGCCAGTGGAACAGCGGACGGACGTAGGTCTGTGTGAGCGACAGCGACAAAGTAGCGTCACGCAGCAGGCGGTAACCACAGTCTGGCGGGGTCATAAAGCGGGTGCTTTTGCTGGCCTCGTCGATAATCTCCCAGGCAGCGCCCACACGCTCCTCAGAGTAGCTATTAAGCAGCGCGTTGTTGGACCATCCTTTTATGACAAAGGCCAGTTTCCACGCCATGTTGTGGCAGTCCTGCCAACCGGTGTTGGCGCCACGTACGCCAAAGATCGGCAGCATATGCGCAGCATCGCCAGTGAACAGGACACGATCATAGACATACTGCGGCAGGGTCATCGCGCGAGCTGAGTATACGGAGCACCAGTCGATCTCCCACTCGGCATCCACACCGATCATATCCAGCTGTGCCTGGATACGCTGGTTGAGTGATTCCGGCGCCAGCGCTTCCTCGGCGGTTTCACCTGTAGGCAGCTGATAGTCCAGACGCCAGATACCCTCTGGTTCACGGTGCATCAGGATGGTGTTGCCCGGGTTCCAGTCAGGATCAAAGTACGCACGGCGTTCGGTGGGCAGGTCGATATCGATTTTGATATCGGCGATTACAAAGTTGCCGGTGTAGGAGTCGCCCTCCATACGCGGCCCCAGCAGGTTACGCACGGTAGATTTGGCACCGTCAGCAGCCACAAGCCAGTCACTCTGCAGCGTGTATTCACCCTCCGGGGTATCCAGGCTCAGGGTGACGCCGTCAGTGTGGTTCTCAACCGCCAGCACCTTGGTGCCCCAACGCAGATCGATCAGGGATTCCTCCATCACCCGATCCACCAGATACTCCTCCAGATACTGCTGCTGCAGGTTCTGCATCGGCTGGTAGCGGTCATCCTCGTCGTAAGGCGCTTCCATGCGGAACACACACTCGCCCTTGTAGAAGGAGTTGCCGTAGCGCCAGGTCAGCGCTTTCTCCAGCATGCGATCAGCCACGCCCACCTGCTGCAGGATCTCCATGGAGCGGCGGGTAAACACAATGGCGCGGCTGCCGTGGGAGACCTGCACATCCGCTTCGATGATCACCGATGGGATACCGTAGCGGGCCAGATCCAGTGCGGTTACCAGGCCGACCGGACCGGCACCGACGATCACCACCTTGTGCTGGGGCGTTTCACCGTTCAGCTCCGGCGGGCGTCGGAAGGGATAGACCTGATAGTCGTAATAGAGCGATTTGCGCGGTGCGCTGTCGGGGTGATGCATAGGAGGCTCTCCTCTCTGGGGTTGGCCGTTGTTATTGTTTTTTCAGATTACGGCGACCGGAGAGGCAAACCGTCCCCTAAAAAAGGGGACAAAATTTCTGCTACGCTGGAGGATACTGTCCGTGTCCGGCATCTTGAGGAGTCACTGGGTGGATACCAACACAACGTTTTTTGATCAGTTCAGCCTGCCGATGGCGGCTTGTATCGAAGCGATCGGTTACGAACGTTTCTACCCCCGTTTTTTCAGCCTGATGGGCAAAATCGCGAAGATTGAGCAGTACATGGTGTTCGAGCTCTCCAGCGAGCGGGAGATGCTGCGCTGCCGTCTGGCGCATAACGTGGAACGCCCCGATCTCGGCCTGCAGATGGCGTCGCTCTACATGGAGGGCAGTTACCAGAACGACCCGCTGCTGCAACGCTTGGGTGATGAGGTGATGCAGAAACCCGCCAAGCCAGTATGCGAACTGCTGCTGCATAAGACGCTGCCACCGGTCTATCGCCGCCGCTTCTTTAACGTGCCGGACCTGAGCGGAAAGTTCGCCATCGCCGCCAACGATGAAGAGAGCAACCGGCTGTTCTATATCAACTTCTACCGCTCCGGCAGCCGCTCCCCTTTCTCAGCGGAAGAGGTACAGCGACTCGAACAAAGCAGCGCCCTGATCAGTGCCCTGCTCTTACGCCATTTCCGGGAGGAGCGACAGGGTCGTGGCGTCCAGAAACACCTGCTGGCCGCAGGACTGTCGGAGCGTGAAGCACAGATCTGCGAGCTGGTGATCGCCGGGCATACGGCGAAAACCATCGCCCGTAAGCTGGAGATCGGCGAGTCCAGCGTGATCACCTATCGAAAACGGGCCTACCAAAAACTAGGGGTGCACCGTAAAGCAGACCTGCTGGAGCTGTTACAACGCTAATAAAACTCTATTTTTTGTAGGGAATTAGTGCATTTTTCAACCATTTTTGGCATAGTCACCGCTGCTTAATTTCTGAACGCTACAGGTTGATAAACCCTCTAACGGGTATCAACGAGAGTAGCTACCCGCTGTAGTACTGAACGCTCACCGAAATGCCTGATCTCTTCGGTGTCCTGTTTAGCTAATCACAACTCTTGCAACCACCTGACCGCCGCCGCGACGCAGAGCGTTTTCTGCATATTCCGCCCGGTTAGATCGGTGTTTTGTAGTTGTTTGCAGGTTTCACAGTCAGTGCCTACGACATCGCTCTGGACAAGCGGCAGGGGCAGCGATTAAGTCATTGATAATAAAAGACTGTCAGATAACTGTCAGGTGGCTGTCGTCACACTGTTACAGATCAGATGGCACAATAATCCACACGTAAAACGTGACTACAAAAACAAGAAAGGATGCCTATGTTAGTTCGAAAGTTACGCCTGCAAAGGGGTTGGTCGCAGGAACAACTCTCCGCTATGAGCGGCCTCAGCGTACGCACAATTCAGCGTATCGAACGGGGCCAGAACGCCGGGTTGGAATCACTGAAATCTCTTGCCGCCGTGTTCGAGATCCCCGTTTCCGATCTGCAGGCCTCTACCCGCAGCACCGAAGATGAAAGCCGCCTTGCCGAAGAGCAGGAGGTGATAACCCAGGTGCGTGATCAGAAAGGTTTCTACAACCACCTGATCTCTTACGCCTGCGTTATGTTTGGTTTGCTGATCATCAACCTGATCACTTCACCACAAAACTTGTGGGTTGTCTGGCCGATGCTCGGTTGGGGGATCGGGGTAGCCGTACATGGTCTCAACGTGTTTGAGAGTCTGTCGCTGTTAGGCGCCGACTGGGAACGTAAACAGATCGAGAAACGACTGGGCCGCAAGCTTTAACGCTTACGGCCCCTTCGCTCCCTGTTCCACTCAATTCACACTCATCAGATGGTCCGGTTCAAAGGCGATACAGAAGTTGCCCCAGTGACGCCCGGAAACGTACAGCGGCACTGAGACCGAGTTCAGAATCTCCCCGGTGTCGCGGATAAAGGTCTGCAACAGGAACGGTGCGTCGTGCGAGGCGCGCCGCTTCTCCGCACGGTTGGCGTTGTAGAAACGGCGATTGCGGCTCATGGCGTTATCGACGTTAAAGTCGCCGGTCAGTGGTTTGGAGATCTTGCTGTTATGCGCGGGAATATACCCGTTCAGGTCAAACGCGGACGCGATCAGGAACTCCGGACGGTCGCTGATAAAACGGTCAAACATCGGTTGTAGACGACGCTCATACGCCTCAACGTAGCTGGTGTCGTATTTCTCCGGCAGCTGACCTTCATTGGTACGCACGTAGTTCACATCGAACAGGTTCTGGCCGTTCTGACTCAGCTCTTCCAGCGTAGCTTGCACCTCTTTTCCCCAGCCCTGTGCGGTCTGGATGATCTCCTCAAAACCGCCGTAACCGATGGTGAAACGGGAGAGCAGCTCCTGCATCTCTTCTGTCGCACCCTCCAGCTCCTGCGAGTGACCGTTGGAAACCTCCATCTCCGATTTGATGCTTTCGGAAAGCCGCGTGATCTCAGAGACGTGATCGTGGGAGTTGCGGTTGGTGTAGGAGAGCTCCTCAATCGCTGCGCTGATCTCACCCAGCTGACCGTTCAGCGCTTCGAAATCCCCCAGCATGCCATCGAACTTCTCGTGGGTCTGATTGATAAAGCTATCGGTGTCCTGCACGTAATCCATGATGGAGGACGCACTGCTACGGGTGTTCTCCACCAGCGCCACCATCGCGTTGATGTTGCTGTCGATCTCCTGGGTAGCGGTGTTCACCTTCTGGGAAAGCGAGCGCACCTCGTCGGCCACCACCGCAAACCCGCGCCCCGCTTCACCGGCCCGCGCAGCCTCAATGGAGGCGTTCAGAGCCAGCAGGTTGGTCTGGTCGGAGAAGTCCTGCACCAGCGACAGCACCTGAATGATATTTTCCGAGTTTGACGCCAGCTGTTTTACTACGCTCTGGAAATCACTGACCTGGGTTTCAATCGCATTCACCTGCTGCTTAACCCGCAACATTTCAGCGCTGGAGTTACGTACCTCAGTCAGGTTGTGTTCGTTCCGCTGAGCGATATTCTGCGTATGTGCTGCGATCTCCTCGATCGCCTGAGTCGCTTCCTGGCTGGCCTGGAAGACCTGTTGCGCGGTGGTTTCCTGCGCTTCAGCAGACTGGGTCGCCGCCTGCACCACCTTCTGCAGTTGGTTGGCGCTGAGCGATACGCGCACGCTGCGCTGGCGTGTGTCGGCGATCATCTGCTTGAGACTGCTGGAGAATCCGTTATAACTCTCCGCCATCCTCGCGATCTCGTCGAAGGTATCATCCGGCAAGGTGGCGGAAATATCGCCATCCTTATCCTTCACCGCACTTAACACCTCGGTCATGTTTCGGATTGGCGTAAGGAACAGGTGGCGCATAAAGAAGATGCTGAACAACGCCGCCAGTAGCGTAAATCCAACGATCAGGCCGCCCGCCTCTATCAGTCCATCTGCCGCATCAACCACCTGACGACTGACGGCATGCCCACTGCCCAGTTCGTATTGTAGTTCCAGCAAACGTTGATAAAGCCCGTAACCGATGGCGATCAGGATGAGATTGGGAAGCAGCAGAAAAGCGACGTTGCCGATGATTTTCTTCGTCAACGAGTTGAAGAACGTTCTTTCGATGGTGCGGTAAAGACTCATGGGTGGCCCCGTTTTTTATTATTGGCAGTTGCAAGCCCTCTTTAGTCGCAATCAAACATCGCAGAAACAGGTTGAATATTCAACTAATAACCGCGGTATTTACAACTGGTCGCAGTCAGCCACATCCAGTTACAAACACCGCTTAGGGGAAGGGAAACTTTTCAGGGCAGATTCCGGCAACGGGTTATAACCGGAGATCTAATTTGTAAAAATTAACGAACAATAACCACTTATTGTTTAACTAACTGCAGGCCTGCATCCAGTCGGGTGATCCAGCCTCGATCCAGCCAACTGAACAGCGTGTTGACCATATGGCTGGATGGATCTGAGTGACTGATCTCCAGCAGTAGCTCCGCCACCTGCTCCAGGTTATGCCCATCGGCAAAGGAGCGGTACATGGTCAGTTCAAAGCTGTCGACGCTGACAAACTCCGTCAGCCGTTCACGATTGCGCCACAGCAGCCAGGTCTCATCCTGCTGCACAGGCTCCGGCGGCGTGCGTTCCGCTTTGATGTGTTGCCAGATATCCACCACATTGTAGGGCGTGCTGAACACCCGCACGCTGGGGTGAAACTCCAGCTTCAGGATCGGCCACTTTTCAGGATCGAGATCGATCAGCTGCTGTCGCTCTGCTTGCTGCGCATCGGCTGCGTCGAAAGCTGCGATCAACTCACGCTCAAAGCGCGCTAGTTCAGCCACATGCGGATAGGCTTTCAGGGTTTCATCCTCGGTGAGGAACTGTGGCAGCCGGTCGGCAAAATTTCGCAGGGAGCGGAAGGTGGAGGGATAGGCATCGATATAGTCATGCACCATCTGATTGAACAGATCATCCCCTAGGTAGGTCCCCAAGATCGGATGGTCGGTGTCGATGGTCTCCCAGAAACGCACCTGATAGGCATTGCGATAGATATTCAGCCGGGTATCCGCACTGATCGCACCGTGGTCGCGGATATGGCCGTCGATTTCAGAGTTCCGCCCCATCATGTAGTCCAGCAACTGCTGCTGACGTTCACGCAGACTCATACCGCCTCCTTGTAGCGTGGCACCAGCTGATCACCGTCCAGAGTTTCAGCGGCAATACGGCGGGCGATATCCAGCTCGGCCATCAAATCGTTGAGCGAGGGGATATTGTCGTCCCGTTCGATCATGGTGCTGACCGGGCCGAAGTGTAATAGCGCCTGACGATAGAGCTGCCAGACCGGGTCAGGTACGTCGTGATCGTGGGTATCGATCACATAATCGCCGTAGTCGGTGTGCCCCGCCAGATGGAACTGACGTACCCGCGCAGGGTTGGTGCCTTTGATATATTCCACCGGATCGAAGTCGTGATTGCGGGCACTGACGTAGATGTTGTTCACGTCAAACAGGATGTGGCAATCAGCCCGTTCGCAGACTTCGTGCAGGAACTCCCACTCGCTGATCTGGGACTCCGCATAGCTGATGTAGCTGGAGACGTTTTCGATCAGCATCTGACGCCCCATGTAATCCTGCACCCGCTGGATTCGCTCCACTACGTGATTGATCGCCTCTTCAGTGTAGGGCATCGGCAACAGATCGTGTGCGTTGATTCCGTTCAGGCCGGTCCAGCAAAGGTGATCGGAGAACCACTCCGGTTGCAGCTCGTCATGCAGCTGCTTAAGACGTTTCAGATAGGCCATATCCAGTTCGTCGGTGGAACCGATCGACAGCGATACGCCGTGCATCACCATCGGATAATGCTCGCGAATGCTGTGCAGGTAGTGCTTGGGTTTGCCGCCATCGACCATAAAGTTCTCGGAGATTACCTCGAACCAATCGAGATCCGGCTTCTGTTCCAGTACATCGTGAAAATGGTCTATCCGTAGCCCCAGCCCGAATCCCAGAAAATGTTGCGACATGGCGATAACCTTTATCTGACTACCTGTTTCAGTGACACGCTTGTTGTGTAAAAACTTAGCTGCCACCCAATGATTCTGCGTGATCTCCATACAGTCTGGCACAGAGATCCAATTTCAATAGATGCCGGTACCCGACAGGGGGTGAAGCCGCCGGATACCCGCATCAACCTGATAACTCAGGTCGTACGACGAATTACGCTTCGCCGCCTACGTCTGCACAGGCTTTAGCGCCCATCAGAACGAAGCCAGTTCCTTTGCAGGAAGCCTGACCGGCACAAGCGTTTTTCGCACCCGCGCAGTCGTTGTGGCCTTTACACACGTTCACACCGGCACACTGCACCAGATCGGCTTTCGACACCTCACCACGCCATTCATCCTTCACGGTACCACCGATATCGCCACATGCCTTGGTTGGCATGGAGACGAAACCGGAACCTTTACAGGACGCCTGACCGGCACACGCGTTGTTTGCGCCACCACAATCGTTGTGGCCTTTACATACGTTAACCCCGTAACAGTGTGCGAGGTCGGTGGTGTTGGCTTTGGCTACTGGTGCGGATCCGCTGGTGCTTGCTGTTGCTGAGCAACCGGCAATCGCTGCAGCCGCAATGGCTACGGCAAATCCGTTCATCAGATTTTTAGTATTCTTATTCATCTAGTTTCTCCCGGAAATCGCGAGTGATTCGCTTTATTCGGACCTGAGTAATTGAATGCACGTTAATGCACGGGGGAAAATTAGACGGTTTACCTGAAACTAAACTGAAAAGAAGTGATAAAAGCTAAGTAGGGTTGCGTTTAAGTTACGACAGAAGGTCGGTATGCCTGTCGAAACTTGAGCGAAATTGATGTTGGATCAACGTCGGGCATCGCTGCGCGATGGCCGACCTACGCGACCAGACGATGGACAGGTAAGTTGGGACGAGCCCCAGCGACTCCCAACATATTCGTTTAACAGCGCTCTGACGTTGGGAGTCGCTTCGCTCGTCGCCAACCTACAGTTGCACCGCATAAATAAAAAACCCCGTAGCTAAGCCACAGGGTTTTCACGATTAGATCAGTTGACCTGCTGGAGGCTTACTCAAACTCCATCGCTTCAAACACGCGGCCGGCGTTTTTCGCCGCCAGCTGTTCAAATGTATCCAGATGCGCGTATGGGGATTGATCGATCTTATAGGCGTCTTCCAGGGTTCCGCCCTCTTCCAGCAGCTCCCCAACCTTGGCACGCAGGTACTCCAGATAACCACGGGTCCACTTGTCCACGGTAGCGAAGTCGGTCGCTTCGCCGTGGCCCGGTACGATAATCAGGTTCTCATGCGCCTCGACGAACGGCACGAAGCTTTCGTGCCAGGTTTCCAGCCAGGCAGCGGTATCGGTGTCCGGGAAGATCGGCAGCATACGCTGCTGGAACGCCATATCACCGGCCATCACTACGTTGCGTTCTGGTACATATACAGAGATATCACCCGGAGAGTGAGCTGGCCCGAAACGGATCAGTTTCACGGAGATACCACCAAGATCTAATGTCATCTCATCTTCAAAGGTCTGGTCGATCTCAATCACCGAACTACCTTTCGCCTGCTCTTTCAGGATCCCCTGCAGGTTTTCCAGGCCACTGTGTCCCAGCTCATGGATCTCCTCCAGCGCCTCTTCATGGGCGATGATGGTCGCCCCCTGCTCTTTCCAGTAACCGTTACCCAGAATGGCGTGGGACTGTCCGTTTTCATCCACCACATAGAGTACCGGCTTGTCGGTGATCTTCTTGATCTCCTCATGCAACGCTTTCGCCAGCAGGTAGGCAGAGCCGCCATTGACCACCAGCACCCCTTTCTCGCCGATCACAAATGACAGGTTGTTGTTATGGCCACCGTTCTCGTAGGTGTAGTACTCGGTTGCGCCGATCGCCGACCATACGTTGTCAGCTACCTGTACCGGTTTGGAGTAAAGCATCGACTCCGGGTATTTATCAGCAGGTCCGGCCTGAACAGCAAAAGAACAAACAGAGAGCGAGACGGAAAGCGCCATCGCACAGAGATTCTGGCGGGTGTTTCTGAACATGAGGGGCGTCCTTTAGATTATTCTTATATATGCAAATAATATAATCTCCTAACCTAAAAATATAAAAGACTATTTTCTATGACTATGGGCGTAGTCCCGGCTCTTGTCTTTGACGCATCGGCAATGGCAGACTGCCCCCTCCCCGTACAACTTTCAGAATCACAAAGGAACGTCAGGTGTCTGAGAAACAATCCAGCTTTGAATGGAACGCCGAATACTTCGAAAAACACCACTCTATCGCCAGCAAACTGCAACTGGGGATGATCGGTCTGGCTATCGGTTTGCTGCTGATGGACCTGGCCAAACCCTACACGCTGATTCCGTTGGGTGCGGTGTTTCTCTGGGCGACCTTCCGAATTCGCAAGCTGGAAGAACTGACCGAGCAGTTTGACGAAGCCACCATCAAATTGGCGCCACGCTCCCTTCTGCTCTCGCAGCCTGCGCTGGAACACGAGGAACGTATCCAGTTCCGTGACCTGAAGGCGGTGGAGAAATCGGGTAAGGATCAAAACTTCACCATCACACTGATCCTGAATGACGAGCGACTTATCGACCTGACCGGTTTTATCAACGGTGAGGCGTGTTACGAGCAACTGCATCAGGTGGTCTCCGACAAAGCCTGGGCAGCCACCATCGCTTCAGAAATGAAAACGCCAGCTAAATAAGCTGGCGTTTTTCGTTAAACCGAACAGATTTCCCTCTTACTTCTCCGACAGCAGGTGCTGCGGATCAAAGCCCATAATCAATGCTCCCCAGTGGCGTCCATTGATGTAGACCGGAATCGACAGGTCATTCAGCACTTCACCGGTATCACGGATAAAGGTCTGCAACAGGAACGGCGAGGTGTGTGACGCCCGACGCTGCTCCGCACGATTCGCGAAGAAGATCCGGCGGTGACGGCTCTTCACATTATCAATCGCGAAGTCACCCACCAACGGTTCAGACACCTTGGTGTGATGGGCCGGTGCATAACCGTTCACATCCACCGCAATCGCGTAGATAAACTCAGGACGCTCCGTAATAAAGCGGTCGAACATCGGGCGCATCAATGACTCATATTCATTGACGTAGCTGATGTCGTATTTCTCCGGTAACTGCCCATCGTTAGTGCGCTGGTAGTGAGTGTCGAAGATGTTGCAGCCACGGTTTGTCAGCTGCTCCAGCGCCTGTTCAGTTTCCTTCGCCCAGCCGCGGCCGGTCTGAATCATGCCTTCGAAACCACCGTAACCGATGATAAAGCGTGACAGCAGCTCCTGGGTTTCCTCGGTCGCTTTTTCCAGATCGGTAGAGTGAGTTTTGGAGACCTCCATCTCATCCTTGATCTCTTCCGAGATCTTGGTGATTTCAGAGACGTGTTCGTGGGTATTGCGGTTGGTGTACGCCAGCTCATCGATGGCGGCACTGATGCTACTCAGCTGACCGTTCAGCTCCTCAAAATCCGACACCATATTGGCGAACTGGGTGTTGGTATTGCCGATAAACTGCTCGGTATCGCTGATGTAATCACGGATCGTATCGGCCCCAGTACGGGTGTTCGCCACCAGGCTCGTCATCTCGTTTACGTTCTGGTCGATCTCGGAGGTGGCTGTTCTCACCTTCAGCGACAGGGAACGTACTTCGTCCGCCACCACGGCAAAACCACGTCCCGCTTCACCAGCGCGTGCAGCCTCAATGGAGGCGTTCAGGGCCAACAGGTTGGTCTGGTCGGAGAAATCCTGCACCATGCCCAACACGCGCATGATGTTCTCTGAGTTTTCCGACAACCGGTGCACCGTGCTCTGGAACTCAGCGATCTGTGCACCCACCGCCTGAACCTGCTCCTTAACGCGGGCCATCTCGGTACTGGAACTACGTACCTCTTCCAGGTTGTTGCTGTTGCGTTCTGAGATCTCCAGCGTATGAGCAGCAATCTCATCGATTGCAGAGGTGGCTTCCTTACTGGCCTGGAACACCATCTGTGCCTGAGTTTCCTGCTGAGCTGCGGAACTATGCGCTTCGTTCACCACCTTCTGCAGCTGGGTCGCGCTCAACGCCACCTGTACGCTGCGGCGACGGGTGGAAGCGATCATCTTCTTCAGGCTATCGGAGAAATCGTTGTAGCTCTCCGCCATGGTGGAGATCTCGTCGAAGGTGTATTGCGGCAATGTCGCCGAGATATCACCGTCACGATCTTTCACCCCACGCAGTACCTCTGTAATGCCGCCGATCGGACGCAGAAACAGATGGCGCATGAAAAAGATGGTGAATAAGCCAACAACAACGGTGTAGATCAGCAACGAGACTACGGCGGTGAATAGAATTGAGGAGGTTGATTCGGTAGCCTGCGCGGCGGCAGACTGGCTTTCAAGCTGCGTCTGGATAGCCGTAAGGTCCTGATAGATCCAGTAACCTATCGCCGCAACGATCAGGTTGGGGCCAAGCAGGAAAACGACGTTACCGACGATTTTTTTAGTTAATGAGTTGAAAAAGGTCTTTTCGATACTGCTGTAAAGACTCATCAGATACTCTCGTTATAATTGTTTTAGTTTTTCATACCACGCACAGTTATAAAGTCCCTATAAAATGCATGCATTCAAACAAAGTAGCACAGGTTAATGGGGTTGCAACTGAACTTTAGGCTCTGATTCAAAAACGCGACTTAAGTCGTATAAAACCTTTTATTTAAAGAAGTTACGGACTTTTCAGTACACCACAGGGTTAGAATAAAGTTCTCGCAAAATATTGATCAGGTGATCACTTAAACGCCGGAACCTGATCTCCTCAGACTTATCGGCTGCCTCGACGGATACCTTAGTATCCACACAGACTTTACGGGCCCTTTCCGCCATCTCTTCCAGCAACTCACATATATCTTCCAGCAGCGGATGATCGGCGTAGTGGATATAACCGCAGCTCTCAAGCCAATGCCCCAGGCCACAGCTGTTGCTCTCAAGATCGGGGGTCTCAAGCCTCTGCCCGGACAGGAAACCGAGCAAGCTCTGCAACCACGCCCGGTGTTCTGTTTCCGCATAAAGCACAGCCAGTTCATCCTGCGCCATCACGCGGATATCACGCCACACAGGGCGCGGAGACCAGTTGTGATGCCACAGCGGGATCATCTCCGCAGGCATTGGCCGGGCGATACCGTACCCCTGCACCAGTTCGCAGCCTAAACGCAGCAGAATCTCGCAATGCTCTTCGGTCTCTGCCCCTTCGGCAATACAGGGCAAACGGTAGGCGTTGGCGATGCCCAACACCCCCGTGGTGATAGTCAGGTCGTCTATATCGACCAGGATATCGCGCACAAAATCCTGATCGATCTTGATGGTAGAAACCGGCAACCGCTTAAGATACGCCAGTGAGGAGTAACCGGTGCCGAAGTCGTCCAGGGCAAAACTCACCCCCAGCTGCTGGCAGGCGGTCATGTTTTCGATGGCGCGGTGGATATCCTCCACAGCGTTGGATTCCAGCAGTTCGATCTGCAGAAGGGCCGGATCGATCGATGGGAACTCATCCAGGATCTGCTTCAAACGGACAGGGAATTCGAGGGTTTGCAGGTGATAAGCGCTGATATTAACGCTGATCGGTACGAGCAGATCCTGCGCTTGCCACTGCTGGCACTGACTTAGTGCCTGCCGGGTAACCCACTCTCCCAGCTCTACGCTGAACGGCAGATTCTCAATCGCTGGCAGAAAATCCCCCGGCGCCAGAATTCCCAACTCAGGATGGTTCCAGCGCAGCAGCGCTTCGACACCGATCAGTTCGCCGCTGCGCAGATTGACTTTAGGCTGGTAGAAGAGCGCAAACTGCCCCTGCTCCAGCGCCTTTTTCACCAGCTCCAGCGTCTCGTGCTGGCCGCGGATCGCGTGGTATTGCTCAGGCTGGAAAACGCTGTAAGCATTTTTGCCGCGCAGTTTGGCCTGATACATCGCCTGATCCGCCTGACGCAAGAGCTGATCCGCTTCGATGCGTTCATCCTGCGGATAGAACGTAACTCCGATACTGGCCGAGACGCGCAGTTGCTTGCTATCCAGCTCCACCGGCAGACTGGCTGCGCTGAGCAATCGGGCCAGCACGTCGCTACACTGCTCCTGCGACTCCAGCCCCGACACCACCGCCACAAACTCATCACCGCCCAAACGGGCCAGCGTATCGCCATCGCGCAGGACATTCTCCATCCGGCTGGCCAGTACCCGCAACAGGGTATCGCCCTGCTTATGCCCGTGGGTGTCGTTTACCGCCTTGAAACCGTCCAGATCGATAAACGCCAGCGCCAGTATGCTGTTGCTGCGTGTCGCCTCGACCATCGCGCGGTGCAAGCGGTCGCCTAGCAGTACCCGGTTGGGTAATCCGGTCAGCGCATCAAAGTGCGCCAGATGTTCCAGCTGCTGCTGATGGCGTTTGGCGGAGGTGATATCGGAGAAGATCCCAACGTAGTTCTGCACATTCTGATAGCGGTCGTAAACGGCGCTGATTGTCAGGTATTCGGCGAACATCTCGCCATTTTTGCGCCGGTTCCAGACCTCACCAGCCCAATACCCCTTATGCAAGATATCGCGCCACATTCCGCGATAGAAACCGCTTTTCTGCTGACCAGAGTTGAGGATATTGGGGCTTTTTCCGACCACATCCTCCAGCGAATAACCGGTAATACGGGTAAAGGCGCTATTGGTATCCACGATCCGGCCCTTGGGATCGGTAATCAAGATGCCTTCGCGCGCATGGGTAAATACGCTGGCCGCCAGCGTCAGTTCCTGCTCGCCCTGTTTGCGTTCGGAGATATCGGTATGGGTGCCGGACATCCGCAGTGGCTGATCCTGGTCATCCCACTCCACGATCTGCCCGCGGGCGAGTATCCAGACCCAATGGCCCGCTTTATGGCGCAAGCGGAACTCGAAGTCGTAGTAATCCAACTCCCGGCGGAACATCTGATTCACCACCGCCATGGTCGCTTCCAGATCATCGGCATGGCACAGCGTCTGCCAGGTTTCGATGGAGATAGGCACCAGCTCTGCCAGCGTATAGCCGAGCATCTCCGCCCAACGTTCGTTGACTACCAACTCCCCGGTCTGACAGCTCCACTCCCAGGTGCCGACCTGGGTCGCGGTGATGATATCGTCGAGGCGTTTACGCTCCTCACTGATCTCCTCGTTGAGGTGAGCCAGTCGGTCGGCGTATTCGTTCCGGGTGGTGACGTCGAAAATGATCGAGTAGAGGTACTGACGATCGTCCATCATCACCGGACCGGAGTGCACCTCTACGTCCCGAATTTCGCCGTCGGCTAACCGGTGTTTAAAGCGGAAGAACTGCCGCTGGCTGGCTTTGGCCGATTCCAGCTCACGCTGAATCTGATCTTCAGACAGCGTATTGATATCAGCGATTTTCAGCTGGGTGAGCTGTTCGAGAGAGTATTTGTAGAAACGACAGGCGGCCTGGTTGGCGTTCACGATTGAGCCATCGAGAGGGTCCACCAACAGCTTCACGGCAGAATTCTTCTCAAACATCTGGCGGTACATCTGCTCGCTACGCTCGAGCGCCGCTTCCGCCTTGTACTGATCAGTACGGTCGTTGGCGTTTACCAGGACCTGGTCCTGCCCGGAGCTTGGATCCTGCACCACACGGGCATCAAGACCAAACCAGCGCTCACCAAACAGGGTTTCAACGCGGACCACTTCACTGAAGTTCTTGCCCGACTGTAGAGTGGTGCGCAAAGCCTGCCGCGCCTCGGGTTCGATCGGCAGATCCCACAGAGATCGGGTCACAACAGCAGGATCACCAAGCGCTCGTATCGCCGACGGATTTCGCATTACCGGTTCACCGGTAATGGTGTACAGGGAGACCATGGTGTTGGTATGGCGCAGCGCTTCGGTCATGCGCAGGGAATCGGATTCAATGCTGAGTCGCGATAATCGGGTTCCCTCCACCAGCATCGCCACCCGCCCATCAGGCAGTTCGATACCGGAGCAGTGGCAGTCCACGGTCTCAGGGTAACCCTGGGGATAGAATGACCAGCGCTCGTTATAGGCCTTACCGTAGTAAAAACCTTCCAGGTAGGCCGTCAACCGGGTGGTGGTCGACTCTGACATATCGCTGAAGTTACGTGCCTTAAGCTCATCCAGTGTCGACGCGCCCCATAGCTCGATCGCACTGTCGTTGGCCCAAAACATCTGTGCCCGCTCAATGTCGAATATCCAGATCGGCGCCTGTAAAAACGCCAACGACTCCAGAAGGTGCTCACTGCTAACAACTAAGGATTTCACTATCCTGACTAATCCCGCACGACTGTAACTTCAGAACATTAAAACCTAGGAACCTCTCCGGCTGAACCAAAATGGTGCAGGACCGGTAAAAAACGTAGATTTCCATCAAACATTCGTTCAAAAACGCAGCAGCGCATGCCGCGACTGAAGGGCTTCCCGGTATTCACGGTACTCCGGAACAAAACGGGCCACCAGCGCCCAGAAGCGAGCACTGTGGTTGAAGTGTTTGAGATGGGCGAGTTCATGCACCAGCACATAGTCGATCAACTCCGGCGGCGTCATGATCAGTCGCCAGTTCAGGGCGATACCGCCCCGGTTATCACAACTGCCCCAGCGGCGCCGGAAGCCCTTCACCCGCAACCCTGTTGGGTTTAAGCCCATCA
Organism: uncultured Marinobacterium sp.; assembly: GCA_947501565.1. GTDB lineage: Bacteria > Pseudomonadota > Gammaproteobacteria > Pseudomonadales > Balneatricaceae > Pontibacterium. The sequence goes on from CANMWJ010000003.1 coordinate 187,722, forward strand.
GCGCCTGCCAGTACTGCAGACGCTGTGCCAGATAGTTTTCCGCTTCGCGTTGGTACCAGCCCCGCAATGCTTCTTCTGCCCGAATCTCTGGCGCGCGGCTGCCCCGGCGCGAGAGGCTGATCTGCAATTGATCACCCTGCAGGGTTACCCCTGCCTGCCCCGCCAGCCCGTAGGTCAGGTTTAACCCCTGTCCCATAAAGGGGACCTGAGCGCCCTGCTCGATAATTATTTCATGAGCTGAAGTCTGCGCCCCAAGTTGTTGCTGCTTCTGGCTGATCCAGTGCCGCTTTTCCTGTACCCAATTGGCGATCCAGGCATCATCCACCCAGCTGGGTACCATCACGCGAACCTGTCCCGGCTCGACCTTGATCGACGCGGTACGTCGACGGCGGCTGCGGACGACTTCGTACTGAATTTCCATAGGCAGTTTTTACTTGTTCACTTGGGGTATCGTTGAGCCGCGTATGATAGTTAAACTGGACGCTAAAGGGCAGTTTTCAGGTATTTTCATGGCAGAACACAGCGACAAAATTCCGCTGCAACCGGCTAACACGAACAGGATGGATAACCTGCTTAACGAGGTCCGCGCCTGTACACTCTGCGAGGCACACCTGCCTCTGGGCAGTAACCCTGTCGTGCGGGCCTCGCCCAGCGCCCGGTTAATGATTATCGGTCAGGCACCCGGTACCCGAGTGCATAAAACCGGCATCCCCTGGAACGATCCTAGCGGGGACCGTCTGCGTAGCTGGCTGGGGCTGGATCGGGAGCAGTTCTACGACAGCAATAACATCGCCATTATGCCAATGGGCTTCTGTTATCCGGGAAAAGGTAAATCCGGCGATCTGCCGCCGCGGCCGGAATGCGCACCGCGCTGGCACGAGGCACTGCTGGAACAGATGCCCCAGCTGCAACTGACCTTGTTGATCGGACAATACGCCCAGAACTATTACCTTAAAGACAGTTACAAAACCCTCACCGAGCGGGTACGCAACTGGCGCAGCTGCCCGCCGGGTCTAATCCCACTGCCCCACCCCTCACCGCGCAACCAGCTCTGGCTGAGGCGCAACCCATGGTTTGAGGAGGAGGTGATTCCGGAGATACGCCGCCAGGTACATGAGTTACTCGATCAGTCTTGATCATCCAGAGGAGCTAAACCTTGGCCTGACACTCCCGCAGCAGCACCATAAGCACCTTACCTTGCGTATGGCTATCGCCGCCGGCGTAGCGCATCTGTTCGTAACAGTCCGCGATGCGTTGCAGTAACGGTTCCAGCTCGGGACGAATCTCCGCTACACGCGCACAGTAATTCTTCACTGTTTCGCCCGGCGCACGTCCCAGCCCGCTTTTCGCCAGCTGCTGCACCAACCGTTCCAACGCCCGGTCATACGGATCTTTGGTGGCTTTGCGGGAGCGCCATAGCAAGCGTAACGCCACCAAGGACATCACCAGGGCAAACGGCAGCAGTAACGCCAACGCCAGTCTGAACGGGGTGATCGCCCCCAGCAGATCACGCAGCACCTGATTCTGCTGCAGATGGTAATTCACTACCCAGCGCTGCCAGCTGAAAGAGAACGCATCCCACTGCTGGCGCATGTCATTGAACCAATCGCCCGCATCCAGTGCAAAGCTGCCCAGGGGTGAATCCTGCAGGAACGCCTCCTGCTCGGCGAAGAGTTCCTCCGATGGTTTTTCCACCCGCTCCGGTGCCACAGCGGCGGTCGGGTCGTATCGGACCCAACCCTTTTCCGGTAACCAGGCCTCTACCCAGGCGTGGGCATCGTACTGCCGCACCGCCAGATAACCTTCATAGGGGTTCCACTCGCCGCCCTGATAGCCAGCAACGACACGGGCCGGAATCCCTACGGAACGCAACATAAACACCATGGCACCGGAGAAATGGCCACAGAAACCCGCCTGGCTGTCAAACAGGAACTGATCAATACCGTTCGCGCCCAGCTTAGGGGGTGACAGCGTGTAACTGAACTTCTGGTTGAAGAAGTCCATCAACCGCTGGATAAATGCCTCAGCACTGCCCGCCTCCCGATACCACTGCCGTGCCTGTTCACGGCTTTTCGGATTGCTGTACGGCAGGGATAACTCACGGCGATAATCCAATGGGCTGTTTTGCGGGCTGAGCATATAACGCAAGGTTGAGGTCACCGCATACTCACGCCGACTGATAAAGGCTTTATCACTGCGCACCGTCATGTCCGGTTGCATCTCATAGCCTTGCGGCAGACTCATCGGCATATCCAGCACCGGCACATAGTTCTGTCCGGAAGCCTCCATCAGCACGGTATAGCTCAGCGGTTCGGCATCATAGTAAAGGTTTTCGGTCGGTATCCCCTGACGATCGAGCAACGCGGAGCGATACCAGCGCTTACCGTCAAAATCGGGATAGGTCAGTGCACGCCAATAGAGACGGTGCTGGGGCGGCGGCGCGCCATCAAAGGTGACACGAAAAGCGATCTGCGGTGAGCGGGTCAGGCGGGTTATATCCCCCGGCGTCATCTCGTCGGACAGACCCGTTCGGGCACCACCCAGATCCATCTTCACGCTCCATAGGGGCCCCATACGCGGTATCAGGATAAAGAGCACCAGCATCAACGGCAGCGCCTGCATCATCAGGATGGCGCTGGTACGGAATGGCCGTGCCAGATCCGCATCCCGTGACTGGTAGATCGCCGTTAGCGCCGCTGTCGTGACCTGTACGGCAAGCAGTACATATGCCGCGGTCCAGATCCCCTGATCAAACAGCAACGCGCTGGCCGCCACCAGATAGGCGATATAAACGATCAGCAACGCATCCCGGCGGTTATACACCTCAAGCGACTTAAGGCTGAAGCCCACAATCAGCAGCGCCACCATGCCGTTGACGCCATTGATCCCCCCGTAGCTGACGATCACCCCACCACAGGCCAGCAACGAAAACAGAGTGCGCACTAAGGTACCGGGGAAGGACCAGCGCCCGGTATGTACCATCAGACGCCAGGCGATGGTGCCCAGTACGGTCGCAGGTATCCATAACGGCAGATGAGAAAGATGCGGCAACACCACCACAACGATGGTGATGAACTGCCAGAGCAACGCTGCACGGGACAATCGGTAGATCTGCTTCATAACACCGCTCCACCGCGATACAGCGCCAACCGCTTCAGCAGCTTATTGCGGTGCTGCTCGCCCCGATCCGGTTCGATCTCGATACCCGGCATCCGCAGCCCGTAATACTCACCGGTTTTCTCCAGCTCCAGCACCCAAGCACAGATACGGGACAGCCGTGCTTCTGTGCCTACACCGGCGAGCGATTCCCACTCCAGCCAGATGCGTTCATCATGGGTTGCGGCGTAAGTTTTGGAGTGCAGCCCCTGCCCACGGGCGTAGTTCTTCCAGGCGATATGACGTAGCGGCATGCCCGCCTGGTACTGCTCCAGTCCGGAGAAGTCCTCGCCCCCATCGAGCCCCTTCAGACGACCGTCCCCCTGCACACTGCTGCTGGCTAGCGGTGTATCACTGGAGACAGGTGCCGGGTAGACCACCACATCCGTATCCAGCTCCAGCCAACTCCAGGCACGCAACAGCCCCAGCGGATAGTAGGTTTCCAGCATCAGCCCACCGGGCTTAAGCAGCCCCCGTCTTGGGGCCGGGTGGTAAAGACGCACCGTGGTCGGAGTTTGCGTGACCTCGTCCACTGTCTGTGTGGAACAGCCCTCAAATGCCAGCTGGATGTTTTCCCGCTCCCGCTTACCCACCGCGTTGAGGCGCAACTCGAACTCAGCCTGTTCTCCGGCAAAACAGGAGTGAGAACGTACAGCGGTTACCGTGATACCAGACAGGTTGCTGTAGGTGTGCAGAATCGACAGCACAAACAGACTGATCATCAGGAAGGCAATCGCGTGTATCAGGTTGTTCTCATAGTTGATGCCGATCAGCAGCAACAGTATGCAGATAGCCAGGAACGCCCAACCGGTGCGACCGGGAAAGATAAAGATCCGTTTCTGATTAAGTTGGATGGAGCGTCCGTGCGGACGCCGTTTTTTTGCCCAGCGATGAAAAGGGCCTGCCAGCCACCGACGTAGCGAAAATCCTGTCGCGGCCATGCCTTAACCCACCACATCCACCTCGCTGAGCAGGCGCTGCACCAGAGCAAGGCCGCCGTGTTCAGCGTAGTCTTCAGCAGAGCGCAGGCGGTGTCCGAACACCGGTTTAATCAGGGTTTGCAGGTCTTCCGGCACCACGTACTGGCGACCGTGCATGTAGGCCCAGGTTTTGGCGCTTCGTAGCAACGCCAGCGCACCGCGTGGTGAGATACCGTAGGCGAAGCCGGCGGATTCGCGGCTGTATCGGACTAAACGCTGCAGGTAATCGAGCAGTGAGTTCGATGCCTGGACCTTTTCGCAGGCCAGGTAGATCTCGCGTAAATCCTCTCGGCTGATGCACACCGGCAGGTCGGGAATACGGCTACGCACATCCCCACCTCGCAGCAGTTCACGTTCCGCTTCGGGCTCCGGGTAACCCAATTCAATGCGCATAAGGAAACGGTCAAGCTGAGATTCCGGCAGTGGAAACGTACCGTACTGACTCAACGGATTCTGGGTGGCGATAACAAAGAATGGATCGGGTAATTCGTAGGTTGAGCCCTCTACAGTAACCTGACGTTCCTCCATCGCTTCCAGCAAGGCGCTCTGGGTTTTTGGTGTGGTGCGGTTGATCTCATCCGCCAGCAGTAGCTGCGTAAAGACCGGTCCCTTATGGAAATGAAACTCGGCGTTGGCCGCATCAAACACAGATACACCCAGCAGGTCCGCAGGCAACATGTCGCTGGTGAACTGCACGCGTTGATACTCCAGCCCCAGCACCTGAGCCAGGGCGTGGGCCAGCGTGGTTTTCCCCATCCCGGGTAGATCTTCGATCAACAGGTGCCCATGCGCAAAAAGGCAGGTCAACGCCTGCCGTATCTGCCGCTCTTTGCCATATAAGACACTGCCGACTGCTTCTATCGCGTGATCTATCTTATCCTGCATGACGCTTACATCTTCCCTCTAACAGCTGCATTCTGCGGTTTTTTGGCGGACAGGCGCAGCAAACTCTGAGTTCCCGGTTCGGGACGCTGGGCTGACACGGGGCACAAACACCACGTCCGATCCCTCTATCGTCGGAGTAGCACCCCGGGCCTGTTAATAAGCCCAAGTATACTGTGATCTGTTAAAACCTTAAGGGTATTGATTCACTGTGGTAGTCAGCAAAAGCGTTAGTGCAGGCTTCATCATGGGGAATCACCTGAACCAGGTTGGCGCGGTGTACACCGGCTTTATGGCAGATGTTGTAAGCTTCCGATACACTGCGACAGGTGATCACGTCACCTTTGTTATCTTTTATCAGATCCTTCTCAGTTTCCGCATCCTTTCCGTATTCCACCTGTATCACCATCGGGCCGCAGCCAGATTCGATAAAGTTCACGTTTCTCAGGCGATGTTCCTCTGCCAGCGTGATGAATTCAGACATATTCATTGCATAGTCTCCTCTCTCATATGACAGGGTCTACGTGTGGGGTGCCGGATTCGGATCAAGCCTATTAAGCTTAGTCGAAAGGGGGGAGAAGGCTATGATTGGAGGCGTAAGGGTGATGAGCTTTCGTCAGCTCGGATGTTGGGAGTCGCTTCGCTCGTCACCAACCTACCCGTCACGTAGGTCAGCCATTGCGCAGCAATGCCTTACAGTCATCGTGCACGAAAGGCCAAAAACCCAGCAGCGTAGGTCGGCCATCGCGCAGCGATGCCCGACAGGCCGCAAGGTAGAAACCCCAACTATATCCTGAGCACCGAGCTCACTTGGAACGAACCTAAGCTATTGAATCCTAGACGATGAGGCAAAAAAAACCCCAGCAAAAGCTGGGGCGAACCTAGAGTGCTATGTGTCACAAATCAGGCAAAGTTTCATTCAACCCGTGTGACTCCCTATCAAGGTCAGGCTGAGTATCTGATTTTCAACAACTCCCATCTGACCAAGGGCAGTCAGGTCACGAGTTATTTACCAATCCCTATCTGTTTAACAACTATCGTGCCAATACGATAGAAACGCGCTCCAGGCCTTTGTTTTAGACGCTTTGGGCAGATTTAGCCCTCTTCTCCAACAAGGGAAAACCCGAATAAATTATCAGCATTTGCTAAATCGGGTTTTACCCTTTGATGATTTGCTGAAATCAGCAGCAACCACCGCCGCTGCCTTCGCCCTGACCTTCGCTTTCGAACGGCAGCAGGGTGCCGCAACCGTCGAAGATGCCGTAGTGGTTGTCCCAGGTACCGATGAAATCGAAGTGTGGCTGGAAGCGGGTATCGTGCAGCATCCGCCAGGTGTTGCCACATACCGGGAAGACTTTTCCCTTCTCGATACGGTGGTGCGCGTCCAGCTCAAACACCTCCGGCATATGCTCGATGGTGCCCTTGTAGACAACAGCCTGACCGTAATCTTCGCAGGCGTCTTCCAGCTCAGGGATCTTGAACAGTCGGTAGGTGGCGGAGTAGAAACCGATATGACCGATCTTGCGTTCGATCCGCTCGTTATCGATGGTGATCGGACGATCGTTCACCAGACGAGGATCGGTAAAGCCCGCCTTCTTCGCCAGACGCAGGAAATCGTTCCAGTAGAGCGCACCGGAGAGGCATTCGCCGTACAACTCAGGATCCTGCTTCAGCGATTCCGGAATGCGACGGTCGGCGTAAACGTCGGAGAAATAGAGTTCACCACCCGGTTTCAGCAGGCGGTAGGCTTCGCGGAAGACCGCTTCTTTATCCGGGCTCAGGTTGATCACACAGTTGGAGACGATGATATCGAAGCTGTTGTCAGGCAGGTCCAGTTCGTCCAGCTTCTCGATGTAACCCTTGCGGAACTCTACGTTACCTGCGGCATAACCGAAGGTGTCACGGTGGTAGTCCAGATGACGATTGGCCACGTCCAGCTGGGCATCGGTCATATCCACACCCACTACGCGACCGGCTTCGCCGACAAACTGGGAGAGCACGTAGCAATCAAGACCGCTGCCGCTGCCCAGATCCAGAATGGCGCAACCTTTCAGCTGCTCGGGTGCCACCAGACCGCAACCGTAATAACGTGCCATCACCTCGTCATGCACCTTAGAAAGCGCATCTTTTACATACCTAGGGATCGCGTCATCCGTGCAGCAAGCGTTGGTCTGCAGGTCATCGCTGCCCTGCAGGACTTCGCCGTAATACTCCTGAACCTGTTCGTGCATCATTTTTCCTGTGTTATTTCTGTCTGTTATCCGGCGCCGTTATCCGGTTTATCCCACTTCAGAGACGACCTGTGCCTTTGTAAGCCAGCTCTCTTCCGGTTGGGGTTTGCTGAATAAAAAGCCCTGAACATGGTGGCAACTAAGCTGGAGTAAAATATCCCGCTGCTCAGTTTCTTCCACACCTTCAGCGATCACATCCATCCCCAGTTCACGTGCCACCGCAATAATTGCCGCTACGATCTGCACGTCATTACTGCCCTCGCTCAGATCGGACACAAAACTGCGATCGATCTTCAGCTTATTAAATGGCAGCTGCTTCAGCTGGGAGAACGACGAGTAACCCGTACCGAAATCATCAATCGAGAAAGAGAGTCCGAACGCTTTCAGCTTCAGAATCAGTTGTTCAGCTTCGTCAAAGTTCTCGATCAGGACGGATTCGGTGATCTCCAGCTCAAACAGTTCCGGTGATACCCCGGAGGAGCTGATGATCTCCTGTACCCGCGTGACAAAGTCTTTCGCCTGCAGCTGACGTGGACTGACATTCACTGCCACCGGCAGCACATCCAATCCCGCCTGCTGACGTCGCTGCAGGAAGCGCGCGCTCTCCTCCAGTACCCAGTATCCCAGCTCCACGATAATTCCGGTCTGCTCTGCCAGACCGATAAATACCGCAGGTGGCAGCAAACCTTCGGTAGGATGCTGCCAGCGCACAAGAGCTTCAAAACCACAGGGTTGATCGTTCTCAAGATCGATCACCGGCTGATAGTGCAACCGCAGCTCATTTGCCGGGATCGCTTTACGCAGCTGCTGCTCAAGCAGCATGTTACGCATCGCCTGCATCTGCATCTGGGGATCAAAGAAGGTGAAGTGCCCTTTGCCAGCACGCTTACTGGCGTAGAGTGCCAGATCCGCGTGTCGCATCACCGTTTCCAGATCCGAACCGTCTTGCGGCAATAAGACGATCCCCATGGAGGCGTGAATCACCAACTCGCGCCCCTGCACATGATAGGGCTGCTGCAGGTTATATTGCAGCTTCTCCGCCAGAATCGATGCCTGCTCACCGGAGCTGATCTCCTGTAGCAAAATCGCAAATTCGTCGCCGCCAAAGCGGGAGATAAGGTCACTGGCCCGCGGAAAGTGGCGTAATCGATCAGCCACTTCACACAACAGCTGATCACCCACCTCATGGCCAAACGCATCGTTCACCCGCTTAAAGTCATCCAGATCAAGGTAGAGCAAAGCGCCACCGATCTGCTGACGTTTAATCTGTTTCAGCACCTGCTCGATCTGGGTTTGCATCAGGTTGCGGTTCGCAAGGCCGGTCAGCCCGTCATGAAACGCGATGTTCTCCAGCTCTTCGGTCTGGTCTTTTACCAGTACACGTAAGCGCGCTGGTTCGTTCAGCATGCGGTAGGTGAAGAACGCCAACAAAAGCGCCAGCACCAGACTGATCGACATCCCCTGCACCATCGCCGATGTGAAGCTTACACCGTAGGGCAAACTCAAACGCAGGAACCAGCTGCCGTTAGGGATCGGGATAGAAACGGAAACAATATCGCTCTCGGCGTGCGCAGCAACAGAACGCGCAAACACTTCGGTCTGGTTGGTGTCTGGATTAAGAAACAGCAGCTCATAGGAGTAACCACGCTGCTCAAGCTCTCTTAGCTCGGTTACTTTGAGCAGGTCTTCCAAGTAGATCAGGGCAGAAGCAAATCCCCAGAACTGCTCAACGCCGTATTTGTTGGAGAGAAAGACCGGGTTGCGCCCAATCACTGCAATGCCGCCCTGAATAAGCTCGAAGGGCCCCGCCAGCGTAAGGCGTTTTTCCCGCACCGCACGTTGCGCTTCACCTTTGCGCTTGTCATCGCGCAGGATGTTGTGCCCGATCGCTTTCTCATTGCCGGCAAGCGGATAGATTTTTCTGACGATACCGGCAGGCGCAAGCTGAAGATTGGAGATACCGCCCTGCATGGCGATCAAGTCAGCAGCATACTGTTCAAATTCGTCCAGATCGCCCTGATGGCGACGTACTTCCATACCCAGAACCTGGGTGGCACCAAGGGAGCGGTTCAGACGGCGAGAGATTGCATCGGCCTGACCGGAGGCAATTTCAGTAAGAAAGTGGTGATGCTCGGTTTCGGTTAACGAGCGATTGAGAGAGGTCCAGTAATAACCAATGATACTGACAACGATAAACACCGCTGTGGCGATGAACAGGCTTTTTCTCAACTTGTACTCCTGAACTCAAGTCCTGCGCGAAGCAGAGAGATCCGTGACTGGCCCAGGCCAATCACGGATTTCCGAGTAACACGTGTGTTGCGGGCTTAGTGCTGGTGACCACCTACACCGTGAGCGTGACCGTGCTCTACTTCTTCGTCGGATGCTGCGCGTACTTCCACCACTTCAACGCTGAAGTTCAGAACCTGACCCGCCATCGGGTGGTTGCCATCCAGAGTCACACCATCTTCTTCAACTTTGATAACAGTTACTGGCTGCTCACCCCATGGCGCCTGCGCCATGAACTGCATGCCTACTTCCACGCTTTCCACACCTTCAAAGTTTTCGTGTGGTACTTTCTGGATCATCTCTTCGTGAACTTCACCGTAACCTTCAGAAGGCTCAACGCGCACATCCAGTTTGTCACCAACCTGTTTACCCAGCAGTGCGTTCTCCAGACCTGGAATGATGTTCTGCGCACCACACAGGAACGGCAACGGCTCCTGGCCTTCGGAGGAATCCATCACCTCACCAGCATCGTTCTTAAGGGTGTAGTGGATCTGGACAACGGTTTTTTCTGCGATCTGCATTGAGAGATTCTCCATTGGCGGGAAGCGCCTGGGCACCGCCCTATTTAGTTAAGAGCCCCATCATAACCCTCAACAATGCACGGCGACCAGTATTCCGGAATAATCGCTCCCGCAATACGGACAGCGGAAACTCAGCTACGGCTGAATTCGCCCCGATCAGCGTGCCAGCGCCAGATATTTTCCGGATTCAGATGCACCCCACCGATCCAACGATCGATCCCATGCCCCTGCAGCCAGTCCAGCTCCCCGTTCAGCAACGCGACACCGGCCGCGGTCAGGTTAAGCTGCTGACTGAGAAAAGCCTCATCCGGCCCGAACATACCCGGCAGTTTAAATGCTGTGCCGTCGGCCGTTTCCAGCAGCGCGGTTTCACTTTCCAGCATCCCTTTGATAAATAACCAGAAAGAGGAATCCCCCATAAACGGCGTTTCCTCCCGATTACGCACATTGCCAAACAATTCACCCGGTTTATGCACCCCCTCAGCTACCGCTTGCAGGATCTGGCGTTCGGTACGGTTAACCCCCTGCGCATCCGGGTACTCTTGCAGCATACGTTGCATCCCCGGCAGCAAATACGGCAGGCAGCTGAGGTCACGGCGCAACAGCGCACTCAAAGGGCGAGGATTGGCAGCCGTAAACGCAAACCAGGCTTCATCGGCAGCCTGCAACTGCTCAGGCGTAACTGTACTGCGATTATTGTTGAACGCTTCCTGCATCTCATCCGCCGATCCCATTCCCAGAAGAAACGGTGCAAACACGATCTGTGGCAAAGGCAAACCTTGTGCGGCATCCGAGTTGTACCAGCTCAGCAACTGCAGCAGGTGCAACTGATCGTACAGCTCCGGCGAGTTCCAGATCACCACCTCGCCTTTGTTAGCGCCACTGATAAACATCGCATCCCGTGCCTGAAAGTGGGTTAACGCCTCAAACTCGCTGGCCCAACCACAGTGATGAATGAAGTTGGCACGTACCTGGGACATCTCATCCAGGGTCAGCTGGGCTGGCACAGGCCCGTCATGCAGCACATCGCTCCAGGCCAAAAAACGCCCCTCAATACCTGCGTTTTTCAGAGCTTCATTCGCATTGTCGCCGTTGGTTATATGCAGCATGGTTACTCCCTGCTTTCAATCTAGTGGGTATCTGATCGGCCCATTGTACTGCGAACCGCATAGGCGCAGGTATGTTGTTTTTTAATGAAAATTTGCTTGTTGAGCTGGATAAATCCAGAAACCCCATCCATCCTTCAATGAACGCTCAAAAACACCAAACTGTGTGGTTTAGGGCGATATTCTTTGTTAGTTCGTTCAGGAAGCGTTGTCGATGAAGTATTGGCCAACCAGAAGTAAACCTGTAATCGCGACTATTGCAGCCCTGTGCCTCCCTCTGCTTGGCGGTTGTATGGACGATAAACCCAAGTCATCTGCCAGTGGCGAATCCCTGTTTAACCATTACTGCGCCAGCTGCCACCAACAGTCCGGTACGGGCTCTTTTCTGGAAGGTATACCCGCCAACCGGGACACCAAACTTACGCAGCAGGAAGTGGTAAATCTGGTGCTGTATGGACGCGAAGACAAACCCGGCATGCCCCAGTTTCGCGACCAGCTAACACCAACGCAGGCAAAAAAAGTGGCCGAACACCTGCTGGAAACGCTTAAGCAGTAACACCCATCTGCCCCGCCAACACATAAACGCCTGGCAGTCGGCGACTCTCTTTTCACGCTTATAGGGTAGTTAACTGCCTAATAACACAGGATTTATCCTTTATATCGATTGATCTTTTCCGGCTTGCGTTCAACACTGTCAGATACCGCACCACAAAAAGCAGGACAAGCGCACATGGATACAGAACTGAGCATCATCGAAACCCGCGTTATTGGTTGCCTTCTGGAGAAGGAGTCGACCACCCCCGACCAGTACCCTCTCTCCCTGAACGGCCTCACCGTTGCCTGTAACCAGAAAAGTAACCGCGAACCCGTCATGCAACTCACGGATAGTGAAGTACAGGACGCCCTGGATACTCTGGCCGCCAAACGTCTGATCCGGGAGGAGAGCGGATTCGGCAGCCGCGTGGTGAAATACAAACACCGTTTCTGTAACACCGAGTTCAGCGAACTGCAGCTCAGCGCGCAGGAGCGCGGCATTCTCTGCGTTCTTTTCCTACGCGGCCCACAGACACCGGGCGAGCTGCGTACCCGTACCAACCGCTTGTGCGAATTCAGCGACGTACATCAGGTTGAAAACTGCCTGCAAGGGATGGCCGAAAAAGAAACGCCGTTGGTAGTGAAATTGCCGCGGGAAGCGGGCAAACGGGAATCACGCTATGCCCACCTGTTTAACGGTGAGATCGATCTGGAGGCGTTGCAGCAGGCCGCCAGCACAGCAGCCCCCGTCCAGAGTACCTCTGCGGACAATAGCCGAATTGATGCACTGGAACAAACGGTCGCGGCACTTCAGGAAGAGGTGGAAATGCTGAAACAGAAGATCGAGGAGTTAGGCGGGTAACCGCAGCGGTTATTCATTATTAAAAAAGGCAGTCCCGCTCAAACGAGAGAGCAGAGCTGCCTTTTAGTTTACGCCGCGCGAACGCGCAGCATTTCGAACAGTTCATCCTTCAGCTGTAGCCGTCGCAATTTCATGCTTTCGTAGATTTCATCGCTGGTCGGCACATTGGATTCGGCCAAGCCACACAGTCTGTGGTCCAGCTTGTGATATTCAGCGGCTTTAGCCGCAAAATCGGGGTTGGTGTGCTTAAGTTGGTGTATCCGCTCACGGTGTTGCGGAAACTCTTTGTACAGGCTGTGATTCAGATCGGCCATATAGCGCACTCCATCACAGGGTTAATCGATGAGGGGAAAGCCTCAAGGTTAATTTTAGTTAGCGCCCTCCCCCATCGCCATCTCGTCAGCATGCAGGTTTCTCATGTGATCGTTTCCGTTGGGCATCGCTGCGCGATGGCCAACCTACATGACAGATAGGTTGGCGACGCGCACAGCGACTCCCACCAGCATAAGACCATCGACCTCTTTCCATATATTTTTTGTATGGTTTACCATATTCATTATGTATTTTTTTTAATATCAAATCATGAGTACAGTAATTTCTATCGTTTCCACCTGGCTCGATACGACGATGGTGGCTGAGCTACCGACCGTTGTAGTCCACATCCAATAATAAAAATCTGTACTTAGAGGAATAGATAATGAGCGTCATTCACAAACAAAAAATCGAAGGCCCATCCGCATGGAAAGGAAAAGATATTAAGGATGACGACTCATGGATCTATCACTGGTCTGATGAATCCATTGGCGTGCTCGAAAAAGCCTTGGAGAACGTCAAACAAAAAGGACTGACTGTCCCAGACTTTACCAAAGAAGACTTCCCGATCAGTGCACTCTCAGAAGAGATCAACTACTTCAACGAAGAGTTGGAAAACGGTAAAGGTTTCATCGTAATTCGCGGTTTGCCCATCGAGCGCTACACCGATGACGAAGCCGCCATCATTTACTACGGCCTGGGTCTTCATATGGGCACGCCGGTTTCTCAAAATATGAACGGCGATATGCTCGGACATGTAAAAAACATCGGCGCCTTAGATCCAAAGCAGGTTCGCGTGTATGAGACCAATGAATATCTGCCTTATCATGCCGACTTATCCGATGTCGTAGGTTTGCTTTGTCTGCGCAAAGCGAAATCAGGCGGTATGAGCAGCCTTTCAAGTGCGATGACGCTGTTTAATGAAATTCTGGAAAAACACCCAGAGTATCTTGGAATTCTTCACCGCCACTTCCTGTTAGAGCATCTTAATGACGGTGACGTTGGTCAGACACCGATCTTTAGTTATCACGAAGGCAAATTGAGCGGTATGTATTTGCGCCAGTATATAGAGATCGCGCAGGAAAATGCGGGCTTGCCGTTATCGCCTGTCGAGGTTGAAGCCCTGGACCTCGTTGATTCGATTCTGAGCGATCCGGATATTCGTTTAGATATGATGATGGAACCCGGTGATATCCAGTTTGCAAACAACTATGCCATCTTCCACTCCCGCACAGGTTTCGAAGATTACGAGGAACTTGACCGCAGACGCCATCTTTACCGTTTATGGCTGAAGATGCCTAACTCCCGCGAGTTGGCTGCGGATTTCCCTGGTCGCAACGGTATTTCTAAACGCTAAAGCTAAGGAATTCAGACCTGATCTGACAGTTGCCGCCCCTGTTGAGTGCGACTGTCAGGGCGAAGCCTGCTCGGTTTCCTCTCTCGAATCTTGCAGAGCTGGTCTGAATGGCTTTTTAGATACCTGGCAATTCTAGTCCGATATTGGTCTCCTGATTGCACTCTTTGCCCACCTACTGGTGGGCTTTTTTTGTGTGCGTTGATTACGGCGTAAAAACTGAAATAGCTGTCACCGATCAGATTCAGGCGAGGACTTCGCCATCAAGTGTTCCGTCGTCGCACAGGGTCTGGATCAACTCGATGATCAATCCCTCCACTGCACGGCAGGCAGATGTATGCGGACGATCATCCAGGCGCACCAACGAGTGGATTCGCTCGATCCCGGGTTCGATCACACGCAGCGCATCCAGCTCACCACGATCCAGCTCCGCGTTCATCACATCGCGCGGGATAATTGCGCTGGCAATGCCGTTGTTCATCATGCAGCGCAGGATCAAACCCGTGTCCTGCTCGTAACGGATATTCAGAGGACGGCGCGCCTCCAGTGCCGTCTGCTCGATATGCATACGGATATTGTGCGGGCGTGACGGCGCCACCAGCGGGTAGTCAGCCAGCTCCTCGAACAGGATAGTGCCCGACTCATGCCCCTCGGCGACCCCTTTGCCCACCAGATAGAGCGATTCGCGATAGACCGGTATCACGTGGACACGGCAGAGATCCGCCGCGTTCGGTATCAATCCAAGATCCACCTTCCCGTCCGCGATCTGACGTGCAGCGTTCACACTCATCGCATCAAAGATCTTCAGCTGCACCTCCGGAAAACGCCGTTCGCACTCTGGCAGCAGCAACGGGACAAGCGTGTACGCCTTGGAGGCATCGATCACCACGCTCACCTCCCCCCGCGGCGAGACTTCATCGGAGATCACATCGGCACGAGCGATCTCCACCTGCCGCAGAATCAACTGCGCATGGTGCACCAGCTTTTCGCCTGCCGGGGTCAGCTGCACCCCCTTGGCACTGCGCAGGAACAACGCGGTCCCCAGGTCCTTCTCCAGCGACGCCATCTGGTGGCTCAATGCTGGCTGCGCGATAAACAACTCGCGCGCCGCAGCCGATACTCCACCGACCTCGGCCACCTTCAGGAAATATTTCAGCTGATTGAGTTTCACCACGCCCTCCCGGTCATATCCAACCTATTTTCCAACCCATATATAAAATGTATGGATCTCGATACTTAATATGTATTTTTCTTATTGCCAGATCACTTTTACAGTGAATCCTGTCGTTATGCCAGCTCAACGGGAGCATTTCATGTCAATCAGCCACGCACACAATCGCCGCAATGAACTGCTTGCCAGCCTGCTTCGGTTTGACGACCCACATGACCAATATGTCCAGCCACTGTCGCGTGGACTGCATAACCTGAGTCAGCGTATCAAACAGAGCTTTGACCCAGCCCGGATCTTAAATCCTGGCCGTTTGTATACAGACCTTTAAAACAGGAAAGACAGGAGGTGCTGTATGCAGACACAGATTATCGATGCCATTAAAGCCCAATCCGAGGGTCAGGAAGCCTGACGCAATTCTGCGCAAATGCGTCCATTGCGGCTTCTGCCTGGCAACTTGTCCAGCAACACCGATAAACCGGTCGAACACTGGATCCAGATCATCGACCGCGTACTGCTAAAACCGGATTAACCCGAGCCTCATATATAAGAAGGCCTAACAATAAAAAGAAGGAAGGCACAATGAAAATCAAAAACCTGCTCAAAACCAGCGCCGCATTTTCACTCGGCATTGCGCTCTCATCCAGCGCTATGGCTGACACCGTAATGCGTGTGGCCAGCTGGCTCCCACCAACCCACCCGCAGAATGCCATCGTGCTTAATACCTGGGGTAAGTGGATCGATGAAGCCACCGAAGGCCGCGTGAAGTTGTCGATCGAATACGGTATGGGTCACCCAAAAACCCTGTTTGATCTGGTGGAAGACGGCGCGGTAGACGCCAGTTGGAGCGTGCACGGCTACGTGCCGGGTCGCTTCAAACTGACAGAAAGTGTGGAGCTGCCAAACCTGGGCGCTAACGCTGAAGCTGCATCTGTCGCACTCTGGCGCGTAAGCCAGAAATACTATAACGCCGCCAACGAACATGAAGGTTTGAGAGTTGCCGCTCTGTTTACCCACGGCCCGGGTCAGATCCATCTGGCTGAACCGATCAGCTCCCTGAAAGAGATGGAAGGCCGCAAAATCCGCCTGGGTGGCGGTATCCAAGGCAAACTGGGTGAACGCATGCACGTAACCCCGGTAGGCGCGCCAGCACCTAAAGTCTATGAGATGATGCAGCAGCGTGTGGTAGATGGCGTCTTTATCCCGGCGGGCGAACAGAAAACCCTGCGCCTCAACGAAGTAACCAAACAGCTGGTGATGCTGCCCGGCGGCATGTACACCATGAGCTTCTCAATCTTTATGAACCCGGATTTTGTCGATGGCCTGAGCGAGAAAGACCGTAAGGCGATCATGTCCGTATCGGGTGAAAAACTTTCCGCGCTGGCGGGTCGTGCCTGGGATGAAGGTGATAAAAAAGGTCTGGAGGTCGCCAAACAGGCCGGTGTTTCCATCCTGAAAGTACAGCCGGGTGATCAGATCGACCAGGAGTTCCAGAGCATGATCAAAGGCATGGACGAAGATTACCTGGCACGTGTAGCCGATCGTAAGGTAGATGCCGCTGCCGCGCTGAAAGAGCTGCGCGAGATTGCACGTAGCTATAACAAGTAAATAACAAGTAAGCCGACTTGGCTAACTGATGTTGGGAGTCGCTTCGCTCGTCGCCAACCTACACCGCGCTCGTAGGTTGGGACGAGCGCCAGCGACTCCCAACAAGATATAAATAAATCTGTCCCGTTATTTTAAGTTGGGCATTGCGTTGCAATGGCCAACCTACCAATCCCGCAGGTTGGCGACGAGCGCCAGCGACTCCCAACAACGATAAAAGGGGACTGATCTATTTTCTAAAAACAGATCTGTCCCCTTTATTACATTCCTTTCGGGCATAAAAAAGCCCGCCAAGTGGCGGGCTAAAAAACAACAAGCAAAGCTCGGAGTCCAAACACGGTTAGGGAAGCTTGGGAAAGCCCCCAGATAACCAAACAAAAATTCGATTAGTGACCGAAAAGAGCACCCTGGTGAGGAATACGCTCAAACTTAAACATACCCTTTACCCACTGCAGCATCGCTTTAGTCACGCGAGCAATTTCCTCGTTACGCAGCTCAATCGCTTTCGCTTCGTAGTAAGCAGTGTCAACCTGACCGGTAGTGGTAAGACGAAGGGTTATGTCGTATTCCTGTGGCATCTCTTTTCTGATTCCTGAATTAGGTGATAGTAAAAAATTTCAATTTTTAGCATTTCGCATGAAACGGATAAGAAAGCCGCTTCATGTTTGCTAAAAACGCCTGAAGACACCGTAGCTATTGGCTTCAAGCGCGATCAATTCGATATAGGGCGTATGATACGGAGCGAACTGCTCCTCGTAAAACGACAGATTTTCAGCAAATAGATTAGTTTTTTTCACCTTTTTAAGATAACTGTCATATCCTCCTTCCTCCCCTTACTTGAGACACATCAGGATTCCGCCGCCAAAAACGTGGAACTGAACGCGAGATTTATGTTCTGATGTGCCGTCCGCTGCTTACCGCCAAACTGATCTATCTTTACGGACAGAGTTTTAAGGAGCCTGTTGCATGATGAACACCCTCAACGCTATCGGAAAAAGCGTCTGGTATTGGCTGGCTATTTTGGGTCTTGGCGCGTTTATGGAAGCCGCCGCCCTCTACTTCCAGTACGGATTGGGATACGGGCCCTGCGTACTCTGTATCCATATCCGCATCTATGTGATGGCGATTATGCTGGTTGCGCTGTTTGGCCTATTCACCCGCGCTAACCGCACCCTTCGTCTGACGGCACATGGTCTCACCTTCCTTTTGGCGATCGGCTTTACCGAACGTTCCTGGCTAACGCTGGGTGTTGAGCGCGGTTTTATCGATGGTGCCTGCGATATGAACTCCGGTCTGCCAACCTGGTTTGCGTTGGATAAGTGGTTCCCCACCGTATTCGAGCCCTGGGAACCCTGCGGTTACACCCCCGAGGTTTTATTCGGTATCACCATGGCTGAGAGCCTGATCGCTTTGAGCGTGGTGGCACTGGCTGCCAGTCTGGCGATGCTTATCGCGACGCTCAAAAGCCGCTGAATTACAGTTTTAGAAAAACCGGAGCCACTGCTCCGGTTTTTTATGCCTGCTTTTATCTCTACCGCAGTCCATTCCTCGCGTTCCACGCACAAGCATTCCCTCCACACTCTTGAAGATTTCCCCGCAGCACAGCTGTAAATCTCTGTTTTAGCACTAGCTTTGCAACATTAATCCGATATCCCCAACAAATTGTTGCATTTCTTTACACAGTAATCGGTTGTTTAGTTGACGGATCGTCGTAAAATAATCCCACTTATTTTTAGAACGACCGGTCTAGTTAAAAATGACACGTGGAAGACGCCCCGCTCACAGCCGGGAAAAGATTCTTGAAAAAGGTGCCGAACTGTTCACCCGCAACGGTTATCACGCCACCGGCCTGAAGGAGATTCTGGATACCTGTGAGGTATCCAAAGGCTCCTTCTATAACTTTTTTGAGAACAAAGAACATTTCGCCGTCGAGATTCTGCAGCACTACAAATCGATCGAATTTGAGCGCTGGGATGAACAGATGGATGCCCTGGAAGGCAGCCACTTCAGCAAGATCACCCGAATGCTCAGCTCAGCAGTAGAAGAGTACGAGCAGGACGCCGAGTGCGTCGGTTGCCTGCTGGCCAACCTCAGCGGTGAAGTCAGCCAGGCCACCCCGTTGTTTAACGAAGCGATCAGCCACTCCGTCAATGAAGTACTGGACTCCATTGAGGAAGACATGCGCATCTGCCAGGCAGAAGGCACCGTCCGCACGGATATCGAGCCTCGCAAACTGGCGGAGGTCAGCTGGGACCACTGGCAAGGCGCGCTGCTGCGCGTAAAGGCCGAGCGCTCCTCTGCGCCGTTGCGCAACCACCTCACGACCCTGTTAGCCCTGATTAAAACCCCCGATCCAAAAGGTTAAGGACATGAAAACCACCACCCGTCTTTTCGCAGGCCTGCTGCTTACTTCCAGCCTCGCCCTGCAACCCGCGTTGGCGGAAGGGAAAGCCCCACAAGGGTTACCCGCCGAAGTGATCACCGTACAGACTCAGTCACTGGATCACTCCATTCGCGCCGTGGGCAACCTGCGCGCCAACGAAACCATTCAGCTCAGCCCGGAACAGAGCGGCCGTATCGAAAAGGTCCTGTTTGAAGAGGGCCAGCAGGTGAAACAGGGTAAAGCACTGTTCGTTCTGGACAGCGCGATCTACCGCGCCGAGCTGCGTCAGGCACAGGCACGTGTAAAGCTGAGCCAGATCGCGTACAAGCGTGCCGAAAGCCTGCTGAAAAAACGTGTGGGTTCCGCCCAGGATCGGGACAGCACCCTAGCGCAGTTGCGTGTCGATGAAGCGCAGCAGGCGCTGGCGCAGACCCGCCTCGACAAGATGACCGTACGCGCCCCGTTTTCCGGTGCCGTAGGCCTGCGTAAGGTGAGCCCGGGTGACTACGTCAACGTTGGTCAGGAGCTGGTTGAACTGACCGACCTGAGCACTATGAAGGCCGACTTTCGCATCCCAGAGATCTACCTGGCAGCCGTTAAACCGGGCAGCCCGATCAACATTCAGGTGGATGCCTTTCCCGGCAAAATCTTCAACGGCGAAGTCTACGCCGTCGCACCCAGCGCAAACACCCGCTCCCACAATATTGAAGTGCGTGCCCGTATCCCGAACGCAGATGGACTGCTACGTCCCGGACTCTTTGCGAAAGTGGATATTGTGATGACGCAGGAAGACGCCGCGATCATGATCCCGGAACAGGCGATTATTCCGCAGAATGGCGGCTTCTTTGTGATGCGCATGGGTGAAGGCCATATCGTTGAGATGGTGCCGGTGAAGATGGGCCAGCGTCGTCCGGGTACCGTGCAGATCACCGGTGGTCTGAACAAGGGTGATGTAGTGATCACTGCCGGTCAGCTGAAGCTGTTCCCGGGCATGCCGATCACCCCAATCTTTGTTGATGGCAGCGTGACTGCGAAACAGGGAGACTGAGATGGTCCTGTCTGAAATCAGTATCAAACGCCCGGTACTGGCAACCGTAATGAGCTTGCTGGTACTGCTGGTGGGTCTGGTCACCTATGACCGGCTGACCGTGCGCGAGTACCCGAAGATCGACCTGCCGGTGGTCACCGTGGAAACCACCTACCCCGGCGCAAGCGCGTCGATCATCGAAACCCAGATCACCCAGATCATTGAGGATTCTCTCTCCGGTATTGAAGGGATCGACTTTATGAGTTCGATCAGCCGTACCGAGAGCTCCCAGATCTCGGTGACCTTCAAGATCGACCGTGACCCGGACAATGCGGCTGCCGACGTGCGTGACCGCGTCAGCCGTGTAACCGGTCAGCTGCCGGACGATATCGATCCGCCCGTGGTGACCAAAACCGAAGCGGACGCTCAGCCGATCATCTGGCTGGCATTCTCCTCCGACCGTCACGGTGCGATGGAGATGACCGAAGTTGCCGATCAGCGCGTACGTGACCAGCTGCAGACCGTCAGCGGCGTTGCCAACGTGATGATCTTCGGTGAGCGTAAATACTCCATGCGTATCTGGCTCGATCCATCCCGCATGGCGGCTTACGGCGTGATGCCGCAGGATGTGGAAGCGGCGCTGAGCGCGCAGAACATCGAAGTCCCTGCCGGTCGTATCGAGAGCCGTGCGCGTGAGTTCACCCTGCTGACCAAAACCGACCTCAACGACGTGTCGGAGTTTGAGAACATCATCATCCGCAACGATGATGGCTACCCTCTGCGTATTAAGGACGTAGCCCGCGTTGAGATCGCACCGGAAAGTGACCGCGCCATCTCCCGTTATAAGGGCGAAAGCGCTGTCGCGTTGGGTGTGGTGAAACAGTCCACCGCCAACCCGCTGGACGTGTCCAACGGTATTCGCGAGAAGATCGAAAAGATCCGCCCGACCCTGCCGGAAGGCATGGTGGTTGAAGTGGCCTACGACTCCTCTATCTTTATCGATGAGTCGATCAAATCCGTATACCAGACCCTGGCGCAGGCCGGTGTCCTGGTGGTACTGGTACTGTTCTTCTTCCTGCGCAACCTGCGCGCAACCCTGATTCCGGTGGTCACCATCCCGCTGTCGCTGATCGGCGCATTCGCGATGATGTACCTGATGGATTTCAGTATTAACACCCTCACCCTACTGGCGCTGGTACTGGCGATCGGCCTGGTGGTGGACGACGCAATCGTGATGCTGGAGAACATCTACCGTCACGTAGAGAACGGTCTCGATCCTATTCAGGCCGCGTTTAAAGGTGCAAAGGAGATCGGCTTTGCCGTACTCGCCACCACCGCCGTACTGGTGGCGGTATTCGTACCCGTAGTCTTCAGTGAAGGCCGAACCGGCAAGCTGTTCACCGAATTCGCGCTGACCCTGGCCGGAGCCGTAGTGGTCTCCACCTTTATCGCCCTGAGCCTGTCACCGATGATGTCTTCCCGTCTGCTTAAGCACGAGAAACGTCACGGCGCGGCGTTTAACCTGATCGAAGGGATGCTGAACGGACTTACCAAAGGCTACCGTGCCCTGCTGAACAAGATCCTGCGCTCCCGCCTGCTGGCGGTGGTAATCATGCTGGCGAGCTTCGGTGGTGCCGGTTACTACTACACCCAGCTGCCGCAGGAACTGGCACCCTATGAAGACCGCGGTGACATCCTGGTATTTGCCATGGCGCCGGACGGCTCCTCCGTGAACTTTATCGACGGCTACTCCCGTCAGATCGAAGGGATCGTCAGCCAGGTACCGGAAGCAGATCGTTTCTTCTCCATCGTCGGTTTCCCGGCAGAGACCAACGCCATGACCTTTGTGGGTCTGGATCGCTGGGAGGATCGTGACCGCAAACAGCAGGATATCGCTCAGGAGCTGACACCACAGCTGTACGGCGGTATCACCGGCCTGATGAGTTTCGCCATGAACCTGCCGTCTCTGGGCCAGAGTTTTATCTCCCGTCCGATCGAGTTTGTGGTGAAGTACAACGGCAGCTATGACGACCTGAAAGGGATCGCCGATCAGATGATGGGCAAGATCATGGCGAACAAAGGCTTTATGCAGCCGGACAGCGACCTGAAGCTCAACAAACCTGAGCTGCAGCTGGACGTGAAACGCGACAAACTCTCCGAGATCGGTGTCGACGTAGCCACCGTCGGCCGTACGCTGGAAAGCTACATGGCCGGTCGTGAGGTGACCCGCTTCAAGCGTAACGGCGAGCAGTACGAAGTGATCGTGAAGGTGGATAACAGCGAACGCCGCGATCCGAGCGATCTGACCGATCTGTACGTACGTACGCCACAGGGTGAGATGGTACAGCTCTCCAACCTGGTGAGCGTGACCGAAACTGTCGCACCGCGTGAGCTGAACCACTTCGATAAGGTAAAAGCGGTTAAATTCCAGACTCAGCTGGCACCGGGTTACTCCCAGGGTGAAGCGCTGACCTATCTGGAAAACAGCCTGAAGGAGATCGCACCAGACGCAAGTTTTGACTTCACAGGCCCATCCCGTGAGTTCAAGAACTCCAGCAGCACCCTGATGGTGACCTTCGTACTCGCTATCATCTTTGTGTTCCTGGTACTGGCGGCACAGTTCGAGAGTTTCAAGAACCCGCTGATCATCATGCTGTCTGTTCCACCGGCAATTTTCGGTGCGCTCTTCGCGCTGAAATACAGCGGGGGTTCCTTTAGTGTGTATAGTCAGATAGGCTTGATTACACTTGTCGGATTGGTGACAAAACACGGCATTCTGATCGTCGAATTTGCCAACCAGCTGCAGGATCAGGGACGCGAACTGCGCGAAGCAATTATCGAAGCAGCCACCCTGCGTCTGCGCCCGATTCTGATGACAACCGGCGCGACCGTTCTCGGTGCCGTACCGCTCGCCATGGCACTGGGTGCCGGCGCGGAATCCCGTCAACAGATCGGCTGGGTTATCGTGGGCGGCATGACCTTCGGCACCCTCCTGACCCTGTTTGTCATCCCAACCGTATACAGTTATCTGGGTAAACGTACTTTTAAAGAAGTACAGCCAGAAACGGTCTAACGTTGCAAAAGGAAGCACACGTGAAAACAGCACAGTTACTGACCGCCTCCACCCTGCTGGCCGTTGCGCTGCAGGGTACACAGGCACATGCTGCCGCGCTGGCGGATATATACCAGCAGGCACTGGCCAACGACCCGCAGCTGAAATCGGCTGAAGCCACTTACCTGGCTGGCAGCGAAGCGGATGATCAGGCACGCGCCGGCTTACTGCCAAACATATCCCTGTCTGCCAACACCACCTGGAACGAGTCAGACCGCACGGACTTTAACAACAACGGTTACACCGTTTCTCTTAGCCAGCCGCTGTTCAACGCCTCCACCTGGTTCACTTTTAAGCAGAGTGAGTTCCAGACCGAGCAGGCACGCCTGGTGTTCGAACAGTCCCAGCAGAATCTGATTGTGCGCGTGGTTGAGGCTTACCTGAACGTTCTGCGTGCACAGAACAACCTGGAAACCAACCAGGCACAGGAGCGTGCGATCAAACGCCGTCTGGATCAGGTTAACGCTCAGTTTGAAGTCGGTCTGATCGCAATCACCGACGTACAGGAAGCGCAGGCATCTTACGACAACGCGCGTGTAGCACGTATCGAAGCAGAAGGTGCACTGGATAACAGCTACGAAGCGCTGGAACGTCTGACCGGTGGCGAAGTGGGTAAAGCAGACCTGCTCAGCGCCGACTACCCGGTGGAAACCCCACAGCCGGAAACCGCTCAGCCTTGGCTGGATAAAGCGTGGCGCGGTAACCTGAGCCTACGCACCGCCGCAGCGGCAGTAGATGCTGCACGACAGGCTGCGCGCGTAGCCCGTTCCGGCCACCTGCCAACTCTGAGCCTGACCGCCAGCTATGATTCCGACAACGGTACAGCAACCTCATCGGATACCACCGAAACCTCCTCTCTGGGTCTGACCTTCAGCATGCCGCTCTACAGCGGTGGCGCGACCAGCTCCCAGACCCGTCAGGCAGAGCAGCAGCTGATCGCCGCGCAGCAGGATCGTGAGGATGCTCAGCGTGCAGTGACCCAATCCACCCGTAGCCTGCTGCGCGACCTGCGCACTGACGTGCTGAGTGTGGAAGCACGTCAGCAGAGCATTAAATCCAGTGAAACCGCGCTGAAAGCGACCGAAGAGGGCTTCAACGTCGGTACCCGTAACGTAGTAGACGTGCTTGAGGCGGAGCAGCAACTCTACCGCGCGCAGCGCGACTACGCAGAAGCGCGTTTCGACTATGTCTTCAACCTGTTCAGCTTCAAACAGCAGATCGGCACCCTAAGCCCGGATGATCTGAACGCACTGGACCAGTGGCTGGAGCAGCAGTAACCGCTGCTCACAAACAGTAACAGTCAAAACGGCGACCTTGGGTCGCCGTTTTTATTTACCGTTCGTGGGCATGGAATGAATGATAGA
This sequence comes from uncultured Marinobacterium sp., assembly GCA_947501565.1. GTDB lineage: Bacteria > Pseudomonadota > Gammaproteobacteria > Pseudomonadales > Balneatricaceae > Pontibacterium. Next base: position 212,605 of record CANMWJ010000003.1, read on the forward strand.
AACACCCCAGCACCCTATTGGCTAAGATCTCCGAGCCATATTCCAACACTCCGTCGTTTAGCGTAAAGATAGGCGTTGCACTGCCCTTTGAATCTACAGCACGAAGCGGACATTCATGCCTCCTGCCTGGCAGGGGCAGCGCTTTGCGCAGTCCTTCCAAAATGCGACTCCAGCCAATACGCGCTTTCCAAAGTTTTCCGTCGATCCAAACGCTGTAGCAATCAATCCGCGAGGTGCGATATAGTTCCAAGCGGTGGGTAACCGGAGTACCCGAATCAAAGTCTGTGATCTCGATCACCCTGCGAAGAGCAGGCAGTTCAGGCGGATATGTATCAGGATGATGACCTCGCTCCTCAAGCCTTTTCCTTTCTTTTGCCGCCCGTGCTCTCGCCATGCGATCGACTTGGTCTTGGTACTTCCGTGTTCTTCGGCACATAAAATTTACCCATCCTTGGATAATAAATATCGAACCTTGCAAGGTAGCAAAGCTTGCACGGGCCGGCTATTAAAATTTTAGGTGCTGCACCTCAAAATCCGTTCGGCGACTTATTGATCCTTTAAAAACTTAATTCAATGGATGTAAATATTAATGAATTTCAAAGTTATTCCACGTGAAAAACGCATACCGGAAAAAGGCGTTAATCAAGCGTATTTAAAGATAGATCACTGGAATGATTTTTCATTCGTTACAATGTTCTATTTGTCAGTGCATGACCAAAAAGGAAACCTCCATGGGATTGGAAGAATTAAAATAGGATTTAAGGGACAAGATACATCCATTTCAACATACGAGAAATTGGAAAATGAATTCACAAAACTCGGTGATGAATTTTTTTCAGTTGGTGAGAGTTTGGATTTCTATAAAGGGCTATCCGGTTTACCTAAAAAGCTGAAAGAAAAGCTACTTTCTTGTTTAAATGACATTGTATTTAAGCCAGAGCTAATTGATGATATTCAAGAGGAGGAGGTTTTCAGAACCTCTCTTCTGAGAGATACCAGTTTAACATCAATTAAAGGCCAGTTTCATAGGGTTCTTTATGGAAAGGCGGAGCTGACGAACTTTAAATTCGCATTCGAACGACCAAAAAGTGAAGATATGACATCTATTAGACTAGACTTCGATGTGATAGAGAGCTCAACACCAAGCACAAATATTCATGCTTTAATCGGGAGAAATGGATCTGGAAAAACGACAATTTTAAACGGAATGATTCAAGCAGTCATGAGCCCAAATGATACCATTGGCCAATTTATTGATACGGAACGCCGAAGAGAAAGACCGATAGAGAACGACTATTTTAGCAGTTTAATTTCTGTAGCTTTTAGCGCTTTCGACCCCTTCGACCCTCCTGAAGAGCAACCTGACCCAAGTAAAGGTACGTGTTACTTTTATGTAGGTCTAAAAAACAGAGATAAGCAAGGTAGCCTTAGAACAATACCCGAGCTAAGGGCTGACTTTGTTCAGCATTTAGTTGATTGCTTTAGAAAAAAAGACAAGTTGGTTCTGTGGCGTGAAGCTATTAATAAATTAGGAACGGATGAAAATTTTGAATCTGTTGGATTAATTGAGCTGGAGGATGTTTACAAACAGTTGAGAGAAAAAAAGAAGCAGGAGCAAGTAGATAGCAAAGAGTTTCGGAGGTTATATCTTCTTGAAATAGAAAGTTATTTAACAAGCTTAAGCTCAGGCCATTCTATTGTTTTGTTTACAATTACTAAAATTATTTCAGTCATAGAAGAAAAAGCACTTGTTTTGATCGATGAGCCAGAAAGTCATTTGCATCCACCATTATTATCAGCCTTTATAAGAACGCTTAGTGAGTTGCTTTTCGATCTAAATGGCGTTGCTATCATTGCTACACACTCCCCTGTTCTTCTACAAGAAGTACCACAATCATGTGTTTGGAAGGTTAATCGAGTGGGTGATACTTTGAAGCCTTATAGGCCGGAAATAGAAACTTTTGGTGAAAATGTAGGAGTGTTAACGAGAGAGGTCTTCGGTTTGGAAGTGGTAACGTCTGGCTACCATAGCTTGATATCAAAAGCTGTAGATTCAGGAAAGACATATGAAAAAATTATTAAAGATTACGAAAATAAATTAGGACTTGAGGCTCGATCCATTCTAAAAGCAATGATACTTCATCGCGATAAAGGGTTAAAACAGTGAAAAAACTAGATTACCCTTTATATGAGTTTGAGGACGTTCTAGAAACATGTGCTTCAGGTATGAGGCAGGTAAATGTAAGGACTGATTTTCGGTCTATTATCCCCCAGCTTGTTGATTTAGGTTTGCAATATGAGGAATTGATAGAAAATGGAGAGCTATATAGCTTTCCCAGAACTGAAAACCTGACAAGAACAACTGTTGTTATACCTCCATTAACCAAATCAAAACTGGTTAATTTGTATGAGAATAATCTTCGAAATAAAGAAAAGCCAGCAAGAAGTATATATGAGTCGCTATTAGCGTCTACAAATGAAAAATGTCCATTTTGTGGAGATATTGGGCATCCTAAAAATCTAGATCACTTTTTGCCTTTGGCCCACTATCCTCAATTCTCTGTCATGCCAGTAAATTTGATACCGGCGTGTCGCGATTGCAATATGGGAGAGAAAGGAGATGACTTTGCTGATCAAGCCGAAGATCAAATACTACACCCTTATTTAGATAAAGATATATTTTTTAATCAGCAGTGGGTACACGCCCGATATATCAATGATGGTGATGGATCAGTAGAGTATTATGTTCAACCTCCTGCTGAGTGGCAGGAGGTTGATAAAGCTAGAGTTAATAAACACTTCAGTGATTTTGACTTGGCCCGAAGATATAGTATCGAAGCGGGTAAACACCTAAGCGAACTAATTGATCAAAGAGATTCTTTCTATAAGGTAATGGGGAGAAAGATTCCATTAGAAGAATTAACAGAAGATCTAGTTGAGGTTTTGTTTACCCCACTAATCGAGGGGGGGGCATTCGTTAATCATTGGAAAAAAGTGATGTATATAGCATTGTCAATGTCCCAAGAGTTTTTGGTGCCCTAGTAATTGATAGATACTTAATACAGTGCACCTAACAAGTCAAATCACACGGATGCTGCATAGCTGCACCGGTGTTTGAAGCGTTAAGCAGCAGGTGAATCATGGAAGATAGGGACGCTGAAGATAAGTACAGAGGATCTAATGACAAACTCGCTCTGTTAGAAGCATTAGCATCTTGGTTTGCTTTAGGCGGCCCAATAACCTGGTTGCCAGCGCTAAGCCACAATATCGACAAGCATGCAGGTATACAAACTATATACACCTCGTGGTTATCATGGTTTGCTCTCTTGCTGAGTATTTCTTTTATCTATGTACACAGCAATTGGTTTACTAGAGTATTATTCGGCGGCAACTTTTTGATCTGGCTAGGTAGTGTTGGTTGGGTCTGGTACAAACTTACTCTGTGAGGAGAAGCCTGCTTAAAAAGCGTTCAAAAACGCCAGCAAGCAGGCTGGACCTCATGGGCGTTCTCCTGGACAAAAATCCACCTACCTCAGGCGTAGGAAAAGTAAATGGCCTGCCTGAGAGTCGCCGTTTTTCCGTCCGGTCATGATCTGCTGTCATCAAAAACCGCCATACTATCGCTATACCGAAATCAGAAATCTGCAGGAGCAACCGATGTCAGACGGCTATCTGATCCCCCCCGATGCACACCAAAACAAGGATGCGAAAAAATACGCACAGTGGGTGTACGCATTACAGGCGCTGGCCTTTTTCTTCGCCATCACCTACTTCGTTGCTATCGTGCTGAACTACGTCAAAAAAGCGGACATGCGCGGCACCATTGCGGAATCTCACTTCCGCTGGCAGATCCGTACCTTCTGGTTCAGCATTCTCTGGGCGTTTATCGGCACCTTCTCCGCTGTCGTGGGAATCGGATATCTGGTTCTGTTTGCTAACGCCATCTGGATTATCTACCGCATCGTCAAAGGTTGGCTGGCCCTGAACGAGGGTAAGGAGATGTACCGCAGTTAATCATCTGGGGAGCCTTCTGGATAAGGCGAGCAATACGCCACACTTGCACCATACTTAGACCATAGTAAGCAGTGAACACATATGCTCTGAGTTGAGGATACTGCCATGTCCAGAACCATCACAGTTTCGAACGATGTATACGCAGCAATTGTGGCGCGCAGACTCAGCAAGGAAGAGACCGAAAGCGCCATCTTAAGCCGGATTCTGGTGCGTGCGGGCAGCGCCCGAGAGGTGCACGCCAACGCCCATCAGGATACCGACGACGCCCACCTGATCCTGGATAGCGATATGGACCATATCGCGGAATAAGCGGCCGTAAACGACTGAATCAACCCGTCCTGCCGGACGGGTTTTCAGTATCCGAAGCCCGCTTTTCAATCTGTTCAGCCCCCACTTTCAACAAAAACTATAAACAGACTCCATTTTCCGCCCAATTATCAGCCAAACACCGCAGTGCTACATTGACGGTCAATATAGGGGGTCGGCAACAATACCTCCCTCCTACACAGGTGCTGCTGGACGGAGTTTTTAATGCGACAAACGACCGATAACACACAATTTGCCACCATCAACCGGGGGTACAACAACGTATTCCAACCGGGCCGCCTGACGCTGGGCCTGGTAGCGCCGCTGGAAAGTTATCCGGACAGCCCGGTACCCGAACTGCACCGCCATATCGAACGCATTCAGCTGGCTGAGAGGCTGGGGTTTTCCGCCATCTGGCTAAGAGACGTACCCTTTAACGTACCCTCTTTTGGCGACGCCGGGCAGCTGTACGATCCTCTGGTATATCTGGGTTATCTTGCCGGGCAGACAGAGCACATCGCGTTGGGAGTCGCCAGCATCGTACTGCCGCTGCGTCACCCCGCTCATGTGGCCAAAGCCGCTGCAACCGCTGACCTGTTGTCGGGTGGGCGCCTGATCCTGGGTGTAGCCTCAGGCGACCGTCCGGAGGAGTATCCGGCGCTCAACCAAACCTTTGATGACCGGGGTGAGCGGTTCCGCGCGGCGTTCGACTACATTCAGCAGATGAGGAAAGACAAACCAAGTTTCGAAAACCCTTATGGCCAGCCCGGTGGCGGTCTGGATATGCTCCCCAAACCACACAGCGGAAAACTGCCGCTGCTGATCACCGGCGGTAGTCAGCAAAGCCCCGACTGGCTGGCACAAAACGGGGACGGCTGGATGCTCTACCCACGGGAGGTCAGCCTGCAGGCACGGATCATCGGTGATTGGCGTGAACGCACAATTGCAGCGGGTCGATCGATCCAACCGGTGCTGCAGCCGCTCTATATCGACCTGACTGAAGACCCGGACAGACCTCCGCATCCGATCCATCTGGGTTTCCGCTTGGGTGTCCGCCATCTGCGTGCGCTCCTGAAAGCACTGGAGGAGATCGGCGTAAACCATGTGGCACTCAACCTGCGCTTTAACCAAGCGGACATCGAAACAACCCTGAAGCGCCTGGCGGACGAAGTGCTGCCAGATTTTGCTTAAGCCCTTAGACAGGCTTCTAAGAAAAAGCGACGAGAGAGATAAAAATGCAGAAAACCATTCTGATTACCGGCGCAACCGATGGTATCGGCTTAGCCACCGCTAAGAAACTGGCTACCGAGGGGCATCACCTTCTCCTCCACGGTCGCAGTACAGACAAGCTGGATAAGGTACTGATGGCGTTATCTACTCTACCCGGCGCAGGACAAATTGAAGGTTATGTCGCCGATCTGTCAGATCTGCAGCAGGTTGAGGCACTGGCTACGGCGATTGCCGGTCAGCATAAGCAACTGGACGTTCTGATCAACAACGCGGGTGTTTTTAAACTGCCTGAACCGATCACTGCCGCCGGTTTCGACAGTCGCTTCGTCGTCAATACACTGGCACCCTACCTGCTGACGCAACGCCTGAAGCAATTGCTCGGAACAACAGGGCGGATAGTAAACCTCTCTTCAGCCGCCCAAGCACCGGTTGATTCTGAAGCGTTACGCGGCAACACACATCTGTCCGATGACTTCACCGCCTACGCTCAGAGCAAGCTGGCGATCACCATGTGGTCGCGGCACCTTGCGGCTCAGTTTGCGGATACAGGTCCTGCCATTATTGCGGTCAATCCAGGCTCTCTGCTCGCTAGCAAGATGGTTAAAGAGGGTTTTGGCGTCGCGGGCAACGACCTGAGTATCGGCGCGGACATACTTATTCGCGCCGCCCTGTCGGAGGAGTTTGCCAGCGCATCCGGCCAGTATTTCGATAACGATGCGGGCTGTTTTGCCGATCCCCATACCGATGCGCTGAACGCGGATAAGTGTGCACAGGTCGTTGAGACGATCGAATCCCTGCTGCCCCAGTAAACGCGCGCAGCAGCGGCGGACATTCACACCGGCAAGGTTTCGAACTGCTCGGCGAAGTAATCGATAAAAGCCCTCACCTTGGGGGCCAAAAGGCGCGAGCTGGGATACACCGCCCAGATCGCGGCATCAGAAATCAGGGGATAATCTTCCAATACCTGCACCAACGATCCCTCCTCCAGATGCTGGTAGGCGTTCCAGGTGGAGCAGACGGTGATCCCCAGTCCGGCCACGCTGGCGTCACGGATCGCTTCGCCGTTATCGGTGCGTAAACAGCCCTTCACCTTGATGCTCTGGCGGCCCTCCGGCGTATCAAACAGCCAGGACTCCAGCCCGATCAGGGTAATACACTGGTGGTTACGCAGCGCCTGCGGCGTTTCAGGTTCACCAAACTCAGCAAGATACTCGGGCGATGCACAGAGCACACGTCGCTCCGCCGCCAGCTTCCGCGCGATCAGCGTGGAGTCCTTCAATCCCGCATCCCGAATCGCCACGTCATATCCCCCCTCCACCAGATCGACCATGGTGTCGGTCAGGCGCAGGTCCAGCGACAACTGGGGATAACGATCCCTGAACCCTTTCAGCGCGGGAACCAGATGCATCCGTCCAAAGGAAGCAGGAGCCGTCACGCGCAGCGTACCCTGAGGTTCGACCTCACCCGCGCCGACCGCCGCGCGTGCGGCTTCCACGCTGGCAAGCACCTCCTGCGCATGGGGCAGAAATGCCTCCCCCTCCTCCGTCAGCGATACTTTGCGCGTGGTGCGGTGGAGTAAGCGCACACCTAATCCCTGCTCCAGCTTACCGATATGGGCGCTGGCCACAGCTGGGGACAAACCCAGCTCCCGCCCCGCCATGCTGATGTTATGAGTCGTTGCCAGACGTACAAAGAGTTTCAGGTGTTCGATTTCCATACATAACCTTCGGGTAATCACGCCAGCCCACTGATCACTTTCAATAAATTCTATAAACTGATTGCAGTTTAAGCCTAATTATCATCACGATCACTCAAAAATAGAATACAACCATTGCAAACTTACAGAGGCATACAGAATGAAAGCGATGGTGATCCGGGCGTTTGGTGGCCCAGAGGTATTTGAATCTGCTGAACTCCCGAAACCAGAAGTTAAAGCGGGTCACGTACTGGTGCGTATTGCGGCCACCAGCGTAAACACGGTCGACACCATGATCCGTGAGATGGGCGAAGCGCTGCCGATCTCCCCTGCCCTGCCAGCCATCCTCGGAATGGATTTCGCGGGTACCGTCGAAGCCGTCGGTGACGGTGTAACCGATTACGCCCCCGGCGATGAGGTATACGGCTGTGCCGGAGGCCTGGGCGATCTGCCAGGTACGCTGGCGGAATATATGGTGGCGGACGCACAGCTGATCGCACACAAACCAAAAAACCTGTCGATGGCGGAAGCCGCAGCGCTGCCACTGGTAGGTATTACCGCCTATGAGGGGATGCAACGCGCGGGCATCCGCGAGGGTCAGCAGGTGCTGGTGCATGGTGGTTCTGGCGGCGTGGGCCACGTAGCGCTGCAGCTGGCGCAGCATTTCGGCGCCAGCGTCTATGCCACCGGCGGCGGTGAGAAGCAGCTGGCATTGATTGAAGAGTTGGGGGCAACAGGCATCAACTACAAAACCGAAGCGGTCGGTGATTACGTGCAGCAACACACAGGCGGTGCCGGATTCGACCTGGTGTTCGACTCCGTGGGCGGTGCCAATATGACCAACTCCTTTGAAGCCGCCGCGCTGAATGGCCAGGTCGCGTCCACCGTATCACTGGTTGAGCTTGATCTGTCAGTGGCCCACTTCAAAGGGTTATCCCTGCACGTGGTGTTTATGCTGATCCCGATGATCCATAACCACGGTCGCGAACAACACGGTGAGATTCTGCGTAAGCTGGCGGAGATCGTCGACGCGGGTGCACTGAAGCCAGTGTTGGATGAGCAGCACTTTACGTTGGAACAGGTCGGTGATGCGCATGCCCGTCTTGCCAGTGGGCAAGCGATGGGCAAGGTGGTGATCGAGGTATAACAGAGGAAAACAACAGAGAAAACAAAGGTTGGGCTGCCACCCTGTCGGCAGCCCAGCTCAGAACGGTTTTACGTGCTTAGTGCACGGTGGTCTTTTCATCCGGGTCTTTCGGGATGATCACGTTGCCGTTACTGTCTACCGCCAGCACGCCCTCTTTGGCGCCCAGCTCCAGCAACTCGTTCAGCAGCATACGGGTCAGGTGACTGCTGATGATCAGGCCTGCCGGTGGATCACCGTCAAACAGGTCTTCATCGATCAGATCATCGGGGCGCAGGCCCAGCAACAGCGGGTTTTCGAGCACCAGCGGCGAGATATCCTGCGGTGCAAATACCGAGTAGTCGGACGAGATCTGCAACGCTTTCTGATAGGCGTCGCTGGAGCACTCTTTCAGCGCCCGCAGATAAGCTTCCTCAGCGCTGCCAAAGAGATGGCTCAGCTCACTGATACCCGGTTTGGTCAGGTTCTGGCGAGCGATCTCCGACTGGCTGTAATCCACCAGAACCGGATACTGGGTGTCCTGATTCAGCTCCTCTTCGTCCACCAGCAGGTTGCCCTCCTCGTCGACTTCGATCCACTCATGCTCCACTGCCACCGAAAGCAAGCCTTCCAGCGCAGCCGCCAGAATATTGCTGCAGATGATCACACCCACCGAAGGGTTCTCACTCTCCTGCCGGTTGAGGATCAGGTCGCCCGCACGGGCGGCCAGCAGGGTCGGGTCCTGACCGATGATCTTCGCCAGGGTATCGGTATCAATAAAGAGTTTCTCGTGACAGAGTTGTTCCGCCGTCAGGTAAGGTTCCGCGAAGTCCCTCTCCTGCATGCGCTGCAGATACTCTATACGTACATCATCCAGGATTTTTGTCAGCAAGCCGCTCATGATTCGTCCCCAAATATCGTGATTACAGCGTAACAGAGGGAACTCCCTTGTCCCTAACACTTATTTGATTATGGCTGATGATTTCCGCCGGACCTGTTTTTTATGCATAAGATTTCTATCTTTCGCCAATCGGATAGGCCTGAAACGCAAAACGGCCAGCCCTCGTTACAGGGCTGGCCGTTTTTTAATAACCTGTGAAGCCGATCGACTTAGTGCAGCTTGATGCCCACCGGGGTCGCCTGGGTCTTCATCTCGTCAAACACCGTACGCAGATCACGCAGCGGTACGTAACCGAAATCTTCCGGCGCTACCGGCTTTTCAAACCAGTCCAGTGTCCAGATACGGGTCATCAGCTCGTATTCACCGATCAACGCATCCAGGAAGATCATCACCGCCTCAACGCGTGGATCCATATCCAGCACCTTAGGCGCATCTTCCATGTAGATCTCCAGGTGCAGACGCCCGTTTACGTTACGTAGGGCGAACCAGAAATCACGGATCTCACACAGCTCTTCACCGATGTGCACGTGGGTCGGCACCGGGTCATAGCGGTGGTTGAATGCCTTGAAGTTGATCCCTTTCAGGTCAGGTGCCGCGCCAATCAGGCTCAGCACGGTAGAGATAGATTCAGGGAATCCATCACAGCCGAAGATCATCTCAACCGGACCTTCCGTTTCGTCATCACGTTCGAAGTGGAAAGTCAGGTTACGGTCAATCTTCTGCAACTGCTCACGGTAGTCTTTCAGCAGGGTATCTGCTTCAAAACGGTCTTCCGCACGGCTACACAGCAGCTGGTCGATAGTGTCTTCCAACTGCTCCCAGAAAGAGGCAATGTTTTTACGAGTCTGTTTCATTCAGTCTTTTATAAACGAAGAGTTATCAGGTACGAGGAACAACGACGCCGGTCTGTCCCTGATATTTACCGTCACGATCCTTATAAGAGGTTTCGCAAATTTCGTCTGCGCCTAGAAACAGCATCTGTGCAACGCCTTCGTTTGCATAGATCTTCGCTGGCAGCGGGGTCGTATTGGAGAATTCCAGTGTGACGTGGCCTTCCCACTCGGGCTCCAGTGGCGTTACGTTTACGATGATGCCGCAACGCGCATAGGTGCTTTTGCCCAGACAGATGGTCAGTACATCACGAGGAATCTTGAAGTACTCAACGGTACGCGCCAACGCAAAAGAGTTGGGCGGGATGATGCAGACGTCAGAGCGCACATCAACAAAGCTGCCTTCGTCGAACGCCTTAGGATCGACAACAGAGGAGTTGATGTTGGTGAAGATCTTGAATTCGTCAGCACAACGTACGTCGTAACCGTAGCTGGAGGTGCCATAAGAAACGATACGCTCGCCATCGACGTTACGAACCTGGCCAGGTTCAAACGGCGCAATCATCTCTTTTTCCTGCGCCATACGACGAATCCAGGAATCGGATTTAATTCCCATATAAAGAGTTCCGCTCAAAAGTCCACAAAAAATTGGACGCCATTCTACCTTTTTCTGCAGAGAAATGCCGCTGATTTCTTACAGAAATGAAGCATTTTGATGCGTTGCGAAAGGGAAAATTAGCTGTACAAGGGTTGATCAGCCCCTGTATGAATTTTGTTCATTTTTTGAGCGTAAAACCCGTCAATTCTATGCTTTGGGAAGCGGTTCAGGTGATAGCCAGAGCAAGATATCAGGATGAAGACAAGAGCATTGTTAACGTTTCGTTGCAGTGCGTGGATCAGATATTAGGTTTCTTAAACGCGTTGGGAGTCGCTTCGCTCGTCGCCAACCTACATTCGGACAGGTAGGCCAGCGACTCCCAACGTTTTGCCATCACAACCCGGGAACAATTCCTCAGGTAGGTTGGCCATCGCGCAGCAATGCCCAACACTTTATGAGAACTCAGCCGTTAATCGTTCTGGATGCTGATGGTTGGAATCTGTACCGGGTTACGGCGATCGCGGATCACCAGCTCGGCTGCCACTTTACGGGCGATATCCCGATACACCGCAGCCACGGCACCATCCGGTTCGTTGGCAACGGTTGGCTTACCCGCATCGGTCTGCTCACGGATCGACAGGGACAATGGCAGGCTACCCAGCAGTTCGGTGTCGTACTGTTCAGAGATACGCGCACCGCCGCCTTCACCAAAGATATGCTCAGTGTGGCCGCAGTTGCTGCAGATGTGGGTGCTCATATTTTCCACCACACCCAGTACCGGGATATCCACTTTACGGAACATCTCCACGCCCTTCTTCGCATCCAGCAATGCGATATCCTGCGGCGTAGTCACGATCACAGAACCCGCGACCGGTACTTTCTGGGAGAGGGTCAACTGTACGTCACCGGTACCCGGCGGCATATCGATAAACAGGTAATCCAGGTCTTCCCACAACGTCTGCGTCAGCAGCTGCTGCAGCGCGCCGCTTACCATCGGTCCACGCCACACCATCGGCGTGTTCTCTTCGATCAGGTAGCTCATGGACATCGATTGAATACCCAGCGCGGTGATCGGTTTCATCGCATTTTCGCTGACCGGCTCCGGGCGATGCCCTTCAACCACACCCAACATCAGTCCCTGACTCGGACCGTAGATATCCGCATCCATGATGCCGACTTTGGCGCCCTCTGCGGCCATCGCCAGCGCCAGGTTAACCGTAGTGGTGGACTTACCCACACCACCTTTGCCGGAAGCCACAGCAACGATGTTCTTCACACCCGCCATGTTCGGCATATGACTCTGCCCTTCATGCGCAGCGATCGCATAGCTCAGCTCAATCTGGGTGTTCTCACCCAGCTGTTCGCGGATCTGTGCTTCCAGCTCCGCTTTGCGGCCCGCACAGGGATAAGGGAACTCCAGGCTCAGCTGCCATTGTCCCGCTTCACCGGATACGGCTTTTAATACGCCTGCGCTGTTCAGATCCTCTTTCAGATAGGGATCCTGAATCTGTGCCAATGCGGCTTCTACCTGCACCTGTTCCGGGGATGTCATAGGTTGCTCCGTTGATTCTGTCTTGCCAAAAAGTTTTGAAAACATGTCGATCGCATAATAACCAACCAATTTAGTAGGAATTATGCGATCTGAATCGACTCAGGTCCAGAGATTTCTCCCGCCACTTAAATAACCACGACAGTTGTGCGACAATTATTCAGATAACTATTCAATAACGGCCTGACACACCAGCTGTATCGGTAGTGAGCAGAGCGGTCTTCAGCGCCGGGTAGATAAGATCAGTTGCAACCGGTCCCTAATGATTACAACTATTCCGCTGCACAAAAAACTGAAGCAGGTGATGCACCGCGCACTGTTGGTTTGCGCATCCGTAACCGTCATCCTGTTTGTTCTGCACAACCTATTCTATGCGCAGAAAGCCCTCGAAAAAGAGGGTGAGTACCTGACAGGCATTGTGTTTGACCGTCTCTACAGCTCCATGATGACCGGCTGGGACAAACACAGCATCGACCAGATCTTCACGGACCTGAACGCCCGCGCGCCAGATATGGAGCTGCAGCTGCACCGCTCAGAGATACTGGAGAGCCAGTTCGGACGCCGTACCAGCGTGCAGCTTTCCGCCGAGCAATCGCAGTTCCTCACCTCCGACAAAGGCACATCCCTGATCGAATACCACTGGGACAGCGGTGTCACCTACACCAAGCGGATTCACCTGCGTGAAGAGTGTCTGGCCTGCCACACACAAGGCGCTGTCGGTGAAACGGCGGGCATTCTGAGTGTGAGCTACCCCTTCTCCTCGGTGCGTGTCAGCCTCTTGGGCGGTATCGCCACCACGTTCCTCAGCCTGATCTTTGCCATCAGTTTCTGCTACTGGCTGTTCAAACGTTTCGTTACCTCGCAGATCGAGGAACCGGTGGAGCGCCTGGTCCACCAGATCAACAGCATCTCCAGCCACGATGACCTGGATGAAACCGTGAACATCCATAGCGAGATCCGCGAAATTCAGCAGATCGAAACGGCGTTTAACCAGAAGAACGGCCGCCTGAAGGATGCCTACCGCGAGGTTGCACACCTCTCGGTGACCGATACACTGACCGGCCTGTTCAACCGCAACAAGCTGGCCGAGATTCTCACCGAGGAGATCTGTCGCTTCCAGCGTTATGGCGAAGGGTTTGCGCTGGCGATGATGGATCTGGACGGCTTTAAGCAGATCAACGATATCTACGGTCATGATGCTGGCGATAAAGCGCTCGTGGAGTTTGCCAACCTGATCCGCAAAAACCTGCGCCCTACCGATACCGCCATCCGCCTGGGCGGCGACGAGTTTCTGGTGCTGCTGGGCCATACCAACCGGGAACAGGCCCAGCACTATGTTGAACGCATTCAGCAGCAGGTAAACGGCCATGCGGTTCAGTATGGCGATATCGAATTCACCCTGGCGACCAGTGTGGGCCTCGCTTGCTGTAACGAAGACGGTCAGGAAGGCGAGATCCTGCTTCAGGGCGCCGATCAGGCGATGTATCAGAACAAGCAGAAGCGTAAAAAGGCACGTAAATCTGCAGCGATCCATGTGACGGAAGAAGCGGTCTGATCGGCCGCTTTCCTCTCACATCCACAGACACCCGTTATCCCGCATTCTTCCCTCTGCTGAGCCCCGGTAGTAGACTCCCCGCTTACTCAACCAGATCCGCTTAACTCCATGTCGCTCGCCCTGCTTTCGCTGTTTATTCCCACTTTCTTCTTTGTCTCCATCACACCGGGCATGTGTATGACACTGGCGCTTAGCCTGGGCATGTCAGTGGGCGTGCGTCGCAGCCTGCATATGATGTGGGGTGAACTGATCGGTGTGGGACTGGTCGCAGCGGCTGCCGCATTGGGCGTGGCGGCGTTGATGCTGCAGTTTCCGCAAGCCTTTATCGTCCTGAAGCTGGGTGGCGGTGCTTATCTGGGCTGGTTGGGCATTCAGATGTGGCAGTCCAAAGGCAAACTGGTGATGCCGGAACCGGGCAGCGAAGTGCAGGTTCAGGGCAATATGCAGCTGGCGCTGAACGGTTTTATCACGGCGATCGCCAACCCAAAAGGCTGGGCGTTTTTTATCACCCTGCTGCCGCCCTTTCTCGACCAAAGTCAGCCGCTGGCGCCGCAACTCAGCCTGCTGGTCGCGATGATCCTGCTGATCGAATTCGGCTGCCTGCTGATCTACGCCAGCGGCGGCAAAGCATTGCGTCACCTGTTGATGGATCGTGGCAATGTGAAGCTGATGAATCGTATTGCAGGCTCTCTGATGATCGGCGTGGGTATCTGGCTGGCGCTGGGCTAATACGCATCCAGATCAGCTCAGAAACGCATAACAGCGCATCGCGCTATCCAAACCCGACCGCTTCCCGGTAGAGTATTCCCAATCTTATCCTTTTCAGGACAGCACAATGAAAAAACAACTTCTCTGCGGCGCGCTGCTTGGCGCACTCTCCCTCTCTGTTCACGCAGGCCTGTTCGATCAGATCGCTACCGGCACCTGGAAATCGGTTGAACCGACTGCCGCCTACAAACTGGAAACTTACGGCTACAACGTGCGTGTTTACGAGTGGACCCCGAAAGACAATCCCAACATGCGCTGTGTATTTGTCGCCGGTGAAACCAACTCCACCGGTGTGGCCTGCTACCCGGCCGCCGAGAAAAAGGATAAGTAAATCCCCCACAAGCGGATCAACAAGGAGCAGGTTATGACGAAAAACACAGGACAAACCGTTTCACTGGTGCTGGGCAGCGGCGGCGCACGCGGGTTAGCCCATATCGGCATCATCCACTGGCTGGAGGAGCACGGCTATCAGATCCGTTCCATCGCGGGTTGCTCCATCGGTGCACTGGTCGGGGGTATCTATGCAGCGGGCAAGCTGGATGAATATGAAGCCTGGGTGCGTGCCGTGGGACGGCTGGATATCGTCAACCTGATGGATCTGTCGTGGAGTAACAGTGGCCTGATCAAAGGCGACAAGATCATCGATACCCTGACCGATCTGGTGGGCAAAACCGATATCGAAAACCTGCCGATCCGCTTTACCGCCGTCGCCGCCAATATCGATGACAACAAGGAGGTCTGGCTGGACAAAGGCCCACTGTTCGATGCGATCCGCGCCTCCATCTCCCTGCCGTTGCTGTTCACACCGGTGGAGCTGAACGGTGACCGCCTGATCGATGGCGGCGTACTCAACCCGGTACCGATTGCGCCCACTTTCAGCGACCAGACCGACCTGACCATCGCCGTGAACCTCTCCGGTGAACCCATCGTGCTCAAGCAACCACCGGAACCGATCTCCGAGGAAGACCTTGAATCGATGCCGCTGCATCAGCGTATTGTCAGCTACATCAGTGATCTGACCGATACCGTCTCCAACCAGCGCGGCTTCGACTGGGAAGCTTACGATATCGCCCACCAGGCGTTTGATGCCATGCAGACCACCATCGCCCGTCAGAAACTGGCCGCCTATCCGCCCGACCTGACCATCGATATCCCGCGCAACGTCTGCAGCACACTGGAGTTTCACCGCGCCGCCGAGATGATCGAACTGGGTTACAACACCGCGCAACGGGTCATCCCTCAGCACCGCTAAACACCTGCGATACCACCGCGCGATCACTCGCAGTGACCAATTGCGTGCCATTATTACTGATATCTCCTCTACCACTACAAGAGAAAAGGCAAGAGGATTCAGGATGGCACGCGCTCCCCACAACCGTTCGATCTGGTCATGGGCTCTGTACGACTGGGCCAACAGCGCCTTTGCGATGGTAGTGATCGCCGGATTCTTTCCACTCGTTTTTAAGCAACACTGGGCAGCAGAACTCCCTGCCACGGAGAGCACCTATTATCTGGGTCTGGCCAACGCCGTATCCAGCCTGATCGTTGCACTGGTATCACCCTTGCTGGGTGCCATCGCTGACCAACTGGGGCTGCGTAAAGGGTTTCTGATCGTCGCAGCCTCTCTCGGGATCATCTCCACCACCACACTCTACTGGGTTGAACAGGGCCACTGGCAACTGGCGGCAATCACCTACGTGATCGCGGTGATCGGTTTTTCCGGCAGCACGCTGTTTTACGACTCGTTACTCACGGTGGTTGCGCCTGAAAAGCGGGTAGATCGGGTATCCGCGCTGGGTTATGGCCTGGGCTATCTGGGCGGCGGTCTGCTCTATGCCAGCAACGTCTGGATCGTTCTGCACCCCGCCGACTTTGGTTTTGCTACCGCAAGCGATGCGATGCAGTTCGCCTTTCTGCTCACCGCCCTCTGGTGGTTGCTGTTCAGCATTCCGTTGCTGCTGTTTGTAAAAGCCCCCGACGGCCACGGTAAAGGCGTCATCGAAGGGGTGGGAGACGCGACTAAACAGCTGATAACGACCCTGAAGCAGATCCCGGATATGCCCAACACCTTCCTCTTCCTGCTCGGGTATTGGCTCTATATCGACGGCGTCGACACCATCGTACGCATGGCGACCGACTACGGATTGGCGATCGGGCTGGCGTTCAGCGACCTGCTTACCGCCCTGCTGCTCACCCAGTTTATCGGTTTCCCGTCGGCGATCCTGTTTGGCCGGATTGGCCAGCATTTTGGTCCGAAACGCGCCATACTCGCTGCGATCGGCGTCTATATCCTCGCCACCGGCTACAGTTACTGGATGCAGGCAGCCTGGCAGTTCTATCTGCTGGCGGTGGTGATCGGATTGGTTCAGGGGGGCGTGCAAGCACTGAGCCGCTCGCTCTATACCCGCCTGATCCCCAAAGACCAGACCGCCGAGTTCTTCGGTTTCTACAATATGGTCAGCCGCTTCGCCGCCGTGATCGGCCCGATGCTGGTTGGTCTGACCGCACTCATCAGCGGCGATCACCGCATGGCGATTCTCTCGATACTGGTGCTGTTTTTTGCCGGAGGTTTTCTGTTATCGCGGGTGGATGTGAGTCAGGGGGAGGAGGATGCGAAGAAGGTAAAGCCGCGTTATTGATCAGATAGGGTGCGTTAGAGAAGCGCACCCTACCCTTTAGCAGATGTAATCCGCGACACGGCTACAGCCAGATCGGTTTATCTTTTCTTGTAAGGCCCATCCAGCAAACCAACATTCGGATTGTAGATCGCAAAATGGTTTGCCTGGGTAGCAACCATCGGTGTGCGATCACTCATTGAACCCGCGATCTGTTCAACCAGCGCGCCGATCAGCATACCCGCCAAACCGCCACCGCCATCGCCCGATCCGATCTCGCGATAGGCGTAAGCATGCCAGATCTGTTTGCCGGTTCGCGCGTCAACCAACCGCATTTTCGCTTTCACGACGGTTTTAGAAGCGACGATATGATATTTCTGTCCCCAGTCCTCGATGGTCACATAGAGCACGGCATCAGGACCGATATGCTCCGCCAGTTTTGAGAGAGGGACAGAGTTCATCTCGTGAGGCGTTGGCAGGCCATTCTCCTTCATAAAACGGTCGATAACCGCAACGGGAAAAACGTAATAGCCCTTCTCTGCCAGAGGCCGGGAGATGGTCGAAATGTAGATGTAAGGCGCGTTCACCTCGACACTGTTATTCAGTGGCGGAATAACCAAAATCGATCGGGGAGCACTTTGTTCCAGCGCGCTGTAGTCGTAACGCTGCTGATTGGCACAACCCACCAGCGTCAATGCAGCCACTAACGTGATGATCACTTTGAAACGTTTGCAGATCCACTCGTTCATTTCTGGCTTCCTTCCATATTGGCGAGCAAGGTATCAACCAAGGTATGCGACTCAGGATACAGCTCTTTCTCCTTCAGCAGTGCTTCCTTTGCGCGTAGCGACATTCCTTCCGCCGCATACATCATCCCCAGATGGGCATACAGACCAGGCGGGACGCGTTTACCCTTGTTCTGCGCCTGCTGGATATCTGTAGAGAGCTGATCTATCTGAATCGCGGGTGTTGAT
Source organism: uncultured Marinobacterium sp. (assembly GCA_947501565.1). Lineage (GTDB taxonomy): Bacteria > Pseudomonadota > Gammaproteobacteria > Pseudomonadales > Balneatricaceae > Pontibacterium. The sequence continues at coordinate 230,764 of CANMWJ010000003.1, forward strand.
TCACCCGGGTTCACATACATGTTGTAGATGGAGTTCTGGTACCCACCCCAATGATAGATCTCCTGATTGGCATTACAGCCCGTCAGCCCCGCAACAAGCACCGCCGCGGCAGCTACCTTCCATGTTTTCATTTCCAGATCCATCCTACTTCTTCAGTGTCCAGGCACCTGACTGCAGATCTGCGGTCATGTTGTTCACCGCTTCCTGAATTGCAAAGTTCAGCACCTTACCGTTTAACGTCGCATCGTAAGACGCGGTACCGCCAAAGCCGATAATTTCACGGTTGCTGAGCGCGTACTCGCCCGCTCCCTGCGTGGAGTAAACAATCTGAGAGCTACGTACATCGACGATATTCAGCGACACTTTTGCGTATGCGACCTGCTTTTTGCCGGAACCCAGAATACCGAACAGCTGGCGGTCGCCAGTCACCTTGCGACCAAACTCAGTCACATCACCGGTAACCACATAGTTTGCCCCAGTCACATTCTGCTTCACGCCACTCAGTTGAGCTTCCTTACGCAGACGTTCCATGTTCTGGCGATCTACGACATTAAAGCGGTTCGTTTGCTGCAGATGGGTTTTGAGGATAGTTTTCGCTTGGTTGCCGAGTTTATCCACCTCGCTCGAGAACATACCCTGCATGTAGCTGGAACGGTTCTCAAAATTTCCGACAACCAGTGTGGCACGCTCGCCCTGATAGGTAGCAGGTGCGCTGTGCACTTTTACCGGCTGGATAGCGCGGTGGCTTTCAGTCGCACAGCCAGAGAGCAAAACAGTAGCTAATGCGGGAGCAAGAACCAAAGATGAACGGTACTTGCGGGAAAGGGATGCTGACATGGTTTAGTCCTTGTCCTTAAGGTTGAGGTTGAGGTTGAGGTTGAGGTTGAGGTTGAGGTTGAGGTTGAGGTTGAGGTCAAAGTTGCGCGAATTTTTTCAGGATTGTCCGGTACGGTCAATTGAGCCGTGGCAGCTAAAGTGAACTTAGTGCAGCCAACCGGGATAACACTGCACACGCAGCCTGACTCCTGATCGATTTTTCATCAAATACCGTTTTAAGACGGAAGACTTACCCGGGATGACCTCTAAATTTGTTATCCTACTGCTCATTCTGACAAGAGCACGCCGCTGAATCCCATAAAAACAATAAAAACCTGTTTCAGACAGAGTTTGTGGCTGCTTGCGTTCATTCGAAGCTGTAGGGAGTTTTACGTGAATCAAGCGATAAAAATAAAAACATTAACCGAGATCGAAGCAAGGCCCTTCAAGGTGTACACGCACCGCCATCTCGACAAAATCACGGCACTGGATAATCTAAGCGAAGAGCAGCGCTTTGAGATGAAGGTGGTCGCCTCCATCCTGCCGTTCCGCGTTAACGACTATGTTATCGATGAGCTGATCGACTGGAACAATATCCCGGAAGACCCGATCTTCCAGCTCACCTTCCCTCAACGGGAGATGCTGAAACCTGAAGCCTTTGATCGCGTTGCGGAGCTGATGCGCAACGATGCACCAAAGGAAGAGCTGCAGGCAGCGATCGACGATGTCCGTGCAGAGCTGAATCCTCATCCAGCCGGTCAGATGGAACTGAACGTTCCCAAGCTCGATAACGAACCGCTGCCGGGCATGCAGCACAAATACCGCGAAACCGTACTGTTCTTCCCAAGCCAGGGTCAGGTGTGTCACTCCTACTGCACCTTCTGTTTCCGCTGGGCACAGTTTATCGGCGACAACGATCTGAAGTTCGCGGCCAAAGAAGCATCCAAACTGCACGCGTACCTGAAAGAACACACCGAAGTGACCGATCTGCTGATCACCGGTGGCGACCCGCTGGTGATGAAGACCAAACACCTGCAGCAGTACCTTGAGCCGCTGATGGAGCCAGAGTTTGATCACATCCAGACCATCCGCCTCGGCACTAAAGCGCTGACTTTCTGGCCATACCGCTTCGTCACCGATGCAGACAGCACCGAACTGCTGGAGCTGCTGGAAGCGCTGGTGCGCAAAGGCAAACACGTGGCCCTGATGGGTCACTACAACCACTGGAAAGAGCTGGATACGCCGGTCGCCCGCGAAGCGATCCGCAGCGTACGCGCAACCGGCGCAGAGATCCGCAGTCAGGGTCCGCTGCTGGATAACATCAACAACAACGCCGACGACTGGGCGCACATGTGGAAAGAACAGGTGAAGCTGGGCATCATCCCGTATTACATGTTCGTAGAGCGCGATACCGGTGCCAAACGTTACTTCGAAGTGCCGCTGGCACGCGCGTGGGAGGTTTACCGCGAAGCGATGAAGAACGTGAGTGGTCTGGGCCGTACCGCACGTGGACCGTCCATGAGTGCCGATCCGGGTAAAGTGGAGATCCAGGGTGTCACCGAGATCCACGGCGAGAAAGTATTTGTACTGCGCTTTATCCAGGGCCGTAACCCGGACTGGGTACAGCGTCCGTTCTTCGCGAAATACGATGAAGAAGCGACTTGGCTGAACCACCTCAAACCGGCCTTCGGCGAAGAGAAGTTCTTCTTCGAAGATGAGTTTGAAGCGATGAAGAAGCAGGCCCAGATAGCGGGATAAAACTTCAGGGCTAACTCTGAGTCCCGTCCAACAAAAAAGCCCGATAGCGATATCGGGCTTTTTTATGTCTGAGTGTCAGAGCAATTACTTGTTGGCGAGTTTACGCGCCTTCTTCTCCAGCGCCTTGTCCAGCTCTTCCGGATAAACCACCAGGCCGTCACGGTCTTCAAACGGGCAGATCACCACTGCAAAACCGTCCTCCGCCAGACCTCCGGTCCAGCGGCTGTGCCACTTCTTCAGGGAGATCTCGGCAGCTTTACAGTCTGCCCACTCGCCGGTTGCCCAGGCTTCCGCTAAGGCTATCGACGGCCACACCGGTACGCAGTCTTCGTCGTCGGTGTTCAGCATCACGCTGCCGTATTCGTCGGTCAGAATCCAGATCGTTTTGTTCGTCGCCGCTTCGCTCACGAAGTGGCTGTATAACTGCTCATCGTTGTATTTTTTGATGGTGTCGAGATCTGGTGTGGTCATAAGCTCTGGTCTTGGAAAAAGTGTTTCTTAATGGATGTACCCGAAGACCGCAAGCATATCGGAATTGGATAACGAACGCTTGAACATTTTTGCGCAAAGAAAGTTACTAAAACTGGTCTTAAATGGGATTACACTACCCGATGTTGGGAGTCGCTTCGCTCGTCGCCAACCTACACCCGATCCAACCGCGTAGGTTGCGGACGAGCGCCAGCGACTCCCAACGTAAATCCTCCCTGATCCCCAAGAGCCAGCTATATTGACGTTAAGGGGAACACCGCAACATCTATCTGGCCAACTTTGTCGGATCGGAACGTCGCTCCCAAATCGCGGCATTCATTTCATCCCGACGCCACTTTGCTCCCCGCACCACCCGACAATGCAAACCGGGCACGCACCTATGATGAAGCCAAGAGACGTTAAAACGATCGAAGACGCGAAACGGATCGTCGAGGAACGGGACCTTACCCATATCAAAGTCGGCCTCTTCGATATGGACGGCGTGATGCGCGGTAAGTACATGAGCCGGGAGAAATTCTTCTCCGCACTCGATCACGGCTTCGGCTTCTGCGATGTGGTGCTAGGCTGGGATTCGACTGATCAGCTGTACGACAATGCCGAGTACACCGGCTGGCATACCGGTTATCCGGACGCACCGGTTCGCATCGTCCCGGACAGCTGCCGCGATCTGCCCTTCGAGGACGATATGCTGCTGTTTATCGCCGAGTTCGACGACAAAGCCGCCGAGATCTGCCCCCGTAATCTGCTTAAAAAGGTGGTGCAGCGGGCACAAGATATGGGGTTCAACGCACGTGCCGCGCTGGAGTACGAGTTTTTTATCTTTATGGAAACCCCGCACAGCGCGCGTGAAAAGGGCTTCTGCAACCTGACACCGCTGTCCCCCGACTGGTTCGGTTACTCTGTGTTGCGCAACTCCGTCCACGCCGACCTGCATCAGCAGATTCTGGAGATGGCCGAGATGATGGACTTCCCCATCGAAGGTCTGCACACCGAAACCGGCCCCGGCGTGCTGGAAGCGGCGATCGCCGTCGACAGTGCGGCGAATGCGGGGGATAAAGCGGCCCTGTTCAAAACTTTTATGAAGGTACTTGCTCAACGCAACGGCCTGATGGCGACCTTTATGGCCAAGTGGTCGAACAAATACCCCGGCCAGAGCGGCCACATTCATATCTCCCTGACCCATCAGGACGGGTCCGGCAGTGCCTTTTACGACTCTGAAAAACCGCACGGCATAAGCGAGATTCAGCGCCAATTTCTCGCCGGGCAGCAGCGTTTGATGCCCGAACTGCTAAGCCTGCTCGCCCCGACGGTCAACAGCTACAGCCGTCTGGTCCCCGGTTTCTGGGCGCCGACCGACGCCACCTGGGGCATCGACAACCGCACCACCGCGCTGCGGATTATCCCCGGCAATGCAAAATCCCAACGCATTGAATACCGCTTGGGTCCAGCCGACGGAAATCCTTATCTGACCGTAGCAGCGGCGCTGGCCTCCGGTCTCTACGGTATTATGCAGAAGTGGCAACCGGAAGCGCCGGTCCAGGGCAACGCCTACGAACAGCAGCACCCAGACCACCTCAGACTGCCTGCCACTCTCTGGGACGCGGCCCAGCGCCTGAAAACCTCCGATGCCGCGCGAGAGCTGTTCGGCGATGCCTTTGTTGAGCATTTTGCAGCCTCCCGCGAATGGGAGGAGCGAGAATTCCGCAAACACGTCACCGACTGGGAGCTGGCGCGCTATTTTGAAATTATCTAACGATACTAGTGGCACCTGTCCCTGACAGGCCCCGCCTCTGATAAACAGGAGTGTAAGCTGTGTTATGAACCTCTCCAACTGCAGCTTAAGCGCCAGCTGGAACTACCCCACCAGCATCCGCTTTGGCACAGGCCGTATAAGCGAACTGGCGGATGCCTGTATGAGCCTGAACATCCGGTCGCCTCTACTAGTCACCGATCCGGGATTAGCAAAGCTGCCGATGATCGTTGAGGCCGTAAAACTATGCCGGGACGCAGGCCTTAACTGTGGCCTGTTCAGCGATATTCAGGGCAACCCCACCGACCGGAACGTGGCGGACGGCGTAGCAGCCTATAAAGCCGGAAAACATGACGGCGTAATCGCTTTTGGTGGCGGCTCCTCGCTGGATACCGGCAAAGCCGTGGCGTTGATGGTCCGCCAGACTGCCAACCTTTGGGAGTTTGAAGATATCGGTGACAACTGGACCCGCGCCAACGCAGCCGCCATTGCGCCCGTCGTGGCCATCCCCACCACCGCCGGTACCGGCTCGGAGGTGGGCCGGGCCTCGGTAATCACCGACCAACACCGTCAGGTGAAGCGTATTATCTTTCATCCACGGATGCTGCCCTCCATCGTGATACTTGACGCCGAACTGACCCTCGGTCTTCCCCCACAGATCACCGCCGCCACAGGGATGGACGCCCTCTCCCACAATCTGGAAGCCTACTGCTCCCCCGGCTACCACCCGATGGCCGACGGCATCGCGCTGGAAGCGGTGCGTTTAATCAGCGAATACCTGCCGCGCGCCTTCGCCAACGGCCCGGATCTGGAAGCCCGCAGCCAGATGCTCTCCGCCTCCAGCATGGGTGCCACCGCCTTTCAAAAAGGCCTGGGCGGCATGCACGCCCTCGCCCACACACTGGGCGCACTCTACGACGCCCACCACGGATTGCTGAACGCCATCCTGATGCCGTACATATTGAAGGCAAACCAACCAACGATTGCACCACGCATCGAACGCCTGAGCCGCTATCTTGATCTACCGGACTCGAGTTTTAACGGATTTATGGAGTGGGTTCTAGCGCTACGTACACAGCTGGGGATACCGCATGATCTGGCGGCCATTGGTATAGATGAAAGTCAGGCTGAACGGGTGGGCAAGATGGCAACGCGAGATCCATCTGCCGCAGGTAATCCGATTGATTTTTCGGCCGAACAATATTCGGATATTTTTCTCGACGCCGTTCGTGGGAATCTGGTCAGATAGAGAAATGAAATACCTCCCCAGCTCCCCGTAGGTTGGCACCGAGCGAAGCGACGTCCAACACAAACAAGATGCAATACGCTTTGCTATTGCACTCTACGGAATCACTTCCCATTGCTTGATGGAATCCCCAACCACACCTAAAATGACCAAATATAAGACCTAATTAAAGATCTATTTAAAGACTGATTAAAAGCCCTTAATTATGACCACAAGAATCCTGGCTAACGTTGCCGCCAGCATAACGGAGCTGAAGGCCAACCCCATGAAAGTGGTAACAAGCGCAGACGGAGACCCAGTCGCGGTGCTTAACCGCAACGCGCCGGCGTTTTATTGCGTACCTGCTGACACCTATGAAAAGCTGATGGACAAGCTTGAGGATCTGGAGCTACTGGCCATCGCTAAAGAACGTGAAAACGAAGAAAGCGTGCCTGTATCTCTCGATGACCTATAACCTTCAGTTCAAGAAAAGCGCACTCAAGGAATGGAATAAACTGGGTGCGCCTCTAAAAGCACAGTTCAAGAAGAAACTTGCCGAGCGGTTGGAAAACCCTCATGTGCCCGCCTCCAGACTGTCCGGAGGCAATAACCTCTATAAAATAAAGCTACGCCAATCCGGCTACCGGCTGGTCTATGAGGTTGAAGATGATGTGGTAGTCGTAACGGTGATTGCGGTGGGTAAACGGGAGCGTGGCGACGTCTACCGCCATGCAATGAACAGAGTTAATGATTAAATCCCGTAGGGTGCGTTGTAACGCAACGTGTCTGTTATGAATTTCGGTGCAATACTCTGCGCTATTGCACCCTCAGGTTTATCATCAAACACCAGCGTTCAGGAATTCTCCTGCACATACTCCTTTAGCAAGCCCACAACATCAGACATTTCAAACTCGCCCTGCTGGCACTCAATACCGGACGCCCCAATATTCCGAATGATGGTTTCGATAGTTGCCAAAGAAACATCCCCCGGTGAAACCGCGCACTGGGTATCGAACGACTCCTCCCGACCCAGAAAATAATCCTCGATATAGATTTCTCCGGTCTTCTCAAGGAGCATTTTTCCCAGACGGGTCACATTGGGCGTCGATCCCCACACCTCCCGACAGAATTCCGCTTCAGCCCGGAATAGATCCTTGATCAGCAGGCCCGGTACCTCAATAGCGTCTAGCAACACGCTGGCTGTTACCCTATCCCGAAACTCTTCATTAGCATCGCACCAGTCGTCGCCATCTTTACCATTGGAAGAAAGGCCGATGCGACCAATCTCGCTGCCGTCGTAGTGAATGATAAAGTGTTCGATGTTATCCATAGCAAACTCTTAAGTCAGATATATCACTTGGATGGACAAGAGGTTTGTTTTCGAATCACGTTAGAAAGACTGATTGGTAGGTTCACATTCACAGACGTGACAAGGTGATGCGGTGCGATGCGGTGCAATACGCTTCGCTATTGCACCCTACGTGATGATGATTTATCCCTGTAGTTTCCTTTACAACGAACCTTACAGGTTGCTATTACTTCGCATTAGATCCCGAAGGTTTATTTGTAGCTCTAGCATCAATCAAAACCAGATTTTTTCCTTGGCTAATTTCTAGATCTTTCATAACCTTATTAACTCGACTGAACTCAGAATCCGTAAAATATAGAATGACCTTAATTGACTTACTTGTCTGATTAGCCGCCTCATAAATTTCAACTTGCTTAGCCAAGTTTTGTTTAAGCTTACTATTACTAGCCAGCTTAAACTCTACAAGAGTCGAGTCCCTCGACCCTCTGGATATTTTATAGTCTACAGGACCTCTACCGTTGTTCACTTCTGCGTTTACATCCTCCTCCGCAGCGTACCATGTTAGGCGAAATATGAGCTGAAGATCAGATTCTTTTTTAACAGGCAGGCCGTTTACATAAAACAACCTATAACCATCATTATTCTCTATCACTTGCTTTAAGAAAATAACCCTATTATAAGCCTCTTCAAAGGTATCACCTTTTTGAGAATAAAACTGCTTCTGAGCACGCAACATCTCAACTAAGTTAGTGACTTGACGAATAAATATAGCCTCGGTTTCTCTTACTTTTTGCTCACTAAGAGCTGTAGCCTCTTCTCGACGATCCTCCTTATATCGAATATAGTGATCAATCATGACCGGAAACTTACGAAGAGTTCTAGCTATTGCTTCGTTTATTTCACGCTTATTAGCACGTTCCGGTATCTGGCGAATCAAATAATCATTTATTTGCGCACGCAGCTCCATATTAGGTATTGATTCCGCAATCTCGTCAAAGTCCCCAACAATATCGTGCTTATTAATCCAAGCCTCATCTTTTGTCAGAATATCTTTCGGAGTAAGTAAAATATAATCACCGTCGATATACGGTAGCGTAAACTTTTTCGCTACCCAGCGTCTCATTTCGTAGTCAAACTGTGAATGCTGAACACTAACTACCTTGCATCTCGTAGGGTCAAGATAACGCTTTGCAAACTCTTGCGTATACTCACATAAGTAGCCCTTTATTAGGTTAGTGGTAAAATCACTAATACTATCTTTACCCACCCCATCCTTAATAAGACATAACTTCTCTAAATGGCTGCTCTGCGTTATCTTTTCTGTTCCAAAATCACTAAATATGGTACTTAAATTATCATTAAGCGCAGATGCAAACTTTGGTCCCAACCCAGAACCGCCATTCCCAACCTTACTATATCCAAGCCAGTTCTGTTTTACCTCTGGAAACAGAAACCAATGTTTAACAAGCCCCTTTGAAATAGCTCCATTTCCCGACATCTCTCTTAGAAATGCAATATACTTAATTATTTCAACATGCAACTCTTGATAATCATCCTTATCACTACTAAACAATAAGAATGGATCAATAAAAACAGGCATATCATTTATAAGAGATACGTTAAACGCCCCATACTCATCCAAATCATCTTTAGACACATCAAAATAGTCAGAAAAATAAATATTCACTCAACCCCTCGCAAGACAGAAGCTTTAAATGCCTTAACCATTTAAAAAGGATAATAGGAGAATCTTAAAAAGACGCTTACCCTAACATCTATCCGCATCGACACGCCCCACGTTTTACCATGAAATCATGGATGAAACGACCCTTGCGTCTTGAATCAAATCAAAACACTGATTTCGCTTCCTATAGATCCAAAATATGACAATAAAAAGCCCATCTCCAACCAGAGACGGGCTTTAGGGGGGAAGAACTCGGTACGACTTACATCAGGTTATACACAAACACCACCAGCACCGCCGCCGGAGTGATAAAGCGCAGGATGAACATAAACAGTTTGAAGGCGAAGCCGTTGCCGATCGACAGTTCATTCTCCGCAGCCTGCTTGGACATAAACCAACCGACAAACAGCGCGATAAACAGACCGCCCAGCGGCATCATCAGGTTAGCGGTGACGTAGTCCAGCAGGTCGAAGATGGTTTTGCCTTCGAAGCGCTCGAACATACCCAGCGGGTGGAAACCGGACCATTCGTTCAGGGACAGGATGGTGGTGATACCCAACGCCCAGATGCTGAGGCCGCCGATCAGTGCGCCTTTGCGGCGGCTGATGCCCTTCTGCTCTTCAAACCACTCAACCACCGGCTCCAGCAGGGAGATGGCGGAAGTAACTGCGGCTACGACCAGCAGAATAAAGAACAGGGTGCCGAAGAAGACGCCGCCCGGCATCTGGCCGAAGGCGATTGGTAGGGTCTGGAAGATCAGGCCAGGACCGGCACCCGCTTCCATACCGTTGGCGAATACCAGCGGGAAGATTGCCAGACCCGCCAGCAGCGCAACAGCGGTATCCAGAATAGATACGGTAAACGCGGTTTTAACGATGGATACATTCTTCGGCAGGTAGGAGCCGTAGGCCATCATCACGCCCATACCCAGGCTCAGGGTGAAGAACGCATGACCCAAAGCGGTGAGTACACCTTCGGTGGTCAGTTTGGAGAAGTCAGGGGTGAACAGGAACTGGAAACCCGCCGCGAAGCTGTCGGTGCTCATGGCGTAACCCACCATCACCAGCAGCAGACCGAACAGGATCGGCATCAAGATATTGATTGCTTTCTCCATACCGGAGCTGACGCCGCGCGCTACGATCATGATCACCAGCACCATAAACACGGAGTGCCACAGCAACAGGGTGTACGGATCGGAGAGCAGGTTGCCAAACAATGCACCGATGCTGTCGGAGCTGGCACCCACAAAAAGACCACCGGCAGAGTTACCCACGTAGGACAACGCCCAGCCGCCAATCACGGAGTAGAAGGACAGGATCAGGAAGGAGGCGATCATACCCATACCGCCGATCCACACCCAACGCTTGGAGAGTCCGTCGCGCGCGGCGAGCTGGCGCATGCTGTTGATCGGGCTACGGCCACCACGACGACCGATCGCTACCTCGGCCACCATAATCGGGATACCGATCAGCGCAATACAGAGCAGGTATACCAGTACGAAGGCCCCGCCACCGTTTTCACCGGTGATGTAGGGAAACTTCCAGATGTTGCCCAATCCGACCGCCGAGCCACTGGCCGCGAGGATAAAGGCCAGTCGCGAGGACCACATCGGGTGACCGGCGTTGCTGTCGTCGGTTGCTGCAGATCCGATAGCCGGATTCTGAGTCAGTTCAGTCATTGCTGTTCTCCATCTTATTTTTATCTTCAGAGAGGTTGTTAATAAATCTGTTAAAAAGGCAGCCTCCCAACCGGGAGGCTGCAAAGAGCCAGGGTTACGGCTTTGCTTGCGAGGGTTTACAGGTTTTTGAAACGTTCTTCGGCCAGTTCATTGGCGATCACACCGGTCGGACGACCGCTGTCACCGGAACGTTTAAAGATCTCTTCCAAGGTGTCGGCGATGGTCTCGATATGCGCCCGCACCTGCTCGTGCTGGTGCCCGATACGCTCGTAGTAGATATCGATGATGCCACCGGCGTTGAGCACGTAATCCGGCGCGTAGAGGATGCCGTAATCGGCCAGCATCTGATCGTGATGCGGCTGCGCCAACTGGTTGTTGGATGCGCCAGCGACCACCTTCGCCTTAATACGTGGGATGCTGTATTCGTTCAGCACCGCACCCAATGCGCACGGCGCCAGTACGTCCACGTCCAGCTCCAGAATTTCACTCTGGCTGACAGCAGTTGCGCCCAGTTCGGTGACGGCACGCTGCACAGATTCCTCGTGGATATCGGTGACAAACAGCTCAGCACCCGCCTGTTTCAGGTGCTCCGCCAGACGGTAACCCACGTTACCGACACCCTGAATCGCCACTTTCAGACCGGTCAGGTCGTCACGGTCGAGCTTGAATTTCACCGCAGTTTTCAGGCCGATAAAGGTGCCGTAAGCGGTCGCCGGAGAGGGATCACCGTTGCACGGCAGACCGTCGATACCGGTGCGTTCGGTCACGCCCGCCACGTTGTCGGTGTAACGGTTCATCACCTGCAGATCGGGTACGCTGGTGCCGGAATCTTCCGCCGCGATGTACTGGTTACCGGTGCGTTCCAGAAAACGTCCCATCGCCGCCAGCAGGTCTTCGGTTTTATGTTTGCGCGGATCTCCAATGATCACCGACTTGCCGCCGCCCAGTTTCAGGTTGGCGAGCGCTGACTTATAGGTCATGCCCTTGGAGAGACGCAGCACATCACGCAGCGCTTCCTCGTCGCTGGCGTAATCCCACATGCGGCAGCCGCCCAGCGCCGGACCCAGATTGGTGTTGTGTACAGCGATAATCGCTTTCAGGCCGGTCTCTTCGTCGCTGAAAAACGCCAGCTGTTCGTGGTTATCAAATTCCGGGTGGCTAAAAACAGACATGTTCGTTACTTCCTTCGTGTTCTTTGCTTCTTTCAATACGTCTTGAATGGTTGCGTTCATGCGCCAACCTCCTGCAGATCAGCGGTGCTCGAATCGGTACCGGCGATACGGTTAAGTAGTTGCTGGCGCTGCGGCTGCGCTTTCTCGTACGCCGCCTCTTTCACCGGGCCGTAACCACGGATGGAGGCAGGCAACGTGGCCAGAACACACGCATCTTCATACGTAGATTTAGTGAGATTGCTCAGGATGGCGTCGACATCACGTTCGTATTCCGCGATCAGACGACGCTCCAGACGGCGGTCGGCGGTATAGCCAAAGATATCCAGCGGTGTTCCACGCAGGTTGCGCAGTTTGGCCAGTTGACCCAGCAGCGGCAGCACTTTTTTCGCCGCAAACTTACGTTTGCGTGGGCGGCCTGTAGCCGGGTTGATCTTGGAGATCAGCGGCGGCGCCAGGTTGAACTCCAGTTCGAATTCACCTTCGAACTGTGCATCCAACTGTTGGCGGAATTTGTCGGAGGTAAGCTGACGGGCAACCTCGTATTCATCTTTGTAGGCCAGCACTTTGCTGTAGTTCTCGGCCACCGCCATGCTCAGGCGATTACCTTGGGTGAGTGCTTGCTCAGCCTTCTGTACTCGACCTACCAACGCTTTGTAACGTTGCGCCAAAGTGTCGTTCTGGTAGTCACGCAGATGGCGCATCTCGCGCTCGATCACTTCGCTCAGGCTTGGAACCATCTTCACCACCTGAACCGCGCTATCCGGCGTCACCAGCTTCTCAACGGCTGGCAGGTCAAAGGCCGCACGACGGCCCCAGAGGAACGCCTGCTTGTTGGCATCCACCGCCACGCCGTTCAGCTGGATCGCTTTTTCGATCGCTTCGCGGCTCAGCGGGATCAGACCTTTCTGCCAGGCGTAACCGATGCAGAACAGGTTGACCGCCATGCCGTCACCCAGCAGCGTCGTCGCCAGTTTGGTAGCATCCAGACAGTGGCTACCGCCTTCGATAGCGGTGTCCACGATCACCTGCTGCATCTCCGAAGTGGGTACTTGCAGATCCGGATCGCGAGTAAATGCGGCGGGCATGGTTTCGTGGTTGTTGACCACCACACGGCTGCGGTTGCGATCCAGCTTGCCCAACGCCTCTTCGCTGGCACCGACCATCAGGTCGAAGCCGATCATCAGGTCAGACTCACCCGCCGGGATACGCACGGTGTGGATCTGGTCCTGGGCGTTGGCAATTCGGATATGGCTCATCACCGCGCCGAATTTCTGCGCCAGACCGATCTGGTCCAGCACCGCCGCACCTTTGCCTTCGATATGGGCCGCCATACCCAGCAGTGCGCTGACGGTCACCACGCCGGTACCGCCGACGCCGGTCAGCATCACGTTGTAAGGCTGATCACAGCTTGGCAGCTGCGGCTCCGGCAGCTCGGCGAAGGTAGCGGTTTTCGCCAGCGCTTCCGGTTTGCGCAGAGTGCCGCCTTTCACAGTGACGAAACTTGGGCAGAAACCACGCACGCAGCTGAAATCCTTGTTGCAGGCGGACTGATCGATGGCACGCTTGCGGCCGCGTTCGGTCTCCTCCGGCAACAGAGAGAGGCAGTTGGACTGCACGCCGCAGTCACCACAGCCTTCGCACACTTCAGTGTTGATCACCACGCGCTGATCCGGGTCGGTCATGCTGCCGCGCTTACGGCGACGACGTTTCTCGGCGGCGCAGGTCTGGTCGTAGATCATCACGGTACAACCCGGGATCTCACGCAGCTCCATCTGCACTTCGTTCAGATCATCACGATGGTGGAAGGTCACGCCGTCAGCAAAATCGGCGCGGCTTGGGTATTTGTCCGGTTCATCGCTCACCAGCGCGATGCGGCGGATACCTTCGCCGTAGAGCTGATGGGTGATCTGCTGCACGGTCAGGGTACCGTCGATCGGCTGACCACCGGTCATCGCCACCGCGTCGTTGTAGAGCACTTTGTAGGTGATGTTTACACCCGCTGCCACGGAGGCACGGATCGCCAGCAGGCCGGAGTGGAAGTAGGTCCCGTCGCCCAGGTTCTGGAAGACGTGGCCGTTGTCGGTAAAGGGCGCCTGACCGATCCAGGTTGCGCCCTCCCCGCCCATCTGGGTGAAGGTGTCGGTGCCGCGATCCATCCAGGTCGCCATGTAGTGACAACCGATGCCGCCCAGCGCGCGGCTGCCGTCCGGCAGTGTGGTGGAGGTGTTGTGCGGACAACCGGAGCAGAAGTGTGGAGTACGTTCCAGCAATGCACGCGGCTGCGCCAGTTCTTCCTCTTTGTCATTGAGGAATACCAGACGCTGTTCCATCTGCTCGCTGCTGTAGAACGGTTTGATACGGGCAGCGATAGCACGGGCGATCATCGCCGGGGTCAGTTCACCCAGTGAGGTCACCAGCTCGCTCTGATTCTCGTCGCGTTTGCCGACGATGGTTGGACGTTTGTCATCCTGCCAGCTGAACAGCTGCTCTTTCAGCTGGTCTTCGATCAGGCCACGCTTCTCTTCGATCACCAGTACCTCGTCGAGGCCCTGCGCGAATTCTCGGATACCTTCCGGTTCCAGCGGCCATGGCATCGCGACCTTGTAGAGACGGATACCGAGGGATGCGGCCAGCTCGTGGCTGATGCCCAGATCTTCCAGCGCCTGCAGTACGTCCAGGTAGGACTTGCCGCTGGTGACGATACCGAACCGGGGTTGTTGCGGTTCGATGATGGTGCAGTCGAGACGGTTAGCACGGCAGAACGCCTGTGCTGCGCGGATCTTGTACTTCTGCAGACGCGCTTCCTGCTGCATCGGTTTATCCGGCCAGCGGGCGTTGACGCCATCTTCCGGCATCTCGAAATCGGTCGGCAGTTTGATCTCCAGACGGTCCTGATCCAGGTTGGCGGAGATCGCCGAATCCATCACCTCCGCCAGCGCCTTGAAACCGACCCAGCAACCGCTGTAGCGGGACATCGCCCAACCGTAGAGACCGTAATCCAGCATCTCCTGAATACCGGATGGGTAGAGCACCGGCATCATCGCATCCATAAACGCGAAGTCGCTCTGGTGCGGCAGGGTGGAGGATTTGGAAGCGTGGTCGTCACCCGCCACCGCCAGTACACCGCCGTGGGGCGTGGTACCGAAAGCGTTGGCGTGTTTGAGTACGTCGCCGGTGCGGTCGACACCCGGCCCTTTGCCGTACCAGAGACCGAAGACGCCGTCGTATTTGGCGCCTTCGAAGATGTTCACCTGCTGCGAACCCCAGACGGCGGTCGCGCCCAGGTCTTCGTTCACACCCGGCTGAAAGGTGATGTTGTGTTCTTTGAGGTAATCGCGGATCTGCCAGAGGGTCTTATCAAAATTGCCCAGCGGCGAGCCGCGGTAACCGGAGATAAATCCGGCGGTGTTCAATCCGGCCGCGCGGTCGCGTTCGGCCTGCAACATGGGAAGACGTGCCAGCGCCTGACTGCCGGTGATATACACCCGGCCCGACGTTTTCTCCCACTTATCCTGGAGGGTAATTGCTTCTTGCATGCGTATGACTCCCAGCCCCGGACAGGTGCGCAAATGCCGCCTGAATCAAGGCCATCAGAAACGAAAATGGAATGAACGGAGAAACGGACGGATCAGCGCCGCGCGGTCAGTTCAGTCTGGGAATCGGTGATAAGTCCGCAGGATAGCGGGTATGTGGAACGGCACGCAGGGCGCGCGCAAACAGCGAAGTGATTAAGCGTCATGTCAAATTACCTTTAACCGTTGCTGGATCGCAGCAAGGTCGAATCTTGTTTTTATTGTGCCGGCGGATGGCCGGTCTAGTAATTCTGCGACCGCCTTTTTGGGGCGGGTCGGCGGTCAACACTAGCGATGTGATTTGGGCACGTCAAGGCTAAAAAGCGTTCAAGAATGGGAGAGAAATACGGTGAGGGAGAGGAATTTGACCAGATTCAAAAGCGATACAGTTTATTAGAACTCAAATATATAAAGCGTAATATTTTGAATTGTATAAGGTTTTTCAAAAGCATCTTGGGGCAAATTAAACAGTTCCTAAAACTGCAGCTCACGTGATCATAATCAAATAATTTTGATAGAAATTTTAGATGGAGATAATCAGTGCACCGTTAGGCATCGCTGCGCGATGGCTAACCTACGGGATGGGTATTTTCAGGGATCAGTAGGTTGGCCACCGCGCAGCGGTGCCCAACGTTTGATGATGACTAAGATAAAAATTAAGGGCTCCCACAACCTCTGCGGGAGCCCCCCAGCCAGCGGATCAGCTCAACGCTTCCGCCAGCTTACGCGCTTCGCTGAAGTTGGTTTTACCGCTGCCCAGCACCGGCACCGCATCCACGTTATGCACCGCTGCAGGCACCATCAGGCCGGGCATTCCGCCCTTAATCAGCTGGTCACGCAGGTCATTCGCTTCCTCCGTTTCCACCAGCAACACCACCTTCTCGCCCTTCTTGGCATCCGGCAGGTTCACCGCCACCAGCGGCAGCTCAGGCTGATCCAGAATACGACGCACCTCCCCTTCCACGGCGGTCAGGCTGACCATCTCGCCGCCTAGTTTGGCAAAGCGGGAGTAGCGGTCAACGATGGTGAGGAAGCCGTCCGCATCCAGATGACCTTTGTCGCCGGTTTTGTACCAGCGCAGGCCGTCCATCTCCACCACCACATCGGCGGTTTTTTCTGGATTATCGAGATACCCTTTCATGATCTGGGTACCGCCGATCAGGATCAGGCCATCCTCACCGGTCGGCAACTCCTCCAGCGTATCGGGATCAACCACCCGGAAGGTGGAGCCCGGCAGCGCCAGACCTACGGTGCCCTGCTTGGTTCCTACCTGCACCACCCAGTCATCGGTAACCAGAAGGTCCGGCAGGTTAAAGCTCGCCACCGGTGTGGTTTCAGTACAGCCGTAACCCTCCTGAATCGGTTTATGGAAGCGCGCTTCGAACGCTTCACGCACTTTCGGGTCCAGTTTCTCAGCACCGGCCACCACCACGCGCAGGGATTCCAGCATCAGCGGGTGCAGCTTGCTGTTGCGGGTGTAGATACGCAGGAAAGTGGAGGTCGCAAACATGATGGTCGCCCGGAAGCGAGCCACCCCTTTACCAATATTCTGCGCGTCAGTCGGGTCCGGGTGACAGACCACCGGAATGCCCTCCACCAGCGGCATAAAGCAGGTCACGGTGAGGCCAAATGCGTGGAACAGTGGCAAAGTCGCCATGATCTTGTCGTAATCACGCACGTTCATCACATCCGCACTCTGGCGCAGATTACCCATAAAGTTGCGGTGGCTGAGCATCACACCTTTAGGTGCACCTTCGCTGCCGGAGGAGAACAGAATCGCTGCCGTATCCTCCAGATCGGTACGTTTACACAGCAGCCACTGCAGCATGAAAGTCGGCAACAGCTTGATCGTCAGCAGGGTACGCAGCCCTTCTGCTTTGCTGACACCCGCCTTGATATCTTCCATGTAGAGTACAGTGCGCCCTTCAAACAGCGGCTCCACATCGATACCGCGCGCCTGCAGCTTAGTGACAAACTGGTGTGCAGTAACGATGGTTTTCACCTCCGCCTGCTCCAGCGCCGAGCGCATCGCTTCCAACGGCGCGGTGAAGTTGATATTCACTACGGTTTTACCTGCCATCAGCGACGCCATATTGGCGATAGCTCCGCCGACGGTCGTTGGCATCAGCAGACCGATATTCTTACCGTCTGTTTTCTGAATACGGCTTGAGAAGATGGTGCATCCGGTGAGCAATTTATGGTGCGACAACGGCTCGCCCTTCACCTCGGAGATCGCCCATTTGGTTGGGCTGCTCTTGGCGGTGCGGATAAACGCCTGCGGCAGGGTTTCCATACCACGGGTATGTTTTTCCCAGGCGTGGATCGATAGCTCCAATACCTTTTTCTTTACCGTCTCCGCGTTGCTGCTGATCGGCAGCTGCTTACCGAATGCCACGATCACATCACGCTGTAGGCCATCGGCACGCAGGCTTTTCATACGTGAACTGGAGCGTGAGAAACGGCTACCCCAGAGGCCTCGCAGGTAAAACGGAACGATCACACCGTTGGCGTCTTCACAGGCGCGCTCAAAACCTTTCTTGAACTCCGCCAGCTGGCCGGTGTGGCTGATCGAACCTTCCGGGAACAGGCACACCACCTTGCCCTCATTCAGCAGTTCGGTCACCTTGTTCAGCGCATTGCGGCTCATACCGCCGGAGATCGGGATCACACGGTAGATATCCAGGAACCACTTCAGGAACCAGCGCTCGTAGATGCTACGGTGCATTACAAAATGGATATGACGTGGGCAAGCCATCTGGATGATCGCCCAGTCCAGCCAGCTGATATGGTTACCCAGTAGCAACATGCCTTTGCCATCTTCGGCCAGGTTCTCGAAACCCAGTACTTCCAGTTTGTATTTGCGCTTCATCAGGCCCAGGACCATTACACGCAGGAAACCTTCAGGCACCGAGCGTACCGCCAACACCACACCTACACCACCGATGACCGCCAGCATCCAGAGCAACCAGATGCCATCCACACCCATGTAGGCACAAAGCACGGTGATCACCAGGAAACCGAACATCGCGAGGTTCTGGATAAAGTTGCTGCCCGCCAGTACACGTCCGGTCTCGTTTTCGTCCGCATGGAACTGAATCAGTGCGTTCAGCGGCACGTTCAGCAGCGCGCCAAACAGACCGATCATCAGGAAAGCACCACCCTGCAGTACCATGCTGTCGAGCTGCGGCAGCAGAATCAGGCCCACGGTGACACCGATCGCACCGAGTGGAATCAAACCGGTATTGATGTAGTGGCGCGAGAGACGCCCTGCCAGCATGGAACCGAGCATAATGCCGATACCCGCCAGCGCCATAACGCCCTGAATTACGAAGGTGTTGTGCTGATCCAGGTACTCCTCGGCAAAGGCCGGGAAAACCGCCAGCATCACCTGGCTGATCGACCAGAACAGCGCCAGACCGATGATCGACAGCAGAATCGGACGGTGGCCGGACAGCAGGCTTAGGTTGCTCTTCAGAGTTTTACCGCTGCGATAAGCGGCCCAGTCAAACTTCGTTTGGATATCGGTATCCTGCGTACGCGGCAAACGGTACGCCATCAGCAGCTCCAGTACCGCGCCACCGACGAGCACCCAACCCAACGGCGCAACACGCAGCAGGCTCTCCTCCGGTGACATCTGCTCGGCGCCTTCCAGACGGATCTCGAACATCAGCGAAAATGCCACGATACCGCTGAGGATGGCGATCATGGTGGTTGCCTGTACCCAACCGTTACCTTCACTGAGGTTATCGACGCCCAACAGCTCCTTGATGTAACCGTATTTCGCTGGCGAGTAGAACGCACTCTGCACCGCGAGGATAAAGGTCAGCGCAAATGCTGGTATAAACAGGCCCTGGTAGTAACAAGCGGTGATCAGCAACGTGATCGCCACCGCAGCCCAGGCGGACTTTCGCATCACTTCGTTCTTGGGGTATTTATCAGCAATAAAACCGCAGGGTGTGAATAACATGAAAAACGGCAGCAGGATCAGGCCGTTAACCACGGCGGTCAGCAGGATCTGCACCTCGCCGTCGTACGCTTTGAACAGGGTGTTCTGAATGATGATCTTATGGCCGAGATCGACAAAGGCGTTGATAAACGCCATACCGATGAAGGCGATGAAGCCTTTAACGCTTAGTAAGCCTTTCATAGCTGCTCTCCCTGCAACGCATTTACAGCTTGCTTAGTGCCTGACCACCCCGTCATGTAACGGTCGATCAGGCTTTCGCACATCAGCTCCGGTCCGGCATCCGCCCCCAGGTACAACTTGTCGCGCAGTTTCAGCATGGTGATTCCGTGTACTCCACTCCACAGCGTACGGGCTGCCAGGGTGATCTCTTCATCGCTTTCATCAGTTTTCAGTTCACGCAGGGTCTGCTCAATCCGGCTGAACAGGTCGGCGATGGCGGCGTGCAACCATTCCGGCGCATCCAGATCCTCTGGCGAACGATGCTCGTAGAGCAACGCCCAGCGGTGCGGCCACTGCTGAGCATAGTTGAGGTAGGCCTGTGCGTAACATTTCAGCCGTAACTGAGCAGGCTGGTCTACTGCAGCCTCATCCAGGGCCAGCTTTAATCCTTGCAGCGTCCGGGCGTTGATCTGCCAGCAGAGGTCATCCAGGTTTTTGAAGATCAGATAAAGGGAGCCCACGCTGTAGCCAATGGCAGTGGCGACTTTACGGGTGCTGAGCGCCGCGCCGCCCTGCTCATCCAACAACTGTTCTGCAGCGCTTAGCGCCATTGCCTGAAGTTCTTCGCGGGAGTGATCGTTACGTCTGGCCATAGCTTATTCCTTGTCCGGCACGAGCGCCTAATGAACACCGTTCAGTTAAGATAAGATGCAATATAGTGAACACTGTTCAGAATGTAAATAGCTAAGTGCACACTGCGGATCTATCAAAATGGCATAAATAACCAAATAAACGCATAAAAAGAATCCTTATAGCGTATTGAAATAAGTGAATTTAGTGGTCAATATTTGAATAGCCACTAATTTTGTGGGAAAAAGGGTTATCTGATGTATTCGAGCGGAGAATAACAATGATAAGTTCGATTAGGTTGTTTGCGTGCAGCGCAGCAATGACACTGTGCGCATCACACGCTCAGGCGATGAGTGTGACTTTTGTAAATCCCGGCAAACAAGGCGAGCGGTTCTGGGATATGGTCACCGAAACCATGCAGGCCGCTGCCGATGATTTCGATATTGAGCTGGAAGTGGTGTATGCACAACGCAACCGCGTACGGATGGCGGAGCTCGGAGTTGAGGTCACCCAGCGTGAGACACCACCTGACTATCTGGTACTCGTGAACGAGGAACAGGCAGCAGAGCGCATCCTGCTCAGCGCCAATCAACGTAACATCCGCACCCTGATGCTGCTCAACGACTTCCTGCCGGAGCAACGCCAGCGCGTAGGTCAGCCTGGGGATCAAGGCTCCAAGCTTCTGGGTGCGATCACCCCCGATAACTTTGGTGCGGGCAAACGCATGATGAACGCCCTGTTCAAATGCGCAGACGCGAAATATGCCCCGCCCCACCATATACTGGCGATCGGCGGAGACCAACTGACCCCTGCCTCGATTGATCGCAACAACGGCGCCGTCGCTGCACTTAAATCTGCCGAAGCCAACACGCAACTTGACCGATTCCTGTTCGCCAACTGGAACCAGAAAGAAGCGCAGAATCTCACCCAACGTTACCTAAGCTGGGCGGAGCGCAATAATATCCAGCCTGCTGCCATCTGGGCGGCCAATGATCCCATCGCTTTCGGTGCCCGTGAAGCACTCAAACAACAGGGTCTGAAACCGGGTAAAGACGTCTGCCTCGTAGGCCTGAACTGGTCTGCACAGGGACTGAAATTGGTACAGAGCGGCGAGATGCTGCTGACCGACGGCGGCCACTTTCTGGCGGGAGCCTGGTCGATGGTGCTGCTGAACGATTACAACGCACGCCTGCAACGTGATGAGCGTTCGCCGGTCGGGCCGGTGCGCTTCCAGATGCAAAGCATCGACAAGACAAACATAGAACGCTATCTCTCTAAACTGGGTGACGAAAACTGGGGTAAGATCGACTTTACCCAATTTTCCCGCGTCGACCAGAGCGGTTACAGCGACTATGACTTCTCGCTTGACCACGTACTTAACGCTATCGATCGCTAATCTTCAGGGTATTTGATGTTCCGTCGGTTTAAGTCGTTACGCGCAAAACTGATACTGGGCCTGTTACCAGCGCTCCTGATCGCCCTGCTTTTGTCCTTTATGTTCTCCGCACAGCGGGCCAACGAACAGTTTCAGGTACGCCTGGCCGAGAAAAAAGAGAGCCTTAAACACTACCCTGCCGTGCTGGTAGAGCCTGTCTGGAACTTCAATACCCAGACAATTGAAGGCGTGGCCCGTGCGATGATGAGTGATCCCGATATCCTGCATGTGCAGATCAGGGATGAGGGCAACAACCTGGTCCATGAGGAAAGCTCCGCACTTTTTGATACGGCGACCGATGTCTTTATCGTCGAAGAACCCCTGATCTATCACAACGCCCACATCACACAGCGTGCCGGTACGCTGAAAGTCGTGGTCGGCAACAGTTCGCTGCTTGCAGAACAGCAACACTTTATACGCGATATGCTGCAGGCACTGGCGCTGACAGTGGTAACCCTGCTGCTAGCAGTCTCAGCTTTGTACTCAAAACTGCTGGATAAACCGATACGCTCACTCAGCAGCGCCATCAACAGCAGCCGCGGCAGGATGGTTTTCGCCAAGGCCGAGCATAGCTCCTCCGACGAACTGGGGGAGATCGCCACTGCGTTCAACAAGATGCAGCACACGATCGAGAAACATCATACCGAGCTGGCAAACAGCGAACGTCACCTGCGCACCCTCTATCACTCCACCCCCTCTCTGCTGTTCAGCTTCGACCGCAGCGGTACCATTCAGGATGCCAGTGATTACTTTCTCGACTATCTGGGCTTCAGCCGCAAAACGATAACCGGGGCGAAGCTCAGCATTCTGCAACCCCACCTGGACGATAACGGGCAGACGGAACAACTGGTACAACAGCTTTGGTCCGACGGCAATATTGCGAATTACCCACTGGAGATCCGCAACGCTGCCAATGTTGCGATGGAGGTCAGAATCGATGCGACCCTGAGCGCCAGCGACACCTACCTGGGGGCATTGGCGGTAATCACCGACATCACCAGCCTCAATCAGGCACATCGGGAACTGGACCGTCAGGCCAACGTCGACATGCTCTCAGGACTGCCCAATCGCAATCAGTTCCAGAGTTATCTCGAACAACTGGTCAGCAGTCGCTCGGAAACGCAAAACCCGTTTGCGCTGATGTTTATCGACCTGGACCGCTTCAAAACGGTTAACGACACCTTTGGGCATCATGTGGGCGACGAACTGATCCGGGCGGCGGGCAAACGTATCGCTAAGCAGCTCAGAACCAGCGACAAAGTGGCACGTCTGGGCGGTGACGAGTTTGCCATCGTTCTGGAAGAGATCGAATGTACAACTGAAGCGGAAACCATTGCCCAACGCATCCTCGCGACGCTAGAGGAGAGCTTTCACCTCAGCGATTGCAGCATCTACGCTTCAGCCTCCATCGGCATCGCCTGTTATCCTGCAGATGCAGACACCCCCGCCAGCCTGCTACAGAATGCAGATATCGCTATGTACCGGGCCAAGGAGGACGGACGCTCCCGCTACGCCATGTACTCTCCAGAGCACAACGCCGAAGCCCGCCAACGAGCCAGAATCGAAGAGCTGCTGCGCACTGCGATCGAAGAAAGCCGGTTGGAGCTGCACTACCAACCGATCGTTAATATGAAGAAGGGCTTTATCTCCGGGGCGGAGGTCCTGCTCAGATTGCGTGATGGCGAAGAGATCATTTCGCCCTTTCACTTCATTCCAGTCGCTGAGGAAACCGGCCTGATTGTTCCGATCGGTGCCTGGTGTATGGAGCAGGCCTGCGCGCAGCTCGCACACTGGCGCAATGTGATATCACCCGACTTCTATCTCTCGGTTAACGTCTCTACCCGCCAGTTCCAGTCGGAGCAGCTGTTCGAGACGGTCGCCTCCGCGATTAAACGCCATGAGATCCCTGCCGATCGCCTGCTGATCGAAATTACCGAAAGCCTGCTGCTGCACGATAACCAGAACAACCAGCGGGTGATTGCTCAGTTGGACGAACTTGGCTGCCAGATCGCCATTGATGACTTCGGCACCGGTTACTCGGCGCTGAGTTACCTGATGCGCTTCCCTCTCGACATCCTGAAGATCGATCGCTCTTTCATCTCACAGTGTGGCGATGAGGCAAACAGTCGCCACCGTGCGCTGGTCGAAGCGATCATCCTGATGAGCCAGGGTATGAAGCTGAAAGTGATTACCGAAGGGATCGAAACCCGCGAGCAGATGGAGTTTGTGCTGGCACAAGGAGGGCAATATGCACAGGGATATCTCTTCGCCAAACCGATGACTGCTGCAGCACTTGAAACGCAGTGGCATCAGCTCAGCGAAGAGGTACACAAGAAGTGTGTACCGCAGACACACTCCCTGCTGACAGAAACTCTGGATTAAATGCGGGTCAGGTAGACGCCACACTCCAGGTGGTGGGTGTACGGGAACTGATCGAAGATCGCGAAACGCTCTATCTTATGGGTCTCGGTGATCACCTTCAGGTTATCCTTCAGGGTCTCCGGGTTGCAGGAGATATAGATGATGTTATTGTACTCCTGCACCTGCTTCACGGTGTCATCATCCAGACCGGCACGTGGCGGGTCCACCAGCACGGTGGTGAAGTCGCAGCTTTCCAGATCCAGATCTTTGGTGCGACGTTTCTGTACCTGACCGCTCAGTACCTGCGAGAACTCTTCAGAGCTGATTCGCACTACATCCACGTTATCGATGTTGTTCGCTTCGATGTTGTACTGCGCCGCATAGACTGAGGTTTTGGAGATCTCGGTCGCTACCACGCGACGGAAGTTCTGCGCCAGCGGCAACGTGAAGTTACCGTTACCGCAGTACAGTTCCACCATATCGCCACCAGCATTCTGGCTGGCATCCAGCGCCCACTGGATCATGGAGCGGCAGACTTCACCATTCGGCTGGCTGAAGGCGTTTTCTACCTGCTTGTAGATGTACTCGCGACCGTTGATATCCATCTTCTCGATGACGAAATCCTGATCCAGCACCACCTTTTTCTTGCGGGAGCGACCCACGATATTGATGCCGAACTTCTCCTTCAGCTTGCGTGCTTCCTCCTCCCACACCTCATCGATCGGACGGTGGTAGAGCAGGCTCACCAGCACTTCACCGCTCAGGGTGCTGAGGAAATCCACCTGAAACAGACGACGACGCAGCGCTTCAATGCCACGGATCTCATCCAGCATGGTGAACATCAGGTTGTGGATCGTTTCCGATACCATCGGACAGCTGGTCAGCTTGGTATGCTGATGTTTGCTGCCCGGCACAAACATGATGTAGTCGAGGTCATCACCGTCGTGCCAGGTGCGAAACTCGGCACGCAGACGGTAGTGCTCTTTCGGCGACTCAAACACGTCGATCTCCGGCAGTGCAAACGCCGAGAACTCGTTCTCAACCCAGGCTTTTTTCTCTGCCAGCAGTTCGTCGTACTTTTCCGGTTCCACCTTGGGAATCGCCATCGCTACCTCACCTGTTCGTGCATATTTCTGAAAGACGCGCGATTCTACCAGTCACGGGGGTTACGGAATAGCCGGTAAAGATGAAAATCCCTTATACATTGTTCATCACAGGACCATGCACGGAGCAGTTTTCTGCGCTCTACTTGGAATTCAGACTTTTATCCTATCGCCCTGACGGTCGAGATAAGGGGTGCCGCTGCGCTCCCCTTATCAATCCCCAGCAGCCCTCCCGTTTGGTTGGCTACGCCAACTTCCCTGCGCGTTTCAATTTTTCGTGAGGCTGCGGAACTCGGTCGCTTCGCGCCCTCAAACAGTCCTCGCCTTAAGTCACGAAAAATCTGTAATGCTCGGCTGCACAGAAGGGACAACCTGCGTGCCAAGCTGAGGCTTCCGACGCCAAACTCAGAAACAAGCTTGGCAGGGAATTTATCCCCCCTACGCCGCCGAGCATTGCAGACCTGTAGGTTGGCCAACGCCCCAGCGTTGCCCAACAATATTGGCAATTAACACGGATGTTGAACATCGCTGCGCGATGGACAACCTACGCAATAGGCCAGCATTCAATTCACTGCCTAATCACCTTTATTGAAAACACCTAAGTCAAAAGTGGCGGCAAGTAGTGGGGCTGTGGAGCGGGCCGCGTAGACGGATCATTAAGGGAGGCTGCAGCCGCTCTCCCCGTGACACTCAAGAGGGTGTGTCGTGCTACTGGAGACCGAGCATCGTCCACTTCCTAAACAAAGAAACTTATATATTTCCTCCAGCGCCCCGCTATCTGTTCATAAACTGTTGTAAACAGCGTAAAATTGCCCGCTTTCATGCGAATCATATTCTCAGGTTGAAAAACACCCACCATGACTGAACAGCGTAAGATTCTTGTTACCAGCGCTCTGCCCTACGCCAATGGCCCGATCCACCTGGGTCACCTGGTAGAGTACATCCAGACCGATATCTGGGTTCGATTCCAGAAACAGCGTGGCCACAACTGCACCTACGTATGTGCAGACGACGCCCACGGCACCCCGATCATGCTGAAAGCGGATCAGATGGGGATCGAGCCGCAAGCGCTGATCGATCAGGTAAGCACCGAGCACCAGCGTGACTTCAGCGGTTTTATGGTGGATTTCGACAACTACTACTCCACCCACTCGGAAGAGAATCAGCACTTCGCGTCGCTGATCTACACCCGTCTGCGTGATAAGGGCCACATCGCCCAGAAAACCATCACCCAGGCGTACGATCCGGAAAAAGAGATGTTCCTACCGGACCGTTTCGTGAAGGGTGATTGCCCGAAATGTGGCGCAGAAGACCAGTACGGCGACTCCTGCGAGAAGTGCGGCGCGACCTACAGCCCAGTCGATATGAAAAACGCCTACTCGGCGGTATCCGGTGCCAAGCCGATTGAGAAAGAGTCCGAGCACTTCTTCTTCAAGCTGGGTGACTTCGAACAGTTCCTGCGCGGCTGGGTGAACGAGTGTGTGCAGGATCAGATGATCCACAAGCTGAACGAGTGGTTCGAATCCGGCCTGCAGAACTGGGATATCTCCCGTGACGCACCGTACTGGGGTTTCGAGATCCCGGATGCACCGGGCAAATACTTCTACGTATGGCTGGACGCGCCAATCGGCTACATGGCCAGCTTCAAGAACTGGTGCGACAAGAACGACGTCGATTTCGACGAATACTGGAATGAATCGTCCGACACCGAGCTGTACCACTTCATCGGTAAGGATATCGCCTACTTCCACACCCTGTTCTGGCCTGCGATGCTGGAAGGCGCGGGTTTCCGTAAGCCGAACAAGGTGTTCTGTCACGGTTTCCTGACCGTCGACGGTCAGAAGATGTCCAAGTCCCGCGGCACCTTCATCATGGCGGAGACTTACCTGAAGCACCTGCGTCCTGAGTACCTGCGTTACTACTTCGCAGCGAAACTGGGTTCCGGCATCGACGATATCGATCTGAACCTGGAAGATTTCCGCATGCGTGTAAATGCGGACCTGGTCAACAAGGTTGTGAATATCGCGTCCCGTTGCGCAGGTTTCATCAAGAAGAAATTCGACGGTGAACTGGGTGCAGAGCTGGCGGTACCGGCCCTGTACGAGGAAGCGGTTGCTGCAGGCGAGCAGATCGCCGAAGCCTACGAAAACCGTGAGTACTCCCGCGCGATGCGCGAGATCATGGCGATTGCCGACAAAGCCAACCAGTACATCGATGCGGCCGAACCTTGGGTTCTGGCGAAACAGGAAGGTAAAGAGCAGGACGTACAGGACTGCTGCTCCATGGGCATCAACCTGTTCCGCGTGATCGTGACCTACCTGGCTCCGATCCTGCCACAGGTGGCGGAAGACGTGAAAGCGTTCCTGAACGTTGACGATCTGGCGTGGGGTGCGATCCAGCAGCCGCTGACGTCTCACAAAATCAACAAGTTCAAACCTCTGATGCAGCGCATCGACGAGGACAAAGTGAACGCGATGATCGAAGACAGCAAAGCAACGCTGGCAGCGATGGCTGCTACCACTGCCGGTCACAAGCAGAAAGCGCAGACCGAACTGGACAACAAAGACGAGATCCGTGAGCTGGACAAAGAGCCGATCGCGGACGAGGTCACCTTCGACGATTTCGTGAAGGTCGACCTGCGTGTTGCCCGTATCGCTAAAGCAGAGCACGTGGACGGTGCCAAGAAACTGCTGCAGCTGACCCTGGATCTGGGTGGCGAAACCCGCAACGTCTTCGCAGGCATCAAATCTGCCTACTCTCCGGAAGACCTGGAAGGCAAGCTGACCGTGATGGTGGCTAACCTTGCACCACGTAAGATGAAGTTTGGCATGTCTGAAGGCATGGTGCTGGCAGCAGGCCCGGGTGGTGAAGACCTGTGGATTCTGGAACCACACGAAGGTGCTAAGCCGGGTATGCGGATCAAGTAATCTGAACCCGATTTAGCTACGTAAAAAACCCGGTCAACGTGCCGGGTTTTTTATTATCTATCTGTATGGCTAAGATTTGGCTCTTTGAGGATACTATTCTCCACTTCGCATGATCTTTCACCAGAGTTACGATATGAAAGGCGACTTACCTTTCACAGCAACTACACCAGATATATTTAAAGATCAGGCACAAAAAAGCAGCCGATTCGGCTGCTTAAGAGAAATTGATGCGGGAAGCGCTGTCAGGTGATTACCGTCTCTATACACACAGCCCCATAAACACCCTCCAAGTGTTCAATTAGACTGATTACTGGAAGAAGGAAATATATTTTAGACAAATATCCTCTTTATACAGTCTACTCATATATGGATTCCGATTGATCTCTGGTCCTCAGATCAATAACTTCATAAGGGCTTATTTCCAGAGGGTCGTACTTCCTCTTAAGTTTTTCCATTTCGCTGTACGCACCCTCCTGGCCCGTTACGATTGACACAGACTTGACTATCCCTTCAGCTTTCTGAAACCCATCCGGCATTTTTAAAAGCGATACACCCTTACTCACCGTAGCAAACCCCTTCCCCTTTCCCGTAGTTACTTCTTGCATTACCTTTAGAGAGTCATTTAAAAACTCAACCCCATCTCTTACACTTCTAAATCCATTCTTATTAGACCCTTGCTTGTAAATTCTATAAGCAGCCTTACCGGCAGCGTCAAGCGCTCCAACTTTTGGATGTAAAACCACAACCTCTTTTACTGCCCTGCCTGTATTTATAGTTCCTTTAATTAGGGCGGCATCTTCAGGATAATATCCTTCATACTTTCTCATATATTCTGAAGGATTTTTTCTTGATGACCAAAGATCTTCTTTTATCCTACTATAGTCATAGCTTCCATCAACTAAAGGCAAGGCACTGACATCATAGCCAGTTTTTCGCTCGACAATCCTTAGCTTTTCTTGGTAAGAGGCTTGCCTGTAATCCTCTTTTTCTTGTGATGTGGAGTTATAAGAGAACAATTCCACAGCCTCTTTGAGGGTACTTGGCTTGTACATGTAACCCTCACCCCTAATATACTTTTCTTTTTCGACATCAAACCACTTATGAAGCTCCGATAAATGATTATTTACCTGCCTCCCTTCCCCTAATATACCACTCTGACTTGTTGGCAATAGATCCATCTCTTCATTTATTTCCTGCAACCGAGAAAGGTGATTCTCTAAGCGATCAGCATAATCGTTTCTAATTCCTGAAAATTCATTATTTCTTTTTTCCAAAGCACTTAAAACATTATCAACTTTATCTATAGGTCGAGGCTTTTTTAATCGCATAACCATTTCAGGGCTTTTATCATGTAAACACCTCCCTCCAACAACCTCGCCTCCCTTTTTACAGGTTCTATAGATGCTAGTACTTTCTGCAGGTAGTCCTGCTGATTTTTTTTGGGGTGGGGGTGGTACGGAAATCCCACATACCTGAAGAATTCCCGCAAAGTAAAGTGGTGAGGTATGATATTCCTTCCGTGCTCGCTCACAAGTTTCCTTGTCTTCCCGAACCGTATTTACGATTAAATTTCCTTCACCAGCATATGCAGCAGAACCAGACAATTTAACCAATAGAACCAGGGACAGGCCCGACAAGAGCTTAAGTCGTCCATACATAAGCCATCTTCCTCCTAAAGAAAAATCCAATAAACTCCCAAACCAGTTAGATCTATTTTCTTTCCTTATCGTCCTTATTCAGGTACTGCTCAATTTTCTCATATGCGTTCTTTTCCTCCTTTTTCTTCAGCACCACATATCCTTTTGGTGTCATATAGACCTCCACGCTCCCATAATAGTCTTGTGGAACGATAACCAGCGGTGCGCGATAGCGATGATCATAACGATCATCTTTCTTTCGCTCGGATGCTTCAGCCAAAACAGGAAAAAAAGACAATAAAACTGATAGACTAACCGCTAAATAAGAAGCTGCATTTTTTGAAAAAGGCATAAAATATCTCCAAATAAAAAAGGAGCCAGGCTTTAAGCTTTGGCTCCTTTATACTGATATACACTATATAATTATCGACCGGCTAAAGATGAATCGACCGCCTGAATGAAATCACCGGTTTTCAAGCGAAAACGCCCAACTGGCTTAGCAAAAGAGTACTTATCTTTCACAGTTGTGATTTTAACCTGCCCTACTTCGACCTCTTCCCGGCCCAGAATCTCTCCGGTCAACGGATCTTTAAGCTCACGACCTACGGAAAATACAGTGAACACGTCACCTGTTTTGGTTCCGTTACGTTCGCTTGCGGAGACGATGATCGATCCTTTTTTGGCCTGCACAACTCGACCACGATATGGCTTCTCACCCAGCTTTACGGCGATTGCCTGAACAGCTTTATCGATGACGTTCTGTACCGCCATGCTAACCGGGTCTTCCTTTTTGCTACCGGTCTTAAATCCGATACCGCCAAAATTGAGGCTAACAGCAGACCCTGAACCTTCAGCTACGCCTTGAACACGCTCAGAAGCAACTACCTCTCCTGTTGTGGTATCGATCATACGTACGATCAAGCCGATATGCGTAGAGGAGGAAGCCCCCCCTATAGATATGCCACCAAAGGAAACCGCTGAGCCACCTTTGCCTGAGTTGATTTTAAACTCAGTAATTGTTCCCTGAACCAAGAACTGGGCGGCAGTCGCTTTGCCCGTCCTGGCAGACTGAGAGCGCTGAACTCGACCACTTCTGGCCAGATCCTGCTCTCCAAAAACATCTGTCAGGTTCTGACGCTCCAGCACGACAAAACGGCCACTCTGAACAAGGGCATCGGCAAGCTGATCACGCATACCTGCACCAAGGTTCATTGCCCCGTCACTATTGAACGAAGAACGGTTTTCAAAACGAGACACGGCTACAATTTTTTTGTAGCCGCTAAAGACCGGCAGAGGAGCAACCTCTTGGCTTTTCTGGTTGATAGCCGTCGCAGACGATTCGCGCTGAGCAGTTTCCTGACTATGCCCAGACGCCATGTCTT
Source organism: uncultured Marinobacterium sp. (assembly GCA_947501565.1). Taxonomy (GTDB): domain Bacteria; phylum Pseudomonadota; class Gammaproteobacteria; order Pseudomonadales; family Balneatricaceae; genus Pontibacterium. The sequence goes on from CANMWJ010000003.1 coordinate 261,818, forward strand.
TGATCGGTTTCGTGATATTGTCAACCAGAGAACCGCTCCCGGTTGTCTGGCACCCGCTCAGCAACAACGCAGCCCCTACCGCCAGATAAAGTTTCTTCAGCTTCATTTTTCCCCCACAACTTCCATAATCCATGTGTTTACACAAAGCGCTACAGCTTTCTGTATAGATCCACTGTTTATCCCAACGCACCCACACCCCTCCATGTGAGCCCATCACCGGGAAATAACGACTCCAAGTCTTAACAAAAAAGCTATAACTCGCTTATTTATTAATCAATACGAGGCTAACCAAGCCCAAGACGAGTATCAATTTGGCATTCATCCATCCCGAAAAGAAAATCGCTAAAAAACACCAAAAATAACGATCACTCACCAACACTCTATATATTATTGAAATAATTGAAGGATCATTATTACAGAAACAACAACATTCCATAAATCCCCCTCTGAATTTGGTAAAACCTGTTGGCTGTCGATTCTGAAACCACACGAGGGGGGCTAAGCCGGGTATACGGATCAAGTAATCTGAACCCGATTTAGCAACAAAAAAACCGGTCAACGTGCCGGTTTTTTTTATTGCCTGAGCGTCCCAACTGCCCTGGATGCGCCAATTTCCGCTCCTTCGCAGAAAGAGCGTTAAGCCTCTCCGGGATTAGCCTTTGATCCTTCTTGCATCTCCCAATACGTAAAATCGATAGATAAAGGTACGCCATACAGCGCTCCCCTGCTCCTCCAACCTATGGAGTCTTTCGCAGGAACCAGACCCGATCAACTGACCTATAATTGACTACAAACAGTAGGGATAACCTGAACTCAGAAGTTGATATGAGACTTCAGTGAAGGTCATCAAGCAATAGACCGTGCCAACTCATGGAAGGTAATCAATCTAACTTCGGGGTGGCATCATGCGCAACGATTTCAAGCCGGACTCGTCCGGTGACCTACAGCACCAGCATTCCCACGACGATGAGCTTAATAAAGCAACCTATCAACCAGAGCCCGATCAAGGCAGGCGCCGAATCATAAGCGGTCTGGGCCTTGCGACCGTCGCATCACTTCTGGGCGTTCACGCCATACCCTTCCACCGTAACATGCCGCCCGGACTGGTCCCCGTCGCATTGGCTGACGACAGCGGTGCGTTTTCCATCAAAGGCAAAGAGGGATTGGTGGTGCTGAACGACCGTCCGGTTAATGCAGAAACACCGCCCCACCTGCTGGACGATGCCACTACGCCTACCGCACGTCACTTTATCCGAAATAACGGCATACCACCGGCCGATGCCAATCCCGCAACCTGGACGCTGACGGTCGATGGTCTCGTGGATAAACCGCTGCAACTTACTATCAGCGACTTGAAAAAGAACTTTGACGTGGTAACTCGTGATCTGGTTGTGGAGTGCGGGGGCAACGGACGCGCGTTTTTTGATCCTCCCGCTTCCGGTAACCAATGGACCTATGGCGCGGTGGCATGTGCCAGATGGACCGGCGTGCGCTTGGCGGACGTACTAAAGGCAGCAGGTGTGAAGCCGGATGTGGTTTATACCGCACATTACGGTGCGGATACGCACCTTTCCGGTAAGCCAGGGAAACTACCCATCTCCCGCGGTGTGCCGATCGCCAAAGCGATGGGCGACGAAAACCTGATCGCCTTTGCGATGAATGGCGAGACCCTGCACCCGATGAACGGCGCACCGCTTCGCCTGGTGGTGCCCGGATGGCCCGGCTCCTGCTCGCAGAAGTGGTTAACACGCATCCAGTTACGCGACATGGTACATGATGGCGCCAAAATGACCGGCAAATCCTACCGGGTGCCAAACCGTCCGGTTTCGCCGGGTGAGAAGGTCGATAAAAAAGACTTTGTGATCATCGAACGAATGCCGGTTAAATCCCTCATCACCCACCCAGCCACCGGTATAGAACTCAGCGGTGATACCTTGGAGGTACGTGGCCATGCCTGGTCCGGGGATCGCTCCGTCAAGAGCGTTGCTGTATCGATCGACTTTGGCGCAACCTGGATCGAAGCGGAGCTGTCTGATCCGCGAAATTCCGCCGCCTGGCAGCATTTCCGGACCACGGTTAAATTCCCACAGGCTGGCTATTACGAGGTCTGGGCGAAAGCCACCGACAGCGAAGGCGTCAGTCAGCCCTTCGCTATCGCCTGGAATCCGAAAGGTTATCTGAACAACTCCTATCATCGCGTCGCTGTAAGGGTTGGTTAAGTAAAGGATCATACCGATGCGACCTGTGCTGATCGGCGTTAGCTTGTTGTTTGTGGGTGTCACAGGCAATGCCCAATCCCAACTGTCGGGCTCTGAGCCACTGGGACAACAGCTTGCGCAGGTATGTGTGGCCTGTCATAGCCTGCAAGCTGGAGAACCCCACAAACTCGGCCCTAATCTATGGAATATAGTGGGCAGACCTGTGGCCTCTGCGGAGGGGTACGCGTATTCGCCAGCCATGCAAAAGCTCGGAGGCGACTGGACAGCAGTTCGCCTCGATCACTACCTCCGTGATCCTGCAGCTATGGCGCCGGGTAACCGGATGACCTTCAATGGTATTAAGGACGATGCCCAGCGAGCCGCTGTACTGGCATACCTGGCCACACTCTCCGATAATCCAACTCAAACCACCACAACTGCGACACCAACGACTGCGTTTGACTTTGGCGGCCTGCCGCCGGGGGCGGGACAAGCTGAGGTCTTTGCAAGCTGCTCTGCGTGCCACTCGCTCATGCTGGTGAAGCAGCAGGGATTGAGCCGCGAGCGTTGGACGCAAACACTGGAATGGATGGTGGAGGAGCAAGGGATGGACGAACTGTCACCGCAGCGGTTCGAGATAATCCTAGATTACCTGAGCGAACATTTTGGCGAAAGCGCCCGATAACAGGCCAGAAACCGAATGGAAATTTCAGCTTCCTCATCGATTAGCGGAAATGGTTCGATTCCTCTTCCACCCTGGCGGCTCATCAGCCGTTATACTCCAGACATAACCGACCGCTTCAGAAATGGATTATTTTGATGAAAACCCTACTCCTGATCGCTGTTCTTGCTGCTGTTATCGTTCTTCTCGTCTTCCTGCTGTTAGGAATTCAATCCAAATCAGGCGCCGCACCGGGATTGAAAGGGGGAGCACTCAGCCAATGCCCGACTTCACCGAACTGCGCCTGCAGTGAATATCCGAACGATCGTGAGCACTACGTTATGCCGATCAACTACGATCCCACCAACCCTGCAGCGCCGATGGAGCAGGTTAAAGCGGTCATTCTTCAAATGGGAGGCAAACTCGCCGAGCAGACAGATCCGCAGACCCACTACCTGGCAGCCACCTTTAGCTCCCGTTTTTTCCGTTTTGTGGATGATCTGGAACTGCGTTATGACGCCGAGAGCAAGCTACTGCATATCCGCTCCGCCTCCCGTGTTGGGCACAGCGATCTGGGCGTGAATGCCAAACGTGTAGAGGCGATCCGCCAACAACTGCAAAACTGACCTGACGCAAACACGCGCGAACGATTCTTATTGCGACCTATACAGCGCTATCGGTGCGCGTTAGAGTGCAGCGATGGACAATTACACCTTCTTCGTTGTTGCGCGTGTACTGCACGTGCTGGGCGTGGTGCTCTGGATCGGCGGTGTCGCCTTCGTCACCACGGTACTGATCTCTGCCATCAAGCAGCAGCCGGATACGGAAAGCCGCTATCAGCTATTTGAGAGTCTGGAGGGGCGTTTTGCGCTGCAGGCCAAAATTACCACGCTGATCACCGGTATCTCCGGCTTCTACATGACGCAGATTCTGGATGGCTGGGATCGTTTCCTGCGGATTGAATTCTGGTGGATGCACCTGATGGTGCTGGTGTGGCTGATCTTCACACTGGTGCTGTTTGTCTTCGAACCACTTTTCCTGCACCGCTGGTTCGAGCAACAGGCGCAGACTAACAGTGACCGCACCTTCAGGGTGATACACCGTATGCATATTATCCTGCTGACACTGAGCCTGATCACAGTGGCAGGCGCAGTGGCAGGATCACACGGTTTGCTGCTCTTTATGTGAGTGGCCGCTTATGATGAGCTGCCGGAGTCCTGTTTACGGGCTTCTTTACGGGCTTCGGCCTTAGCTTTCTGTGCAGCGATGTACTGGCGGTCCATCTCTCCATACTGACGCTCGTACCCTTCCGGATCGGAGCGCCACAGGCGATAAAGCTTGCGGTCATTTTTTGCCATCGGCGGCGGATTCTCGCGGCGTCGACGCAGGGCGTTCAGGGTGACTGGTGTGAATACCAGGACCACGAACAGCAACACTATAAGATACTTATACTCTTCCAATTTTGTACTCTTCTAAAATAGTTCTGGTAACTCGGTGACCAGGCCGGATTATCTAACCCGCCCAGGCTTTAATAAAGGGTAGCATCAGCGCCAGGGTAAAGATCGACAACACCGTAGTGGCCAGGATGGCACTTGAGGCCAGATCCACACGTTTATCGTACTGCTGAGCCAATACAAACACCATCGCACCGGTCGGCAACGCCGACATCAATACCACGGACGCAGCCCAGAACGGTTCCAGCCCAACGGCGGTGACAATAATAAAGGCCACCAACGGATGCACCAGCAGTTTCATTGCCCCCATCCAACTCAGCTGCAGCATATTACCGCGTAGAGAAAGGCCGTACAGCGATAATCCCAGCGCAAACAACGCAACCGGCGCCGCCGACGGAGCAATCATATCCAGCAGGTTCTCCAACGGAACCGGCAAGGGAATACTGAACAGGGAAAACAACATACCCAATACCGGTGCCAGCATCACCGGATTCTTCAGGAATACGTTCTGGAACAACGTGATCAGCGAGGTGCGTTTCCCGCCCTGCGCTTCCAGATTGGCAAAAAACGCCAGACCAAACATAAACAGCATGTTGGTAAACAGGGTGGCGATCACCACCGGTAGCGTACCTTTGTCGCCAAACAGGAAGTAAAACAGCGGTACACCCATATAAACCGTGTTCCCCCACCCCGCGATCAGGGAGATCACTGTTCCATCCAAGGTACCCTGAATATTGAGCCAGCGCCGCCCCAAAAAGGTAATGCCCATGGTGATCACGGTTGCCGCAAAATAAGTCGCCAGAAATGGCAGATTAACGATCTCGACAATATCCACGCGGGCTGTGGACAGAAACATCAGCGGTGGAACAGCGATGTAAAAGACGTATTGGTTCAGCGCCTTGGAGGAACGTTCATCCAGCAGACTGGTTTTTCGGCACCACCAACCGAGGGCAATAATGACAAACACCGGGATTACGGTTTCGAAAACAAGCTGCATTCAGCGCGCTCCAACCTTTCAGACTGCAGGGGATAAGAAGAATGGGAAAAGAGCCGCATTCTACGCCGGAGAATCGGATTTAACTATTACGACAATCGGGAAAACACCGTTGCGAAACGGGAAACAGGAAAACAGGAAAACAAGAGGAGAAAAGAAGCTGACAGTCTCAGCACCCACGCCTAGCGCGGGCACTGAAACTCAAATGCGGGTTAAATGTTACCAAGCGGAATGCCGTTTACCACCAGTTTGCCATCCTCAACCTCCAGACGGGAGGTCAGCTGATTGGCTTTTCGAGTAACAAAACCCTGCTGGATAAACGCCTCGAGCTGACGCTTCTCGCCGCTGTCAGGCAACATCTCCACCAGCGCTTCATCCAGCGCGATGTTGAGCAGCCCTTTCACATTTTCACGCATAATGTCGGGGTTCTGCAGCGTCTGCTGCATATTAAAACCGGCCACTTCCAGGCGACCGTCAGCATTGAACTGCCCCTGTTGCAGCTCCACGTTCAAGCGCTGAACACCGAGATTGATCCCCTTTTCGGTGACTGTGCTCAACAGGCCCAACATCAGAAACGGATTCTGGGTCTGCGCAACGCCCATCTCATTAATCTGGCGAGTCACTTTGTGGTACGCGTCGTTGTCGAGATCCAGTGTAAAATCCAGTCCCGCCGTTTTCAGGTTTAACACTTCACCCTTGGTACCGCTGATCACCTGTGTCGCACCCAGATCATAGGCCATAGACAGTTTGACCCGACCCGCTTCGGTCATCTGTTTTACGCTGACGCGGCTCGGCTGCATGCTCAGCTGAGAACCGTTGCGGCTGTTCCCCTCCAGCGCGCCAATATCGATATCTGCGTCGATTGACTGGTATAAACCGTCGAAGAACGAACTACCCTCCAGCAGCTGCGCTGTCTGATTGAGCTTCATACCGTCAAAACGAAAGACGTCGGCATCAACGTCAGCCAGCCTGATAGAACCAATCGTTGCCTTCGTATCATATTGGTTGTCTTCCAGACTAGAACGGCTCTCAGATGCAGCCATCTCAAACAACTTGTTATTTTCGTTGATACGGAGTTCATCCAGACGGGTATGGCTGGAGATGGTCGCCTGACCATTCAGTGGATTGATACTGATGCGGGTGTCATCAAGAAACGGCTCCTGACGGGCATTCTTCTGCACCCCTTTCAGTTTGCTGAGCAGATCGCCTTCGGCCAATACAGAGCGATAGTCAGCAGTAAACACGCCATAGCTGGAGGTGGTTTCGATCGGGATCGCGCTGGAGCCAACCACATCCAGCATCGGTTGTTGCAGGTCCGGCAAAATCACGTTCATGGTGATCTCATAACGGCTGCCAAAGAATCCTTTCTCGGAGCTCACCTGCAGCTCAACCAGCTCACGGTAGTTGGGAGAACTTTCCATTTCGGCGAGCATGTTCAACGTTGCCTGGTGGGCCCGATCACCGGTGAATTTCACCGCGCCCAGATAACCAGCACCAACTACACCTGCAATCACCAACGACAGTACTGCTTTGTTCATCCCTGCTCTCCTTACAAGCGGATCCGTTAAGTTGGGCGGAAGTGTAGCAGTTGGATGTGATTTACGCAGTAGCAGTGCCTGGCGGAGACCTGCACGAGAAAATTAACGTAAAGATAAAAAGAAGCGGATATAGGGGGGAATTACCTGAATTTCAGGCACAAAAAAGCCGCACTCGTAAGCGCGGCTTTTTTCGAAAGAAATAACTTACTTAACGGAGCAAGTCAGTTCTTCTTCGATTTTCATCATGCCAGCTTCAACAGCAGCGATCGCTTTAGCGTCGTGGTCGTTTACTGGGCAGCCGCATTTGTGGTCGCCGTTGGTAGCGTGCAGGCGAGCCTGCTCCAGGTGCCACTGTGCAACTTTCAGGTGCTGATCTACATTCATCGTAATAATCCTTATCAAACCGCGGATTGAACTAAGTTGTTAACGCGGCGCACTTTATCATACTTTTCAGATTATTGTCCTAGATCAATGCAAAAAATATTTACACGATAATGCAAAGCATTCTCATTTTCAATTTTTGTAGGAGAATAACTTCAGATTTTGAACTAATATCCACTCCAGAATTATTCCCAACGCAGGACATGAGTGATGGAAGACGTATTGCAGCACCTAAGAGAGAACAGCGCTCAGGTGGTTGTACCGCTGGAGATACCAACCGAAGACCAACTGGTTGAGGTTGAAGAGGAGATCCTGATCCCTATTCCGGCGGAGCTGCGCGAGTTCATGCTCAAAACCGGCGACGTGATCTACGGCACACTGGAGCCTGTTACTGTTGCCGATCCCCAATCTCACACCTACCTACCGGAAGTTGCTGCCAACGCCTGGGCCGATGGCATACCACGTGAGTTTATTCCGATCTGTGTCAGCGACGGCCAGTATTACGTGATCTCTCAGGAGGGCGAAGTACTGCTCTGGTCTCTGGATACAGACGAAGCGGTCGAGGAGTGGAGTTCTATCTGGCACTGGGCCAAAGACGTCTGGATGGAGAGCTGAGCCTCTCCTCCCTCTTCTCTTAATACTCCCTCCCTAAATCAGCAAGGATAAATCCCCTGATGCATACGCGAAAACTGGGGCCGTTTAGGGTCTCAGCCCTTGGCCTTGGCTGCATGAGCATGTCCCACGGTTACGGCAGTGGTGATCTGAAAGAGTCAGAACGCGTGCTGAGTCAAAGTCTGGAGCTGGGCTACAGCTTTCTCGATACCGCTGCGGTATACGGCTACGGGCACAACGAAGAGCTGATCGGACGGGTCCTGAAATCCCGACGCTCAGACTTCACCCTGGCCACCAAGTGCGCCCTGTTCCGTGATGCCAACGGGAAACGTGAGATCAACGGCCGCCCCGAAAACATCTTCAAGATGTGCGATGCCAGTTTACAGCGCCTGCAGACCGACGTGATCGACCTCTACTACCTGCACCGCAAAGATCCCAATGTGCCGATTGAGGAGAGCATCGGTGCACTGGCCGAACTGAAGGCTGCCGGTAAGATCCGCACTATCGGCCTGTCGGAAGTATCGCCAGAAACAATCCAGCGTGCGCACCGTGTTCACCCAATCACCGCTGTACAGTCGGAGTATTCACTCTGGACGCGGGTACCGGAAAACGGCGTGCTGCAAACCTGCCAGGATCTGGATATCACCTTCGTACCTTTCAGCCCGTTGGGTCGCGCCATGCTGACCGGTAAACTAACCGACACCGCCAGCTTGGAAGCAGGTGACCTGCGCCTGGGCATGCCGCGTTTTCAGGACACCCATTTTGAATCCAACAAAGCGATGGTCGGCCGCTTCTGTGAACTGGCCGATGAGTTAGGACACAGCCCTGCACAGATCGCCCTCGCCTGGTTACTGAATAAAGATGAGCGTGTGGTGCCGATCCCCGGCACAAAACATCTGCATTTTCTGGAAGAAAATGCGCTGGCTGCGGACATCCAGCTGGATCAGGATGCCATGGAGAGGATCGAAGCGATCATCAACCCGCAGACAGTATCCGGCCCACGCTATCCACAGGCAGCCCTGCTGGAGATCGACGGCGACGAGTGAGCCGTTCCAAAATCAGCTCAATAACTCGCCAGCACGGCCGGATCCAGCATCTCCCGCTGACCGGCCAGGCGGTAAGCGTTATGCTCGACAAACAACCAGCGATGCAGCTGCGCAAGGTTTTCGACCTGAGCGCTGCGCGCCTGAAACTGCTGCAGGCTCCTCACCTCACGCAGCCTGCGCTCAGCAATCACCGCCTGATCCAATCCCTCATCAGAGACACTGTCAAAACAAAGTGAATACTCTCTGTCGCTGAAGCGTTTGCCGAAGATAAACTCGAAGATCGCCTGGGTGCGTGGCATATGAAAGTCCGACGTAATCACCTTCAGTCGCTTTAACCCCAGAGGGTCGGTATGGATCACTTTGGCAAAGTAAGCGTTACCGATGGTGTCGTAGGAAGCGGTCTCAAACAGAATCTGCTCTTCCGGTACACCCCGCGCTTGCAGGTACTGCCCCGCCACCACCGATTCAAAGACCGGAAAACCCTGAGCGTCACGCGGCAGCGGTTTATGATAGGTACCCGCACTTAACATGACGTAGTAACGCCCCTCACAGGCCAATGCCTGATCAAGCCGCCGGCGTGTCCACTCCGGCAACTGCCCATCGGCACCGACACCACCGCCGGGTACAATGATCGCGTCATAGTCTGTTTTACTCATCGCTCTTCGCCTGTGCGCTCTGTATGCAGGGCATCATAGCAACGATCTATGCCTGTCACGAATAAGGCTTATGCCTGGACCTTTGCCCGGTGAGCGGAAATAATCGCTGCTATCTATTTTGCCCAAGGATTCAGCATGCGTTTTCTGATGATCGGCGCCGGAGGCATCGGTGCTTACTACGCGGCCCGTCTGCTGGAAGCAGGCCACGATGTCACGCTTACCGCCCGTGGCACTCACCTGGCGGCCCTGCAACAGAACGGTTTAAAGGTTGTCCACCCGGAGTTCAGCTTTCAGGGTGCGGTGGACGCACTGGACCACCAACACCTTCAGCAGCAGTACCAGGCAGATCAATTTGACCTGATCATCATCACCCTGAAAGCGGGTGCCACCCAATCGATCCTGACAGAGCTTAAGGACTGGCTAGCAACGGCTGACTGTCCGGTACTCTCCTTGCAGAACGGTGTGGACAACGAACCCCAGATCGCGGCGGACCTTGGTAACGATCGTACCGTCGGTGGACTGGCGGTACGAATTGGCGGCCACATCATCGAGCCGGGCGTGATCGAAGCCAAAGGTCCCGCTCAGGTGGTGATGGGCGCCTGGCCCAATGCAAAAGCCACTGCGACGTCGAACGGATTCCTGCAGTCACTCACAGAAACCTTTAACGCCGCGCAGATTCCCACCACCCTGAGTGACGATATCCAGTATCAGCTGTGGCGTAAGCTGCTGATCAACAACGGCGTTAATCCGCTCTCCGCACTCACCTGGCTGGACACGCAGAAACTCACCCATCATCCGGCCTACGGCAAGGCGGTATATCGGATGATGGAGGAGACTGCACTGGCGGCAAAAGCGGACGGCGTTGCACTCAGCAAAACCGACGTGGATGAGATGTTTGAGCTGATCAGCACCTTTGATGCGATCAAAACCTCGATGCTGGTCGACCGGGAAAAGGGTCGCCCTCTTGAACTGGATGACATCTGTGGTGCAGTATTGCGCCGGTGCGACGCGCAGGGCGAAGCCGCGCCGACCACCGAACTCGTACAAGCCTTGTTAGAACAGGAACTGGGACAAAAATGACTCTGAACGATTTTCTCGGCCGCATCGGCACCGACAGCTCACTGGATTTCGAAGACACCATGCAGGTGATCGCCGACAACTACAGCTACACCGCAACCGGCTTCAACAACGGCGACGTGCGCAACGATGCGGGTCAGAACGAAGGTAGCTGCAAGATCTTCGCTTTCGCGAAGCTGAACGATCTGGACAAGGATCAGACGCTGGCATGCTTCGGCCGCTTCTATCAGGACGTGCTGAACACTCCGGAAGGCACCGACCACGGTAACATCCGCTCTTTCATGCAGAACGGCTGGGACGGTATCAGCTTCGACGCTGACGCACTGGCGTGATGCTATAGGCACGTTTCCTGTCTGAAACGTGCCGCCTTCATCTATCGCGGCAACACCTTCTCACCCAAACCTCCCGCTAAGCTCACATCTGCCTCTTTCAATTCGCCAACACGCAAGCCGATATAAGCAAAATCGAATATATTCAAACAAAGCTTGATTCAGGTCGCTTTTCCACATTTTAGGCTTAGGAGACATGTCTGGAATGACTACTATATAAAACGCAGGAAGCCACATATAATAGACGGATATTTAAACACGCAGCATTACCTGTTCCAGTTGTTATACGGAGTTTTCTTGGTGCGAATTCAAACACAAAGTACTGTTAACCTCCTCCTTATTTTCGTTCTCGCTGCCGTTATTGCCGGCTTCACATTGCACAAAGATGTGTTATTCCCGGCCGAATCCGGTTATGTCACTTCGGAAACCTGTCAGGGGTGCCATAACACCCATTACAGCGCCTGGCACGAGCACACCCTCCACCCCAAAATGTTCCGACCGGTGGGGGCACCTAACGACATTCAGGGCGACTTTTCACAAGCCAATCCGGTGGTCACGTTCAAGAAAGAGGAGATCGAATACGTTATCGGCAACAAGTGGGAGCAGGTCTACGCACGCATGATCGACGGCGAGTACTACCCGTTTACCGCCAAGTGGCTGATCACCACCCAACAGTGGGTACCGTACAAAGTCGACAGTTGGAAGGAAACGCCGCTCTCCAATAACTGCAACGGCTGTCACACCACCGGTTTCAACCCGGAGACTTTTGAGTTTGCGGAGTTTGGTATCGGTTGCGAAGCGTGCCACGGTCCGGGGCAGACACACGTCAACAAGCGCCGTATGACAACCGATGAAAGCTGTAACTTCTGTCATGCCGACGAGGTGCATTCTCAGAACGATATAGTTGTCTCTACCAAATCCGCCGTCTGCGGCCAGTGTCACTCCAGAGGAAAACAGTCCGCCGACCACATGCAGACCACTTTTAACTTCCCGGTAGGATACAAACCCGGCGAAGAGATCAACAGCGACTACAAACAGGTTCAGCAGCAGGACGATACCCAACAGAAACATTGGTGGGGATTAGGTCTTTCGAAAAACCGGCACCAGGAGTTCGCCGATTTCTCCGAGTCCAAACACAGCAAGGCACTCACACTGATGAAAAGTCACCACACGCCGGAACGGGGAGAGCTGACCGATGAATGTCTGCAGTGCCACTCACAGGATTACCTCTCCGCGCCTGCTGACCAGAAACCAACACTGCACACGGCAACCCAGGGGCTGACCTGCGTCACCTGCCACAACCCGCACGGTATGGATCGTGACCTGCCTTCAGCACGTATCGACGCGGAACGCTGTGGTTTATGCCACGCCGACAGCATCAGCTTCACCGCAGCGCAAAATGGCCGCCCACACTATCCGGGGCCACCGAGCAGTAAGAGCTGCGCGGACTGTCATATGCCGTACATCGTTAAATCCGGTGGTGCTTATCCGATCCGCAGCCATGCCTTCAAGATCGTACCGCCTGTAGCCTCGCTGACCTACGACATGCCGAACTCCTGTCAGAATGGCGGCTGCCATGATGACAAGTCGGTCGAATGGGCGATCGAAGCGTTCAACACGCATTACCCTGATTACGGCAAGGAGGCGAAGTAACGGATGCCGGTTCGCCTGCCCTTCTACCGTCAGATCAGCGTTAAGCTGACCCTCGCCTACCTTACGGTCACGGCGCTGATCCTGGCGACCACAACGCTGTTTCACATTCAGTTTTCTCAGAAGGGTTACGAGCGCCTGATTCAGGAGCAGTTCCACTCCACCCTGAAGGTCAACGAGGACTTTATCGACCAAGCGAGTCTTGCTACTGAAACCTGGTCACAACACCTGGCATCAGAACCAGAGATACAGGGCTACTTTCTAAGCGAACACACATCCATCATGCCCCTGTATATCAATCAGTACGAGGGAGCCGGTTTACTCCAGTTCCGTACGTTATTGCTGAATACCCAAGGGGTATTGCTGTCTGACCTGACCCAGCAAACCCCATCCGGTACCAATTTCATCACCAATGACATCGTTAAAAACACGTTACATACCGGTGAAACCCATAGCGCGATACTGCACGATGGCAATCAGTTCACCCTTTTTTCGGTTGCCCCCTGCCTGCTGGACGGCAAAACAATTGGTCTGGTGATGATCGGCAAGGTGATCGATCACCCCTTCATCGAGCAGGTGGCTCAGGCAACGGGTATCGATATAACCATTGTGCGTGAGCGAGCCGTGATGGCCAGCACTCTGAAAAACGACGCTGAGCCGATTCGCGAACTGCCCCTGCCCTACCTTGAATACCAGACTCTGCTCAACAACCCCGGCGAATCGGTGGTCAGAACCCTGCATGGCGAAACCTACTTTATCTCCGCCAAGCCGCTGAGCCGTATGGATGGCAAGCTGGCCGGTTCCATTTTTATGGCGAAACCCCACACCGGGATGGATCAGGTACGCAACGAGATCCTGCAGCGCACCCAACTGCTGGCGCTGGCCGGATTAGTTGCTGCAATTCTGCTGGGACTGCTGCTCTACCGCTATCTCGGCAATATCCGTCGCCTTTCCCTCGCCACCATCGAGATATCCGAGTCTGACGACTTTACACCGGTCGATGTGAAATCAACCGATGAGATCGGCATTCTCGCGCGTAACTTCAACAGAATGCTGGCAACTATCGATCAAAAACGTAAACAGTTGAGAGATTACAACGATAACCTTGAACATGAGGTAGAGCGCCGCACCAACCAGCTACAACTGGCGCTTAACGAGCTGGACAAGTTCTCCCTGGCGGTTGAGCAGAGTCCAGTAGCTGTGGTGATTACCGACCTTGACGGGAACGTTGAATACACCAATCCTCACTTCTCCCGTACCACCGGCTACAGTGCCGAGGAGATCAAGGGACAAAACCTGCGCATCCTGAAATCTGGCCGCACACCGGACGAGGAGTATAAAAACCTCTGGGACACTATCACTTCTGGCAAGGTGTGGCGCGGTGAGTTTCATAACCGCACGAAAGACGGCTCCATGTACTGGGAACGCACAGCCATCACCCCGATAAAGTCCAACGGAAAGGTTACTCACTATTTGGGCATGAAGGAGGATATCAGCACCTACAAGGAGTACGAACAGACCCTGTTAAAACAGGCTAACTTCGATGCGTTGACTGACCTGCCCAACCGTATTCTTGCCCGCGACCGTCTGAAGCAAGCTATAGCTGGCTGTAACCGCAACAACACCAAAGGCGCTCTGCTGTTTATCGATCTGGACAACTTCAAGCGCGTCAACGATACCTTGGGCCACAACATCGGAGACCAGCTGCTGGTTGAAGCGGGTAAACGGATCTCCAGCTGCTTACGCGAAGAGGACACCACCGCTCGCCTCAGCGGCGACGAGTTTCTGGTGATCATCGGCAACCTCTGCTCTGAGCACAACGCAGAAACCGTAGCGCGTCACATAATCGAAGCGCTCTCCAAGCCACTGATGCTGGCGGAGCAGAGTATCGTCATTACCGCCAGTGTCGGTATCGCACTGTTCCCGCAAGACAGTACCGAGATCAACGAGCTGATGCGTTTTGCCGATACCGCCATGTACCGTGCCAAAGCGATGGGGCGCAATGCGTATTGCTTCTTCACCGAAGAGATGAACGACGAGGTAACCGCTCACCTCAAGATGGAAAACGAACTGCGTACTGCACTGGAAAATGACGCCCTGGAGCTTCACTTCCAACCGCTGATCAATCTGGCGGACAACCGCGTGTACGCGGCAGAAGCCCTGCTGCGCTGGACCAGCGAAAGTTTCGGCCCGGTATCACCTGCCGAGTTTATTCCGCTGGCGGAAAGCTCCGATCTGATCCACCCTCTGGGCCGCTGGGTTCTGCACCAAGCGTGCGAAAACGCAGCCAACTGGCGCCGTATGGGTTACCCGGATATTCGCGTGGCGGTTAATATCTCGCCGGTCCAGTTCCGTCAGGGGGATCTGGTGGAAACCATATCCGACACCCTCGCAGTGACCGGGCTGCCAGCAGAGAATCTGGAGATAGAGATCACCGAAGGTGCCCTGCTCGACAACATCGAGCTGGCGCTGAGAACCCTGAACGATCTCCATACCCTCGGGGTGTGTCTGGCGATCGACGATTTCGGCACCGGTTACTCCTCACTGAGTTACCTCTCCCAATTCCCGTTCGATATCCTCAAGATCGACAAATCGTTTACCGATCGGGTGATCAACGACAAACACTGCCGCGCTCTGACAACCGGCATTATCGACCTGGCACATAACCTGGATATGCGTGTGGTGTGTGAAGGGATCGAGCTAAACGAGCAGTGTGAGTTTCTGCGTGTACACGACTGCGATAAGGGACAGGGTTACCTGTTCAACAGACCGGTGCCTTACACCCAGTTTGTGGAATACCTGCAGAACCACCCTACCACCTGATCACTTTTACAACCTGATCGGGTGGTAGCGATTATCCGGCAAGACAGTCAGATGGCCTGAGGTCAGCCTTGAAACTGCTCACCAGACGCTGCGTTTTCCAGCCACTGCAGAACGGCACTCACTTCAGGCTCACCCTCCGCGGGTGCCCATTGAGCAAAATCTGATGGCTGCGCGGGTGTGTATGGCCCCTCTTTCACTTCCATAATCACCGCCTGCTCAGAGAGTGGCAGCACCGTATGCCAGGTGCCGGGAGCCAGCTCGATACCAAAATCACCCTGCCCCGGTGTCAGTGTCATCCGCTCCTGCACCACACCCTGATCATCAAAGGTCAGCAACGCCACCTCGCCACGCAGCACCATAATGATCTCCCACTTGTTGGCAGCGGGATGACGATGTGGGCGGACGTAAGTCCCCTTCTGCAAACCGATACAGAGCCGTTGAACAGGCGCTTCCAGGTCGGTATGCAGATTGAAATGACTACGCAGGCGCGGGCTCTCCGCCGCTTGCGTCATCAGACTGTCGAACAGTTTCTGGTCCAGTTTGATACTCATGGTTTTCTCACCCTCACTTGGTACCCGTCATCCCAACGGATACAAAAAAGCCGCACCCAGAGGTACGGCTTTAATCAGCAAACTAACACCCGCTTACGCCAGGGTATCGGATGCCACTTTGTATTTCGGATCTTCGATCACGTTCACTTCCACCAGGTTACCGGCCTTTCGCAACAGGTCACGGCATTCTGGGCTGAGGTGACGGATATGCAGCTCTTTACCCGCTTTCAGGTAACGGTCCGCCAGGGAATCGATCGCTTCCAGACCGGAGTGGTCCATTACGCGACAGTTCGCGAAATCGACGATCACATCCTGCGGATCATTGTGCGGATCGAACTGATCACGGAAGGTCTGGATAGAACCAAAGAACAGCGGGCCATCCGGCAGGTAGATCTTCTGGTTTTCGTCACCTTCGACGGTGAAGTTCATGTGCTTGGCGTGTTTCCACGCAAACACCAGCGCAGACATGATCACACCCACGATTACTGCAATCGCCAGGTCGGTCAGGACAGTAACCACCGTCACGGTGATACCCACCAGTGTATCGGACAGCGGGATACGGCCCAGCAGACGGAAGCTCGCCCACTCAAAGGTACCCAGCACCACCATGAACATTACACCCACCAGCGCCGCTACTGGGATCATCTCGATCAGGGACGAACCGACCAGAATAAAGGCCAGCAGGAAGAGTGCCGCAGAGATACCGGACATACGACCGCGACCACCGGAGTTGATGTTGATCATACTCTGGCCGATCATCGCACAACCGCCCATACCACCGAAGAAACCGGTCGCTACGTTCGCAACACCCTGGCCGATACACTCTTTGTTACCGCGCCCACGGGTCTCGGTAACCTCATCGATCAGTGTCAGGGTCAGCAGGGATTCAATCAGACCAATCGCAGCCAGAATCAGTGCATAAGGCACGATGATCTTCAGTGTTTCCAGGGTGATCGGCACCATCGGAATGTGGAATTCAGGCAGGCCACCGGCGATAGTTGCCAGCGGATTACCGGTCATATCACGCAGTACGTCCTGCACGTTACGGGCATCCAGATCCAGACCAATTACCAGTGCAGCAACAGTCACAATCGCCACCAAAGAGGATGGCAGCGCTTTGGTCAGCTTAGGCAGGAAGTGGATGATCGCCATGGTCAGCGCCACCAGGCCCAGCATCATGTACATCTGGCCGCCCTGCAGCCACACCAACTCGCCGGTGTTCTCATCCAGGAACTGGAACTGCTTCATCTGCGCGAGGAAGATCACGATCGCCAGACCGTTTACAAAACCGAGCATCACCGGGTGCGGTACCAGACGGATAAACTTACCCAGGCGGAACACCCCGGCAAGGATCTGGAAGATACCCATCAACACGACTGTCGCAAACAGATATTCGACACCGTGCATCGCCACCAGGCTGACCATCACAACCGCCAGCGCACCCGTTGCACCAGAGATCATACCCGGACGACCACCGATCGCCGCAGTAATCAGGCCCACCATAAAGGCAGCGTACAGTCCGACCAGCGGCTCCACCCCAGCAACGAAGGCGAATGCAACCGCCTCAGGTACCAGCGCCAGCGCTACGGTAAGACCAGAAAGGACATCACTTTTCAGGCTTTGTGTGCGTAAAGCAATAAGTTGAAACATTAGGATCTCTGCGCAATTTTTAAGCAGTTCGGAAAAAGTGCGCGAGTATAGCAGAACCCTTTTGCACTCGCAGCATATCAGCCGCGTATTTGGGCAATTATCCGTTTGCGGTGCTTTTCCTGATCAAACTCGGCAACTTTACGCACAAATGCCCTGAGTTCTCTGGAGACATCTGCTGATCCCACATCTGCCAGAGAGGCAAGGTTGCGCCAGGCGGCGGGCAGGTGGCGTGTCAGGTGCGTCATCCCCCCATCAGGATCGGGACAGAGGAAACGCACATGCCCGATACCACTGAGCAGAATACGGCTGAAACACATCGGGCAAGGTTCGAGGGATACCACCAGCTTGAGTTCACTGCGGTCGCCGTAGTCGGGGTAGTCCCGCTCAAAGGCATTCAACAGTTCCATCTCTGCATGGGCTGCGGGATGATAGCGTTCTTCAAATACACGGTTGAAACCTTCCGCCAGAATATCGCCGTTGCCATCGAGCAACACCGCGCCCACTCCATAACTGCGACAACGCAACGCTTCCAGGGCCAACGCACAGCAACGCCGTCCGATCTGTTCATCTTTATAGCTCAGATCAACGGGCAGGCTTTCATATTCCGTCTGTAAGGTTTCTATATCCATGACTCTATCCTAGATGCTCCACTGCGGAAGTGCAGCCGGGCAGGTCAGATCAACGACAGCTGTTCGCCCTGCTGCGACCGCCACGGTCCCAACCGGTATCCCACACCGATCAGACGCACGGGGCGCTGTCCCCGTAACCATGCTTCCTGCATCAGCGCTTCAAAGTGCGCCATTTCAACCCGGTCAGCGGCATGCTCGGCGGTCGTTTGGGTAAAGTCATCGAACTTCAGCTTGACCACCGCGCCAGTAATGGAACGCTCTTTACGGTGTTTCTCAAAACGCCGCTCCAGATTTGCGAGCAGCTCCGGCAACTGTTCCAGACAACTCGGCAGATCGGGCAGATCCTGCGAGAAGGTATTCTCAACGCTGATCGATTTGCGTACGCGGCTGGTTTTGACCGGGCGCTCGTCGATACCCCGGCACAACTCATACAACCGTTTACCGAAACGTCCGAAATGGTCCACCAGCTGCGCGAGGGTATATCCGCGCAGATCGCCACAGGTCTGTACCCCCAGCTTATGCAGCCGGGCAGCAGTTTTCTCACCCACGCCAAAGATCTTCTCAACCGGCAGTGTTTCGACAAACCCCTCAACCTCATCGGGTTTAATCACACACAGGCCGTCCGGTTTGTTCCAGTCGCTGGCGATCTTGGCGAGAAATTTAGACGGTGCGACACCAGCCGACGCGGTGATGCCAACTTCCGCTTTGATGCGGGCGCGGATCTCCTCCGCGATGAGGGTGGCGCTGCCCCGGCAGTGCTCAGAGTCGCTGACATCGAGAAAGGCTTCATCCAGCGACAGGGGTTCAATCAGGTCCGTATAGTCACGGTAGATCGCCATGATCTGCTGCGACGCCTGACGGTACTTCTCGATATTGCCCGGGATAACGGTGAGGTTGGGACAGAGCTTTAGCGCACGCGCTGTCGGCATCGCAGAACGCACGCCAAACTCGCGCGCGAGATAGTTACAGGTGGAGATCACACCCCGCCGGTCGGCACTGCCCCCCACCGCGATGGGAATATCTGCCAGCGCCGGATTATCTCGCATCTCTACGGCAGCAAAGAAGCAGTCGCAATCGCAATGGATGATCTTTCGTTGCACCGGCCAAACCCACAAAAAACTGTATATTTATACAGATAATAGCGGATAAGCCCGGCACTTAAAACAGCACAACAATCAGAGGTCGGTCGAGATGATCACCTCGTGCATCTCCAACCCACCTTTCTGGCTGAACGCCTCTTTTGGCAGCGGGTTTGCGTGGGAGCGTTTAAAGTCGTCACTGCCAACCCAGTTATCGAAGCTGGCTTTATCCGCCCAGTGGGTCTGGACGATATAGGGCATCCCCTCTTTCGACGGACGCAGCACCTCCATGCGTACAAAGCCTGGCTGTTTATCGATCTCACCGGCCCTTTTGCGGAAACGCTCTTCGAAGGTTTCACGCCAGTCATCCGCCACGTAGATACGGTTTGCCACCACAAATTGCATCGTTCTCACTCCTTAAAAATAACCTGCGCCCCCATTAGACCCCGTTTCCGGTAACACGCCAAGAGACCCGGCACGTCACAAAAGCGTCAACTTCCGGTCAAGTCCGCGTCACAAATCTTCCATATATTTTTCACACGATTTGAGCAAATGAAGGTAAGCGACGTGATAAACGTTGAACAAGCACTGACCAATAAATACCCCGCGTTCGTCCAGAAACCCACCCCTGTAAAGAACTCCACCCTGTTTCTGCTGCGCCGCCTGATCCGTGAAACCGAGATCAACGACTTCCTTGTCGACAACGCCGACGCTGAGGGTTTTGAATTTATTGATCGTGTGCTGGATTACTTCAACTTCAGCTACACCATGAGCAACAAAGACCGCGTGAATATTCCTTCAAGCGGTCGAGTACTGATCGTCGCAAACCACCCACTTGGCGCGCTGGACGGCCTGGCGCTGTTGAAAGCGATCGGCGAAGTGCGCCGCGACGTCAAGATCGTCGCCAACGATCTGCTGATGCACTTTGATCCGTTGAAATCCCTCTTCCTGCCTGTAGATAACATGGGCAAGAGCACCCGCAAACGTGATATCGCACGTATCGTAGAGTGTCTGCAGAACGAAGAAGCGGTGATCGTATTCCCGGCGGGCGAAGTCTCCCGTGCAGGCCTGACCGGTATTAAGGACGGTAAATGGAACAGCGGATTTGTCCGTTTTGCCCGTAAAGCTAACGCACCGATCCTGCCAACCTTTATCGGCGGTAAGAACTCCTCCCTGTTTTACAGCGCCTCTTACGTAAACCGTAATCTCTCCACGCTGCTGCTGGCACGGGAGATGTTCAATAAGAAATCGGTTTCCATCCCTATCAAGGTGGGCGAACCGATCCCGTTCAGCCAACTGGACGCGGTGCCGGTCTCCACTCAGGAGAAGTGCAAGCTGCTGAAGAAGCACCTCTACCGGATCGCCAAGAAACGCACGCCGCTGTTTATCACCGAAAAAACCATCGCCCACCCGCAGGATCGCCAGGCGATCAAGCAGGAGCTGAAAGATTCCGAACTGCTGGGTGAAACCTCCGACGGTAAAAAGATCTACCTGTTCGATTACAAAGCCGACTCCGCCGTGATTCATGAAGTGGGCCGCCTGCGTGAGATCGCTTTTCGTTGTGTGGGAGAAGGTACCGGTGAGAAAAAAGACCTGGACCGCTACGACCTCTACTACCGCCATCTGATCCTCTGGGATGAGGAGGAGCTGGAGATTGCGGGCGCCTACCGTCTGGCGGAAGCCTCCAGACTGAAGGAGAGCGAGGAGAACGGTCTCTACAGCGCCACCCTGTTCAAATACAACGAGCAGATGGAAGACTACTTCGACAAGGGTATCGAACTGGGCCGCAGTTTCGTACAGCCGAAGTACTGGGGCAAGCGCAGCCTGGATTACCTCTGGTACGGTATCGGCGCGTATCTACGTAAGAACCCGGATGTTCGCTACATGTTCGGACCTGTTAGCCTGAGCAACTCCTACCCGAAAGCGGCCAAGGATATGCTGATCTGGTTCTACAACCATTACTTCGGCGACAACGAATACCTGGCGAAGTCCTTCTCACCCTACCAGCTGGATGACGCTACCCGCGAGAACATGGACCGCATGTTCGCCGGTGATGACTACAAAGCAGACTTCCGCGTGATGAAAGAGCAGCTGGAGTTTCTCGGCGTCAGCGTTCCGACTCTGTACAAACAGTACAGCGAACTCTGTGAAGAGGGTGGCGTACGTTTCCTCGACTTCGGTGTGGACGCCGACTTCAACTACTGCGTAGACGGTCTGGTACTGGTCGACCTCGAGTTTGTGAAGGCCAAAAAGCGCGCCCGCTACATTGGCGAATAAAGCCCCTTAGCAGCCAGCAGATATTCCCTGCTGGCTGCTTCTCTCGCTATCCCAGTCTACCTAGACCAGTTGACCTATCCCGGTCCCACAAACGTCCGGCCAGCTTCGCTATACTCAGAGCGTACCTTTGATGATCTTCTGAGCAGGTAGCGCGATGAGTAAACAGGACCAACACCCGGTTAAATCCTCCAGCAAACAGGAACTGGACGCCTTTCTCGAAAAGGTGGCACAAGCCCCCGCTGTTCTGAATACCGGAGCCGAAGGCCGCTTACTGTTTGCGCTGGATGCTACCGCCAGCCGCCAATACACCTGGGATCAGGCCTGCCACCTGCAGAGCGAAATGTTTATCGAAGCGGGTAAGATCGGCGGGCTTCAGGTCCAGCTCTGCTACTACCAGGGCTACGGTAACTTCGAACACACCGGCTGGTATAACAATCCACGCGCCCTGCTCAACCGTATGAACGGCGTCAACTGTATGGCTGGCCACACCCAGATCGCCCGCGTACTCAACCATGCACTGCTGGAAACCCGTCGCCGCAAGATACAGGCGGTAATATTCATCGGCGACTGCATGGAAGAACCGGTCGATCGCCTCTGCCGTCTGGCGGGTGAACTCGGTCTGCTGGGCACCCCGGTGTTTGTGTTTCAGGAGGGAAATGAACTGGTTGCCAAACGCGCATTCAAAGAGATTGCCCGCCTTTCCGGTGGCGCGTATTGCAGCTTCAATAGCGGCAGCGTCAAAATCCTCAAAGATCTGCTCGCTGCCGTCGCCGTATACGTTGCGGGCGGCCCGAAAGCACTGGAAGATTTCTCGCACAACAGATCCGGAGAGGTGCTCCAGCTGACCCACCAGCTACGTAACGGATAATCATCCGCACCGGAACCTGCGCGCATGCCGGTGTACTAATCTGAGAGAAGCAGGTAGTTTATCGCCTGTTCGTAAACGCCGCTCACGGTAATCATCAGCAACTACGGAAAGTACGGAGAACACTGTGCATCCACTGGGGTTAGTCCTGCTTGGGACCATCGCAATTGCAGGCATGTTCTGGATCAGTTCACAGCCACCGAAACAACGTCGTTCGGCGGTGATCAAGCTGGCCACCGTGATGGTGACGCTGTTCCTGATCTACATGGCGATCACCGGTCGTCTGCACTGGCTCGGCGCCCTGATCGCCGCCGTACTGCCATTTATGCGTCGCATTCTGCCGCTGGTGCTGCGTTTCCTGCCATTTCTCGGTCAAATCTACAAACAGAAAAAAAGCAGCCAGCAATCTGACGGCAATCGCTCCGAAGTCAGTACCGCACTTATCCGTATGACGCTGGACCACGATTCTGGCGTGATGTACGGCACCGTACTGGCAGGTCCCTTTGAAGGCCGTGAACTGGGTGACCTGGGAGAACAGGAGTTTATCCAACTGCTGAGCTACTGCCGTCAACAGGATGCCGAGTCAGCCCGGTTGCTGGAAGCCTATCTGGATAAACGTTTCGGGGATAGCTGGCGAAAAGATGATCCCGCAGGTCAGCACCAGGACTACAGCCAGCAGCCACCGGTTACGGGCAGCATGAATCGCGAGGAGGCCTATCAGATACTAGGCCTGGACAGCGGCGCCGACGAAGACGCGATCATCGAAGCACATCGCCGCCTGATGCAACGGCTCCACCCCGACCGGGGCGGTAGCGATTACCTGGCGGCTAAAATCAATCAGGCGAAAGACCTGCTGCTCAATCGCTGATCACTGCCGTTTGAAACGTAAGCGGGCTTTCTCAAAGTGTGTGTCGCTGCCATTCAGCGTCAGTGAACCATCGCGGTTGCGGATAAAGAACATCAGCTGCTTGATGCCCGCCTCAGAGGTCACCTCCAACATCACCCGTCCACTGGAGAGCAAGTCCCAGCGACCTTCACTGTGGGTAACCACAAACTCACTTTGCTCGCGATGTCCTTCAATGAGCAGGGCTTCACCCGCCTCTTTCAGCTGCAGACGGACCGATTGGGTGTCGCTTTCGTACAGATAGTCGGCGGGCAATACCCGACGCCCGAGGTCTCCCTTCCGCGCACATCCTTTGTATTGCTGCTTATTCAGACGCAAGGTGGCAGTGTATGGGTAACGGGTCCCGTACTGATCGAAGCACGCCTGCGCGGCGAGACGTAATGTCATGCGGTGCCCACCCTGAACCGAGAGACTGCTCTCCCAGATCATTTCATCACCCACCAGCCGCAGCTCGACCGGCGGAAACAACAACCGCTTCAAACGCCCGGGAGGCTGAATCCGAACACCCTCGTTACGGATGTCGGCGACCCATAATGGCTTCTCTCCTGCCGCACGGTACCGGTTACCGTTGAGTTCAAATTCACAGGCACGCGGGTGTGATCCAACCAACAGGAGGTCACGTAACAGCATGTTCTGTGGATTTTCCGGGTCGGGTTGAGCTTCCAGCTCTACGTATACCTGCTGCAGCATCTGCGGGGCATCGCGGAACCAGCGTTTCAACTCACCGCGTGGATCAGAGATCGCTTGGGAGGAGCTGAAAAAACAGTCCCGAAAGGTGAACGCTTCACCATCACGCGACACAACGCCGCGCTGAAAGGATGTGCTCTCATCCGCTGGCGGCAAGGTCTGACAACCAGTGCTCAGCGCCATTATGGAAAGAACTATAAAAAACCGCAGACGTTCGTTCATTAACTAAAAAATAGACTAAAGATTCATGCAAAGCAGGATATTGCTTTATTGATCGTTCCAATTAGAGTGCTGATAATAGGCGAATCAATCAAGGAGGGAAATACTATGGCGAGACCTGCCGAGTTCGATCGTCGAGATGTACTGGAAAAGGCAATGGAAGTGTTTTGGCGCACAGGCTTTACGGGCACCTCAGTGACCGATCTGGTAAAGGCGACCAACCTGAAACCCGGTTCTCTGTATGGCGCGTTTCAGAGCAAGCGCGGCCTGTTCATGGAAGTAATTGATACCTACGCTCACTGCAGCCTGGATCGGGTTGCCACCTGCCTCAGCGAAGGCGAAACGCCGCTGCAGGCGATTCACGACTTCTTCGAACGTTTCAGCAACGATATCGTACTGGATGAGATCGGGCGCGGCTGCCTGATGGTCAACACCATGCTGGAACTGGCCACGGAAGACGACGAGATCCGCCACAAGATCACCGACTACCTGCTGCAGGTAGAAAACATGTTCTGCAGCACGCTGAAAAAAGCGCAGGACGCCGGCGAACTGCCTGCCGATAAAGATCCGGAAGCGATCGCGAAATTCCTGATGACCGGCATCTGGGGTATGCGTGTACTGAGCAGCACCCGTCCTGATCCTCAGGCCTATAAAGAGGTAATCAACAACCTGCTGATCACTCTACCGGGGCGCCAGCACTAAGCTGCTACCTGTCCCACAGATCGGAAGCGTTTCAAGAGCCTGCCCCTGCAGGCTCTTTTCGTTTTCGGCGATACTGCATTCAATTTCGATCCTAATGCGATCCAATTGCCATCCAGCCGAGATCCACGCGCTTGGGGATGATCCACGTAAGCAATGCTGTTTCACACCACAAAGTGATACAGATACGATTTTCATCGCTGCCAAATCTGGTCATAATCCCTGCACATCAACGTTTCCGCTCCACGTTGCCATACACAACACAACGGCTGGCAGCATCCCAACATGAGGTGACCTATGAAACTGGGCAGATATCGCCATAACGATCAGATCCATATCGGGATCGTGCAAGACGAAACCATCATCCCGCTCCAGAGTCTGGACGCCGCGCTGCCCAATGAGATGACAGAGGTCCTCGCCGGGGGCCCGGAACTGTTCAACCGGTTGCAGCAGCTGACGGACGGGAAAACCGGCACGCCACTCGATCAGGTCCAGCTACTGGCGCCGGTCCCGAAACCGGAGAAATACCTGGGTGTCGGGCTGAACTATGCCGATCATATCGAAGAAACCGGTTTGGAAACCCCAACCTTCCCAACCATCTTCAACAAACAGAGCAGCTGTGTAATCGGTCCGGACGATGCGATTCACCGTCCGCGGGTATCAGAAAAGCTCGATTATGAGGGTGAACTGGCGCTGGTGATCGGTAAACGTTGTCGCCATGTGCCTTATGAAGAGGCGCACAAGGTCATCGCGGGTTACACCATCGTGAATGACGTCTCCATCCGCGACTGGCAGATCAAGGCACCGACCTGGACACTGGGTAAATCCTTCGACACCCACGGTCCTATGGGGCCCTGGATTGTCACCGCCGACGAAGTTGATCCCCACAATCTGGATCTGAAGACCTGGGTGAACGACGAGCTGCGTCAGGACTCCAACACCCGCCACCTGATCTTTGACTGCTATAAACTGGTGGAGACCCTCTCCACGGTGTGCACGCTGGAACCGGGTGATGTGATCGCCACCGGAACCTGCTCCGGTGTTGGCGTAAAGATGAAACCCCGCGGGTATATGAAACCCGGCGATGTGGTTACCATCGAAATCGAGGGGGTCGGCCGTTTAAGCAATCCGGTGATTGAGGAACCGGAAGACACTGTAATTTTCTGAACCGATTGAACCCTTTGTTATCCCCACAGTCATATCGCTCTGCGGGGACAGATCTGCCCAATCCAGATCAGTCTCCCGGCAAATACAGCAGCCGGGAACCTCTGTTGTCGCAAGCTACATACAGCTTCAACACCCGCACCGCCTCGGGTGTCGCACTTATGCAACACACCAACCCTCTGATTTAAAAAGAATTTTCAAACACACCCAGCATGATGTCGCTGATCCACGACAGTTTCGTATATATTTTTGCGGCCCAGCGCACAAAGTCACTAATACCCCGCACCAGACACCAAGTAACTCTTTGTTTTTAAATAACAAAAAAAAACTGGCACGCACCTTGATTACTAGGTTCAGCAAATTAGAACTGGAATCTATACCCAAGGAGTAACCCATGATGAAGATGTCTGCAATTGCTTTGGCAGCCGTGATCGTTACGGCACCACTGTCAGCTATTGCTGTGGAGGAGAAAAAACCATCAGCCTTTGAACAACTGGATAGCAACAGCGACGGAAAAATCAGCGTCACTGAAGCTAAACACACCGTCCCACTCATCCACCAGTTTGAACAGCTGGATGTGAACAAAGACGGGTACCTCACCGAGGCCGAGTTTTCCCTCTTACAAGTTACTTCTGAAAAGCATGCCCGCTTTTTTCCTAAGAGTAATGTTTTTACTCTCTAAAAACTGAGCATAACTTTGCGGTCATCTACCCTCCCAACTGTTGACCGCCGAGTGCACCCCCGGGGCCATATCCAACCCTACCGGAGGTCTGACCAACTTCCCTCGGTATGGCCCTGCTCTTCCTTCCCGATTCAGCGCTTAACCTCATGACCACTTTGGTAGATAATTTAAGAACCTGCATAGTTTTCAGCCATCGGTTCATGACACAGAACAGCCTTGCAAAATGGCGTCCCAACTCCCTGAAACAACTGGTACTGGTTGCCTTTATTCTGGTTGTTACCCCGTTGGGTGTCCTGCTTTATCAGGCTAGCAATGCGCTGGTCGAACAATCCGCCCAGGGACGTAATCTGGCTCGTGAAGCGCTGGAGATCAGCCGCCGTGGCCAATCGATGCAGCAGCTGGCAGAGGATATCACCCGTGCCTCGCGCCAGTATCAGATTCTCGCCCGTGATGAGATCCGCCTGCGCCTGATCGACCAGATCAACAACTACCGGCAACTGCTGACCATCCAGAGCTTTGCTTTGGATGCCCCAGCCCAGATCAAACCCATCTATAAACAACTGGATCAGCTGAGCGAAACCAGCGCTGAATCGGAAGAGGATTCCGGCCAGGTGCTGATCGACCTGACCCGCCGACTCAACGCCAAGCTCGATAAAGCGTTGGATCTGCGCCTTAAAGACCTGAACACCATCGCCCAGAACACCCAGAGTGAACTGGTGGTGCAGGCGTCACTGCTGATGGGGTTATCCGCGCTGATGATCATCTACTTCAGCCACAACATCACGCGTCCGGTGCAGCGCCTTGCCAACCGTGTACGGGCACTTGGCCAGGGTGATCGAACCTTCGGCAGCCGCATTGGCGGACCGCGAGAACTGGTTGAGCTGGATGAACAGCTGGATTGGCTGGCGCGCACGCTGCAGCAACTTGAAGGCGAGAAGCAGCGCTTCCTGCGCCATATGTCCCATGAGCTGAAAACCCCGCTGACCACCCTGCGTGAAGGTTCTGACCTGCTGGCAGAAGAGGTCGCCGGAGATCTGAACGGCGAACAGCGGGAGATCGTCGAACTGTTGCAGCAGAATGCCCATCAGCTGCAATCCCTGATAGAACAGCTGCTGGATTACAACCGCCTTGGACTGGAAGAACCGATCCAACCACGCAAAACCGATATGCGTGCGCTGGTGAATGAAGCCCTGTCACCACACAAACTGATGCTGGAGCAGAAGAAGATCCAGGTCTCACGTCCGGAAAAACAGCTTTTCTGGCATACCGACCGGGCGATGGTGCTGCGTATTCTGGGCAACCTGATCTCCAACGCCACCTACTACGGCTCCAATTCCGGTGACCTCAACGTCAGTTTCACGCAGCACGATAAGCAGCTGGTGATCGATGTTGAGAACAGCGGACCGGTGATCCCGGAGGAAGATGTTCCCCATCTGTTCGATCCGTTCTATCAGGGCAGCCACCGCCGGGTAGGCGCGATAAAAGGATCGGGTATCGGATTAAGCATCGCCAAAGATGCGGCACAGGCTCTAGGTGCTACACTCACCCTGAACAAGAATCAGAACAATCGGGTTGGTTTCCGCCTCGCAATGAATGCACTGAGTGACAAAGATGCGAACTAGTTTATTGGTACTGGTTGCAGCGCTGGTTTCAGGCTGTGACTTTAATGTAAAAGATGTGCTTCCGGCGTCCGACAGCAGCGACACCGCGTCGACCGAAGCTCCGGACTGTTATATTGGCAAGGTACGCTTGAGTGGCCTGCTGGTGCAGGAACGCACCTACCTAAGCGTGGATAAGAAGTCCCGCAATAAGATGTTAAAAGCCTCAATCAAAGCAAAAGATTACGCCCAGAGCGCCCTGTTACGCTCTCAACCGGACGCCACGATTGCCGAACTGCGTCTGGCGATCGCCGACTACAAGAAGCAACCCGTGCGCCCGCGTCTGCAATGCCCTGGCGACCGCTATATCGTCCTGCGCCAGCGGCAGGCTGATCTGCAGCTTCTGCAGAAGCAGCGTGTAGGTAAGGTGATTCAGGAAAATAGCGAACTTCGCACCCAGATCGAAGCGCTGACCCAGATCGAACAGGAGCTGAGCCGCGAAAGGGAGATCGCTAAGTGAGTGCCCATATATTACTGGTCGACGACGACACCTCCCTGCTTAAACTGCTCAGCCTGCGCCTGACCTCCAGCGGTTATCAGGTCACCTGTGCGGAAAGCGGCCGCGAAGCACTATCGCTGTTAAACGAAGAGATCGATCTGATGCTGACCGATCTGCGCATGGAGGGGATGGACGGTCTGGAGTTGTTCGATCAGGTGCAGAAACGCCGCCCGGACCTGCCGGTGGTGATCATTACCGCACACGGTTCGATCCCGGACGCGGTCAAAGCCACACAAGAGGGTGTTTTCGCTTTCCTGACCAAACCGATCAACCGCGAAGAGCTGCTGGAGACAATCGAGACGGCCCTGGCCGGTGCGCCCTCCACACCGGCATCCTGGTCCGAAGAGATCGTTACCCGTAGCAGTGTGATGGCGGATCTGCTGCAGCAGGCTGAACGTGTCGCCCATTCGGCAGTGAGTGTGTTGGTCAGCGGTCCCAGCGGTAGTGGTAAGGAGTTGCTGGCGCGGGCGATCCACAAAGCCAGCCCACGCGCCAATGCCCCTTTTATCGCCATCAACTGTGGCGCCCTGCCTGAACAGCTGCTGGAATCGGAACTGTTCGGCCACGTAAAAGGCGCCTTCACCGGTGCGGTCAGCCGCCATCAGGGTCTGTTTCAGGCAGCCGATGGTGGCACCCTGTTCCTCGATGAGATCGGCGATATGCCGCTGCCGCTTCAGGTCAAACTGCTGCGCGCGTTACAGGAACGGCAGATCCGCCCTGTCGGCAGCACTGAAACCATTCCCGTGGATGTACGCCTGATCTCAGCCACGCACAGGGATCTGGAGCAGGCGATGCAGCAGCAGGACTTCCGTGAAGACCTCTACTACCGCCTGAATGTGGTCAACCTTAATCTGCCTCCACTGCGCGAACGTCCGGAAGATATCCCACTTCTGGCGCGCTTCTTCGTCGAACGTGCAGCACAGCGTCACAATAGCAAGGTAAAGGGTCTTTCCCCGGGTGCACTGACGTTGCTGGCTCAGGTTGCCTGGCCAGGTAACGTACGTCAGTTGGAGAACGTGATCGAACAGGTGGTGGCACTGAGCACCACGCCGATCATCGCGGAGGGAAGCATTGCGCAGGCGCTCTCCAGTCAGGATCACGTACTGCCGACCTTCAACGATGCCCGTGCTGACTTTGAACGTCGTTATCTGATCAAGGTGATGCAGATCACCGAGGGTAACGCCAGTCAGGCCGCCCGTATCGCCGGACGTAACCGCACCGACTTCTACAAGCTGCTGAACAAGTACAACCTGGAACCGGCGCAGTTTAAAGGTAGTAAAAAAGGCGAGTAACACCAGTGACTCGTATCACCCGACACGTGACCGCTTAATCCGCACGACCGATCGGTGCCTGGGTGGCACCGGTCAGCTTCATCATATCCGCTGGAGCCAGCTCAATCTCCAGACCACGCCGTCCCGCACTCATGTAGATGGTGTCGTAGCCGGATGCACTTGCATCCAATACCATCGGCAACCGTTTCTTCTGCCCCAGAGGACTGATCCCTCCCACCACATACCCGGTCGCACGCTCGGCGTCGTCCGGTTTGGCCATCGCCACCTTCTTGGCTTTCAGAGCCGTCGCCATCGCCTTAAGATCAAGCTGACCGGAAACCGGTACTACCGCCACAGCAAGTTTACGGTTATCGCCATTGATCTCCACCAGCAGCGTTTTGAACACGCGACCGTACTCCAGCCCCATCGCTTCCGCAGCTTCCTCGCCATAAGACGCGGCACTTGGATCATGCTCGTATTCGTGGATGTTGTAGGTCACTTTGGCGCGTTTCGCGGCGTTGATGGCGGGTGTCATGATTCTCTCCGGAAAGCAAAAGAGCGGCCATTATAGGCCGCTCTTTTCAGAAGCTCTAATCGGGTCGTATTGGCGTATACGTCACTCGGTGCGCATACCGCGCCCGGAGAGCACATCGGCAATATCAATCACGTCGATGATTGTCCCCTCGCCTTTGCTCATTCGGATCACCTTGTCCTGTACGCGAATCACCTCCTCCACACGCGGATCTATCGGCAAGCGATCCACCAATGCATCGGGCACCGCATGCGCCTGAGCACGCACCTCACGATCAACCACCTCGCCACGCTCCAGTTTGCGCTGCCAGCCCGGAGGTAAATCACCGCCCCGTTCCAGCTTCTTCCTCAGCCCCGGCGGCAGGTTTTTCGGTTTTGGCCCGCGCCCGTCACCATGGGCCTGCCCATCACGGGCATAGAAATCACGGATGATCCCCTCTTCGCGCTCGGAGAAATAGCGTTGT
Organism: uncultured Marinobacterium sp.; assembly: GCA_947501565.1. Taxonomy (GTDB): domain Bacteria; phylum Pseudomonadota; class Gammaproteobacteria; order Pseudomonadales; family Balneatricaceae; genus Pontibacterium. Next base: position 293,066 of record CANMWJ010000003.1, read on the forward strand.
CGCACCTCACGGCTCCGCTCCCGTTCGGCATAACCCTTCGCCTTTTCTGTGCGCTCAACCTTTTCCGCGTTGTCTTTATTTTTGCCGTTGCCCGCCCACTCAGGCTTACCCGAGATCGCCGGTGTCGCCACCAGCAACGAACAGAGTGTCAGAACGAGTATCCGCATAACTGATCCCCCTACCTGTCTATTTTGGTGATCTTGGCACCCTCAATGGAGAGGTTGTACATCAGTCCCTTGTTGGAAAAGATAAATCCGATGATCGGCTGCTGCGCGGTATTGGTATCGATCTCCCCTCCCGCACCCAGTGTGGCGATGGCGACACTGCCATCCACACCCGCTTCCCAACCATCGCTGTTCCTGAACTTGCGTAATGCGTCCTTGGTCATGAACAGGATGATCTCGGATTTCACCTGCGCCCCCAGCTGGAAGCCGATCGACGCAGATACCACGTTGTAGTAGTGCTGGGTTTTCCCACCGACCAGCAGAGCACCTTCACCGTATTCGCCACCGATACCGATCCCCGCTTTGTAGACCTCTGGAAACACCAGAATACCGGCCGCTTTACCCGCCAGGTTTTTCGCTGAGGAGGAGTTTTTGTACAGGGTGGAGAGCGCCTCCTGAACCTTGGCGTTGATCTCCTGTGCGGAGGCGGCCTGGGTTTCAGGTATGAAGGAGAAGAGGCAGAGCAGAGAAGCCAACAACAGATTGCGACTGTCGAACATGAACATATCCCCGCGTTGAATACGTTTTTATTAGCGTAGGCGGGGTTTAACGGGTTCGCAAAGGCTGTAACAGAGATTCCAGACCGTTGATGCGGATCTCCAGCATCAGCTCCAATAATGCACCCAGCTCCCCTTTGGGAAAACCTTCCCGGGCAAACCAGAGCAGATAGGGTTCAGGCAGGTCCATCAGAACCCGCCCCTGATATTTACCAAACGGCATCTTCATCGTTGCCAGTTTCTTTAACATTTGAGGACTCAGGTCCATCGACGGTTTCCTGTGATTGGCCGTAAAAAAGGGCGCGATCCTGCGTTATCTCCTGCTCCAGCCAGTCGATAAAGGCGCGCACGCGCGCAAGATTACGCTTCTCTGGATGCAGCAACAACCATAATTCGCGTAAGTTAAAAGATGGAAGCAGTGAAACCAATCCCGGCTCAGCCTGTGCCATATAACTCGGCAGGCAGGCCACTCCCAGACCCGACTTCACCGCAGTCAGCATCGCCGGTCCGACGTTGCAGTACAAACGCGCTTTCACATCCGGGAAGTGCCGTTGCTGCCAGCGCGCTTCCGGCAGACTACTGTAACGCTCTTCGAAAAAAATCCAGGGAAGTTGTCCGACCGAAGTGCCAGCTTCTACCAACGTGCGCTGACCATACACCGCGTAATGCAGGTCAGTGAGTTTACGCGTCACGATACTTTGCTGCGAGGGCCGCCCCATCCGGATCGCCAGATCCGCTTCGTGACGCCCCAGGTCCAGTTGGCTACTCTCAGCCACGATCTCAAGTTCGATGTCGGGATAACGGGCGTAGAAACGCGCCAGCCTTGGCAGCAGGTAGCTGTTGATAAAGGTATGTACCGAGGTGATCCGCACCTTTCCCTGCAAGTGGGTATCCCGCTCCGACAACCCATGAGTAATCTGTCCAATTTCGCGCTCCACCCGTTCGGCATTCTGCAACACACGTTGCAATGCTTCGGTCGGCAGGTAGCGATTATCTACCCGCAGGAACAGCTGGCAGCCCAGCACCTCCTCCAGCGCTTTGATGCGACGGGATACCGTGGTCGCATCCACACCGTGCTCGCGGGCGACACCACTCACCTGTCCCAACCGTGAGAGGGTCAGCAGGTATTTAAGGTCATTCCAATTAAGCTGCATTTTTGCATTCCATAACTGCATTTTTGTTTATTTTAACTGCATTTTTACCAGCCTACACTGATCATCACTGTAATCCTGATGAGGCCACCACCGATGATCACCCTCTACACCCACATCATGTCGCCCTGTGCACAGAAGGTCCGCATTGTACTGGCGGAAAAATCGTTGCCCTGGCAGGCGCACCCGATCGATCTGCAAAACAAGGAGAACCTGCAGGATTGGTACCTGAAACTGAATCCACTGGGCGTGGTACCTACGCTGGTACATGAGGGTCAGCCGGTAATCGAGTCCTCCATCATCTGCGAATACCTGGAAGACGCCTTCCCGCAACCGGCGCTGCGTCCTGCATCTCCCCATGCTGTCGCCCGTATGCGTTTCTGGCTGAAGCATATCGATAACAAACTGCACCCCTCCTGTGGCGCGCTGCAATGGCCACTAGTGATGCGCCCGACACTGCTGCAGAAAAGTGAAGAGGAGCAGCAACGGCTGATCGACCAGATTCCCGAACAACCACGCCGGGAACGCCAGCGTCGCCTGCTAGCCCAGGGACTGGAAGCACCGGATGTGGCCGGAGCCGTGCGCGTCTACCGCGATACGATCCGTCAGATGGAAGAGGTCCTGAAAGACCAGCCGTGGCTGACAGGGGAACAGTTCGGCATCGCAGATTGTGCCATGGCTCCCTACTTCCAGACCGTACAGCAGTTCGATTGGCTGCAGATGCTGAAACCCTACCCGGCGGTTGCCGACTGGTTGCAGCGAGTGACCGCACGTGAGTCATACCAACAAGCCGTCTCTGCCGATTTCACGCCGGAGTTGCTGGCGCAACTGCAGGCAGCCGGACGAGACGCCTGGCCGATCATTGCACGCCACCTGGAAAGCTGAGCCCCTTCCAGCCTCCACAGATAGGCAAGTGGCCCCGGACTCGCTACAGTGAATAGCAATAAGAACTGTACGATGACGGGGCCATTGCAATGGACAACTACAAGCCGATCAACTGCGAGATCCATGACGGTTACGAACTCGCCTGTATGCGTCGCGCGATCCATCAGGTAACGTGGCAGGAGGATGATCGAGAATTTTCCGAACGCCTGCGCTTTCTGGATCTGGAATACCGAGCGGGCGAAGAGTACCTGATCGCAGATAATCAGGAGGGCGAGAAGTTTAGAATTCGACTTGATATGATCACCAGCTCACTTCCCTATTGAGCTGTAGAAACCGTGTCTGAAATCGAGCTTTCGTCAATCCATATCTATCCCATCAAATCGACCGCCGGCATCGACCTTAACCGCAGCTTCGTTGAACTGGATGGGCTCAGCTTCGACCGCCGTTTTATCCTCAGCGACCCGGATGGCAGTTTTATCTCAGCACGGAAATATCCGCAGCTGCTCAAGTTCCGCACGGCGCTCACCGCTGACGGGCTCTATATTGTGGCGCCTGACGGCGACAGCATTGAGGTCCATATCCCAGAGCTGTTCCAGAACTATCGTCAGGTCAATGTCTGGGGCACGGAGATCAACGCGCAGTGGTGCGGAATGGCGTTCGATGAGTGGTTCAGCGCTAAACTCGGCACCGATGCCCAGTTGCTCTACTTCGGCGAACAATCGGAACGTGTTACACCTCGCTACCCGGATAAACCGGTGAGTTTCGCAGACGGCTACCCGCTGCTGCTGATCTCCGAAGCATCGTTGACGGATCTTAATGAGTGCGCCGGGCAAACTTTCTGCATGTCGCAGTTCCGTCCCAACGTTGTTGTGAACGGTTGTGATCCCTTCGCGGAAGACAGCTGGACGCATATCCGCATCGGCGAGGTGGAGTTCGACGTGGTTAAACCCTGCTCCCGCTGCGTGATGACCACCTACAATCCGGAGACGCTGGAACGCTTCGCTAAAAGCGAACCGCTGCGCACACTGGCACAGTACCGTCGTCGTGAAGATGGAGAGGTTTACTTCGGCCAGAACATCATCCCGCGCAATCGCGGCATCATTCAGCTGGGCGACAAGATCGAGTTGCTCTGATCAGGAGTCGCGGGATCATAAGAGCCTGGCAACAGGCTCTACTCTGATACAGGCTCGGTGAGCTGGGTTTTCGGATGTTGGGATTTCGGGTGAGAGGGGCGGCTCCAGACATACAGCAAAGCTATCGCTACGGTGAGCACCACCAGCATCTTGAGCCAGAGCGCAAACGGCTGGAAGAACAGCGGATAACTCACCATCACCAGCATCATGGTGGTGGAGACGCATTTGACCTTGAAGGGAATCACACCGTGTTCTTCCCACTCACGGATAATGCCGCCGAATATACGGTGATTGAGCAGATACTGGTGCAAGCGCTCCGAACTGCGTGAAAAGCAGAACGCGGCCAGAATGATAAATGGCGTGGTCGGCAGCAGCGGCAGAAAGACACCGATAATCCCTGCCACCAGGCAGAGCAAGCCAGACAAAAAGTAGAGTGTTCTGATCACGGACCTCTATCCCCTACTGCACCAAACTCTGTTCAGCCTAGCAGCCTTCACTGCATCCGTCGCCATTATCTTGATCACTGCGCCACGTGACACCGGGTATCTACTTACGCGCATGTTTCGCCAGGAAGCGATCCAGCTTGTTAGCAAACTGCTGACGATCCGCCTGACTGAATGCAGGCGGTCCGCCGGTATCCACACCGGAGGCACGCAGCGTATCCATAAAATCACGCATCGACAGACGCTGGCGGATATTCTCTTTGCTATACATCTCACCGCGCGGATTGAGCGCATGACCACCCTTTTCGATCACCTCCGCTGCCAGCGGAATATCAGCGGTAATCACCAGATCCCCGGCATTCAGCTTCTGCACAATGGTGTTGTCGGCCACATCAAACCCCGGCGGCACCTGAATCGCATTGATCAGCGGTGACGGTGGCGTAGGCAGGTACTGGTTAGCCACCAGTGTTACCTCTGTCTGCGTGCGCTCTGCAGCCCGAAACAATATCTCTTTAATCACCTTGGGACAGGCGTCCGCGTCGACCCAGATTTGCAATCAATCCACCCACGATTTATGAATATTTGATGACACCTCACGCCACTCATACAGAGGTTCGGACCTTCTTGTTCATCAATCGATGAAGCAGCGCGATAACATATAAAACTTTTACCCATTGAGGGTTAGCAACTATGCTAACCTCTAACCTCAGTCTTCGCCAGACGTCGCCAGGGTTAAGCCCTACGTTGGTCCTGTATTCATGTTGTAGAAGTATTGGAAGACTTTCTGAATCGCCCGATGTTTTAAGAAGGATGCTATGGGTAGCACAAACAAATTCTCTGTTCTGCTTATCAGTCCAAACCGTGACGCGCTGGGCTCTCTGATACGCCTGGTGAAACGCCATTTCCACAATTTCTATCACGCCCACACGCCAGAGAAGGCAGTTGAGATCATCAACAACAAAGGGGTTGATGTGGTGATGTTCGGCTTTGAACGGGTACAGGAATCTGAAGTCTGTTTCCTGCATATGATCCGTAATGACCGGATCATCGAGGACAAGATCGCCTACACCATACTGCTGTGTGGCAAAGAGGATGTGCAGAACGCGTTCAATATCTGTAACAAAGATATATTCCACGACTACTTCATCGTTAAACCCCTGTACGACCCGCACCACCTGCTGCTGCGACTACGTATGATCCGTCGCCTGAACGCCGAACACAGTCTTAAACGGGCGAAGACACTCTCTATCGAGGAACTCTGCGCCTACTTCGATCAGGTCGCCAGCTCCGGTGAAAACCTGAAGGATCTCAATAATGAGACCTTTAACAAACTGCTGACCACCGTGTCGTTCTCCATGGAAGCGATCAAACAACAGATCCGTGATGCCCATGCGAACAACCAGCCGGTCTGCCACGAATCGGTCAGCAATATCATCGACGATCACGCCCGTACCAAATTGATGCCGCAACTGGAGGAGGAAAAAGAAGCCGCCAGTAAAAGCATCGACGAACTGGTATCTGATCTGGTTGCCGCATCTGAAAGCCATAAATCCAGCGTTGAACACGAAGCATCCCAGAACGAGCCCCAGGCTGTCAGCATTATGCTGATCGAGGATGAGGAACAAGACCTGCAGGCGATGGTCTCTATTCTTAACGACGCGGGTTTCGCCCCCCACGCTGCAACACGCGCGACGACCGCCCTCAAAAACCTTGAACAGTGGCAGCCGCGTATCGCAATCATAGACCTGACACTGCCCGATATGAGCGCGCTGCACGTGATCTCCCGAATTCAGAATCACCCCAAACTCAGCAATACCAAGATCATGGCGCTGGCGAAGAAAGGTGATAAGGACAAGGTGATGGAAGCGGTCAAGATGGGGATCAGCGAGGTGATGGTGAAACCGGTCGACAAAGAGCTGTTGATGTACAAGATCAACTACAACCTCAACGCCTGATCTGACACCTGAAGCTCGTTGTTCCCGTTTTCATAACGCTGACTATTTTCGATGAGTGATCCAGATAAAAATCGCCGTTTTATGGCGCGACTGATGACCTACAGTTTCTGGCTGGTACTGCTGGCGGGACTGACGTTCCTATTCGAAGGTTACCTGCACCAAAAAGAGTATCCCAACCAGCATCTGGCCGAAACCGGCGAAAATACGACCAATGAGGTCCTGCTGAAGCGAAATCGCTACGGCCACTATGTGGCACCCGGGCAGATCAACGGCGTACCGGTAGTTTTTCTGTTAGATACCGGGGCTACCTCAGTGAGTATCCCGGCAGATGTAGCGAAGAAGCTGAGCCTCAGTCCCCGGGGAAGCAGCCGGGTCAGTACTGCTAACGGCACTATTACCGTTGCCAATGTGGTACTGGAGCGCGTTTCGGTCGGTGGTCTGACGCTGCGTAATATCAATGCCCATATCAATCCTTTTATGGAGGGCGAGGTCATTTTGCTGGGCATGAGCTTTATGCGCCATCTGGAAATGTTGCAGAAAGGTGATACGCTCAGGTTGAGGTTGTAACAACTCAACCAACCCGGTTCCGAATTTCTACGGTGATCAGGACGCTGCCGTTTATGGATAGCCTGCTTTTACTGGTCGTTCTCGCAACACTGATGGTGATCGCTTTCGATTTCACCAACGGTTTTCATGATGCCTCCAATATGATCGCTTCGGTGATCGCCTGCCGGGCGATGTCACCGGTTCAGGCGGTGCTACTGGTCGGTTTTTTCACCTTTCTTGGCCCCCTGCTCGTGGGCACCGCAGTTGCCGATACCATCGGCAAACTGGTCGATCTGAGCGATCTTCCCCCCAGACTTTCTCTGGGTGTGATCGTCTGTGGCCTCTTTGCCGCCAGTTTCTGGAACCTGTTTACCTGGTGGCGTGGTTTACCCTCCTCCTCTTCACACGCACTGGTCGGCGGCTTGGCCGGCGTGGTGGTTGTCTCTGTGGGGCCTGACCACGTGGTGTGGGGATTTTCGGCACTGTTGCAGGGCGAACTCACCGGCGTCACCAAGGTACTGCTGGCGCTATTTCTCTCTCCCCTGCTGGGTTTCTGGACCGGCTTTATCCTGCACCGCATCGGACTGTTTCTACTGCGCGCTGCCAGCCCTCAGATCAATAAAGAGCTGCGCGGTGCCCAGTGGTTTACCACTGCGGGCCTCTCCTTTGCCCACGGCGCCAACGACGCCCAGAAAGGGATGGGGATCCTGACCCTGGCACTGCTGCTCGGCGGCTATGTGGACAGCTTCGAGGTGCCCTTCTGGGTCGTTTTGCTCTGCGCCGGCACCATCACTCTGGGGACGCTGCTGGGAGGCTGGCGCATCGTACGCACACTCGCATTTGCGATCTATAAGATCCGGCCATTGCACGCAGTGAACTCCCAACTTACCGCCGGAAGTGTGGTCTTTCTCGCGTCCCTGATCGGGGCACCGGTCTCCACCACCCATGTGGTTTCATCGTCGATTACCGGCATCGGCGCCTCCGAACGCCCCCGCGCAGTGCGCTGGACCAAAGCACGCGAGATCGCCACAACCTGGCTGATCACCATCCCCGGCGCTGCTACGGTTGCTGCATTCACCTACGGTTTGCTCCATGTGGGCGGGATTCTTTGAGGACAAAGCTATGACATCTGTAAAACGATCATCACTGTTCAGCAGGCTACTTGAACGCCTGATCCCAACACCGCCTGATTTCTTTGCCCTGCTCTGCGATCAGAGTGCTACGGTGACCGTGACTATTCGCAATCTGGACGTCTACATGCGGACCTGCGATGACCGAATAGCCTGCTTACTGAGTGAAGATGAACACGTCGCCGATAAACTGAAAATACGTAACCTGCACCAGCTGAACCGCGCATTCTCAACACCGATAGACAGGGAGGATATCTATCGGGCGATTGAGTCGCTCGACTGGATGGTCACCCACAGTAAGAGCACCATCAACGAGATGCGTGACCTCTGTGTAGAGCCCGATTGCCATATGCAGCAGATCACCCACGAGCTGCTCACCGGCTGCGAGGCGCTGGAGCGTGGCTTTTGCTCACTGCAGGCAAAACCTCAACAGGTGGAAGCCGACGCGGACATCGCACGCCACTCACACCGACGCATCGAACGGCTCTACCGCCATGCGTTAGCCGAGCTGTTTACGGGTGAGGTAACAACTGAAATGCTGCGTACACGAGAGATCTACCACCACCTGATGGACAGCTCCCGACGTCTTCATCGCGCCGCCAATGTACTGCACGATATTATGGTTAAGCTCGTATAAGGGCACTTTGCCCTGAGTTACCCAATCTCCCCCTTTCCATCTGGCAGATCTCCACCTGACAGATAGTTTGGGCAGCCCCCTTTTGCATTCCCACCTGAAAACGGCTGTCACACATCTCCAACAAAACTATTGATCGAGATTAAGTTTAAACGTTCGTTTAAAATGCAGTATGATAACTCCCAAAATACTCAACGGCTGTACAAAATAGCAACAGAAAGTGTTAATTCAGGTTAACAAGTTGAGAATTATTCACCAGAAATATACAAAAAATTTGGGATATTCAGGCAAAGATCAAACTTTCGTGTAGTTTTTCTACACAAAAGTTGAACAGCAATGCTTGTCAATCCACTGTTTAATAATTGGCCATGAGTGTTATTCAAACACAAGCGGCGACAAGCTGATCAGTGTCATGATTTTTTGTAAGCCTTTCTGTAGTATTACAACACAAGCGTTCAAGATTACTGTTGCTTACTACTCAAGCAACTTTTAGTTATGAACTTATATTGATTGCCGCGATAGACGCAGTATCTCCCCTCTATTACGGGCGTCGCGGAACCAATCAATCAGACTCATTCGCTTGATTTGCTGTCTCCTGTTGGGATGACAAGGGTGTGTCCCCCTGAAGTCGGGAAGAGATTAAGTGGATACGTAACGTTGATGGGAAACTGGGAGGGGTAAAGCACTCTCATGAGCCGTCATCTGTGGTGAAAACCTAAGTAGTCGGGCAGATATGTAGTCGTCTGTGGTGAAACCTAAGTAGTCAGACAGATATGAAGTCGTCTGTGGTGAAGCCTATGTTGTCAGACAGATACGTTGTCGTCTGTGGTGAAAACCTGTTGTCAGGCAGTTAAGTTGTCGTCCGCGGTGTAAGCCGGTTGTCGGGCAGTTAAGTTGTCGTCTGTGGTTAACGCCAATGTAGTCGGACAGGTATGTAGTCGTCTGTGGTGAATCCTGTGTAGTCGGGCAGATATGTAGTCGTCTGTGGTGAATCCTGTGTAGTCGGACAGATATGTAGTCGTCTGTGGTTGAAGACCTAAGTAGTCAGATCCGCGCTCTCAGAACAAGTGCTAAACGTTACATGGGTATCAGGGATGACTTTATACGCCCTGGTGCTGCCTCAAAGCAGGCAGCACCAGGTCACTCTCCACGCACTTAGATCTCTCTTTTTACTTCTTCTCTCACCTTACTGTTTTTGCCACACCAGAATCTGGTTATTGGCAGGCATCGCAATATCCTCCACAAATACTAGGCCCAGTTCTGTCGCCAGGGCGTTAAGCACTTCAAAATCACGAATGCCACTTTGCGGATCACGCAGCTGCAGCCATTGATCAAACTGCGCATTACTCTCGCTTGTATAACGACCGCCGTATCTGAACGGCCCATAAACACAGATACGTCCGGCGTGCGGAAGTATCTTACCTGCACCTCTGAAAAAAGCGTCTACTGCATCCTGCGACATGATATGCAGGGTATTAGCGCTGAAGATCGCATCCACCGTGGGCGGTACCTGCCAGTCATCCTGAAAGACATTAAGCGCCTGTGGCGGATCTATATTTTCCACCTGCTCTTGCGCCAGATTAACCTGCAAGGCATTCAGGTTTTCCTCAAGCTCCGAAGGTTGCCAACGCAGATGCGAAAGTACCGGTGCACAATAGAGCGCGTGCTGGCCCGAGCCACTGCCGATCTCCAGCAGATGGCTATTGTTGCCAAGATGCTGCTGCAGGACCGGCAGAATATGGCCTTTATTACGCTCACTCGCTTCGGAAAAATTCAGCATGGGATCGGTGACCTCCAGTCATAACAGGGAATTCCAGTGCGCTGGCAGATCCGCGAACGACGTCAGCACAACATCCGGCACTATATCACCCTCAAGATCACTTTTCTGGAACTTACCTGTGCGTACCAGTGCGCCTTTCAGCCCGCAGGCCTGAGCGCCTCCGACATCACCCCGGATGTCATCGCCCACCATCAGCGCTTCGCTGGGTTGCACTCCAAGCCGCTGCAACGCTTGCTGGAAAAACATACACGCGGGTTTACCAAACACCAACGCCTTGCGCTCAGAGGCAAGTTCCAGCGCTTTAACAAAGGGCCCTACATCCAGCTGAAGACCGTCAGCTGTTCGCCAATAACGGGTCATACCCAACGCAACCAGCTGACTATCGGGATTGGCCATCAGCAGACGGAAGGCCCGGTTCAACTCAGGAAAGCCCCAACCCGCACCAAGATCACCGACGATAACCGCTGTTGCCTGCGACTCAATGCGCGCTTCCAGCTTGCGGAACGGAGCAAGCTCCTCTCTCGTCGCATCAGGCAAAAAAAGCGCAATCGACTCTGGCTTCTTCTCCTCCAGCCAGAAAGACACGGCCACAGCGGGCGTAAGGATTTGATCAGGTGAGACCTCTACTCCTAAATTCGCCAGCTTATCCACGATGGCACTGCGAGGCCGGGAAGTTGTATTGGTAACAAACAGGTGGGGGATCTGTTCAGCCCGAAGCCACTCCAGCGTTTTTTCGGCTCCGGGGATCAGTTCTTCCGCCTGGTAGATGACCCCATCAAGGTCGATCAGCAGCGCTTTCAACACACGCCACCTCCACAGTTTTTTCTTAACGCTGTTTATAGTGTAGGAGGAATTTCAGGCAGAAAAATGCCCGCACGAGGCGGGCCAATATCGACGGTTTAGAACACAGTGCAAGCAAAGGGGGCTTGCACAAATTACCCGGCTGAAGGGGGATGCCGGGCAAAGCGATTCATTCACTATGGGGTTAGTACACCCTGTTTTCGATTAGTTCCGAAAATATGCTAAAAATTTCTATTTTTTTATTTGGTAGCTGTATAGCTGCTGAATATTCTGCGAATTTATTCAGTTTCTCACGCGGCTGAAGCCAACTCCGGTTACCTTTGCCTTTTTCTACGCCCTCACCTTAACCCTCACTTGCGCCCTCCGGTCAGGCCACAATTGCTCTCTGGTACGATCCACCGGATCGATCAAAACGTCGCAAAAGAATACCGGGGTAACGGTCTGGACAGTGCGCTGACGTTCAAGGCGAATCTGAAGTGCAGACCCGTTTTCTTTTATTTGCGCAACCTGATGCGCGTAAACGCTTATTCGATGAGGCAGACTGGTTTCGTGGTGACGGGGAGAGAAGAGCCCGAGCGATAGGCTCAGGCTGAGTGGAGGTGTGCGCTGAGGTGATCGAGCGATCCGACTCTCAGATCGGTCAGCTCAGGCCAGTGGCGGTCGCGATCATCCACATGCACGGTAAAGGTACCCGCCGCCCGACCGGTTTCCAGATCGTAACGGAAGTCACCCACCATCACCCCCTCTTCCGGTTGGCACTGCCATTGATCCAGTAACATCGTGATACCCTGGGCGTCTGGCTTGGGTTTCGCCTCATCACGTCCAAGTACCCACTCGGGTGTAAAGAAGGATTCTGCGCCAATCGCCTTCAGTGAGGCCAGTGCGATACTGCGGGTATTCCGCGTCAGAATTCCTAACAGACAGTCTCTGGATGCCAGCAGCTCCAGCAAGGGCAGTACACCAGGCGCGGGACGAGCCTTCTGAGCGTAATGATGCTCCAGCAGATCAAGACGCTTCATCATATCAAGACGCTCATCCAGGGGACGTGCTGCGATCGTGGCCAGAATGTCCTGGTCCAGTGCGATACCCAGCTCTTGCCGGATATGCACAAAATCATGCACGGGTTGGGTCAGGGTACCGTCCAGATCAAAGATCCAGGCACGGCGTTCGCTCAAAGGCCTCAAATCAGCTATCCCCATTGGTTTCTATATCCAGATTATCTACCAGCATACCGAGATTTGCGTGAATTTCAGAGAGCATCTCAAGACGCTCACCGTTCGCTTCCCCGGATAAAATCAGCTGTTCCAGGGTCAGCAAACTGTTCCGACTCTCTTTCAATACCTGCAGAAGGTCACGGGAACGACGCTTGTTGCTCTGGGTAAGCTGGCCAATACGTGTCAGTGTACGGTGAAGCTGGTCATCCAGATCATGGATATCCCGGCTGACATCCAACATGCCGGCACTCAAGGCATGGCGAATGGAGCCTACCTGCTGCTCCAGCTGGAGCACAGCATCACGGAAGCGGGACAGGAACTGCTCACCTTCACGATCCATAAAGATCGCCAGTAACTCATCGGGAAACAGTGCACGGACGCGGGCATCTGAGCGTATGCAATACTCGCCACGCTGGGTGCAATAGGGCTTGTGTGGGCCGGGAGGAATTTCGATACGGAGAATTGGCTTACGCGCGATATTCTCAATAAAGATGCCCACTTCAACAGTGGGCAAGCAATCGGTGGCTTTATTGATCACCATCAGGCGAGCGTTGTCATCGACCTCACAGCCAACAATCGCCCCCCTTTGCACACCGTCAATATCGGTGTACTCATCCACCCCAGCCAGGATAGTTCCGCCTAGGGGTGAATTGGCAAACGCGACCAGATCGCGGCTTTTAATGCCGCTCACCTCACGTTTAAAGTCGACGTTCATCCCTTCTGATATTTTCAGAAGGGACTGAGTCCGCCGACTCAGTCCACGATACTCTTTTTGCATGCAGAGCCTCCAACAGCGGCGGCCCTACCAGTAGAAGATTACTGATAGCAATCGTCGTCGAACGGATCCAGAGGGTTCTCCAGCATTTCATCGCTGTTCGCGTACAGGATGCTGCCTTCGAATTTCAGTTTCTTAGTGTCGAACCAACGATCCAGTTCCTCTACACCCTCTTCCGCATCGTTGATCTGCAGCCAGCTGCGCACCATGCTGTAGAAGTAAACGCCAAACAGGCCAGCCGCTACACCTAGAAAGAAGTTAGACGCCAGTGCGAACAGCAGCGCAATAATGCCGGCGATCCATACCCTGCTTGCTTTAGCTGTCAGATACGCACCACGCGCAGTGTCGTAGCGTTCTTTTAAACGGATATAACGACGAAAATTTTGTTGGATTTCGTATTTATCTGCCGCCGCGAGATTCAGTTCCATATTCCATCCTTAGCGAATGTGTTGATTAATGGGTTTGAGTATAACCAAGGCGGAGGGACGCGTCCCCCCGACTAAAGTAAAGGTTTGATTCAAGCCAGACTTTTGCTCACAACCTCGTATACATCTTTGGACAGATCACCGCTGTCCAGGATGCGTTGCAGCTGGGCTTTCATCAGCGCCTGGCGTTCACTATTGTATTTACGCCAGCGGGTCAGTGGCGTCAACATGCGAGACGCAACTTGAGGGTTTTGAGTGTTAAGTTCCAGAATACGGTCACCCAGGAAACGGTACCCACTGCCATCAAGCGCGTGGAAGTTCACCGCATTCTGACCGCAGAAACCGCCCAGTAGCGAGCGCAGCTTATTCGGATTCTTCATATCGAATGCCGGATGCTGCATCAGCTCTTCGACCTGAGCCAGGGTACCCGCGTTAGGGTTGGTTGCCTGGATCGCGAACCACTGGTTTACCACCAGCGCTTCATCCTGCCACTGCTCGTAGAAACGGTTGAGCAGTTTCTTTGCAGCCTGCCCGAAACGGGAATGGGCCACCAACGCAAGCGCTGCGGACTGATCCGTCATGTTGTCGGCATCGTCGTACTGTTCCTCAGCCAACGCCAGATAATGCGCTTCTTCGGTTGCCAGCAGGTACGCCAGACATAAGTTCTTCAGACTACGGCGCGCGATAGACGCGGCATCCGGGGAGTACTCGCCGCCACGCTCATTCGCCTGATATACGGCCAACAGCAGATCTTTCAGTTCTACCGCCAACTGCTTGCGCATGAAGTTACGGACTTCGTGAATAGCATCCACGTCGATCTCGTCAGCCAGCTCACTGAGATAGGCTTCGGATGGCAATGTCAGCACTTTGGCAACCATCGCCTTGTCCAGGGTTTCATCTTCCAGTACAGCGCGGTAAGCATCAACGAGACGACTATCCAGGTGCAGCGCTACGCCATTCTGACGGTCGTGAACCAGGCCCTGCATGATATCCACTGCCAGCTTCTGCGCTGCATCCCAACGGGAGAAACCATCACTGTCGTGGGACATCAGGAACACCAGCTCCTCACGCTTGTAGGGGTAATGCAGCTTCACCGGTGCGGAGAAACCTCGCAGCAGAGAAGGCACGGGGCGTTCAGCAATGTTCTCAAACACAAAGCGCTGCTCGGCTTCGGTCACATCCAGCACCATGCTGGTGTCGCCATTCGGCAACGTCAGTTCCGCACCGTTGCTATCCAGCAGCCCCATCGCCAATGGGATATGATATGGCTCTTTTTGCTCCTGCCCTGGCGTTGCCGGACAGCTCTGCTGCACATGCAGGGTGTAACGTTTCGCCTGCGGATCGTATTCGTCGGTCACCTTCAGTTCCGGTGTACCTGCCTGGCTGTACCAACGGCGGAACTGGCTCAGATCCTTACCGGAGGCATCTTCCATCGCCTGCACAAAGTCATCGGTGGTAACCGCCTGACCGTCGTGACGCTCAAAGTAGAGGTCGGTACCGGCACGGAACTGCTCCGCCCCCAGCAGGGTATGGATCATGCGCACCACTTCGGCACCCTTTTCGTAAACGGTCAGGGTGTAGAAGTTAGAGATCTCGATAAAGGAAGCCGGACGGATCGGATGCGCCATCGGGCCAGCATCTTCTGCAAACTGTGCGGTGCGCAGCAGGGTCACATCTTCCACACGCTTCACGGTGCGCGAGTTCATATCTGCGGAAAACTCTGCATCACGGAAAACGGTGAAACCTTCCTTCAGGCTGAGTTGGAACCAATCGCGGCAGGTAACGCGGTTGCCGGACCAGTTATGGAAATACTCGTGTGCTACCACCCCTTCAACACGCTGGAACGCGGCATCTGTGGTCGTTTTCGGGTGCGCCAGTACACAGGAGGTGTTGAAGATGTTTAGACCTTTGTTCTCCATGGCACCCATGTTGAAGAAATCCACCGCCACGATCATGTAGATATCCAGATCGTATTCGCGACCGTACACCTCTTCATCCCAGCGCATCGCGTTTTTCAGCGAGGTCATGGCGTACTGAAGTTTGTCGAGGTCTTTCTTCTCGGCGTAGATCAGCAGCTTCACTTCGCGATCGGAGACCGTGGTGTAGCTGTCCTCGATATATTCCAGGTCACCCGCAACCAGTGCGAACAGGTAAGCGGGTTTCGGGAACGGATCGTCCCAGGTTACCCAGTGGCGACCGTCGTCGGTTTCCCCCTGCTCAACCGGGTTACCGTTGGAAAGCAGTACCGGGTAGGTCGCTTTGTCAGCTTCTACGGTGGTACTGAACACCGACATCACGTCCGGACGGTCCGGGTAGAAGGTGATGCGACGGAAACCTTCCGCTTCGCACTGGGTGCAGAACATGCCGTCAGACTTGTACAAGCCTTCCAGCGCCGTGTTCTCCTGCGGCTGGATGCGTGTCAGGCTCTCAAAGGTAAATTCTGCCGGCACACTGTCGATTACCAGTTTTTCACCGCTGCGCTGGTAATCGGTTTCAGTCAGCGCCTGACCGTCGATCTCCAGACTGCACAGTTCGACATCTTCGTGGCCAAACAGCTCAAACGCTGCGGGCTGATCGCCGCTGGCCGGATTACGTTTTACCGTCAGCTGCGTACGCACCAGAGTGTTCTCTTCGTGCAGCTCGAAACGCAGGTTGGTTTTTTCGATCAGGTAAGCAGGGGCCTGATAGTCTTTCAGATAAATTACGTTGGGTTCCTGAGACATCGTATAGCTTCCTTCATCAGGCACTTAAGGCAACCTGATAGGCCGTAAATTTGCGAATATTGAGCACCCCAGTATCCAGAATAAGGTACTGCCCTTTGATACCTTGCAGCACACCACTGACTTCAGCGGTTTTGTCGAAGTTGAAGGTGGATACTTTCTGAGGATAGTTCAAAACCGGGTAGTTGATCTCGACCTGCTCGGCGTCCGGTAGACGCTGCAGCGCCTGTAAACCGAACTGCTGCTCCAGTTCTGACAAACCGTCGGCGCAAAGTTCAAACAAACGGTCACGCTCGGCTTTCAGATCCAGCGGATCCACCTGCCCTTTCAGCATCGCGCGCCAGTTGGTCTTGTCCGAAACATGCTCGCCAATAAGGCGTTCCACAAAGCCGGACTGCTGACGGGTATCCACCCGCATGATCGGCAGCG
Source organism: uncultured Marinobacterium sp. (assembly GCA_947501565.1). Taxonomy (GTDB): domain Bacteria; phylum Pseudomonadota; class Gammaproteobacteria; order Pseudomonadales; family Balneatricaceae; genus Pontibacterium. Next base: position 309,808 of record CANMWJ010000003.1, read on the forward strand.
CCTGAATCGCCCCTTGGTCCATCCAGCGGGTCGGTACCTGACTGCCGCGGGTAATACCAACTTTTACACCCGAAGAGTTCGCCAGATACACGAAGTGGGAGGTAAAACAGTTACGCTCTCCCCAGGCTTCATCCCGGCAGGTACCTTCGTAAAAATGGCACTTTTCCGGGCTGACGATACAGCGGTCGCACTGAGGAAGTTTAGTGAAACAGGGGTAACAGTAACCCTGACTGAAGCTTTTCTTGGTTTTACGGCCACAATGGATGCAGTTGATTGCGCCGAGCCAGTTCAGCTGGATCGGCTGCCCAATCAGTTCGTTCAGAGGAATCTCTGTCTCGCCCAGAGGCAAGCGGTACTGCACATCGTCAGCCAGTTCGGTACGCATCTTTTGCAGGATGCCACGTGCCAGCTCTTGCATAGGAGGGAAATCAGTCCGCGTTAGAGAGGATTTTCAGCGTTTGAGGTGCCAGCGGGTCTTTGCCGTGCTGGGAACCGTCTTTCTTCGTACGATCGATAAAACCGACACGCTCTTCAGGCTTCAGGTTTTCCATGTCGTAGGCGATCACTGCGCGCATGCAGATATCACGCTGCTCTTCAGTCAGACGTTTACCGTCCGGCCATTTGCCCAGCTCCACCGCCTGCTTCAGGGAGGAGTGCATGTCAGGCGTCATGGCATTAATCAGTTCTTCGTAGGTCATTGTTGGATACTCCAGTTACGAATGGCAGCAGTTTAACATATCCGGCCAACTGCTTAATCCTGACGCTGTACTCAGTTTTGCGTCAGAAACCGTACCGCTTTTTCCTGAATTATCGCCCGATTGGCCGCCGTCGGAATATGAAAATCGTCAAGTTCGATCAGATCCTGCAGATTAGGGATCACACGTCGCGCCTGCTGCTTCAATTTATTCGGCGCGAAATAGGCATCATGTTCGGCCACCACCAGCTGTACCGGTTGTGTCCAGCGCGCTAACTCTGACTGCTCAACAGGCCCCGGTGGCACCAACATGCCCGGGTTCTGCTGGCTGAAGACCGCCGCGTAGTAGGCCTCCAGTGTAGGCCATGATTCCGCCATCAGCGGTTTCATCAGACTGGAAAAGGGATCATCCCCCACACCGATCTTAAATTTCAGCCAGGGCAGCAGCATGTTCTTCAGTGGTCGCATCACAGAGTGTTGCAGTCCACCCGGCACAATCAGCGAGGCCGCGCCTACCCGTTCCGGCGCCAGCGCCGCGGTATCCAATACCACAGCCCCACCAAAGGAGATCCCCACCATCGGGCAGCAACGGATATTCAGTTGATCCATCAACTCCAATACCCAACGTCCCCAAAGATGATCCTGCGGCAAAGGTGCAATCGCACGACTACGCCCCGCATGCCCAGGAAGATCGGGACAGATCACCCGGAAGTGTTCGGTCAGCTGCCAGATCATCTCCAGATTAAAAGGGGTGGGAGTGTGCAGGCCATGCAGGGCCAACAGGGGCGGCTTGTCGATTGCACCGATCTCGGATAACCAGACCTCACCGGCCGAGGTGTTTACAAAACGTCCCTGCACTTTCTGTGGCAGGGAGGCGAGCTGCTCGTCGTAGAGGTTCTGATGGGGGCGGAGCGCGTTAAAAGCCTTGTCCATGGAGAGATCCTGGGCCAGATAGGAGAATCAGTTGGCCTTGCGGGCAACCAGCTCCCCCAAAGGTACAAAGAGCAAGCCACTGAGTAAACCCACAAGGTGGGCAGTATTGGCGATGGCCCCGAAACCGAAGCTTTCCAGCACCCCGGTATACCCCAGTACCAGATAGACCAACATAAAACCCATCAGTGCCGGCGGCAGCCCAATTGCATGCCGGGGATTGCGCTTGTCCCAGAACCAGGCATAGGCAAGCAGCGCAAACACAACACCAGACATGCCGCCGAACATAGGCCCACTGATCAGGTATTGCGCCAGGTTGGAGATAATGCCCGAAAACAGGACGAGGCCCAGCAGTGCAACCCGCCCCTGAAGGTATTCCACCTTACTACCCACAACCCACACCCAAAGCAGGTTAAAGAGCACGTGCATCAAGCTGAAATGCAGAAAAATAGGGGTAATGAGTCGCCAGAGCTCACCGGTACGAAAAGTTTCGCTCAGTTCGGTGGTAAACAGTTGTCCCTGCTGCTCAACCACATTGGTAATGGTAAACAGGCGCAGATACTCAAAGTTCTGCCCCATGCCGATCAGGAAGGAGAAACCCAGACTGGCGATGATCAGGCTGATGGTTAACCACACCTGACTCCAGGAGAGTGCGATACGGTTGCCGCGAGTCTGGTGTACCACCTGAACGTCGTCCAGGCTGCTACCTTGCTGCCACATCTGAAACAGCGTCGCGATCTGCTGCGGATCCACGGTGCGTGCCACCCACAACTGTTGCTGACCGCCCTGCTCCAGAATCCGGTGTGGTATCTCGTGCTGCCAGAGGAACTCGGCAAACTCCGAGAGATCTTCATTCAGCGGGACATCCAGCACCTTAATCATTCAATAACCTATACGTCCTCGAATATTTCCTTACGTACGTCGACCCAGACGAACTTGTCTTTACGCACCACCGGCTCGCCATCATAGCGGTATGCCACCAGCTTGCCGAACTTAACTGCACTGTAGTCCAGACACGCGATATTGTCGGTGATCGGTTCAGGTTTTCCGTCACGCCAGTAGTGACCGATAAAGAGCAACTTCTCTTCACGCCCGTAATGGACCAGATCTTCATGGTCCTCTTCGGTGATCACCTGACGGGCCACGTGTGTTGGCAACGGATCAGGCTGAAACACCACATCGGCATAGTAGTAGGGACTCTCGGCCCAGAATTTGGTTCTGAAAAAGCTGCGCTTAAAACCATCCTTACTGATCATCACCTCGCCATTCGGCAGACGCAGGTGTGTGCCACGTAGCAGGCGGTCCATCAACGTCCACTCCATGGTGCCCTGCTGTGCAGAACGGTGCAGGAAATCTTCGGTGATACGGTGATCGGGGTACTGGGCCTCAAACTTGTTGATCAGATCCTGATGCCAACAGGCGTGTACCACACGGAACTGGTCAAATTCCAGAAACAGCGGCATCTTCGCCATCCAATCGAGAAACTCCTGGCGCTCCTCAGGATAGTTTGCAAACTGATCCAGCGTTTCTTTCAGAATACGCAGGTGACGTGCGGTGTGTTCACGCAGGTAGGGCATGCCGGAACCTTCCCGCCCTGGCGTGCAGTAGCAGAGAAAGTTGTATTCGTGATTACCCATAACGATCTGTGCGTACCCGGCGTCCACCATATCATGCACGATATGCAACGCTTCACGGATACGCGGGCCCCGATCGACGATATCGCCTAAGAAGATAACCTGACGGTCTGGATGGCTGTAGATGCCATTACGTTTGCTGTAACCAAGCTTGTCCAGCAACCGTTCCAACGTCTGGGCACATCCGTGTATGTCACCAATAAGGTCGTAACCTTTCCACTGTTCCGTCACATCAATCCCCCAGCTTGGTCCCCCAGCCCAGCTTCTCGCGGCAGGTGCTGTAGAAATCGTAGTTCAACGGGTGGATCAGTTTCAGTTTGTGCGGCTTCTTGTAGATGGTGATGGTATCACCCGGCGCACAGTTGATATGGTTCTGGCCATCACAGGAGATGGTCGGGTAGGTTTCGTTCACATCGCTGATCACCATCTTCAGTTCGCTGTTGCCATCAACCACGATCGGACGGCTGGAGAGGGTGTGCGGGAACATCGGCACCAGCACCAGAGCATCGAGTTTCGGATGCATGATCGGGCCACCACCGGAAAGTGCATACGCGGTGGAACCGGTTGGCGTGGAGACAATCAGGCCATCGGAGCGCTGGGTATAAACAAACTGGCCTTCAATATAGAGTTCGAACTGGATCATACGGGCTGCTTTACCCGGGTGCAGCACACAGTCGTTCAGGGCGGTCGCTTCGCCAACAGGTACACCCTCACGGCGCACGGTCACGTCGATCAGGAAGCGACTCTCAACGGTGTATTTTCCTTCCAGAACTTCGCTGACTTTCTCTTCGATCTGCGCAGGAGCAATGTCGGTCAGGAAACCCAGATTACCTCGGTTTACACCCAGTACAGGTACGTGAGACATCGCCAGGGAACGCGCCGCGCCCAGCAAACTGCCGTCACCGCCGACAACGATGACCAGATCACAGATCTCGCCCATCATCTTCTGCTTGGAGACCTGCTGACCGTGACCGGGCATCACCTCAGCGATTCTCTGGTCAAGCACGCAGGTAATGCCACGCTCTCCCAGAAAACGTATCAGGTGTTTCATGGTGTCGATCACCTGTTTGCTGCCCAGTCGACCTATCAGGCCGATATTTCGAAAGTAATCCATCTGATCTCCAACATAGTCCTGTTGCTATGGCGTTGCTGCCGCTATAGAAAACCCCGTCGCCCCTGCAGGCCACCGGTATGAACCGCCACAATCGATCTGCCGGGGGCAAATTTACCCAACTCGATCAATTTATGTAAGCGGAACATCATCTTACCGGTGTAAACCGGATCCAGCTCAATCTTTGTTATCTTTTCGAAATACGCTATGAAATCATGTAGTGCAGGCGTGATTTTAGCGTATCCACCCTCGTGCCCATCTAGATCCAGCGACCAACCCTCTACTGGGTCCACATGCGCACTGTCCAGCAACGCTGCAATGTCCCGGTAGAGAAACTCCGCCCCTTTAAGCACCGGGATTCCCAGTACCTCAAGCGAGGCAGGTTTCGCTGCGATAAGCCCTGCCAGGGTCCCCCCGGTACCACAGGCGGATACCAGTAGGTCTGGCGCAGGCACATTCTGCCAGCAGGGCAACTCAAAGATATCTTCAAATCCCTTTACCGCCAGCGCGTTACTGCCCCCTTCAGGCACGATGTAAGCATCAGGGTATTTTATCAGGAGTTGTTTCAGATAGTCCTCATCGGCCCTACATCGGTACTTCTTCCGGCTGACAAACTGCAGTTGCATCCCCCACTGCCGGGCATCGGTCAGGGTCGGATTTGAGGCATACTCAGGTTCACCGCGGACAATGCCAACGGTTTCGATACCTGCCTCCCTTCCGGCCCACGCCAGCGCATGCAGATGATTGGAGTAGGCACCACCAAAACTGAGCACCCTTTTATACCCCTGCGCTTTCGCACAGCTCAGGTTATAACGCAGTTTGTACCACTTATTGCCACTTACCTGTGGATGGATCTGATCCAGACGCAGCATATAAAGCGCTACGTTCATCCTCTCAGCGACTGGCAGATCCAGCCTATCCAGTGATATTGGAAGCGATGTTAAAGATGACTGCGCAGAATGGGTCATAACCGATGTAATTTTTTCGTCATGTAGATGTCACATCAGCGTCACTTGCGACGCTTAATGTTCTGGCCCACAAAATGACATAGAAAATAACTCAAAAAGAGTAGAGAACGATGGAAGAGTATACTGAAGAGCTGCTTGAGCTGCTGACCGAAGACTACGATGATGACGAGATTTACGACGACCCGATCGAGATGTAAACAATCGGGCGCCCACCGCTAAACTAATAGCTAGTCCTCGATAGCGACCTGGTCTGCTACCTGGCGTTTAATCATCATCGTCCGGTTTCCTTTGGAGTTCTTCGCCTCATACATGGCCAGATCCGCACGCTGGATAAAGTGATCAACATCTTCACTGCCCAGCGTGTCGGTAACCCCAAGGCTCAGTGACGCGTTGATCACCACGTTATTCCCCAGATTTACGCTATAACGGCAGATCTCGTTGAATCGCTTGCGCACCCGCTCAGCCACTTTCGCAGCTTCAACCGCATCAGTTTGTGGCAGGAGCACCATAAACTCATCACCTCCGTAGCGGAAACACAGGTCCACGCTGCGACAGCAATCGTTTAACGCCCCACTGACATCGCGGATAATCCGATCACCCTCCAGATGTCCAAGCTGATCATTTACCTGTTTCAGGTTATCCAGGTCCACGCAGAGCAACCCGAGGGGTTGTTGGTAGCGTTCTGCTCGATCGATCTCTACCGCCAGTACTGAATAGAAGTGGCGCTGGTTGAACAGCCCAGTCAACTCATCCGTTATCGACTGCTTTTTCAGCTCCGCTTCCAGACGTTTACGTTCCGTAAGGTCATGAAAGAAACCAACGCTGTATGCGTTACCCTCATCATCAGTGAAAAGAGATGCCGACAATCGAATAGGCAACTCGACACCGTCTGAAGCCACAAGCGCCGTTTCAAAGCCTTCGATAAATCCTGGTGCGCCGAAGTCCTCACTCTCAATCAAGCGCTTTATTTCGCGAGCATGATCCAGACTGGTGTAAATTTCACAGATATGGAGCTTACCGACAACATCTTCAGCCTGATACTTCAACAACCGTTCCGCAGCACCATTAAACAGGTTAATGATACCGCTCGCATCCACTCCGATAACAGGATCGGGACAGAGATTCACCAGAACGCGACTATCTAAGTTTTTCATGACTATATGCCAGTAGAAATAAGGCCTAACAGAAAGAGATCAGATGCTGGGCAGAGAGCCTACTGTGATTGAAGATAAACCACAACTCAAACGCTTTTAATGACGCAAGGAGTAAAACTAAAAGAGGAATCGAAAAAGGATAAACAGACAAATAAGAGGGGTGGTGGGCGTAGACAGGCTCGAACTGCCGACATTCTGCTTGTAAGGCAGACGCTCTCCCAACTGAGCTATACGCCCCCAGTGGTGCCGAAACTTAACTCTCAGGCATTTTAGAGAGTAGAGTCCACTCGTGCAAGCGATGATTGCTGCGTAAGTGGCGGAACGGACGGCTTAAACCGTGACCCGTTAACCGGTGAGAGCTGACAGGCAGGTATTCTAACCTTTCATCTCTCAGTAGTGGCGGAACGGACGGGACTCGAACCCGCGACCCCCTGCGTGACAGGCAGGTATTCTAACCAACTGAACTACCGCT